>CAWJSC010000011.1:0-138613 GCA_963845425.1 uncultured Microthrixaceae bacterium
GCGCGTCGCCGACGCCTGACGAATCAGTCCCCGCGTAGGGCGAGGGCCGGTGACCGGGCGCGGAGACCGTACGAGGCCACGCCTAGCGCCAATGCGAAGACGACCACCGCGGAGCCGACGAGCACCAAGGCGACCACCGGCGTGACCGGATCCATGGGTACCTCGAGGGCATCGGCCCCCACCACCCAGCCGATACGCCCGACGACGACGCCGATCGGCAGACCGATGGCAAGGCCGGCGGACACCACGAGGATCGCGTGCCAGGCGAGGACGCCGCGGCCGAGCCCGCGACCACCACCGAGGGCCTGGAGGCTGGCCAGGGCCGTTCGACGCCGGCGAGCTGTGACGACCACGAAGTGCACGAGGGTGACCAGCGCGAGGAAGGCGACCAGGGCGGCCAGCAGGGCCGGGAGTTGGCGGAGGCGGTAGACCCCTTCGATGTCAGCGGTGCGAACCGGCTCGAGGATGGTCGCGGCGAAGTCCTCACGAAGCCGGGCCATCGCCTCATCCCGATCGACGTCGGGGTCGAAGGTGACCAGGAAGTACTGCGAGCGCCTGCTCAGGTCGGACTCCACCTCGGGGGTCGCCCGCCGGAGTCCGGCGGTGGTGATGCCCGCCCCCTCGCTCAAGGTCAAGCTGTCGGACAACACCGCCGGAGGGACGAAGAGACCCGACACCCGGAACGACACTGGTGCGCCGCCGTCGATCTCGACGTCGACCTCGTCACCGACGTCGACGTCGAGGTCACGGGCCGTGGCCTCCGCCAGGACCATGTCATTCGGCCCGACCGGCGGTGCGCCGTCGAGGATGCGTCCGCCCGCCCAGCCGCGGCCGACACGGAACTGGGCGGTGGTGATCCGCTTTCCGTCCACCAGCGCGTCGCTCTCGTTCAGTCCGGTGTACGCCACGACGTCCGGGTTGCCCGCCAGACGATCAGCTGCCTCGTCGGTGCAGGCCACGGTGCTGCAGTTGGCCACCGTCACGTCCCAGGACCACCCGAACGCGGCGGGGTCGGTGGTGAGTCGGTCCAGGCTGGCACCGAAGACGACCGCAGCAACGGTCCCGGCAATCCCCACACTCAGGCTCAGCAGCGCCGTCCGGTTCGGCACACGGGCGACCTCCCGACTCGTGCCCGCGCTCAGCGCCGCGCCGACGACGGGCGCCGGCCGGCCGTTCGCGCGGACCACCGTCTGGAGCAGTGGAGAACCCTGGACTCGGCGGGGAGGCCGCCGACGCAGCCGTCCACGGCCCTGGAGCACGGCCCCGGTGACGAGCACGCTGACGATCAGGGCGAGGGCCACCGCGACGATCCGGACGTCGATCATCACGCCCTCGGAGAAGTCGGCCCGGGACGCCACGCCGACCGGCATGGCCAGCGAGCCGATCAATGCCCCGCCGACGAGGACGGGTACCGCGATCAGCGCGACGACCAGCCCCCAGATGCCGGCCGCCATACCGGCCGATCGGCGGTCGAAGCCGAGCGCCCCCAGGACCGGGTCCCCCAGACCCAGCCCGGCGAGCTGCCGACTCAGGGCCTGGAGAGCGAGGGCAGAGGCGACGACGGCCAGGACACCCGTGGCGACCAGCAGAGCCGTCGACTGCAGTTCGATGACCCGGCGGATGGGAGCCACGGCGATGGCGTCGGTGCCCACCTCGGTGAAGACCCGGTCCTCGAACGGGCCGTCCGCGACGCTGAGCGACTCGGCGATGGCTCTTGCGTCACCACCTGGCCCCACGCGGCCCAGGACCCCTGCGCCGTAGTTGGCCAGATCCCCGCCGAAGCGATCCCACAGCGCCGGCGACCACAGGACGTTCTCGCCCTCCCGTTCATAGACCGTGCCGGCCTGACCCGAGACCTGGAACTGCAGGTCTGACGGGCCGCGCCCGATCCCCGTGACGGTGAACGTCTCGACGCCATGGGCCGGGACCACCTGACGCTCGGTGCCGACCTGATCGACCTGATCAGCCCCGTACACGGCGACGGACACCTCGTCGCCGGGGACCAGCGAAAGGCGCTCGGCCACGGCTTCGTTGACCGCGAACTCGAAGGGGCCGACCGGCGCCCCGCCAACCAGAAATCTCGGCCACTCGACGCCGGTACCACCGTCGATCGGCAAGACGCCGCCCAACGCACCGTCGGTGCGGCCGTGATCGTCGACCACCCCGAGGACCACGAAGCTCCGGGTGCTCCACGCTTCGACGCCAGGGGAGGCCGCCACCGCCTGTTCCAGGTCGTCGAGATCGCCGGGGTCGACCGGGAACGCGCTGAAGTCCGCCGGACCGAACGTGTCGAGGAACTCGTCGAACGCGACGGGCCCGCGCCGCGCCCCTGACACACCCGTCACGACCAGCGCCCCGGCGAGGCCGATCAGCAGCCCCAGGAGCGACGCGCTCGCCCATCGACGGCGGAGGTCGGCGCGAACGAGATACCAGGACCCCACGGGGCCGAAGGTAGGCCCCAGGACCCCGGTGCGACAGTGGGCGACCCTTCCCCGCTGAGGGGTGCCAGCACCCTGACCGGGGCCCGGCCCCCTCAGTCGGTGCCGGGGCGGCGCGCCACTTCGGCGTCGGGGTCGCCGGTCCAGCCGGACGGGTAGGTCCGGGCCAGCTCTTCGCCGGTGGGCTCATGGTGCTCGCGGCCCTCGGGGGGCAGGAGCTCGACGATGGCGGCCATGATCGCCGCGGTGTCCCGGTCGGGGTCCTCGTAGGAGAGCTCGACCGGGGGCCCGACGGTAACCGTGATGTCCGGCGGATCGGTGATGTTCATGACGTCGGGCAAGCGGGCGTTGCGGGGCCAGACCTTCTCGGTGCCCCAGAGCCCCACAGGGATGACCGGGACCCTGGTCTGGGCGGCGAGGCGAGCCGCGCCCCAGCGTCCCTTCAGCGCGGGATCGAAGAAGGCGGGTCCGCGGGGAATGGTGCCCTGGGGCATCAGGGCCACGAGCTGGCCTGCGGACAGCGCGGCGGCCGCCGCCTCGAGCGGCTCGTCGGAGCCGGTGCCCCGATCCACCCGGATCCCCCCCATGGCCTTGGCGATGTTGCCGATCACGGGGGCGTCGAAGACCTCCTTCTTGCCCAGGAAGCGCACCGGTCGACCCTTCTTGGAGAGGGTCATGCCCATGACCAACGGGTCGAAGTAGCTCCGGTGGTTGCCGCAGATGAGGCCGCCACCCTTCGACGGGATGTGCTCGACACCTTCGATGTGGAAGCGGGCGAAGGGGAAGAGTTCGGGCCGGGCGAAGGCCTGCAGCACCTGCTGGGGTTCGAGTCCGCCCAGCTTCGGCACGCCCGGCGGCACATCGAGGTGCAAGACGGGCCACCGACGTACGGCGGCCACCCCGGCCAGGCGGATGTCGGGGTTGACGGCGGTCGGGCTGCCCACCGCGGAGAGGAGCGGGATGTCGTAGAAGCTGTCGGAGTAGGCGTAGGAATCCCGCAGCCGGATGCCTCGGGGCTCGGCCCAGGCCCGGACGGCGGCGAGCTTGCCCGGGCCCCACACGAACTCGCCGTCGATGGTGCCGTCATAGCCCCCCGCCTCGTCGAGGCCGTACCGGGTGGCGATCACGTCATCGAGCTCGAGCAGCTCCGCCAGCGGCATGACCAGGTCGACCGGCGTGGTGGTGGCCATGACGACGGGTCGACCCTCGGCCCGGTGCTGCTCGATCAGCAGCCGGGCATAGGGCAGGACCCGGTCGATCAGGTCCGCCGCGGCCTCCTTGGCCGCGGCCTGCACCGTGGCCTGGTCCCAACCTTTCGCCACCTTGGCCGCCTGGCGGGTGAGCAGCATCGCGGGGATGGTCTCGCCGATGACGTCGAAGACCTTGAACAGCAGCCCCTCGCCCGGGATCCTCGGCGCCGTGATGACCCCCGCATCCCGCAACGCGGTGGAGATGACCGGTCCCGAGGCCCCCATCAGCAACGTCCGGTCGAGATCGAAGAACGCCGCACCAGCCATGGCGGCGAACCTACTGCCCACGACCCGCCCTGACCACGGGCCGGGCCGGCCGTTCGACGGGGAGATCCGGCGGGCTCCGGCGGTCGTCCGATGTCTCTGGGAGGGCCGGTCGCCATTTTTCAGGCCGAGCGCCTGCAGTCACCGGGAACCCTCGTCCCCGTCAGGGGCGGCGCCGAGAGGCGCCAGGGAAAACGCGAAGAGATCGGCTCCGGGGGGCAGAGCCGATCTCCTCATTACTGCGTCCCGAGGGCTATGGGGGGGACCGACCCTCGGGACTGGGCCGAGTCGACCTTGGGGGAAGGTCGGTTCCTCGGCTTGGCTTGTAGGCGCATTGTGCACACATTCACATGATCGGTCAAGCAGTTGTTACAGATGGGTAACATCACTTCTCAAGATGGACCTACGACAGCTCAACGCCCTCCTGGCCGTGGCCGAACACGGTGGGTTCTCCGCCGCCGCCCGGGCCCTGCACACCGTGCAGTCCAACGTCTCAACCCACGTGGCCCGCCTCGAGAAGGAGCTCGGCGCCACCCTGATCGACCGGGCGACCGGCAAGCCGACCAAGGAGGGCGAGGCCGTGCTGACCCGGGCCATCCGCATCCGGGCCGAGCTCGAGGCCGTCTCCTCCGACGTGGCCTCCCTCGGCGCCCGGGTGGCGGGCACCGCCCGGCTCGGGATGATCGGGACCACGGCCCGCTGGCTGGCCCCCCTCCTGTTCGAGGCCCTCGAGGAGCATCACCCCGAGGTCCGCATGGTGCTGGTCGACGCCACCACCACCTCGCTGCTGCCCCGGGTGGATCGCGGCGACCTCGACCTGGCCGTCGTCAACCTCCCCGCCGAGAGCCTCGAGAGCCAGGCCGAGCCCCTGTTCGACGAGGACCGCATCCTGCTCGTGCCGCCGGACCACCCCCTGGGCGCCTCCCCGCGGGTCGCCCTGGCCGAGCTCGCCGGCCACGACCTGCTCCTCGAGCCGGTGGGCACTGCGTTCCGCGACGAGCTGGACATCCAGTCCGCGGCGATCGGCGTCCGCCTACGGGCCCGCGCCGAGGTCGATGGCATGCGGCTCCTGGCCTCCCTGGTCATCGCCGGCTTCGGGGCGGCGATCCTGCCCGCCTCGGCCATCCCCCCGGTGCCGGAGGGGGCCACGACGCCGTGGCGGGTCATCGCCGTGGATGGCCTGCAACCCCGCTCGGTGGGCCTGGCCCACCGCCGCCGCGGCCTGCTCTCGTCCCCCGCCGCCGCCGTGCGCGACCTGCTCCTGGAGGTCGTGGCCACGGGCGTGGCCGAGCGACCCGGCCTGCACGCACCCACCCCTACCTGAGCAGGGCGGTGAGCACGTAACCTCGGGACCATGCCCGAGTCCGTGACGATCACCGACAACCGCACGGGGGAGCAGATCGAGGTCCCGATCACCAACGGCGGTGTGGACGCCTCGGCCTGGTCGAAGCTCCTGCCCAACGTGTGGTTCCTGGACCCGGCCTTCTCCACCACGGCGGCCACCGAGAGCGCCATCTGCGAGCTGGACGGCGAGGCCGGGATCCTGCGCTACCGCGGCTACCCCATCGAACAACTGGCCGAGCGGGCCACGTACCTCGAGGTGTCCTACCTGCTCATCCACGGCGAGCTGCCGAACCGGGAGCAGCTCGACGGCTGGATCCACGAGATCACCACCCACACCTTCATCCACGAGAACATCCGGAAGCGCTTCCTCGAGGGCTTCCACCACGACGCCCACCCCATGGGGATCCTGGTGGCCACCGTCGCCGGCCTGTCGACCTTCTACCCGGACGCCAAGGCCATCGACGACCCGGCCAACCGGCTGGAGCAGATCACCCGGCTGATCGCCAAGATGCCGACGCTGGCCGCCGGGGCCTACCGCTTCAGCCAGGGCATGCCCTTCATCTACCCGGACAACTCGCTCAGCTTCACCGAGAACTTCCAGTCGATGATGTGGAAGATCGCCGAGCCCCGCTACCAGCCCGACCCCGTGCTGTCCCGGGCCCTCGACGTGCTGTTCATCCTCCACGCCGACCACGAGCAGAACTGTTCGACCACGGCCATGCGGGTGGTGGGCAGCGCCCACGCCGATCCCTACATCGCCACCTCGGCCGCCGCGTCGGCGCTCTACGGCCCCCGCCACGGCGGAGCCAACGAGGCGGTCATCAAGATGCTCGAGGAGATCGGCAGCTACGACAACGTCGATCCCTTCATCGCCAAGGTGAAGGCGGGCGAGACCCGACTCCAAGGCTTCGGCCACCGGGTCTACAAGAACTACGACCCCCGGGCCACGATCATCAAGCGAACCGCCGACGAGGTCTTCCGGGTCACGGGGCAGAACCCGCTGCTGGACATCGCCCTCAAGCTGGAGGAGGTCGCCCTCCAGGACGAGTACTTCATCAGCCGCAAGCTCTACCCGAACGTGGACTTCTACTCCGGCCTGATCTACCAGGCCATGGGCTTCCCCCAGGAGATGTTCCCGGTGCTCTTCGCCATTCCCCGGGTGTCGGGCTGGCTGGCCCACTGGCAGGAGATGCTCCAGCAGAGCCAGCGCATCGCCCGCCCCCGCCAGGTCTACGTGGGCACCCCCGAGCGGGAGTTCGTCCCCCTCCACCAGCGTTAGAGCTCGAGGAGCAGCTTTCCCGTGTTGGCGTTGGCCTCCATGCGCCGGTGGGCCTCGGCCACCTCGGCGAGGGCGTAGCGGGAGTCGACCACGGCCCGCAGGCTGCCGTCGACGAAGCGAGGCAGGACTTCGGCCCGGAAGCGTTGGGTGGCGGCGATCTTCTCTTCGAGGGGTCGGGCCCGCAACACGGTTCCGATGAGCTGGATGCGCTTCGACAGCAGCATCCCCACCGACACCTCGGCCACGCCGGCGCCCATCAGGCCGACCTGGATGATGCGGCCGGTGGGGCGGGTGCACCGGAGGTTCCGGTCGACGTAGTCCCCGCCGATCACATCGAGGACGACGTCGACTCCCTGGCCACCCGTGAACCCGGCCACGGCGTCCACGAAGTCGTCCCGCGTGTAGTCGACCACCAGATCCGCGCCCAGCGCCTCGCAGGCGGCGACCTTGGTCGTCGAGGCTGTCACCACGATGCGGGCACCGATGGCCCGGGCCAGTTGGATGGCCGCCGTGCCCACGCCCGACGCGCCGGCGTGGACCAGTGCGGTGCGACCCGAGGTGAGGCCGCCCTGGACCACGAGAGCGTCGTAGGCGGTGAGAAAGACCTCGGGGACGGCGGCGGCGTCGGCCAGGCCCAACTCCGGTGGGACCGGGAGCACCTGGCGCTCGTGGACGCAGAGGCACTCGGCGTACGCGCCCCCGCCGACGATGCCCATGACCTCGTCACCTTCGGACCAGACCGCGACGCGCGCCCCGACGCCGGCCACCCGCCCGGCGAACTCCAGGCCGGGGATCTCATGCTCCCCCGGCGGACCGGGGTAGAGGCCCATGCGCTGCAGCACGTCGGCCCGGTTGACCGCGGTCCCGGTGACGGCCACCAGGACCTCCTCGGGCCCCGGGGTCGGGTCCGGCACCTCGCGGAGGGTCAGGACCTCCGGACCGCCGTAGCTCGCCAGTACCACTGCCTGCATCACAGCCTCCTCAGGCCGGGGTCGGGCCCGGGGGTCCAGGGTCGCACCTTCGCCCAGGCACCGGTGATCCAGGCCACCTCGGCGCCGACGATCACCGGGTTGAGGCGCAAGAGGGCGACCTCCGGAAGCAGGTCCGCCAGCGCCGAGACCCGCAGGACCAGATCCTCGAGCTGGGCGCGATCGGCCGTCGGGCCGCAGTCGTCGAGTAGCCGCCGCACCGGGGAGGCATCCACGAGGCGGCCGGCATCGAGGTCGGTCAGCGGGACGACGCGCTGTACGCGGTCGTCGAGGGCCAGGGCCACGGCACCGCCGACCCCGAGGCTCACCGTAGAACCCCACCGTGGGTGCTGGTGGAGGTCGACCAGCACATCGGCCCCCGGGGGGACCATGGCCTGGACCAGGGCGGGACGCATGCGGGCGCCGAGGTGCATGGCCATCCGCTCGTAAGCGGCCCGGACCTCCTCTGCGTCGTTGAGGTCCAGGGCCAGGCCCTGCGCCTCCACCTTGCCGAGGCGCTCGACACCCAGGGCCTTCAGGGCCACCGGACCGTCCTGCTCGACCGCGGCGATCACCGCCGTCTCGACGTCGTCGACCACCCGCCCACCGGGCGACTGCAGGCCGAAGGCGTCCAGGAGCGAGACGACCTCCTCGATGCCGAGGAACCGACCCGATGGGGCGTCGGCCAGCACGTCGGCGACCAGGACCCGGGCGGCGTCGACGTCGATGTCGTCGAACGGCGGCACGACGCCGGAGGGCCGGCCCAGCCAGGCGCCGTAGGCCGCCACCCGACCGAGGCTGCGGGCGGCTCGCTCGGGGAACGCGAACGTGGGCACCACCCCGACCGAAGGCTCCCGTCCCACCGTGGTGGCCACGACCGGCTTCCCGACGGCACCGGCGGCCGCACCGACGGCCTTGAGCACCGGACCCGACAGCGCCCCCGCGGGCTCGGACCACACCACCAGCGCGGCGTCGGCTCCGTCACGGAGCGCGCCGCCGACCGCCTCGGACCAAGCACCGGCCCCGGCGTCGTCGTCGAGCACCACCGTGTCGTCGACGCGGAGGCCCCCGCCCGCGCAGGCGTCAGCGGCCACCATCGCCGGCCCCCGCCGGTTGGCCACGACCACGACGCCGCGGCCGGTGGGGACCGGCTGGGTGGCCAGGACCCGGGCCACGTCGAGGAGCTCCTCGGTGGTGTCCACCCGGATCACGCCGGTCTGGCGCATCAGGGCGTCGAGCATGTCGTCGGGCCATTCCTCGCTGCTGTGGTCGACCGGAGCCCGCCCGCTCTTCACCGCCACGATCGGCTTGACCCGCGACACCCGTCGGGCGATGCGGCTGAACTTCCGCGGGTTGCCGAAGGACTGCAGGTAGAGGGCGATGACCCTCGTGGCCGCGTCGTGCTCCCAGTACTGCAAGAGGTCGTTGGCGGAGAGATCGGCCTTGTCGCCCACCGAGACCACGCTCGAGAACCCCAGGCCGAAGATGGCGGCCCGCTGCAGGAGCGCCGTGGCCAGCGAGCCCGACTGGCTGAGGAACCCGATCGGGCCCGGGGCCACGACGCCTACCAGTGGCGAGGCGTGCAGCCGGACGTCGGCAGCCGGGTTGACGGCGCCCAGCGCGCCGGGGCCGATCAGGCGCAGGCCGGACCGCCGGGCCGTGGCCACCAGGTCGGCCGGGGCCTCGGTCGCCGGGGTCAGGAGCACGGCGCCCCGCACGCCTTTGTCCCCACAGGCGGTGAGGGTGTCCGGGAGGTCCTCTGCGGCGACGGCGACCACAGCCAGGTCGACCGCCTCCGGCACGTCCTCGATGCGGGCCCGGGCCGGGGCGTCCCACGCGGCCGGGACCCCCACGCGGATGACCGGTCCGGCGAAGTCATGGGCCAGGAGCTGGGCGAAGGCGGCCCGAGCCGGCTCGCCGACGGGGCCTTCCCCCGCGATCACCGCGACGGCCGAAGGCGCCAGGATGGCGGCCACCGAGCGGGCCTCGGCCCGCTGCTCCCGATCCTCGATGGCCGCCCGGGCCTCGTCGGTGGGGGCCAAGCCGAGCTCCACCTCGATGACGCCGTCGGCGAACTGCCGGTGGGCGTCGAAGCCGGCCCGTTCGAACACCTTCAGCATGCGGCGGTTGTCGGGTAGGACCTGGGCCACGAGCCCGTCCAGCCCCGCGTCGCGGGCGGCCGCGATGAGGTACTCCAGGAAGACCGTGGCCAGGCCACGACCCTGATGACCCTCGTCCGCCTGGAACGCCACCTCCGCCTCGTTGCTGCTCCGGAGGTGGTCGTAGCGGCCGATGCCGATGAGCTGGTCGCCGTCGAAGGCGACGAAGGCGACGTTGTGCACGTGGTCCACCGAGGTCAGGTGCTCGACCTCTTCCGCGGTCAACGTGGGCTTGGGCGAGAAGTAGCGGTAGTAGAGGCTCTCAGGGGACTGGCGCTGGTGGAAGGCCACCACGGCGTCGGCGTCCTGGGGCCGGATCGGCCGGAGGTGGACCACGCCGCCGTCGGCGAGCACCACGTCGCCCTCCCAGCGCAACTCGGGATCATCCCCCATGCCCCGCACGTTACGACCCGATCAGCGCGAGAATGCCGCCATGACCGACACGGAGGATCAGCGAGTCGCGTTCCGGACCTGCCCGCTCTGCGAGGCCACCTGTGGCCTGGAGATCACCCTTGAAGGCGACCGGGTCAAGCGCATCCGGGGCGACCGGGACGACGTGTTCAGCCACGGCTTCATCTGCCCGAAGGGCTCGACGCTCAAGCAGCTGCACGAGGACCCGGACTGGTTGCGGGCGCCGGTCGTGAAGGACGGCGACCGCTGGCGCGAGGTGACCTGGGACGAGGCCTTCGCCGCCGTGGAGGAGGGCCTCACGCGGGTCTGGGACGCCCATGGCCGGAACGCCGTCGCCCTCTACCTCGGGAACCCGTCGGTGCACCACATGAGCGGTGCGCTCTACCTGCGTCCCCTCATCCAGTCCATGGGCACCCGGAACCTCTGCTCGGCCAGCACCGTCGACCAGATGCCCAAGCACGTGTCCTCCGGGCTGCTCTTCGGCGACCCGGGCGCCATGCCCGTCCCCGACCTGGACCGCACCGACTTCCTCCTGATGCTGGGGGCCAACCCGTGGGAGTCCAACGGCAGCCTCTGCACGGCGCCGGACTTCCCCGGTCGGGTCAAGGCCATCCGGGCCCGGGGCGGCCGGGTCGTGGTGGTGGACCCCCGTCGCACCCGCACCGCAGAGGAGGCTGACGAACACGTGGCCATCCGCCCCGGCGGTGACGCCCACCTGCTGCTGGCCATGGTCCAGGTCGTCCTGGAAGAGGGCCGCAGTGACGCCGGCGTCGCCGGCACCCACACCGACGACCTCGAGGACCTCCCGGCAGCCGTCGCTCCGTTCACCCCCGAGGCCGTCGCCGCCGTCACCGGCCTGGCGGCCGGCGACATCCGCCGCCTGGCCAGGGAGTTCGCGGACGCGCCGACGGCGGTGGCCTACGGCCGCATCGGCACCCACACGGTGTCGTTCGGAACCCTCGCGGCCTGGGCCGTCGACGCCCTGAACCTCGTCACCGGGAACCTCGACCGCCCGGGTGGGGCCATGTTCCCGTTGGCCGCCCACTCCCGTCGCCGGGGCCGCGAGGGCGGGGGCCGGGGCTTCAGCACCGGCCGGTGGAACAGCCGGGTCCGGGACTTCCCCGAGGTGCGGGGCGAGATCCCCGTGGCCTCGCTCGCCGACGAGATGGAGACCCCCGGCGAGGACCAGGTCCGCGCCCTCGTCACGGTGGCGGGCAACCCGGTGCTGTCGACCCCGGACGGGGGTCGCCTCGATGCCGCCATCGCCGACCTCGACTTCCATGTGGCCGTCGACCCTTACATCAACGAGACCTCCCGGCACGCGGACGTGATCCTGCCGCCGCCGTCGGCCCTCACCCGGGGCCACTACGACCTGGCCTTCTACGGCCTCGCCGTGCGCAACGTGGCCAACTACTCACCGCCGACACTGCCCGACCCCGACGCCGTCCCCGAGCACGAGATCCTGGCCCGCCTGGCGCTCATCGCGGCCGGCCAGGGGGCGGCGGCCGACCCTGCGGTCGTGGACGACCTGCTCTTCGACGGACTGCTGGCGTCGCTGCAGACCGCGCCGGACTCGCCGATCGCGGATCGGGACCCCGGTGAGATCCGGACCGCGGTGGCCCACCACCCTCCTGAGGAGCGCCTGCTCGACCTCATGCTGCGGGCCGGGCCCTACGGCGACGGGTTCGGCACCGACCCCGACGGCCTCAGCCTGGCCCGGCTCCAGGACAACCCGCACGGCATCGACCTCGGCGCCCTGGAACCCCGCCTCCCCGGCGTGCTCAAGACCACGTCGGGCCGGGTCGAGCTGCTGAGTGACCTGATCCGGGCCGACCTCGAGCGCCTGGCCGTCAGCCTCGAGGTCCCGGTGAACGGGACGATGGTGCTCATCGGGCGCCGCCATGTGCGCTCCAACAACTCCTGGATGCACAACGTCGAGGTGCTGGTGAAGGGCAGGGACCGCTGCACCCTGCAGGTCCACCCGGCCGACGCCGACCGCCTCGGCCTGGCCGATGGAGCGAGCGCCCGGGTCACCAGCCGGGTCGGCACGCTGGACGCTCCGGTCGAGGTGACCGACACCATCCGCCCCGGGGTGGTGTCGCTCCCCCACGGCTGGGGCCACGACCTGCCCGGCGTCGAGATGACCGTGGCCGGCAAGCGGCCCGGGGTCAACGTCAACCTGCTCACCGACGGCGCGGAGCTGGACCCCCTGTCCGGCAACGCGGTCCTCAATGGCGTCCCCGTCGAGCTCAGCCCGGCCTAGGACAAGGACTCCTCGTTCTGGCGCCCGATTGAGGGGCCGGGGCGCCGCAATCAGGCGCCAGCACGGACCCAGCCCTAGGGGTCCACGGGGCGATTGGTCCAGCCGCCGCGGCCGCGGTCGGTGCGGAACCAGCCGCCGGCGGCTTCGGTGCCGCCCGCGGTGTTGAGGACCTGGCCGGTCAGGAACGCCGACTGGTCCGAGGCCAGGAAGAGCACGATGCGGGCCTGGTCCTCGGGTATGCCCATCCGGCCCACCGGCACCCAGCGGGGCCACAGGTGGCGCTGGTCCTCGGGCACCAACCGCTCGTAGGGCACCTGCAGCGAGTCGGTCACGTCCGGCGCGATGGCGTTGACCCGCACGCCCCGGTCCCCCACCTGGACCGCCAGTGACCGCGTGAAGTGGTTCACCGCCGCCTTGTACGCGCCGTAGACGGGGTCGGGCGGGTAGCCCCGGACCCCTTCGATCGACGACACGTTCACGATCGACCCCGACCCGGCCTCCACCATCGCGGGCAGGAAGGCCCGGGTCACCCGCAGCACGTGCAGGAAGTTGACCTGGTGCAGGGCATCCCAGTGCTCCGGGTCGGACTCGAGGAAGTCCATGACCCGGACCCAGTGGCCCACGTTGTTCACCAGAACGTCGGCCCGGCCCACGGCCGCCGCCAGGCCGGCGACCGCCCCGGGATCGGTCACGTCGAGGACGTGACCGATCGCGCCGGCGACCGCGGCCACCGTCTCCTCGGTCCGCTCGGCGTCGACGTCGACCACGTGCACCGTGGCCCCTTCGGCGCCCAGCAGCGCACTGGTCGCCCGCCCGATGCCCCCGGCCCCACCGGTGACCACCGTGACCCGGCCCTCGAGAAGTCGTCCGTCCATGTCCGGACCGTAGGCCACCCGCTCCCCCGAGCCGAGCTCAAGATGCATCTCTGCATATTTCCGTGCCTTTCCTTGACACCATTTGTGAATATAGGGATGATTTCATGTAGTTTCCATGTCTTCTCCTGTCGAGGTCACCGCCATGTCCGCCTCCTGGGCCCCTCCCTCCCTCACCCGCCGGGGACTGCTCGGCCTGGCCGTCGTGCTGATCACGGTGGTGGCCATCGTCGTCGCCGCCACCGAGCCCGCCGGCGGCCAGGCCCCACTGGCCTGCGACGGCGGGCTCTACATCACGACCGGTGCACCCGACGCCATGACCCTCACCCGGGTCGACCAGGCCACCGGTGCGCTCACACCGATCGGTGACGGGGGCCTGGTGGCCAACGCGCTCGGTCACAACCCCGAGGACGGCTACCTGTACGGGATCGACCGTGACGCGCCCCACGGCATCGTGCGGGTGTCCGCCGACGGGGCCGAGCAGCCCCTCGGCCCGGCCAGCGGCGCCCCCGCCTCCTGGGCGCTGACCTACGTCGGGACCTTCCTGGCCAACGGCCACTACCTGGTACTGGGCGACAACGCCCCGGCGGCCACGCCCCGAGGGACGGTGGCGGGCACCTGGGCCGAGATCGACGTCAGCGCCCAGCCCCCCGAGGTGGTGCGCACGTTCTCCCACCCGTCGGTGGGCAACAACGACCTGCAGGACGTGGCCCTCGACCCGGTCGACGGCGAGCTCTACGCCCACAGCGTCACCCGGGACCGGATCGTGCGCATCGATCCCGTCACCGGCGCCGCCACCGCGGTCGGCCCGACCTTCGCCACGCCCGCCAATGCCGGATCGTCCTTCTTCGACGCCTTCGGGCGCATGTGGCTCTACGGCAGCGGCTCCGGCGCCACCACGGGCACGCAGGACACGCTGTACCGGATCGAGGACCCCGTCGAGGACACCCCGGTGGTCGTGGCCGATGGCCCCGCCGTCACCAATTCGGATGGCGCGTCGTGCCCCTTCACCGTGGGCATGGAGAAGACCGTCGAGCCCGGCGTGGCCTGCGCCGGGACCACCGTGACCTACCGCTACGAGATCACCAGCGAGGCCGTCGAATGGCCGGACCAGTCGTCCCCGGCCGCCGGGAGGACCGAAGCCGCGGCGATCAATGTGGACTTCGAGGACCAGCTCCCCGACGACGGTCGCACGTTCGTCGCCGGCACCCTCGTCAACCCGTTCGGCGGTGACGAGTTGCCCTACGGCGGCACCGACCGCCTCGTCATCGAGGACGTCGACGTGCCCCACGGGGCCGGTGGGACCATCGAGGTGGACGTCGCGGTGCCGGCGGACCTTCCCGCCGGGAGGGTGCTCAACCAGGCCCGGCTGACCGACCTCTCCGGCGCCTTCGGTGTCGAGGTGCTCTCGGAGTTCTCCGGCACGCCCCAGTTCCCTGACGCCACCCCGCTGGAGGTGCGCCAGTGTGCCGACATCGGCGTCGAGAAGTCCGTCGACGCAACCGTGGCCGGACCCGGCGACGAGCTCACCTACACGGTGCGCGTCACCAACCACGGTCCCAGCGACGCCACCGACCTGGACTCCGTGACCGACACCCTCCCCGTGGGTCTGACCTTCCTGAGCGCCGAGGGCGGCGGCCAGGTCACCGCCGACGGGACGGTGCGCTGGCCCGCCATGGACCTGGCCGTCGGCGAGCACCGGGACCTCACCGTCACCGCCCGGGCCGACGCCGACGTTCGCCGGGTGACCGAGGACGACATCGACCTGGACAACACCGCCGTGGTCCGGCATCCGGGTGACCCGAACCCGGACAACGACCGGGACACCGCCGTGGTGCCCGTCGACCACCCGGACCTGATCGTGGACAAGGACGACGGCCTGACCCTGGTGGCCCCGGGCGACGAGCTCACCTACACCGTGGACGTCCGCAACGCCGGGCCGGGGGATGCCCACGGCGTGGTGGTGTCCGACGAGCTGCCCGACGAGCTGGAGTACGTGGGGGGCTCCGAGGGAGCGACCTACACCGAGCCCGGCGCCGTCACCTGGCCCGCCTTCGGCCTGGCCGCGGGCGAGACTCGGCGGTTGACCGTCATCGCTCGGGTGAGCGAGGACGCCGAGGCCGGGACCGAGGTCCACAACGTCGCCTCGGCCCCGCACCCCGAGGACCCCAACCCCGAGGACAACACCGACGACGACCGTGACCACGTCGACGGCGACCGACCGCCGCCCCGGGACGAGGAGCCCACCCCCGATGTCGACCCACCCGTGCCATGGCTCCCCCGCACCGGCACGGCCGCCCTCTCCTGGGCCGCCATCGGCGTCGGGCTCATCGCCCTCGGCGTCGCCGCCCACTGGTGGTCACGTCCCCGACCCACCTGAGCCGCTCACGCCAGGAACTCCTCGGACTCGAGGTCGAGGATCTGGCGTCCATGGCGGCCGGCCATGGCCAGGAACATGGCGTCGCCTCGGTCGGTGCGCTCCACGATCATCGAGGCCAGCACGGCCATGTGGAACCCGGAGAAGGCGAAGGCCCGGTAGTCGGCCCAGCACCGCGCCCAGTCGTAGCCCTCGACGCCGGCCGCCGACAGGGCCTCGTGGTACTCCCGGACCAGCACCTCCTCGTGGGCCCGTCGGTCCTCGACCGACAGTCCGGCGCCCAGGAAGTAGCTGACGTCACCCAGGCCCGGGCCCACCCCGACGGTCTGCCAGTCGACCACCGCGACCGGCGGGCCGCCCTCGGGCGTGCCGAACAGCAGGTTGTCGAGCCGGAAGTCGTTGTGGATCACGGTGTGGGGCTCGGGGCGGTGCGCGTAGTACGCGCCCAGGCCGGCGATGAAGCGACTGCCCATGGCGACCACGTCATCGTCGAGGTCGCCCCCGTAGCGCTCCACGAAGTTGGGCCAGAGGACGGTGAGCATGGCGTGCATGGCGTCCTGGGACTCCGGGGACCAACGCACCGCCCAGTCGAGACGGTCGAGGGCGGGGTCACCCCAGCGGGGGGCGTGTAGGCGGGCCGCCTCGGCCAGCACCAGGCGGGCCTGCTCCACGGTGCACCCGGCCACCTGGTCGCCCTGCTCGGCCGGGGCCAGGTCCTCCAACAGGAGCACGAAGTCGCCCGTCGCCAGGTCGATCTCCGCGTGGTGACACCGCGGCGACCGCACCGGTAGGTCGGCCGCCAACTGCTGGTAGAAGCGGACCTCGACCTCGTAGGTGCGCATGGCCATGCCGGTGGCCCGGCTGGTCTCGTTGGACGACGGCAGCTTGGCCACGATCGACGCCGGGGCGCCGACCTCCCGGTCGTAGGTCAACGCCAGGCGGCGGCAGTCCCCCATCTGGCCGGTCCCGACCGACTGCTGGTCCACGGTGGTCACGCGCGCGTCGGGCGCCAGCGTCCCGGCCGCGTGAAGGGCGGACGTCAGGCCGTCGGCGTCGAGGATCAGCATCAGCGACCATCATGGCCGCGATGGACCTCCCCGTTGACCTGACGGCGCTGGCGACCTGGATGGACGGCCAGGACCTCGGATCCGGCCCGATCCAGCACGCCGTGCTCCTGGGCGGCGGGACCCAGAACATCCTCCTGCGCTTCGAGCGGGCGGGCCGGACCTACGTCCTGCGCCGTCCCCCCGAGCACAAGCGGGACAACAGCGACGAGACGATGCGCCGCGAGGCCCGCGTCCTGACCGCCCTGGCCGGCGGCCCGGTACCCCACCCGGCAGTCATCGCCGCCTGCCCCACCGCCGAGGAGATCGGCGCCGCCTTCTACCTGACCGAGTTCGTCGACGGCTTCAACCCGACCACCGGTCTGCCGCCGCTGCACGCGGGCGATCCCACCGTCCGTCACCGCATGGGCCTGGCCATGGTCGAGGCCATCGCCGCCCTTGGCGGCCTCGACCACGAGGCCCTCGGTCTGACCGACCTCGGCCAGCCCGACGGCTACCTCGAACGTCAGGTGGGCCGTTGGCGGAGCCAACTCGAGTCGTACTCGGCGATGGCGGGCTACCCCGGGGCCGACATCCCCGGCGTGGATGACGTGGCGACCTGGCTCGACGAGCACCGGCCGACGACCTTCCGACCGGGGATCATCCACGGGGACTTCCACTTGGCCAACGTCCTGTTCCGATACGACGGTCCGGAGCTGGCCGCGGTCGTGGACTGGGAGCTGACCACCATCGGCGACCCCCTCATCGACCTGGGCTGGCTCCTGGCCACCTGGCCCGATCCTGACGCCCCCGGCCCGCCCGCCCAGGTGGCCGAGGACGGCTTCCCGAGCCCGACCGAGCTGGTCGAGCACTACGGCGCCCACAGCGACCGTGACCTGGCCGCGGCCGACTGGTTCGCCGTGCTGGCCTGCTACAAACTCGGCATCATCCTGGAGGGCACCTACGCCCGCGCCTTCGCCGGGCAGGCCCCACAGGCCACCGGTGACCTGCTGCACGCCATGACCGTCGGTCTCTTCGCGCGGGCCCTGGCCCGCATCGGCTGAGCGGGCCGCCCGCCGGGCCACCCCGTCGCCCTCGAGGTCGGCCAGGGCCACCCCACAGCCGCCGGATCACACCAGCCAGCCGGCCTCGGTGGCGGGATCGGTGAGGGCTGGGCGATCGACGCGGAAAGGCGACACGTCCGCGCTCGCCGCCCCGTCGAGGGCCAACTCGGCGAGGGTCAGCCCGAACCAGGCGGCGAACTTGAAGCTGTGGGCCGCGCCGAGCGCGACCAGGACCTGAGGGGCCTCGGGCAGGCGGTCGAGGACGAAATCGCGGTCCGGGGTCAGGGTGTAGAGGCAGGTCTTGGACGACCGCACGCCGCCGACGCCTGCGAGGTGGTCCCGGAGGAACCCGCCGAGCGCGGCCTCGTTGGCCGGGTCCGGGTCGAAGCTCCGGGTGTCGGGGTCCACCGGTGAGCCGCCGCAGTCCTGGGCCGCCTTGATGGCCCCGTCCATGGCCGGGAAGCCGTACCAGGAGGGATCGTCCATCCAGATCCACACCGGGTACTGCTCAGCGGTGAAGCGGGCGGCGTCATCGACCTCGTACCAGGTGACCTGCTCCCGCAGGACCGTCAACGGCAGCTCGCGCCCCAGCGGGGCCAGCACCCGGTTCGTCCAGGCGTCGGCGGCGACGACGGCGTGGCTGGCCCGCACGGTGCCGGTGGGCGTGACGACGACGACCGCGCCATCCTCCACCCGCAGCTCGGTCACGGGCGACCGGTCCCGGAGGTCGGCACCGTGGCCGGTGGCGCCCCGCTGCAGCGCGGCCACCGCCCGACTGGCCGCGACGAACCCGGTCTCGGCCTGGAACAGGACGGTCACGTCGTCGGCCAGGCCGGACCAGACCGGCCAGCGCTCCCGGACCTCGGCCCCGGTGAGCACCTCGTAGGGCACCCCTTCGGCGTCCATCGACGCCGTGTAGTCCTCCATGTCGATGGCCGCGCCCGCGGGGAACAGGTCGAGGCCGCCGGTGCGCTCGACCACCACCTCGCCGGTGTCCTCGGCCAGCAGGTCCCAGGCCGGGTACGCCGCTTTGGCCAGCCGGACGTAGCCCGGGCTGTGGTAGCTGAGCCGGATGATGCGGGAGTGGTCCTGGCTGGCGCCCCGCTCGTGGCCCAGCTCGAACTGCTCGAGGCCGACCACCCGGGCCCCGCGGCGGGCACACGCCCAGGCCGCGGCGCTGCCCAGCGCCCCCAACCCGATGACGACGACGTCGGCCGCGGCCTCGCTCACACCGCCCGCCGCATTCGCATCGGACTCGACCGCCCACAGCCAGCGGTCCTGACCCTCCGAGCGGTGGCACCATCGACGCGTTCAAGCATCGGGTAGCGCCTCGGGGAACACTTGCCCGTACCAGCGGCGGATGTCGGCGCTGTCGTCCTCCAGGGGGGCGAACCAGCCGTGCGTGTACGCCCGTGAGCCCATGCCCCGCTGGACCCGCTCACAGGCCAGCCAGTCCTGGCGGTTGATGCGGTCCCAGAACGTGACGGCGTCGGCCGGGTCGAACCCGACCCGCCCCATCTCGTCGGCGGCGAACAGGAACTCGCCGAGGACCCGTGTCCGACCCGGCCCGAGTGGCGTCAGGACGAGCGCCGCGACGTGCTCCGCGGCCAGCGACAGCAGCACATTGGGGTAGATCAGCTCGCCCTTGTGGCGGACCCGCTCGTCGTCGTCCAGCTCGGGGAAGGGCGCCCGGTCCGACGTCCCGGTCTCGGTGAAGGTCCAGGCCCCGTCGCGGTGGGGGACGCCACCCTCCCAGTCCAGGTCCCGCCCACCCCGGAACGCGGGCACCAGGCCACACAACTCGGGGTGGACCGGGCCGCAGTGGTAGCACTCGTTGAAGTTCTCGGCGATGACCTTCCAGTTGGCGGCCACGTCGTAGACGACCTGGCCGCCGCGGCGCAGGTCGGCCAGCGGGTAACGCTGCACCCGCTCCGGGATCGGGCCGAGCTGGCCGGCCAGAGGTGAGGCGGCGTCGGGCGTGAGGTGGACGAACACCCAACCGCCCCACATGTCGACGCCGACGGGGAGCAGGCCGAAGGCCTCGTGGTCGACCTCGTCGACGAACGGGGCCCGGCGCAGGCCGCCGTCGAGGCCGTAGGTCCAGGCGTGGTACGGGCAGCGGATGCCACCGGCGAGGTGGCCCGAGCACGGCGCCCCGTCGGGCTCGGGGTCCACCAGCGTCGAACCCCGGTGGCGACACAGGTTGTAGAAGCCGCGCAGGGTGCCGTCCTTGCCCCGCACGAGCAGGACGGACTCCCCCGCCACGTCGACCGCCAGGTAGTCCCCCGGACCCGAGACGTCCTCGGTGCGGGCCACGGCGAACCACTGGTGGGCGAAGAGCTGCTCTCGCTCGCGGGCCCAGACGGCGTCGTCCACATAGGCCGCCCGGGGAAGTGCCCGCTGCAGTTCTGACCCGTCCGTCACCCGGGGGATGCTAGATATCGCCCGGCGTGCGCGACGACGAGATCTGGATCGAGATGGCCGACGGGGTCCGTTTGGCCACGTCCCTGGTGCTCCCGGACGGTGACGGGCCCTGGCCGGTCGTCCTCGAGGCCCTGCCCTACCGCAAGGATGACCTGACCTCGTCCTACTTCGGCGAGTACCGGCGCCTGACCGACGAGGGCGGCTTCGCCGTGGCCCGGGTCGACGTGCGGGGGACCGGCTCGTCGGAGGGCATCGCCACCGACGAGTACCCGGCCGAGGAGCAGTCGGACCTGGCCGCGGTCATCGCCTGGCTGGCCGACCAGCCCTGGTCCACCGGCGCCGTCGGCATGTACGGGACGTCGTACTCGGGCTTCAACTCGTTGCAGCTGGCTGCCCGACGCCCCCCGGCGCTGAAGGCGATCTGCGCCATCTACGCGACCGACGACTGCTTCACCGACGACGTGCACTACGTCGGTGGCCAGCTCCGGGCCATCGACCTCGTCGACTACCCGACCTACATGATCGCCGTCAACGCTCTGCCCCCGGTGCCTGCCGTCTACGGCGAGGGGTGGCGGGACGAGTGGCGGCGGCGGCTCGACCAAGCCGAGCCGTGGGTGCTGCGCTGGCTCACTGAGCAGGTGGACGGGCCGTACTGGCGCAAGGGCTCGCTGCGGGAGGGCACCCGGCCGCCCGAGTCCGACGGGGGCTACGAACGGATCGAGGCGGCCACCATGATCGTGGCGGGCTGGGCCGACGGGTACCGCAACAACACCTTCCGGACCTTCGAGCGCCTGACGTGTCCCAAGCGCCTCCTGGCGGGGCCGTGGAGCCACATGTCCACGGCGTCGTCCCTGCCCGGCCCGCACCTCGACCTGGTGCCCGAGCTCATCGCCTGGTTCGGCCACCACCTCCGGGGCGACGACAACCGCGTCGACACCGCGCCGCCGATCCAGGTGTACGTGCGCGACGCCGTGGCGCCCGAGCCCGACCTGGCCGAGCACCCCGGCGAGTGGTGGGCCCTCCCCTCGTGGCCGCCGCCGGAACACGCCACCGCCTCGTTCCGGGTCGACGGGTCCGGCGCACTCGCCCTGCCGGAGGCCCACGACGTGGGCGAGTCGGCGTGGAACTCCTGCGCCGGCTCGTTGCCCTGGGGCCAGCCCACCGACCAGGTGGCGGACGAGGCCCGGTCCCTGCTGCTGCGCTGGCCCGCCCCCGCGCCGCCCATCGACGTGCTCGGCCACCCCCGCCTCCACCTGCGGGTCCGGTGCGACCAGCCCGTCGTGACCCTGTCGGTGAAGCTGGCCGACGGGCTGCCCGATGGCGCCAGCCACCTGGTGACCCGGGGCTTCCTGAACCTGGCCCACCGGGAGTCCTCGACCGAACCGTCCGAGGTGCCCTTCGGGGAGTGGATGGACCTGACCATCGATCTCGAGGCCACCACGTGGCACTTCGAGCCGGGCCATGAGGTCCGCCTGGCCGTGTCCCGCTCGGACTGGCCCAACGCCTGGCCCGCACCCACGGTCGGCGCGATCGAGATCGACCAGGCGTCGATCCAGCTCGACCTCCCCATCGCCGAGCGCCCCGACCTGCCCTACCCCCGCTTCACCGAGCCCCCGGCCAAGGGCGACAACCACGGCCCCGCTCTCGATGACGACGTCGAGCAGCCCCCCGTGCGCTGGTGGATCGAGCACGACGTCCTCGGCCGCCGCCGCACCGCGAAGGACGACCACGGCTACCGCTACTCCGGCCGCTACGGCGCCCGCATCGTCGACACCTTCACCGGCGCCACCGACGTGTCGACGGTGGACCCGGCCGACGCCGGCGCCGAAGGCACGTACCGCTGCGAGATCACCTGGCCCGAAGCCACCGTCTCCGCCGCCACCCGCCTCTCCGTGCGGAGCACCGCCGACGAGTACCAGGTCGAGATCGATCTCGACGTCACCGACGGCGACGAGCTCATCGCCAGGAAGCGCTGGCACGAGATCATCCCGAGGCACCTGCAGTAGGGCGGGTGGGCGGGGCCGGGCTCACCATCGCCACCACGGGGGCGTCGAGTTCGAGCTACGACTCGTCGGGGGCACGCCGGCCGTCGCTCCGGGCCGACCGATGGCAACCCGCCCCGAACTGGCGCCCGATTGTCCGGTTATAGGCGGAGGATCAGGAGCCAGAAGAGGTGACGGCGTGGCAGGCGGCGGCGTGGGTGTCGCCGACCGTCAGGAGGGCGGGGTCCTCGCCTTCGCATCTCGCGAGGATGCCGAGGCGTTCGGCTTCGCCGGACTGGACGACGGGGCACCTCGGACGGAAACGGCAGCCATCGGGGATGGCCTTGGGGTCCGGGGGCTCGCCGGTGAGGATCTGCTGGCGCATCTTCTTGGTCTCGGGGACGACCGACAGCAGTGCCTTCGTGTACGGGTGCTGCGGGTCCTCGAGGACCTGCTCGGTCGGGCCGAGCTCGACGATGCGGCCGAGGTACATCACGGCCACGCGATCGGCGATGTTCCAGGCCAGGCCGAGGTCGTGGGTGATGGCCAGGATGGACACACCGGTCTCCTGGACCAGCGTGAGCATCAGGGCCAGGATCTCCCCCCGGACCGAGGCGTCGAGGGCCGACACCGGCTCGTCGGCCACGATCAGCCGGGGCTCGAGCGCCATGGCCCCCGCGATGACCACCCGCTGGCGCTGGCCGCCGGAGACCTCGTGGGGGTAGCGCAGGAAGAAGTCCTCGGGGGGACGGAGACCACAGATGGACATGGCCTCGGCCACCCGCTCCTCCTCCACGCCGTCGAGGCCCTGGATGCGGATGCCTTCGGCCACTGCCTCGTAGATCGTCTGGCGGGGGTTGAGGGCCCCCGTCGGGTCCTGGAAGACCATCTGCACGGCGCGGCGGTAGGCCTTCGACCGGCGGGACCCGACGGGGATGGGTTCACCCTCGAAGCGGACCTGGCCCGAGAAGGGCTGCTCCAGGCCGACGACCGTGCGGGCCAGCGTCGTCTTGCCACAGCCCGACTCCCCGACCAGGGCCACGACCTCGCCGGCGGTGATGTCGAGGTCGACGCCGTCGCACGCTCGGGCATCCCCGAACCGCACACAGAGTTGCTCCAGCTCCAGGATCGGCGCGGTCATGTCGGCACCGCCGTGGGAGCGTCGGGGGCGAGGACGCAGGCGGCGGCGCGGCCGGGGCCGGCGCCCCAGAGCTCGACGTCGGTCGAAGAACACCGGTCTTCGGCCACCGGGCAGCGGGGGTGGAAGGGGCAACCGGTCGGGATGCGGTTCGGGCTCGGGGGGTCACCGCCGAGGCCACTCGGGCGGTGGCGGTCGGCGGGGTCGCCGATGGTCGGGAAGGCCGCGGCCAGGGCCCGCGTGTAGGGGTGCGCCGGCGAGGCGAAGACCTCCTCACTGAGGCCCTGCTCTACGATCCGACCGGCGTACATCACGGCCAGGCGCCGGCAGGCGTAGGCCAACACCGACAGGTCGTGGGTGATGAAGATCATGGTGAGGCCGCGCTCGCGCTGGAGCTCCTCCAGCAGGTCGAGGACTTGGGCCTGCACCATCACGTCCAGGGCGGTGACCGGCTCGTCGGCGATGAGGACCCGGGGATCGCAGGCCAGGGCCATGGCGATCATCACCCGCTGGCGCTGGCCACCCGACATCTGGTGCGGGTAGTCGCGGGCCCGGCGGGCGGTCAGGCCGACCTGGTCCAGCAGGTCCCCCACGCGTCGTTTGACCTCGGCGGCCGACACCTTCTCGTGCAGCTCGATGGCCTCGCCGATCTGGTCCCCGACCCGCTGCACGGGGTTGAGCGCGTGCAGCGCCCCCTGGAACACGATGGCCATTTCACTCCACCGCACGGCGCGTACCCGGCCGGGGTTCATGGCCAGGATGTCCTCGCCGGCGAGCAGGATCTTCCCGGTCACCTGGGTGCTCTTGGGCAGCACCCGCAGCAACGCACCGCCCAGGCTGGACTTGCCGCACCCCGACTCGCCCGCCAGCCCGAGGGTGTCGCCCTCCTCGAGGCTCAGGTCCACACCCCGCACGGCGGGCACCCGCCCGGAGCCCGTCCGGTAGGTGACGTGGAGATCCTCGATCTGCAGCAGCGGGGCCATCAACCCGTCTTGTCGCGTAGGCGGGGATTGACGATCTCCTCCAGGGCCTGGCCACAGAGGGTGAAGGCCAGGACCACGGCGACGATCCCCAAGCCGGCGGGCAGGTAGTACCACCACGCCCCCTGGCCGAGAACGGCGCCGTTGCTGAACGCCTCGTCCAGGGTCCGGCCCCACGAGGAGCGGTCCGGGTCGCCCAGGCCGAGGAAGGCCAGCGTCGTCTCGGTGAGGATCACGATCGGCACCGTCAGGGTGGTGTTGGCCAGGATCAGGGGGGCCACGTTGGGCAGGATGTGCTTCGAGGTCAGGTGCCAGTTCCCCGCCCCCAGGGCCCGGGACCGATCGACGTAGAGCCGCTGCTTCACGCTCAGCACCTGGGAGCGGATGATGCGGGCCGTCGCCGGCCAGGACGTGATGGCTATGACCAGGATGATGTTGCGCACCGACGGCCCGAGGATCGCCGCCAGCACCACGGCCAGCGGCAGGAACGGGATGACCAGGAACCACTCGGTCAGCCGCATCAGCACCGACTCGACCCGGCCGCCGACGAACCCGGCCGTGATGCCCACGACCGAGCCGATGAGCATCGTCAACAGGGTGGCCACCAGGCCCACGAACAGGCTGATGCGGGCGCCCCACACGAACTGGGCGGCGACGCTGCGGCCGAGGTGGTCGGTGCCGAGCGGGCCGAACTGCGACGGGCGGGCCCAGGCCGGGTTCTGGACCGTGTTGCTGGCCACCAGGCCGTCGCTGTTCGACAGCAGCGGGGCGGCCAGGGCCATGCTCACGAAGAGCACCAGGATGACCAGGCCGATCATGCCCGGTGTGCTCGAGCGGTACTGCGCCCACGTACGGCGGAGGGCGCGTCGCCGCCGCAACCAAGCCACCCGACGAGGCGACAGCGGAGCGGTCGTGGTCATGTCTTCCCCCACCCGCGGGTCGAGGTGGGCGTAGAGGAGGTCCGCGAGGAGGTTGGCGAGGATCACCGCGGCGCTGAAGACCAGGAAGAGGCCCTGCAGCATCGGCAGGTCGGGGGCCCGGATGGCGTTGGCTGTGGCCAGGCCCAGGCCCGGCCAGGAGTAGATGGACTCGACGGCGATGGCACCGCTCAGCACGAACCCGAAGTTGATGGCGATGAGCGTCACCAGGGGCAGCAGGGCGTTGGGCACGGCGTGGCGTCGGCGGACCAGCGAGTCCCGGAGGCCCTTGGCCCGGGCCAGGACGAGGTAGTCCTCCCCCATCGTCTCCAGCACCGAGGAGCGCATGATGATGGCGTACTCGCCGAGGTAGGCGAGCATGAGCGTCAGGCCCGGGAGGAACATGTGGTGGGCCTGGTCCAGGAACGCGGCGACGCCGGTGGCGTCACTGCCCGAGTCGGTCAGGCCGCTGGTCGGGAACAGCGGGATCTTGTCCGCCAGCAGCACCAGGAGGATGAGGCCCAGCCAGAAGTCCGGCATCGAGTAGAGCAACATCGTGGAGCCGGTGCCCATGTAGTCGGTGGCGCTGCCCCGGCGCCACGCGGCGAAGATGCCGATGATCGTTCCGACCAGCGCCGAGAACACCGCGGCGGTACCCACCAGGAAGACCGTGGGCCAGATCTTGCCCTTGATCACGTCCCACACCGGCTCGCGGGTCTCGAAGGAGATGCCCAGGTTGAGCTGGGCGGTCTCCACCAGGTAGCGCCGGAACTGCTCGGGGATCGGCTGGTCCACCCCGAACTCCTCCGCCAGACGGTCCTGCTGCTCCTCGGTCAGGTTGCGGCCGCGCACCAGCGTCCCGACCGGGTCGTTCTCCACGACCCGGAAGAGGAAGAAGTTGAAGACGATGACGAAGAGGAGCGTGGCGAGGGCGCCGAGCACCTTCATGCCCACGAAGCGGAGGGTCACGCCGTCGTTGCCTCCCGTCTCCCTCGCCTGCGCCTGGGTGTCCGACTACTCCCGGTCGTCCGCCGAGCCGCGGCGGCCCAGGGCGAACGCCCCGCCGCCGATGATCAGCAGCCCGATCACCGCGATGGCCACGAACAGCCCGGTGTTGGAGCTGCTGCCATCGCCGTCGCCCTCACCGCCGCCGTCCTCGGTGACCGGCACCAGCTGGGCGTAGGTGGGCGAGGTGTTGGAGAACATGACGGGACCGATCTCCGCCGGCTGACGGACCCAGCCCTCGAAGCGGTCGGTCCGGTAGGCCTGCAGATCGGGGCTGTAGTAGATCACGGCGTAGGCCGCCTCCTCATAGAAGAGGGTGAGCATCTCGTGGACGATCTCGACCCGACGCTCCCGGTCCAGCTCCTGGTTCTGCTCCTCGTAGAGGGCGTCGTACTCCTCGCTGCACCAGTTGGCGTCGTTGTAGTAGTTCAGCGGGTCCTCGGGGTCGGTCGAGACCTGGTCGCAGGTGAAGTACGAGAGCTGCGGGTCCGGGTCGACGAACGGCGTCCAGCCCCAGACGAACAGGTCCCACTCACCCCGGCCGATCACCGGGCCGAGCTGGGTGTCGTTGTAGGTCTCGACCTCGGTCTCGATCCCGATCTCCGCCAGCGAACCACTCACCAGCTCGTAGATGGGCTGGGCCACCTCCGACTCGGTGCGCACGGCCCAGCGGAAGCTCAGCTCGTCGCCCCCACCCGGCATCTCCCGGACGCCGTTGCCGTCGGTGTCCTCGTAGCCGGCGTCGTCCAGGATCTGGTTGGCCACCTCGAGGTCGAACTCGTAGGGGTCCTCGATCTCCGGGGTCCAGCTCCGGTCCGGCGACACCGACATGGCGTCCGCCGGCTCGCCGAGGCCGTTGAGGGCCCGGTCGACGATCGTCTCCTTGTCCACGGCGTGGGCGATGGCCTGGCGGACCGCGACGTCCTGTAACGCGGGATGGCCGTCACCGATGCCGCCCGCGCCGGCGTTCATGGCCAGCTCGTCGAAGCTGCCCTGCTGGCCCTGCACCACCACGATGTCCTCGGCCCCGTCGAGGTTGGCCACACTGGCCGACGGGATGTTGTGGGCGGCGTCGATCTCGCCCTGCTCGAGGGCCGTGACCATGGCGTCGGGGTTGGTGAAGAGTCGGAAGATCACCCGGTCGACCGCGGGCTCGCCCGCCCAGTAGTTGGGATTGGCCTCCATGGTCCAGTCCTGGCCCCGCCGCAGCTCGGTCAACGAGTACGGCCCGGAGGCCACGCCGTCGGTGGCCTCGTAGGTGCCGAGGTCGTCGGCGGAGATGTCCTCGTAGATGTGCTTCGGGACGATGTACACGTCCATCGTCGGCAGCTTGGGGTCGGGCACCGAGGTGGTGACCTCGAGCGTGACGTCGTCGATGGCGGTGGCCTCGAGGTTCTGGGTGGTGGCGTAGTGGTTGAACCACTCCTCGTCCCGGGACCGGTTGATCGTGTAGGCCACGTCGTCGGCGGTGAGGGGCTCACCGTCGGACCACTCGAGGCCCTCCCGGAGGGTGTAGGTCCACGTGAGGCCGTCCTCGGAGCCCTCCCAGGACTCGGCCAGGCCGGGGATGGTCTCGAAGTCGTCGGCCGCCTTGTCGGTCAGGGTGGCGTACTGGAGGTTCCACACCTCGTAGGCCGCCACCGTGTAGCCGACGGTGACGTTGGGCGAGTCGATCTCCTGGGTCAGGCCCACGGTGAGGGTCAGCTCCTCGTCGGCGGGAGCGGTGGTGGTCGTGCCCCCGCCCTCGTCCTGCCCCGAGGCCACGCCGGCACCGAGGGCCAGGAGCCCTGCCACCAACAGCGCGACCGATCCGATGCGTCCCGATGCTCTCCCCATTACTGAACCTTAGGTCAGTACGAGCGGCCGGGTGACCGCGAGGGGCGTGAGGTCACACGGCGTTCACATCAGCACCCAGTCGAGGAAGCGCTCGACGCGCCGGTAGTAGTCGACTTGGGGGCCGAAGCTCAGGAAGCCGTGTCCCTCGCCGGGGTACGTCACGTACTCGAAGGTCTTGTTCAGCCGCCGCAGCGCCTCCACCAGCTCCTCGGACTGGGCCGGGTGGACCCGCTCGTCGAGCAGGCCGTGGGCTACCAGGATCGGCACCTCGAGTTGGTCGATGCGGTGGATCGGCGAGCCGTCGAGGTAGGCCTGACGGGCCAGGCTCGGGTGGGGCATCTGGCGCTCCATGTCCTGGACCCCGGACCGGTCCCCCTGGGCCCACGAGGTCCAGATGTCGCAGTCCCCGTACTTGGTGAGGGCGGCCCGGTAGCGGTGCTCGGGGTCGTCGACGCAGGCGCACAGCGCCATGTACGAGCCGTAGGAGCCGCCGAAGATGGCGATGCGGTCGCCGTCGACCCAGTCCAGAGAGGACAGGAAGTCGTGGGCGGCCAGGCAGTCCTTGGTGTCGCCGATCCCCCAGTCCCCGTGGTTGGCGTACTCGTGCTCCCGGCCCCAAGAGGTGCTCCCTCGGAAGTTGGGCAGAAACCAGGCGTAGCCCTTGTCGGCGAAGTACTGGGCCACGCCGTACCACTCGTCGCCGTCCCGGTCGGTCGGCCCGCCGTGGGGATTGACCACCACGGGTGCCGGCCGGTCCGCGGAGGCACCCGTCGGCCGGTAGAGCCAACCGGGGATCTCCCGACCGTCGAAGGAGGTGTAGGACACCGGCTCGGGGGTGAGGTGCGGCGCCGCCGTGACCGCCGCAGGCGTCGGGGCCAGGATCGTCTCCGGCGGGCCACCCGGCTCCACGACGCGCAGTTGCGGCGCCCGGGTGAAGGACTCGTGGCCGGCCAGGATCCGGCCGTCGGCCAACCACTGCGGCTGGCCCCAGGAACCGCCCTCGGCGACCACGTCGAGGCCTCCACCTTCGATCTCGACGATGACGAGGTCCGTCACGCCGTGGCGGTCCCGGACGGCCACCAGACGGTCGCCATCGGGATGCCAGGTCAGGTCCGACCAGTTGTGGCCGCCGTCGGTGACCTGCCGCTCGCGGGCGCCGTCCGCGCTGATCAGGAAGATCTCGTGCCAGCCGGGCCGCTCCGCGGTGAAGGCCAGCGTGGTGCCGTCGGGCGACCACACCGGGTTGCGGTCGTGGTGCTCGGGCGTGCCGGTCAGGGGCCGGTCCTCACCCGTGTCGAGGTCCACCACGTGGATGGCGGACCGGTTCCGGTCGGCGTGGGGCGAGAAGACGTACGCCACCCGGGTGCCGTCGGGCGACGGGTCGGGGGCCCAGCAGTCCCCGTCACCGGAGGCCACCGGCACCGGCCACGGATCGTCGGGATCGACCTGGACCAGGCTCGTGGAGCGATCGCGCTCGACGGTGGCGAGGAGCAGCCCGTCCGGCGTCCACACCGGGTCACCACCCTCCAGGACCGCCTTCGGCGGGCCACCGTCGAGGGGCACGACCCAGACCTGGCCGTGGTCGCTGTAGGCGACCCGCGACCCGTCCGGCGACACCGACGGGCGGATGTCCTCCCACCACGCCGCCAACGCCCGTCCGGTGGTCAGGCGGCGGGTGGCGCCGGTGGCGGTGTCGATGGCCCAGACATCGGAGGTGTCCCGGTCCCAGACGAAGACCGCCGTACGGCGGTCCGGGGCGAGTGCCAGGTCCCGGGGCCGCTCCGTCGCGGCCACGGCCTCCAGCCGCCAATGGGGCGGGGCGACCACGTCGGCCCGAAGCGGCACGGGCAGCCCGCCCCGCTCCACCGTGCCCACCCAGGGCGGATGCGGTTCGGTCATCGCCGGGCCTCCTCGAAGCCGTCGAGCACGGCGAGCACGAGGTCGCCGAGCGTGTTCAGGTCATAGCCGCCCTCCTGCACGAAGACCGTGGGGAGGCCGGGGGCGGCGAGGCTACGGCCCGCGGCCGCGAAGCCGGAACCGGTGACCTCCAGCGGGCTCTCGGGGTCACCGGCGGCGGCATCCACCCCCAGGCTCACGACCAGGACCTCCGCCCCGTGGGCGACGGCGTCGGCGACCAGGTCGTCGACGGCCGCGTTCCACGGGCCGTCGCCCGTGCCCGGGGCCAGCGGCAGGTTGCGGTTGGCGTCGGCACCGTCCCCGGTGCCCGTCTCGTCGGCGAAGCCCGCCGTGTGCGGGAACCATCCTGCGCCGGGGTCCACGTGCACCGAGCCGAACCAGACGTCGCCCCGCGCCCAGAACACCTCCTGGGTGCCGTTGCCGTGGTGGGCGTCGATGTCGATGACCGCCACCTGGGCCCCGCCCCGGTCGACCAGGTACTGAGCGGCCGCGGCGGCGTTGTTCAGGTGGCACGACCCGCCGTAGAAGGCCGGGCCGACGTGGTGACCCGGCGGGCGCGCCGCGGCGTAGGCCGCTCCGGCCCCACCGAGCACGAGGTCAGCCGCGGTCAGGGCGGCGTCCACCGCGGCCCGCGCCGCCTCGTGGGTGCCCGCCCCGATCGGCGTCATGGTGTCGACCGCGTACTGGCCGACCTCGGCCCGGATCGCCGCCGCCCGCGGCGCCGGACGCCGGGAGGTGGCCTGCGGCAGCGTGAACACGTAAGGCACGACATCGGGCTGGCCGGGGTCGACGTCGTGGCCCGCGGCCAGCCAGTCGGCATGGGCCCGCCGGAGGAAGGCCAGGTAGTCCGGCGAGTGCACGGCGAGCACCGGGGCGTCGCCATGGTCGGTGGCGGGGTGGATCGCCGCGCCCGCCGCGGCCATCGCATCCCGCAGCGCGTCGCCGCGCGCCGGGGTCTCGTCCGAGGGCAGTTCGACCCCGAGCCAGATGCCCCCGCCGACGTCATGGCGGCGGTGACGCGGGTCCCACACCACCGGCATCCCCAGCGAGGTGCCACCATCAGGCGTCATGAGCGGCCCTCCCCCACCCCGACCCCGGGCCCGCGCCCGGGGCATCGAGATCGGCGTGCGACCCACTGGGCCGACCAACACGATCGTGGACGTGCCCGGCGTGCGGGTCGGCCACGTCACCCGATGGGAGGGCGAGACCACCCGCACCGGCGTCACCGCGGTCGTCCCCGGCGACCTGGCCGATGTGTGGTGGCGACCGATGACCTACGGCACGGCGGTGCTCAACGGCGCCGGCGAGCTGACCGGGTCGTTCAAAGCGGCGGAGTGGGGGCAGCTCGAGACCCCGATCCTGCTCACCAGCACCGGGGCCGTCGGCCGGGGCTACGACGCCGTGGTCGACGCCCTGTTCGCGGCGGTGCCCGAAGCGGGGGCCGACCACCTCTTGATCCCCACCGTCGGCGAGTGTGACGACTCCTGGCTCGACGAGGCCCGGCGGCGGGCCGTGACGGTGGCGGACTGCCGGACGGCGATCGACACGGCCACGGCCGACCCGGTCGCGCAGGGCGTGATCGGCGCGGGCACGGGCATGGTCAGCTTCGGGGTCAAGGGCGGCATCGGCTCGGCCTCCCGGGTCGTCGACGAGTTGGACGCGACCGTCGGTGTCCTGTTGCTGGCCAACCACGGTGACCTGCCCGAGCTGACCGTCGCCGGCGAGCCCCTCGGGCGGCGGCTGGTGGCCGGTGGCTTCGGCGGCGCCTGGGCCGAGCCCGAGGGTTCCTGTGTCGTGATGGTGGCCACCGACGCCCCCCTCGACGCCCACGGCTGCGAGCGCCTCGCCCGGCGGGCGGGCCTCGGTCTGGCCCGGGGCGGCTCGGTCGCCCATCACGGCTCGGGAGAGATCTTCTGTGCGTTCTCGACGTCGGTCCGGGGCGAGCGGCGTCCGGCGGGGCCGACCGCGACCGCCACCGTGGTGACCCACCGGGCGATCGACCCGCTGTTCGTGGCCGTGGTGGAAGCGGTCGAGGAGGCGGCCCTGGACGCGTTGTGCGTCGCTGACACGGTGACCGGCTTCCGGGGCCACACCGCCGAGGGCCTCCCCCTGGGTTGACTCAGCCAGGGAACGCACTGCGAGCCAGGCCGACCTCCCGGGCGGCCCCGATACGGGCGTGATCCAGCATCCGGCGGCGGCTGAGCGTGCGCCGGGGAAGAACGACCTGGATGGCGAGGCCGTCGAGGAGGGCCGACAAGCGCCAGGCCGACCCGTGGGGGTCCTTGCAGTCATAGACCCCGTCCTCCACGCCGGACTCGATCAGCTCCTCGAGGATGGCGACCCAGGCGGTGTCGAACTCCGAGGAGATGGTGGCCAGTGCCTCGCTGCGCAACGCCTCGTCCCACCAGTCGATCCAGAGCGCCCAGGACTCGTCCCGGCGGGACGTCGGCAGGTACTCCCGCAACACCCGGTCGAGGCGGTCGACGGGATCGCCGCGGTCGCCGACCGTCTCGCGCAGACGGGCCACATCGGTGGTGGCCATGTGGCGGAGCATCTCGACCAGCAGCTCGTCCTTGGACGAGAAGTGGTAGTGGACGAGACCGGAGCTGATGCCCAGGTGGGTGGCGACGTCGGCCACCCGCAGGTGGGCCAGCCCCCGCTCGAGGGCGACCGCCTGAGTGGCTTCGAGGATCTGGGCCCGCCGCTCGTCGACGTCCTTGCGGGTGCGGGCGGCCACGGGCTCAGTCTGACGCGCTGAGCGCCTCGAACAGGAGCTGGTGCACGTGGTGCACCCCCCGTTCGTGCTCAGTGGAGAGCACCCCGTCGGCCGACAGGCCGCCGTCATAGGTGCGTTGGACGGCCTCGCAGATCTCGAGGTCCTGGAGCACGACCTCCTTCGTCGCCTCGTAGTCGGCCTGCCGGCGCGCCTCGCTGACGGAGGGATGCCACAGGTAGTCCCGCTCGACCGCGGTCGTGGTCGGCCCCGTCGGCGTCAGGCGGAAGGTCGCCGCGAAGCCCGCGAAGACCGAGACCATCGTGTTGGGGAACACGGTGAGGTAGCTGCCGTTGTTGAACGACTCCGGCGACGGGTCGCCGGCGACGCCCTCCCACCCCGGGGCCCCGGGGCTGGCGGTGGCCAGGGCCTCCTCGGAGGCGTCCCGCGGGGTCAGGGGCCGGTCCCAGGCGAAGACGACGTCCCCCGTGGTCACCATGGGGTACTCGTAGCCCGCCCCGATCAGCTGCGAGTGCACGAAGGGCGTGTGGTAGTTCTCCGAGTAGTTCTCGACCAGGACCTTCCAGTTGAAGGCGGCCTCGTAGTGGTCGGTGCGCCCCAGCTCGAGGTCGTCGAGCCGGTACGGGGCCAGGCCCTCGACGAGCGGACCGGGATCGAACGGTGCCGCGTCGGGATCGAGGTTGACCAGGACGCTGCGGGCGAACGCGGTGACCCCCACCGGCACCAGCCCGTAGTCGTCGGGATCGAAGCCGTCGGGCGCGCCCACCCCGGTGGCCCGGGAGAGGGTGCCGTCCAGCCGGAACACCCACGCGTGATAGGGGCAGGACAGGGCCCGGGCGGTGCCGCACCCCTCGGCGACGGGCGCCCCCCGGTGGCGGCAGACGTTCAGAAAGGCCCGCAGGACGCCGTCGTCGCCCCGCACCAGCAGCACGGGGACCCCGTCGGCGACCGTCGTGGCCAGGTAGCTCCCCGGCTTCTCGACCTGGTCGGTGCCGGCCACCCCGACCCAGGACCGGCCGAAGACCCGGTCCATCTCCAGGGCGTGGTGGGCGGGATCGGCGTACCAGTGCCCGGGCAGGGTCCGGGCCTCGGCCACCGGACGGCCCCGCCGGACGGCGAGCTCGTCGGCGAGCGCTCGGGGGACGGGGCGGACGGGCATGTCGGGACCTCGGACGGGATCGCTACTGACTGACGGCTCAGTCATTCTAGACTGCGGCCCATGGCTCTTCGCCTGACGGCTCATCGCGGTGCGGGCCTCCTCGGCCCGCCGGCCGCCTGACGGCTGTTGCCGCGGATGCACGGGGGGGCGGTGCGCCTGGTCGACCTGGTGAAGCGCTTCGGCGACGTGACCGCGGTCGACGGCATCGATCTGGAGATCGGCTCCGGCGAGTTCTTCTCGGTTCTCGGCCCGTCCGGCTGCGGCAAGACCACGACGCTGCGCCTCATCGCCGGCTTCGAGGCGGCCACCAGCGGGCAGATCCTGGTCGACCAGGTGGACCTGGCGACCACCCCGCCGCACCGGCGCCCGGTCAACACCGTGTTCCAGTCCTACGCCCTCTTCCCCCACCTGTCCGTGTCCCGCAACGTGGCCTACGGCTTGCGCTGGCAGAAGAACGGTGAGAGCAAGGCGGACCGGGAGCAACGGGTGGTCGACGCGTTGCGCCTCGTCCAGCTGGAGGACCTCGCCGACCGCCGGCCCGCCCAGCTCTCCGGTGGTCAGCAGCAGCGGGTGGCCCTGGCCCGAGCCCTGGTGTTGCAGCCCAAGGTCCTGCTGCTCGACGAGCCCCTCGGCGCACTCGACGCCAAGCTGCGGAAGGCCCTCCAGACCGAGCTGACCACCCTCCAGCACGAGGTCGGCATCACCTTCGTCTACGTGACCCACGACCAGGAAGAGGCCCTGACCATGTCGGACCGCCTCGCGGTCATGGACCACGGCCGGGTCGAGCAGGTGGGCACCCCCGACGAGGTCTACGAGGCGCCCCGCACCGCGTACGTAGCCGACTTCCTCGGCGTGGCCAACCTGCTGGAGGCCGAGTGCACCCGACCAGGGGGCCGGGGCACGATCGAGCTCGGGGCGTTCCGCCTCGGCGCGACCGGCGGGGACCAGGAGTGCACCGGGCCGGTGAAGGTGGTCATCCGCCCGGAGCGGGTGCTGGTGGCCGACGGCGAGCCCACCGGCGAGAACAGCGTGCCCGCCATGGTCGAGCGCCTCGTGTACGTCGGGCCCACGACACAGGTCCATCTCCGGCTCCCCCACGGTGCTCCGCTCCAGGCCCTGGTGGCCAATCACGGCGGCCGCCCCGAATGGGAGCCGGGCACACCCGTATCGGCCACACTGCCTGCCGACGCCCTGCGGGTACTGGCCCCCGACGCCGGCGCCCTCGAGCACGAATCCGATCACGACACCGACGACCGTGGAGACGACACCGATGGCTGACGCCCGACAGATGTACATCGACGGACAGTGGGTGGACGCAGCCGACGGCGCCCGCTTCGACACCGTCGACCCCGCCACCGGCGAGGTGCTGGCCACGATCCCCGCCGGAGGGACCGAGGACGCCGACCGGGCCGTGGGGGCCGCCCGCCGGGCCTTCGACGACGGCACGTGGGGCATCGCGGTGGCCGAGCGGGACCGGGCGGACCTGCTCTTCAAGATCGCCGCCATCCTCCGCCGGGACACCGAGGAACTGGCCAAGCTCGAGACCCACGACACCGGCAAGCCCTACGAGGACGCCGTGTGGGACATCGAGGAGTCGGCGTTCATGTTCGAGTACTACGCGGGCTGGGCCACCAAGATCAGCGGCGACATCCCCCCCATCGGGCCTGATGCCATGAGCTTCGTGGTCAAGGAGCCGGTCGGGGTGTGCGGCCTGATCGTGCCGTGGAACTACCCGCTGCTGATGGCCAGCCAGAAGGTGGCCCCCGCGCTGGCCGCCGGCTGCACCGTGGTCCTGAAGCCCGCCGAGCAGACCCCGCTGACCGCCCTGGGCCTGGCCCGGGCCGCGGACGAAGCGGGCGTGCCCGCCGGTGTTTTCAACGTCCTCACCGGGCTCGGGCCCGATGCCGGCCAGCCCCTGCTGGAGCACCCCGGGGTGGACAAGATCAGCTTCACCGGCTCCAAAGCGATCGGTCAGCACATCATGCGCACCTGCGCCGACTCGCTGAAGCGGGTGACCCTGGAGCTCGGCGGCAAGAGCCCCAACATCGTCTTCGCCGACGCCGACCTGGCCGAGGCCATCCCCGGCAGCGCCTGGGGCATCTTCGGCAACCAGGGCGAGGTCTGCTCGGCCGGCAGCCGGATCTTCGTCGAGCGCCCGGTCTACGACGAGGTCCTGGCCGGGATGGTCGACGCGGCCAAGGAGATCAAGATCGGCTCGGGCTTCGACCCCGAGGTGACGATGGGTCCGCTCGTCTCGGCGAAGCAGCGGGACCGGGTGCAGGGCTACATCGACAGCGGGAACACCGAGGGCGCTCGCCTGGCCTACGCCGGCGAGGGCCCGACGGACCCGGCGCTGGCCGGCGGCTACTTCATCCCCCCGACCATCTTCGAGACCGAGACCCAGGACCTGACCATCGCCCGCGAGGAGATCTTCGGCCCGGTGGCCACGGTCCTGCCCTTCGACGACATCGCCCAGGTGACCAAGGCGGCCAACGACACCGAGTACGGACTGGCCGCCGCGGTGTGGACCCGGGACGTGGGCAAGGCCTTCCGGGCCGCCCGGGCCATCCGGGCCGGCACCGTGTGGATCAACGCCTCCCAACCCGCCCCCACCGAGGCCAGCTGGGGCGGCTTCAAGGGGTCCGGCATCGGCCGCGAGCTCGGCTCGTACGGCTTGGACTCCTTCCTCGAGTCCAAGCAGATCTACGTCAAGCTCTCCTGACCCCGGCTACAGGTCGAGGGCGGCGAAGTCCTCCACGGCGCTGCCCTTCTCGCCCCGCCGGAACACGCGGAGGGCCAGGACGGCGAGGAGGATGGCGAGGGTCGTGCCCAGGAGCATGACGGTGGCCAGGGCGTTCAGCGCCGGGGTCGGGGCGACCCGGACCGTGGAGTAGATCTTGATCGGGATGGTCTCGCTGGACGCATCGGCGGACAGGAAGGCCGAGATCACGAAGTCGTCGATGGACGTGGCGAACACGATCATCAGGCTGGCGAAGATGGCCGGGCCCAGCAGGGGCAGGAGCACCGTGCGCACCGCGGCCAAGGGGGAGGCGCCGAGATCCTGGGCGGCGTCCTCCAGGTCGGGCCCGATCGTGAGCAGGCGGCCGCGTACGAGGATCACCACGTAGGAGACCGAGAAGGTCACGTGGCCCAGCAGCATGGCCGGACGCCCGAGCGGGATGGACGTGTAGAGGTTGTCGAAGACCAGGAAGAGCATCGTCCCCATCACGATCTCCGGCGTGGCCAGGGGGACGAGCATCAGCAGGTTCGAGCCTCGGGCCGCCCGGCCCCGCCAGCGGGCCAGGCCGAGGGCGAGAGCTACGCCGAGAGGCGTGGCGATCAGCATCGTGAAGATCGCCAGCCACAGGCTGTTCACCATGGCGTCCCGCAGCGCGGGATCGTGCCACAGCGACTGGTCCGGGTCGTCGAACCACCAGCGCAGCGAGAAGCCCTGCCAGGTGCTCCGGGAGCGGCCGTCGTTGAAGGCGAACTGGATGGCGATGAGCACCGGCACCAGCGACCACAGGACGTAGAGCCAGAAGCCGGCGGCCAGGAACGTCGGGCGGCGCCAGGGATTGGACCACCAGGTCCGGACGTGCGTGATCACGACGACCCACTCATGACCGCTGCAGACTCCGGGTCGCGCGGTCGGTCTGGACCAGGTAGTACGCCATCGCCGCCATCAGCAGGATCGACAGGATGACGACCAGGGCCGCGCCCGCGTTCTTCTGGCTCCCCTCGAACAGGTAGAACTCGATCTGGTTGCCGATCATGCTCGTGCGGGGCGAGCCCGAGAGCAGGTCGGCCGTGTAGTAGTCGCCCATCATCGGCAGGGCCGTGATGACCGCCGCCGCCAGCAGGCCCTGCTTGGACAGCGGCAGGGTCACCCGCAGGAAGGTCCGCAGCGGCCCCATCCCGAGGTCCCGGGAGGCCTCGATCACGCTGCGGTCGATGCGGTCGAGGGCGGCGAACAGGGGCAGGACCAGGAAGGGCAGGTAGCCGTAGACCAGTCCGAGGACCACCGTCACCGATCGGCCCTCCAACCAGTTGATCGGCTCGGTGGTCAGGTGCAGTGCGGTGAGCACGTCGTTGACGTAGCCGTCCTCCTGCAGGAGGTTGATCCAGGCCAGCATCCGCATCAGGTAGTTGATCCAGAAGGGGGCCAGGACGAGCCCCAGGTACAGACCACGGCGCCGACCGCCGAAGCGGGACACGTAGTAGGCGACCGGGTACCCGATCACGAAGCTCAGCATCAGGGCCGCGCCCACGAAGGCGAAGGTGCGCAGGTAGACCTCCCGCAACTCCGCGTTGACGACCCGGTCGAGCACGTCGTTGAACACCGTGAAGTCCCACTGGAGCGGGTTCCACACCGGCACGGCATTGCCGAAGATGGGGTCGAGGCTCCCGAAGGCCACGGCCAGGACCGCGTAGAACGGGACCAGGAAGAAGACGATGAGCCAGGCCACCCCCGGGGCGGCCAGGCCGGGCCAGAGGTGACGGGACCGATCGCGCCAGCGGCGGTCGCTCACCGGCGGCTCAGGCCCCTGCGGTGAAGGTGGACCAGGCCTCGTCCCAGAGGCGCTCCCCCGCCAGGGAGAGCTGCAGGAGCTGGTAGCCCGCGTCGAAGTCCTCCGGGCGGATGACCGTCGTGTCGAGGTGGGGGGGCACCAGCCCGTCGGCCACGACCGAGGCCGGGTCGATGCTGGTCTGCGGCGGCTGGTAGCCGAGCCACTCGAAGTTGGTCAGGGCGTTGTCGGCGTCGAGCAGGTAGTCGATGAACAGGTGGGCGAGCACGGGGCTCTCGGCCCCGGCCAGGACCGTCATCTGGTCCGAGCCGATCATCCCGCCCCCGTCGGCCGGGAACCAGAACCCGATGTTCTCGATGCTCTCGCCCTCCGGAAGGTAGTACTGGGCGTTGACGACGTCACCGGCCCAGGCCTGGTGGATCGTGGCCCGGCCCTCGGGGAGGATCGCGTAGGCCTCGACCCCGATGCGGGGGTTCACCGCGTCGGCCAGCTCGAGGATGTCGGCCAGGGCGGCGTCGACCTGGGCGCTGTCCTCGGTGTTCACGTCGGTCTGACCGGCGCGGAGCATGGCCATGCCCAGCACCTCCCGGTCGTCCTCCAGCAGGTAGAGGTCGCCGGAGTACGCCGGGTCCCAGAGGATGTCGTACGGGTTGTCGTACTCGTCCGGGGCCTGCGTCACCCGGTCGATCCGATACCCGATCCCGGTCGTGTACATCGCGTACGGGCGGCTGTACTGGGCGCCGACGTCGTAGAACGGGTCCTGCAACTGGTCCCAGATGTTCCCCGAGTTGCCCAGGTAGCTGGCGTTCAGGGGTTGGAGCAGCCGTCCCGTCGACGCCTTGCCGATGACGTCGGTGGTCGCGAAGAACAGGTCGAACCGGGCCTCGCCTCCCGACAGGCGGGCGATGGCCTCGTCCATGCTGGTGAAGGTCGTGACCTCGACGTCCACCCCGTACTGCTGTCGGAAGCCCCGGAGCGTCTGGGGGGCGATGTACTGGGCGTAGTTGTAGATCTTCAGCGGCCCGGCCTCGGGGTCCAGGCCGTCGGCGATCGTCGGGATGTCGTCGAAGGTGGGCAGCGTCACCGGGTTGTCGGGCCGCGACAGCAGGACCGCTTCACCGCCACCGCCGCCGCCGGCGTCATCGCCGCCGCCGCACGCCGCCAGCAGTGACGGCCCCACCGCCACGGCGGCGGCGGAGAAGGCCGAGCGGCGCAGGAAGGTCCGTCGGTCGAAGCCTCGCCGAACGGACCGCTCGCGCGGATGGAACGTCATGGCCGCCTCCCGGTGCGTCCTATACTGACTGACTGATCAGTTAGTCGTGCGATGCCGAATTGTAGGACAGAGGGGAAGCCCGCGGTGAGCAGCACATTCGACGCCATCGTCATCGGCGGGGGCCACAACGGCCTCGTGGCCGCCGCGTATCTCGCCCGGGCGGGCCTGACGCCGCTCGTCCTGGAGGCCCGGGACAACGTCGGTGGGGCCGCCACCACCGAGACCCCGTGGGGCCCGGAGTTCAAGATGACGGCCCTCTCCTACGTGATGAGCCTGATGCCGCCCACGATCCTGAACGACCTGCGGCTGGCCGAGCACGGCTATCACGTGATCCCCATGGGCCCGACCTTCATCGCGCTCCCCGACGGCCGCTACCTCCTGGCCGAGGACGATCCGGAGCTCGACCGCGATGAGGTGGCCAAGTTCTCCAGCAAGGACGCCGACCGACTCGGCGACTACCACGCCTGGATCAGCGGGGTGGCCGACGTCCTCGCTCCCCTCCTGCTGTCGACCCCGCCCAGCGTCGGCTCCCGCCGGCCCAAGGACCTCCTCGAGCAGCTCCGCCTGGCCTGGGGCCTGCGGGGCCTCGACGTGCGGGGCACCGCCGACGCCACCCGGCTCTTCACCATGTCCATCCGCGACGTGCTCGATGAATGGTTCGAGTCCCCCGAGGTCCAGGGCCTCATGGCCATCAACGCCGTGATCGGCACGTGGGCCGGGCCCGACGAGGCCGGCACCGCCTACGTGATGATGCACCACACCATCGGCGACGTCGGCGACGGCCACCTCGGCAAGTGGGGCTACCCGATCGGCGGGATGGGCGCCGTGTCCGAGGCCATCGCCTCCTCGGCCCGCTCCTTCGGCGCCGAGATCCGCACCAACGCGCCGGTCGAGCGCATCCGCACCCGCAACGGCCAGGTGGTGGGCGTAGCCCTCACCGACGGCACCGAGCTGGACGCCGACATCGTGGTCGCCGCCACCCACCCGCAGATCACCTTCCTGCGCCACCTCGACCGCCACGAGCTCCCTGACGACTTCGTGACGGACCTCGAGCACTGGCGCAGCCGCTCGGGCACCGTGAAGGTCAACGTGGCCCTGTCCGAGCTGCCCGACTTCGACGCCTGGCCCGGCCCACCGGACAAGGAGAAGCTCAGCGGCTCCGTCGAGCTCTGCCACTCCATCGATCACCTCCAGAAGTCCTTCGAGGAGGCCCGGTGGGGCAAGGCCTCCACCCTGCCCTTCTCCGACGGGGTCATCCCCTCGACCGTGGACCCCTCGCTGTGCCCGGAGGGCACCCACGTCATGTCCCTGTTCACCCAGTGGGTGCCCCAGGAGTGGTCGACCGAGCCGGACCACGCCGAGCTGGAGGCCTACGCCGACCGGGTGATCGACGGCTACAACGACCTGGCCCCCAACTTCAAGCAGTCCGTCATCCACCGCCAGGTCATCGGGCCCTACGAGATGGAGAACGAGTACGGCCTCATCGGCGGGAACATCTTCCACGGCGAGCTCTCCCCCGACCAGCTCTTCCACATGCGCCCGGCGCCGGGCTACGCCGACTTCACCACGCCGGTCCGGGGGCTCTACCAGTGCTCGTCGGCCACCCACGGCGGCGGCGGGGTCACCGGCATCCCCGGACTGCTCTGCACCCGCCGGATCCTGAAGGACACGAAGCGCAACCGGCTGCTCCGCCGAGGAGGACACTGACCCGATGGACGTCCGCTCGGCCGCGCCGGTCGACTCCGCCGGCCTCGAGGCGATCCTGGCCCCGGATGCCCCCGGCCGGATGCTGCCCGCCGAGGCCTACACCTCCGAGGCCGTCCTGGCCTGGGAGCGCCAGCACCTCTTCGCCGACAGCTGGGTGTGCGCTGGGCGCTCGGCCGACCTGGCCGACGCCGGCGACCGCCGGGCCTTGCGGGTCGGTGACGACAGCGTGGTGCTGGTGCGCGGCGACGACGGTGGGCTGCGGGCCTTCTACAACGTGTGCCGCCACCGGGGCCACCAGCTCCAGGCCGAGGACACAACGATCCGGCGCAACGCCATCCACTGCCCGTACCACGCCTGGACCTACGCCCTCGACGGCACGCTCAAGTTCACTCCCCGCTACGACGAGCCCCCCGGCTTCGACCTCGCCGAGCACCCCTTGGTGCCGGTGCGGGCCCAGGAGTGGCACGGCTGGGTGTTCGTCAACGCTTCGGGCGACGCCCCGCCACTCGAGGACCACCTCGGCGACCTGTCCGCGGAGATCGAGCGCTGGGCCCCGGAGCGCCTCGTCGCCGGGGCCAGCCACGCCTACGAGATGGCCGCCAACTGGAAGCTCCCGGTCGAGAACTACCAGGAGTGCTTCCACTGCCCGGCCATCCATCCGGAGTTGTGCGTGGTCAGCCCGCCCAACAGCGGGGACAACTCGGCCGAGCACGCCGGTCTCTGGATCGGGGGGTGGATGGTCCTGGCCGACGATGCGGTCACGATGTCCCTCGACGGCGAGACCGACGGGGTGATGCTCCCGGGCCTGGACGACACCTGGCGCCGCCGGGTCCACTACATCGGCGTCCTGCCCAACCTGCTCATCAGCCTCCATCCGGACTACGTCATGACCCACCGCCTGGAGCCCCTCGGGCCCGACCGCACGTACGTCGAGTGCCAGTGGCTCTTCGACCCCGAGTCCGTGGCGCAGCCGGGGTTCGACCCGGCCTACGCCGTGGACTTCTGGGACCTGACCAACCGCCAGGACTGGGCCGCCTGCGAGGGTGTCCAGCGGGGCGTGGTCTCCCGCGGCTACCGCCCCGGGCCGTTCGGCGAGGACGAGGACGCCGTCACCCAGTACGTACGCCTGATGGCCCAGACCTACCGTGACGGGCGCCTGCCCGCCCGCGTGCCCTTCCCCACCGCCGTACCCGACCACGACGAGGAGCTCACCCGATGACCGTCACCGCCGGCCGCGAAGCCGAACTGGCCGTCATCGACGGCCTCATCGCCGAGCAGGAGGCCGCCGTCCTCCAGCGCACGCCGGTGTCGGCTCGGATCATGGCGGAGGCCCGCCGCAACCTCGCGGGCGGCGTCGCCTCGTCCTGGCAGGACGCCCCACCCCGGGCCATCTGGATCGAGAAGGGGCTCGGCTCCAAGATCACCGACGTCGACGGCACCACCTACGTCGATCTCCACAACGGCTTCGGGGCGATGCTGGTGGGCCACGCCCATCCCGCGGTGGTCAAGGCCGTCCAGGAGCGGGTCGCGCTCGGCACCCACTTCGCCCAGCCCGTCGAGGACCTGATCCCGGTGAGCCGGGACCTGGCCCGTCGCTTCGACCAGCCCAAGTGGCGCTTCGCCAACTCCGGCACCGAGGCCACACTCGCCGCCTTCAACCTCATGCGGGTGGTCAAGGGCCGCAAGAAGATGATCAAGATCGAGGGCAGCTACCACGGCCACCACGACTCGGTGCAGGTGTCGGTGTACCCCGAGTTCGAGGACGCCGGCCCGGCCGAGCACCCCGCGTCCGTCCCGGTCCACGGCGGCGTCCTGCCCGAGGTGGCGGCGAACACCCTGGTCGTTCCCTATGGGGACGTCGGTGCGGTCCGGGAGGTCCTCGAGGCCAACCCGGGCGAGATCGCCGGGATGATCATCGAGCCGATGATGATGAACATCGGCGTCGTCCCCCCGCCACCGGGCTACCTGGCCGACCTCAAGGAGCTCCTCACCGCCCACGACGTGCTCCTCACCTTCGACGAGGTCAAGACCGGCCTGACCGTCCACGAGGGCGGCGCCACGGGGAAGTTCGGGGTCACCCCCGACATCGTGTGCCTTGCCAAGTCCATGGGCGGCGGCCTCCCGTGCGGGGCCATCGGGGCCACCGCCGAGGTGATGGCCGTCGTGGAGGACGACACCTACGAGGTGGTCGGGACCTTCAACGGCAATCCGCTGACCATGGCCGCGGCCAAGGCCACCCTCCTGGAGATCCTCACCCCCGAGGCCCACGCCCACATCGAGCACCTGCGGGACCGCATGACCGAGGGCGCCGAGGAGGTCCTGGCCCGCCATGGCATCGAGGGCTACGTCAGCGCCTTCGGGGCCAAGGGCGCGGTCATCTTCTCGGCTGACCGGATCAACAACTACCGGGACTTCATGGGCTACGACGGCCGGTACGGCCACGTCCACTGGCTCTACCAGCACAACGGCGGCGTCTTCCTGCCACCCTGGGGCAAGTGCGAGCAGTGGACCCTCTCGGTGCAGCACAGCGACGACGACGTCGACGTGTTCCTGGCCAACCTGGACACCTTCGCCTCGGCACTCAAGGGCGTGTCGCCGGCGCGTGACGAACGGGGCGGCGAGCGGCTGTCCCGACATACGTGAAGGGCGACATCCACGCCGCCCTCGGCCAGGTCGGCCTGCCGATGCCCATCGTCGACCTCGCCGCTCGCGACTGGGACGCCGTCGTCGTCGGCGGCGGCCACAACGGGCTGACCGCGGCCGCCTACCTGGCCAAAGCGGGCAAGTCGGTGCTGGTGCTCGAGGCCCGCGAGCGCCTGGGTGGGGCCTGCACCCTGGAGACCCCGTTCGCCGACGAGGCCTACCGGGTCAGTCCGTGCGCCTACGTCGTCGGCCTGCTCGACGAGCGGGTCATCACCGAGCTCCGCCTGCGGGACTACGGGTACAAGGTCTTCGTCGCCGAGCCCTTCATCTGGTGCCCCTTCGAGGACGGCACCAGCTACGCCCAGTTCCAGGACCAGGCGCGCACCGCCGCCGACATGCGGGCCCACGGCTTCGCGGAGGCAGACATCGAGGGCCAGTTCGCCTACGAGCACTTCTTCGACCGCATGCGCATCGCGCTGCGCAAGGGCCCCCGCGACGCCTGGGTCGGTGAGGCGCCGGAGCGGGCCGAGCTCGAGGAACTGCTGGGCCACGACCCGCAGATGATCGAGGCGCTCTTCCACACCCCCATCTCCGAGGTCATCGACCGTCACGTGGCCGACGAGCGTCTGAAGCGTGCCCTCTACGGCCAGGGCATCATCGGCGCGTGGGCCGGTCCTCACGACGAGGGCACCGCCTTCGTCAAGCTCATGCACTTCCTCGGTGAGCTGGAGGGCGTGCCCATGGCGTGGGGGTACGTCGAGGGCGGCATGGGGGCCATCTCCTTCGCCATCGCCGAGGCCGCCCGGGACCTCGGCGCCGTGCTGGCCGCGGGCGTGCCCGTGGCCGAGATCGTGCCGGGCGAGGGCGTGCGCCTGGCGGGCGGCGAGCTCATCCGGGCCAGGACCGTCATCTCCAACGCCGATCCCAAGGCCACCCTCGGCCTGTTGGAGGCCGCAGCTCCCGACGCGTTCCGCGAGCGGGTCGAGGCCTGGCGCATCACCAGCCCGGTGTTGAAGGTCAACTGTGCCTTGTCGCGGCTACCGGACTGGTCCGCCGTGCCCGGCGAGGTCTGGCCCAACCAGGCCCCGGTCACCATCGCCGCGCCGATGGACGACGCCCAGGCCGCCTTCGAAGCGTGTACCCGGGGCGAGGTGATGCCCGGGTTCGCCGAGCTCTACTTCCACTCCGCCTACGACCCGACGGTGGCCCCGGCCGGCAAGCACACGCTCAGCGCCTTCGTGCAGTACGGCCCCTACGAGCTGGCCGAAGGCACCTGGGACAGCCGACGGGACGAGATCGGCCGCACGGTGCTGGGCATGATCGGCCAGTACTGCGACATCGAGGACTGTGTCGACGAGGTCCAGGTCCTCGGCCCGCCGGACATGGAGGAGAAGGTCGGCCTGACCGCCGGTCACATCTTCCACGGCGAGTGCACGCCGGACCAGATGTGGACCAACCGGTTCCCGACTCGCACCGCCATGGACGGGGTCTATCTCTGCGGTGCCGCGACGCACCCCGCCGGCGGCGTGTGCAGCCTCAACGGCCGCAACGCCGCCGCCGCGGTGCTGGCGGACCTGGCGGGCTAGGGCACCGCTGACGAGGGCAAGGGGTCCCGACTAGGTTCTCGGCCATGACGACCCTCGCCCACCTCACCGGCGGCGGTGGCCTCCTCGACGGCCTCGCCCATCCCGTGTTCGGCGTCGACCACCTGATCGCCATCGTGGTCGTCGGCACCCTGGCCTACCTGCTGCGGGACCGTCTTCCGTGGCTGGCGTTGCCCGCGACCTTCGTGGGGGCCATGGCCATCGGAGGCACGCTCGGGGTGCTCGGCGTGACCGTCGGCTCGACCGAGCTGTTCGTGGCCCTGTCGGTCGTTCTGCTCGGCCTCGTCCTCGTGGCCGCCGCCGGTGTCATGGAGACGCGGGCCGTCCCCGTCCTGGTCGGCGTCGCCGCCCTCTTCCACGGTCTCGCTCACGGTGGCGAGGTGCCGAGTACCGTCGACCCGGCGCTCTACGTCGTCGGCTTCCTTCTGGCCACCGCCGGGCTGCACCTCGCGGGGGTCGCCCTCGGGCCCGTGGTGGCCCGCTCCCGGATCGTGCGGGGGCTGGCCGGTGCCGGCGTGGTCGCGGCCGGACTGGTGCTCGTCGGCGGCGTCTGAGTCGGCCGTAGGTCCTGTCAGGCCGCGAGGACGGTGGCCGAGCCGGCCACCTTGACCTCGCCGTCCTGATTGGCGAGGGACGCGTCGACATCGACGAGGCGGTGGCCGTCCTCCTCCCGTTTCGCGGTCACGACGACCGTGGTGGTCAGGGTCTCGCCCGGCCAGGTCTGCTTCGTGAAACGGACCTTGTAGTTGGTGAGGTTGCCCGCGCCGGCCCAGTCGGTGAGTGCCCGCCCCAGCAGGCCCATGGAGAACATGCCATGACCGAACACGCTGGGGAGTCCGGCGGCCTGGGCCGCCGCCTCATCGGTGTGCATCGGGTTGTAGTCACCCGAAGCGCCGGCGTACCTCACCAGGTCGGTCCGACCCAGCACGTGGCTGACCGGGGGGGCCTCAGCGCCGACCTGGACCTCGTCCCAGGCCAGCTTCGGGGTGGGGTGCGTTCCCATGGCGTCGCCTCCTAGGACCGGTGGATGAGGTTGAAGCGCTCGGTGACCACCGGGGCGCCGTCGTCGTCGGTGAACCGGTTCTCGATGACGAGGAAGGTCATCGTCCGGTCGCCCGACTCCTTGGTGTAGAGGTCCACGACCTCGCCGTCGTGGTGCAGCGTGTCGCCCACCACGACTGGGCGGTGGTAGGTGAACTCCTGCTCGCCGTGGAGGATGAGGCCGCCGTTGGCCATCAGCCCACCCATGATCTCGCCCATGGGGTTCCGCCCCCCGGTCGGGTCCTCGGGCTGGTCCTCGGGGAAGCGGCCCCACGCCTCCGCCGCGAAGGTGAACGTCGGCGGGGCGGGGAGGGCGTCGAATCCGGCGGCCGCCGCCACGTCGGGGTCGCGGTAGACCGGGTTGGTGTCGGTGACGGCGTGGGCGAAGCCCGTCACCGGCCCCCGTTCCACGTGGATGGTGGCGGCGCCCGTCGGGCGACCGACCACCTCGTCGCGGTCCACGGCCATGCTTTCCCCCTTCATCCCACGGTTCGGACACAGAGAAGCCCCAGGTCGCCGATCCCCCCTGACCGGACGATGACCTGGGGCTTCTCTGGAGTGGGCCGTGAGGGACTCGAACCCCCGACCCCCTGCGCGTCATGCAGGTGCGCTAGCCAACTGCGCCAACGGCCCCGGAGAAATCACGATACCAGGGCGTCGCCCGAGGGCCGCCCGGCCGCACCGGGAGGTCCCGTGCCACACTGCGGCGGTGGATCACCGCAGCGTCGCCCGGATCACCGCCGCGGGGCGCGTCGCCGTCGGGGCCGCCCTCCTGCTGGCCCCGCAGGCTGTCACGAGGGGCTGGGCCGGACCGACCGGCGAACTCCCTGGGGCCAAGCTCCTCGGCCGGGGCGTCGGCGTCCGGGACCTCGCGCTCGGCCTCGGCGTGATCAGCGCCCTCGACCGGGGCGACCCCCGGGCGAAGGACTGGGTGCGAGCCTCCGCTGTGGCCGACGTGGGTGACGCCGCGGCCACTGTGCTGGCCTACCGCCACCTGCCGAAGCGCTCACGCTTCGGCGTGCTGGCGATCGCCGCCGGTGCGGCCGTGGCCGGCTTCGTGGCCGCGGACAACCTCGACTGAGCCGGTTTCCCGGCCCGGTGATCCCCGGTGCCCGCTGCCGCACCGAGGACTACCGGGCCAAGGTCAGAGGCCGGGGTCGAGCAAGCCCCAGCGGCGCCGGATGGCGCGGTCGAGGGTGCCGAACACCAGGCTGTCCACGAGGATGCCGATCACCAGGATGGCGATCATCACGGCCAGCAGGCCTTCGGCGTTGGAGAGGTTTCGGTTGGTCTGCAGCAGCACGCCGATCGACTCCCGGCCGGCGATGACCACCAGCAACTCGCCGGCCATCAGGCTGCGCCAGGCGAAGGCCCAGCCCTGCTTCATGCCCCCCACGAAGTAGGGGAGGGACGCCGGCAGGACGATGTGTCGGTAGCTGGAGAAGCCCCGGGCGCCCAGGGCCCGGCCCGCTCGCAGGAGGATCGGGGGGATGTTGTCGCTGCCCGCGATGAGACCGTTGGCGATCGACGGCGCCGCGCCGATCACCACCACGAACATGATCGCCCGCTCCGAGAGCTGGAACAGCAGGATCGCCAGGGGGAACCAGGCGATCGACGGCATGGTCTGGATCCCGGTGATGAGGGACCCGAAGGCCACCCGCAGCACCCTGATCCGGGCGACCAGGCTGCCGATCACCACGCCGATGACGAGGGCCAGGGTGTAACCCTTGGCCGCTCGACCGAGGGTGATCCACATGGCGTCTTGCAGACGACCCTCCTGGATGTACTCCCACAACGTGGAGAACACCGCGGCCGGACCGGGCAGGAGGTACTCCGGCTTCCAACCCGACCAGACCACGCACTGCCAGAGGAACAGGCCGAGGCCGATGGCCGCCAGCTTGGGCCAGGTCAGGCTCCAGAGATGACGGAGCCGGGACTCCTTGGGGCCTTCGGCGACCTCCAGGGCGTCGAGGCCAGCGAACTCCCGGCTCGCCTTGTCGTCGGTGACGGTGACCAGGTCGATGTGCTCGGTGTCAGTCGTCGGCATGGCGGCGCACCTCCTCCCGCAGCCGCTCGGTGATGCGTACCGAGAGGGCCGACGTCGCGGGATCGTCCATGCGTCGGGGCCGGTCGGCGGCGACGATGAACTCCTCGGCCACCCGTCCCGGACGGCTGGTCAACAGCACGATGCGGGTGCCGAGGCGCACGGCCTCGCGCACGTTGTGGGTCACGAAGATCACCGTGAAGCCCCGCTCCAGGTAGAGCCGCTCGAGCTCGTCGTGGAGGAAGTCGCGGGTGATGGCGTCCAGGGCGCCGAACGGCTCGTCCATGAGGAGCACATCCGCGTCCTGGGCCAGCGTGCGGGCCAGAGCGACCCGTTGCCGCATGCCCCCCGAGAGCTCGTGGGGACGCTTCTTGGCGAAGCCGTCGAGGTGCACGACCTCGAGCAGCTCCTCGGCCCGTCGGCGGCGCTCGGCCTTGCCGGCGCCCGCCAGTTGCTGGGCCAGTTCGATGTTCCCGGCCACGGTGAGCCAGGGGAACAGGGCGGCCTCCTGGAACATGACGCCGGTCTTGCCGGTGACCTCGGTGTCGCCCCTGGTGGGCTGGTCGAGGTCGGCCACGACGTTGAGGAGGGTGGACTTGCCACACCCGGAGGCGCCGACGAGACAGACGAACTCGCCGGGTTGCACGTCCAGGTTGATGCCGTCGAGAGCGAGCACAGAGCCGGATCCCCGGCCATATCGCTTGGTCACCGCGTCGAGGCGGACACGTCCACCTGTGACGCGGGAGGGGAGTCCGGCAGTGCCGGGCTCCCCCTTCCCGTTCAGCGATGCGGGAGCCAGCTCGCCCGTGAGGGGAGTCACGGGCTGATCTCCTCCTCACCCCGCTGGGCCAGGACCTCGTTGAGGATCGTGAGGTCGTAGATGCCCTCGAGATCGACCTCCTCGAGGAGGCCCACCTCCACGGCGTCGTTCTTCGACGCCTCCAGCGAGGAGGCGATCGGGTCGAGGGTGAAGATCAGGTTCTCCCACGAGGCCGTGATCACCTCTTCGGGGATGGCTTCACCGGTGACTGCTTCGATGTTGGCGTTCACCGAGGCCTGCGCGGTCGCGGCGTCGTCGTTGACGAAGGCCTCCCCGTCGGCCAGGCCCTCGAGCAGGCCGCGGATGACGTCGGGGTTCTCCTCCAGGTACGAGGTGCGCACCAGCAGGTGGGTGGTCACGAACTGACCGTCCGGCCAGAGGTCGGCCTCGTTGACCAGGACCTCACCGCCACCCTCCTGCACCAGCCGGGTGGCCCAGGGCTCGGGAACCCAACCGCCGTCCACGGTGCCGTCCTGGAAGGCGGCCAGCGTGTCGGAGTTGTCGAGGTTGACGATGGGGACGTCGCCGCCGCCGGCGTCGTCGATCTCGAAGCCCTCCTCGGTCAGGAAGGCCCGCAGCGCCACGTCCTGGGTGTTGCCCAGCGACGGCGTGGCGATGGTTTGGCCCTCCAGGTCCTCGACGGATTGGATCTCGGGGTTGACCACCAGGGCGGCCCCGCCGGAGGTGGTGCCGGAGACAATCCGGACGGCCTCACCGTCGGTCTGGGCGAAGGAGTTGACGGCCGGGTTGGGGCCGATGAAGGTGGCATCGAGGCCCTCGGCCAGGAGCGCCTCGCCGGCCTCGGTGCCCGAGTCGAAGGTCGAGTAGGCGATGGTCGCCGTGCCGTCGAGGGCGCTGTCGAAGAAGCCCTCCTCCACCGCGGCCACCGCCGGGGCGTGGGTCACGTTGGGGAAGTAGCCGAGGCGGAGCTCGGGGACTTCGGTGCTGTCGCCATTGGAGGCGTCGCCACCGCTGCCGCCGTCGTCACCGCCGCAACCGGCAGCCACGAGGAGTCCGGTCAGGGCCACGGCGAGGGCGAAGCGCCACCGTCGTCCTGGGGGGGTCGGTCTGCTCACGCCTTCTCCTTGGTCGTCAGACACGCGTTGTTACGCGTATTCCGGTCGTGTTTGCGTATTTATAGACCGACGGTCGGTGAACGGCAACCACTGGGGCGGGATTTCTCCCCCAGCTGGGGGCCTCAGTCGGTCAGCGCGTGTGCGGGTGGATGTCCAGGGCGACGATGAACGCCGTCCGGTGCCACTCGTCGCGGGTGCCCGTGACCTGCCTCGCGTACTTGGCGTGGAAGCGGTCGACGGCGACCGTGCGCTCCTCGCCCGGGTGGACCGGGACCCGGCCCACGACCGGGATGGTCTCCTCCCCCACCCGCACCGTGGCTGCCGGGTCGGCCCGGAGGTTCTGCACCCAGTCCGAGTCCGAGCCCTCGCCGCTGATCAGGTAGAGCGAGTCGCCCACGGCCGTGAACCAGATCTCGATCCCGTGCGGCCGACCCGTCACCCGCCCCTTCGTGGTCAGATGGCAGACGACTTCGGCATCGAGCGGGTTCGGCTCCACCCGGTCATGGTGTCAGGTCGCTCAGGGCCGGCGGCCGAGGAACCCCATCAGCTTGTCCTGGTCACTGGCGTCGGCGCCCACCTCGACCTCGGGCCCGAAGGCGCCCGGGCTGCGCATGGCCTCCTCGGGGAAGTGCTTCACGGCTTCCTGCATCTCGGCCAGGTCCTGGGCGGCGATGGTGTCGTCCTGACCCGTCGCCCGGGCCAGGTCCCACCCGTGGATGACCAGGTCCGCGGCCAGGAACTGGTCCACCGAGGTCTCGAAGGCCTGGGTGCCCATGAAGCCCTCGAAGGTCTGGGCCGCCAGCTCCGGGTCCTCGAGATCCTGCTGGATCCGGCCGGTCACGGCCCGCACCGCACCCTCGGGATCGTCGTCCACCGACGGGTGGTCACCCATCTCCCGACCCACGAAGCCGAGGAACATGCCCTGGGACTGCACCACGTGTCCGACCACGTCCCGGGCGGTCCAGTCCTCACAGGGCGACGGCGCCGCCCACTGGTCGTCGGGCACCGCCGCCACCGTGTCGGCAAACGCCGAAGCCCGTCGTGCGTACCGCTCACTGATCTCGCTCATGACTCTTTCCTACCCGCTCCTCGCGCCTGTCGCCGCGCCGAACTGACCGGACGATCTCGACTCCCGCCTTCATCTCGCCCGGCACCGGCGGCCGGCGAGGACGTCCCTCACCAGCCGGGTGGCGGGCCCCGCCGCTGGCCGCGGTCGTGACGCTGCTCGTCGCTGGCCGGTGGGTCGTGCTTGTGACGGTTCTTCCAGCGATTGTGGGGCCCGCACCGGGGCTCGCCGTTGACGACGTCGGTGCGGCCCCCGTCCTCGTGCTCGATCACGTGGTCGGTCTGGAGCAGCGGGCCCGAGCGATCGCAGCCGAAGCGGTGGGTGCAGCGCCGGAACTTGGCCCGGACTGCGGCGGCCTGGGCCGGGGTGAAGAACCGTTTCGCCCGACCGAACGACAGGGGCTCGTCCTCAGCGCCGAACACGATCCGACGGACGTGGCCCTCGATCGTGGCCTCCACAGCACACGCCGGCGGGATCATGCTGCCGTCATCCATCTCGCAGAAGCCGTCGTGCGGCAGGGGCACGTCTTGGCCGAGGCTGCGGGCAAGGCCGGCCTCGTAGCTGGCCATGGTCATGTGGATGTTGACCACGAAGCTCGCTGCCGGCGACGGGCCCCGGAGCGCTCGGGAACGACGAGCCATCAGCTCGAAGGCATCGTGGTAGCGCTGGCCCAGGGTGCGAGCCAGCTCGTGGGCCTCGGGGTCCCGGCCGAGCTCGACCTTCGCCGCGGCCCAGTCCTCCGCGAACAGCTCCCGCTCGAGGCGGTCGAGCTCGCCCTGTATCTCGGCCCGGGCGAACGGGGTCAGCCAGCCATCCGGATGACCGAACCCGTCGAGGGTCGCCGCCAAGGAGAAGTAGCGGTCGTCCACCCGTTCGTTGAACCGGTCCTCCGGGTCCTTCGGGCAGAGGTCGTCGGCGAACTTCCGGGCGTAGCGGGCGTAGTCCTCGAACCGAGCCGTGAGCGCGAAGGTCAGCAGCTTCGGCGCCACCGCCTCCCAGGCCTCGGCGTACTTGTCCTTGTAGGCGTCAGCCAGCACCTCGACGTGGTCGAAGCCGATCTCGCCCGCCGCCAGCGCCTCCTCGACACACGGGAGCTTGGGCAGGAACCGGGCCAGTCGGGCGATCCGCCGGGCAGTCGCCTTCCGCAGGCGGCAGTGGTGCTGCAGCCAGCCGACCACGCTGCTGTGCCCCTCACCCCGGGCCTCGAAGCTGCGCACGGCACCCAGCAGGGCGGCGTCGCCCAGGTTCCGGGCCCGGCAGATCCCCTCGATGGCGTCCCCGACCACCACCGGCGGCAGGTCGCCCCAGCCGACCTTGGCCACCATCGTCCCCGAGTGCACGAAGTCCTCGACCTCGACCGGCATCTCATCTCCGATGGGACCGACTGATTTGACTCACCCAGCAATCAACCCTCGCGATGGTCGCAGGGGGTCAGGACCACCCGTGGAGCTACACCCAGATCGCAGGTCTGCTGGACTGAGCCCCGTGACGTGGGGCGCATGGGTGAGATCGACTGCCGTAGGCGTTTCCCTCTTGCTTTCGGGCTGCTCGTCCGGCGACTCCGGATCATCCGAGGCCAGACAGGCTCCTGCGTCAACCGCTCCGCAACCGGCCGACTGCGCCGAGGTTCTACCGGCATATGAGGACGCACATGGGGGCGGGGTGTCCGATTTCCCACTCTCGCCGGACCCTCATAGCGCAGCGGTGTTCAGCGGCAACGACCTAGGGATCATTGCGACGGTGACCTCAGAGGGCGTCGCCGGGACGGCGGCCGGTACTCGCTACGTCCCGGTGGGCGTCACTGTCGAGGAGGTCCTGTTCGGAGAACTTGAACCTGGGGACACCATCGTCATACGCCATCTTCTCGACTACGGCGACGGCCTCCCGAGCGCGTACGAGGTGGGGGGCAGGTACGTGTTGATGCTGAACCCTGCCGTCAATGTCGCCGACACGGGCGAGATGCACACACCCAACTGGACCTTCCCGCTGGTGGGCGATCAGCTCTGTTGGTATGACCCGGACACGGGAATCTACGAATCCTCCGACCTCTCCGAGTTCCGGGAGTGGGTCGACGAGGATCAGCGCGCCGAGGGAGCCACCTCAAACTGACCACTACTCGGGGCCCTACCGTCGTAGGTGCGCTGGCGCCGGAGTGGACGTGTCGAGTACCGGGAGTCGAAACACACGTTCCCTCTCGACTGGAGGGAGAACGACTGATTTGACTCACCCAGCAATCGCTGGATCGAGGAGTGACAAGCTGAGGCGGTGCACGTGGCCCGCCGTTGGAATCTCGTGATCGTGGCCCTAGTTCTGCTCAGTGGGTGCTCGGACGACGGGCCGGAGGAATCCGCCTCTGAGGCACTCTCACCGCGGGCTGGGTCCGTGCCTGTCCAGCGCGCCTTTGTCGAGGGGAGCAGTGGGCGCACCATCAAGGTGATTCTGGACACCTGCGGCACCGGGCTGGAGCTCAGCGTTGTCGAGACCGCATCGGAGGTATGGGTCTACGCGGCCGTCGAAACCGAAACCACCATGATGTGCGCGCACGGGCGAACTTTCGTGCTGGAAGAGCCCCTCGGCGACCGCGACCTGATCGACGGCTCGTCGGGAGAACCCATCCAGCGGGTACGCGAGGTCGAACATCTACCGTGATGCCGCGTGTCGGCCCGGAGGGCGGAGTGACTATCCGGGACCTGATCAACCTGGTACGTCGGCCCGAGGTTCTGGTCCTGCTAGGGCTGGCTGTTCTCCCCTGCTGTTCACAGGAGCTCTCGCAGTGCGTTCCGGCGGGTGACGTTCGGGGTAGGGACCCGGTGTTTGCGTTGCCCGAGGGCCTCGTCGCGGTCCCCTCCTCCGAGATCGCTATCAGCGGCGACCCGACGTGGTATGTCGCCTCGCCCACTGGCGGCGTGTGGCTGGTGAGCGTCCCTACCGGTCAGCTTGACGACGCCAGGGAAAGCGGGAGCCTCATCCCTCTGAACGACACAGCGATTGGTGAGACCGGCAATAGTCCGGACGTGCGGGCTGACCCGCCCGTTATGGCCGGCGCAAGCCCCACCGACGACGAAGCTCAGCAAGCGCTGGCGTGCGCTGCGGACTCAGCAACGTGACCATCTCGGAGCAGAGCGGCAAGTGGCTCCCTGGCTAAGCGGTGCTTGAGCTACTCCAGAATCCTGATGGGTGTAGCGACGCAGGAGTGGACGTGTCGAGTACCGGGAGTCGAAACATACGTTCCCCCTCGACCGATCCGCTGCGAACTGCTGTACCCCTCACCCTACGCAGGGGGTATGACACTCATCAGTTGCGGTCGAACCGGGGGACGAAGCGGCCGACCCGCCGGCGGTACTGCTCGTAGGACTCGTCGTGGACGGTGGCCAGGTAGGGCTCCTCGACGACGCGGACCTGCAGCTCGAGGGCGACGACAAGCGCCACCAGGCCGACGACCGACACCACGTTGGGGACCATGGCCGTGAGGCCGACGGCGGTGACGAGCATCGCGGAGAAGATCGGGTTGCGGACGATGGCGAAGGCGCCGTCGGTGACCATGTCGGTGCGCTCGGTCTCGTCGACCCCGATGCGCCACGAGTCGCCCATGGAGATCTGGGCGGCCAGCGTGAGGCCGACGCCGAAGACGGCGACCGCCAGCCCCACCCACGCGAGCCAGGCGGCGTCGGTCAGGGGCTCCAACCCGGCCAGGTCGGCCACCGGGCCGGCCACCCCGACCACGAGGGCGACGGTGAAGAGCACGCCGGCGATCCACTCCAGCGAGCCCGGGCGGCCGCCCAGCCCCTTGAACCCGCTGGAACCGGTGTGGCGCCACTGGATGACAGTCCGCAGGCCGAAGGTCAGCGCGAACCAGACGGCGTAGACGACGAGCGCGGCGACCGGCATCAGTCCGCGCCCTCGGTCCGGCCGTCGAGGTCCTCGTGGCCTTGGTCGACCTCCAGGTCGAGGTCGACCAGGTCGTGCAAGGCGTGGGCCAGGCGCTCGGAGCTCAGCTCGTAGCGGACCTGTCGGCCCTCCCGCTGGGCCCGGACCAGGCCACAGCCCCGCAGGCAGGTCAGGTGGTTCGAGATGTTGGAGCGCCCGGTCCCGAGCCCATCGGCCAGGTCCGACGGGTAGGCACCCCCTTCGAGAAGGGCCAGCAGGATCCTCCGCCGGGTCGGATCGGCCAGCGCCGTCCCCACCCGCTCCAGTGCGTCCTCAGCCATCGTCGACTCACCCATGCGGCCGATGATACAGGCTACACTGAATTCAGGCACTACTGAATCGTTCTCGGTCTGGAGGCGGCGCCGGGAATCGAACCCGGGTACGGGGCTTTGCAGGCCCCTGCCTAAACCACTCGGCCACGCCGCCAGGGAGCGGCCACCCTACCGGCCCCGCGGGGTCCCGAACGGGTCCGCGACGCCAGGAGCAAAGGCCCTACCACGGGCCGCCGCGCTGAGCCAGACTCTGGGCGTGCCCGACGCCCACGTCCTGTCCCTCGACGGCCTCGACGCGCTCATCGCCGCCCTGGCGGCCGACGGGCGCCAGGTGATCGGGCCCCGCCGCCGGGGCGATGTCGTCGACCTGGACGAGGTCAGCTCCGTGGCCGACCTGCCGGCCGGCCTCCAGGACGAGCAGTCGCCGGGCCGGTACCGGTTGCGGGCCACCGATGAACCGCTGGTGTTCGGCCACACGGTGACAGCGACCTCGCCCCGGCGGTGGCTGCACCCGCCCCACGAAGCCCTCGTGCGCATCCGGCGGGTGGACGGGAGCTTCGCCATCGACCCGCCGCCACCAGAGGACCCGCCCCTGGCGCTGTTCGGCATCCGACCCTGCGACGTCCACGGCATCGACGTCGCCGACCGGGTCGCCCGAGCCGGGAGCGACCATTCGGCGGTGGCCCGGCGCGAGGCGACGACCATCGTGGCCGCCAACTGCACCCGGGCGGGAGAGACCTGCTTCTGCGTCTCCACCGGCACCGGGCCCGAGGCCACGGAGGGCCACGACCTGGCGCTGACGGAGATCCGCGACGATGACGGCCACCGCTTCCTGGTCGAGGTCGCCACTGACCGGGGCGCCGACCTCCTGGCCGGCGTGCCGTCGACGCCGGCCACCAGGGCGGACCACGACGCGGCGGCTGCCGGCATCGCCCACGCCCGTGAGCAACAACGCCAGCTCGAGACCGAGGGCCTCCATGACGCGCTGCTCGGCGTCCTGGAGCACCCCCGCTGGGACGATGTCGCCGATCGATGCCTTTCGTGCGGCAACTGCACCCTGGTGTGCCCGACCTGCTTCTGCACCACGGTCGAGGACCGCACCGATCTCCTCGGCGAGTGGACCGAGCGCAGTCGCCGGTGGGAGTCGTGCTTCAGCCTCGACCACTCCCACCTCGGTGAGGGCAGTGTGCGGGACACGGTGCACCACCGGTACCGCCAATGGCTCACCCACAAGCTCGCCACCTGGGAGGACCAATTCGGTGAGTCCGGCTGTGTCGGCTGCGGCCGCTGCATCACGTGGTGCCCGGTGGGCATCGACCTGACCGAGGAGGTGGCGGCCCTGCGCCACACCCCGGTGGACCGGTGAGCACCCGCGACCTGCTCGCCGGGGCGGCGCTGTTCGCCGGGGCGCCCGACGCCGACCTCGATCGGGTCGCGGCGTGGACCGAGGAGGCCTGGTTCGCCAGTGGCGACCACCTCCTCCGGGCCGGCGAGCCGGCCGATCGACTGCACGTCATCGTCGAGGGTCGGGTCGCGCTCTCGATACACGCCCCGGGGCGAGGTGACCTCGTGGTCGAGACCCTGGGTCCCGGTGACGTGCTCGGGGTGTCCTGGGCCCTCCCGTACGAACGCTGGGACCTCGATGCTCGAGCCTTGACCGACGTGGCCACCCTCGCCATCGATGCGGCTCCCCTTCGGTCGGTGATGGATGCCGAGGACCCGCTCGGCCGCCTCGTGCGGCTGGGCATCACCGGGCTGCTCGGCGAGCGGCTCCACGCCACACGCCTCCGACTGATCGACCTGTACCAGGAAGGGGCCGGGGCATGACCAGCGCCGTCGTCGACGGGCCCGCGAGCGACTCGGGCTGGGCCCCCCTGCCCTACCGGGTGACCGAGACGTGGCTCGAAGCCCCGGGGGTGAGCACGTTCGCGGTCGAGCCGCTCGAGCACGCCCTCCCCGCGGCCGCACCCGGGCAGTTCCACATGCTGTGGGCGTTCGGGGTCGGCGAGGCGCCGATCTCGGTGAGCCGGCTCCGCCCGGTCGGCCACGAGCACACGGTGCGGGCCGTCGGCGCGGTCAGTCAGGCCCTCGTCGCCCTCGAGGTCGGTGACGTCGTGGGCCTCCGGGGGCCCTTCGGAACCGCCTGGGCGGTCGACGGCGACGACGATCGGGACCTGCTCGTCGTCGCGGGGGGGATCGGCTTGGCGCCGGTCCGCCCGGTGATCGACGCCGCCGTGGGCCGGGCGGGGCGCACGACCGTGGTCATCGGGGCCCGCAGCCCGGGGGCACTCTTGTACGTCGACGACCGCCGGGCCTGGGCCGCCGCCGGGATCGAGGTCCACACGACGGTGGATCTCGCCGCCCCGGGATGGACCGGCGAGGTCGGGCTGGTCACCGCGCCGCTCTCCCGAGCACTGGCCGAGCCGGCGGCCACGACCGCCGTCGTGTGCGGGCCGGAGCCGATGATGAGGTTCACCGCGGAGCGACTGGTGCGGCTCGGTGTGCCCGACAGCGCGATCCGGGTGTCCCTCGAGCGGAACATGGCCTGCGGCATCGGCCAGTGTGGGCGCTGCCAGCTCGGTCCCGTCCTGTTGTGCCAGGAGGGCGCCGTCCTCGACTGGCCCGACGCGGCACCGCTCTTGGAGGTCCGAGGATGGTGAACCGCCCCTCGCTCGCGGTGTGGAAGTTCGCCTCCTGCGACGGCTGCCAACTCACGTTGCTCGACTGCGAGGACGAGTTGTTGGCGGTGGTCGGGGTGGTCGACATCGCCTACTTCCTCGAAGCCACCCGGGCGACAGTCGCCGGGCCCTACGACGTGTCGTTGGTCGAGGGTTCGATCACCACCCCGGGCGATGCCGAGCGCATCCAGCAGATACGAGCCAACTCCCGGTTCCTCGTCACCATCGGAGCCTGCGCCACCTCGGGAGGCATCCAGGCGCTGCGGAACTTCGCCGATGTCCGCGAGTACGCCGCCATCGTCTACGCCGATCCCCGGTTCGTCGCCACACTGGACCGGTCCTCACCCATCGCTGAGCACGTCGCCGTGGACCTCGAGCTTCGAGGCTGCCCGATCGACAAACGCCAACTCCTGGAGACGATCGGCGCCCTGCTCGCCGGCCGCCGACCCGACCTGCCGACCCATTCGGTCTGCGTCGAGTGCAAGCAGGCCGGGCACCCCTGCGTGCTCGTGTCCGAGGGCGCCCCCTGCCTCGGCCCGGTGACCCAGGCGGGCTGTGGCGCCCTGTGCCCCGGTTACCGCCGGGCCTGCTTCGGCTGCTTCGGTCCGGCCGAGTCGGCCGAGACCGAGGCCCTGATCGGGACGCTCCTCGCCCAAGGCCATGCCCCCGAGGACATCGAGCGCCTGTTCCGCACCTTCAACGTCGGGGCGCCGGCGTTCGCCGAGGCCGCCCGATCCGCCGCGGCGCGTGTCCCGGTGCCCGTGACCTTGTCCCCCCGCCCCGAGGCACCGAAGTGACCCACCGCACTCCCGCCGGACGACGGCTCCAAGTCGATGCCCTCGCCCGGGTCGAGGGGGAAGGCGCCATGTACGTCGACATCGAAGGCGACCAGGTCCGCGACGTGCAGCTGCGGATCTACGAGCCGCCCCGCTTCTTCGAAGCCTTCCTCGTGGGCCGGGCCTACACCGAGCCGGCGGACATCACCGCCCGGATCTGCGGGATCTGCCCGGTCGCTTATCAGATGAGTGCCTGCCTGGCGATCGAGGATGCCTGTGGCGTCCGCGTCGACGGCCCCCTGCACGACCTGCGCCGCCTCCTCTACTGCGGCGAATGGATCGAGAGCCACACCCTCCACGTCCACCTCCTCCACGCGCCGGACTTCCTCGGCTACGAGGGTGCCATCGACCTGGCCCGGGACCATCGGACGGAGGTCGAGCGAGGACTCGAGCTGAAGAAGATCGGCAACGAGATCGTCGAGGTCGTGGGCGGCCGGGCCATCCACCCGGTGAACGTGAAGGTCGGCGGCTTCTACCGGCTCCCCTCCCGACAGGAACGGCGGACCCTACGGGAGCGACTGCTGCGGGCCGTCGACCTGGCCACCGAGGTGGTGGCCTGGGTGGGCGGCTTCGACGTCCCTGATCTCACCCACCACCACGAGCTGGTCGCACTCCAGGACCCCGAGCGCTACGCGGTCATGGACGGCCGGGTCCTGAGCGACGGCGGCTTGGATGTGGACGCCGCCGGGTTCGGTGCGGCCGCCGTCGAGGAGCCCGTCGCCCACTCGACGGCCCTCCACTCGATGCTGCTCGACCGCGGCAACTACCTGGTCGGGCCCATGGCCCGCCTGCCCCTGGGCTTCGCCAAGTTGGCCGAGCCGGCGCGGCACGCGGCGACCGTGGCCGGCCTGGGCCCCGACACCCGCAATCCCTTCCGCAGCATCGTCACCCGCGCCGTGGAGGTCCTGCACGCCTGTGTCGAAGCCGTGACCATCCTCGACGGCTGGGAGGAGCCTGACGCCCCGGCGATCGCCGTGGAACCCCGCGCCGGCGAGGGCCATGGGGTCACCGAAGCCCCCCGCGGCCTGCTCTACCACCGCTACGTGCTCGATGACGACGGCACCATCGTCGAGGTCCAGATCACCCCGCCGACCTCCCAGAACCAGGCCACCATCGAGCACGATCTGTTCCATCTGGTCGAGAGCCACCTCGACCTCGACGACGACGACCTGCAGCACCTGGCCGAACAGGCCATCCGGAACTACGACCCCTGCATCTCCTGCGCGACGCACTTCCTCGACCTGGAGGTCCGACGGCATTGAGCAGCCTCCTGGTGATCGGCGTCGGCAACCGCTTCGGCCGCGATGACGGCGTGGGCCCCGCCGTCATCGACCGCGTCCGCCAGCTCTGCCCCGACACCCCGGCCGTCGAGGCCGACGGCGAGCCCGCCCGCCTGGTCGAGGCGTGGGACAACGCCGATCTGGTCATCCTGGTGGACGCGGTGCGCTCCGGAGCGCCGGCGGGGACCTGCCATCGTCTCGTCATCGAATCCGACGAGGAGGCCACGGGGTTGGGCGGTCTTCGCTCGACGACCAGCAGTCACGGTGCGGGGGTGGCCGAGGCCTGGGCGCTGGGTGCCGCGCTCGGCCGCACCCCCCACCGTCTGGTGGTCCTCGGCGTGGAAGGAGCCTGCTTCGAGCCCGGCCACGGCCTCTCCGACGCTGTGGCGCGCGCCGTGGTCCGGACCGCCCGGTCGGTCCACGACGAGATCGCCGCAGCCCGCGCGCGGCGCCCCGACCTCCCGTCCTGAGACCCGGCGCCGCTCGACCGTCAGCAGATCCGGGGCAACTGCTCGCCGAGCGGGCGGTCGACGATCCGGGTCGCGCCGAGGGCCGTGCGGGCGAGAACCATGCCCGGGTGGCCCTCCCGGACCCGACCGACCACCGTGGCCCCGCGACCCTGATCGTGGGCCGTCATGGCGGCGAGCACGTCGTCGGCCCCGTCGGGTCCGACGAAGGCGACCAGGGTCCCCTCGTTCGCCACCTGGAGGGGGTCGAGGCCCAGGAGACCACAGGCCGAACGAACCTCGTCGGGCACCGGCACGGCCGGTTCGTCGAGATCGACCCCCACGCCCGCGACGCCGGCCAACTCGTGGAGGGAGGCGGCGAGACCCCCGCGGGTCAGGTCGCGCAAGGCATGGACGTGCCTCGACGAGGCCAGCATGTCGGCCACCAGAGTGTTCAGGGGAGCCGTGTCGGAGCGCAGGTCGGTACCGAACGCGAGGCCTTCCCGCACGCTCAGGACCGCGATCCCGTGACGACCGATCGGTCCGCTGACGATCACCACGTCACCGGGCCGGATGTGTTCGGGCCCGAGGTCCAGCCCTTCGGCCAGCACCCCGACGCCCGCGGTGGTGACGAACAGCCCGTCGCCGTGACCTCGCTCCACCACCTTCGTGTCACCGGTGACCAAGGCCACGCCGGCTCGGGTCGCGGCCCGCCCCATCGAGGTCGCGACCCGCCCCAGGACCTCGAGCTCGAGGCCCTCCTCGAGCACGAACGCGGTGGACAGCGCAACCGGGACCGCCCCGCTCACGGCGAGGTCGTTGACCGTGCCGTTCACGGCCAGCTCGCCGATGTCGCCGCCGGGGAAGAACAGCGGGCGGACCACGTAGCTGTCGGTGGTGAACGCGAGGCGGCCACCCGGGGCCAGGTCCAGAACCGCCGAGTCGGTGGGCGTGGCCGAGGCCGCCGCCGGACCGAAGGCCGGGAGGAAGAGGTGCTCGATGAGGTCGCCGGTGAGCGCGCCGCCGCCGCCATGACCGAGCACGACGCGGTCGTGGTCCCGCAGGGGCCGCGGGCAGACCCATCCTCCGGGGTCGATCGCGTCAGCCACGGGGCCACGCAACCGGTGCGCCCATCTGCCGGTACCGGAAATAGGCCGCGCAGGCACCCTCCGCGGAGACCATCGGCGCTCCCAACGGGGTCCGGGGTGTGCAGGCGGTGCCGAAGGCCTCACAGGCATCGGGTTTGATCAGCCCTTGGAGGACTTCGCCGCTTCGACAGACCGTCGGCTCCTCGACGCGGATCTCGCCCACGTCGAATCGGGCCTCGGCATCGAGGGCCCGGAACTCGTCCCGCAGCCGCCATCCGCTGGCCGCTATCCCGCCGATCCCCCGCCAGGGTCGGTCGCACACCTCGAACACCTCGGCCAGCACCGCCTGGGCCGGCCGATTGCCTTCCGCCCGCACTGCGCGCGGGTAGGCGTTCTCCACCTCCGCCCGTCCGGACTCCAGCTGCAGGACGCAACGGCGGATCCCGTCGAGCACGTCGACGGGCTCGAAACCCGTGACGACGATGGGCACGCCGAAGCGATGGGCCAGCGCTTCGTACTGCGCGGTGCCCATCACGGTGCACACATGACCGGCCGCGAGGAACCCGTCGACCCGCGACTGGCCTGAGGTCAGGAGCGCTTCGATGGCCGGCGGCACGAGCACGTGGCTCACCAGCATCGAGAAGTTCGTCAGCCCACGATCACGGGCCAGCACCACCGCCATGGCGTTGGCCGGTGCCGTGGTCTCGAAGCCGACCCCGAAGAACACCACCTCTCGGTCGGGCTCGTCCTGGGCGATCGCGACGGCGTCGAGGGGCGAGTAGACCACCCGCACGTCGCCCCCGGCCGCCTTGACCCCGAACAGGTCACCCTCCGAGCCCGGCACCCGCAGCATGTCGCCGAAGGAACAGAAGGTGACCTCAGGGCGAGCGGCGATACGCAGAGCCCGGTCGACGATCTCCAGCGGCGTCACACACACGGGGCACCCGGGGCCGTGGATCAGTTCGATGGCGTCGGGCAAGAGCTGATCGATGCCGTGACGGATGATCGAATGGGTCTGACCGCCACACACCTCCATCACGGCCCAGGGACGGGTCGTGGCCACCGCGATCGCGTCCAGCAACTGCCGGGCCAGCACCGGATCACCGAACTCATCGAGGTACTTCACGACGTCGGGAGGTCGCCCGGCTCGGGAGGGCCGAGCTCGTCCTCCAGCGGGCCCATCTCGGTGAGCATGGCGAGCGTCTCCAGGGCCGACGCTTCATCGACGCTGGTGATCGCAAATCCGGCGTGGACGATCGCGTAGGTGCCCACCTGTGCCTCCGGGACATAGACCAGGCAGACCTCCCTGGTCACCCCGCCGAAGTCGGCAATGGCCATCGGTGTGCCCCGGTCGTCGTGGAGCTCCACGATCCGACCGGGAATGCCCAGGCACATCTCAGGCTCCTCGCGGCCGGCTCGTCCGCCCGGCCACCACCGCCTGGCCCAGCGACAGCCCGCCGTCGTTCGGCGGCACCAGGCGGTGAGTCAACACCACGTGGCCCTCGTCCTCCAAGCGCCGGCGGGTGAGGGTCGTCACGATCGCATTCTGGAACACGCCGCCGGTGAGAGCCACCGGCAGCCTCCCCCTTCCCGCGGCCACCCGGGACACCGAGGCGGCCACGACATCGGCGAGGGCCTGGTGGAAGGCCAGGGCCAGGTCATCCACCGCCGGCCGGCTCGCCGACGCGGCCGTGACCAGAGCGGCCAACAGGGGCGTCGGATCGATGACGCCGTCATCGCCGAGGCTGAACGTGAGGCGCGCCGCTCCCGCCCGGCCCCTCTCCGCCCGGGCCTCCAGCTCCATGGCCGCCTGAGCCTCATAGCCGGCCCGCTGGCGCACGCCCAGCAGCGAGGCGACCACGTCGAAGAGCCGGCCGACACTCGTCGTCGAGACGCAGCCGAGGCCCCGGTCCACCTGGTGATGCACCACCGCCCGCTCGGTCTCGTCGCAGGCGGCAACCGAGGGCACCTCCGAGCCGGCGTCGATGCGCAGGGCATGCAGCCAGGCCAGCGCCACTCGGCACGGGTTGCGCACGGCGCCATCGCCCCCGGGGAGAGGTAGGGGGCGGAGGTGACCGACCCGCTCGGCGCCGTCGTAGCCGGCCAGCAGCAGCTCGCCGCCCCAGGCCTGCACCGTCCCGTCGGCGGCCCGGCCGTGACCCGTCCCGTCGAAGGCGACACCGATGACGCGGTCGTCGTCGCCGAGGCCGTTCTCGACCATCAGGGCGGCGACATGGGCGTGGTGGTGCTGGACCTCGACCACCACTCCCCCGAACCGCTCCATCGCCCACCGCCGGCTGAGGTAGCCGGGATGGCCGTCGGCCGCCACCACGACCGGCGTCACCCCGAGCATGCGGCTGAAGGTCTCCACCCCGCGGGCGAAGGCCTCCAAGGTCTCCACGTTGGCCATGTCGCCGAGGTGGGGGCTCACCCAGGCATGGCGTCCCGAGGCCACACAGAAGGTGTTCTTCAGCTCCCCGCCGACCGCCAGGGTCGGTACCACCTCGACGGGCAGCGCCACCGGCAGGGGGGCGTGGCCACGGGCCCGGCGCACCGGCTGGACACGGCCATCCACCACCCGCACCACGGAGTCGTCACACGGCGCGGCGATGGGCCGGTCATGGGAGCAGAAGGCGTCGACGAGGGGGGCGAGACGGACACGGGCCTCGTCGTCCTCGAAGCAGATGGGTTCGTCGGCCCGATTGCCTGAGGTCGCCACCAGGAAGCGGGGGGGAACCACGGTCTGGCCGGGCACCGGCTCGAAGAGGAGGAGGTGTAGCGGCGTGTAGGCCTGGAGCAGGCCGACCAGCGGGATCCCCGGCGCCACCGCCTCAGCCAACGCGGCATCCCGGCGGCGGTGAGCCAGCACGATCGGCCGCGCCGGTGAGCCCAGGGCCTCGACCTCCTCGGCCCCGAGATCGGCCAGTTCCCGAGCGGCGGTCAGATCGGCTACGAGCACGGCAAAGGGCTTGTCTCCCCGGCCCTTGCGCCTCCGCAGCCGGGCGACGGCGGCCTCCGACGTGGCGTCGCAGACGAGGTGGTATCCCCCGAGGCCCTTGACCGCGACCGTACCGTCGGCGGCGAGGGTCGCCTGGACGGCCGCCAGCGCGGCGTCGGTACCCGTGACCGCCGGCCCCCGACCGTCGTCGAAGCTGATCTGGGGACCACAGTCGGGGCAGCTCACCGGCTGGGCGTGATGCCGGCGATCGGCGGGATCGGCATACTCCGAGGCGCAGGCCGCGCACAGTGGGAACCCGGCCATGGTGGTGGCCCTTCGGTCATACGGCAGGTCGCGGACGACCGTGTAGCGGGGGCCGCAGTCGGTGCAGTTGGCGAACGGGTGACGAAACCTCCGGTTCGTCGGGTCGGCCACCTCCGCCCGGCAGGCGGCACACACGCCGACGTCCGGCGGGATCAGGGTGCGGCCACCACCCCCGGTTGACGACGCATGGATGGCGAAGCCGGCCATCGCGCCGGTCGTCCTCGCCGGGGTCACGGTGATCGAGTCGATACGCGCCAACGGCGGGGCGTCGGCCTGCAGCCGGGCGTGGAGCGCAACCAGGCGATCCTCGTCCCCCTCGACGTCGATCACCACCCCGGCATCGTCGTTGCCCACCGTGCCGTGGAGGCCGAGATCCGCCGCCAGCCGGTGCACGAACGGCCGGAAGCCCACACCCTGCACGACACCGGTCACGTGGAGCAGCCACCGTCTCCGGGCGATGATCGTGGGCCCGGCCCCGCCCTGACCTGCCACCGGTCAGGCGTGGATCGGGGCGCGCTGGTCGGCCCAGCGGACCTCGGCCTCGAGTTGGGCGGCGATGCGGATGAGCAGGTCCTCCCGGCCGTAGCCCGCGGTGAACTGGGTGCCGACGGGAAGGCCGTCGGCAGTGCGGTGCAGGGGCAACGAGATCGCCGGCTGTCCGCTCTGGTTGAACACCGCGGTGAAGGTGGCGTACGGAGTCGATCCCAGGAGGCCCCGCAGCGGCTCGTCGTCGGTCGCCACCAGCTGGCCCAGCCGGGGTGGCGGCGCGGCCGTGGTCGGGGTGATGAGCAGGTCGAAGTCCTCCCACCATGCCGCCAGATCCCGGCGGACGGTGGCCATCCGCCCCTGGGCCACCGCGACGTCGACCCCGGTGGTGCTCGCGCCCCACTCGGCGAGCGCCCACGTGCCGGGCTCGACATCGTCCTCAGTCAGCTCCCGTCCGAGCAGCGGGGCCAGCGAGATCAGGCTGGCTTTGGCCCCGACAGCCCAGAGCGTCGTGGCCAGCGGTCCGTGGTCGGCCGTCCGCTCCAGTTCGGCCGGGTACGCGTCCTCGACGTGGTGACCCAGGGTCGCCGCCAGCTCAGCCCCCCGCCGGGCGGCGGCGGTGCAGTCGGGATGGGTGGACACCCCGCCCAGGGCGTGGTCCAGGATCCCGATGCGCAACGGCTCCTCGACCCCGATCTCCTCCACCCACGGTCGGTCCGGCGCCGGCGCGATCACGCCATCTCCGGGGAACGGCGCCCAGGTGGCGTCGAGGACGGCGGCGGTGTCGCGAACCGAGTGCGACACCACGTGCTGGACCGACACCCCCCACTCGTCCCGCAGGGGCCCCATGGAGCCCCGCCCCCGGGATGGCTTCAGGCCGACGAGACCGCACATGGCCGCCGGGATGCGGATGGACCCGCCCCCGTCCGAGGCGTTGGCGCAGGGAACCATGCCGGCCGCCACGGCGGCGGCCGCTCCCCCGCTGGAACCGCCCGGGCCATGGTCGGGGTTCCAGGGGTTGTGGGTCGGCCCGTAGGCCAGTGGCTCGGTGGTGGCGACCAGGCCCAGTTCGGGGGTGTTCGTGCGGCCCAGGATCACGAAGCCCGCCTCCCGGTACCGCTTGGTCAGGTTGGCGTCCTGCGGGTGGATGTATCCCGCCTCCTTGAACGCCTTGATGCCCATGTGGAACGGGTCGCCGGCCGAGGTCGGCCACAGGTCCTTGAGCAGGAAGGGCACGCCTCGGAACGGACCGTCGGGCAGGTCGGGCGAGGCCGCCTCCTCCCGGGCCCGCTCGAAGCGCCGGTGGATGACGGCGTTGAGCCGCGGGTCGACGGCCTCGATGCGGGCGATGGCGGCGTCGACCAGCTCCAGGGGCGAGGCTTCGCCGCTCCGAACCAGATCGGCCTGGGCCACAGCGTCGAGGCGGGCGAGGTCGTCGGTCATGGCCGGACCGTAGACCGCCCGGGAAAACGACGAGGCCCCCCACCGTGGTGGGGGGCCTCCGTGGAGCGGTAGACCGGGCTCGAACCGGCGACCTCAACCTTGGCAAGGTTGCGCTCTACCAACTGAGCTACTACCGCAAGGATCAGAAAGTGTAGCGACCCTCCTCGCTCACCCCCCGGCCGCCTTCTGCCGGACCCGGTTGGCGAACTCGACGGCCAGATCCGTGTCGGACACCCCGGCGAAGCTGTCCTGGGTGGCGCCGCTGGTGAAGGCCAAGCTGGCCCTGCGGCCGTCGGCCGTCCCCTGCACCCCCATGCCGGCCAAGGTGACCCGGACGACCTCGGGCTGCCACTCGCGGGTGTTGACCAGGACGAGATCGGTCGCGAGCACCGCGGCGGCGCCCTCGACGCCGTGGTACTGGCCCACCAGGACCTGCTCGACCACATCACCGTCCTGGAGCGCCAGGCTCAGGACCGCGAGCGCAGCCCGGCCGTTCTTGCGCGATCCACCCGAGAGCCGGGAGGCGGCCATACCCAGACCGTGAGGGTCGGGCACGCCGTAGGCGGCGGCCGGGGCCGGGGCCGGGGCCGGGGCGCCGGGAGGCGGTGCAATGCCTGGAGCGCCGGGAGCCGGTGGGGCCGCGGCGACACCGGGACCACCCGGAGGCGGCGGCATGCCCGGCGCACCCTGACCACCCGGAGGCGGCGGCATGCCCGGCGCACCCGGCGCACCCGGTGCGGGCGGTGCGGGCGGTGCGGGCGGGGTACCCGGAGCACCCGGCGGCGGCGTGCCCGGCGCGCCCGATGGGGGCGGGGGCGCTGCTGTGACGGGAACGTCTCCCGAGGTACCGGGTGCCTCCGGCATCACCGGGAGGCTGATGATCTGCGTGGCACCGGCCTCGGCGACGCTCGGTGCTGTCGGCTCCGGCTCGGTTTCTGGCTCCAGCGGCGGCGCGGCGGCCTCAGGCTCGGCGGGAGGAGGCGGCGGCGGCGCGGCGGCCTCAGGCTCGGCGGGAGGCGGCGGGGGCGCGGCAGGAGGAGGCGGCGGCGCGGCTGGAGGCGGCGGCGGCGCGGCGGCCTCGGGCGCGGCAGGAGGAGGCGGCGGCGCGGCGCCCTCAGGCTCGGCCGGAGGAGGCGGCGGCGCGGCGCCCTCAGGCTCGGCCGGAGGAGGCGGCGGCGCGGCGGGGGGCGGCGGCGGCGCGGCGCCCTCAGGCGCGGCGGGAGGCGGCGGCGGCGCGGCAGCGGGTGGGGGCAGGTCCGCGGGTGGCCCCGAGGGGGGCGGTGGCAGTTCGCTGGTGGGATCCTGCGGGTCGGACATCACGCTCCTCCGGGTGGTGACGAGCCCACGCTAGTCAGCGCCTGCTCGAGGGCTGAGCGGCCTTCGGGAGGCAACTCGAGCCCCAGGGCCTCTGACCGACCGCGGGGAGTCATCTTCTTCAGGGTCTTGGCCAGCACGTCGACGGCCTTCTCCGGCCCGAGGTCAGCGGCCAGGTCCAGCAACTGGGTCTGCAGGAAGACGAGGCAGAGAGCGTCTTCGTGGGCCTGCACCTCCGGGTCGGCGCGGAGCCCCTGCTTGCGGATGATCGCCTGCACCCGCGCCACGGTGGCCTCGTCGTAGCCGCTCCCCGTGAGGATCGCGGCCACCTCGTCGGCCTGGCGGACACCCTGGTCCCGGCGCCAGGCCAGATAGCCGGCCCGGCCGTCGGGGTAGCTGTCGCGGGGCGACACCCAGCGCCGGAGGTGATGGGCCCGGGCGGCCAGGCGCTGGGCATCGGTAGGGGTCTCGACGAGACGCTCGATCCACGCCGTCATCAGCTCCGCATGTGCCAGTTCCTTGGGCCGCACCCGACCACCCACGTCGATGGTGTGCGGATCCTCGGCGTTGGCGGCGTCGATGGCGGCCAGGGCCTGCTCGAGGCGCAGGCGGTTCGGCGTCACTCGGCCTCGGGGGCCTCGGGGGGACGCAGGTCCACCCGCAGCACCAGGAACCCGTCCTCGACGGTGGCCGTGGCGTCAGCCAGCATGGCGAAGTCCTGGAAATCGGTCTGCGCCTGCTTGATGAACGCCGTGCGCTCATCGCCGCCGACCGGCGGAAGGTTCCGCTGGCGGACAGCCGCGGCCCGCTCACGGAACCGCTCGATCATGGCGTCCACGTCCAGGTCATCAGCCATGGTCGGGCAACCTAGCGGGGGGACCCCCCCGGATCGTCGGGGGCGCCGAAGACCGAGCGCGCCGGATCCGGCGCGCCCAGCAGCTCGTCGAGGTCGAGGGGGCCGGTCGCCGGGTCCCGGGGCGGGGCCTCGTCGGCGTCGTCGTCACGGGACGGGACCTTCGCCTCGGCCTTGCGCCGGCGCTTCTCCGCCTTGCGGGTGGCCCGGCGGCTGCCCTCGCCTTCGGTGTCGGCCGTGGCGGACCGGTCCGGCTTGGTGTGCCGCCAGTAGACGATGGTCAGGATCAGCAGGAGGAGGGCGACGGCCACGAGGGCCCCGACGATGATCCAGACCTTCTCGTTGGCGTCGAAGTCGAAGTCGAGCAGGCCGTCGTCGCTCGCGGGCTCGGTGGTCGCGGGCGGCGCCGTGGTCGCCGGGACCGTGGTGGCGGTGCTCGGCCCGGGCACCAGGACGCCCGGGGTCGTCGTCGTGGGGACCTGGGCTGCCGCGGGACCGGCGAGGCCCAGCCCGAGGCCGAGGGTCGCCGTCAGGGCCAGCGCCACGAGGACGCGGCGCGGCAGGGTCGGAGCAGCAGACGACGGGGGCATTACGAGCCTGGAGCGTATCCCCGCCCGCTGCGCCGCCTGGCTCTTCGCCTGACGGCTCATCGCCTCGCGGGCCTCGTCAGCCCGCCGAACGGCTTCGCCGCTCAACCCTGATGAAGCGGACACGAGTAGGTGGTGCGGCCGCCGATGGTGCGCCGGGACAGCGGGGTGCCGTCCTTCGGGCAGACCCCGCCTCGATGGCGCTCGGCCTGCAGGTCACCGGTGTGGGACCCGCCCCGCGCCCACAGCCGGTCGAGGCCGGCCCGGAGGTGACGGTGGAGCCGTCGGATCTCCTCGTCGTCCAGGGTTCGGGTCTCCCGCTGGGGGTCGAAGCCGGCCCGCCAGAGGATCTCGTCGGTGAGGAGGTTGCCCAGGCCGGCCACCCGGTGCTGGTCCATCAGCCGGGCCTTGAGCGGTGCGGTGCTCGCCCCGAGGGAGTCCCGCAGTTGGCGCAACGTGAGGGTGAGCGCGTCGGGGCCGAGTACCTCCTCATCGGGGTCCAGGCTGACGCCGCCCAGCCGTCGGGGGTCCCGCATCCGCAGGTGACCCCCGCCGGCGAAGTCGAGGGCGAACCGGTCCCACGCCGGCTCGTCCCGGTTGCTTCCGTAGATCAGGTCGTCCAGCGCCGCGGCGTGGTCGACCACCAACCGGCCGGTCATGCCGAAGCGCAGCCCGAGCACCGGCCCCTCCCCCTCGTCGGTGTCGAGGAGGAGCAGCTTGCCCCGTCGCCGGGCCGCCGTCAGGGTCCGACCGGCGAGCGCGGTCCCGGCGGTGGCACCGTCGAGGCCCTCCTTCAGGTACCAGGCGTCATCGGCGTGGACCTCGGCGACGGTCCGGCCCAGGGCCTCCAGGGCGTGGAGGCGGTAATACTCGATCTCGAGGATCTCGGGCACGGCGGGATGATGACAGCACCGGGTGCGACGAGTTGACTCAGCCCGTCGTCTTGGCCGCCACCGCCAGCGCCTGAGCGAGGTCGGCCGCGAGGTCGTCAGGGTGCTCCAGGCCGACCGAGAGGCGGATGGTCCCGGGCCCGATCCCGGCGGCCTCGAGCTCCTCGGGCAGCAGGCTCTGATGGGTGGTCGACGCGGGATGGCAGACGATCGTCTCGGGCCCGCCGAGCGAGGTCGCCATGCGCACCAGCGCCAAGGACTCGACGAAGGCCTGACCTGCCTCGCGACCGCCGGCCACGTCGAACGCCATGACCGCGCCCATGTGGGCCAGTTGGCGCTTGGCCAGGTCCCGCTGCGGATGCGACTCGAGGCCCGGGTAACGGATGCCCTCCACATGCGGTGAGGCCTCCAGCAGCTCCGCCAGCTCCTGGGCCGACTCGCTCTGACGGTGTAGGCGGACCCCCAGGGTGCGCAGGCCCCGGACGCCGTTCATGGCGTCGAAGGGTGACGCACTGGCCCCCTGCAGGATGGCGAAGCCCCACAGCCAGTCGATGAGGTCCTGGCTGCCACAGACGATGCCGAGGGTGGCGTCGTTGTGCCCGGCGATGCCCTTGGTGGCCGAGTGGAGGACCAGGTCGACACCGTGGGCCAGGGGCTGCTGGCCCAAAGGGGTGGCGAAGGTGGAGTCGACACAGGTCACCGGGCCCTTGATGGCACCGATGTCGTCCAGGTCGACCAGGTCGAGGCGGGGGTTGGCCGGGGTCTCGGCGAACACCAGGGTCGTCTTCCCCGGGCGCACGGCCGCGGCAAAGGCCCCCGGGTCGGTGCCGTCCACCAGCGTCACGTCGATGCCGAAGCGGGGGCAGATCCCGAGGAGGACCGATGTCGTCTGGGAGTAGAGCTGGCGCTGGGCGACGATGTGGTCACCGGCTGAGCAGATGCCCAGGATGACCCCGGTGACCGCCCCCATGCCCGACGCGTAGGCCCGGGCCGCCTCGGCGCCCTCGAGGTCGGCGACGGCCTGCTCGAAGGCCCGGACGCCGGGGTTGCCGTGGCGGGTGTAGAAGCGGCCGGGGTCGACCGCCGTGGCCAGCGCGGCGGCCTCGGCCGCCGTCTCGGTCTCGAAGGTGGTCGAGGGCCAGAGCAGTGGGGCCAGGGCCCCGCCCTGGTCGGCCCGGCCCCCGGTGATGGCCCGGGTCTCGAGGTGCAGCGCCGGCCGCTCGGTGGCATCGGGCGCGTCGGTCGGCTCAGGCATCGGGACTCTCCAGATCGTTCTTCTCGACTCGGGTCAGGAACTCCTCGAGCACGCCGCCCACGGCCTCGGCCTCGATCAGGAAGCCGTCGTGGCCGTGGGGGCTGTCGATGGTCACGTGGTGGCTGGGCGCGCCGCCGGCCAGCAGGGCCGCATGGATCGCCTCCTGCTGGTGCTTCGGGTAGAGGGTGTCGCTCGAGATGCTCAGGTTGAGCGTGGGCACCCGGATGCGGCCGAGGGCCCGCAGCGGACCACCTCGGTTGCGGCCGACATCGTGGAGGTCCATGGCCTTGTTCAGCCGGAGGTAGCTGTTGGCGTCGAAGCGGCGGACGAACTTCTCGCCCTGGTAGTCGAGGTAGCCCTCCACCTGGAAGCGCTGCTCGAGGAGGAACTCCTCGAGCACCTCGAGGCCGTCGCGGCCGAAGCGGGCCTCGTAGACCTGGTCGCTGCGGTAGGTGATGTGGGCGATCATGCGGGCCAGAGCCAGGCCGGCGTGGGGCCCGTCGTCCGGCTCGGCGTCGTAGAAGTCGCCCCCTCGCCACTTCGGGTCCAGTTGCACCGCGAGGCGGCCCACTCGGCTGAAGGCGATCTGCCACGCGCTGGCCGCGGCCGTGGTGGCGATCGGGACCAGGGACTGCACCCGCAACGGGTACATGACGCCCCACTCGAGCACCTGCATCCCGCCGAAGGAGCCCCCGACGACAGCGAGCCATCGGGGGATGCCGAGGTGGTCGGCCACCGCGGCCTGGGTCCGGACCATGTCCCGCACCGAAACGATCGGGAAGTCGGCGCCGTAGGGCCGCCCGGTCGCCGGATCCAACGACGACGGTCCCGTGGTGCCCTGGCATCCGCCGAGCACGTTCACACAGACGACGAAGACGCGGTCGGTGTCCAGTGGCCGGCCGGGACCGACCATGGCGTCCCACCACCCCGGCGTCGGATGGCCGGGCGCGGAGCGTCCGGTGACGTGGCTGTCCCCGGTGACGGCATGGCAGACGAGCACGGCGTTGGCCCCCGAGGGATCCAACTCACCCCAGGTCTCGTAGGCGACGGTGACGCCGCGGAGCTGGCCGCCGCCCTCGAGGACGAACGGGCGGCCGTCGGGCAGGGCGAGGAACTGCCGGTGGCCCACGGGGTCACCGGGGCGCCACGCGCCGGTGACCGGCAGCTCACGGCTCCCGTCGTTCACGTCGCACCGCCTTCCTCGCTCGGGGGGCGGACACTGCGGTACGTCGAACGGGACGACTTCGTTGCCTCCTGCGAGGCCACATCCCCACCGAGGCGGGTGGCACCTTGGGTGTCCGCCCCAGGTTGCCGGACCCGGTCGCCCGGATCACTCTTGATGTCTTGGTCGGAGAGGTTATCCCGGACCGGGTTCCTATCGGAAGCGTTCTTCGGTTTCGTAGTGGGCGTCGAGGTCGACGAGGGCGTTGAACTCGTCGAAGGACATGACCTGGTCGAGGTCGTCGCGCAGGGTGCCCTTCTCGGCCAGGGTGGCGTAGGCGCCCCGCAGGGCCTTGACCGCGGCGTACAGGCCGCCGAGGGGCGCCACGATCAGGTCGAAGCCGAGGTCGTGCAGCTCGGTTGGTGTGAGCAGCGGGGTCTTGCCCGACTCGATCATGTTGGCGACCCGCACGCAGTCGGGCAGGGCCTCGGCGATCTGCTCCAGCTCGGCCAGGGACTCGGGGGCCTCGATGAAGACGGCGTCGACGCCCACGTCGAGGGCGCGGCGGGCCCGGTCGATGGCCTCGTCGATGCTGACCGCGGCCCGGGCGTCCGTGCGGGCGGTGATGTGCAGGTGGCTCCGAGTAGCCACCGCGGCCTTCAGCTTGGACAGCCAGTCCTCGACCGGGACGACGGCCTTGCCCGCCATGTGGCCGCACTTCTTGGGCCAGACCTGGTCCTCGAGGAACATCCCGGTGGCCCCGGCGGCCTCCCACAGCTCGACGGTGCGGATCGTGTTGAGCGAGTTCCCGTAGCCGGTGTCGGCATCGACGATCACCATGAGCTCCGGCGCCGCCCGACACACCCGGCGCGCCACCTCGGCCATCTCTCCCTGGGTCAGATAGCCGAAGTCGGGCAGGCCGAGCAGCGTGGCCGACACGCTGTAGCCGGACAAGAACGCCACCTCGTGGCCGGCCTGGTCGGCCAGGCGGGCCGACATGGCATCCCACACCCCCGGCATGAGCACCGGCTCCCCCGAGGCCAGCCGTGCCCGCAGGTCGTACCCGTTCATCCCGCCGACCCTACGTGAGGCAGGGAGAACCGAAGCAAGGACGGGGGCGGGCGGTCCTGCCGACGGACGGCCGTGCCCTCACCGCCTCCCGGCGGACGCAACGAGGCGAACACGGGGGCGTGGGGTCGGGCCGGAAGCCGGCAGGGGCATTCCGGCCGGCTGGGCCGAGTCGGTCAGCCGATGTTCACCACGGAGCGTGAGATTCGGCGAAGGCACCCGAAAGCGGGCGACCTCGAGGCAATAGCTGTCGGAACCCGACAGCTATTGCCTCAAGCATTGCGCAAGGCGTGACGCTGGGTGAGATTCGGGGGCCGGCGTGTTCCGGACGACCGGCAGTCGGGCCCCACGCCCCATCCCTGCCTTCGTTGGGCCCGGCTCAGGGGAGGCGGCGGGACCACCAGGCCAGCAGCTCGTCGGGCCTCCCGTCCTCGACCCCGTAGGCCCGGCAGGCGAGACGGCCGTAGTCGACGAGGGCCTGGTGACGGTCCGGCGCCGTGCTGACCGAGCGCAGGGCCTTGGTGGCTCGGGTCCAGGCGCGGCGATCCGTCGGCAGGGGGACCTCCAGCAGGAGCTTGGCGGACAGGCGGATGGTGTCGGCGGACAGGCCGCTGCCCAGCGCCCGCTCGAAGGCCCACGCGGCCACCGGGGGGGACGACAGGGCTGCCGCCAGGTCCCAGAGGCGGTCGGCCGGTGCCTCGACGGTGATGACCGGGACCGAGGGCAGGAGCGCTCCGGCCTCGTCGACCACGACCTCGACCACCTTGGTCTGGCCCGCGACCAGGAGCTTGGGCACCCGGCGCGCCGTGAACCAGTCCCGGAGGGGCGGCTCGAGGGCCGAGACGTCCACCGTCGGCCGCTGCCAGGTCCGACCGCCGATGCGGGTCGTCCGTTCCCCCCAGGCACAGTGCAGGGGATCGATGAGGCCGGCGGTGACCATCGGCGCTCCGTCACCGCCGTCGGTCACGTGGCCGAGGACGCCGTAGAACTGGTGGCGGAAGCCTGCCGCCGCGGAGGCCATCGAGCCGACCGTCGGGCCGTCACCCAGGTCGACCTCGGGCAGGCCCTTGGCCCGGGCCCCCAGGTGGCCCCATGCCCCCGAGGCCGTCCCCCGCGGCTCCACCTCTGGACCGCCGTAGAGCTCGACCGGACCGGGCCGACCGGCCTTTTCGGCCACGACGGCGACCACGTGGGTCGACGCCGAGAACACCTTCTGTTCGGCCACCCACAGCGCCCGCAGCGCGGCCCGCTCCCCCACGGCGACGCGCACCCCTTCGGCGTCCCTGGACGTGAGCACCGACTGCGGCTGGATCAGCCCCACCCGCCCACCTGGCCGCAGCACGTCCAGCGAGCGCAGCAGGAACAGCCCCGCCGTGTCCGTGTAGGCCCCCGGCGAGCGCCCCGCCCGCCGGGTGGAGGCCCGCAACGGCGACCCGAACGGCGGATTCCCGACCACCGCGTCGAACCCCTCCGTTCTGGCGCCCGATTGAGGTGTCCCAGCGCCGCAATCGGGCGCCAGAACGAGGAAGTCGGCCGCTGACACCGAGGCGGGGGTGCCGCCGGACCAGAGGGCGGTAGCGGCCTGTGCCACCTCGACGGCCAGCGGGTCCACGTCGATGCCGTGGAGGCGCCGGGCCGCCTGGGTGGGCGACAGGCCCCGACCCACGAGCGCCCGGCCGGCAGCCAGCAGGAAGGCCCCACCGCCACACGCCGGGTCGAGCACGTGCTCGGCCCTCGGCGTCAGGGTCAGCGCCACCAGTCGATCGGCGAGGGCAGGGGGCGTGTAGTGCGCCCCCCGCACCTTGCGATCGTCCGGCGCGAGCAGGGCCTCGTGGGCGAGACCCAGCAGATCGGCACCCGCGCTGTCAGGCATCGGCGGAAAGCCATCGACACCCTCAGCATCGAGCAACTCGACCTGGGACCCGCTCAGCCCCTCCCGAGAGAAGAGCGAGCGGGTGAGCCCGGCCAGCAGGGGCCGGGCGGCCACGGACCCGTCCCCGGCCCACGCCCGCAGGGCGGTGAGCCAAGCCCGGGTCGGGCGATCAGGCAGGCTCCAGCTCCGAGGATGGGTCCCAGGCCAGCAGGTCCCCGAGCCGGGGATCGTTGGAGAAGACCTCGACGATCGGCTGGTCGACCACGCCGATGCGGGTCTGCAGCCGCTTCACCTCGAGCTCCTGGTTCCACAGCACCAGGCTCACGACCACGCCGGACTCGCCGGCGCGGGCCGTGCGGCCGGAGCGGTGGAGGTAGGTCTTGTGGTCCGAGGGCGGGTCGTAGTGGATGACCACGTCGATGTCGTCCACGTGGATGCCGCGGGCCGCGACGTCGGTGGCCACCAACACGTGGAGCTTGCCCTCGTCGAAGTCCTTGAGGGCCCGCTCCCGCACCCGCTGGGGCAGGTCGCCGTGGATGGCGGCGGCGTCGACGCCTTCCTTCTCGAGGTTGCGCTCGAGGCGGTCGGCGCCCCGCTTGGTGTTGCAGAAGACCAGCGTGCGCTCGGTGCCCTTGGCGATGGCCGCAGCCACCCGCACCTTGTCCATGTCGTGGACGTGCAGGAAGCGGTGGTGCATCTCGTCCACCGTGACCTGGGCGTACTCGACCTCGCAGATGGCGGGGTCGGTGCACTGGCGCTTGATCACGCCGTTCACCACGCCGTCGAGGGTGGCCGAGAACAGCATGGTCTGGTGCTCGTTGTCGATCCGGCGCAGGATCCACTCGACCTGGGGCAGGAACCCCATGTCGGCCATGCGGTCGGCCTCGTCGAGCACGATGATCTCGATGTCGGCGACCGAGCACTCGTTGCGGTCGATGAGGTCGATCAGACGACCCGGGGTGGCGGCCACGACCTCGGCGCCCTCCTCCAGCTCGGCGACCTGCTTCTCCATGGGGGCGCCGCCGTAGATCGCCATGACCTTCACGCCGCGCTCGGCGGACAGGGGCTTGAGCTCGTCACAGACCTGCAGGGCCAGTTCCCGGGTGGGGACCAGCACGAGGGCACGGGGGCGCCGGGGCTCGGCCTTGGTCACCCGGCCGAGGATGGGCAGGCCGAAGGCCAGGGTCTTGCCGGAGCCGGTCTTGGCCTTGCCGCAGACGTCACGCCCTTCCAGGGCGGGCGGGATGGCCAGCTGCTGGATGGGGAACGGCTCGGTGATGCCGCGGGATGCGAGGGCCTCGACCAGGTCGGGGGCCACGCCGAGCGACTCGAACGTGGAATTCATCGGGTTGTCTCCGTCTGTCAGGTGTTCGGGGGGTGGGCCGCCCTCGGCGAACAACGAGAAAGAGGACAACCCGAGAGGATCCATCCGGCGCCTGGAGGTTGCGAGGCGGGGGATGCAGATCCTTCGGCTACCGAGTGTACCGACGGGACCGCAGGAAGCGGGGACCCTCAGGCCGCCCAGTCGGGATCGGGGGCGTTGTGGGAGCGCCGCCAGACGACGAAGAGGACGGCGCCCAGCACCCCCTCGACCAGGATCGCCCAAGCCCGCAGTGGCGCCGGCTCCACCAGGTGGACCCCCTCGAACGTGCAGATCTCACCGGGCGGCCAGGCCTGCCAGCTCACCTCGCCGTAGGTCTCGACCACGCCCGGGACCGGGCAGCGCTCGTCCATGGTGAGGGCCTCGAGGCTGATGATCGACAACAGCGCGGCGCCGAGGAGCACCCAGACCAGGACGAGGCCGCTGATCAGGTAGCGCACCGATCCGCCACCGGGCCCCGTCGTCGCCGGGGTCGGCCTCCGCCACCGCGTCAGCCGGGGAGGTCGGCCTCGATGGCGGCGACCAGCTCGGGCGCCTCGGGCTCGACACCCGGGCGGAACCGCTGCACGGCACCGCCGGGGCTGACCAGGAACTTCTCGAAGTTCCACTGGATGTCGCCCGCCTCACCCTCGGCGTCGGCCACCTCGGTCAGCTCGGCGTAGAGCGGGTGCCGCCCGTCGCCGTTGACCTCGATCTTCTCGAACAGGGGGAAGGACACGCCGTAGGTCATCGAGCAGAACTCCGCGATCTCCTCGGACGTGCCGGGCTCCTGGCCCAAGAACTGGTTGCACGGGAAGCCGAGGACGGTGAAGCCCCGGGCGCCGTAGGTCTCCTGGAGCCGCTGCAGGCCCTCGTACTGCGGCGTGAGCCCGCACTTGGAGGCCACGTTGACCAGCAGGGCCACCTTGTCCGAGTAGTCGGACAGGTCGGCGTCGCTGCCGTCGAGCGCGTGGATCGAGTGGTCGTAGATCGCCATCACGGGAGTATGACGCGTCCGTCCTCGACCCGTACGCCCTCGGCCCGCAGGCGGCGGGCGTGCTCCTCGGTGTGCCGGGGCACGAGGCGACCGGTGCTGGTCACCACCCGCCACCACGGCTGGCCCTCGTGGGTGGCCAGGAACCGCCCCACCGCCCGCGCCGCCCCCGGGTACCCCGCCTCCGCCGCCACCTCCCCGTAGGTCACGACCTCGCCCGCCCCCAGCCCCGCCAGCACCCCCGCCACGGCCTCCTCGAACGGCGTCATGCGGCTTCTTACCCGGGATGTAGCCCCATCGGGCCGGAATCCGGGTAAGAACGCGTCGTGGATCCGGTCGAGGAGATCGCCGAGCAGGGCTACACGGTCCTGCCCGACGTCTTCGACGCGGACCGCGCCGGAGCACTCGTGGCGGCCCTGGAGCGGCTCGAGCAGGCCTTGGGCACCGAACCTGCGGGGAACTCCTTCGAGGGGGCCCGGACGCTGCGGGTGTACAACCTGCTGGCCCACGGCCCGCTCTGGCAGGAGCTGGCGATCGATCCCGCCGTCCTGCCCGTGGTCGAGGGCGTGCTCGACCACGGCTGCCTCATGAGCTCGCTGTCCTCCATCCGCATCCAGCCCGACGAGGTGGCCCAGCCCATCCATGCGGATGACCAGGTCATCCCCCTGCGCAAGCCCCACGCCCCCACGGTCTGCAACACCATGTGGGCCCTCACCGACTTCACGGAGGCCAACGGCGCCACCCGGGTGATCCCCGGCTCGCACCTGCGGGACCACGACCCCGACTACGGGGCCCCGTACGACTCGATCCCCGCCGAGATGCCCCGGGGCAGCGTGCTGATCTGGCACGGGAGCCTGTGGCATGGCGGCGGGGCGAACACCACAGGCGACGACCGCATCGGCATCGCGGCCAACTACTGCGCCGGGTTCATCCGCCAGCAGGAGAACCAACAGCTCGGCCTCCCCGCCGACCTCGTGGCCACCTTCGCGCCGCGGCTGCGGGAGCTGGTCGGCTACGGCATCTACCGGGGCCTGATCGGCCACATCGACAAGCGGACCCCGGCCGACGCCGTTCTGGGCGCGGGAGCCGACCCGATGCTCTGGGACGGCGCCTGACCCCGGTGGCCGACCTCGAGGCCACCATTGCCGACGCCGTCGCCGGCTGGGGCGTCGACCACGTGACCGTCGCGGTGCGGCGGGGCGACGATGAACCCCTCGTGGTCGGTGACCCGGACCGGGTCTACCCGCTCGCCTCGGTCACCAAGCTCTTCACCGCGGTGGCCGCCCTGGTCGCGGTCGAGGAGGGGGCGCTGGCCCTGGAGGACCCGGCCGGGCCCGACGACGCCACCGTCGAGCACCTCCTGGCCCACACCTCCGGGCTCGGCTTCGACGGCAGCGAGCCGCTCACCCGACCCGGCCGGCGACGCATCTACTCCAACGCCGGGTTCGAAGCCCTCGCCGACGTCGTCGCCGGGGCCACAGGCATCGACTTCCCGACCTACGCCACCGAGGCCGTGCTCGAGCCCCTCGGCCTCACCGCCACCGTCGTGTCCGGCTCCCCCGCCGCCGGCTGGCGGTCAACCGCGTCCGAGGTCCTCGCTCTGGTCGACCAGGTGCGGCGGCCGACCCTCCTGGCCCCCGAGACCATGGCCCGGGCCATCACCGTCGCCTTCCCCGGTCTCGCCGGCGTCCTGCCCGGCTTCGGTCGGTACGACCCGCTGGACTGGGGCCTCGGCTTCGAGATCCGTGACGGCAAGGCGCCGCACTGGACCGGCGCCGCGAACAGCCCCCGCACCGTCGGTCACTTCGGTGGGAGCGGCACCTTCGCGTGGTGTGATCCCGAGGCCGACACGAGCTGCGTGGCCCTCACCGACCGGCGCTTCGGGGACTGGGCGCTACAGGTCTGGCCAGAGTTGTCCGATCTCGTGCTCACGAACGGCGCGTCTCGTCCGACCTAGAGTAGGTGTCCGCCGCCGTCACCCCTGTCGTCCCGTGAGCGCGCTGGCCAAGGCCCGGGCCCGCCAGGCGTTGGCCGACGCCGGCCTGCCCTCCGAAGGCCCCCTCGAGCCCCTGCGCTCGGTGACCAACGAGGTCTGGCTCTCCGACGAGTACCTGATCCGCCTGAACCGTCGCCAGGACGGCCGCCTCCAGAAGGAGATGGCCATCGGCGGGCTCCTGCCCCCCGCCCTCAACTACCCCGAGGCTGTCGCCTACGGCGGTGAGCCCGGCGCTGACTGGCTGATCCTGCGCCGGCCCCGTGGCCGTGTGCTCAGCCAGGCCTGGCCTCATCTCGCCGCTCCTCAGCGCAGCCTGGCCATCCAGCACCTCGCCTACCTCCTGCAGACGGTCCACAGCCTCCCGGCCCCCGCCGAGCTCCCTGACATCGACGACCCGCCCCTGCTGGTCAGCGTCGACCTCGAGTCACCCACGGCTCGGCTGGTCGAGACCATCAACCGACTGGCGCCCCTGCCCAACATCGACCACGGGCTCCTGACCGACGCCCTGGGCCTCGTCCGCGACCTGACCCTGTCACTCGAGCCGTTCCAGGCGACCACGATGGTCCACGGCGACGCCCACTTCGACAACGTGTTGTGGGATGGCGACCGGGTCAACACGCTCCTGGACTGGAAGTGGGCCCGCCCCGCGCCCCCCGATGTCGACCTGGACGCGCTCCTGCGCTTCTCTGCCCATCCCCAGGCCTTCGTGGACGACGCCCAGCGGCACCACGCCACGGCGGATGAGTACGCCGATGTCCCGTGGCAGCTCGCCGAGGCCTATCCGGCCCTGTTCGCCAACCCGCGCCAATTCGACCGGATGCGGGTCTACTCCATCGCTTACGACGTGCGCGAGCTGCTGCTCTACCCCCCGCCAGTCCCGGTCAACCGCCTGCCGGCCCACCATGCGTACCACCGTCTCGAGGCGGTCCTGACGGGGCACAGCTACCTCGATGACCTGGCCGGCGCGCCCGTCTAGACCACCCTCGGTGACCGCGCCGGCCACCGCTGGGCCGGTCGGCCCATGTCGGCCGACTCATTTGACCCCCGCGCCGTCAAGAACGCCCCTCCAGAGGCCGTACCCAGGGTCATGAGCGGCTCGGACCGAAGAGGCATGGCCATGGCACGGGCCCGCCACACGCTGGCGAAGGCCGGGCTCGACCCGTCCGTGGAGCTGCACCCCCTGTCCAGCGTCACCAACGAGGTCTGGGCGGCCGGCCGCCACATCGTGCGGGTCAACCGCCACCCCGTGCCCCGCCTCTGGCGCGAGGCCACTCTGGCCACCACGCTCCTGTCCGCCGGCGTGGGCTGCCCGCCCATCGTGGCCTACGGCGGCCTGGTGGGTGCCGACTGGATGATCACCGAGCGCCTACCCGGACAGGTGCTGAGCCGCTGCTGGCCGGCGATGTCCCGCGACGACCGGCGCTCGGCCATCCGCCAGCTGGCGGAGCGTCTCCAGCAGCTCCACGCCTACGTCCTCGGCGAATCCCTCCCCGAGGTCGCCACCCCCCAGCTGCTCGCCTCCAGCGCCGGCCCGGGCTCGGTCGACCGGCTGATGAGCGGCCTCGACGCCGCCCAGGACCTCGACCACGTCGACCCCGTGCTCATCCTCCGGGCCAAGACCCTCGTACGGGAGAACCTGGCCGCCCTCGACCCCGTGCCCGCCGGGACCCTGATCCACGGCGACATCCACTTCGAGAACATCCTGTGGGACGGCGAGCGCATCACCGGCCTGCTGGACTTCGAGTGGGCCCGCACGGCGGCACCCGACCTCGAGCTGGACGTGTTCCTCCGCTTCTGTGCCTTCCCGTTCCTGCACGTGGCCGAGGACTACGAGCAGGTCACCCTGCCCGCCGACTACGCGGACGTGCCCCGCTGGCTGGCCGAGGACTACCCGGCGCTCTTCACGCACCCCCGGCTGCGGGACCGGCTCCGCGTCTACTCGATCGCCTACGACCTGCGGGAGCTGCTGATGGACCCGCCCGATCGATCGGTCGACCTGCTGTCGCACCTGCACCCGTACCACCGCCTGGCCGACACCGTCGAGGGCCGGGGCCACATCGACCTACTCGACATCGACCCCGTCGACGACGTCGATCCCGTCAGGGGCGTCACCGTCGACGACCTCGGGAGCCCGTCACCACCCTCGGCCCCGTCATCGACGCCACCGACCTCATCAGAGCCTGACGGCCAGAGGAGCCAGGCCAGGCCGCCCAGCACGAGCAGGCCACTCACCCAGAGGTTGACCCGGACCCCGAGGAGCAGGCTGGCGGCGTCCGAACGAAGCGACTCGACCCAGAAGCGGCCCAGGCCGTAGCCGAGGACGTACACGGCGAACAACCGGCCCCGCCGGACGACGCCCCGCTTGTCGAGCCACAGCAGCACGGCGACCAGGGCCAGGTTCCAGAGCGCCTCGTAAGCGAAGGTCGGGTGGAAGGTGGGGCTGTCGATGTAGCGGTCCGGCCGGTACTGCGGATCGATCTCCAGGCCCCAGGGCAGGTCGGTCGGGCGGCCGAAGACCTCCTGGTTGAACCAGTTGCCGAGCCGCCCGATGGCCTGGGCCAGCGGGATCGCCGGGGCCAGGGCGTCGGCGGCCAGGCCGAGGTCGATCCCCCGCCGCCGGGCCACCCAGACGCCGACCAACGTCCCGAGCAGGATGCCGCCGGGCACACCGAGGCCGCCCTGCCAGACCGCGAAGGCCGACCACCAGTCTCCCTGGAACCGCTTCCAGTCGGTGATGACGTGGTACAGCCGGGCCCCGACGAGGCCGGCGGGCACGGCCCAGAGGGCGATGGCCGAGACGTCGTCGGGGTCGAGGCCCTTGGCGGCGAAGCGCCGCCGCCCGACCTCGACGGCCGCGAGGACGCCGAGGGCGATCATCAGCCCGTAGGCCCGCAGCGAGAGGGGCCCGATCTCGAGGGCCTTCGACCCCGGACTGGGGATCGAGGCGAGCAGGACGCTCAGGTGCACCGTCGGCTCAGTCGAACAGTGAGTCGGCGTAGAGCGGGGCGGCGCCGCTGGTGACGGCGTGGACCAGCCCGAGAGAGGACGGCAGCAGGTTCTCGGCGAAGAACCGGGCGGTGACGACCTTGGCGTCCCGGAAGGCCGCGGGTTCCTCGGCCCCCTCCCGGCGAGCGGCCAGCGCCTCCTGACCCAGCACCCAGCCACCGGTGACGGTCGCCAGCAGGCGCAGGTAGGGGGTCGAGCCGGCCAGCCCGTCGTTGGGGTCGGCCAGGCCGTGCTCGATGAGCCAGCCCGTCGCCTCCCGGCAGGCGGCCACACCCTCGGCCAGGCGGTCACCGACCGCGACGAGGTCGTCGTCACCGGACTCGGCCAGGGCTTGGGCGGTCGCTCCCATCCGGTCGAGGTGTTCGGTGACCACCGCCCCGCCCCGCATCGGCAGCTTGCGCCCGACCAGGTCCATCGCCTGGATGCCGTTCGTGCCCTCGTAGATGGGTGGGATGCGGGCGTCCCGGAAGTGCTGGGCCGAGCCGGTCTCCTCGATGTAGCCCATGCCGCCATGGACCTGGATGCCCAGGGAGGTCACCTCGAGGCCCATCTCGGTTCCCCAGGCCTTCGACAGCGGCGTGTAGAGGTCGGCGATCTCCTGGTGCTCCTGGCGCACGGCCGCGTCGGGGTGGTGCAACGAGAGGTCGATGGACCGGCCGTTGAGGTACATGAGGCCCCGCATGGCCTCGATGAGGGCCTTCTGGGTCAGCAGCATCCGGCGGACGTCGGCGTGCTCGATGATCGGGGCCTGGACACCCGGGTCGCCACCCACGGCGCGGCCCTGCCGCCGTTCCTTCGCGAAGGCCACGGCCTGCTGGTGGGAGCGCTCGGCGAGGGCGAGGCCCTCGAGGCCCACCGACAGGCGGGCGTTGTTCATCATCGTGAACATGTAGCGCATGCCCTGGTTCTCGTCGCCGATGAGGTACCCCACGGCGTCCTCGTAGACCAGGGTGCAGGTGGGGCTGGCGTGGATGCCCATCTTGTGCTCGATGGACACACAGGTGACGCCGTTGCGGGCCCCCGGCGAGCCGTCCTCCTCCACGAGGAACTTGGGCACGATGAAGCACGAGATGCCCTTGGTCCCCGGGGGGGCGTCGGGCGTACGGGCGAGGACGAGGTGCACGATGTTCTCGGCCATGTCGTGCTCACCGAAGGTGATGAAGATCTTCTGCCCGCTGATGCGGTAGGTGCCGTCGTCGGCCGGGACCGCCTTGGTGATCAGGGCCCCGACGTCGGAACCGGCCTGGGGCTCGGTCAGGTTCATGGAGCCGGTCCACTCCCCGGTGAGCATCTTGGGCAGGTAGATCGCCTTCTGCTCGGCCGAGCTGTGGTGTTGGAGCATGTCGATGGCGCCCTGGGTCAGCAGCGGTCCCATCGAAAAGGCCATCGACGCCGTCGTGAGGAGCTCCTGGAGGGCCACGCCGACCACCCAGGGGAAGCCGCCGCCGCCGTACTCGGGATCGAAGGGCACCGCCCCCCAACCCGCGTCCACGTACTGGGCGTAGGCCTCCTTGAAGCCGTCGGGCGTGGTGACGACCCCGTCGGCCAGGGTCAGGCCCTGCTTGTCCGCCGGGTGGTTGAGGGGGGCGATGGCCGAGGCCATGAACCGACCCGCCTCCTCGATGATCCCCTGCACCGTCACCGGATCGGCGTGGGTGAAGGGCTCGAGCCGGCTGATCTCCTCGAGGTCGCACAGGTGGGTCAGGACGAAGGCGATGTCGTCCAGCGGCGGCACGTAGTCGGACACGTCCGGGAGGCTACCGAGAGCGACCCGGGCGGGTTCAGAGGGCCAACACCTCGAAGGCCACGGCGTGCTCGACGCCGATGCGGGCACCGGTGGCCTCCGCCGCCGGGGTGACGACGTCGGCCGCCTGGGTGGTGCCGTCCCCGAGACCCGCCAGGTAGGCCCGGTGCCGCTCCAGGGAGGCGATGCCCCGGGACAGGTAGCCGGTGACGTCGACGGTGTGGGTGGCCTCGGGCGAGCCGTTGAAGGCGGCGAGACGGACACCGTTCCAGGGCTCCAGGCCCTCCTCGACCAGGTCGGTGAAGACCCACCGGTTGCCCGCGTCGCGCACGGCGTCGATCAGGGCCTCGCCCAGCACCCGGTGGTCGGCCATGTTCACCGACGGGCCGCCCCACGACCACCGGTAGTTGATGGACAGGACGATCTCGGGGCGGTGACGGCGGATGGCCGCGGCGATCTCCCGGCGCAGGTCGAGGCCGTAGGTCAGCGTCCCGTCGGCGAGGCCCAGGAACTCGACGGTGTCCACGCCGACCTCGGCGGCCGAGGCGATCTCCTCCGCCTCCCGCAACGGTCCGGCCTCGGCCGGGGCCATCCCGTCGATGCCGGCTTCGCCGCTGGTGGCCAGCACGTAGCCGACCCAGCGGCCCTGGTCGGTCCAGCGGGCGATGGCCGACGCCGAGCCGTACTCGAGGTCGTCGGGGTGGGCCACAACAGCCAGCGCCCGCTCCCAGTCCTCGGGGAAGGCCTCGAGCTCCGGTGCCTCGCTCATGGAGGAACGGTACCTAGGTCCATGGACCTAAAGGCGCCGTCCGCGGCGGCCGACAGTGGTGCCCTTGGGACAGCTACGCAGCTTCGAGACGCACCTCGTCTCCCGGGCCACCTTCGGGTGGACCCCGGCGACCGAGCGTGACGTCCTCGACGCGGGCTGGGAGGCGTGGCTGGACCAGCAGTTGGCCCCCGCGACCATCCCCGACCCGAAGGTCAACCGGCTCCTCAGCGGCTACCAGACCCTCGGCAACTCGAACTGGCAGAACTACATCTACAAGGACGCCGTCGAGGACGGTTGGTACCGGCTCCTGGGCGAGCGGGCCCACAGCACCGTCCTACGGGCCGTGTACAGCCGCCGGCAGCTCCACGAGGTGATGGTCGAGTTCTGGACCAACCACTTCAACGTGAACCTGGACGAGACCCCGGCGGACCACATGATCACCGCCGACAACCGGACCGTCGCCCGGACCCACGCCCTGGGTCGCTTCGTGGACCTGCTCCAGGCCAGCGCCCACAGCCCGGCGATGCTCGTCTACCTCGACAACTTCGTGAGCGACGCCAACAGCAGCGAGGGCGTCAACGAGAACTACGGCCGGGAGCTGCTCGAGCTCCACACGATGGGGATCATCGACGGCGTCCAGCCCTACACCGAGGCCGACATGCGGGGCGTGGCCCGCGTGCTCTCGGGCTGGTCGATCAACACCAACGACGGCCAGCACGTCTTCCAGTTCAAGAACGGGATGCACCACACCGGGCCGGTGTCCATCCTCGGCGGCGCGTTCAGCACCCCGGGACGCTCGGGGGCCGCCGGGCTCCAGGACGGCGTCGACATGCTGAACGTCATGGCCCGGCACCCGGCCACGGCCCGCCACATCGCCTACAAGCTGTGCCGCCGGTTCGTGGCCGACACGCCGCCACCCGCCCTCGTCACGAGCGCGGCGCAGGTCTACCGCGACAACGACACCGCCATCGCCCCGGTGCTGCGCCACATCTTCCACTCGACGGCGTTCGCGGCCGGGCCCCGGAACAAGGTGCGACGGGGCTTCGAGGTCCTCGCGGCCTACGCCCGGGCCATGGGCGGCGAGATCGACCCCGACCCGGTCGGCGAGGTCGCCAACTTCATGCACGGGAACGGCTGGGGGTTCCTCGACCGCCTGGGCCAGCGTCTGTGGGGCCATCACACGCCCGACGGCTACCCGGACACCGCGGCGGACTGGATCTCCGCCGACGGCCTCCTGCGCCGCTGGGAGACCGCCGGCGTGTTCACCGCCACCTGGCTGGACGGCTGGACCTACGACGCGGCCGCCATCCTCCACCCCACCGGCCCCACCGTCGGCACCTGGGTCGAGGGGGTGGCCCGGCGCCTGCTCGGCGTGGTCACCGGGTACCCCGATCACGGCTTCTCCGACGTCCCCGAGTGGGTGGAGGACCCCGTGCGCTGGATCACCACCGAGGGATACGCACGGGGCTTCCCCAACGGGACCTTCCGGCCCGACGCCGACATCAACCGGGGCGAGGTCACCAACATGCTCTGGAAGATCGCGGGCAGCCCCGGGGGCCACCCCGCCCACGGTCTCAGCGACGTCCCGGGCTGGCTGACCAACGCCGTCAACTGGGCGAGCGCAACCGGCGTCGTCCCCCCGTACGCCAATCGGACCTTCCGACCGACGGTGGCGATGCCCCGCCGCCAGGTGGTGACGGCGGCCTGGATCATGGACGGGCGCCGGACGGGCTTCCCCGCCCACGGACTCAGCGACGTCCCGGCCGCCATCGACCCTGCCGTCCGCTGGGCTGTGGCCCACGACTACATGGCGGGCTTCGCCGACGGGCGCTTCAAGCCGAACGACCCGATCTCCCGGGGCCAGGTCACCCGGATGCTGTACCGCATCCACGACGAGACCCCCGCCCTGCTCAGCTCCGCCGAACGGGCGGCCTGCCTCGCCCTGTTCACCGACGTCCCCGCCGGGGTGAACAGCGCGGTGCCCGACTGGCTCGTCGACTGGAAGGGCCATGACCTCATGACCCTGCTGCTCGCCCTCCCCCGGTTCCAGAGGAGATAGGGATGTCCCAGCCCGTCGAACTCTCCCGCCGCCGCTTCCTGGTCGGGGCCGGGGCGTCGGCCGCCGGGGCCCTGGCCCTCCCGTCGCTCTGGCCCCGCTACGCCTTCGCCACCCCCGGTGATCCGACCAGCGGCGACGCGCTCGTCGTGGTCTTCCTGCGCGGCGGCGCCGACGGGCTCAGCCTCGTCCCGCCGTTCAGCGACACCACCGGATATCAGGCGCTACGGGGCGCGGGGACGGCCAACTCCGTGGCCGTCGCCGCGCCAAACCCCTCCAACCCCGCGGCCGCCCTGGACCTCGGGGCCACGCGGTCGGGCCACAGCTTCGGGCTCCACCCCGCCATGACCGGCCTGAAGGGCGTGTGGGACGCCGGTGACCTGGCCATCGTCCACGCCGCCGGCTTGCCCACTTCCGAGAGCCCGAGCCGCAGCCACTTCGAGGCGACCGACTACTGGGAACGGGGTTCGGCGTCCCTGTCGGTCACCACGGGCTGGATCGCCCGCCACATGACGTCGGCCGGGGTCACCGGCGCGCTCCCGGCCATCGCCTACGACAGCGCCGTGCCCACCAGCCTGCGCGGCAACAAGGGCGCTCTGGCGATGAGCTCGGTCGAGTCGTTCAACGTGGAGGGGTTCTGGGCCCCGGCCCTCGGCAACGCCGCGCTCAGCCACGTCTACACGAGCGGCACCATCGACCCGCTGGTCCAGCAGGGCGCCGACACCCTCAGCGCCGTCGCCCTGGTCGAGGCCGAGGACCCGCTGCAGTACGACACCAACGGCGCGCTCTATCCCGCCGACGGGCCCGGCGCATGGCTGGGACGGGGCCTGCGTGAGGTGGCCTGCCTGCTGCGGTCCGGCGTCGGCCTCAAGATCGCCTGCGTGGACATCGACGGCTGGGACCACCACGACGCCATGGGCTCCCCGGCCGGCGGCCTGACCGCGGGCTTCGCCGGGGGTCTGTCCGACGCGCTGGCCGCGTTCCACGAGGACCTGGGGTCATTGCGCGACGAGGTCACGGTCGTGACGATGAGCGAGTTCGGCCGCACCATCGGGGTCAACGGCAGTGGCGGCACGGATCACGGTCGGGCCAGTGCCCTGTTCGTCATGGGCGGCAAGGTGAACGGCGGCCTCTACGGGAACTACCCGTCCGGGCCGCTGGAGGACGGTCCCGACGGGGACCTGGAGGTCCAGAACGACTTCCGGCGCCCGCTGGCGGAGATCCTCACCAAGCGCCTCGGCAACCCCGCGCTCGCCACCGTGTTCCCCGGCTACACCCACGCCGGCGACCTCGGCCTCTGCTCCACCTGATCCGGCCCGGGTAGGTTCGGCCGCATGACCGCGGCCAACGACCGGGTGGAGATCGAGGCGCTCGTCTACGAGTACGCCCGACGCATCGACGACGGCGACTTCGCCGGGGTCGGCGCCCTCTTCGCCGAGGGCTCGGTGTGCGCCCCGGACGGAACACCGCTGGCCACCGGCGCCGAGGCCGTCGAGGCGCTCTACACGGCCACGACGCGGCGCTACGAGGACGGGACCCCACGTTCCCACCACGTCACCAGCAACCTGGCCGTCACCATCGACCTGAGCACGGCCACGGCCCAGTCGTACTTCTCCGTCTTCCAGGCGACCGATGGCCTGGACCTGCAGCCCATCGTGGCCGGCCGCTACGAGGACACCTTCGCGCGCACCGCCGGCGGATGGCGCTTCGACCGCCGGGTGATGCACCTGCGCCTGGTCGGTGACGTCAGCCACCATCTCCTCATCGACCTCCCCCCGACGTGAGCGTCCGACCGTGTCGCTGACCCAACTGGACGACGGGGTCTTCGCCTGGTTGGCGGAGGACCCGGGGCCGGGACGGCCCAACGCCGGGGTGGTCGTGGAGGACGACGGCGTCACGGTCATCGATGCCCTGATGGTGCCGTCCGAGGCCCAGCCCTTCGCGGCCGCGGTGGAGGCCCTCGGTCGGCCCGTGCGCCGCCTGGTCCTCACCAGCAGCCATCTCGAGTACGCCGGCGGCACGCCCTTCTTCCCCCGCCCGGCGGTCTACGGCACCGCGCAGGTGAGCGCCCACCTCGACCAGCCCCCGGACGTCCGGGTCCTGCGCCGCCTCTACCCCGCTCAGGCCCACGAGCTGGACGAGGAGCTGCGCACCCGCCCGGTGACCCACGTCGTGACCGAGCGGACCAAGCTCACCCACGACGTCCACGCCGTGCTCGTCCAGGGCGACCTCGACGAGAACCTGGTCCTGGCCGTGCCCCGGGCCGGCGTGGTCTTCGGCGGGGCGACGTGCTCGTTCGGGGTCACCCCGCTGGCCTTCCAGTCCGACCCCACGGCCTGGGCCGAGAGCCTGGCCGACATCGCCGCCCTCGGGCCCCGCCTCGTACCCGGCCACGGGCCGGTCGGTGACGGCGACGACCTGCTGGCGCAGTCGGCCTACCTCTATGCCTGCGTGGACGCCGCCGGCGACCCCTCGGCCATCCCGCCCGGCCCCTGGGACCAGTGGTCCGCCCGCGAGAACGACGAGGTCAACGTCGAGCGGGCCGCTCTCCTCGCCGCCGGCGACACCCAGATCCCCTCGTCGATGCTCCGCCGAGCCGGCCTCGCCTGACGTGGGTGGCGACGGGGAGTTCGCGTTCATCGAGCGGCTGGCGGCCCGGCTGCCGGCGCGACCGGCCGGTCAGGTGGGCGTGGGCGACGACTGCGCGGTGCTGGAGAGCAACCGACTGATCGCCACCGACCTGCTCGTGGAGGGCGTGCATTTCCGATCCGCCTGGGCGAGCCCGGCCGACATCGGATGGAAGGCCCTGGCCGTGAACCTCAGCGACATCGCCGCGATGGGTGGGACACCCGAGTCGGCCGTGGTGGCCGTCGCGCTCCCCCCGACCGGCCCGGTCTGGCCGACGAGCTCCTGGCCGGCCTGCTCGAGTGCGCCGACCGCTTCGCCTGCCCGTTGGTCGGCGGCGACACCTCGACCGGCCCGGAGTTGTTCCTCGCGGTGACCGTGACGGGCCGGGCCGACCATCCCGTCCTGCGCTCAGGGGCGAGCCCGGGCGAGAGGGTGTTCGTCACCGGTCCGCTCGGCGCGGCGGCGGCCGTCCTGGACCAGCTCGCGGGCAACCCCGTCACCGACGCCGATGCCCTGCATCGACCCCTCCCCCGCCTCGGTGAGGGCCGAGCCGCAAGCGCAGCGGGGGCGACCGCCATGCTCGACCTGTCCGATGGCCTGGCCGTCGATCTCCCGAGGATCGCCGGCGCGTCGGGCGTGGGCATCGACCTCGAGGAGGTCCCCGCGGCCGCGGGCGCCACGCCGGCCCAGTCCCGCGGCGGCGGTGACGACTACGAGCTGTGCTTCACCGCGGCAGACCCCGACCGGGTGGGCGCCGCCTTTGCGGAAGCGGGCCTACGGGAGCCGATCGCCATCGGCACCACGACCGAGGGCGGGACGTGACCCTGCAGGGCCAGCCGCTCGCGGGCGGCTGGGAGCACCGCATCAGGTGAGCTGGGCGTTGACCTGGTCGAGGGCGTCGTCCTCGCTCACGTCCAGCGCGAAGCTCAGCTCCGAGACCAGGACGCTGCGGGCCTTGGCCAGCATCGACTTCTCGCCGGCGGACAGGCCGCGGTCGGCCTCACGCAGGGCCAGGTTCCGGACCACCTCAGCCACCTGGTAGACGTCGCCGGACTTCAGCTTCTCCTGGTGGTTCTTGAAGCGGCGGCTCCAGTTGGAGGGCTCGCGCACATCCCGCTTGGCCAGCACCTGGTAGAGGTCCTCGACGTCCTCGCGGGCGATGGGCCGACGCATGCCGACCTGCTCGGCGTTGTCCGACGGGACCGCGAGCGTCAGTTCCCCGTGGGCCATGCGCAGCACGAGGTACTCCTTCTCCTCGCTCTCCGCTCCCGGGGTCTTTCGCCTTTCCTTCTTCTCGATCACCGCCGCCCCGTGATGGGGGTAGACGACACGATCACCGACTTTGAACGACATGGGGTGCGGAGAGCTCCTCAGAGTGCGACAAACGACCGCGGGGCGGCCTCCAAGGATGCCCGGTTTTCCGCCCAGAACCACCCGGGGTCAGCCGTCGGCGGGGCGGATCAGACCATAGTGACCGTCGTAGCGGAGGTAGGCCACGGCCCCGCGCCGGAGGTCGGCGTCGAAGAAGAACACGAAGGGCTCACCTCCGGCGTCGAGGCGCTCGAGGGCCTCTTCCCGGGTCTCCTTCGGGGGCTCGGTGGCCAGGTGCACCCCGCCGTCGGGATCCCGGTGGACGACCTTGTCCCGGCCGTCGTCGGCGTCGGTGAAGAGGAAGAAGTCGTAGTCGAGCACCTCCATGTCGAAGGCGGCCTCGTCCAGGGTCGCCCGGTCTATGGCGAAGGACTTGTGGGCCACGACCTCCCGCTCCTCAGGGGCGATGGCGGTCCGGACCGGTCGCGCTCCGGAATCCCCTGACGAGCGGCGCTCGCGCGAGCGGGCTTTGGCCGCGGCCTGGTCGAGCTGACGAATCATCCGGTCGACCAGGAGGTCGACGGCCTCCTCGATCCGGTGGGCCGCGACCTGGCCCCGCACCAGCCGACCGCCGACATCCATTGCCGCCTCGGCGATGGCATTGCGCTCGACGTCCTGGCCCTCCGCCTGGGTCAGCTTGATCCGGGTCATCAGCACCGGGCCGTGAGCATGCTGGTGCAGGCGCGGCACCTTCGCCGCGGCGTACTCCCGGGCCGCCTCGCTCACCTCCCCCTTGGTCGTCACGATCACCTGCTCGTCGTCCCGAGGGGGAATGCTCACGCGGTGCCTTCCTGTCGATGCCGTCCGGTGGGCAGACGATAGGTGACGGGAAGCTGACGGGCAGGTGGGGAACTCAGGAAGCGACCCGGAACAGGATCGTTACCGCCGAGATCACCAGGGCGGCGAGCACGACCAGGTCGAAGACCCGCCCGCTCAGTCGTCCGCGCACGCGGGCGCCGAGGGGGATCATGGCGACGGCGACGGGGACCCCGACGAGGGCCGCGACCCACAGCCCGTCGAAGGCCCCGCTGACCACCAGCGGCACCGTCTGACCGATCCCGGCCATCAGGAACAGGACGGTCACCGCCAGGACAAAGGCGTCCCGGGGCAGGCGGTAGGCGTGGATCCAGGTGCCGGTGATCGGCCCCGAGATGCCCGTCGCGCCCTGCATCACCCCGGCGCTCAGGCCGACCGCCGGCGACCATCGGGTCGCGGTGGTGGGAGCGACCTTGAACGTCGGCCGGGCGAGGGCCAGGGCCACGTAGGCGAGCACGATGACCGCCAGCGCGATCAACACCGGCTTCTCGGGGAGGTGGACGAGCAGGAAGGTCCCGACAACGGCACCGACAACGCCCGTTGCGGCCAGCACGGGGAGATCACGGGTCTGGTCGACGTGGGACCGCTCCCGCCAGCCGATGACCCCGTTGACCGCGAGCCCGGGCAGCGCGGTCACGACCACTGCCTCCTCGAGCGGGAGCACGAGGGTGATGAGGGGGACGGCGATGACCGGGAGCCCCATGCCGGAGACACTCTTGACCACGGAGCCGGCGAGGATCGCCAGCACGATGATCACGATGTCGCCGCCGTCCACCCCCTAGGTCTAGGGGATCGGTCGGCGGCCCACGGGATCCCGAGGCCTGCTCAGACGGCGCCGTCGGCGGCCACCAGGGGCTCGCCCCGTAGGTCCTCCGGGGTGCGGGCCACCTGGACCAGGCCGACGCCCAGGAGGACCAGGGCGCCACCGACGAGCTGGACACCGTTGAGGGTCTCCTCGAGCCAGAGCCACGCGACGGCCGCGGCGATGACCGGCTCGATCATGCTCACGATGCCCGTCGTGGTGGCGGTGAGGTGGCGTAGCCCGGCCACCTCGAGCGCATAGGGGGCGAGGGTGCCCAGGACGATGACCCAGAGCAAACCCAGCCACAGGGGGATCGTGAACTGGTCGAGGCGGCCGAGCATCGAGGTCGTCTCGGTCAGGACTGAGGGGTCGAAGTTCCACCAGGGCTGGGCGACGGCCCAGAAGACCGAGGCGACCACGAACATCCAGAACGAGAGGACGAGCGGGTCGTGCTTGTCGACCATCTGCTTGCCGACCAGGTGGAAGGTGGCCAGGAACGCGGCGGCGGCCAGGGCCGCCAGGACACCGACCACATCCAGGCCGACGTCGGTCCAGACCTGGGCCACCAGCGCGAGGCCGGCCAGGGCCAGGCCGAGGGCCAGCCACACCTGGCGGGCCACGACGTGGCGCAGGACGATGCTCGAGTACAGGGCGACCATCAGCGGAGCGGTGAACTCCAGGAGCAGCGCGATGCCCACTGGCAGCCGGTCGAGGGCGACGAAGTAGAGCCACTGGAGGAGGGCCGCCCCACTGAGTCCGAGCACGACGATGTTCTTCCATTCGCGGCGGGGGAGCCGCAGGGGTGTCGGCCGGAGCACCTTCAACACGAGCAGCAACCCGAGGGCGGCCCCGGTGCAGCGCAGCGCCGTCAGCCGAGCCGGCTCCAGCCCGCCATCGAGGACGACCTTCGACACGCTGGCGTTGACGCCGAAGAGGGTCGCCCCGATGAGCACCAGCACGTAGCCCCGCCGGTGCTCGCTCCGACGCTCCCACGCGGTGAGGTCGGGCGTCGTCGTCATGGGCGCCCCGGACGCTAGAGGCGAGGCCGCCGACTCACGTCGGGATTCTGAGGCCGTACCGTCGACGGCGGTGAACTTCGTCGCTCACATGGTCGTGGCCCACCGGGTCGCCGACGCACCGAGCACCGCGCTCCTGCTCGGTGCCGCGGCCCCCGACCTGGCCCGCATGGCCCGGCTCCCCGTGGCCACGACGGGGTCGGCCGACCTCCTCGCCGGGGTCGCGACCCACCATCGCACCGACGCCGTCTTCCATGAGCTGAGCTGGTTCCGGGACCACAACCGCCGGCTGGTCCGCGACCTCGCCGAGCGGGGAGTGCGCCGGGGACCGGCGCGGGGGGCGGCCCACGTGCTCATCGAGCTCATGTTGGACGGCGCGCTCCTCGCCGACCCCGGCCATGGCGAGACCTTCGCCCGGCCCTGGGGGGCGATGTCGGGGCCCGACGACGATGCCCTCGCCGTGGTCGACCCCGCCCATCACGACCGCTGGGCCGACTTCCTCGGCCAGCTCACCACCCGCCTGGATCCCACGGCCTACGGCGATCCCTCCTACGCCGCCGCCCGCACAGCCAATGCCCTGTCCCGCCGCCCCCGACTGGCCCTGACCGACGGCGAGACGGCCGGCCTCCGCCACGTCGCCGCCGAGATCCAGCCCGCGATCACCGCCGAGACCGAGCGCGTGCTGACCGAGACCGCGGCGGCGACGGGCAGCCCGACGTCGGGGGCGGGACGGGCTCCTGGACCCGACGAACCTCACGCGGGGTGACCGTTGCTCCTCCTGGCCCCGGATCCCGTGTCCTGGCGCGGGTATCCAGTGCCAGTTCGCCGAGTTCGGCCCCCATCAGGCGCCGTCGGACTCGTCTCGGTCGCCCTGCTCGTCGGTGTCGCCGCGCGGTGTCGTCCTGCCGGTCCCGGTCGTCGCCCTGATCCCGGTCCTCGGCGTCGTCCTGGTCCTCGGACCCGTCGTCGTACTCGTCGCGGCGGTCATCGCCGTCGTCATCCATCCACGGAGGCGTCGGGCGATCGCCCTCGTCATCCCACTCGCCTCCGGGACCGTGCTCACCGCCCGGGAAGCCACCGCCTGGACCGGGGAACCCGCCACCGGGCATGCCGCCGGGGCCATGGCCCTCGCGGAAGCCGCCCCGCGGGAAGGCACTGATGGGCTGGCTGTCGTCGTCGAAGGCGCCGGCCCCGAGCCAGCCGATCAGGCCACCGGCGAGCAGGGCGCCGGCCATGCCGACGGCGGCGCCCTTTCGGGTGACGGTGCGGACCGGGTCGGCCGCCGTCGGCTCAGCCGACTCGGACGTGGCCTCGGCGACGGGCGCGTCGTCGACGGGCTCGGCGGTGAAGGTCGATTCGGTCGGGTCGTCAGCGTCGCTCATCCGAAGAGCATCGACGCCCCGGGCGAAAGCCTGTGCAAAGAATGTTGAGAATCCGGCAAGGACCTCGGTCGGACCCCCGGCTCAGGCGGGACTGCGGACGAGACCAGCCCGCTCGCCGCGGCTGACCAGCTTGATGGCGACCTTGCGGGAGGCCTCGTCGATCATCTCGTCACCGAACATCACCGCGCCCTTGCGGTCACCGGTGGTGGTCGCCTCCTCGTAGGCGTCGAGGATGGCGTTCGCCCGGTCGAACTGGGCCTGTGTGGGTGAGAACATCTCGTTGAGGATCGTGACCTGGTCGGGGTGCAGGGCCCACTTGCCGTCGAAGCCGAGGATCTGGGTCCGGGTGCAGAAGTCCCGGAACCCCTCGGAGTCGCGGACCTTCACGTAGGGCCCGTCGATGACCTGCAGGCCGTTGGCCCGACCGGCCATGAGGATCTTCATGAAGACGTAGTGGAAGTAGTCGCCGGGGTACTCGGGGATCTGCAGGCCGCCGGACAGGGATGGCATCTCCATGGAGGCCGAGAAGTCGACCGGACCGAGGATGACCGTCTCCAGGCGGGTCGAGGCGGCGCAGATCTCGTTCACGTTGATCAGGCCCTGGGCCGTCTCGATCTGGGCCTCGATCCCGATGTGGCCGATGGGCAGGCCCGCGTTCTTCTCGACCTGCGTGAGGAGCAGGTCCATGGCCTCGACCTGGCCGGCGGTCTGGACCTTGGGGAGCATGATCTCCTCGAGGCGCTCGCCGGCGTTGCCGACCACCTCGATGACGTCGCCGTAGGTCCACTGCGTGTCCCAGGCGTTGACCCGGACGCACAGGATCTTCTCGCCCCAGTCCTGGTTCTTGATGGCGTCGACCACCTTGCCCCGGGCCGCCTCCTTCTCGAGGGGGGCCACCGAGTCCTCCATGTCCAGGAAGACCATGTCGGCGGGCAGGGTCGGGCCCTTGCCGAGCATCTTCTCGCTGGAGCCGGGGACGGAGAGGCAGGAGCGGCGCGGAAGGTCACGGGTGCGTGCGGACATGGCGCCAGCCTACGGCGGGCGGTCGGGGTGGGGCCAAGGCGCCCGGCGCCGGTCAGAACGGCTTCAGCAGCTCCGGGGCGACGGGGCAGTCGGTCCGACCGGAGGGCCTCGGCCGGGTGCGCCGGACCAGTGGGGCCGACGACCTTGTCGACCAGGTCGAGGGGGACCAGCTCGAGGTCGTCCTCCCAGGGACTGTCCGCGGACAGGGCGCGGTCGCACAGCGCCGTGAACATGCGCTCGGGCAGGAGCCGGCCGACACCGGCGACCAGCCAGACCTCGGCACCGCTCAACCGACCCACCGAGGCCGCCGCCCGAGAGCCCGCCGGGGCGACGAAGCCGCCCGGGCCCATCGCCACGGTCTCCAGGATCACGATCTGCGCCTCGGTGGCCGCGGCCCCGAGGCCGCTGAGGGGTACGTCGGTGACGTCGACGTCGGCCCGCAGCAGGCGCACCACGAGGTCGCCGCCGTCACCGTCGACATCGCAGACCAGCACCTCGACATCGCCCCGTCGGGGCAGGCCGCCCGCCGCCAGCTCGGGCCAGCCCAGCAGCAGCACCCTGGCCGCTTCGGGCAGGGCGTCGGCCAGGGCCCGGGGCGTGCGGTCCTCCTCGATCTCGCCCGCCGCCTGCTGCGCCTCGCCGACCGGGTCCGCCGCCGTCAGCGTCCGGGCCGCCAGCCACCACAGCGGGCCGGACCCGGGCTGGCGGTCCACGATCCGGCGGCAGGCGGTGACCAGGCCCTGCGGGTCACGGCCGAAGGAGCGCAGGGCGGCCGCGGTCTCGGTCACCATCACCGCCTGCGAGGCCCCGTGGGCCCGGGCCACGTAGCGCAGACGCTCGATGGGGTGCATCCCGCCCGACGGTATCCACCTCGGGAGTTCGCGTTCGCCGAACCGGGCGCAGTACCTTCGGGCGCCGTGACGAGCACGCAGGCGCCCGCCGACCTCGAACTGGCCCCGCTCGGGGGCGACGCCCGCCCGCTCTCGGAATGGGTGACCAACTTCCACCTGGCCCTGGTGGTCCTGGACCCCTACACCAACGAGAGCTCGTGGCTGCTGGAGACCGCGGGCCGGATACTGCGCAGCTTCGCCCAGGCCGACTGCCGGGTGGCGTTCGTGGTCACCGCCAAGGCCGACGACGCCCGCCGCTTCCTCGGTCCCTGGGCCGACGAGTTCCTCACCTTCGCCGACCCCGACCGCGAGCTGGTGAAGGCGGTCGAGGCCGAGGCGCTGCCCGGCCTTCGTGCACATCCGCACCGACCTGACCGTGGCCTCGAAAGCCGAGGGCTGGGACCCGCTGGAGTGGCGGGCCGCGGCCACCGACCTGGCCCGCGAGATGAGCTGGACCCCGCCGAACATCCCGGCGCCCGGCGACCCCGGCCCCTTCCGGGGCTCCCCCGCCGCCGGCTGATTCGACCTACTTGATGATCCCGCCGCGGGTCATCGCCTCGATGTCGAGGGCCTTGGTCAGCTCCTCGTCGGACATGAGGCCCTCCTCCAGGACGATGGCCCGGATCGTGGTGTTCTCCTTGACGGCCCGCTTGATGACCGCGGCCGCCTTCTCGTAGCCGATGTACGGGTTGAGCGAGGTGCCGATGGACGGGGACGACTCGGCGTAGGCCCGGCACTGCTCGACGTCGGCCTCGATGCCGTCGATGCACGTGTCGGCGAACACCCGGGACACGTTGGCCAGCAGCCGGATGGACTCCAGCAGGTTGTGGGCCATCATCGGCATGAAGACGTTGAGCTCCAGGGTCCCCTGCGAGCCACCGAAGGCCACCGCGGCGTCGTTGCCGATCACCTGGGCCGCCACCTGGGTCACGGCCTCGGGGATGACCGGGTTGACCTTGCCCGGCATGATCGACGAGCCCGGCTGCAGGTCGGGGATGCGGATCTCGGCCAGGCCCGTGCGGGGACCGGAGCCCATCCAGCGCAGGTCGTTGGCGATCTTGACCATCGCCACGGCGACGACCCGCAGCAGCCCGGAGGCCTCGACGAGCCCGTCCCGGCTGGCCTGGGCGGCGAAGTGGTCCCGGGCCTCGGTGATGGGCAGCCCGGTGCGCTCGGCCAGCGCGGCGATGACCGCGGGGGCGAAGGCCGGCGGGGCGTTGATGCCGGTGCCGACGGCGGTACCACCGAGGGGGACCTCGCCCACCCGGCCGAGGACGCCTTCGATGCGCTCGGCGCCCTGGCTGATCTGGGCGGCGAACCCGCCGAACTCCTGGCCGAGGGTGACCGGGGTGGCGTCCATCAGGTGGGTGCGGCCGGACTTGACCACGGAGGCGAACTCGTCGGCCTTGCGCGACAGCGAGGCCGCCAGGTGGGCCAGCGCCGGCAGCAGGTCGTCCTGCAGGGCCTCGGCCACGGCGAGGTGCATGGCCGTGGGGAACACGTCGTTCGAGGACTGCGAGGCGTTGACGTGGTCGTTGGGGTGCACCGCGTCGACCTGGCCCAGCTTCTCGGAGGCGAGGGTGGCCAGGACCTCGTTGGTGTTCATGTTCGACGAGGTGCCCGAGCCGGTCTGGAAGACGTCGATCGGGAAGTGGTCGTCCCACTGGCCCTCGGCGACCTCGTCGGCCGCGGCGGCGATCGCATCGGCGATCGTCCGGTCGACGTCGGGGACCTCGTCGAGGCCGGCGTTGACCTTGGCCGCCTCGCCCTTGATCATGGCCAGGGCGCGGATCAGGCGGCGGTCGATGGTCAGGCCCGAGATCGGGAAGTTCTCGACCGCCCGCTGGGTCTGGGCCGCGTACTTGGCGCTGAACGGGACCCGCACCTCGCCCATGGAGTCGTGCTCGATACGGAAACCACCGTCGGACTCGTCGGGTCGTCATGGCTCCGACGCTACCCAGGAGCCCTACCGGGCCGTCCAACCGCCGTCGACCGCGATGGCCTGGCCGGTGACGTAGGTGCTGGCGTCGGACGCCAGGAAGAGCAGGGCCCCATCCAGTTCGTCCTCGGCGCCGACCCGGCCCATGGGCGTGTTGCGCTCGATCCACTCCCGGCCCGAGTCAGTGGCGATCATCTCGCCGGTGAGGTCCGTGGCGAAGTAGCCGGGGGCGATGGCGTTGACCCGCACACCGGCCGTGGCCCACTGGCAGGCCAACTCCCGGGTCAGGCCGACGAGCCCGGTCTTGCTGGCCACGTAGCCCGCCTGCCGGTTGGGCGAGGACGCCACCAGGCCGTGGACCGAGGTGATGTTCACGATCGAGCCGCCCCGGCGCTCGATCATCCCGGGGGCAACCAGCCGGGACAGGTGGAACGCGGCGGTGAGGTTGACCTCGACGGCGAGGGCGAAGTCCGCCGGATCCTCGGACTCGGCCCGCTGGGGGCCGTCACTGATGCCGGCGTTGTTGACCAACACGTCGACCCGACCGAAGCGCTCGAGCGCGGCGGTGACCGTCGACGCCCGCTGGTCGGGATCAGCCAGGTCGGCGGGGGCCACGAGCGCATCGTCCAGTTCGGCAGCGAGGCCCTCGAGGCGATCGGCCCGCCGGGCCACCAGGACCACCGAGGCGCCGGCCTCGTCCAGTACTCGGGCGAAGTGGGCCCCGAGGCCGGCCGAGGCCCCCGTGACCATCGCCACCCGTCCGTCCAACCGGAACCGTTCCATCGTGGGGGAGACTACGGACCATGAAGATCCGCGTCGGCTTCGGCCTCGGCACCCGCACGGTCACGAACGACCCGGAGCGGTTCGACCCCATGGTCGACAGCCTGGAGCGCCTCGGCTTCGACTCGTTGTGGCTGAGCGAGCGGGTGTCGGGCGACTGCCCCGACCCCGTCGTGGGCCTGGCTTACGCCGCCGGGCGCACCGAGCGCATCAAGTTCGGGATGAGCGTGATGGTGCTACCCGGCCGCAACCCGGCGCTCGTCGCCCAGGAGCTGGCCAGCCTCGATCGCCTGTCCGGGGGTCGCCTCCTGCCCGCCTTCGGCCTCGGCGTGGCCGACCCCCGCGAGCAGCAGGCCTTCGGCGTGGAGCGCAAGGACCGAGCGCCCTGGTTCGACGAGGCCCTCCCCCTCCTGCGCCGCCTCTGGAGCGAGGACGAGGTCGAGCACCACGGCGAGCGCTTCGACCTCGACGGCATCACCGTCCGCCCCAAGCCGGTCCAACAGCCGATGGACGTCTGGCTCGGCGGGCAGGCCCCGTCCGAGCTGCGCCGGGTCGGGCGCCTCGGTGACGGCTGGCTGCCGTCGTTCTGCGATGCGACCGACATCGCCCGCGGCATCCCCGCCATCGAAGCGGCCGCCGCCGAGGCCGGACGCGCCATCGACCCCGAGCACTTCGGCGCCCTGGTGGCTTACGCCCACGGCGAGGTGCCCGACGTCTTCCTCCAGTTCGTCCAGAAGCGTCGCCCGGACATCCTCGACCCCGCCCAGATCATCCCCTCGGGCCACGACGGCCTCAAGGACCGCCTCGAGGAGATGATCGAGGCCGGCGCCAGCAAGTTCGTGGTCCTGCCCATCGTCGAGCCCGACGACTGGGAGGCCGAGCTGGACGCGTTGGCGTCAGCGGTCCTGCCGCTGCAGAACTGACCCGCCGGCCATTGCGGCTGGGGTCGGTGCTGCCCGCTGCTCGTGCTGCCGGACAGAACCGACGGCAGGGATGGGATCAGAGGCAGGCGGTCACGGCGTCCAACAGGGCGCGGTTGCGGGGGTTCTGCCAGCGCGGCCCCATCTCGGCGATGACGTAGCCGAAGGCGAGGCCGGCGTCGGGGTCGGCGAACCCCAGGGCGCCGCCCGCACCGAAGTGGCCGAAGGCCCGAGGCCCGGTGCCGAAGGGCCGCTCGGGCTGGGGGAGCTGGAAGCCGGCCCCGAAACGGGACGGCCGATCGAGCACCAGGTCGGGGCCGTCGGACCGCACCGCGGTGAGGGCCGCCACCGTCTCGGCCGCCAGCACCTCACCGGCCAGGATCCCGGCGTAGAAGCGGGCCACTCCCCGGGCGCTGGCGTGGCCGTTGGTCGACGGGATCTCCGCCCGCCGCCATTCAGGGGTGTTGATGACCCCGATGCCCGAGAGTCCGGGCGGGTTGACGTAGCCGTTGCGGATCATCAGCTGGTGGTCGTCGGCCGGCTCCGTGGCGACGAGGCCTCCGCCGGTCGCCGGGAAGCTGAACGGGCGAACCCGGGCGTGCTCCTCGTCCGGCAGGCCGATGTACACGTCGGCGTCGAGGGGCGCGGCCAGGTCCCGCAGGAGCGTGCCCACGGAGCGACCGGTCGCCCGCCGGACGACCTCGCCCACGAGGAAGCCGAAGGTGTTGGTGTGGTAGCCGTGCGCCGTTCCCGGCTCCCACCAGGGCACCTCCGCAGCCAGAGCGGCGACCATCGCGTCCCAGTCGTACATCACCAACTCGGGCTGGGGCGCCCGCAGGGCCGGCAGTCCGGCCTGATGGCTGGCCAGCTGGGCCACCGACAGCCCGAGATCGAGCTCCGGCCACCACCGGGTCACCGGATCGTCCAGGGCCACGCCGGCCGTCTCCATGGCCCGACCCAGGACGGCCGCCGTCAGGCCCTTCCCCACCGAGAAGGCATTGACCAGCGAGTCCGGCTCCCAGCCGGGGCCGGCGGCCAGGTCGACCACGGTGCGCCCCTCGAGGATCACACAGACCGCCGCGGCGGCTTCCCCCCGAGTGGCGAAGTTCTCCCGGAACGCCTCCTCGACCGCGGCGAACGCGGGGTCGACCGTCACAGCCACGTCGGGTACAGGGCGAGCAGGCCATCGATGACCCGCCGCTCGAGCTCCTCGTCACGGGCCGGGTCCCCGTGGTCGAGCCAACCCAGGACCGCCTGCACCACGTAGTCGACCGACAGGGCGGTGGCCCAGCGGTGCAGCGCGGGGTCGGGCAGGAGCGCCCCGACGAGGGCATCGACGGCGGCGACGGCCCGATCGTGGAAGTCATCGGCGAAGGCGGCGAACTCAGGCTCTCGGGCGGCGTGGCGCCAGAGCAGACGAAAGCCGTCGGGATCCTCCCGGGCGACCACGACCATGGCATGGACGGCGAAGCCGGGTTCGGCTTCCCGGCGCTCGAACCCGGCCAGGAACTCGTCTCGGAGCCGGTCCCGGACGCCCGTCAGCACGGCCCGGTAGAGGTCGGCCTTCGACGCGAAGTTCCGGTACACGATCAGTCGACTGACGCCGGCCTCGGTGGCCACGTCGTCCATCGAGGTCCCCGCGAACCCGGTCCGGGCGAAGGCCGCAGCCGCGGCCCGACGGAGCTGGGCCTGACGCTCGGGGCGGCGTAGCAGGGTGCGGGCTTGCGGCTGTATACGCGTGAGTTTACACTCGGGCCACGTCCGAAGGGGGAAACCACGTGCAGCTCATCTACGACGAGGCCGAGCTCCTCGCGTCGCACGCCTTCGAGGAACCGCTGATCGCCGGCGGCGTCCTCTGCCACGGCGGCTTCGATGCCGACGGCCACTACGTCTCGCCCCGCACCCGGCACCGCGCGCCGGCCATCGAGGCCTGGCAGGCCAGTCACCGGGCCACGTTCGGCACGTCCCTGATGGACGTGCCCCTCGAGACCTGGCCCGGCCACTACCCGAACGTGGCCCAGGCCCGCCTCCTCATCGAGTGCGGCCTCCCCGAGCCGATCATCGACACCCTCACCCGCATCGGGACGGTCGAGGGCTTCGGCGGGATGATCCGCCTCTCCCCCGTGCCCGACCGGCGCCAGACCTTCGTCGAGGAAACCGACGGCACCGCCCTGGCCCACCTCACCACCGGTCTGTTCGAGGCCCACGCCCGCGACGAGGCCGGCTTCGACCCCGGCGATGGCGAGGCCGAGGGCGGGCACAAGCAGATGTGGTTCGCCGCGCGGGACGTCGCGTTCGGGAACCCGCCCACCGAGGACGAGAGCCAGCTCATGCTGCAGCGCATGGGCATCGGCCAGATGGCCCAGTCGCCCCCGCCGCGCCTGTGGCCCGACGACGTGTCGGCCGACCTCGAGATGCTGGCCGAGCGGATGACCCGCCTGCTCCTGATCGAGATCTCCGCCTTCCACACCTTCGCCTGGGCCGAGGAGCTCCTCGACGACACCGACCTCGTCGCCGGTGAGGGCGAGTCCGCCCGCCTCATCTCCTACATCCGGGCCGATGAGACCCCGCACGTCGAGTACCTGAGGACCGTGTTGACCGAGATGCGGGACCGCACGGTGATCGGCGAGTCCGGCCGCCACCACGAGGGGGCCGACCTCCTCGGCCGCACCTGGGACCGGGCGCTGGCCCAGTCCCTGGGTGAGCGCCGCCAAGCGGCCATGACCACCTTCCGGGCCGAGGTGGCCCACGCCGCCGACGGCCGGACGGACGCGGCCGATCTGCTCGCCCGGTTCGATCAGCTGGCCACCGACGAGGTCGCCGCATGACGTCGTCGTGTCGGTCACTCCGACCCACGACAGGAGGCACAGGGACATGAAGTTCGGGATCTTCTACGAGCACCAGCTCCCCCGTCCCTGGACCGAGGACAGCGAGCGCCGGCTCGTCCAGGACGCCCTCGACCAGGTCGAGCTCGCCGACCAACTGGGCATCGAGTACTGCTGGGAGGTCGAGCACCACTTCCTCGAGGAGTACTCCCACAGCTCCGCCCCGGAGGTCTTCCTCGCCGCGGCCAGCCAGCGGACCAAGGACATCCGCCTCGGCCACGGGATCATCCAGACCGCCCCCGGGTACAACCACCCCGCCCGCACCGCCGAGCGGGTGGCGATGCTCGACCTCGTCTCCAACGGCCGGGTCGACTTCGGCTCCGGCGAGTCGTCCTCGGAGGCCGAGTTGGGCGGGTTCGGGATCGACCCGATGCTCAAACGCGATCAGTGGCGGGAGGGCCTCGAGGTCGCCATCCGGTGCATGACCGAGACGCCCTTCACCGGCCACGAAGGCCAGTTCGTCTCGATGCCGCCGCGCAACGTGGTGCCCAAACCCGTCCAGAAGCCCCACCCACCGCTGTGGGTGGCCTGCTCCCGCCGGGACACGATCATGCTGGCGGCCGAGCTCGGCATCGGAGCCCTGACCTTCGCGTTCATCGACCCCGAGGAGGCCCGTCAGTGGGTCGGCGACTACCGCCAACGCCTGGCCGACAAGGGCGTGGCCATCGGTAGGTCCGTGAACCCCTCCGTGGCCTGTGTCACCCCGATGATGTGCGCCAAGGACGAGACCCGGGCCCTCGCCATGGGCCTCGAGGGCGGCAACTTCTTCGGCTACTCCCTCGCCCACTACTACATCTTCGGCGAGCACCGCCCGGGCACGACCGACGTCTGGCAGGAGTTCCTGGAACGCCGCGAGGAGATGGGGTATTCGCCCGAGGCCGCCATCGCCGCCGAGCAGGAGACCCTCGGCGCCAAGCTCGTCTCCGGCGAGCGGGAGGGCCTACGAGGGGCGGTCGGCACCCCCGACCAGCTCCGCGAGTTCCTCCGCCGCTACGAGGAGGCCGGTGTCGATCAGCTCATCTTCGTTATGCAGGCGGGCAAGAACCGCCACGAGGACATCATGGACAGCCTGCAGCTGTTCGGCACCGAGGTCCTGCCCGAGTTCAAGGAGCGCGACGAGGTGGCCGGCGCGGCCAAGGCCCGCGAGCTGGAGCCGATCGTCGAGCAGGCGCTCGCCCGCCGCGAGGACGACGCGCCGCTGCTACCCGAGGGCTACTCCATGAAGGCCTATCCCAAGCAGATGATGGAGGCGGCCGGCGCCGACGAGGCCTTCCTCCAGCAGATCGCCGACAAGACGGCGGTCGGCGACAGCGAGGCCCTCGGCCAGCTCGGCTGAGCCCAGCAGCCGGTCAGCGGCAGCTGGTCACCACCAAGAGGTCGCCGTCGACCTCCATCTCAGCCCCGACCTGCTCGGCCCAGGGCGTCAGTCCCGTCTCGAGGGCCTCGAGGTCACCGGCGATGGCCATGCGGAGGCAGTCCCGGTCGCCGTCCTGCCACAGGACGCTGTTGTCGCCGTCCCACTCCGGTGTGGGCTCGTCCTCGGAGAGGCTCGCCAGCGCGTGGACCAGGAACTGGCCCACGACCCCCTCGTCGACGACCTCCCCGTCAGCCGACGGTGCCGTGACCTCGACGACGGGATCGCGCTCGGGCCAGGTCTCGGGCTCCTGGATCTGCTCGCTGGTCGTCGGCGGACGGCGGAGAGCGCGGTTGACCGCGGCGTTGCCACCGTCGTCGTACAAGGCCTGCACGAAGGCCGCTCCGGTGACATACACGAACCGCTGCTCCTCGAGGAGGACGGGCGGGAAGTCCGAGACGTCGACGCCGTCGAGGTACTCGAGCTGCTCGGCCTCGGCATCGGCCCGCTCCTCCTCGGTGAGCGACGCCGTGTAGACCGACTCCACCCGGCCGGCGCTGCCCTCCACCAAGGCCGAGAAGGCGGAGCCCGACTCGTCGGGCCGGTCGTCCAGCTCGGGGCGGTCCAGATCGAAGTACTGATCCTCCAGCGCGTGGGTCAGCTCGTGCACGAGGGTGATGCGGAGGTTCGGGGTGTCCGCCGTCCCCCGCACGACCATCTCGCCGGTCTCGGGGTCGTAGTAGCCCAGGGAACCGACCGACAGATACTGGCTGACGATGTCCACCGGGTCCCCCTCCTCGGGCCACAGGCCGAGGGCGCGCAGGGCGGCGGCGGAGCTCTCGATGTCCTCCCGCCCGTCCACCAGGTCCTCATCGAAGTCCTGCCGCGACCGCTCGACGTAGGCCTCGTCCTCCAGCAGCTCGAGGTCGATGTCTTCCCGGAACTCGAGGCCCCGTTCCTCCTCCACCACCGCCTGCAGCTCGACCACGAGCTCGTCGAGCTCCGCTTCGTCGATCGTGGGCCCGGTCGGCCCGGTCGGCCCGGTGGGCTCGGGCGACTCGTCGACCGGCGCCGTCGGCAGGGGATCGGGCTCGGGCGCCGCGGTCTCACCGTCGCCGTCGCGGGTCATCAGGAAGACACCGATCATCAGGGCCACCGCCACGAGGGCCAAGGCGGCGGTGGTGGCCACCAGGCGGCGGTTGGCGGCCTCGTCCCCCAGCAGACCGTCGGGCGACGCTCCCGACGAGTCGTCGGGGGGCGGCGGGCGGCCTGGATCCTGGGCCGGCGGCGGGCTCGACGGTCCGACCACCGGGGGGCCGGGAGGCATCTCCATGGAGGATCAAGGTACCGATCGACACCCGGGGCACGCCCCATCCGGGGGCCAGGCTGATCAGCGCAGGTGGAGCGGGAAGAGCCCTCCCCAGCGGTCGCCCCGCTCGGCTCGGCTCAGACTGGGGGCGAGGCTGTCGCCGTCGAAGGCCTGGCTGAGCGCCGGCCCCACCCCACCCTCGCCGTTGTAGGCGACGACCACGGCGCCGGCGTCGACCGCCCCCGGAAGGTCCTCGCCGGGCACGCCCAGGAGCAGGTCGCCGTAGGTGTTCCCGTCGAGGTCACCGATGGCGACCGAGGCTCCCAAGACGTCGTCGGCCTCGGCCCGGTCGACCAGCCCGGTCGTCGCCGAGCCCGCGTGGAACTGCCGACTACCGACACCGGTGAGGCCGCCGGGGCTACCCGGCAGGACGACGACGGCCCCCGCCCGGCCCGCAGCACCGACCGCCTGGCCGACGACGCCTACGACGAGGTCGGCCGCGCCGTCCCCGTCGAGGTCGCCGAGCGCGAGACCAGCACCGAGATGGTCGTCGGTCTGCGCGGTGCCGGCTACGTCCGGGCTGTCCGCCGTCACGTGGCGGCTGCCCCCCGAGCGCACCCCGTTGGCCGAACCACGGAGCACCAGCACCGAACCGGCGTCACGGGCCGAGCCGACGTCCTTGCCGACGGCCCCGGCCACGACGTCCGCGAACCCGTCGCCGTGCACGTCGCCGACGGCGACCGTGATGCCCAACTGGTCGCCGGGACGGCCGACACCGGCGACCCCGGCGCTCTCGAGGTGGAGCTCGACGCTGTCGTCACCCCGCAGCCCGGGGCGGTCGCCGATGGCCGGCCGGCCCCGCAGCACCAGCACCGCGCCGGCGTCCGCACTGACCGGGTAGCCGATGTCCGGAGCGTCCTCGCCCGGGATGCCGACGGCGAGGTCGTCGACGTCGTCGCCGTTGGTGTCACCCGCGGCCAGGGCCACCCCGAGCCGGTCGCCGTTCTCGACGTTCCCCGCCACGATGTCCGGTGCCGCGGTGATCTCGCGCCCGTTGGCGCCCAGGCCCGAGCTGGTCCCGTTGAACACGGTGACCGCGCCGGCCACCGCCCGCCCGCCGACCGCTTCGCCCGGGGCCCCCACGGCCAGGTCGGCCAGGCCGTCGCCGTCGAAGTCCCCCGTGGCCAGCGACGCTCCGAACTGGTCACCGCTCTCGGCCGCCACCCCGGTCAGGCGCACGCCGCGGGGCGCGGGCAGGAGGCCCTCGGTCGAGCCGTGGAGCACGATGACCTCACCGGCTGCCCTCGCCCCCGCGACCGTGGCCGCCGGCGCGCCGATCGCCACGTCGTCGAAGCCGTCGCCGTCGAAGTCGCCGGTGGCGACCGCGGCGCCGGCCACCTCGTTGCTCTTCATCGTCCCCGGGGTGCCGTTGTACTGCTGGAGGATTCGCTCCCCATCCGTGCCCGACACGCCAGGCCCCTCCGGGCCCGAGCCGTAGAGCACGAAGGCCGCCCCGCTGTCGATGTGGGTGGTGTTCGACGGATCGGTCGTGTCCTCGCCGGGCGCTCCGACGACGACGTCGTCGGCCCCGTCGCCGTTCAGGTCACCGGTGGCCACCCCCGGGCCGCCCCAGTAGAGGGTGGTGTTGTCCACGTTGAAGCTCTGGTTCCGCAGCCGGGTCCCATACGGCGTCTCCCACCAGGACGTGTGACCGCTCTGGTTGGGGTAGACGAGGAGACGCCCGTCGACCACGACGTACATGACGCCGGGGTCCTTCGCCGCGCCTGACGCCGTGCGCTCCTCGTAGTGGAGGTGGGGCGAGGTGGCGTGACCCGTCTGGCCGGAGCGCCCGATGAGCGTGCCCCGATCGACCTGCTGGCCGACGCTCACCACCACGGCGGACAGGTGGTAGTAGCGGGAGTGGATGCCGTCGTCGTGCTCGATGTCGACGTAGACGCCGCGGGCGTCGCCCGCGGACCCGGCCGCCCGGACGCGACCCGGGCCGGCCGCGTAGACGTTGGTCCCCACCGGCATCCCGATGTCGAGGGCCGGGTACCCGTGGTGGTTGGCGCAGCCCGAGTACCCGGGGTTGCCCATCGTGCACCAGAGCTCGTAGTCGCCGAGCAGCGGCAACCAGTTGGCGTCCTCGTTCTGGCCGCCGGACTCGAGGGGCGCCATCTCGGTGGCCGTCGGCGGATCCGGGTACCAGCGGGTGGGCCCGGCCACCGCCGGCTCGGTGAGCGTCGTCGAACCCGCCAGGACAGCGAGCAGCAGGACGAGGGCGAGGCGCGGGGGTCGGGTTCGCAGCATGGGGGGCAGGCGGGGCCAGCCGTCGAGGGTACGGGGCCACCACTAGCGTCCCCCCCATGCATGATCTGCTCATCCGTGGGGGAACGGTGGTCGACGGCACCGGCGCGCCGGGCCGGGCCGCCGACGTGGCCGTCGACGGCGACCGCATCGTCGCGGTCGGCGAGGTGGACGGGCCCGCCCGCCGGATCATCGACGCCGACGGCCTGACGGTCACCCCTGGCTTCGTCGACGCCCACACCCACCTCGACGCCCAACTGGGTTGGGACCCCGAGGCCACACCGTCGTCGTGGCACGGCGTGACCTCGGTCGTCATCGGCAACTGCGGCGTGACCTTTGCCCCCTGCCGGCCCGAGGACCGGGCCTGGCTGGCCGAGATGATGGAGTCGGTGGAGGACATCCCGGCCTCGGCGATCCTCGGCGGCCTGCCCTGGGACTGGGAGTCCTACGGCGACTACCTCGACACCCTCGACCGGCTGCCCAAGGGCATCAACGTGGCGGGGATGGTCGGCCACTGCGCCGTGCGCTGGAACGTCATGGGTGAACGCAGCCTCGACCCGGCCGTCGTTCCCACCGCCGACGAGCTGGCGGCCATGGCGGCCCACGTGGACGAGGCCCTCGACCGTGGGGCGGTCGGCGTCAGCTCCTCCCGCACGATCCTGCACACCCTGCCCGACGGGCGGGAGGTGCCGGGCACCTTCGCCGGTGTCGCGGAGCTGGTGGCACTGGCGGATCCCCTGCGCCGTCGGGGCCGGGGTGTGTTCGAGACCGCGGCGATGCTCGGCGCCCAGAACGGGGTCGACGAGGACGGCACGCGCCGCGAGATCGAGATCCTGGCCGAGGTCAGCCGCACGTGTGGCCGACCGGTGTCCTTCGGGCTGACCCACACCAACGCCGGGCCCCACCTGCACGAGCTCGCCCTCGAGCACGTGACCCGGGTCAACGCCGACGGCGCCCAGCTCCGGCCCCAGACCTCGCCCCGCCAGATCGGCATCCTCCTCGGCTTGGGGTTCCGCACCCCCTTCGACTTCTGCGCCGGCTGGCAGGCCCTGGCCCCGCTGTCGCTGGACGAGCGGCTCGCCGTCCTCGGTGACCCCGACCGGCGGGCGGCCCTGGTGGCCGAGGCCGATGCCCTCGGCAACTCCGGCGAACACACCTTCCTGATGCCGCTGGACCGGGCCCGTTACGACCACACACCCGCCGACAGCCTGGCCGCCGAGGCCGACCGCCGCGGTGTGTCGGTCGGCGAGGCCTTCGTCGCCCTCAGCCTCGAGTCCGACGGCCGTCGGGTCTACAACTACCCGTTCCTCAACCAGGACCTCGAGGCCGCCGGGGCCATGTTCGCCCAGCCCGACGTCGTGGTCGGCCTCGGTGACGCAGGTGCCCACGTGAGCCAGGTCATCGACGCCAGCCAGGCGACCTTCCTGCTGTCCTACTGGGTCCGCGAGCGCGGCACCTTCACCTTCGAGGACGCGGTGCGGCGCATCACGTCCGAGACGGCGACCCTGTTCGGCCTCGCCGACCGCGGGGTGCTGGCCCCCGGGGCGTTCGCGGACATCAACGTGCTCGACCCCGACGCCCTCGACCTCCCCCTCCCGGAGTTCGTCAACGACCTCCCCGGCGGGGCCGGCCGCCTGATCCAGCGGGCCGAGGGCTACCGGGCGACGATCGTCAACGGGCAGGTCGCCCTCGAGGACGGCGAGCACTCCGGCGCCCTCCCCGGCGTGCTCCTACGATCCGCCTCATGATCCAGGAGTCGCCCCGCCCCTCCCTCGCCCCGTACCCGGTGCTGCCGGTCAGCGACCTACTCGCGGGGGCGGCCGAGACCTGGCCCGAGCGCATCGCCGTCGTCGACGGGATCAGTGAGGCGGAGTACACCTTCGCCCGACTCTGGGACGCATCCCGGGGGGTGGCCCGCGCCCTGCAGGACGAGGGCGTCGAGCCGGGGGACCGGGTCGCCATCGTGGCCCCGAACTCCCCCGAGTGGGTCGTCGCCTTCCACGGCGCCCTCCTCGCCGGGGCCACCGTCACCACCCTGAACCCCCTCTACAAGGAGCGGGAAATCGCCCACCAGTTCGGCGACTCCGAGCCCAAGGCCGTCTTCGTCGCCGACGCCACGGCCGAGACGACCCGGGCCGTCTGGGGCCACGACGACCGGTTCCACCACACCGCCGAGGTGTGGGACCTGGCCACCGCGGGCGAGCCGGCGCCGGTCGAGATCGACCCGATGACCGACCTGGCCGCCCTCCCCTACTCGTCGGGCACCACGGGGGCGCCGAAGGGCGTGATGCTGTGCCACCACAACATCACCAGCAACGTGGCCCAGATCCGCGGGACCGGCCTCATCCCGGACGGCTCGGTGATGATCGACTTCCTGCCGTTCTTCCACATCTACGGCCTGACCGTCCTCATGCTCTGCGGGCTGGCCAGCGGCTCCAAGCAGGTCGTCCTACCCGGCTTCGACCCCCAGCGGTTCGTCGACCTGACCATCCGCCACCAGGCCACCAACCTCTTCGTGGTCCCGCCCGCACTCCTGGCCCTGGCCAACATGGGCGATCAGCTGGGGGCCGACCTCACCAGCGTCCGCTACGTCATGTCGGGCGCCGCGCCCCTGCCGATCGACGTCGCCCGCCGGGTGGCCGAGCACTACGACGTCGAGGTGGTCCAGGGCTACGGCATGACCGAGGCCAGCCCCGTCACCCACATCAGCCTTCTGGGCCAGGACAAGCCCGGCACCGTGGGCCCGCCCGTGGCCGACACCCGCCAGAAGGTGGTGGACCTGGCCACCGGCGAAGAGCTGGGCGTGGGCGAGACCGGCGAGCTGCTGGTCCAGGGCCCACAGGTCATGGCCGGCTACTTCAACCGCCCCGACGCCAGCGAGGAGACGCTGCTCACCGACGCCGACGGCGTGTGGCTACGCACCGGCGACATCGTCACCGTCGACGACGACGCCTACGTGACCATCCGGGACCGGGCCAAGGAGATGATCAAGTACAAGGGGTACCAGATCGCCCCGGCCGAGCTGGAGGCCCTGCTCATCGAGCACCCTGACGTGGCCGACGCCGCGGTGATCCCCAAGGACTCCGGCAACGGCATGGACGAGATCCCCAAGGCCTTCGTGGTCCGCCGGGCGGGCGCCCAGCTCACCGCCGAGGACGTCATGGCCTACGTGGAGGAACGGGTCGCGCCCTACAAGAAGGTGCGGGAGGTCGACTTCGTCGAGGCGATCCCCAAGAACCCGAGCGGCAAGATCCTGCGCCGCGAGCTGAAGGAGAAGGAACGAGCCTCATGACCGACCTACCCGCCCTGCTGCACCCGTTCGCCAAGCCGTCGGCCCCTGCGGACCACTTCATCAGCGTCGCTCGCGGCCAAGGCGCCCTCGTCTGGGACACCGACGGCAACGAGTACGTCGACGCCATGGCCAGCCTCTGGTTCGCCAACGTGGGCTACGGGCGGGCCGAGGTGGCCGACGCCGTGGCCGCCCAGGTGCGCACCCTGCACGCCTACCACTGCTTCGACCCGTTCACCAACGGCCCGGCCGACGCCCTGGCCGAGCGCCTGGCGGGCCTGGCGCCCGTCGACGATCCCCGGATCTTCCTCGTGAGCTCGGGGTCCGAGGCCGTCGACTCGGCCATGAAGCTGGCCAAGGCGGCCCACATCCGGGCCGGTCGCCCCGAGCGGAGGCTGATCGTCAGCCGGTCCGCCGGCTACCACGGCGTGACCTATGGCGGCACCTCGGCCCAGGGCATCCCGGACAACCGGGCCGGCTTCGGCGACCTGCTCCCCGACTTCGTCAACGTCCGCGGCGACGACATCGAGGCGATGGCCACGCTGTTCGCCGAACGGGGCGACGAGGTGGCCGCCGTCATCAGCGAGCCCGTGCAGGGCGCGGGCGGTGTTTTCCCGCCACCCGAGGGCTACCTCACCCAGCTTCGCCGCCTGTGTGACGACAACGGGGCCTTCCTCATCCTCGACGACGTCATCTGCGCCTTCGGCCGCCTCGGGCGGTGGTTCGGCGCCGAGCACTACGGTGTGCGCCCCGATCTGATCACCTTCGCCAAGGGCGTGACCTCCGGGTACGTCCCGCTGGGTGGGGTCGTCGTCGGCGGCCCGGTGCACACCGCCCTCGAAGCGGATCCGGACTTCATCCTCCGCCACGGCCACACGTACTCGGGCCACGCCACCGCCGCAGCCGCCGCGCTCGCCAATCTCGACGTGATCGAGGCTGACGGTCTGCTCGACCGGGCGCTGGCGGTGGGCGCCCGTCTGTCCGACGGGCTGCGGAGCCTGCACGCCGACGGGTTGGTGGGTGCCGTCAGGGGTGAGGGCGCGGTGTGGGCCGTCGAACTCAACGACGGTGTGAGCGCGCCCGGCGCTCGCGACGCCCTCCTCGGCGAAGGCGTGATCGTGCGCCCGCTCGGCACGGCCCTGGCCATGTGCCCCCCGCTGGTCATCACCGACGAGCAGATCGACCGTGTGGTCGACAGCCTGGCCCGCGTGCTGGGGGCCTGACGTCACCCGTGGGGCCTACGGCGGGGCGGGCTGTCGTCGTCCTGCTCAACCGCGATCTCCGGGTCCACGACCACCCCTCGTTGGCCGAAGCCGTCCGGCGGGCCGACACCGTCGTGCCCCTGTTCGTCATCGACGACACCCTCCTCGCCTCGGGCTTCGCCGTGCCCAACCGGGCCGCTTTCCTCCTCGACTGCCTGAGCGACCTCCGGTCGACGCTGCGGGAGCGGGGCGGCGACCTCGTCCTGCGCCGCGGCGACCCCGTGACCGAGGCGCTCCGGCTGGCCACAGAGGTCGGGGCTGAGGCCGTCCACGTCTCCGCCGACGTCACCGCCTTCGCCCGCCGCCGCGAACAACGTCTGACCCGCGAGGCGGCCGGCCGGGTCGAGGTCGTGACCTTCCCCGGCGTCGGCGTCGTCCCCGCCGACGAGGTCGTCACCGGCGCGGGCGGGCACTACAAGGTGTTCACGCCGTACTGGCGGGCCTGGTCGGCCCACCCCTGGAGGGCCGTGGAGCCGGCGCCCGAACGGCTGCGCCTGCCTGACGGCGTCGACCCCGGCCCGCTGCCGGCGCGGACCGAACTGGCGGCGGGTCCGACCAGCCCCGACCTCGCCCCGGGCGGGCAGACCGAGGCCCGGGCCCTGCTGAACCGGTGGGCCAAGGCCGAACTGGCGGGGTACGACGACGGCCACGACGACCTCCCCGGCGACCGGACCTCCCGCATCAGCCCGCACCTGCACTTCGGCACGATCTCGGCCCTCGAGCTGGCCGACCGGCTCGGGCCCCGGCCCGGGGGCGAGCCCTTCGTCCGCCAGCTCTGCTGGCGGGACTTCCACCACCAGACCACCTTCCACTTCCCCGCCATCGCCCGAGACGACCTGCGGGACCGGGGGCGGACCTGGGTCGACGATGACGAGGTGTTCGCGGCGTGGGCCGAAGGGCGGACCGGCCTGCCCGTCGTCGACGCCGGGATGCGCCAGCTCCACCGGGAGGGCTGGATGCACAACCGGGCCCGCCTCCTCACCGGCTCGTTCCTGACCAAACACCTCGGCGTGGACTGGCGCCGGGGTGCCGCGCACTTCCTCGAGTGGTTGGTCGACGGCGACATCGCGAACAACTCCGCCAACTGGCAGTGGGTGGCGGGCACGGGCGCCGACACCCGCTCCAACCGCATCTTCAACCCCGTGCGTCAGGCCCACCGCTTCGACCCACAGGGTGACTACGTGCGTCGCTACGTCCCCGAGCTGAGCGGCGTCGCCGGCGGTGCGGTCCACGAGCCCTGGCTCCTCACCGGGACCCTGGACGCCGCCGAGCTCGACTACCCCGACCGCATCGTGGACCACGAGGTCGCCGCCGACCAGTTCCGTGAGCAGAGCCGGGCGTCGCTTCCGTAGTACCTAGTGACTGCTATGGACGGTGGCTAACGTCGCGCCATGGCCACCCGACCACGGCGGACCCGGCGCCGGCGCCTGCCGCCCGACGAGGGGCGGCGGGTGCTGCTGGAGGCCGGTCGAGACCACCTCTACGAGAACCCGCTGGGCGAGCCGCTGGACCACGTCCGCATCACCGACATCGTGGACCGGCTCGGCCTCAGCATCGGCGCCGTCTACCACTACTGGGACAGCCAGGACGACTACCGCGACGACCTGCTCGAGCTGCTGCTGTCCCCCGACCAGCTCCCCGCCGTGCAGGACGCGGGCGACGCCGTCGGGACCGCCGTGGCCGAGGATCCGGCCTTCGAGGAGCTGGTGCGCACGGCGGCGGTCATCAGCTTCGAGGGCCTCGCCGCCACGGCCGAACGAGAGCGCCTCACGTGGGCCTTGATGGCCTATGAGGACGCCGAGATCGACCGGCGCCTGGGGGCGCAGTCCCGGGAGGTCAGCCAGCGCTGGGCCGCGCTGTTCGCCGAGCACTTCCCCAGCTACGGCCTCGAGCCCCGCCCTCCGTTCACCTACGAGTCCCTGGCTGTGGTGCTGATGGCGATGGTCCAGGGCCTGCACATGCGGCGCACCATCGACCCGGACACCGTCGACGGCGAGCTCGAGCCGGGATGGGACCTGTTCGCCAGTGCCGCCCTGGCCTTCATCCTGGCGGCCAGCCGTCCGATCACCGCGCGGGCAGACCCCGCCGGTGACCGGCGCACGGTCTGGGATCTCGCCCGCCGCGTCATTCCCCGGCGCACCCCCACTCGGTAGGGTGCCGCCGGTGCGGCGGCCGCTCCGATACGTCCTGTTCACCCTCGTCGTCGGCCTCGGCCTGCTGGTCGGCCTCGACGCGCTCGCCTCGGCCTCGCCGGCCGATCCCCGCCCCCGTACGCTGGCCCAGCCCGACGGGTCGACCTTCACGGCCCGCCTCTACGGCGACGAGTACGTCAACGGCTTCGAGACCCTCGCCGGCTACACCGTCGTGCGGGACACCACCGGGACCTGGTCCTTCGCCGAGCCCACTCCCGCCGGGCGGCTGCAGCCTTCCGGGCTCCTCCCCGACGCCGACGGCCGACCCCCCGCCGGCGCCGAGTTGGCCCCGCACCTGCGTGACCAGGTGGCCCTGAGCGCGGCCGAGTCCGAGCGCACCGATGTCGCCGAAGCCGCGAGTGGCACACCGCCCGCGGTCGGGACCCAGGACGTGCTGGTCGTCCTGGCCCAGTTCCAGGACACGCCACTGACCACGACCGCGGCGGACTGGAACGAGCTGTTCTTCGGCGCTGACCAGAGCGTGGCCGACTACTACGACACCGCGTCGTTCGGCCAGCTCGACCTCCAACCCGCCACCGAGACCGGGGGGACCGTCGACGACGGCGTGGTCGTGGTCACCCTCCCCGGGAACCACCCGAACAGCGGCCGCAACTTCTTCGGCTACAACGCGGTGGCCCGCCAGATCCTCGCCGCCGCCAATGCGTCGGTCGACTTCGCGGCCTATGACGCCGCCGGCGACGGCGACGGCTCACTGTCCCCCGACGAGCTCCACCTGGGCATCGTCGTGGCCGGCACCGAGGCGGCCCAGGCCTGCACCGGGCCGTCCATCTGGGGCCACCGCAGCCGCCTCAACGCTCCGCTCACCGCCGACGGCGTCGTGCTGGGCGACGGGGAGGCCGACGGCGGCTTCTTCACCGCCGGCGAGCTCCAGTGCGACGGGCCCCTCGCCCAGGCCACCCTCGGCATCTGGGTCCACGAGTTCGGCCACGACCTGGGTTGGATCGACCTCTATGACGTCGACGGCAGCTCGGCCGGCGTCGACACCTGGAGCGTGATGGGCCTGCACTGGCTGGCCCTCCCGGGCGAGGCGACCGGCACCCGACCGCCGCTCCCCGACCCGTTCAGTCGCTGGCAGGTGGGCTGGCTCACCCCGACGCGGGTGGCGACGACGACCGCGGCTGTCCCTCTGACCTCGTCGGCGACGACCGACGAGGTCCTCCAGGTGCGGGACAACCCCGACGGTGTGGACGTCGGCTTCCTCGGCGGGGGCGGCACAGGCGAGTACTTCCTCGTGGAGAACCGGGAGCAGGCGGGCTACGACATCGCCGCGGCGGGCTGCGGCACCCTGGTCTGGCACATCGACGAGCGGCGCTTCGACAACGCCGACGACCACGCCCGCCGGGTCGACGTCGAGGAGGCCGGCGACGCCAACCGCCAGTGGGGATTCGCCGACGAGCAGGACCCGTTCCCCTCCGACACCCCCGCGAACGACCGCTTCGGGCCCGGCACGCGCCCGACGAGCGACCTGAACTCGGGCCTGCCCAGCGGCGTCGACCTGAGCGGGTTCAGCGCGGCCTGTGGGCCCTCGGTCACCGTCGACGTGGACCCAGGCGGGTCCGCGACCAGCCCCCCGGTCAACGACCGGCTGGCCGACGCCCCCCTCAGCCGGGTCTCGCCCTACCTGGCCCAGAGCCGCCGCATCGTGGCCGGGCACAACGTGGACGCCACCCACCAACCCGGCGAGCCCCGCCACGGTGTCGCCGCCGGCACCGCCTCGATCTGGTGGGCGTTCCAGGCCCCCCGCAACGGCTTCGTCAACCTGACCTCGGAGTCCACGTTTCGGGAGACCATCGCCGTCTACACCGGGGGACCGGACGTGAACCGGCTCCGCCGGGTCGACGTCGTCCGGGGCCTGCCCCCCGGCTCGGGTGCCGGCGGCCCCCCGGCACCGGAGTCGGTCTTCCAGGGCCTCGGGTTCGCGGTGGCGCGCGGCGTCCGGTACTTCATCGCGGTCGATTCCATCGTCGCCGACGATGAGGGCGGCGTCCGGCTGGTGGTCGACTACGACCAGGCGTTCCCCGAGGTCAGCCCGGTGACCCGGCCGGCGCCCGGTCAACGGCCGCTGCTGCGGGTCCGCATCCGCAACAGCTCGGCGACGGATCGCCTCGAGGTCTACAACATCCTCGACGGAGAGGTCTCCCTGGACGCCCTGGACTGCCCGGATGCCTTCGTGATCGCCCCCCAGCAGGTCCGCACCTGCCTCGTGCGAGCCCGGACGAGCGGCCCCGCCGGCGCCCGGCTCAAGGGCAAGGTCACCGCCTGGATCCACTGGGACGACCTCGACCGCTACGCCGCGATCAGCGACCCCTGGTTCACCCCCGTCCGCTCCTGACCCATCCGACCCATCCGAAATTGCGCCGATTTGTCACGCTGAGCGTGACAAATCGGCGCCAGAAGCCCGGAGAGCCTGACGGACCTGGGCACAGAGCTTCTCGGGATGCTCGACGTAGAACCGCCAGGTGAACTCCAGGACCTCCCAGCCGGACAGGCGGATGCGGTTCAGCTTCTCGGGGTCTTTCTCGAACGACGTCGGGTTGAGGTGGAACGCCTTGCTCTGGAGCTCGACCCCGACCCGGGCCGCCGGCCACGCCAGGTCGAGCTCGCCGAGGAAGGTCGGGCCGTCGAACACGTTCCACTGTGACTTCGGTACCGGGAACCCGGCGTCGAGCAGCAGTCGACGGACCACCCGCTCGAACCAGCTGTCGGTGATGACCTTGTCGCCGAACCGCTCGTCGAGCACGGCTCGTAGGCGCCCACAGCCGTTCCGGCCACGACGGGAGTGCAGCACGAGGGCGTCATACAGGTCCGGCCACTCCGTGGAGGTCGTTCGCAGCGTCGCGTCGATCGCATGCTCGAGCGCGTCGAGGGAGATCACGGCGCCTACGTCGAGCAGGGTCCGCACCAGCCCGGTCGTGGGGATCCCGCGGATGACGACCGGATCGGCGATCTGCAGGTCCGTCGACTCGTGCACCCGGGCATCGAGTCCCTTCGGCCGGTGGTGCCGATGCACGGACAGCTCGGGACGACCGGGCCGAAACCGCTCGACACCCCACTGCACGGCCGCCGCCCGATGCGAGGCCAATGCGCCTCCGCCCGCGGAGAGGACCGGGGCGAGGAACCTCGCCTCCCAGGTGAAGGGGTGGCCGCAGACGAAGTACACCCCCGGCTCCACCCGTCGCCAAAGCCCTGCCTTGACCCGCCGGTGGGCGAGCTGGCGATTGCCACCGAGCCGAATGAGCTGATCGAGGGTGATCAGACTGTGCTGGCGCGCGGCGATGACCGCCACCTCGACGTCGATTCCGGCCACGTTCCGCTTCCTCCTGGTTCTTGCGCCGATTTGTCACGCCTGGCGTGACAAATCGGCGCAATTTCGTTCGCGGGGAAGCGACGAGCCGAGCTTAGGAAGGGGTGGTGACAGGTCTCGCGGTCAGGTGCCGAGGCGGCGGAGGACGTCGGCTCTCGGGCCGCTGACCTCGGGGCCGAAGGAGGACACGAGCACGCCCTTCAGGCCGCAGGGGCCCTCGGACACGGCGAAGACGATGGACATGTCGTCGGGGTCCGATGCGCCCTCGAACCGGTAGGTCTGGTCGATGGTGACGGCCTCGGGCGGGAGAACCCGGCTGTCGCACTCGGGGCAGCGCACGCCCTGGTCCTCGATGAAGAACTCGTGGGTGTAGCCGTCGGCCTGCAGGGCCTCGATGGCATCCCGTTCGGTGTCCATGCTGTCCGGCATGTCGACAGGGTCGCAGGTCGGGCTACGTTCGCCACCGTGATCATCCACGCCGATCTCGACGCCGCCACCGTGACCCTGGTGGACCCCGGCGACTTCCGCGGGTTCCACGTGGCCGTGGCCGGTGGGAGCACCGACGACGACCGCCTCGCCGCCGTGCTGGCCCCCCACGGCCGCCTCGACGGCGAGCACTTCTGGATCGCCACCGACGCCGTCGTCGCCCTCGCCGGCCGCGCCGCCGACGACGACTGGCAGGCCGGCTTCGACGGCATGGTCACCTACGCCCGGGAGCATGGCTTCCTCGACGAGTCCCGCACCGCCATCCGCGCCCACCTCGAAGAAGCCTGATCCATCGACGAGCGGCGCGCCCGTTCGCTGGGCGAGTGCCCCGCGTCGGCTCACCACACTTCTGACGCCGGGTCAGGACGCGATCCAGCCGCCCCCTCCGCAGCCGCACGGACGATCGTCACGCGAAAACGGTCGAGCCCCTGGTGCCCGGGGCGGGATTCGAACCCGCACGGCCCGTGAGGGCCAGGGGGGTTTAAGCCCCCCGCGGCTGCCAGTTACGCCACCCGGGCCGGCAGCGCCAGCGTGTCAGGTTTCAACAGGCCAGGGACGTACGCAAGGCCTCGCCGACTTCGGCCATACGGTCGGGGCCCAGGGTCGTGATGCGCTCGGTGCAGAGGGCCGGTCGGATCTGGGTGATGTCGTCAAGCGTCACCACGCACGCCACCCCCATGCCGTCGGACCGATCCAGCGACACCTCGGTCGGGATCCCGCGGATCGTCCGCGTGAGCGGCACCCCGACGAGCTGGTTCAGCACCGGGATCGCCTCGGGCCGGGTGAGGATCAGGTGCGGGCGCCGCCCCGCGACGGTAGCCATATTGTGGTCACGCGGCTTGGAGGCCACCGCCTTCGACGGCGGTCCAGAGGGCGGTGCGGGCCCGGTCGGCGTCGGGGCCTCGGAGGCCGTTGGCGGCGACGACGCCGTCGACCATGTCGGCCAGGACCTGGACCCAGAGGCGCCCGCGGAGTCGGATGGCGACCGTGGCTCCACCGTCGGGGCGCCACCGGATGGTGCGCTCGCAACCAGCAAGGCGCGGCGGGCTCCGGAAGGCGGGGACGGTCAGTCCCTGCCGGCGCGCCACGTCGCTCAGGCTCTTCACCGCTCCTGCGAACCGCACCGATGTGGCCTCCATCGGCGCCCATTCTCCCCGGGGGGTGTGACGGTCATCGCCCCCCTCGACGTGTCCCCCCGCTGGTCACTGCGAGGGCGTACCGTCCGGACGAGATGGAGATGCCTGCCCTCACTCCGGCCCAGCAGGATGTCGTGGCCATGCTCGGCGCGGCGAAGGCCGACCGGCCGGAGTTCGACCCCGACCTGCGCCACGACCTGCGCGCCCAGCTCGAGCAGGGCCTGGCCGAGGCGGTGGCCGACGTCGACCCCGACGACCCGATCTGGGTCAGCAAGCACCGGCTGCGGGAGGTCCACGGCTGCGAGGCCAAGTACCGGGCCGACGAGGTCTTCGTGGTCTCCGCCGCCAACGCCCGCGGGATCGTCGCCCACAAGGCCATCGAGCTGAGCATCAACCTGGCGGGCGACCACGACCCGCTGGAGCTGATCGATGAGGCCACCGGCCGCCTCGAGCACAGCGACCAGCGGGGCGAGCAGTGGGTGGCCGAGTGGCTGCGGACCTGCTCGGAGGTGGAACGGGCCGAGGTCAAGGCCGAGGCCAATGACCGACTGGTCAAGTTCCTGGACTGCTGGCCCCCGCTCAACCCGAAGTGGCGCCCGGCGCCGGAGAGCAAGCTCTACGTGGACCTCTGCGACGGCCGCATCGTGCTGGCCGGCAAAGTCGACCTCGCCCTCGGCCGGGCCGAGGGGAACCGGGCGGGCAAGGTGCTGGTCGACCTCAAGACCGGAAGGGCCTACCCCTCCCACCGGGAGGACCTGCGCTTCTATGCGCTCATCGAGGCCATCCGCCTCGGCGTGCCGCCCCGCAAGCTCGCTACCCACTACCTGGACTCGGGTCGCCTCGATCCGGAGGAGGTCACCCTGGACCTGCTCGACGCCGCGGTCGCCCGCACGATCGACGGCGTCCTGGCCATGGTGGGGCTGAACGACCCCGACCGGGAGCTGGTCAAGAAGCCCGGCCCGCCCTGCGGCTGGTGCCCGCTGGCCGACGACTGCGCCGAAGGCCGGGAGTGGCTCGACGCCGAGCGGGGTGCCTTCTAGCCGGTGGACCCCTCGTCCTTCGCCCCCTGAGGGAAAGGGCGGATAATGGTACGGGCCACGGGGACAGGGTCCCTGGCCGCCGGTAGCCTTCACGGCCGTATGGCCTCCGAGGACACCCGCCCGGGAACTCCTGTGGACGAGGCCGCGAGCATCGACGTGGACGCACCCGGCGGGACCCTCGTGCACCTGCCCGTGGACCGGGCGGCCAGCGGCCGGGAAGACCCCGCCCGTCGCGGCGACGTGGACGAGTGGGGCCGCTCCGAGCGCATGCGGGAACTGGCCCGGATGCTCTACGACCCGATCTACCGGTCCTGGTTCCGGGCCGAATGGGAGGGCCTCGAGAAGATCCCGAAGCACGGTGGTGCCCTGTTGGTGGCCAACCACGCCGGGGCCATTCCCTCCGACGCCCCCGTGATCATGCACGGCATCGAGACCGAGCTGCACCGGCCCGTCTACGGCCTGGCCGACCACCTGTTCAAGTCGCTTCCTGTGGTGGGCACGCTCTGGTCGCGGGTCGGCGGCGTGGTCGCCCACCCGGACAACGCCTACCGCCTGCTGCGGGACAAGCGGGCCCTGGTTCTCGTGTTCCCCGAGGGGACCAAGGGCACGGGCAAGCACGTTTCGGAGCGCTACCGCCTCCGGCGCTTCGGCCGGGGCGGCTTCGTCGAGATCGCCATGAAGGCCGGCGTGCCGATCATCCCGATCGCCGTGGTCGGTTCCGAGGAGGCCATGCCGATCATCGCCAAGCTCAACCCCCTCGCCAAGGCCTTCGGCCTCCCCTACGTCCCGATCACCCCGCAGATGCTGGCCCTCGGCCCGCTGGGGCTGGTGACCCCACTGCCCGCCAAGTTCCGCCTGCGGGTCCTGGACCCGATCCACTTCGACGTCCCCGCCGACCAGGAGCGCTACAGCAAGAGCAAGGTCATGGACGCCGCCGATGACATCCGCCAGCGCATCCAGGACCAGCTCTTCGACATGATCCGCACCCGCCGCTCGGTCTGGAAGGGCTGAGGGGTGGGCCGCCGCGTCCTCGTCACCGGGCTCAGCTCCTTCTGGGGTGGACGCGTGGCCCAGCAGCTCGAGGCGGACCCCGACGTCGAGGTCATCGTCGGGCTGGACACCGAACCCCCCGAGGTCGAGCTCGAACGCACGGAGTTCGTCCGCGTCGACCAGAACTACTCGATCCTCAGCCGCATCGTGGCCGCCACGAAGGTGGACACGATCATCCACACCTTCCTGGTGATGAACTCCGGCGTCGTCTCCTCGCGGACGATGAAGGAGATCAACGTCATCGGGACCATGAACCTCTTCGCCGCGGCGTCCGCGCCGGAGAGCACCGTCGAGCGGGTCGTGGTGAAGTCGTCGTCGTTGATCTACGGCGCCGACCGTGAGGACCCCGGCTTCTTCCGCGAGGACATGAAGCGCACCCGCTACCCCCGCAACGCGGTCGAGCGCAGCCTCCTGGCCGTCGAGGACTACGTGCGGGACTTCGCCGTGGACAACCCGCACGTGACCGTGTCGCTGCTGCGGTTCAGCAACGTCCTGGGCCCTGCCATCCGCACCCCGATCAGCCAGTTGCTGAACCTGCCCGTGGTGCCGTCCATCTTCGGCTTCGACCCCCGGTTCCAGCTCATCCACGAGGTCGACGTCGTGCGCTCGATCCTGTTCGTGCTCGAGCACGACCTGGCGGGCATCTACAACGTCGCCGGGGACGGCATGCTGCCCTGGAGCGAGGTGGCCACGATCTGCGGGAAGCGCACCGTGCCCCTGCCGCCGCTGGCCACCTCCGCCGCCGCCTGGCCGCTGCGCATCGTGGGCTACGACATCCCGCCCGAGACCCTCGACCTGCTGCGGTACGGCCGTGGCGTCGACGGCGCGAAGCTGGTCGACGCCGGCTTCCGGTACGGCTTCACGACGGCCGGCACCGTGGAGGACTTCGCCCAGGCCCTGCGCCTGCGTTCGACGGTCGGGGCCGCCGATCCCGAGTACACCTACCAGGCCGATGTCGAGCAGTTCTTCAAGCACTCCCCCGCCGTCGTCCGGGACTAGCCACCTGCATGAATGACAGCATCCTGGTCGACATCGTCGACGGCGTGGCCACGGTCACGCTCAACGATCCCGACAAGCGCAACGCCATCAGCTTCGACATGGTCGACGCCATCAGCGAGGCATTCGACGCCCTCGAGGCCGACGGGGGCATCGGCGCCATCGTCGTGACCGGGGCCCCGCCGGCGTTCTGCGCCGGAGCCGACCTGTCGCACCTGGGGGCCTCCCGGGAGGTCGGGCTGCGTCGGATCTACGAGGGCTTCCTACGCCTCAGCCGCTGCCCCCTGCCGACCCTCGCCGCGGTGAACGGCGCCGCCGTCGGGGCGGGCCTGAACATGGCCCTGTCCTGTGACGTCCGCCTCGCCGCCGAAAGCGCCCGCTTCGACACCCGGTTCCTGCAGCTCGGCATCCATCCGGGCGGCGGCTACACGTGGATGCTGCGCCGCATCGCCGGCGTCCAGGCCACCATGGCCGCCGGGGTGTTCGGCGACGTGCTCGACGGTCAGGAGGCCGAGCGGGTGGGCATGGTCTGGCGCTGCCACCCCGACGGTGAGCTGCTCGAGGCAGCCCAGGCCATGGCCGCCAAGGCCGCGACCGCCCCCCGGGAGCTCGCCCAGCGGGTCAAGGCCACCATCGCCGACATGGCCACCATCGACGACCACGCCGCCGCCGTCGAGCGGGAGCTGGCCGATCAGCTCTGGTCCATGGATCAGCCCGCCTTCGCCGAGCGCCTCGCCGCCATCCAGGCCCGCATCAGCGGCACGTAGGGCCCGACCAGCGTGCGCTACCTCATCGTCGCGGCCGGCGGGGCCATGGGGGCCGTGGCCCGCTTCGGCGTCAACCAGGCCGTCGGCCCCCGATCCCTGCCGTGGTCGACCCTGCTGATCAACCTCACGGGGTCCTTCGCCCTCGGGGCCTTCGTGTTCGTCGCCACCGACCGGGGCTGGTCACCTGACCTGAGCCTCGCCGTCAGCGTCGGCTTCCTCGGCGCCTACACGACCTTCTCCACCTTCACCTGGGAGACCTTCGACCTCGGCCGGACCGATCGGGTGCTGACCGCCGCCCTGTACGTCGGGGTGTCGGTGACCCTGGGACTGCTCGCCGCCGCGGCTGGTCATCACCTCGCACGATCCGTCGGGCGTTGACGCTGTGCCGCGGAGCGGAGCAGCACCGCGGTCCCGCAGCAGGGCGAAGCCGGAGGCCGCAGGCCGACCGATGGTTCAGTCGATCCACTCCTCCAGGAGGTCGTCCCGACGCTGCTGCCACTCCTCGGAGGTGATGGCGTAGCGCACGTGGTCCTCCCAGGTGCCGTTGATCTCCAGGTAGCGCTCGGCGATGCCCTCGTCCCGGATCTTCAACTTCTCGACCACCCGTCGGCTGGCCGAGTTGCGGGGGATGATCGAGATCTGGATCCGGTGCAGGCGCAGGTCGTCGAAGGCGAACCGAGCCAGGACCACGAGCGCCTCGGGCGTGTAGCCGTGCCCGGCGACGGCCTCGTCGATCCAGTAGCCCACGTACGAGCTCTGGAACGGCCCCCGCTGGATGGACGACAGGTTGATCTCGCCCGCGAACCGGCCCTCGACGAAGACGCCGAACCCGTAGCCGGTGCCCAGCTGCCGCTCCCGCTCCCGGGCCGAGCAGCGCACCGAGAACGCATCCCGGTCCGTGGTCACGTCGGGCTGGCCGGGCAGGCGACGCGGCTCCCAGCGCAGGAGCCACTCGCCGCTGCGGGTGCGGACCTCAGACCACGCCGCGAAGTCCGAAACGACCAGCGGCCGGAGGAGGACTCGCCGGCCCAGGAGCGTGCTCATCGGCCGGAGACTGTAGGTCAGGCGATGGAGGCGACCAGACCGTCGAGGATGTCGGCCTCCGAGACGAGGCAGGTCGCCAACCCGTAGTGGCGCATCAGCTTCACCAGGATGCAGCAGCCCCCGACGATCACATCGGCCCGGGCCTCCTCCATGCCCGGGTTCTCCAGCCGTTGGGCCCGGGTCTCGGTGGCCAGCGTGCGGAAGACGTCCTCCACGGCCTCGTGGGTCAGCTGCAGGTGGTGGATGGCGTCGCGGTCGTAGGTGGCCAGGCCGAGCTCGACAGCCGCCACCGTGGACACGGTGCCGGCCAGTCCGACGAAGGTCCTGGCGTGCGCGACTGCCGGCAGGTCGCGGACCACGTCGTCGAGGTAGGTCTGTACGACAGAGAGGCAGGCCGACAGCTCGTCGGCCCGTGGGGGGTCGTGGAGCAAGAACTTCTCGGTCATCCGGACACAGCCGATGTCGAGGGACACCGCGCCCTCGCACGTGTCGGTGCCCACGGCGAACTCGGTGGAGCCACCCCCGATGTCGACCACCAGGAAGGGCCCGTCGGCGGCGTCCAGGTCCGCCGTCGCCCCGGCGAAGGAGAGCCGGCCCTCCTCCAGGCCGGAGAGGAGTTCGGGGCGGGTACCGACGACCGCCTCCACCGCGGCGAAGAACTCGTCCCGGTTCTCGGCGTCGCGGGCGGCGGAGGTGGCGGTCATCCGCACCCGCTCGACGCCGTGGCGGTCCAGGACCTCGCGGTACTCGGTCAGCACGGCGGTAGTGCGTTCGACCGCCTCCGGGGCCAGGCGGCCCGTGGCGTCCACGCCCTGGCCGAGCCGGGTGATGCGCATCAGGCGCTCGACCGTCCGACCGTCCTCACTGACCAGGAGGCGGGTCGAGTTGGTACCGCAGTCGATGGCGGCGACTCTGCTCATGGTGCTTCGCCGGACGACTCATCGCCGTGCCGGCCTGTTCGGACCGCCGATCGGCTGCGCCGCTCGCCCGTCACGCCTCGCCCTCGCCGGCGGCGAGACGGTCCGCCACCCAGCGGCCCACCGGGTCGTCACCCCCGGCCAGGTGCCAGGCGTAATGGGCGTGCAGGCACTTGACCCCCTGTCGGGTCCCGCCGACGCCCCCGTAAGGTCTCGGTCCTTCGTGGTCCGCCGGGAGGGCCGCGTCGCGTTCGGCGCCATAGCGGCGGTGGGCCGCCGCCAGCACGACCGCGTCCACGGAGGACTCGGCCCGGTGCACGCCCTGGGCTGCCTCCAGGCGCCCGACCGCGACCCGCTCTACGGCACCGACCAGCCAGTACCGGGTGGGCATGGGCGTGCCGTCGTCGAGCAGGGGGGCGTTGCGGATGACGACCGGGGCCCCGTCGGCGGCGCGGACCACGACCTCGAAGGCGCCCTGCGGGGAGCGACCCAGGAGGTCCGCCACCGCGTCTCGGTCGGCCGGGCTCGGGGCCACGACCGTCACGAGAGCAGGAGCACCAGCAGCAGGACCACCACGGCCACGACCACGATCGCGCCGATGGCGTACTTGGCGATGGTGCCCCCGGCCACGGCCAGGAGGTCGACGGCTTCGGCCTCGGCACTGTCGATCTTGCGTACCCCACCTGTATCGACGACGGGCGCCGCCACGGGCTCGGTCGGCTGGGGCGCGGCCTCCGAAGCGGGGACCGTCGCGGGAGGATCACCCGGCTCGGGCGCCGGCGCCCCGACAGTGGCTTCACCGGACAGGAGGTCGTGCTCGAGGCAGGAGACGAACTGGTCGAGGAGCGCCCCGCTCACGTCGGCGATGGCCCCGCGGCCGAACTGGGCCACCTTGCCGGTCAGCTTGAGGTCGGTGTTGACCGTCACCCGGGTGCCGGTGCCCTGGGCGGCCAGCGTGGCGGTGATGAGGGCGTTGGCGTTGCCCTGACCCCGGGTGTCGCGCCCTTGGGCATCGATGACGGCCCGGTGGTTGGCGTCGTCCTTCTCGGCGAAGCGGGCCACGCCCTTGTACTGGGCGGTGATCGGACCCACCTTGACCTTCACGTTGCCTCGGAACTCCTCGCCCTCGACCTCGGTCAGTTGCGCGCCGGGCATGCAGGGCGCGATGCGCTCGAGGTCGGTCAGGACCGCCCAGGCCTCCTCAACCGGCACCTCGACGTCGAACTCGTTGGTCAGCTCCATTGCTCCAGGTCCCCTTCGGTGTCCACGTCCCGCGGATCTCCGGCGCACGGTACCGCTGAGACCAGATCCGGACGCCCCTGCAGCAGGACCCGCGCCCCTCGTCGCCGTCGGTGGGCAGGAGCGGCCAGACCTCACGCGCCAGGCGCACCGGTGGGCGGCGCGCGCCGTCGAACTCGGCGGTCACGATCGGGGCATCGACGCCGGCCACCGCCCGCCACGCCTCGGCCGGGACCATCGGGCTGTCGCCCAGCCCGATGACCACGGCGTCGTGGCCGCGGGCCGCGGCATGGTGCACCGCCACCTGCACCGAGGTGGCCTGGCCGTCGGCCCAGTGGGGGTTGTCGAGGATCGTCACGCCGGCGGGCACCACGTCCCTCAGGTCCTCACCACCGGTGATGACCACGGTCTCGTCGAGGCCGGCCGCGAGCGCCGCCTCGAGGGCCCAGGTGACCAGCGGACGGCCCCGGAGGCCCGCCCGGAGCTTGGGGCCGCCGAACCGGCTGCCGTCGCCCGCCGCCAGGACCGCGGCGAGGGTGGTCACCGGCCGCTGAAGGGCCGGGTCCGGACCGTGACGCCGCCCAGGACCGCACGGGCCTGTACCCGCACGACCGGGGCCCCCGGACGACGGTGCGCGGTGGTGCGGTCGTCCCGGGCGCCGAGGAAGGCGAACCCGCCGAAGTCGACCCCGATCCCCTCCGGCACGAGGACCTCGATCCCCCCGAGAACCGCGGTGGCCACGATCCGGGTCTCCGGCTCGAGGTCCACGCCCGTGAGGTCGATCTGGCACGAGCCGAGCACGGCCACGACCTGGGTGGGGTCCCCTGGCTGCCAGGGTCCGGACCGGCGGGCCCCGCTGAGCACGGCCACGACCCGTCGTGTCGGCGGAATCCTGGGGGGATCGGGCGCCGGGAGCGCGGGCAGGTCGCCGGTCAGGCCGGCCAGCTCGGCCGAGGTCCGGGCCTGGTAGACGTCACCCACCCGGTCGGAGAACTCCTCCAGGCTGAGCCGCCCGTCGGTGCAGGCGGCCCGCAGGCGCTCCACGACGAGGTCACGGTCGGCGTCCGACACCAGCGGGTCCGGTGCCTCGGTCACGGGGGCATTCTGGCAACCTCGAGCCCGTGCGACGACTCGGGGCCGTTTGGGCGGCCGTCCTGGCGCTGACCCTGGCCGCCTGCGGGGCCGGCGACGGGTCCGGTGGGGGCGGGTCTCGGGACGCCGGCCTTCCCCCTCCGGACCCGGCCGTGGCCTCGACCACTCCCGGCCTGATCGTCGGACAGCAGTCCGTCGACGGCCGGCTGGCCGACGTGGTCGTCGGCGTGGACCCCGGCACGGGCCCGACGACCGAGGTGCGGGTACCCGACATCGGTCTCGCCAGTGGGGTGGCCGCCGGTCCGGGCCGGGCGCTCTACACCAGCGGTGACGCCAACGTGCTCGTCGACGTCCGCGCCGGGACCGTCGTCGACCTCGGACTTCCCCGGCGGGAGTACCTGCCCACCCTCGCCCGGCTCACCGGCGGGATCGGCCAGGACCACGCGGTCCTCACCGCCGCCGGCGGCGAGGGGGCGGTCCTGGTCGACCTGACCTCCGGCGAGGTCGCCGACCTGACCGACCAGGTCGGCGGTGGGCTGCTCCTCTCGGGCGAACTCCGCCCCGACGAGACCGTGGCCCTGATCGGCGGCCAGGAGGCCAGCTACGCGGTGCCCACCGACGACCCGACCGCCGTCGAGCAGATCGGTGACGGCTACGGCCAGTTCCTCGGCGACGGTGGCTCGGTGGTCCTGTCCGGGCCGGCGGGGGCCTCCGTTCTCGACCTGGCCACTGGCGGGGACCGGGTCCTGTCCGACGCCATGGCCGGCGCCCTGCCCGTCGGCGACCTGGTCCTGCTCCAGACCAGCGAGACCGAGGCCGGCCTCGTCGACCCCACCACCGGTGAGACGCTCTCGACGCTCACGCTCGCCGCCGATGCCTCCTCACCGGTGCGGGCCGCTGAGGCCGTCCTGCTGAGCACTGAGGGCAACCAGGAGTGGCAGCTGATCGACGGCACCACCGGCACGGTCACGCCGGTGCCGGACCTGGCGGGATACGTCGAGCAGCCGTCGCCCACCGGTGCGGGCCGCTGGGTCGTCTTCCGGTCGACCGAGCAGGGCCGCCCGGTCGTCGGCGTCGACACGACCGACGGGGACGTGCAGCCGATCGACGCCCTCCCCGCCGGCGAGCGCTTCACCAGCATCGCCGCGCTGACGCCGGACGGGCCGTGGATGGTGGCCGCCACCGACAGCGAGGGTCCGGACGGCACGCCGGTCACCCGCGGTCGACTCATCAACCTCGACTCCGGCGCCACGTTCGACCTCGGCCCGCGGTTCCAGGGCGCCACGTTCTCCCCCGACGGCCGGCAGGTCGCCTGGTCGAGCGGCGACGCGGCCGAGCTGCAGGTCGCCCCGGTCGACGACATCGGCGCCGCCCGCCTGGTCGCCACCGGCATCGTCGTCCCGATCTGGCTCCCCGCCTGACCCCAGGCCTTCCGGCTGGACGAAGCGCCGGCAAGAACGGGCGCCTGGCGCTTCCTGCCGGACTCCGCCGTGCCCTTCCGCCCGATGTCGCCACCCTCCGTGGCCGAATGTCGGGATCTGGACCCACCCTGACGTACTGGCGCCTGATTTCCCGCCCATAGGCCCGAAATCGGGCGCCAGAATGGGAAGCGGCCACCGCCCGTGAGATTCGCCGCTCGAACGAGGCCCGCACGCCCCCGACGACAGGCGACCCGTCCCCCTGCCCCCGTTCCCGCGTCGGTTTCGTTGTCGGTGTCGGTCCCCGCCTGACCGGTCAGTGGATGGGGCCGTCGGTGGCCTTCAAGGAGCCGGCGGTGTGGCCGGTGTGGTTGGCGATGATCTCGGCGCAGACCGAGATGGCGGTCTCCTCGGGGGTGCGGGAGCCGATGTCGAGTCCGATGGGGGCCATCACCCGCTCGAGCTGGTTGTCGGTGACGCCCTCCTCCCGGAGGCGCTCGACTCGCTTGGCGTGGGTGCGCCGGGACCCCATGGCGCCCAAGTAGCCGACGTCGGTGGCCAGGGCGGCGACGATCGCCGGGACGTCGAACTTGTTGTCGTGGGTGAGGACACAGATGGCATCCGCGGGGCCGAGGCGGTCGCCGACCCGCTCGACCAGGCGGTGGGGCCAGTCGACCATGACCTCGTCGGCCATCGGGAAGCGGCGCTCGGTGGCGAAGACCTCGCGGGCGTCGCACACGGTGACGTGGAAGCCCAGGAACTTGGCCGCCGTGGCCAGGGCGGCGGTGAAGTCGACGGCGCCGAAGATCAGCATCCGGGGCGGGGGGGCGAAGGCCTCGATGAACACATCGACCACCGTCTCCAGTGGCTCACCGTAGGCGCCGTAGTTGCGACGGTCGGTCTTGCCCGCCAGGAGCTGGGCCAGAGCGTCGCGACCCACGACCCGGTCCAGGTCCTCGTTGCCGAGCGTGCCCATCGGCTCCCGGTCCGGGCCGACGAGGAGCTTGGCGCCCACGCCCGGTCCGTCGATGATCGTGGCCAGGGCGACGGGGCGGTCGTCCTCGAGGGCGGCGTGGAGCTCGTCGTAGACGCTCATCGTTGATGCCTCTTCGCCTGACGGCTCATCGGCGGGCGGGCCTGTTCGGCCCGCTGATCGTCTTCGACGCTCATCGTTCATGCCTCTTCGCCTGACGGCTCATCGGCTGGCGGGCCTGTTCGGCCCGCTGATCGTCTTCGACGCTCATCGTTCATGCCTCTTCGCCTGACGGCTCATCGGCTGGCGGGCCTGTTCGGCCCGCTGATCGTCTTCGACGCTCATCGCCCTACCAGTCCAACGGTTCGATGAAGAGGTGGACCGTTCCCCCGCAGGTGAGGCCCACCGCGAAGGCGTCGTCGTCGGAATAGCCGAAGGTGACCATGCGCCGCTCGCCCGTGGCCAGGATGTCCAGCGCCTCGGTGACCACGGCCCCCTCGACACAGCCGCCCGACACCGAGCCGGCCACTTCGCTGTCCTCGTTGACGGCCATGGCGGCGCCCGGGCCACGGGGTCCGGAGCCCTCGATGTCCACCACCCGGGCCAACGCCACCTTCAGGCCGGCGGCCTTCCACCGGTCGAGGTCCGGCAACAGGTCCTTCATACCGAGATCACCTCTTCCTAGGGCACGGGCGATGGGACATCCGATCCCGTTCCGAACGAGTCGACCTCATACCGAGATCACCTCCGCGAGGTCCTCGAGCGATGCCAGGGAATGACCCTCGAGGAACAGGTCGACATGGGGCAGGGCCGCGGCCATCCCCCGGGCCAGGGGCTCGTAGCCCGGGCTGGCCTTCAGGGGGTTGACCCAGATCAGGCGGTGGGTGATCCGGTGAAGGCGCTCCACCTCGGCGCCGAGCAGGTCCGGCTCGCCCCGGTCCCACCCGTCGGAGAGGATGACGACTGTGGCCCCGCGGGCCAGGCCCCGGACGCCCCATTCGTCGTTGAACTCCCGCAGGCAGGCACCGAGGCGGGTCCCACCCGACCAGTCGACCACGGCGTCGCCGGCGGCTCGCAGGGCCGCGTCGGGGTCCCGGGACGACAGCTCCCGGGTGACCCGGGTCAGGCGGGTGCCGATGGCGAAGGCCTCCACCCGGGTGCCGCCGGCCACGACGACCTGGGCGAAGCGCAGCAGGGCCCGGGCGTGGCTCTCCATGGAACCGGACACGTCGACCAGGAGCACCAGGCGGCGAGGCCGCTCGCCGGGGTCCAGCCAGCGCCGGTCGATGGTCTCGCCCCCGGAGCGCATGGCCGCCCGGGTGCTGCGACGCAGGTCCGGCCAGCGGCCGGGCCGGGACGTGGGGCGGCGGCGGCGCGAGGGCCGCTGGGCCCGGCGGACCCGCAGTTGGGCCAGCAGGCGCATGGCCTCTTCCCGCTCGTCGTCGGTGCAGGCGGCGAAGTCCTTGTGGCGCAGCACCTCGCCCGGCGACCAGCGCACGACATGGGTGGGCCGGTCCTCGTCAGGGCCGTCCTCGTCGCCCTCCTCCTCGGCGTCATCGCCCGCGGCGGGCACCGGGACGGGCGGCGGTGGGGGCGGGCCCTGGGCGAGTTGCTGGTGGCCGCCGAAGAAGGCGGCGAAGGCGGCGTCGTAGACGCCGATGTCCTCGGGGCGGTGCACCAGGGTCGAGCGCCCGGCCCAGTAGATGAGCTTGCGGTCGTCGGAGCCCACGGCCTCCCAGGCCCGGACGAAGGCCAGGACGCTGTCGACGGGGACGTCCAGCTCGGCCTCCCGAAGCACCCGGCCGAACGCCACGGCGGCCCGCTCGGGCGCCAGGGCGACCTCGGCGTCAGGCACCGCGCAGGACGGCTTGGCGGATGAGGTCGCCGATGCCGTGGTCCCGGACCCGCTTCTGGTCCTCCCGGTACTTCACGACCGTGCCGAGGGTGGCACCCACCGTGGCCTCGTCCAGGTCGGCCCGGCCGAGTGCGGCCAGGGCCTGGGCCCAGTCGATGGTCTCGGCCACCCCGGGCGGCTTGTAGAGGTTGAGCTCGCGGAGCTGCTCGACCACGCCGGCCACCTGGCGGGCCAGGCTCTCGGCCACCCGCGGCGCCCGGAGCCGGACGATGGCGACCTCGCGGTCGAAGTCGGGGTGCTCCACCCAGTGGTAGAGGCAGCGGCGCTTGAGGGCGTCGTGGACGTCCCGCGTCCGGTTGGACGTGATGATCACCACGGGCGGCGTCGGGGTCGAGAACGTGCCCAGCTCCGGGACCGTCACCTGGTAGTCGGAGAGGATCTCCAGCAGGAACGCCTCGAACTCGTCGTCGGCCCGGTCCACCTCGTCGATCAGCAGGACGGGCGGCGGACCGTCCGCATGGTCTATGGCCCGCAGCAGGGGCCGGCGCACGAGGAAGCGCTCGGTGTAGAGCTCGTCCTCCAGGGCCTCGGTGGTGGCCCCGTCGGCCCGGCCGGTGGCCTCGGCCGTGCGCAGGTGCAGGAGCTGGCGGCTGTAGTCCCACTCGTAGACGGCCTGGGCGACGTCGATGCCCTCGTAGCACTGGAGCCGGATCAGCTCGCCGCCGGTCCAGCGGGCCAGGACCTTGGCCACCTCCGTCTTGCCGACGCCGGCCTCGCCCTCGAGCAGGAGCGGGCGCTGCAGCTCCAGGGCCAGGAAGATCGCCGTGGCCAGGCCGTCGTCGGCCAGGTACTCGTGCGCTGCGAGCGCGTCCGCCACTTCAGCCGGGCTGGTCCCCACGGCGTCAGGCTACGCGGGTCGCCCCGTCAGGCGACGACGAGGCCACGACCTCCGGATGCAGGATCTCGGCCAGGACCTTGACCCCGTCGACCAGGCGGGGCCCGGGGCGGACGATGTAGGCGTCACCGTCCACCGCCCACACGGCGGCCGATTCCGGCAGATGGGGAAGGGCGAGCCGGGCGTGCTCGACCGCGCCGACCAGCCCGAAGCCGCAGGGGGCGACGATCACGATGTCGGGCCCGGCCTCGACCACGGCGTCCCAGGAGAGGGCACCGGAGTGGGTGCCGGCCGCGGCCAGGACAGGGGTGCCGCCGGCGGTCTCGATCATCTGGGGGATCCAGTGACCGGCGCCGAACGGCGGGTCGACCCACTCCAGCAGGAGGACCGTCGGTCGGGGCCGGCCGGCCAGCACACTACGGAGCACCCCGAGCTCGAGGCGCAGCGCGGCCATGACCTCCGCGGCCCGTCCCGGCACGCCGAGGACCTCGCCCACCCGGCCGATGTCGGCGATGACCTCGTCCAACGTCGACGGGTCCAGAGAGAGGACCTCCGCGTCACAGCCGAGGCGACCAAGGGCCTCGTCCACGTCCCCCGACGGCACGGCGCAGACCCGACACAGGTCCTGGGTGAGGATCACGTCCGGGTCGATGGCCGCGATGGCCGCCTCGTCCAGCCGGTACAGCGGCGTCTCAACCGCGGGTCGCGGCCCGCACGGCGGCGTCGATGGCGTCCGGGTCCTCCCCGCTCGCCTCCAGCCCCGACGACGACACCACCCGCTTCCGCTGTGCCTCCGGCGGGAAGTCACACTCGAAGGTCACCCCCTCCAGGTCGTCCCCCTTCCCCAGCAGGTAGACGATCTCGGTCGCCGACGGCAGCAAGGAGACGATCCGCACCCCGCCAGTGTGCCGCCGCCACCGAAAACGTTCCGCGGAACGCTTTCCGGCGGCCATCCCTCCGGTTGCTCGTCCTCCGTGCCGTCGCCCGAGTGGAGCCGGAGAAACGGAAGGCAACCACGGGGGCCCGGTCCTCCGTCGGATCGTCCTCGGCGCCCCTCCACGACGAATCCCACTCAGCGTGGCCGAATCCCCCGGTTCGCCACCCATCCACCCTTCTGGCGCCCGATTTCCCGGTCATAGCACCGAAATCGGGCGCCAGAAGAGAGGCGGTCACGCCGGGTGGCGAAACGGGCGGTTTCCGCCCGACGACCTCAGCCCGACCCACGCCCCGGTCGCCGTCGTTCTGTCCGTCACGACCGGCACCGGCGGCGTAGCGTCGGCCTATGGACCTCGGGATCGCAGGGAAGCGGGCGGCGGTGGCCGCAGGATCGGCGGGCCTCGGCCTCGGCGCGGCGCGAGCCCTGGCGGCAGAGGGCGCAAAGGTGGCCATCTGTGGGCGGGACCTCGCCAGATCGGAGGCGGCGGCCGCCGACATCGGCGCCGTCGCCCTAAGGGCCGACATGAGCGACCCGGACCAGGCCACCGGGTTCATCGCCGAGTCCGCTGATCGCCTGGGCGGGACCATCGACATCGTGGTGGCCAATGCCGGGGGGCCGCCGGCGGGGACGTTCGCCTCCACTGACCTCGACGGGTACCGGCAGGCGCTGGATCTGAACCTGTTGTCCTCCATCGCCCTCTGCCAGGCCGCCGTCCCCGCCATGCAGGTACAAGGCTGGGGTCGGGTCGTGGCGATCACTTCGATCGGCGTGCGCCAACCGCCACCCCACCTCATGGCGTCGGCCACGGCCCGGGCGGGGCTCACCGCCTTCCTGAAGGTGTTGGCCACCGAGGTCGCCCGGGACGGGGTGACGGTCAACTCGGCCCAGCCCGGCCTCCACGACACCGACCGGGTCCGTCAGCTCTACGGCGGCGAAGCACCTCCGCCGGAGGCGGCCGCCGCCGTCCCCGCGGGCCGGATCGGCGACGCCGACGATTTCGGCGCCGTGGTCGCCTTCCTCTGCTCCCAGCAGGCCCGCTTCGTCACCGGCACCGGGCTCCTCGTCGACGGCGGCGCCTTCCCCGGCCTCGTCTGACCTCGACGGGAAGCAGGAGGGCGGATCCCGCGCGAGGATGAGCGGGTCGACCATCACCGGGGGGTGACACATGGAAGTGTCCGTGAACGTCAATGGCGCATCCGCGACCCACGACGTCGAGCCGCGGCTCCTGTTGGTCCACTACCTCCGGGAGACCCGGGGCCTGACCGGGACCAACGTCGGCTGTGACACCTCGTCGTGTGGCGCCTGCACCGTCCTCGTGAACGGCGAGTCGGTGAAGTCCTGCACGATGCTCGCGGTCCAGGCCGACGGCGACGAGATCACCACGATCGAGGGCCTGGCCAACGGCACCGAGCTGCACCCCATGCAGCAGGCCTTCCACGAGAACCACGCCCTGCAGTGCGGGTACTGCACCCCGGGCATGGTCATGGCCGCCGTCTCCCTCATCGAGGAGCAGCCGGGTCTCGACGAAGCCGCGGTGCGGGAGGGCCTCGAGGGCAACCTCTGCCGCTGCACCGGCTACCACAACATCGTCAAGGCGGTCATGGCCGCCGCCGGCTCAGAGGGAGGTCCCGCATGACCGTCTCCGGCACCCGCATGCTCCGCAAGGAGGACCCCGAGCTCCTGTCCGGCGAGGCCCGCTTCGTCGATGACCTCGAGATCACCGGCGCCCTCTGGCTGGGCATCGTCCGCAGCCCGTTCGGCCATGCCCGAATCGGCAGCATCGACACCAGCGAGGCCGCGGGCATGCCCGGCGTCGTCGCCGTCTACACCGGCGCCCAACTCGTCGAGCTGGGCATGGGCCCGCTCCCGTGCGCCTGGGCCGTGACCGATGACATGGTCACCCCCGAGCACCTCCCGGTGGCGGTCAGCGAGGCCTGCTTCGTCGGCGACGCCGTGGCCGTGGTGGTGGCCGAGAGCCGCTACACGGCCCGGGACGCGGTCGGCGCCGTGGAGGTCGACTACGACCCACTGCCCGTGGTCGTCGACCTCGAGGACGCGGCAGGCGACGACGTCCTGGCCCACACCGACCTCACCTCCAACACGTCCTACGTCTGGGAGCTCATCCCCGACCCGGATGCCGTGGACAAGGCCTTCGCCGAGGCCACCCACCACATCACCGAGCGCTACCTCCAGCAGCGCCTCATCCCGTCCGCGATGGAGCCCCGGGGCGTGGCCGTGGTGCCCCAGCCCCAGGGGGGCGAGATCACCATCTGGTCCGCCACCCAGATCCCCCACATCCTCAAGCTGATGGTGGCCGCCACCACGGGCACGCCCGAGCACAAGGTCCGGGTCATCGCCCCGTCGGTGGGCGGTGGTTTCGGCTGCAAGCTCAACGTCTACGCCGAAGAGCTGTTGGCCGTGATCTTGGCCAAGCACCACGGCGTGCCGGTCCGTTGGACCGAGGAGCGCTCGGAGGCCGCATCGTCGACCATCCAGGGCCGGGGCCAGGTCCAGGACATCGAGCTGGCGGCTGACGCCGACGGCAAGGTCACCGGTGTGCGGGCCAAGCTCCTGGCCGACATGGGGGCCTACCTCCAGCTCGTCCCCCGGCATCCCCCTGCTGGCGCCTTCCTCTACCACGGCGTCTACGACATCCCGGCGTACTCGTTCACGTGCACGGGGCTGTTCACCAACCTGCCGCCGACCGACGCCTACCGCGGCGCCGGGCGGCCCGAGGCCTCCTACGCCATCGAGCGGGCCATGGACGCCCTCGCCCGCGAGATCGGTGTGACCCCGGAGGAGATCCGGCGCCGGAACTACATCCCAAGCGGCACGTTCCCCTACGACTCCCCCGCCGGGCTGGTCTTCGACAGCGGGGACTACGAGCCGACGCTCGACCGGGCTCTCGAACTGGCCAAGGTGCCCGAGCTCCGGGCCGAGCAGCAGCGCCTGCGGGACGAGGGGTCGAGCACCCAGCTCGGCATCGGCCTGTGCACCTACGTGGAGATG
>CAWJSC010000012.1:0-79836 GCA_963845425.1 uncultured Microthrixaceae bacterium
CATGAGCCCGGACGACAACGCCGATCCCGGTCGGGTGGTCAACGCCCGTCCGGGCGGGGCGCCACCCACGCCGCCGGCTCCCGCGACCGCGGCCGAGGAGGCCGCGGAAACCCTCGAGGCGTTGGAGGAGGAGGTCGAGGCGGCGGCCGAGGTCGTCGAGTCGGACCTCTCCGCACTGGCCGCCGAGCGGGACGACTACCTCGACCAGCTGCGCCGCCTCCAGGCCGACTTCGAGAACTACCGCAAGCGGGTGCTCAAGCAGCAGGACGAGCTGGCCGAGCGGGCCACCGAGGGCCTGGTCGCCGACCTGCTGCCCGTGCTCGACGCCTGCGACGCCGCCGCCCAGCACGACGACGCCGGCGCCGAGCCCATCGCCAAGGCGCTGGTCGACGTCCTCGAGAAGCAGGGCCTGGTCAAGCTGGCCCCGGAAGGGGAGGCCTTCGACCCGAACCACCATGAGGCCGTGGCCCACGATCCGGGGGACGGCGAGTCGGTGGTCTCGGAGGTCCTGCGCGCCGGCTACGTCTGGAAGGGCCGCGTCCTGCGCCCCGCCATGGTGCGAGTGCGGGGGTAGCGCCGTGGACGCTCAGCGGGAGTGGTTCGAGAAGGACTACTACGCCGTGCTGGGTGTGTCTTCGGAGGCGACGCAGAAGGACATCACCAAGGCCTACCGGAAGCTCGCCCGGGAGAACCACCCGGACACCAACAAGGGCGACGCCGCGGCCGAGGAGCGCTTCAAGGAGATCTCCGCGGCCTACGACGTCGTCGGCGACGCCGACAAGCGGACCAAGTACGACGAGGTACGGCGGCTCGGCGCGGTCGGCGGCGGCCGCGGCGGCGCTCCGGGTGGCTTCGGCGGGTTCGGCGGCGGGGCCGAGGGGGTGGACCTGGGCGACCTGCTCGGGGGCCTGTTCGGCCGAGGCCGACGGGGCGGAGGCGGCGCCCGACCCGCGGGTCCCGAGCGCGGGGCGGACCTCGAGACCGAGCTGCACCTGTCCTTCGAGGACGCGCTGGCCGGCATCACCACCTCGGTCCACCTGGTCAGCGATGCCGTCTGCTCGACGTGCCACGGCAACGGGGCCGAGCCCGGCAGTGACGTGGTCGTCTGCCCGCAGTGCTCGGGCCGGGGCGTCATCGACGAGAACCAGGGGCTCTTCTCCTTCAGCCAGCCCTGCCCCCGCTGCGCCGGCCAGGGCATGGTGGTCAGCGACCCCTGCCACACCTGCGGTGGCTCCGGCATCGAGCGCCGACCCCGCACGGTCAAGGTCAAACTGCCGGCGGGGGTCACCGACCGCCAGCGCATCAAGCTCAAGGGCCGGGGGGGCCCGGGCCGCAACGGCGGCGCGCCCGGCGACCTCTATGTCGTGGTCCACGTCGGGCAGCACTCGCTGTTCGGCCGCAAGGGCCGGAACCTCACGCTGGCCGTCCCGATCACCTTCGCTGAGGCCGCCCTCGGCGCCGATGTCAAGGTTCCGACGCTGTCGGCCGAGCCGGTGACCATCCGCATTCCCGCCGGTACCCGCAGCGGGCGCACGTTCAAGGTGAAGGGCAAGGGGGCGGTCACCGACCAGGGCACGGGCGACCTCCTGGTCACCGTCGAGGTGGCCGTGCCCCAGAACCTGTCGGCCGACGAGCGCACGGCCGTCGAGGCACTGGACGAGGCGACCCACGAGTCGCCCCGAGCACATCTGGGGGTCTGAAGCATGGCCAGGGACACCACACGAGCGGTCTACGTGATCTCCGTGGCTGCGGAACTGGCGGGCATGCATCCGCAGACCCTCCGCATCTACGAGCGCAAGGGCCTGCTGGAGCCGGCCCGGACCCAGGGTGGGAGCCGGCGCTACAGCGACGAGGACATCGCCATGCTCCAGCGCATCCAGGACCTCACCGCCGAGGGCCACAACCTGGAGGGCGTGCGTCGGATCCTCGAGCTGGAGACCGAGATCGAGGCCCTCCAGGCAAAGATCGACGCCCTGCGCGAACACGCCGCCCAGGCCGTGGAGGACACCCACCGTCAGTACCGCCGTGACCTGGTCCCGGTGAAGCAGTCCGTCGTGCTCTACCGCGGCGGGCGCCGTCGCGGCTGACCCGCTCCCGTCGACCGCGGCTCGGCCGGTACGAGGAGGGCCGGGCGCGGGAGGTTCGGGTCAGCCGGCCTGAAGGACCAGATCGTCGGCGCCGACCAGGCCCTGGGCCGCGGGATCGAAGGTGGCCAGGGTCCCGTCCACGTCACCGGACACGAGGAGAGCCCGGGCCAGCAGGCCCTTGGCCGCTTTGCCCCCGTGGCCCGCGGGTCTGCCGTCAGGAAAGACCAGGGCCGGTCGACGCAGGTCGTAGCGCTCGAGGTCCGGGATCCAGGCCGCCCGGTGCTCGTTGGGCAGGAGGTCGACCACGGTGTGGCCCGCGAGGTGATCGTTGAGCACCGTCGAGAGCGTCGGTCGCCAGAACGTGGCCAGGGTGCCCACCGGCGGCACGGATGCCGAGAGCTTCAGCCGGAAGTCCGGCACCGGATCGCCCCAGGCGGTCAGGCCGGTGAGCGCGGACAGGACGACCACGCCCTCCTCCGCCCGGCGACGGCCGGCGGCGGTCAACGTCGGGGGATCGAGGTGGCCCCACACGACGCCGGTGAACCGTTCGTGCGCCGGCCGGGTCGGGGCACCGAGGGCGGCGAGGTTGGCGTCCTTGGCGGCCCGGAGCAGATCCCCCTTCGCCCCGAGGGCCTTCGCCGTCCCGCCCTTCGCCCGCTTCAGCGCGTTGACCACCCGGGTCCGTTGCCGGGCCAGCGCACCGAACCGCCCGTCGTCGGGGGCCCAGCCCCGCCCGGCACCGTCCGGTGCCTTCCCCTCGGACGGCGGCAGCAGGATCACGAGCACGGCGGAGGATCCTGCCCCGCCGCTGGCGTGCCGTGCCAGGCGGATCAGGGGATGCCGGTGCGGAGCTCGCCGCCGGGTTGGCGGCCGGCGCCGGTGAGCAACAGAAAACCTGAGTGTGTCATTGTCAAGTTTGGCCCTTCACCGTAAGCTGGAGCCATGGCGATGGACCCGAACCGGTGGACGCTGAAGACCCAGGAGGCCGTGACCCAGGCCGTCGAGGCGGCCAAGGCCCAGAGCAACCCCGAGGTCACCCCCGACCACCTGCTGGCCGCCCTGCTGGGCCAGGCCGAGGGGGTCGTGCTCCCCATCCTCCAGAAGGTGGGACGTCCGCCGCTGGAACTGCGCAACCGGGTCCAGGACGCGCTGGCCAAGCTGCCCCACAGCTACGGGTCCGAGGCCCAGTTCGGCGCGGAGTTCCGGGCGGTGCTGGACCAGGCCGACCGTGAGCGGGAGCAGCTGACCGACGAGTACCTGTCGACCGAGCACCTGCTCCTGGCCCTGGCCGAACGGGTGGACGTGACCAAGGACGAGCTGCTGGCCGCCCTCGTCGAGGTCCGGGGCAGCCACCGGGTCACCAGCCAGAGCCCCGAGGACCAGTTCCAGGCCCTGGAGAAGTACGGCCGGGACCTCACCGAGGACGCCCGGCAGGGCAAGCTCGACCCCGTCATCGGCCGCGACGACGAGATCCGGCGGGTCGTGCAGGTCCTGTCCCGGCGGACCAAGAACAACCCCGTCCTCATCGGGGAACCGGGCGTGGGCAAGACGGCGATCATCGAGGGCCTGGCCCGCCGCATCGTCGAGGGTGACGTGCCCGAGAGCCTCCGCAACCGTCGCCTCATCAGCCTGGACCTCGGCAGCATGGTCGCCGGGGCGAAGTACCGGGGCGAGTTCGAGGAGCGGCTGAAGGCCGTCCTCAAGGAGATCACCGACGCCGAGGGCGAGGTCATCACCTTCATCGACGAGCTCCACACCATCGTGGGCGCCGGCGCGGCCGAGGGGGCCATGGACGCCGGCAACATGATCAAGCCCCTCCTGGCCCGGGGCCAGCTGCGCATGATCGGCGCCACCACCCTCGACGAGTACCGCAAGCACATCGAGAAGGACGCCGCCCTCGAGCGTCGCTTCCAGCAGGTCTTCGTGGGCCAGCCCTCGGTCGAGGACACCATCGCCATCCTCCGCGGGCTCAAGGAGCGCTACGAGGTCCACCACGGCGTCCGCATCCAGGACGCCGCGCTGGTGGGGGCCGCCGTCCTGTCCGATCGCTACATCACCGGGCGCTTCCTGCCCGACAAGGCCATCGACCTGGTCGACGAGGCCGCGTCCAAGCTCCGCATCGAGATCGACTCGATGCCCACCGAGATCGACGTCGTCGAACGTCGCATCCGCCAGCTCGAGATCGAGCGGGTGGCCCTGGCCAAGGAGACCGACACCCCTTCCAAGGAGCGCTTGGAGGCCCTGGAGAAGGAGCTGGCCGAGCTCAACGAGACGAAGTCCTCGATGGTCGCCCACTGGCAGTCCGAGAAGGAGGCCATCGGCACCATCCGGGAGCTGAAGGAGGAGCTGGAGCGACTCCGCGAGCAGGCCGAGCGCGAGGCCGACCTCAACGTCGCGGCCGAGATCCGTTTCGGGCGCATCCCTGAGCTGGAGCGCCAAGTCGACGCGGCCACCGCCCGCCTCGACGAGCTGCAGACCACGCAGAAGATGCTCAAGGAGGAGGTCGACGAGGAGGACGTGGCCGAGGTCGTGTCCCGCTGGACCGGCGTGCCCGTTTCCCGCCTCATGGAGGGCGAGATCGAGAAGCTGATCCACCTCGAGGACCACCTGCACCAGCGGGTCGTCGGCCAGGAGGATGCGGTGACGGCGGTGGCCAACGCCATCCGGCGCAGCCGGGCCGGCCTGTCGGACCCCCACCGCCCCATCGGCAGCTTCCTGTTCCTGGGCCCCACCGGCGTGGGCAAGACCGAGCTGGCCCGGGCGCTGGCCGAGTACCTCTTCGACGACGAGCGGGCCATGGTCCGCATCGACATGTCCGAGTACCAGGAGAAGCACACGGTGGCCCGCCTCATCGGGGCGCCCCCGGGGTACGTGGGCTATGACGAGGGCGGCCAGCTCACCGAGACCGTCCGCCGCCGGCCCTACGCCGTCGTCCTCCTGGACGAGATCGAAAAGGCCCATTCGGACGTCTTCAACGTCCTGCTGCAGCTGCTGGACGACGGGCGCCTGACCGACGGCCAGGGTCGGACGGTCGACTTCAGCAACGTCGTGCTGGTCATGACCTCGAACCTGCCGGGTGACCCCCGGGGCTTCTTCAAGCCCGAGTTCGTGAACCGGGTGGACGACATCATCCGCTTCCGGTCCCTGACCCAGGAGGACCTCGGGCGGATCGTGGAGATCCAGCTCGAGGGCCTCCGTCGCCGGCTGGCCGACCGTCGCGTCGAGCTGAAGGTGACCGACGCGGCCATGGCGTTGCTGGCCGAGCGGGGTTTCGACCCGGCGTTCGGAGCCCGTCCCCTCAAGCGGGTCATCCAGAAGGACCTCGGTGACCGTCTCGCCGTGGCCCTGCTCGAGGGCCGGTTCGCCGACGGCGACACCGTGACCGTCGACGCCGAGGACGACGAGCTGACCGTGACCTGAGCCGTGCCGGTTCCGGCCTCAAGTAGGGCCCCCGACGTGCCGATGGTTCCTGCGGAAGGTTGGCGGACACCCCACGGGACGGCGCAGCTACATGCAACTCAGCGAACGGCGCAGCGAGGAGCTCGAGGGCGAGCCGCGTCCGGCGGAGAAGGCTCCGACGGGGGGCTACCGCCGGCGAACCTGCCTCAAGGGCGAGCGCGGCTACGTGATGGTCATGTCCGCCCTGATCATGCTGCCGCTGTTGGCCTTCGCCGGCTTCGCGGTCGACATCGGCTACTGGTACACCCACGCCAACCGCATGCAGCGGGCCGCCGACGCCGCCGCCCTGGCCGGTGTGGTCTGGATGCCCAACGACGACAGGGCCGAGCAGGTCGCGCAGGCCACGGCGAAGGCCAACGGCTTCGACGACGCCGACCCCGACATCGTCGTCACCGTCACCCCGGTCGGCAACCGGCGGCTGCGGGTCTACATCCACGACCTGTCGGTGGACATGTACCTGTCGTCGCTCTTCATCGACCAGGTGGACATCGAACGCCAGTCACTGGCCGAGTACGTCCAGGCCGTCCCCATGGGCAGTCCGGACAACACCCTCGGCAACGACCCGGAGAAGTGGTCGACCCCGGGCTATGTCCGGCCGTTCTACTGGCTGAACACGTCGGGGCCCAACGGGAGGAAGGCCAACGGCGACCGGCACACCGCGGGGATCTGTGACGCCTACTCAGGGTGTTCGGGGACGACGAACCTCGAGTACAGCGAGGACGGGTACTTCTACCGCCTGACCGTGGACAGCCGCCCGGCGAGTGGTGATCTGGAGGTCCAGGTCTACGACCCGGCGTTCTTCTACACCGGGGACATCTGTGACACCGGGAACCTCCTGGATCCGGCTGACGGCGCGGCCTACACCAACCAGGTCAACACGCTCATCGCCCAGGGCCACCCGGACGCCGCGGCGCGGTACTCCCGGGGGAACAGCCAGTGGTGCCCGGGGGACCAGGACATCAACGGCCGCACCATCGAGACCACCTACATCGTCCGGGGGCCCGACAACACGCCGTTCGAGAACCTCGACAACCCCGTCGTCTGTGCCATGACGTTCAACGACTACTCCGAAGAGGTCTACCCGCTGCTGAACCAGGCCGACGGGTACCGCGACGGCCTGCTCGCCCCCGAGAACCGCGCCTTCGACGACCACTTCCGCCAATGGGCGAGTGTGTGCACGGTCCCCTGGAGCAGCGTGGTGACCGGCGAGTACCTCCTACAGGTCCGGACCAACGCCGACCAGTCCAGCCCGCCGTCGAGCCTGGTGAACGAGAACCCCGCGATCACCACCGGTGGCTACAACCGCTACGCCATCCGCGCCGGCTTCGGCAGCCCGGCGAGCGCGACGTTCTCCACCGGGCTCAACTTCTTCGCCGATGGTCGCCTGCCCATCTACGTGAACCAGAGCGTCGGTGGTGCGGCGACGAACTTCTACCTCGCCCGGGTGGTGCCCGAGTACGCCGGCCAGCTCCTCGAACTCGAGTTCTTCGACGTGGCCGACGGCTCGGACGGCACCCTGACGATCACGACGCCGGCCGACATGACCGGGACCCCGATCACCGGATGCACGTTCATCCGGGACGCGGCCCCGCCTTCGGTGACGACGTCGGCCACGTGCACGAGCCCGACCCTCACCAGCGCGAACTACAACGGCCGGGTCGTCACCGTCCAGATCCCTTTGCCCGACAACTACTCGTGCAACGCCGGGTCCGACCTGGGCTGCTGGTTCCGAGTCAACCTCAACTTCGGCGGCGGTTCCCCCCGGGACACCACCACCTGGTCGGCCCGGGTCCGAGGCGATCCCGTCCGGCTGGTGGAGTAGATCGTGCCCAGCATCTCTCGCATCCGACGCCGGCGTCGGCAGGGTGACCGCGGCGCGGCCCTCGTCGAGGCCGCGTACATCACGCCCGTCTTCGCCCTGCTCATCTTCGGCATGCTCGAGTTCGGCCTCACCTTCCGTGACTACCTCACGGTGGCGAACGTGTCCCGGGACAGTGCCCGTGCGGCCAGCGCCTATGGCGACTCGCTGTACGCCGACTACAACATCATCCAGGTCGCCCGGCAGTCCTCCAAGGGCTTCCGGCCGAACGAGATCCAACGCCTCGTGGTGTTCAACGCGGGCTCGGTGAGCGGCAACATCCTCGACCCCGGCCACCCGGCCCACCCCTGCCTGACCGCGGCCCAGGGCATTGCCGGCGTCTGCAACGTCTACGACACGCCCGACATCGCGCTGGCCAAGTCCTACTTCGGCTGCCAGTCCACTCAGGACCTGGACCGCTTCTGGTGCCCCAACACCCGGGAGACCAGCGCGTCGGGCCCGCCCGACTACGTCGGGGTCTACGTGCGGGCCCGCCATGACTTCATCACCGGGTTGTTCGGTCCGGGCATGGACCTCACCGACACCCTGGTCATGCGCATCGAACCGCAGGACTTCTGATGCGGGCCGTCGCGGCGCTCCGGCGCCGCCTCCGTGACGCCGACGGCAACCGCCAGCGTGGGGCCGTGCTGGTCGAGTTCGTCCTCATCGCGCCGGTCCTCGTGCTGATCGTCGCGGCCATCTTCGAGTTCGGCCTCGCGTTCCGGGACTCGATGACCCTCTCCAACGCCTTGCGCTCCGGCGCCCGGGTCGGCAGCAACGCCGGCCGTGAGCGCCAGGCCGACTACACGATCCTCAAGTCCATCGAAGCGGCCATGACCGAGTTCCCCACGGCCCGGGTCGAACGGATCATCGTCTACAAGGCCTCGACCACGAGCTCGGCCGTCCCCGCCGCCTGCCTGGCCATCAGCGGCAGCGGGGGGGTGAACGGGTCCTGCAACGTGTACCAGCCCTCGGACCTGGCGCGGCCGCTCACCGACTTCGGGGGCACCACCACCTGTTCGGGTACGTCACCGGACCGGTACTGGTGCCCGACCGCACGCCAGAACCAGCAGGCGTTGGGGGCGGACTACCTCGGTGTGTGGATGCAGATCCGCTACGAGTACGTCACCAACATCTTCCCCGGCAGCGGGATCACCATCACTGACCGCGCCATCATGCGCCTGGAACCGAGGCTCAGCTGATGGTGCAAGCCGTCCGGGAATCGCTCCAGCGCCGGCGTCATCGTGCCGATGAACCCTGCATGGGTCGCCGTCCGTCACGTCGTCGAGGTGCCTGGGCCGGGACGCGCGGTGCCACCGTGGTCGAGTACGCGCTGATCATCGCCCTGCTCGTCTTCGGGTCGCTGGGGGCCATCTCCCAGCTGGACCAGAAGTCGGGGGACTACTACGAGGGCGCCAGCGACGACATCGGTGACCTCCCCCAGACGGGGATCGACACGAGCGATGACGGCACGGTGCCGTCGACGTCCTCGACGACCACCACCACGACCGCGGCGCCGACGACCACCACCACGACCACCGCGCCGACGACCAGCACGACGACCACGACGACCACGACGACCACCACCACCACGATCCCGACCACGACCACCACGACGACGCCGGCCCGCAGCACGATCACCGAACTGACCAACATCTCGAGCAACGACGGTGGCAACTACGACGCCATCGCCCGGGTCCGGATCCGCCACAGTCAGACGTCGGCGGCCATCAACGGCGCAACGGTGACGATTCGCATGGTGGACGACCGGGGGAACACGACGAACAGGGCCTGTGTGACCGATTCGTCCGGCCGCTGCAGTGTGACCTGGAACGTCAGGGACAGCCGGGCTCCGGTCACGGCCACGGTGACCAACGTCAGCGCCAGCCCGGTGTGGGACACCGTCCAGGCCTCGGTCCTCCTGACCCACCCCTAGAGGAGTCCACCGGGTCGGTAGGCTCTCGGCGCAACCGGACCTGATGAGGGGAGAGGCCGTGCCCGCGACCGTCGTCGTCGGCACCCAGTGGGGCGACGAGGGCAAGGGGAAGTTCACCGACCTCGTCGCCAAGGAGATGCAGTTGGTCGTCCGTTACCAGGGCGGCCACAACGCGGGCCACACCCTCGTGGTCGACGGCGAGAGCTTCGCCCTCCAGCTGGTGCCCTCCGGGGTCCTCTACGACCACATCACGCCGATCATCGGCAACGGTGTCGTGGTCGACCCCCGCGTCCTCATCGCCGAGCTGGACATGCTCGAGTCCCGCGGGGTGGACACCGGCCGCCTCGTCGTCAGCGGCAACGCCCACCTGATCCTGCCCTACCACCAGGCCATAGACGTGATGATCGAGCGCTACCTGGGCAAGAACAAGCTGGGCACGACCAAGCGCGGGATCGGCCCCGCCTACGCCGACAAGGCCGCCCGCATCGGGATCCGGGTCCAGGACCTGCTCGACCCCAAGATCTTCCGGGCCAAGCTGGACGGTGCCCTGCGGGAGAAGAACCCGCTGCTGGCCAAGGTCTACAACCAGCTCGGCTTCGAGGCCGATGACATCGCCGAGGAGTACCTGGAGCGTTGCCTGCCCCGGCTCGAGCGCCACATCGGCGACGCCGTCGGCCTGGTTCACGAGGCCCTGGACGCCGGTCAGCACGTGCTGCTGGAGGGGGCCCAGGCCACGTTCCTGGACCTGGACCACGGCACGTACCCCTACGTCACGTCCTCCAACCCCGTGGCCGGCGGCGCCTGTACCGGAGCGGGCGTGGGGCCCCGGCACATCGACCGGGTGATCGGGATCGCCAAGGCCTACATCACCCGGGTCGGCGCCGGGCCGTTCGTCACCGAGCTCCCCGAGGGCGACGCCGTGGGCGACCACCTGGTCGAGACCGGCCACGAGTTCGGCACCAACACCGGGCGCCGCCGCCGTCCGGGCTGGTTCGACGCCGTCATGCTGCGCCACGCCGTCCGGCTGAACTCCCTGTCCGAGCTGGCCCTCACCAAGATGGACATCTTCGACGCGCTGGACACGGTCAAGGTCTGCGTGGCCTACGACGTGGAGGGGGTGCGCCACGAGCACCTGCCGTACCACCAGAGCGAGCTGTTCCACGCGCGCCCGGTGTACGAGGAGCTCCCCGGGTGGCAGGAGGACCTGAGCGAGGCCACCGAGCTGCACGACCTGCCCCGTCGGGCCCTCGACTACCTGGACTTCCTCGAGGACCAGGTGGGTGTGCCGATCCGCCTCGTCGGCGTCGGCCCCGGCCGTACCCAGTTCGTCCAGCGCCTGCCGTGACGGGACTCGCCGCCCGGTGAGGGTCTGCGTCGTCGGCGGTGGCGGACGGGAGCACGCTTTGGCCCACGTCCTCGGGCGCACGGCCGAGGTCGTGGTCACCCCGGGCAACCCCGTCATCCCGGGGTCGGTGGTCACCCCGCCTGAAGCGGTGGAGGCCGACCTGTACGTCATCGGCCCGGAGGCCCCCCTGGTTGACGGCCTGGCCGACCGGCTCCGCGACCAGGGCCGGCTCGTGTTCGGGCCCGGGGCCGACGGGGCCCGTCTGGAGGGCTCGAAGGCGTGGATGAAGGAACTGCTGGCGACCGCCGGGGTCCCCACGGCGGATCACCGTGCGTTCACGGAGGCGGCCCCGGCCAAGGCCTACCTCGCCACGCTGGCCCCGCCCTACGTGGTCAAGACCGACGGCCTCGCCGCGGGGAAGGGCGTGCTGGTCACGGCGTCTCGGGCCGAGGCGGAGGCCGACGTCGACGACAAGCTCTCGGGGGCCGCGTTCGGGGCGGCCGGGCGCCGGGTGGTCATCGAGGAGGGGCTCAGCGGCCCGGAGCTCTCCCTCCTCGTGGTCTGTGACGGCAGCCGGGCCGTTCCCCTCTCCCCGGCCCAGGACTTCAAGCGCATCGGGGACGGTGACCTCGGGCCGAACACGGGGGGCATGGGTGCCTACTCGCCGGTGCCCGGGGTGGGTGCCGACATCGTCGACCTCGTCATGGATCGAGCGGTCGACCCCACGCTCGCCGCGCTCCGGGCCGAGGGCATCGACTACCGCGGTGTCCTCTACGCGGGCCTGATGCTGACGGCCGACGGGCCCAAGGTCATCGAGTACAACGTCCGCTTCGGCGATCCCGAGGCCCAGGTCGTGCTGCCCCGCCTGTCCTCCGACCTGGCCGAGCTGCTGGCCCAGGCCGCCGCGGGAGACCTTCGTGACCGGCCGGTGTTCAGCGAGGACGCCGCGGTGACCGTCGTCCTCGCCGCCGAGGGCTATCCCGAGGCACCGCGGGCGGGTGACCCGATCACCGGGCTCGCCGCCGCGTCGGCCCATGCCGGCGTGACCGTGTTCGCCGCGGGGGTGGCCGAGGACGGCACCGGACGCCTCGTCACGGCCGGCGGCCGGGTCTTGGCCGTCACCGGCACCGGGCCGACGATCGCCACGGCCCGTCACCGGGCGTACGGCGCGGCCGGGGAGATCCGCTGGTCGGGCATGCAGTGCCGGACCGACATCGCCGCCTCGGCGGCATCCGAACCACAGACAACGAAGGAGGCGCCGTGAAGGTCGCCGTATTGATGGGCTCGCCACGGGACGGCGACAAGATGGCAGCGGCGGCCGAGACGCTCGAGCGTTTCGGCCTGGAGGCCGACGTCCGGGTGTTGTCGGCCCACCGCAATCCCGCTGAGGTCGCCGCGCTGGCGTCGGGGGCCCGTGAGGCGGGCTATGTCGCCTTCATCTGCGGCGCCGGGATGGCGGCCCACCTGGCCGGGGTGGTGGCCGCCCACACGACGCTGCCGGTCGTTGGGGTACCCCTGTCGGGCGGGGCCCTCAATGGCGTCGACGCCCTCTACGCCACCGTGCAGATGCCCCGCGGCATCCCGGTGGCGACCGTGGCCGTCGACGGCTCGATGAACGCCGCCCTGCTCGTCGTGGCGATGCTGGCCATCACCGATGTCGACCTGGCCGCGAAGCTGGCCGACCACCGGGTGGAGATCGCCGCCGGCTGAGAAGCGGGGCCCGGGGCCGCGCCGAGGTCAGTGGGCGCGGTCACCCCGGAGGGCGGCGATGCGCGCCAAGATGGCCTTGGCGTCGCTCTCCTGGGCGGCCTCGGGCTCGGCGGCCGGGATGCGGGTGGGCGTGGGCGGCCGGATGGCCGATCGGGGTACGTCGGGGGTGACCAGCCGCGTCTCGGCGGGAGCCGCGGCGGCCGTCGTGGGGGGTGGTGCGACGGCCGCCGGCGGCGGGGTCGGGATCGGGGTCGGGACGGCGAGAGGTGGCGCCTCGACGGGCGGCGGCGGCGGGGCCGGGATCGGGGTCGGGACGGCGAGAGGTGGCGCCTCGAGGGGCGGCGGGGCCGGGATCGGGGTCGGGACGGCGAGAGGTGGCGCCTCGACGGGAGGCGGCGGCGGAGGCAGCGGGTCGAAGGCCTGCCCCGCGGCTGCGGGCGGGGGCGGGGGGAGTGGTCCGGCGGCCGCGCCGCCGCCCAGGTCGAAGGGGGCGAGGGAATCGGCGTCGAAGTCGACGGCCCGCGGGGTGCCGACGGGCTCGGGTGCGAATGGCGTGGCCTGGAAGGCACTGCCGAAGGTCGGCTGGGTGTCGGGTTCGAAGGTCTCGTCGAAGGTCGGGGCCGGGTCGGGCTGGAAGGCGCTGCCGAAGGTCGGGGCCGGGTCGGGCTCGAAGGTCTCGTCGGAGGTGGGGGCCGGGTCGGGCTCGAAGGTCTCGTCGGAGGTGGGGGCCGGGTCGGGCTGGAAGGCGCTGCCGAAGGTCGGGGCCGGGTCGGGCTCGAAGGTCTCGTCGGAGGTGGGGGCCGGGTCGGGCTGGAAGGCGCTGCCGAAGGTCGGGGCCGGGTCGGGCTGGAAGGCGCTGCCGAAGGTCGGGGCCGGGTCGGGCTGGAAGGCGCTGCCGAAGGTCGGGGCCGGGTCGGGCTGGTCGAAGGTCCCGTCGAAGGTCGGGGCCGGGTCGGGCTGGTCGAAGGTCTCGTCGGAGGTGGGGGCCGGGTCGGCCTGGAAGGCGCTGCCGAAGGTCGGCTGGGTGTCGGGTTCGAAGGTCCCGTCGGAGGTCGGCGCGGTGTCGGGCTGGAAGGCGCTGCCGAACGCGCCGTCGAAGGTTGGCGGAGGCTCGGGTGCGAACGGCGTCGGCTCGAAGGCCGCGCCGAACGTCGGCGGCGCGTCGGCGTCGAACGAGGTGGGCACGACGGGCGTGGGCTCGTCGGCCACCCGGTCGGCGGCCGGGCCGGCGTAGGTCGGCAGGGGCTCGGCGCCGTACAGGTCGGGCCCGGTGTTCGGGGGCTCGGTGAGGAGTACCGGGTCCCCCGGCGTCCAGCCGGTGCCGAGGGCGCTCTCCCCGTCGATCGTCGAGGGATCCGGCGCCGGCAGCTCGCCGAGGTCGACGCCCGGACCCGTCGGGCTGACGCCGTCGGTGTCGGCGGTCTCGCCGCGCCGGTCTTGGCCTGTGGCCCCAGGCGGGGCCAGGTCGACCCCCGGCGGAGGGGTGGGTGTGTCCGGCTGAGGCGGCGGCAGGCGCAAGGCTTCACGCTCGGCCGCGGCCTGCGTGGCGGCGGCGTCCTCCTCGTCGGCCGCCTCGGCCTCGTCCATCTTCTGCCAGGTGGTGACGCCGTCCGGTGGCGGGCTGGCCAGGTCCCGCTTCCGGGCTTTGCGCCACTGCTTCAGGCGGCGCTTGGTCTCCTTGGGCACGGCGACCGTCGGGTTGCGGGCCGACCTGCGTACGCCGGCCGCGCTGACCGCGCAGGGCACGCAGTACGGGGGCTTGACCGGACCGAACGGGTACACCAGGCAGTCGGCGCAGAAGGGCCCACCGCAGCTCCGGCACAGGCCTTCTGCGACTTCGTAGGGGTGAACCTGGCAGATGTGTGCCACCCCCTACTCGTCGGCCGGGGTACCCCTCGGATTGAGGGCTCCGCCTCCCCGTACGATGGTCCGGTGATCAGTAACGTCCTCGCTGAGCGGTACGCCAGCGCCCCCGTGGTCGAGCTGTTCTCCGCCGAGCACAAGATTCGGCTCGAGCGTCGGTTCTGGATCGCCGTGATGGAGGCCCAGCGGGAGCTGGGGGTGGACATCCCCGCGGCAGCTCTCGATGCCTCCCGCGCCGTGGTCGACGACGTCGACCTGGGCTCGATTGCCCATCGGGAGCGGGTCACCCGCCACGACGTGAAGGCCCGCCTCGAGGAGTTCTCCGCGCTGGCGGGCCATGAGCACGCTCACAAGGCGATGACATCGCGCGACCTCACCGAGAACGTCGAGCTGCTACAGGTCCGGACCGGCCTCGAGCTGATCCGCGACCGGCTGGTCACTGTCCTGGCCCGGCTGGCCGAACGGGCCGTCGAGTACGACGGCCTGGCCCTGGCCGGGCGCAGTCACAACGTCCCCGCCCAGGTCACCACGCTGGGCAAGCGTTTCGCCAATGCCGGCGAGGAGGTGCTGGCCGCGTTCGGGCGGGTCGACGCGTTGGCCCGGGACCTGCCCCTGCGGGGACTGAAGGGGCCGATGGGAACGGCCCAGGACCAGCTCGACCTGCTCAGTGGTGACACCGAGGCGCTGGACCGTCTGGAGGACGCCGTCTGCGCCCACCTCGGCTTCGCCGAGTCGCTCACCAGCGTGGGCCAGGTGTACCCCCGCTCGCTCGACTACGAGGTCGTCACGGCGCTGGCCCAGTCGGCGGCCGGGCCCGCCAGTCTGGCCACCACCCTGCGCCTGATGGCGGGCCACGACCTGGCCACCGAGGGCTTCGTCGCCGGCCAGGTCGGCTCCTCGGCCATGCCCCACAAGATGAACGCCAGATCCTGTGAGCGCATCGTCGGCCTCAAGCGGATCCTCGAGGGCCACGTCACGATGCTCGGCGCGGTGGCCGGCGACCAATGGAACGAGGGCGACGTGAGCTGCTCGGTCGTGCGCCGGGTGGCGCTACCCGACGCCTTCTTCGCGACCGACGGGGTCCACCAGACCACGCTGCACGTGCTGGCCGGCTTCGGGGTCTTTCCCCGCGTGGTGGCCGACGAGCTGGACCGCTATCTCCCGTACCTGTCGACCACGGCCATGCTCGTGGCCCTGGTCCGCCAGGGCCTCGGCCGGGAGGAGGCCCACGAGCTGCTGAAGGGCCATGCTGTGGCCGCCGCCCTGGCCGCCCGGGACGAGGGCGCTGCCGCCGAGGGCCTTCTCGACCGCCTCGCGGCCGACGAGCGGATACCGCTGGACCGAGCGGACCTCGACGCCCTGATGGGTGATCCCCTGGCCTTCGTCGGTGACGCCCACCGCCAAGTGGCCGCTTTCGCGGCCACGGTCGGGGCGCTGGTCGTCGAGTACCCCGACGCGGCCTCGTACCAGCCGGACCGGCTGTTGTAGAACGGGGCCGTGAGCCCCATACCGCTGTACTCCGGGAAGGTCCGTGACATCTACGCCGTCGGCGACGACCGGCTGCTGATGGTCACCTCCGACCGCATCTCGGCCTTTGACGTCGTCATGGGCGAGCCGATCCCCGACAAGGGTCGGGTCCTGACGGCGATGACGGCCTTCTGGTCCGAGCAGCTGGCGGCCGTGGCGCCCAGCCATCTGCTCTCGACCGATCTGGCCGACCTGCCCGACGACCTGCGGGAACCGGGGTGGGAGGGCCGAGTGATGCTCTGTCACAAGGCCGAGATGTTGCCGATCGAGTGCATCGTGCGCGGCTACCTGACCGGGTCGGCCTGGAAGGAGTACCGCACCTCGGGCACCATGCATGGCACCGAGCTGCCGGCCGGCCTGCTGGAGTCGGCCCAGCTGCCTGAGCCGGTCTTCACCCCGTCGACCAAAGCCGAGGTGGGCGACCACGACGAGAACATCTCCTTCGCCGCCGCCGTGGACCTGGTGGGCATCGAGGTAGCAGACGCGGCGCGGGACGTCAGCCTCGAGCTCTACCGCCGGGGCGCCGAGTGGGCGGCCGAGCGGGGGATCCTCATCGCTGACACCAAGTTCGAGCTGGGGATGGTCGACGGTGTCCTCACCGTGTGCGACGAGGTGCTCACGCCGGACTCGTCCCGCTTCTGGCCCGCGGACCAGTGGCGGCCCGGAGCCACACCCCCCTCGTTCGACAAGCAGCCGGTGCGCGACCACTTGGACGCCCTGGACTGGGACAAGGCCCCGCCCCCCCCGGCACTGCCCGCGGAGGTCGTCGAGGCCACCTCCGGCCGCTACGTCGAGGCCTACGAGCGCATCAGCGGCCGTCGCTTCGCCGATTGGCCCGGGGCCGGTTCCTGAGCGACCGGTGCACCGCGCGGATCGCGCAGCCCGTGACGGTCCCTGACCGTTCGCGACGGGCAGCACCCCGTGCGCGACGATGAGCCCATGGCCTCCTTCTCCGTGCACGTCGAGGTGACCCAGCGTCCCGGTATCGCCGACCCCGAGGGGGCGACCATCGAGCGGTCGCTGCCCGCCCTGGGCTTCGATGAGGTGCGCGGGGTGCACGTGGGCAAGTCGATCCGGTTCCGCGTGGACGCCCCCGACGAGGCCACGGCCCGCGTCCGGGTCACCGAGCTGTGCGAGCGCTTCCTGACCAACCCCGTCATCGAGGACGCGACGATCGAGCTGACCGCGCTGGCTGAGGCCGGGGCCTGATGGCCCCCAAGGTCGGGGTCCTGCTCTTTCCGGGCTCCAACTGCGAACAGGACGTGCTCGAGGCCTTCGCCGGCCTCGGGGCCGACACCGGGTTGATCTGGCACGGCGACCGTTCGCTCGGTGGGGCGGATGTGGTCGTCGTGCCGGGTGGTTTCGCCCACGGCGACTACCTGCGTCCAGGGGCTATTGCCCGCTTCTCACCGGTCATGGAGGCCGTGGCCGAGTTCGCGGCCGCAGGCGGTCCCGTGGTGGGCATCTGCAACGGGTTCCAGGTCCTCTGTGAGGCCGGATTGCTCCCCGGTGTCTTGCAGAAGAACGCCGGTCTGCGGTTCCTTTGTCAGACGGTGACCCTTCGGGTCGCATCGCAGGCTTCCGTGCTCACCCGGGACGTCGAAATCGGTACCGAACTGCGGATCCCGATCAACCATTTCTCTGGCAACTACACGTGCGCACCGGAGACGTTGGCGCGGCTGGTCGCCGAGGACCAGGTCGTGCTGCGGTACACCGACAACCCCAACGGCTCCATGGACGACATCGCCGGGGTCCGCAACGGCGCGGGCAACGTCGTCGGGCTCATGCCCCACCCCGAGCGGGCCAGTTCGGGGTTGCTCGGCTCCGAGGACGGCTTGCCCTTGCTGGCGTCGGTTCTGGCTGCTACCCGCGCCGTCGCCTGAACCCCCGGGTGGTCTGAACCACCGCGTCGCCCGAAACGATCTGGCCTCCCGGGCGTCTCTCCGGGGCCGGATCGACTCGACGACTCGACCCGATGATCAGCCCGCGCGGGTGATGCCGGCGGCCTTCAGCGTGGAGGGGTCCACCCCGAGCTCGCGCCAGGCGGCGTAGGTGATGCCTTTGCGGGCGCCGTAGGCCTTGGCGCTGTCGGTGAAGCCCTTCTCCATTGCGGAGAGGTCGGGCTTGTCCTCCATGTTGGCCAGTTCGGTGGTGAGATCCATCCGCTCCTGCACCAGTTGGAGACGCTTGAGGGGATCGGCGCTCTCCAGTTGGGCCTCGATGGTGTTCAGCCGCTTCTTGATGGAGTCCGGCGTCCGCTTCCGGCCCCTTTTCGGCTTGTGGGCCTCGAGGGCTTCCAGGTATTGCCGGACGGCCTTGGACTGAGTTCGACCCTCGGCAAGGGCCGCCTTGTGTTCAGCAGACATGCTGCCTTTGGTGTCAGGTGTCATCGCGTCAAAGTCTGCCCCATTCCTTGCTCAATTGCTAGACGTCGTCATGATTGATTTGATTGAGTCCCTGTCCTTCCAATGGGTGTTTACCGGTGGACAGGGGGGCAACACGCGGCGCGTCCGCGGTGCCCGGACGGCCTGCGGCTACCGTCGGCGGCGTGGCGGCACTGCATCGGGAACTGGGTCTGACCGACGACGAGGCGGCCGACATCGAGGCGATCCTGGGCCGGGCGCCGAACCATCTGGAACTGGCCATGTACGCGGTCATGTGGTCCGAGCACTGCTCCTACAAGTCCTCCCGGATCCACCTGAAACGGCTCCCCACCGAGGGTGAGTCCGTCCTGGTCGGCCCGGGGGAGAACGCCGGGGTCCTCGATGTGGGGGACGGCATCGCCGTGGCCATCCGCATCGAGTCCCACAACCACCCCTCCGCCATCGAGCCCTACCAGGGCGCGGCCACCGGCGCCGGCGGGATCCTGCGCGACATCTTCACCATGGGTGCCCGACCCATCGCCCTCATGGACCCCTTGCGCTTCGGCCCGCTCGACGATGCTCGCAGCCGGTGGATCGCCGAGGGGGTGGTGGCCGGGATCTCCGGCTACGGCAACTCGGTCGGCGTGCCCACGGTGGGCGGCGAGGTGGTCTTCGACGAGACCTACAAGGGCAATCCCCTGGTCAACGTCCTGTGCCTCGGCGTGATGCCCAAGGACCGACTGGTGCTGGGCCAGGCGTCGGGGGAGGGCAACCTGGCCGTGCTCCTCGGCTCCTCGACGGGCCGTGACGGCATCGGCGGGGTGAGCGTGCTGGCCTCCTCCGGCTTCAGCGAGGAGACCGACGCCGACAAGCGCCCCTCGGTCCAGGTCGGCGACCCCTTCGAGGAGAAGCGCCTCATCGAGGCCTGCCTCACGCTGCTCGACGCCGGCCTGGTGGTGGGCATCCAGGACTTCGGCGGGGCCGGCCTGACCTGTGCGACCAGCGAGACGGCCTCCCGTGCCGGCATGGGCATGGACGTGGACGTCACCGCCGTGCGCCGCCGCGAGCCCGGCATGGAGCCCTTCGAAGTCATGACCTCGGAGTCCCAGGAGCGGATGCTGGCCATCGTCGAGCCCGGCGACCTCGACGAGGTGCTGGCCATCTGCGCCCGCTGGGAGGTGGCGGCGGACGTCGTGGGCAGGGTCACCACCGGCGGGCAGCTGCGCATCCTCGACGGCTGGGAAGGCGAGGTGTTGGCGGACGTGCCGGCCTCGTCGCTGCACGACGCCGCCCCGCTGTACGACCGGCCCCAGGACCGGCCGCCCCGGGCGGCGGACCACGACGCCGACGTCGGTGCGGTCCCCGACGACTGCGGGGCCGACCTGCTCGGCCTGCTGACCGACACCTCGTGGGTCTACCGCCAGTACGACCATCAGCTCTTCCTCAACACCGTGGTCGGCCCGGGCGACGACGCCACGGTGCTGCGCCTCAAGCACCCCACGACCGGTGAGGACACCGGTCGGGGCTTGGCGCTGACGACGGACGGCAATCACAGGTGGTGCGCGGTCGACGCCCGGCAGGGCACGGCCCTGGTCGTGGCCGAGGCCGTCCTCAACCTGGCCTGTGTCGGGGCCCGTCCGCTGGCGCTGGTCAACTGCCTGAACTTCGGTGACCCCGAGCACCCCGTGGTCATGGGCCAGTTGTCCGACGCCGTCGACGGGATGAGTGACGCCTGCTCGGCTTTCGGGGTGCCCGTGGTCGGCGGCAACGTGAGCCTGTACAACGCGTCGGCAGGCACCGACATCGATCCGACGCCGGTGGTCGGGCTGCTCGGCCTCATCGACGACCTCGGTGCCGTTCCCCCGGGCGCGGGCCTGGTCGCCGGGCACCGCCTGGTGCTGATCGGGCCCGAGCAGGACGGCCTCGGTGGCTCCGAGTGGGCCCGGGCCACGGGCCGGCCCCGCCAGGGCGGCCTCCCGGACCTGGACCTCCGGCTCCACTCAGCGGTGGCGGATGTGGTCCGTGGCCTGGTCGCCGAGGGCGCGGTGAGCGGCGTCCACGACGTGGCCAGCGGCGGCCTGGGCCTGGCGCTGGCCGAGATGGCCGTCGCCTCCGGGGTGGGCTTCACCGTGGACGGTGTGGCCGATCACCGTGGGCTGTTCACCGAGGCGCCCAGTCGGGTGGTGGCCTGCGTGGCCGCCGACCAGGTGGACGAAGTGCTGGCCCGGGCCGAGGCGGCTGGTGTCCCCGTGCGTCCCCTCGGGTCCGCAGGCGGCGACCGCCTCGTCGTCAAGGGCCTGGTGGACGTCGCGCTCGAGGACGCCACCGCCACTTGGCGCGACCGCCTCCCCGACGCCCTCGACGCCGTCGCCCGCTGACCCGCCGGTCGCTGCCGCCGACCGCCGCCGTGACGTCTGACCAAAGCCCTCAGGGTGGGCCGACGGGACTGACGGGTTCCTCGGAGCGGCGAGCTCGGTCGATAGGCTCGGGGGTGTGACGCCTCCCGCCGACGTGAACGTCGACGAGGCAGAGGTGGATCCGCAGGACGACGGCAAGAAGGAGGCCTGCGGGGTCTTCGGGGTGTACGCCCCGAACCAGCCGGTCTCCCACCTGCTCTACCTCGGGCTCTACGCCCTGCAGCACCGGGGCCAGGAGTCCGCCGGTATGGCGGTCAGCAGCGGCGACCACCTCATGGTGGTCAAGGACATGGGCCTGGTGGCCACCGTCTTCGACGACCGGACCCTGCAGTCCCTGCACGGCCACCTCGGCATCGGCCACACCCGGTACTCCACGTCGGGCTCGTCGAGCTGGCGCAACGCCCAGCCCGTCTTCCGGGACGCCCCGGCCGGTCAGTTCGCCCTCGGCCACAACGGCAACCTGGTGAACACCGAGGAGCTGGCGGTCGACGCCGGGATGCTCCCCGGCACCGTCACCAGCGACAGCGACCTGGTGGCCGAGATGGTCCAGCGGGAGCTGCCCGCCTCCAGTGACGAGCGCAGCGACGGCCGAGGCCTCGAGCGGGCGCTGCTGAAGGTCCTGCCCCGCCTCGAGGGTGCCTTCTCGATGGTGGCGATGGACGAGGGCCACATCGTCGGTGTGCGCGACCCCAACGGCTTCCGCCCCCTCTGCCTCGGGCGGCTCGAGTCCGGCTGGGTCCTGGCGTCGGAGTCGCCCGCCCTCGACGTGGTCGGCGCCCACTTCGTCCGGGAGCTGGACCCGGGCGAGATGGTCGTCATCGACGCCACCGGTGTCCGGTCGATGAAGCCCTTCGACGAGGAGCGGTTGAACCCCAAGCTCTGCCTGTTCGAGTTCGTGTACTTCGCCCGGCCCGACACCCGCCTCTACGGCCAGAGCGTGCACGCCGCCCGGGTGCGGATGGGCGAGCAGCTCGCCGCCCAGGCCCCCGTCGAGGTCGACCTGGTCATGGGCGTGCCCGAGTCGGGCCTGCCCGCGGCGGAGGGCTACTCCCACTACAGCGGCATCCCCTACGGCCAGGGCCTGGTCAAGAACCGCTACATCGGCCGCACCTTCATCGCCCCCAGCCAGGAGATGCGGGCGCTGGGCGTGCGCATGAAGCTGAACCCGCTGCGTGACGCCATCGACGGCCAGCGCCTGGTGGTGGTCGACGACTCCATCGTGCGGGGCACCACGACCCGGGCCATGGTCAAGATGCTGCGGGAGGCCGGGGCCACCGAGGTCCACCTGCGGGTCTCCTCCCCGCCCTACCGCTGGCCCTGCTTCTACGGCATGGACACCGGCACCCGGGGCGAGCTGCTGGCCGCCAACCTGAGCGTCGCCGAGATCCAGGAATATCTGGGGGTCGACACCCTCGCCTACCTGGAGCTGGACCGCCTCGTGGCGGCCACCGGGACCGTCGGCGCCGGCTTCTGCAACGCCTGCCTGACCGGCGAGTACCCGGTCGCCATCCCCGAGAACCTCCACAAGGGCGTTCTGGAACAGGGCGACGAGGTCACCGAGACCAGGGTCGCCGCCCCCCGCTTGCTCGACGACGAGGACCACCGCCTCCCCGCCGACCTCGCCCGCGAGGAGTAGGTCCCTCTTGGGGGAGAGCTACGCGGCCGCCGGGGTCGACATCGACGCAGGGGAGGAGGCGGTCCGCCGCATCGGGCCCGCGGTTCGCTCCACGTTCACCGAGTCGGTCCTGACCGACGTCGGCGGGTTCGGGGCCCCCTTCGCGCTCGACACCGCCCGCTTCACCCGGCCGGTGCTCGTGTCCTCCACCGACGGCGTGGGCACCAAGCTGCTGGTGGCCGAGGCGACCGGTCGGTACGACACGATCGGCATCGACCTGGTGGCGATGGTGGTCGACGACCTGGTGTGCCAGGGGGCCGAGCCGCTGTTCCTGCTCGACTACCTGGCGGTCGGCGCCCTGAACCCCGACGTCGTGGAGCAGGTCGTGGGCGGCATCGCCGAGGGCTGCCGCCAGGCCCGGTGCGCGCTCATCGGCGGGGAGATGGCCGAGCACCCCGGCGCCATGGACCCCGATCGCATCGACGTGGCCGGTTTCGCCGTCGGGGTCGTCGAGCGGGACCGCCTCATCACCGGTGACCAGGCCCGGCCCGGGGACCTGCTCATCGGCCTGCCCTCGCCCGGTCTGCGCAGCAACGGGTATTCGCTGGCCCGCCGGGTCCTGCTGGAGGTCGCCGGCCTGTCGCTCGACGAGGTGGCCGATGACCTGTTGCTGCCTTCGGTGATCTACGCCCCGGCCGTGGTCGACACCCTCGCCGAGGTCGACGTGCGGGGTGTGGCCCACATCACCGGCGGCGGGATCCCGGGCAACCTGCCCCGCGCTCTGCCCGACGCCGTCGGCCACCGGCTGGACCCGTCCACGTGGGACGTGCCGCCGATCTTCGGACGCATCCAGGACCTAGGCGGCGTGAGCGACGAAGAGATGGCCAAGGTCTTCAACCTGGGCATCGGCATGGTGTTGGTCGTCGCGCCCGCTGACGCCGACCGCACCATCGCCCTCCTGGCCGAGCGCGGCCACGCGGCCCGGGCCATCGGCGAGGTCACCGCCGGGTGAGCGACCCCAAGGCGCTCCTGATCGAGCACCTCCTGGAACACTCGGTGCAGCGGGGGGATTTCACCTTGAAGTCCGGCAAGCGGAGCAGCTGGTTCCTGGACGCCAAGCAGACCTGTTGTCGGGCCGAGGGGATCCTGCTGGTGGCCGAGCTGGCCCTGGCGGCCATCTCCGAGGACGTGACCGCCATCGGCGGGCTGACCGTCGGGGCCGACCCCGTCGCCTACGGCGTCGCCGCCGTGGCCGCGACCCGCGGCCGGGACCTGCGCAGCTTCACGATCCGCAAGGAGGCCAAGGACCACGGCGTCGCCGGTCGCCTGGCCGGCGCCCTGGTTCCGGGCGACAAGGTCGTCATCACCGAAGACGCCGTCACCCGGGGCACCTCCCCCATGGAGGCCGCCGAGGTGGTCCGTGAGCTGGGCGCCGACCCTGTCCTGATCCTCCCCGTGGTCGACCGCGGCGGGACCTGCGGGGACCTGGCCGCGGCCGCCGGCATCCCCTTCCACCCCCTTGTCACCGCCCCCGACCTGGGCTTCCCCTACGAAAAGGACGCCTGAGCCCTCCCGCCGGGGCAACCGACGGCAGGTACCCGTCCTCGGGCTGGGGGAACGACACCGAGGCAGGGATGGGGGCGTGGGGACGGGCAATGGCTGGTTTGGGGCCCGCAGGCCGTCGGGCAGGGGAACGAGTGGTCGTCGGAGGCAATAGGGGGCGGAAGCCGCCCCCTATTGCCTCCATTGCGGTCAGCGGGCCCTCGCCCCGGGTGGCGTGGGCGACGTGGACCTCGCCCACCTTGGCGTACCTGATCCCCTCACCGGTCACGACGGCGGACCCTAGAGGCGTTTCCGCAGTCCGAAGGCCAGCGCTTACGCTCCTGGCGTGACCGAACACCCGATGCGGGAGCGGCTGGACGAGCTGGCGAAGCGCCGTGAGGCAGCCGTCCACGCCGGTTCCGAGCGCTCCGTCGAGCGCCAGCACGCCAAGGGCAAGCTCCTGGCACGCGAGCGGGTCGAGTACCTGCTCGACGACGGCTCCTTCCACGAGCTCGACCAGCTGGCCCGTCACCGCTCGACCGCGGCGGGTCTGGAAGACCGTCCCTACACCGACGGGGTCATCACCGGGTGGGGGACGATCGACGGTCGGAAGGTCTTCGTCTTCTCCCAGGACTTCACCGTCTACGGCGGGGCGCTGGGTGAGGTCTTCGCCGAGAAGATCCACAAGCTCATGGATCTGGCCCTCTCGGTCGGGGCCCCGGTGATCGGCCTCAACGACGGCGCCGGCGCCCGCATCCAGGAGGGTGTGGTCAGCCTCGCCTCCTACGGCGGCATCTTCTGGCGCAACGTCCAGGCCTCGGGGGTCACCCCGCAGATCAGCGTCGTCCTCGGGCCCTGTGCCGGTGGCGCGGTGTACAGCCCGGCCATGACCGACTTCATCTTCATGGTCCGCGAGACCAGCCACATGTTCATCACCGGCCCCGACGTGGTGAAGACGGTGACGGGCGAGGAGGTCACCCTCGAGGAGCTGGGCGGCGCCCAGAGTCACGCCTCCAAGTCCGGTGTGGCGACCTTCGTGGCCAACGACGAGAAGGCCTGCCTCGACAACGTCCGATTCCTGCTCTCCTTCCTGCCCTCCAACAACCTGGAGGAGCCGCCGCACTTCGAATCCACCGACGACCCCGACCGCCTGTGCCCTGAGCTGAACGAGGTCATCCCCGCCAGCTCGAACATGCCCTACGACATGCACCGGGTGATTGAGGCGGTGGTCGACGACGGGGAGTACTTCGAGTACTTCCCGCACTGGGCCCAGAGCATCACCTGCGGCTTCGGCCGCATCGACGGCCACCCGGTCGGCATCGTGGGCAACCAGCCCCAGATCCTGGCGGGCATCCTCGACATCGAGTCCTCGGAGAAGGCCGCCCGCTTCGTGCGGACCTGCGACGCCTTCAACATCCCCCTGGTCACCTTCGTGGACGTGCCCGGCTTCCTGCCCGGCGTGGACCAGGAGTACGGCGGCATCATCCGCCACGGGGCCAAGCTGCTGTACGCCTACTGCGAGGCCACCGTGCCCCGCATCCAGATCATCACCCGCAAGGCTTACGGCGGCGCCTACGTCGTCATGAACTCCAAGTCCATCGGCGCCGACCTCGCCTTCGCCTGGCCGTCGGCTGAGCTGGCGGTGATGGGCCCGGAGGGTGCGGTCAACATCGTCTACCGGCGGGAGCTCGAGGGCGCCGCCGATCCCGCGGCTCGCCGCACCGAGCTGGTCGACGAGTACGTCGAGCGCTACGCCAACCCCTATGTGGCCGCCGAGCGCGGCTACGTCGACGACGTCATCGACCCCGCCGAGACCCGCATCAAGCTGGTCGCGGGCCTGGAGATGCTGCGCTCCAAGCGCGAAGAGCTCCCCAAGCGCAAGCACGGCAACGTGCCATTGTGACCGTGTTGCTCGTCGCCGCCTGCGCGGCTCCTGCTGCCTACGGCAGCTATCGGCGAACGTCGGAAGCGCTGCTTCGCTGCCGAGTCCGCAGCCTCACTGCTGGCCGGGGCGTTGCCCCGGGAGTCGACCGTTGGTGAGCCGTGACTAAGCCGCTCGTAGCGATCAGCCCTGCGCCTTCCGAAGAAGAGGCGGCGGCGATCGTGGCCGCGCTGGAGCTGTCGTGGCCCCGGGCTGCGCCGGGGGGCGCTGCCGAGGCCGGTCCCCGCTGGCGCTTCTCGGGGCGCTGGTGGATCAAGCCGGTGCCCACCGGTCGCGCCCGGCCCTGAGGCCCCCGTGCTCCCCGAGCTGACCTCGGTCGCCGACGACGAAGCGGTCGTCCACGTCGGTGCCGACGTCCGGGTCTACGGGGCCCTGGCCCCCGACACCGACTACGCCTACGACGGCCACGAGTTCCGCACCTTCCCCCACCTCGGCGAGCGCTTGGCCACCTTCGCCACGGTCAACGACGTCCACTTCGGCGAGACCGTGTGTGGGGTCCTCGAGAGCTACGACGACGGACCGACGTTCTCCACCGAGCCCGGCGACGACCCGTATCCCGAAGTCATGAACCGGGCGGTGATCGCCGACATCGAGACCATCGCCCCCGACGTCGTGGTGGCCAAGGGCGACCTGACCACCCACGGGATCCAGGAGGAGTACGACGCCTTCCTGGCCCACTACGGCACGGCGTTCGGTGATCGCCTGCTGGCCGTCCGTGGGAACCACGACGCCTACGCGGGGGAGACGTTCGCCGCGGACGCCCCGGTGGCCCATGTCCTACCCGGAGTGGTCCTGGCCGTGCTCGACACGGTCATCCCCACCGACACCCCCGGCCGGGTCCCGGCCGACCAACTCGAGTGGTTGGACGCCCTCGCCGCCTCCGCCGATCGCCCCGTCCTGGTGTTCGGCCATCACCACGTCTGGAGCCCGGACTCCAACCACCGGCCCGAGTCGTACTTCGGGATCAACCCCGACGACTCCGAGCGCCTCGTCGAGGTGGTCGCCCGGCGCCCGGCCATCGTCGGCTACTTCGCCGGTCACACGCACCGCAACCGGGTCCGCCGCATCACCGCGACCGGCGCCGTGCCATGGGTGGAGGTGGCCTGCGTGAAGGACTTCCCGGGGGCCTGGGCCGAGTACCGGGTCTTCGAGCGAGGGGTCCTGCAGGTCCACCGCCGGGCCTCGGCACCCGCGGCGCTGGCGTGGGCCGACAAGACCCGGGCGATGTTCGGCGGGGCCTACGTCGACTACGCATTCGGCGCCCTGGAGGACCGCTGCCTGGTGGTCGGCGCCGAGTAGGGTCGGGCGTTCGCAGGATCGACGGAGGTAGGGGTAGATGCACGTTCGACGCTGGGTGTTGGTGGCCGGGTTGGCGCTGGCCGGTGTGGCCCTGACCGCCTGCGGCACGCCCGCCAACGACTTCGAGGCCGGGGAGTGCACGAACGACGACCTCACGGGCTCGATCGGTGACATCGAGACGGTGGACTGCGACGAGGTGCACACCGCAGAGGCCTTCGCCCAGTTCGACATCGACGGTGACGACTTCCCGGGCACCGACGAGATCCAGACCGACGGCGCCGAGGGCTGCCAGGGCGACCGCTTCGAGGAGTACGTGGGGATCCCCTACGCCGAGTCGATCTACCTCGCCAATGGGATCGTGCCCTCCGAGGAGAGCTGGGACGCCGGGGACCGCACGGTGATCTGTGTCATCGACGGCACCACCGACGGCTCCGACCTCGAGGGTTCGGCCGAGGGCACCGACGTCTGATCGTCGGCTCCGCGCCGGGTGCTCATCTCTGATCGGCGCCGTGTCGGAGCCCTCTTGTGCGTCGTCGCCCTGTGGGCGACGGCGTGCACGGGTGACGACGGAGGGACGCCGACCGGTCTGAGCGCCGAGCCGTTCCGGCTCGACCTGGCCGTAGGCGACTGCTTCGACCGTCCGGCCAGCCCCGACGTCGAGTCGGTGCCGGCCGTGCCCTGCCGGCGTCCGCACGACCTGGAGGTGTTCGCCACCTTCGAACTGGACCCCGAGGAGGCCGCCTTCCCCGGTGCCACAGCGGTCGCCACGCGGGCAGGTAACGGCTGCGAGGAGCGCTTCGCCGTGTACGTCGGCGTGGATCAGGACTCCTCGGGCCTGCTCATCGTCCCCTATGCCCCCGACGCCCTGGCTTGGGAGCTGGGCGAGCGCGGGGTGACCTGTGCCGTGGCCCTGGCCGACGGCCCGCTGGAGGGCTCGGTGCGGGCGAGCGAGGCCCCCGGCGGGTGAGGGGGTCGGGCGTCGCGTTTCTCGCGCTGGCCGTGATCCTGGCGACGGTGTCCTGCCGCGGCGACGACGAGGACGAGCCGGCGGTGACGACCGTGCCCGTGACCCAGGCGGCGGCCCCGCCCGCGAGCCTGTACGACCTGGCGCCCGGCGACTGCTTCAGGGGCCTCGGCCGCAACCAGGACATCCGGGTGCGGCGGCGGGCCTGCACCGACCCGCACCAGGCCGAGGTCTACGGGACCGTTGAGCTGTCGGCGGCCCGCTACCCCGGCGTCGAGGTCCTGCGGCAGCGGGCCGCAACGGCGTGCGCCCAGCGTTTCGCCGGCTACACCGGTGAGCCGGCCGGACCGGGCACCGAGCTGGCTTTCGTCGAGGTCGTGCCCACGCTGGACTCGTGGGCTGCCGGTGACCGGAGGGCGCTGTGCGTCGCGCTCGGCGTCGACGGCGCCCCCTTGGAGGCCAGCATCGCCGCCGGGGGAGCGGGATGAGCGCCACCCCCGGCCGCCAGGCACTGGACGGCTTGCGGGTCGTGGACTGCTCCACCGTCCTGGCCGGTCCGGGCTGTGCCCGGTACCTCGCCGATTTCGGCGCGGACGTGGTCAAGGTCGAGCGTCCGGACACGGGTGACACCACCCGGTCGCTGGGGTGGCGGGACCCCCGCGACGGCGTCACCCTCTTCTGGAAGCTGCTGGGCCGTGGGAAGCGGACCATCGTCCTGGACCTGAAGGCCGACGAAGGCCGGGAGACGATGCTGGCCCTGCTCGACGGGGCCGACGTCCTGGTGGAGAACTTCCGACCGGGCACCCTCGAGCGTCTCGGCCTGGGCCCCGACGTGCTCCTGGCCCGCAATCCCGACCTGGTCATCACCCGCGTGACCGGCTTCGGCCAGGACGGCCCGTACGCGGCGCGACCCGGGTTCGCCACATTGGCGGAGGCCATGTCGGGCCTGGCGGCCATCAACGGCGAGCCCGACGGGGCGCCCCTTCTGCCCCCGATCGCCCTGGCCGACGAGGTGACCGGGATCGTGGCCGCCTTCGCCACGATGGTCGCGCTGCACTCAGGCGTCGGTCAGGTCGTCGACGTCAGCCTGCTCGAGTCCCTGTTCCAGCTCATGGGTCCCCTGCCGTCGCTCTACGCCGTGGCCGGCGAGCTGCAGCCCCGCATGGGGGCGCAGCTGCCCTACACCGTGCCCCGCAACACCTACCGCTGTTCCGACGGGACCTGGGTGGCGGTGTCGACCTCGGCCGAGTCGGTCGCCCGCCGGGTGCTCGACCTCATCGGCCACGGTGACGACGAGCGGCTGTGGAGCTTCGAGGGCCGCGTCGAGCACCGCGTCGAGCTGGACCGGTGGGTCGCCGACTGGATCGCCGAGCGCACCGCCGAGGAGGTCATCGCGGCGTTCGAGGAGGCCCACGCCGCCTGCGCCCCCGTCTATGACATGGCCGACCTGGCCGTGGACCCCCACATCGCCGCCCGCGACACCATCGTCGAGGTCGACGGCACCCCCATGCAGGGCCTCATCGCCAAGCTCAGCGCCACCCCCGGCCACATCCGCTGGGCCGGCCGCCCCCTCGCCGCCGACCAGGCCGAAGTGTTGGCCGAGCTGGAGGCCGACGACGAGTCGTAGGGCTGCGGGGACCGACACCGATGGCAGGGATGGGGGCGTAGGGTGCCGCCGCCGGTCGTCGGGGCACGAACGGCCACCCTCCGTGGCGGAATGGGCCCGAATCGACCCGTTCACCACGACCTACGTTTACTGGCGTCTGATTTCGGGCCTATGACCGGGAAATCGGGCGCCAGAAGGGGGAGTGACCACGAGGCGTGGGATTCGGGGGCGTTTCCGCCCCCGACGACCTTCGGCGCGGACCCCACGCCCCCGTTGGTTGCCTCGGTTTCGGTTCGCCGGGCCCTACGAGTGGCTGATCATGACGTGCTTGAGCTCGGTGTAGGACTCGATGCTGTAGATCGACATGTCCTTGCCGTAGCCGGACTGCTTGAAGCCGCCGTGGGGCATCTCGGGCACCAACGGGATGTGGTCGTTGACCCACACGGTGCCGAACTGGAGGGCCTTGGACAGCCGCATGGCCCGGCCCACGTCGCGGGTCCAGACGCTGGCGGCCAGGCCGTAGTCCACGCCGTTGGCCCAGGCGATGGCCTGCTCCTCATCGGCGAAGCGCTGCACGCTGACGACGGGGCCGAAGACCTCGCGCTGGACGATCTCGGCCTCCTGGTCCACGCCGGCGACGACGGTCGGGGCGTAGAACCAGCCGTCCCGGTCCAGCGCGGCGCCCCCGCTGACCACCTCGCCCCCCTGCTCGCGGGCAGTGTCGACCATGCCGGCCACGCGGGTCCGCTGGCCCTCGGACACCACGGGGCCGAGGTCGACCGACTCGTCGGAGGGATCGCCCACCGGGATGCTCCCGGCGGCATCGGCCAGGCCGGTCACGAGGTCGTCGTAGAGGCCGGGGCCGGCCACGACCCGGCAGGCCGCGGTGCAGTCCTGGCCGGCGTTGAAGTACGCCCCGATCGTGACGGCCTGGATCACGGCGTCCAGGTCGGCGTCGTCGAAGACCAGCACGGGGGCCTTGCCCCCCAGCTCGAGGTGGACCCGGGTCAGTGAGGGCGCAGCGTTGGCCGCGATGAGCTTGCCCGTGGCCACGTCACCGGTGAGGGAGACCATGCGCACGAGGGGGTGCTCGACCAGGGCCGCGCCGGCCGTCTCGCCCTGGCCGGTGACCACGTTGAGGACGCCGGCGGGGAAGACGTCGGCGGCCAGCTCGGCCATGCGCAGGGAGGTCAGCGGCGTGAGCTCGGACGGCTTCAGCACGACGGTGTTGCCCGCCGCCAGGGCCGGGCCGATCTTCCAGACGGCCATCATCAGCGGGTAGTTCCACGGCGTGATCGAGGCCACCACACCCAGGGGGTCCCGGCGCAGCATCGAGGTGTAGCCGGCCAGGTACTCCCCGGCGGCACGACTGTCCAGGTTGCGGGCCCCCGCGGCGAAGTACCGGATGTGGTCGACGGCCATCGCCATCTCGTCGCCCATGGTGTTGATGGGCTTGCCCACGTTCTGGGACTCGAGCGCCCCGAGGGCTTCGGCCTCCGCCTCCAGCCCGTCGGCTAGTGCGAGGAGGGCGGCGCTGCGGTCGGCGGGGGTGGTCGCCCCCCACTCGACGAACGCGTTGGCGGCGGCCTGCACCGCGGCGTCCACGTCGGCGGCCTCGCTGGACGCCGCGCGGGCCATCTCCTGGCCGGTCGCCGGGTCGATCACCGCGTCGGTGGCCCCGCCCTGCGGGTCGACCCACTGTCCCCCGATGAAGTTCTGCTCGGCCACGGTCTGATCCCCCTGCGTCTGGAGCTGAGGACGGCGAGCATAGGACTCCTGCCCCGGTCGGTCGCCGGTCACCCGGGCGGGGAGGGTCCGCTAGCTTGAACCAACCCGGAGGGGAGGCCTGTGGCCGACGTGGTGGAACCGGTCGTCGACCGGCCCGTGGTGGGGGACGACGGTGGCCTTGCCGCGGTCGAACTGGCGGGCGTGACCAAGCGCTTCGGCGCCTTCACCGCGGTGGACGATGTCGACCTCCTGGTCGCCGACGGCGAGTTCTTCTCGATGCTCGGCCCGTCGGGCTCGGGCAAGACCACCTGCCTCCGCCTCATCGCCGGCTTCGAGACCCCGACTGCGGGCAGCGTCCGCCTGCACGGCGAGGAGGTCAACCGTCGGGCCCCCCACGAGCGGGACGTGAACACGGTCTTCCAGGACTACGCCCTGTTCCCGCACATGACCGTGGCCGAGAACGTCGGGTACGGCCTGCTGGTGCGCAAGGTGGACAAGGCCGAGCGCCGGCGGCGGGTGGACGAGGCCCTCGAGCTGGTCCAGCTCGGGGGGCTGGGCACCCGCAAGCCCGCGGAGCTCTCCGGCGGGCAGCGCCAGCGGGTGGCCCTCGCCCGCGCCCTGGTGGTGCGCCCCCGGCTCCTGCTGTTGGACGAGCCCCTCGGGGCCCTGGACCTCAAGCTGCGGCAGGCCATGCAGGTGGAGCTGAAGGCCATCCAGCAGGAGGTGGGGATCAGCTTCGTCTACGTCACCCACGACCAGGAGGAGGCGCTCACCATGAGCGACCGCCTGGCGGTGTTCGACAAGGGACGGGTCGAGCAGGTGGGCACGCCCGCGGAGGTCTACGAGTTCCCGCTGACCACCTTCGTGGCCGGCTTCGTCGGGGTCTCCAACGTCGTGACCGGGGAGGCCGCTCGGTCGCTGACCGGCTCGCCCGCCGCCTTCACCGTGCGCCCGGAGCGGATCCGGCTTGTCGATCCGGGCACCAGCCCCGGGTCCTCGGAGTGTGCGGCCGACGGGGTGGTGCGCGATGTCGTCTACCTCGGCCCGCACACCCGTTACCTGCTCTCGCTCGACGACGGTCAGGATCTGACCGTCGTCGAGCAGAACCTCGCCACCACCTCGGGAGAGGTGTTGGCCACCAAGGGCCGCCGCATGCGGGCCTTGTGGGGCCAGGCGTACAACCACCCGATCCGTTCGGGTGACGACCAAGGGGAGAACACATGAAGCACTACCGGTTGCTGATCGCCTTCCTGGCGATCCTCGGTCTGCTCGCCGCCGCGTGCGGCGACGACGGCGGGGACGACGGGGGGGACGACGGGGGGGAGGAGTCCACGGCGGACACCTCCGATCTGCCCACCGAGGTCGGTGAGGGGGAGGGAGCGCTCAACATCGTCGCCTGGCCCGGCTACATCGAAGACGGCTCCACCGACGAGAACTACGACTGGGTCACCGGCTTCGAGGAGGAGACCGGATGCGAGGTCGAGGTCACGCCGGCCGGCACGTCCGACGAGATGGTGTCGCTGATGACCAACAGCGACGAGTACGACCTGGTCACCGCCTCCGGCGACGCCAGCCTGCGCCTCATCGCCGGGGAGACGGTCCAACCGGTGAACACCGACCTGGTCCCGGGCTACGCCGAAGTCGACCCGCGACTGCAGGACGCCCCGTGGTACACGGTCGACGGCGTCCGCTATGGCGTGCCCTACACGTGGGGCTCCGACGTGCTCATGTACAACACCGATGTCTTCCCCGAGGCGCCGACGTCGTGGAGCGTGATCTTCGAGGAGCAGGACCTCCCCGACGGTGAGACCAACGCCGGTCGCGTGCAGCAGTACGACGGTCCGATCCACATCGCCCTCGCCGCCCTGTACGTGAAGGCCACCCAGCCCGAGCTGGGCATCGAGGACCCGTACGCCCTGAACCAGGAGCAGTACGACGCGGCCCTCGAGGTGCTGCGGAACCAGCAGCCGCTGGTCCAGCGCTACTGGCACGACTACACGGTCCAGGTCGAGGACTTCACCAGCGAGGGCACGGCGGCCGGCAGCTCGTGGCCGTTCCAGGTCGGGCTCCTGCAGCTCGACGAGCAGCCCATCGCCAGCGTGATCCCCGAGGAGGGCTCGACGGGTTGGGCCGACACCACGATGTTGGCCACCAACGCGCCGCACCCCAACTGCGCCTACCTGTGGATGGAGCACTCCCTCGATCCCACGGTGCAGGGGGATGTGGCCTCGTGGTTCGGCTCGGTGCCGGCCGTGCTCGCCGCCTGTGAGGGCAACGAGCTCCTCACCGACGAGGGCTGTGCGTACAACGGTGTCGACAACTTCGACCAGATCTCCTTCTGGAAGACACCTGAGGCCGACTGCTTCGGTGACGGGGGCGAGTGCATCCCGTACTCCACCTGGGCCGAGGACTACCTCGCCATCATGGGCGGCAACTGACCGTTCGGTGACCACGGGTCGGGCGGGGGCCACCCCGCCCGACCCGGGCCCACCCTCCGGTCCTCTCCGTTCCTGTGGCTGTCGCCGTCGAACCCCCCGCCGCCCCCGTGGGCGGCTCGGCCGCGCCGCGAACGGTGTGGCACCGGCTGTCGGGGTTCTTCTACCGGCACCGCTGGGTCAAGCTGACCCTCCTGCTCGCTCCGCCGTTGCTGTGGTTCGGGGTCTTCTACCTGGGGTCACTGGCCTCGCTGCTGTGGCAGAGCTTCTACCGGCTCGACGACTTCAGTGGGACCATCGACGAGACGATCAGCCTCGACACCTGGAAGAGCCTGTTCACCGCGGCCAACCGTGACGTCATCCTGCGCACGGTGGCCATGGCCGCCGCCGTCACCGTCGGGGCGATCGTGGTGGCGTACCCGATCTCGTACTTCATGGCCCGGCGCGCCGGTCGCCGGGCCCGCACCGTGCTCTTCGTCTTGGTGCTCCTGCCGTTGTGGTCCAGCTACCTGGTGCGGGTCTACGCCTGGAAGCTGATCCTGGCCCAGGAGGGGGTGATGACCTGGTTCTTCGACCACCTGGCCCTGGGCTGGATCCTCGATGGCATCCTCGACCTGCCCACCATCGGTGGCTCGGGGTTGTCGGTCTCGCCGTTCGGCCAGTGGTTGGTCTTCCTCTACATCTGGCTGCCGTACATGATCCTGCCGGTCACCGCCGCGCTCGAACGGGTGCCGGGATCCCTGGAGGACGCCTCCAGCGACCTCGGGGCCCATCCCCGCACGACCTTCCGCAAGGTGATCTGGCCGCTGGCGGTGCCCGGGGTGATCGCCGGATCGATCTTCACGTTCTCCCTGACCCTCGGCGACTACATCATCCCGACGGTCATCGGGAACTCCAGCCCGTCGATCGGCGAGAGCATCTACACCTACCAGGGCACCGCCGGGAACCTGCCCTTGGCCGCCGCATTCAGTGTCGTGCCCATCGTGATCATGGTCATCTACCTCGCGCTGGCCCGTCGGGCCGGCGCCTTCGAGAACCTGTGATGCGGTCCGGCGTCGGCGACTGGAGCCTCAAGGCCGCGGTCGTCGGGGTCCTGATGTTCCTGCACTTCCCGCTCCTGATCGTGGTGCTCTACGCCTTCACCACCCAGGACGCGGCCTTCACCTTCCCGCCGCCGGGCCTGACCACGAAGTGGTTCGGCCAGGCCCTCGACACGCCCGAGCTCTGGGAGGCGATGCGCCTGTCCATCGTGGTGGCCCTGGTGGCCGCGATGGCGGCCATGGTCCTCGGGTCCATGGCCGCCGCCGCGGTGGGACGCTTCCGCTTCTTCGGCAAGGAGAGCATCTCGGTCTTCCTGGTGCTGCCCCTGGCCCTGCCCGGGATCATCACCGGCATCGCCATCCGGTCCGCCATCAACATCGCCGACGTGCCCTTCTCCTTCTGGACGATCGTGGTCGGCCACGGGACCTTCTGTGTGGTGGTCGTCTACAACAACGTCCTGGCCCGTTTGTACCAGACCTCGGGATCGGTGGTCGAGGCCAGCCAGGACCTCGGCGCCTCCGGCGTCCAGACGCTGCGCCACGTGCTCCTGCCCACGGTCGGCACCGCCCTGCTGGCCGGCGGGATGCTGGCGTTCGCCCTGTCCTTCGACGAGGTCATCGTCACCCTCTTCACCACCGGCCCTGGGCAGGAGACACTGCCCATCTGGATCTTCCGCAGCCTGTTCAAGCCCCGCGACCGACCGCTCACCAACGTGGCCGCCATCGTGGTCGTCGCGTTGACCTTCGTCCCCATCCTCCTCGCCGAGCGCATGAGCCGCGGCGCCGGCCTCCTGCCCCACCAGGTCGAGGACATCGAGCCCGAACCCCTCGACCCCGAGCCGGAGCCTGCCGCGGTCTGACTCGTCGGGCCGCCGACGTCGTACTGGCGCCCGATTCTGGGGCTATGGGCCCAGAATCAGGCGCCAGAATTAGGAGTGGTCACGGGGAGTGGGATTCGGCGGCGGTTCTGCCCCGGAGGACCCTCGGCGCGACCGCACGCCCCCATCCCTGCCATCGTTTCCCTGCGGCCCAACGGGCTGAACCTTCCCGCGGACGAGGCCGAGGCGCCTACGGCGTGGTGGCGACCTCGATGCGGTCCTGGCGCCACTCCCGCGCGGCGGCGAGGGCGGCGTCGGCCTGGGTCAGGATCTCGCCGGCGTCGAAGGCATGGGCCGGGTAGCAGGCCACGCCGGCCCAGAGGGTGAGGCCGCTGCTGACCCCGGCGATGTGGCGCCGGATGCGCTCGACGGTCCAGATGGCGCCGTTCTCCGGGGTGTCCTCGAGCACGAGGCCGAAGCGGCCATCGGTCATGCGGCAGGCCGTGTCGGCATCGCGGATGGTGGCGCTGATGCTGTCGGCCACCGTGCGGGGGGCGGCCGTGCGGGGGCTGCCGTCGGCCACGCCTTCGACCACCTCGATGAGCACGACCGCGACGGGGCGGAGGTGGCGGCGGGCCGCCGAGAGCCGGGCGTCGAGGGCGACGTCGAAGTACTCCTGGCTGAACAAGCCGGTGGAGTGGTCGGTCAGGGTGTTGGACGAGGCCTCGGGCAGCGGGGCCGCCGGGGCGGGGCCACTCTCCTCGTCCTCCAAGGAGTCCACGCGCGAGGCGACCTCGTCGAGCTTGGCCGTGGCCTGGCGCAGGCGCCGGACCAGCACGACTACCGCTGCGACAGCGAGGATCGACGCCAGTGCCGCTATTGCCCCGAAGACGATCATCAACACCTGACCCTGTTCTGTCGCGAAAATCACCTGGTCCTCCATCGGCGCGGACGGCGCTCGAATCAAGGCCGGGAACCGCTCAGCGTGAGCTCGGCCAGCTCGGCCATGAGGGTGCCCAGCTCGAAGTCCTTCGGCGTGTACACCGCCGCCACCCCGGCCGCGAGGAGCACGGGCTGGTCCTCGGGTGGGATGATCCCACCCACGACGACCGGGGCCTTCACCCCGGCCTCCCGGAGCAGGCCCAGCACCTCGGGCACCAGCTCGAGGTGGCTGCCCGAGAGGATGGAGAGCCCGATCACGTCCACGTCCTCGTCCCGGGCGACCGCGGCGATCTGCTCCGGGGTCAGGCGGATGCCTTGATAGATGACCTCGAAGCCGGCATCCCGGCCCGCAACGGCGATCTGCTCGGCCCCGTTGGAGTGGCCGTCGAGGCCCGGCTTGGCCACCAGGAGGCGGGGCGGGCCACCGGGGCGGGCCTGCAGCTCGGTGGCGATGGCCCGGAGGGCGTCGGTGGCACCACCGCGGGCACCGGCCACGCCGGTGGGGGCCCGGTACTCGCCGAAGGCCTCCCGCAGGGTCTCGGCCCACTCGCCCGTCGTGCCCCCGGCGTGGGCCATGGCGATCGTCGCGTCCATGATGTTCTCACTGGTGCCGGCCACGCGGGCGAGCTCGTCGAGTGCCCGCTTCACGGCGTCGGCGTCCCGGTTGCTGCGCCACTCGGCCAGCTCGGCGACTTGGGTGTCCTGCACGGCAGGGTCGACCCGCAGGATGCTCTCGGCCCCGCCGAGCGGCGACTCGGCGGTCTCGGTGTAGGCGTTGACCCCGACCACGGTGAGGTCACCGGACTCGATCCGGCGCATCCGTTCGACGTGGGAGCCGACCAACCGGGTCTTCAGCTCGTCGATGGCCTCGAAGGCGCCGCCGAGTGACAGGACGTCGTCGAGCTCGGCCGTGGCCTCGTCGAGCAGCTCCTTGGTCCGAGCCTCGACCACGTGGGAGCCGTCGAACAGGTCCTCGTACTCGAGCAGGTCGGTCTCGTAGGCCAACACCTGCTGGATGCGCAGGGACCACTGCTGGTCCCAGGGTCGGGGCAGCCCCAGGGCCTCGTTCCACGCCGGGAGCTGGATGGACCGGGCCCGGGCGTTCTTGGAGAGGGTCACACCGAGGGCCTCGAGCACGATGCGCTGGACGTTGTTCTCGGGCTGGGCCTCGGTCAGCCCCAGCGAGTTGACCTGTACGCCGTAGCGGAAGCGCCGGGCCTTGGGGTCCTGGACCCCGTACCGCTCGAGGCAGAGCCGGTCCCACAGCTCGGTCATCGCCCGCAGCTTGCAGGTCTCCTCGACGAAGCGGATCCCGGCGTTGACGAAGAAGCTGATCGACCCCACCACGGCGGGGAAGTCGTCCTCGGCCACCTGACCCGACTCGCGCACGGCGTCGAGGACGCCGACCGCGGTGGCCATGGCGTAGGCGATCTCCTGCACCGGCGTGGCCCCGGCCTCCTGCAGGTGGTACGAGCAGACGTTGATCGGGTTCCACCTGGGGATGTGGGCGGCGCAGTAGGCGACCATGTCGACGATCAGCCGACGGCTGGGCAGGGGCGGGAAGATGTAGGTGCCCCGGGACAGGTATTCCTTGACGATGTCGTTCTGGGTCGTGCCCCGTAGCGCCTCGCTGGGGACCCCGTGTTCCTCGGCGTGGGCCACGTAGAGGCCGAGCAGCCAGGCGGCAGTGGCGTTGATCGTCATGGACGTGTTCATCTCGCCTACGGGGATGCCGTCCAGCAGTTGGCGCATGTGGCCCAGGTGGGCCACGGGCACGCCCACCTTGCCCACCTCGCCCCGGGCCAGGGGGTGGTCGGGGTCGTAGCCGGTCTGGGTGGGCAGGTCGAAGGCCACCGACAGCCCGGTCTGGCCCTGGCCCAGGTTCTGGCGGTACAGGGCGTTGGACGCGGCGGCCGAACTGTGGCCGGAGTAGGTCCGCATGAGCCACGGGCGGTCGCGCTCGTGGTGGGCCTCGTCGGTGGTCACCCCCCCATCGTCCCGCGTGGCGCCCGGCCGTGTCACGCCCGGCGGGGGATCAGCGCTGGAATGCGTCCGGCAGGGGGTGCTCCAGGGCGTCACCGAGGCGGCGCAGATACTCGGCCCGGGGGAGGTCGACCGCGCCCAGGCTGACGAGGTGGGGCGTGGTCCACTGGACGTCGAGCAGGGTGGCACCGCCGAGGCGCAGGACCTCGACCAGGCGGACCAAGGCCGCCTTCGACGCATCGGGCCGGCGGTGGAACATGGACTCGCCGGCGAAGAAGCCGCCGACGGCCACGCCGTAGAGGCCACCGACCAGCTCGCCGTCCTCCCAGGCCTCCACGCTGTGGGCCCAGCCGAGCCGGTGGAGTTGGGTGTAGGCGTCCCGGATGTCGGCATTGATCCAGCCGTGGGGCCGGGACGGGTCGGCACAGGCCGCGATGACCCTGACGAAGTCCCGGTCGACGCTGAACTCGAGCCGCCCGACGGCCTTGCGGAGTGACCGGGACACCTTGAGTCCGTCGAGCGGGAGCACGCCGCGCGGGTCGGGGGACCACCACGCCAACGCCCCGCCGTCGACGTGCATGGGGAACAAGCCGGACCGGTAGGCGGCGAGCAGGGTGCCCGGCGCCAGGTCGGCTCCGATGCCGACCACTCCCCGCTCGTCGGCCGTCACCGGTGAGGGCAACGCCCAGGGTGACGGCGCGGGCTCGATCGGCACATCCGGGTTCTACCCGGACGTCAGGTCAACGGGAGTACTCGTAGAAGCCCTGGCCGGTCTTACGGCCGAGCTGGTCGGCGGCGACCATGCGCCGCAGGAGGGGGACGGCGGCGTAGTGCGGGTCCCGGAACTCGTCGTAGAGGGCGTCCAGGATCGACACCGAGGTGTCGAGGCCGACCAGGTCCAGCAACTCGAGGGGCCCCATCGGGAAGTTGCAGCCGCCCTTCATGGCCGTGTCGATGTCCTCGCGGCTGGCGGTCCCGTTCTCCAGCAGGCGCACGGCGTTGTTCAGATAGGGGAAGAGCAGGGCGTTCACGATGAACCCGGCCTGGTCCTTCACCTCGACGGGGGCCTTGCCGCAGGCTTCGGCGAACGCCTTCGCCGCGGCGACGGTCTCGTCGGCGGCGGTCAGCGGCCGGATGACCTCGACGAGGTTCATCGCCGGCGCCGGGTTGAAGAAGTGGATCCCGCACACCCGGCTGGGGTTGTGGACCTCGACGGCCATCTCGATGACGGCGAGGGTCGAGGTGTTGGTGGCCAGGATCGCGTCGTCGCGGCAGACCTGGTTGAGCTCGACGAACAGGGCCTTCTTGGTGTCCAGGTCCTCGATGACGGACTCGATCACCAGGTCGCAGTCGGCCAGGTCCTTGAGCACCGAGGTGGCGGTGATGCGCCCGAGGGTGGCGTCGCGGTCGGCCTCTTCCATCCGTCCCTTCTCGACCAGGCGGTTCAGGCCCTTCTCCAGCGAGGCCAGGGTGGCGTCGGCCGTGGCCTGCTGGCGGGAGCGCAGGACCACCTCGTAACCGGCCTGGGCCGCCACCTGGGCGATGCCCGCCCCCATGATCCCCGACCCGATGACACCGACACGCGTGATCTCCATAAGGGCGGCGATGTTACCGACGGGTAGCTTGTGGCGTCACATTGCTGCGTGAGCTTGCTCCGCTCCGCAGCGTCGATGAGGCGGATACGTTCCCCGGCGATGGGAATCGCGGATTCGATGCTGCCCCGGGGGTACCTGCGGACCCTGCCGCCGCGGGCCCGCACGGTGGTCAAGGAGCACCGCCGCCGCCTCCTGCGCGACGTGGGCGGTCGGGTGCTGGACCTCGGCGGGGATCCCGGCCACCTGCCGCTCTACCCGGCCTCCGCCGAAGTGGTCACCGACGACGGTGACGGCCTCTTCGACCACATCGTGTCCATCCTCCACCTCACCGGCCTGGCCGATCCGGCCGCGGCGCTGGACCGGGCCCGGGAGCACCTGGCGCCCGACGGCGCCCTCGTGTTCCTGGAGCCGGTCGCCGATCCCGGCTTCGGCGGCCGGGGGCAACGGCTGGTCGCCCCCGCCGTCGGCCGGCTGGCTGGGTGGCGTCCCGATCGCGACGTCCCGGCGCTGGTGCGCGACGCTCATCTGGTCATGAGCGAACTGGTCCGCACCCCTATGCCCCGCTACGTGTGGCCCCTGACCGAGCTGGTCGAGGGCCGCGCCCGCCACCGGGTGGCACGGTGACCGGGACGGTCGGCCCGCTGGCCCTCGTCGGCGGCCTGCCCTTCACCGCCGGGTGCGCCTTCGACGGGGGCCTGCTGGCGGCCAGCGGCGGCGACGAGGTCCTGGTGGTGCCGACCGCGGCCGCCTACGAGCACCCCCAGCGCGAGGTGGAGGCCGCCACGGCCCATTTCGACGGACTGGGTGGCCGGGTCGTCGGCCTGGACCTGCTCACCCGGCGTGAGGCCATGGACCCCTCGGTCGCCGAGCAGGTCCGGGCCGCCCGGTTCCTCTACCTGAGCGGTGGCTCGCCGATGCACCTGCGCTCGGTGGTCAAGGACAGCCCCGTGTGGGACGCGCTGGTCGCCGCCTGGCGGGACGGGGCCGTGGTCGCCGCCGCCTCGGGGGCCGCTCGCGTCCTGTGTGACCCGATGGTCGACCCCCGCGGGGGCGCCTTCACCGTGGGCCTCGGCCTGCTCGCGGACCTGGCGGTCATCCCGCACCACAACGAGTGGTCCGAGGACAAGGCCCACCGGACGCTCCTGCTCGCCCCGGCGAACCTGCTGGTGGTGGGCATCGACGACGCCACCGCGCTGATCCGCGATCCCGACGGCACCTGGCGGATCGAGGGGGTCGGCTCGGTCGCGGTGTTCCGGGCACGCACCGAGGTCGGCCTGGAGGCCCTCCCGACGAACTGACCCGTCGGGTCAGCTCTCCTCGATGGTGACCGAGTTGATGGTGACGGGCTCACTGGGGGCGCCGCCCGCGTCCAGGGCGAGGATGGCTCGCACCACCTCGAGGCCGGCGGCGTCGGTGTCGCCGAAGACGACGTAGCTGCCGTCGGCGTTCAGGTTCTCAGCGGCGTCGTTGGCCACGAAGAAGAACTGGGCGCTGGCGCTGTCCGGCGCCTCGCTCCGGGCCATGACCAGCTGGCCCGCCTCGTAGGTGAAGCCGTCGCCCTCGTCGGGGATCGTGTAGCCGGGGTCCGACGTGTTGTCCTGGCCACCGCCCTGGATGATCCCGATCGACGGGTCGGTCCGGAAGACCGGGGTCCCGTCGTAGTAGCCGTACCGGGAGAGGACGACGAAGTTGTTCACCGTGTCGGGCGTGTTCTGGGTGTCGAGGGCGACCCGGATCTCCCCCTGGGTCGTGTCGAACACCGCCGTGTAGCTCTTGGTCGGGTCGATGCAGGTCGGTGGTGCCTCCGAGAAGGCCCGAACCGACTCGTCGACCCCGTCGACGGGGGGGCAGGGCGTCGGGGCAGGCAGCGCCGTGGTCGTGGGGGCGGGTGCGGTGGACGAGGAGGCTGCCTCCTCGTCGTCACCGGTGAGCTGGGAGTAGCCGAACAGCAGGGCGAGGGCGACGACCGCGATGCCGCCGTAGCGGATCAGGCGGCGGCGGCCGGCCTGGCGCTTCTCCCACTTGCGCAGTTCCTCCTGCTGGAGGCGATGCCCTTGCTTCTGCCGTTGCCGCTTCTCGGTGCCCATACGGGCCATGAACGTAGTGGGCGGCCGTCCGCGGGCCTACGTCGGTAGCGTTGCGGACGTGGGCCTCGTCGTGCAGAAGTTCGGGGGCACGTCGGTGGCCGACGCCGAGCGCATGCGCGCGGTGGCTGACCACGTCGCCCTGACCCGCCGGCGGGGTGACCGGGTCGTGCTCGTCGTCAGCGCCATGGGCAACGAGACCGACGACCTCCTGCGTCTCGCCTCCGAGGTCGGGGGCTCGTCCCGGGCCGGGCGGGAGATGGACATGCTCATCACCGCCGGCGAGCGCAAGGCCACCGCGCTGATGTGCCTGGCCCTGCACGAGAAGGGCGTGCCCGCCGAGTCCTACACGGGCAGCCAGGCCGGGTTCATCACCGACACCGCGCACACCAACGCCAAGATCCTCGAGATCCGCCCCGACCGTCTTCGCAAGGCCCTGGAGGGCGACGTCGTGCCTGTGGTGGGTGGCGCCCAGGGGGTGTCGACCGACCACGACGTGACCTTCCTGGGTCGCGGTGGTTCGGACACCACCGCCGTGGCCCTGGCCCAGGCGCTCGGGGCCGACGCCTGCGAGCTCTACACCGACGTGTCGGGCGTCTTCACCGCCGACCCCCGGCTGGTGACCTCGGCCCACCGCATCGACCACATCACCTTCGACGAGATGCTCGAGATGTGTGCCTCGGGCTGCCCCAAGCCGGCCATGCGCTCGGTCGAGTTCGCCCGCACCCACGGGGTGCGTCTGCATGTCCGCTCGGCCTTCACCTGGGAGCCGGGAACCTGGATCACCGAGGAGGACCCCATGGAACAGGCCATCGTCTCCGGCGTCGTCGACGACGACAGTGAGGCCAAGCTGACCGTGAGTGGGGTGCCCGACCGCCCCGGCATCGCCGCCCGCCTCTTCCGCACGCTGGCCGACGCCGACATCAACGTGGACATGATCGTGCAGAACGTGTCCGAAGCCGGCGTGACCGACATCTCGTTCACCCTGCCCCGCGAGGACCTGGCCGACGGCCAGCGCATCGCCGAGGAGATCGCGGTCGAGATCGGCGCGACCGGCGTCGTCCCGGACACCAAGATCGCCCGCGTCAGCCTGGTCGGGGCGGGCATGAAGTCGAACCCCGGGGTGGCCGCCACCATGTTCGAGGTGCTGGCCGGCGAGGGGGTCAACATCGAGATGATCTCGACCTCCGCCATCCGGATCAGCTGCGTGGTCCCCGAGGACGACCTGGAGCGGGCCGTCGTGGCCCTCCACACCGCCTTCGACCTGGCCTCCGCCGGCTGAATCCAGGCGTTGCCGTCGACCGGTCCTCGTAGCCTCTACGCCCATGGACGTCGGAATCGTCGGAGCCACGGGTCAGGTCGGACAGATGATGCGCCAGATCCTGGCCGAGCGGGGCTTCCCGGTCGACCGCCTGCGCCTCTTCGCCTCGGCCCGTTCGGTGGGCCGCACAATGGACTGGCAGGGTGAAGCGGTGCCGGTCGAGGACGCGGCCGCCGCCGACTGGTCGGGCCTGGACCTGGCGCTGTTCTCCGCCGGCGCCACCGCCAGCCGGGCGCTGGCGCCCGTGGCCGCCGCCGCAGGGGTGACGGTGGTCGACAACTCCTCGGCCTGGCGCATGGACCCGGAGGTCCCGCTGGTCGTCCCCGAGGTCAACGCCCACGCCCTGGCGGACCTGCCCAAGGGGATCGTGGCCAACCCGAACTGCACGACCATGGTGGCCATGGCCCCGCTGGCGGCCCTGGACGCCGAGGCCGGCCTCCGCCGCCTCGTCATCAGCACCTATCAGGCCGCCGGCGGCGCGGGCCTGGCCGGCACCGCCGAGCTGGAGGACCAGATCCGCAAGGGCGCCGACCGGTCCGCGGCCCTCATCACCGACGGCAGGGCCATCGACTTCCCGCCCGCCGTCGTGTTCCCCACGACGATCGCCTTCAACGTCATCCCGCAGGCCGGGGACCCGGTCGACGACGGCTCCGGGGAGACGGTCGAGGAGGTCAAGCTGCGCAACGAGAGCCGCAAGATCCTCGGCCTCCCCGACCTCGCGGTGTTCGCCACCTGCGTTCGGGTCCCCGTGTTCACGGGGCACTCCCTCTCGATCAACGCGGCGTTCGACCGGCCGTTGTCGGCGGACCGGGCCACTGCGGTGCTGGCCGCGGCGCCCGGTGTGGTGTTGAGCGACCTCCCGAATCCGCTGGCCGCGACCGGCACCGATCCCACGATGGTCGGCCGGGTGCGGGTGGACCCCACCGTGGAGAACGGTTTGGCCCTGTTCGTCACCGGCGACAACCTCCGCAAGGGCGCGGCCGTCAATGCGGTGCAGATCGCCGAGGCCTTGGTGGAGGCCCGTACCTCCTGACGGATCGCGCGCGGTTCGGCCCCGCCGGGTGGGGCCGGCTCATCGACCGTCGGGGGGGGATCGCGGGTGACGGCGGCGGCCGCCGCCGGGTACGCTCGTCGGTCCACCGGGAAGTGGCGCAGCTTGGCAGCGCGCGTCGTTCGGGACGACGAGGTCGCGGGTTCAAATCCCGCCTTCCCGACTCAGCCGCCGATCCGGATGTTCTTGGGGCGCCAGAACTCGGCGAGGCCCTCGGGGCCGCCTTCGCGGCCGAAGCCGCTCTGCTTGACCCCGCCGAAGGGCAGGTTCGGGGCGTTGCTCGGGAAGCCGTTCACGGTGACCGTGCCGACCTCCAGGGCCCGGGCGACCCGGTGGGCCCGGGCGAGGTCCCGGGTGTGCACGTAGGCGGCCAGGCCATAGGGCAGGGCGTTGGCCCGGGCCACGACCTCGTCCTCGTCGGTGAAGCTCAGGACGCTGAGCACGGGGCCGAACACCTCGTGCCGGGCCACGTCGAGATCGTCGGTCACCCCCGTGAGGACGGTCGGGGCCAGGAACCAGCCCCCGCTCAGCTCGTCGCCCAGATCGTCGGCGCCCAGCGCCCAGCGCCCGTCCGCCCGTGCGCAGCGTGGCGCCCCGGGCCACGGCCTCGGCCACCACGCCGAGAACCCGGTCCCGGGCCGCCTCAGTGGCCAGCGGCCCCATGAGCGTCGCCGGGTCGAGGGGATCGCCGACGACGGCGGCGTCGATCTGCACGACCAGGCGCTCCAGGACCTCGTCGGCGACGGCCTCGTGGATGAACAGCCGGGTGGGCAGGGCGCAGCCCTGGCTGCTGAGGAGCACGGCGCCGAGGAGGCCCGCGTTGGTCGCCGCAACCTCGAGGTCGGCGTCGGGGAACACGATGTTGGCTGACTTGCCCCCCAGCTCGAGGGTGACGGGGGTCAGGGCCTCGGCCGCCCCGGTCATCACGTCCTGGGCGGCGGCGGCCCCGCCCGTGAAGGTGATCTTGTCCACGCCCGGGTGACGGACCAGCGCCGCTCCCGCGACGGCGCCGCCGACCACGACGTTGACCACCCCGGGCGGGAACCCCGCCTCGAGGGCCAGCTCGGCGAACCGGAGCGCCCCGAACGGCGCGATCTCCGGGGGTTTGGCCACGACCGTGTTGCCGGCAGCCAGAGCGGGAGCCGCCTTCTGGCCCATTCCCATCATCGGCCCGTTCCACGGCACGACGGCGGCGACCACCCCGTAGGGCTCGGGCAGGGCGTAGTCGAGGACGCCCCCGGCCCCCGGGCGTACCCGCCCGTCCAGCTTGTCGACCCAGCCCCCGTAGTACCGGACCCAGCGGGCGGTGGCCCGTCCGGGGTCGAGGGCCGACACGGGCGTGCCGTTGTCCACCGCGGTCAGCGCGGCCGCGTCCGCCCGCTCGGCGTCGAGCAGGTCGGCCAAGCGGTCGAGGAGGGCGGCTCGGCGGTGCGGAGCGAGGGCCCGCCAGGCCGGGAGGGCGGCGCGGGCGACGTCCACCGCGTCGTCGACCTCGGTCGGCCCGGCCAGGCCCAGGTCGGCCACTGCCCGGCCGGTGCCGGGGTCGCGGTGGGTGTGGAGCGGCCCGGAGGCGGCGGGGCGTCGCTCGGCGCCGATGAGGTGACCCCGGGCGGCCAGGTCCCGGGCCAGTGCGAGGGCGTGCTCCCGGTCGACGGTCACTCGAGCGTGGAGGTCAGCCCTCCGCGGCCTCGGCGTTCTCCGCCCCGCGGAGCACGGCCTCGTCCTCGTCGCCGGCCGCCGCGTCCGGCTCGGCCACGGCGGTGCCCTCGTGGTGGGTGCCACCGGCCAGCAGGGCCTCGGCGGCCCGCCGGATGCGGAAGGCGTCGAGGGGCTTGACCAGCCAACCGTCGGCGTCGGCCCGCCGGGCCAGGAACACGTCCGCGGTGCGGTCCAGCAGCATCAGGATCGACCGGGGCTCGAGGCGGCCCGCGCCCTCCTCGGAGCGCAGGGACAGGCAGGTGGCCATGCCGCCCATGTTGCCGATCTGGAGGTCGAGCACGACCAGGTCGGGGTCGAGCCGCTTCACGGCGGGGACGACCTCCCGGCCGGAACGAACCCGGTGCACGATCGTGGTGTCGTCGCCGAGGGCGGCGTCCACCTCGTCGTGGAGACGATCGGCATCGGTGGCCAGGAGCACGACGGGCACGGCCGCGGAGCGTACCGGCGCCGCAGTGGCCGGGTGAAGCCGGGGGTTGGCGGACCGGTGCCTGTGGCTACGATCGGTCGTTGCCCACGGCCCACCATCGGAGGACCGTTGCTCTCCATCACCGTCGAAGCGGGCGACGACTACACGCTGTGCCGCCCGGAGGGTGAGCTTGACGCGTACACCGTCGGGACCTTCCGCGAGACCCTCGCCGAGCTGACCGACACGCGCCATCTGCTCATCGACCTGTCCGATGTCCCGTTCATGGACTCGGCGGGACTGGGCGCGCTCATCGGTGGCATCCGCCGGACCCGGGAGGCCGGTGGTGACGTGGCCGTGGCCTGCGGTCGCCCCACCCTCACCCGTCTGCTGCACACGACGGGCTTCGACCGGATCGTGGCCGTCACCGAGACCGTCGCCGAGGCCGCCACCGCTCTGGCCACCCAGAGCGGCCCGAGCGACTCGGTCTGAGGACCTCGGCGGGAACCGCCAGGAGGTTCCGGCGCCACGCGATGCTGCGGAGCGGAGCGCAGCAGCTCTCAGGGACCGTCCGCATCGGCGGAGCCGGCGGAGCGGAGCGGAGCAATGTAACGAGCGAGCTCTTCGAGGCCGGCGAGGTCGTGGACGTCGCTGCGGAGGAAGGGGACGCGGACCACAGTGGCGTCGCCGACCTTGCCGACGAGGTCGTCGAGGTGGCGTTCCTCCCGACTGGCGATGAGCTGGAAGTCGGCCAGGTTGGCGTAGTGGTCCCCGATGGCGGTTCCCGCGAGGCTCTCGGCCCGTTCCCGGGCGGCCTCGGCCAGGCTCGGCGCGAACCGGGGATGCATCCGGTTCACGATGAGGGCGCTGATCTCGATGCCCGCGCCATCGAGGGCGTCGGCGAAGAACACGGCCTCCTCGAGGGTGTCGCGCCGGGGGGAGGCCACCAGGACGAAGCGGGTGACGGTGGCGGTGAGAAGCTCATCGACGTGGTGGGCGCGGTTGCGGAAGCCCTCCTCCATGCCCTGGAAGGCCTGGAAGAAGGCGATCGCGTCCTCGATGACCTCCGAGCCGACGACCTTGGCGACGGTCCGGAGGAAGGCCTGGGCGGCCAAACTGGCCACCTTGAGGATCCCCCGGGTCGGGGTCATGACCACCTTGTAGAGCGGGTGGTCCAGGAAGCGGGTGAGGGTGCCGGGAGCGTCGAGGAAGTCGAGGGCGTTGCGGGTCGGCGGTGTGTCCACGACGACCAGGTCGAAGTCGGACTCGACGTGGAGCTCGTAGAGCTTCTCCATCGCCATGAACTCCTGGGTGGCCGACAGCGCCGAGGAGATGTTCGTGTAGAAGCGGTTGTCCAGGATGCGCCCGGCCTGGTCCTCGCTCGCCGCGTACTTGGTCACCAGGTTGTCGAAGGTGGTCTTGGTGTCGAGCATCAGGGCGTAGAGCTCACCGGGCCAGTCCCCGTCGATGAGGCCGGGCTCGTTGCTCAGCCCCTCGAGGCCGAGGGCGTCGGCCAGCCGCTTGGCCGGGTCGATGGTCACCACGGCGGTCTTCCGTCCTTGCCGCGCGCCCTCCATCGCGAGCACGGCGGCCACGGTGGTCTTGCCGACCCCGCCCGAGCCCGTGCAGATGATGACCTCGGCGCGGCCGACCAGCTCGCGGGGGGTGGTCACGCCTCCACCACCGCCTCGAGCTGCTCGACCAGGCAGTCGGCCAGCAGGTCCAGTTCGGTGGGGCCCAGTTCGGCGCCGAAGAGGAAGGGCAAGCGCAATTGGGGCAGGGGGAGCTGCTCGGCGAGCCGGGCCACCTGCTCGGTCTGGAGCTGGACCCGGTGGCGGCGGAAGTCGGCCGCCGCGGCCAGGGCATCGGCCTCACCCTCCCGGAGGCTGACCCCCGCCTCGGCGGCGGCGGTCACCGGGTCCACCGCCAGGCCGGGCCGGTCCGGGTACAGCCCGTTGACCACCACCGGGCCGAGGGCCACCCCGACCTGGTCCTCGAGGTTGTAGGCCGTCTCGATCAGCTCGTTGACCGGGGTCTCCTCGGGCAGGGTGACCAGCACCACCTGGCACCGTTCGGTGTCGGTGAGCATCTCCATGACCTCGGCGGCCTGGTTGTGGATCGGCCCCACCCGCACGGCGTCGAGCAGGCTGCGGGCGGCCCGCAGGAAGGTGATGGCGTGGCCCGCCGCCGGCGCGTCGAGGATGATCAGGGCGCCGTCGACCTCCCGCTCGAGCTGCTTGACCTTGCCCAGCACGAGGATGTCCTTGATGCCGGGGGCTGCTGTGGCCAGGGTGTCGACGGCGCCCGAGGAGACCAGGCGCTTGGCCACGCGGCTGAGGCCGTGGCTCTCGAGGTACTCGAGCATCGCCTCGTCGGGCGTGAGGGTGCGGGCCCGGATGTCGGCGGCTCCGGGCGGGTCGCCGGCCTCGACGAGGGTCGCCTCCTCGTAGCCGAGGTCCTCGACGCCGAACATGTTGGCCAGGCCCGACTTGCCCTCGACTTCCACGATCACGGCGCGACAGCCCTGTCGGGAGGCGGCGCGCGCGAGGGCGGCGGTTACCGTCGTCTTGCCCACGCCGCCCTTGCCCGCAACGATGATGACGCGGGAAGCGGCGAAGAACGTCGCTGGATCCAAACCCCAGTCCTCCCGGAGGCTCGCGTTGCGCAGGCTAGCGATGACGGTTCTCGGCGCTGTGTTGCTGCTCGGGGCCTTCGCCATGAACGGTCTGGCGAGCAGCGGGGCGGCGCCGCGGAGCGGGGCAGCATCGACGATGATCTCGGTCGCCGGCGCCGGCGATGCTGGGCACAGCGAAGCCTCGCGAGTTGTCACCGACGCCGGCCAGGTCGACGTGCTGGAGACGGCCGGCTACCTGGATCCCGTGCTGGTCGACTTCATCTCCTCCTCCCTCGCCGAGGCCGAGGCCGAGGACGCCGTCGCGGTGGTGCTCCAGCTGAACAGCCCGGGGTCGGTGGTGAGCGACGAGGAGCTCACGGCACTGGCCACCCAGATCGCCGAGGCCACCGTGCCGGTCGCGGTCTGGATCGGCCCGAGCGGCTCGCGGGCCTATGGCGGGGCCGCAGAGATCGCCGCTGTGGCCGACGAGATCGGGATGGCACCCGGGACCGACCTGGGCGACGTCGGTGATCCCCGTCTGCCCGAGCCGCCGTTCGACGAGGCCTTCGACGGCGAACTGGCCGACCGTTCGGTGGACGACGAGGTGGCGGTGGACGAGGGCCTCGCCGACCGCCTGGCTCCGACCGTCGGCCTCTTCGTCAACGACCTCGAGGGCTTCGAGACCGAGGTCGCCGACGGCGGTGACGTCGAGCCGGTGACCAAGACCCGCTTCCGCCAGTTGCCCCTCGGCTCGCAGCTGTTCCACACGGCCGCCAGCCCCGCGGTCGCCTACCTGTTCTTCGTGCTGGGTCTGGGCCTGATCATCTTCGAGCTGTACACCGCTGGGGTCGGTGTGGCGGGGGTTCTGGCCGCCGGCCTGTTCGTGTTCGGGTGCTACGGCCTGGCGGTGCTGCCCGCCCGGGGATGGGCGGTCGGACTCCTCGTCCTGGCCATGGGCGCGTTCTGCGTCGACATCCAGACCGGCGTGCCGCGCTTCTGGACGGGGGTGGGCTTCGTCGGCTTCGCCGTCGGCACCTTCTACCTCTACGACGGCCCGACCCTGTCCTGGATCACCCTTGTCGGCGTCTTCGTCTCGTTGGCGTTCGCCGTCCTCTCGGGCATGCCGACGATGGTGCGGACCCGCTTCTCGACGCCCACGATCGGCCGTGAATGGATGATCGGCGAGGCGGGCGAGGCGGTGACCGCCGTCGCCCCGGATGGCACCGTGCGGGTCCAGGACGCCCTCTGGCGGGCCCGCACCAACCGGGCGACGCCGTTGGCCGCGGGTGAGCCCGTCGTGGTCGCGGGCCTCGACGGCCTCGTACTGGAGGTGGAGTCGGCCGACCCCGAGCGGCGGCCGAAGGAACACCGCCGCGACTAGGGCTCGGAGGCGGGTGAGCCGCCGGTCGTCGTACTGAACCGTGGTTCAGTAATCGGCGGAAATCCGGCCCGACCCCTTTACGGCCAAAATCGGCGGGTCTACGGTCGCGTTCCCTGGAAGGGGGTCCAGCGTGACAGCACATGTCGCAGACATGGAGTGGCAGATGAAGGCGGCATGCCGGGGTCCACAGGCCGCGGTGTTCTTCCCGCCACCCCAGTTCGAACGCAAGGACGAGAAGCAGGAGCGGGAGCGACGGGCGAAGGAGATCTGCTCGTCCTGTCCGGTCAAGCAGCCCTGCCTGCAGTACGCCCTCGGGATCCGTGAGCCCCACGGCATCTGGGGTGGCCGCAACGAGGCGGAGCGCAAGGAGCTGCTGATCCGCTGACCCCATCACCGTCGGGCTGGGGGAACGACGGCAGAGATGGGGGCCGGGTCCTCCCGACTCGGCCGGGTGGTGCCTGCTCGTCCCTTTCGCCACGCACCGTGACCGGATGGCCGGCCGACACACCCCGTCACCGTTCTGGCTCCTGATCTTCCGCCCATGGCCGGAGCATCGGGAGCCAGTTGGCCGGGTGGCCACGGGTAGTGGGATTCGGAGGCGGGACGGGCAGAGGTGTCCCCGACGACCGGCGGCCCGACCCCACGCCCCCGTTCCTGCCTCGGTTCAGACCTCCGGCAGCCTCGGGCCGGCGATGCGGAGGTCGTCACGGCGGCGGGTGACGCCCCGGGCGTCGAGCAGGGTGGCCAGGGGGACGGCGTACTTCCGACTTGTGCCCAGCGCCTCCCGCAGATCGCTCATCGTGAACCCGTCGGGCTGAGCCGTCAGCAGTCCGGCGGCGACCACAGCGGCCTCGTCGATCGCCGATGCCGCGAACCAGATCCCGTCCGCCTGCACGACAAGGCCGCGACGGGCCAACTCGCGGAGCTCGGTCGGGTCGACCCCATCCGGCGGCGGTGGGGCGAACGGGGCGGCGGCCAGTGCGGCCACGAACGGGTGGTCGGCCAACGGGTCGACGGCGTCGGCGGCCCGCGCCCGGCCGCCCTCGACCACCGTGTCGGTCAGCGTGTCGATCACCGCCCGTTCCCGGTCGTCGAGGCGAGCCACGTCGAGGCCCAGCTCACCCGCGGCCCCGATGCGCTCCGCCAGCGCAGCCCGAGCGTTCTCCAAGGCGTCGGGGTCCACGACCCAGGTCCCGATATCGGCCGGTCGCCGCTCACCGGTCAGGCGCTCCAGTTCGTCCACCTCCACCCAGCACCGCTCGGCCACGATCCGGTCCACCGAGCGATCCGGGCGGGCCCGGGTCGCGGGTAGGACCGGATCGACGTCCAGGATCTCGCCGCCCCCCACGGTCTCGCCCCGGCCGGACTCCCGCAGGACGAAGCGATCACCGGGCACCAGTGGCAGGGCGGTGGCGAGGTGCAGGCGCACGAGCCCCGCCGCCCCGGGCTCGATGCCATCGGCGCCCAGGACACGAAGGCGGACCGCCTCCTCGGCGGTGCCCAGGTGGGCCATGTAGGCCCCCCGTCGGGTGACCCGATGGCCGAGGCCGGCGAGGACCTGCAGGGTGGCGTCGACGACGTTGGTCTCGTGCCACTGGTCGGCCCGGACCACGACCTGGCCCCGGCCGACGGCGTCGTGCTCGACCCCGACGAGGTTCAGCGCCGTCCGGCTGCCCGGTGGCACCCGGCCGACGGCCGCGTGGTGGGCCTGGATGCCCCGCACCCGGATGGTCGGGCCGCCGGGGCGCACGGCGAGCTGGTCGTCGACGGCCACCGCCCCGCCGAGCAGGGTCCCGGTCACGATGGTGCCCGCCCCCCGGGCGGCGAAGGCCCGGTCGACCCAGAGCCGGGGTCGGTCGGTGTCGGCGACGGCGGGGGCCGCCCGCAGCGTCCGGCCCAGCGCCGCCCGCAGCTCATCGAGGCCCTGGCGCCGCGGCGCGGCGACGTCCACCACCTCGGCGTCGGCCAGGAAGGACCCGGTCAGGCGGTCGGCCAACTCCAGTCGGGCCAGGGCGACCAGATCCGAGTCGGCCCGGTCGACTTTGGTCAGGGCTACCACGCCGTGAGCCACCCCGACCAGCTCCAGGATGCGCAAGTGCTCCTCGGACTGGGGCTTCCAACCCTCGAGGGCGTCGACGACGAAGAGGCAGGCCACCACGCCACCGACGCCGGCCAGCATGTTGGCCAGGAAGCGCACGTGGCCGGGCACGTCCACGAACGACACGACGAGGTCGCCGATCTCGGTGTGGGCGAACCCCAGGTCGATGGTCAGGCCCCGCGCCTTCTCCTCGGCCCACCGGTCCGGGTCCGTGCCGGTGAGCGCCTCGACCAGGGTGGACTTGCCATGGTCGACGTGACCGGCGGTGGCGACGACGTACAGGCCCGCTCACCCCCCGCCGGCGAGGGCGGTGACCGCGGCCGCGACCAGCGGGTCCTGGTCCGGCTCGACGGTGCGCAGGTCCAGCACGGTGCGGTCCTCGACCACGCGGGCGATGACGGGGACGGCGGCGGCCCGCAGGCCGGCTCGGAGGTCGCCGTCCAGGGCCACGCCCACGGAGGGGATCTCGGTGCCGGGGAGGGTGCCGCCGCCCGTCACGGCGACGGTCTCCACGACGGTGCCGGCGCCGAGGGCCTCCGCTCGGTTCCACAGCCCGTCCACGGACCGGGTTGCCAGGCGCCAGAGGGGGATGTCCTGCCCGCGCCGGGCGAGGTAGGCGAGGGCGGTGTCCTGCAGCGCGGCGAGGACCAGACCCCCCGGCCGCAGGGCCCGGGCCAGGGGATGGCTGGTACAGGCGGCGACGAGGTCCGCCCGCCCGGCGATGATCCCCGCCTGGGGCCCGCCCAGCAGCTTGTCGCCCGAGAACATGACCAGGCCGGCACCGGCCTCGAGGGTCTGGCGCACGCCGGGCTCGTCCCGCAGCCAAGCGGGCGGACCGCCGTCGAGCCACGGGCAGGCGGCGTCGAGGAGGCCGGAGCCCAAGTCGACGGCCAACGGCGGTCCGAGGCCGACGAGGTCCTCGACCGCTGCCGCCTCGGTGAAGCCGGTGATCCGGTAGTTGGACTGGTGGACCTTCAGCACGAGGCCGGGGTCGTCGGCCTCGGCCACCGCCCGTTCGTAGTCCGCGGTCCGGGTCCGGTTGGTGGTCCCGACCTCGACCAGGCGGGCCCCCGAGGTGGCCAGGATCTCCGGGATGCGGAACCCCCCACCGATCTCGACCAGCTCGCCCCGGGAGACGACGACGTCCCGGTCCCGGGCCAGCGCGGCCAGGGCCAGCAGCACAGCGGCGGCCCCGTTGTTGACCACCGTGGCCGCCTCGGCGCCACAGGCCCGGGCCAGCAGCCCCGCGGCGTGGGCGCCCCGGGACCCCCGTGCGCCGGTGGTCAGGTCCAGCTCGAGGTTGGTGTAGGTGGCGTCCTGGTGGTGGGCGAGGGGCGCTCGCCCCAGGTTGGTGTGCAGGAGGACCCCGGTGGCGTTGACCACCGGCCGCAGCAGGGCGGCGGCGACAGCCTCGGCGTCGGCCCGGGCTCCCTCCGGGTCGCCCCGGGCGATGGCCGCGCGGGCGGCGTCGACGAGCAGCGGATGAGGCAGGCCCGTGTCGGCCAGGCTGCGGGCCAGGGCGTCGACAGACGGCGGCCGCACGCCGCGAGGATAGGCCGCGTCGCACCGGGGTCGGGCAGGCCGGGGAGCGCCCCGGGGGTCGCACCCCTAGCCTGGAGGGCGTGTTCGGCCTCCTCCTCGTGCTTTTCGTCGCCATCCCGGCGGCCGAGCTCTACGTCATCCTGCAGGTCGGCCAGACCATCGGCGCCCTCGAGACCGTGGTCGCGCTGATCGTCATCAGCTTCTTCGGGGCCTGGCTGTGCAAGCTCCAGGGCTTCACGGTGCTGGGCCGGATCCAGGCCGCGCTGAACGAGGGCCGCATCCCGACCCGGGACCTCCAGGACGGCGCGCTGATCCTGCTCGCCGGCGCCCTCCTGCTCACGCCCGGCTTCCTCGGCGACATCGCCGGGATCCTGCTCCTGCTCCCGCCCAGCCGGGCCGTAGCCCGGACCTTTCTCGCCCGGATCCTCCGGGGTCGTCTCCAGGTGGCCACGGTCGGTGCCGCCGGGCCGTCCGGATACGGCTTCGGTTCCGTCGTGGACGTCGACGGTCGACCCCGCGACGACCGGCGGGGCCGTGACGAGCCTCCCGGCCCCGTCCCCCTCGGCCCGTGACCGCCACCGTGCTCACCCCACGACCCGCGGCCACGACCATGGTGCTGCGCGACGGCGACGGCGGCCTCGAGGTCCTGCTCCTGCTGCGCAGCGACCGCTCCGTGTTCGTGCCCGGCGCCCATGTCTTCCCGGGCGGCGCCGTCGAAGCCGCCGACCACCAGCCGCACCCCACGGCGCCGGGGGCACCCGCCGCCGACGAGGCCTCGACCCGCCTGGGCCTGGACGGCGGCGGCCTGGCCTATTGGGTGGGCGCCGTCCGCGAGACCTTCGAGGAGTCCGGGCTGCTGTTCGCTGACGGGCCGGTCGAGTCGGCCGCGCCCGAGCGGTCCGCGGTGGACACCGGCGAGCGGTCTTTCGCCACGGTGTGCGCCGACCACGGCCTGCGCCTCCGCTTGGGGGACCTGCGCTACTTCGGCCATTGGACCACCCCGCCCGGCGCCCCCCGCCGCTACACGACCCGGTTCTTCGTCGCCCCCGCACCGCAGGGCCAGGAGCCGGTCCACGACGACGCCGAGGCGGTGGCCTGCGAGTGGGTGCGCCCCCACGTCGCCCTCGATCGCTTCGCCGACGGCGACTGGGACCTGATCCTGCCGACCGAGCGCAGCCTGCGCGCCCTCGACCGGTTCGTCGACGTGGCCGCCGTGCTGGCCCACCTCGACGACCGACCCCCTCTGACCGACGACCACGGTGGTCGACGCGTGGCCCTCCCTGAGGAACTCGCCACCGCCGCCCCCCAGGAGATCCCTTGAGCATCGACGAAGCCCCAGAGCCGATCCCGATCATCCCGGACGTGCCCCGTGCGCTGTCCCCGCTGGTCCGGCGCATCTGTGCCGACAACCCTGGGGTCATGACCGGCCCGGGCACCAACACGTACCTGATCGGGGTGGACGAGATCGCCGTCATCGATCCCGGCCCGGCCGACGAGGCCCATCTCGACGCCGTCGCCGGTTGTGGCGGGGACCGGATCCGGTGGATCCTGCTCACCCACACCCATCCCGACCACGGCCCCGGGGCCATCGGCCTGAAGGAGCGCACCGGCGCGAAGATCATGGCCTTCGAGTCCCGGGACGGCATCGAGGTCGACGGCACGCTGGCCGACGGTGACATGGTCGAGGGCACCGAGTGGCGCCTGACCGCCATCCACACCCCGGGCCATGCCTCGAACCACCTCTGCTTCATGCTGGAGGAGGAGCGCTGCCTGTTCACCGGTGACCACGTGATGGACGGCTCGACGGTGGTCATCAAGCCGCCGGACGGCGACATGGCCACCTATCTGGCCTCCCTCGAGAAGATCCGGGCGATGCGCCTGTCGATGCTGGCCCCGGCCCACGGCCATCCCATCGAGGACCCGAAGGCCCGGATCGACTGGTACCTCCAGCACCGCATCGAGCGGGAGGCCGCCATCGCGGCAGCCCTCACCGACGCCGGCTCGGCCACCATCGACGAGCTGGTGGCCACCGTCTACACCGACGTCGACCCCGAGCGGCACCCCATCGCCCGCCACAGCGTCCACGCCCACCTGCTCAAGCTGCGGGACGAGGGCTCGGCCAAGGGCGACGACCTCGACGGGACCTGGAAGGCGAGTTAGCCCTCCCACCGGGTAGAACCTTCATCTGCCCGAAACACCGTCGCCACAACCCGATGCCAGCGTGTCGTCGACCATGGCACCGCTGACCGAAGACCGCACCGCGCCGTCCGGGCTCCTGGCCGGCTACGACACCGACGGGTTCTACGACGAGGCCGTGGACCACGCCGGCGAGCTGCGTCCGGAGTACGAGGTCCTCTTCGACCGTCTACGGGCCATGACCCACGAGGAGCTGGCCCGCCGCGCCGCCATGAGCGACGACACCATGCGCAAGCGGGGTGTCACCTTCACCCTCAACGCCGACCCCGACGCCGAGGGCGACGAGGGCGACGAGGACCTCGAGCGCACGCTGCCCATGGACGTGCTGCCCCGGGTCATCGGGGGGGCGGCCTGGCGGGAGCTCGAGGCGGGCCTCATCCAGCGGGTCTCGGCCCTCAACGCGTTCCTGGAGGACCTCTACGTCGGTGAACGGGCCGCGGTCCGGGACGGGATCGTGCCCTGGTGGCTGGTCACCTCCTCGGACGGCTTCGTCCGCGAGGCCGTGGGCGTGCCCGCTCCGTCGGGGGTGCGCTGCCTCGTGGCCGGCCTGGACCTGGTGCGGGGCGCGGACGGTCGGCTCCGGGTGCTGGAGGACAACCTGCGCAACCCCAGCGGGATCTCCTACGTGCTGGAGAACCGGGACCTCATGACCCGGCTCTTCCCGTCCCTCGTGCGGGCCCACCGGGTCCGGCCCGTGGGCAACTACGGCGAGCTGCTCCTGCGGGCGCTGCGCAGCGTGGCCCCCGCGGGTGTGGCCGACCCCTGTGTGGTCGTGATGACCCCGGGCATCCACAACGCCGCCTACTTCGAACACGCCTTCCTGGCTCACCAGATGGGTGTCGAGCTGGTCGAGGGCAACGACCTGCTGGTCGACGGCCAGCGGGTCTACATGCGCACCACCGAGGGCCCCCGGCCGGTCCATGTCATCTACCGCCGGCTGGATGACCGCTTCCTCGACCCGGTCGGCTTCCGCAGCGGCAGCTACATCGGCGTGCCGGGGTTGCTGACCGCGGCGCGGGCGGGCACCGTCACGCTGGCCAACGCCGTGGGCAACGGTGTGGCCGACGACAAGGCGGTCTACCCCTTCGTTCCCGACCTGGTCCGCTACTACCTGAACGAGGAGCCTCTCCTGCCCAACGTCGGCACCTACTGCCTGTGGGAGCCCGACCAGCGGGAGGCGGTCCTGGACCGGCTCGACGAACTGGTGACCAAACCGGTGGACGGTGCGGGCGGCTACGGCCTGGTGATCGGCCCCAGGGCCAGCGACGAGCAGTTGGCGGTGCTGCGGGCCGAGATCGAGGCCGATCCTCGCGGCTGGATCTCCCAGGAGGTGGTGCAGCTCTCGCGGGTGCCGACGGTGGCCGAGGACGGCCTCGCGGGACGGCACGTGGACCTCCGCCCGTTCATCATCTCCTCCGCCGACGGCATCGAGGTCGTGCCGGGGGGCCTGACCCGGGTGGCGCTCGAGAAGGGGTCGCTGATCGTCAACTCGTCGCAGGGCGGCGGGTCCAAGGACACCTGGGTGCTGCGCTGATGATGCTCGCCCGTCACGCCGAGAACCTGTTCTGGGCCGGCCGCTACGTCGAGCGGGCCCAGGACACGGCCCGGATGCTCGACGCCACCTACCACCACAGCGCGGGCCTGGCCCCCGAGCAGAGCGCCCGGGCCTGGGCCAACCTGCTGCGCTCCCTCGGCCTCGACCGGGAGTTCGCCGAGTCCGGCCGGGAGCTGGACGTGGCCACCGTCAACGCCTTCCTCATGGGCGACGCCTCGCACCCGGGGGCCATCGGCAAGTCCGTGCGCCGGGCCCGCGAGAACGCCCGCAGCGTGCGCGAGCTGCTGTCGTCGGAGCTCTTCGAGGCCTTCAACCATTCCTACCTGGAGCTGCGGGCCTCCCAGCGCAAGCGCCTCCGGGCCCCGGTGGGCGAGCCCCCCGCCGAGCTCTATGCCGCGGTGCGCCTGCGCTGCCAGTCGATCCTCGGCGTGGCCACCGAGACCATGCCCCGGGACGACCCGTGGCGCTTCCTCATGCTCGGGATGCTGCTGGAGCGCGCCGAGATCATGAGTCGGATGCTCGCCGTGCACCTGGCCGCCGACGCCGAAGACCCCCAGCCCGACTCGCTGGCCTCCTGGGCCGAGCTGCTGGAGTCCAGCGCCGCGGTGGAGGCCTTCGTGCGCTGGCAGCGGGGCACGGCGCCCCGGTTGACCGATGTCATCGCCTTCCTGCTGCTGTCACGGACCTTCCCCCGCAGCGTGTTGCGTTCGCTGCGCGCCGCCGAGGACCAGTTGGCCCGCCTCGAGTCCGACGAGACCCGGTCGGTCTGCCGCCGCCTCCTGGGCGGGGTGTGGTCCGAGCTGGAGTACCTCGACGGCCACGAGCTCACCCCGGCCACCCTCACCGAGTTGCTCGGCCGGGTCCGCAGCCGCCTGCCCGGGGTGGGCAGCGCGCTGGGTGAGCGGTTCTTCAGCCCGGGGGAGACGGCCGGGCTCTACCTGCACGAGCTGCGGGGCGGTGACGCCGCCCAGCAGGACGAGGTCGGCGCCGGGTGGCCCCGATGAGGCTGGATATCCGCTACGCCACCCGTTTCCGCTATGACTCGCCGGTGCGGGAGTCCCACAACGAGCTGCGGGCCTGTCCGGTCGACGACAGCCGCCAGCGGGTCCTCGACTTCCGGCTCCGGGTCGACCCGGCCACCCCGGTGCAGTCCTTCCGTGACTACTGGGGCACCCGGGTGGAGGCCTTCGGGGTCATCCCTCGTCACGACCGGCTCGACGTGGTCGCCGAGATCAGCGTGGAGACCCATCCGTCGGCGGAGACGCCCGCCCCCCCGACCCCGATCGCCGACCTCTCGGCCCACGAGGCCTTCCACGAGTACACGGTCCCCAGCCGCCTGGCCGGCGGCGGCGAGGCGCTGATCGAACTGGCCCGTTCGGTGACGACCGGGGCCGAGACGGCCGAGGAGGCGGGCCGGACCATTGCGGACTGGGTCGGGCGGTCGGTCGCCTACTCGCCGGGCTCCACCACGGTGGAGACCACCGTCGAGGAGGTGATGGACCGGCGGGTCGGCGTGTGCCAGGACTTCGCCCACCTCACCGTCGCCCTCGGTCGAGCTGTCGGCCTACCCGCCCGCTACGTGTCCGGCTATCTGTTCGCCCGCCGCGACGATGTCGGCTCGGGGGCCAACGCCGACGGGTCGACGGAACCCAAGACCGAGGAGGCCGACGCCGTCCGGGTGCAGACCCATGCCTGGGTGGAGGTCGCCGTGGCGCCCGGCCGGTGGCAGGCGCTCGACCCGACCAACGGCCGGGACGTGGGCGAGCGGCACGTGAAGATCGGCCACGGCCGGGACTACGTCGACGTCACCCCGTTCCACGGGAGCTTCTCGGGCAGCGCGGACCCGACGCTGGTGTCCTCGGTGGAGATCCGCCGCCGCTCGGGCGAGGACGACCGCCCGACGATCCTCTCCGCCGCCGACCGTGGCCTCCTGCGCAAGCCCGTGCCCCAGACGCCCCAGCGCGTCCTGGCCCAACAACAGGAACAGCAGCAGCAGTAGCCGTCACTCGACGGTGAGGGTGCCTTCCATGCCGGCGTCGAAGTGGCCCTCGAGGCCGCAGAGGACCTGGTACTCGCCGGCCTCGTCGACCGTGAAGGTCGCCGTGACCGTCTCGCCCGGACCGGTCTCGACCTCGTCGAGGACACCCTCTTCGGTGAACTCCTCTTCGGAGGCGATCGGCTCGTTCATGATCACCCACTCGTGGTCGACCGAGCCGTCGTTGGTGAACTCGAGCTCGAAGTCACCGGCCGACACCGTCCAGTCGCTCGGCTCGAACTGGAACTCGGTCGCGGTGGCCTCGAGCCCACCCGACCCCTCGTCACCGTCGTCACCGCAACCCACCGCGAGGAACGCGACGGCCCCCGCGGCGGCGACGACCAGCACCTTGGTGCGCATCTTCTGTTCTCCTCCTGGCCGACCCCCCTGGTCCGCCAGCGGGTCGGAGTCTTCTGGGTCAAGATGAAGTGCCGGTGAAGAACGCCGGCGGGGGGGAAGCATGCGGGTCCTGGTGGTCGAGGACGACGAGCGGACGGCGGGGTTGCTGGCCCGTGGGCTGCGGGAGGCACGGCACCGGGTCGATGTCCTGGGGACGGGGGAGGCGGCGTGCGAACAAGCCGGCAACCACCCCTACGAGGCGATCCTCCTGGACGTGATGCTGCCGGGCATCGACGGCGTGGAGACCTGCCGGCGCCTTCGGTCGTCCTCGATCCGGACGCCCGTGCTGATGCTGACGGCTCGCAGCGAGATCCATGACCGGGTGCTCGGCCTCGACGCCGGCGCGGACGACTACGTCACCAAGCCCTTCTTCCTCGACGAGGTCTTGGCCCGACTCCGGGCCTTCGAACGGCGACCGTTCCCGAGTTCGGACGGCGTGGTGCGGGTGGGGCCGACCTGGTACGACCCGGCGACCGCGGGCGCCGGCCACGGCGACGCCGACCTGCACCTCACGGTCCGCCAGGCGGCCGTGCTGGAGGTCTTCCTCCGTCATCCGGGCCAGGTCCTCGACCGGCCGGCCATCGCCGATGCGGCCTGGGACGGCGCCCTCGACCTGCAGTCCAACGTCATCGACGTCCATGTGGCCGCCCTCCGGCGCGAGCTCGCCCGGGTCGGTGCGCCCGGCATCGCCACGGTCCGAGGGCTCGGCTACCGCTTCCCCGCCGCCGGGCCGTGAACGCCTTCCGGCGGCTCCGGGCCGTCCCCCAGCGGCTGCCGGTGCGCTGGCGCCTGGCGCTCGGCGTGGCCGTCGTCGCCGTCCTCGTGTTCGCGCTGGTCGACGTGGCCGTCTACCGGCGTACCGAGGGCCACCTCGTCCAGGCCCTGGACGACTCGTTGCAGGAGGAGGCGGGGGAGATGGTGCCGCTCATCACCGTCGGCCGACCGGTGGCCGACCTCGCACCGTTGGTTCACGACGACGACACTGCCGGCGTCCTGCTCCTGCAGGCCTTCGACCGCGAGGGCCGGCTCCTCGGCGCCACCCCCAACGCGCGCGGGCGGGACCTCCTCGTCGGCGGCCGGGAGGATGTCACCGGTGAGCCCGGGTTCGTGGTGGTGGACGGGATCGGACGGGTGCGTCTGCTCGCCTTCGACGCCACCATCGACGGGGAGGGCTACACCCTCGTGTCGGCCGTCTCGTTCGCTCGGACCGCGGACACCCTCGCCAGTGTGAAGCGGCGCCTCCTGGCCTGGACGCTGCTGGGCGGTCTGGTGACCGCGGCCCTGGCCTACGTCCTGGCCGCGGCGGCGCTGCGCCCGGTCGACCGGATGCGGCGGCGAGCCCTGGAGATCCGGGCTTCGTCACCCGGCGTGCGCCTCCCCCTGCCTGAGGCCGACGACGAGGTCCGCCGACTGGGCGAGACGCTCAACCACACCCTGGACGACCTCGAGGCGTCGGCCGAGCGGCGTCGCGTCTTCGTGGCCCACGCCAGCCACGAGCTGCGGACCCCGCTGACGCGACTGCGGACCAACCTCGAACTGGCCGGACGGCCCCAGCGGACGACCGACGAGCTCCGTACCGCCATAGCCGACGCGGCGGCGGACACCGAGGAGCTCATCGCCCTGGCCGAGGCCCTCCTCGACCTGAGCCGCCTCGAGGCCGACCCCGCTCGAGCCGTCCCGCCACCGGTCGACGTGTCCGACGTGGTCCGGGAGGTCACCGACGCCACCCTCGGCCTCACGGCGTCGGTGCCGGGCCCGGCGTGGGCCCGGATCGAGCGGGACGCGCTGCGGCGTTCGTTGGCGAACATCCTGACCAACGCGGAGGTCCACGGTGGTCCGCCGATCGACATCGAGGTGGCTGCCGATGTCGAGTGGGTCACCATCGTGGTCTGGGATCACGGTCCGGGCGTGCCCGAGGACCTCGAGGCGGCGGTGTTCGAGCCCTTCACCCGGGCCGTGGTCGCCGCCGACCGACCCGGCGCAGGCATGGGACTGGCGATCGTGGCCACGATCGTCGAACGCAACGGCGGGGTGTGTTCCGTGCAGCGGGACCGGGACCGCTTCGGTGTCCGGATCGCGCTCCCCGCGGCGCCGGGCCCGGCCGAGGCGGGACGTCAAACCCGGAGGCGGAAGGCGGCCACCGGGTCCGGGAAGCCCTTGACATCGACCGCGGGGAGCAGATCGACGGCGTCGGGGCCGGCCACGTCGGCCAGCCGGGCGTCGAGCAGGACCTCGCCGGGCTCGCCGACGGTCACCAGCCGGGCGGCCAGGTTGACCACCGAGCCGTAGTAGTCGCCGTCGCGGTTGAGCACCTCGCCGTAGGCGGCGCCGACCCGGACGGCGGGCAGCTCCTCGGTGCCGGGCAAGCCGGCGGCCAGGGCGCCGGCGATGCGGAGGCCGTCGCCGGGGTCGTCGGCGGCGAACATGACCTCGTCGCCGATCAGCTTGACCACCTGGCCGCCGTGGGTCAGCACCAGCTCGCTCACGTGCTCGTCGAAGGCGTCCACGACCGCCGCCAGCTCGCTGGGGCTCAGCCGGCCGCTGAGGCTGGTGAACCCGGCCAGGTCGGCGAAGCCGACGGTCACCTGGGCCATCGTGGCCCCACTGGCCTCGTCGACCGTCCACCCCCGTCGTGACGACCGGGCGAGGTGGAGGCGGTGCAGGCCGGCGAACACGCCCTCCACGGCGGGGAGCATCATGGCGCTGAGTCGCTCGTAGCCGTCGGTGATCTCGAGGTCCGAGCCGCCGGCCTCGATGAAGGGGACCTCGAAGGCCAGGCGGAGCACCGCGACCTCGGCCTCGGCGATGCGCATGAAGGCGCTGCCGATCACCCGCAGGGCCTGGAGCACGGCGGTGGCGCCGAACAGCTCACTGCCCGCAGCGTAGAAGTGCAGCACCTGGACCTCGTCGGGGGCGAAGGCGGGCTCGTCGTCGGCGCCGACCGCCACCCCGACGGTGTGCCAGACGTGACGGGCCTCGGTCGGGTCGAGACCGGCCTCGGCCGCGGCCTCGAGCAGGGTCAGGCGCTCGGTGCCCCGGATGTTGACCTCGGCGGCCAGCCCCGTGAGGTCGTGCTCCCGCTCGATGGCGGCCTCCGAGACCCCCCGCTCCCGCAGCCGTGCGGCGAGGGCGGCGAGCTGGTCGTCGGCGATGTGGCGCTGGAAGCTCCGCCTACCGACCGATCCCGATCCCCGCTCCGAGCCCACGACCCCGAGTCTGGCCCAGTCAGGGGACCTCGGCGGCCGCGTTCTCCTCGGCCGCGGCCGCCTCGGCGTCTTTGGCGTCCAGGGCGGCCGCCGCGGCCTCCAGGACCCGGGCGCTGCAGCCGGCCATCTCCATGGGGGGCACGGCTTCCTCCACGATGCGGGTGGCCAGGGCCCGGAAGGCCTCGGCGGCCGGGCCGTCGCCCAAGGCGATGGGCCGGCCACCGTCGCCTCCGGCCGCCACCGCGGGCTCCAGCGGGATGGAGCCCAGGAGGGGCACGCCGGCTTCGCGGGCCAGGTCGTTGCCCCCGCCCTCGCCGAAGAGGGGGTAGGACTCGCCGTGGTCGCAGACGAAGGCACTCATGTTCTCGATGACCCCGGCGATGCGGAGGTAGGACTTGCGGGCCATGTCCGCGGCCCGCACCGCCACCTTCTGGGCGCTGCGGGCCGGCGTGGTCACGATGAGGATCTCGGTGCGGGGCAGCATCCGGGCCAGGCCCATCTGCACGTCGCCGGTGCCCGGCGGCATGTCGACGAGCAGGTAGTCGAGGTCGCCCCAGCGCACGTCCTCCAGGAAGTGCTGTACCGCCCGGCTGAGCATGAGGCCTCGCCACATCAGGGCCGACTCCTCCTTGTCCACGAGGAACCCCATGGACACGACCTCGAGGACGCCGTCGCCCATCGGGGTGATGTTCGGGACGATCTTGCCGTCGTCGGTCGAGCCCTCGAGGCGGCCCTCGAGGCCGAGCATGCGGGGGACCGAGAAGCCCCAGATGTCGGCGTCGAGCACGCCCACCCGGCGGCCCTGGGCGGCCAGGGCCGCAGCCAGGTTGACGGTGACCGAGGACTTGCCCACGCCGCCCTTGCCCGAGGCCACGGCGATGACCCGGGTCGTGGCGGGGACCGCCGTGGCGGGCGCGGCCTCCTTCACGTTCCAGCGGGCCCGGGCCATGGCGTTGGCCTTCTCGGCCGCGTCCATCTCCGTCCACTCCAGCTTCACGTCGGTGACCCCGGGCAGGGATTCGACGCGGGCCACGACGTCCTTCTTGATCTGGGCCCGCAGCGGGCAGCCGGCCGTGGTGAGGGCGAGGGTGACGGTGACCAGGCCGTCGTCGGCCACGGTGACCGCCTTGGCCATGCCCAGGTCGACGATGTCGCTGCCCAGCTCGGGGTCGATCACCCCCCGCAGGAGGCCGAACACGTCCTCGCTGGTGGGGAGGGTGGGGGCCATCCGGTGATTTTACCGGTCTAGCCCGTGTAATCTTGTGCCATGGCCGAGCCGCAGACCACTGCCCCCTCTCGGCTCGAGATCCTGAAGGCTCTGGGCGAGAACACCCGATACGCCATCTACCTGGAGCTGGCCCGCTCGCCCCGCCCGCTGGCCACCGCGGAGATCGCCACCACGCTCGACCTGCACGCCAACACGGTCCGGCCCCACCTGGAGCGCATGCGTGAGGTCGGCCTGCTCGACCAGCGCATCGACAACAACGGCGGGGTGGGCCGGCCCCAGCACCTGTACTCGCTGGCCCCCGACGCCCCGTCGCTGGGCCTCGAGCCGCCGGCCATGCCCGCCCTTGCCCGCATGCTCCTGTCGGTGGCGGCCGAGGCCGGCCTCGACGGCAACGACGCCACCGCCGCGGGTCGGGACCAGGGGGCCCGGGACGCCGAGGGCTACCCCGAGCACAGCCCGTGCATCGAGGCCCTGATGACCCAGCTCGAGTACCTCGGGTTCGATCCCGAGGCCACCGGCGGGGCCGACGGGGTCACGATCGCCTTCACCCACTGCCCCTTCCGGGAGCTGGCCGAGGCCAACCCCGATCTCGTGTGCGGCCTGCACCGGGGCATGGTCGAGGGCTTCGTGGGCGGCCTCGGCACCGGTCAGGTGGGTGCGTTCCGGACCCTCGTGGACCGGGTGCCCTGCCAGACCGACGTGGTCGAAGTCGACATTCGGTAGATTCGTTGCGAACACACGTGCAGGAGGACCGCCAGTGATCACCGTCACCGACAGTGCCGCAGCCAAGGTGAAGGAGCTCCTCGAGCAGGAGGACGAGGACAACCTCGCCCTGCGCGTGGCCGTCCGTCCCGGCGGCTGCTCCGGCTTCAGCTACGAGATGTTCTTCGACAGCGACGTGTCCGACGACGACACCAAGGCCACCTTCGGCCAGGTCGAGGTCATCGTGGACGCCTCCAGCGCCATGCTCCTCGAGGGTGCGACCCTCGACTACAAGGACGGCCTCAACCAGGCGGGGTTCGCCATCGACAACCCCAACGCCCAACGCACGTGCGGCTGCGGCCAGTCCTTCAGCTGAGTCCCTCCCTCAGGCGATCTGCTCCAGCGCGGCCCGGAGTTCGACGCGGTCATAGACGCTGTCGAGGCGGGTGACGACGGTTCCGGTGGCGTCGACCAGGTAGAGGGTCGGCTCGAAGGTCAGCGCGAACTCGTCGGTGATCGGGGCCAGCCCCCCCGCGGTGGGGTCGTCGTCGCCGCGAGGGTCGGCGTAGACCTCGGCGTGGACGCCCGTGATGGTCGGGTAGTCGGGTAGGGCCTCGATGAGCAGGTCCAGGACCGGCCCGCAGATGGCCGTCTGGCAGAACTCGGGGGTGGCGATCGACAGCGCCACCGGACCGGTCCCGAGCACGTCGCTCAACGACACGGCGTGCAGGTCACAGGCCGGTGTCCGGGTGCAGATGGGGTCGACCCCCCGGGCGTCGGCCGTGGTCGGCGTCGCCACGACGGGCAGGGGCTGGCCGACCAGCGGGAGCAGGGCCGCCTCGCTGATGTCGAGGGTGACGGCGTTGAACCCGGGTTCGCCCACGACGGTCAACTCATGGATGCCCGGCGCCGTGGGGGTGAAACGGACGGGGTAGTAGGGCGTGGGGACGCCGTCGGTGTGGGCGTCGACGGTGACGACGGTGGGCTCGCCGGCGTCGGTGCGGATCTGGAAGTCGCGGGGTCCGAGCCCGTCGCGTACGGGCACGCCCTCGGCATCGGCGATGGCCAGCGGCACCCGCTGCTCGCCGTCGGCGGTGAGCACGCCCTGCTGGGGGAGCAGGACCAGCAGGGTGCCCGTCAGCTCGTCGCTGCCGGTGGCGGTGCTGTCCGCGGTGGCGCCGTCGGTCTCGGCCGAGCCCCCGTCGTCACCGCCGCACGCGGTCAGGAACGCCAGCGCAGCACCGCCGGCCAGCACGGTTCGTCGGGATACGCCAGGAGCCGTCATCGGGGTCGGAACCTATCCTCAGGCGGTGAGCGAGCCGCCGCGTCCCCTCCTCCAGTTCGAGGTCGACGACGTCCAGGTCGAGGTCCCCGACGACGGGTCCTCTCTGCTCGAGGTGCTGCGGGACCGTCTGGGCCTGCGCTCGGCCAAGGACGGCTGCAGCCCCCAGGGGCAGTGCGGTTGCTGCACGGTGCTGGTCGACGGCGCCCCGCGAGTGGCCTGCGTGACCCCGGCCCGGCGCGTCGCCGGTCGACGCATCACCACCCTGGACGGCCTCGACCCCGCCGATCGGGACGCGTGGGCCGACGCCTTCTGTGCCACCGGGGCCAGCCAGTGCGGCTTCTGCACGCCGGGGATCGTGCTGCGCCTCGAGGGGGCTCGCCGCAAGGGCGCCGACCTGACCGACGAGGCCACGGTGGACAAGGCTCTGGCTGCGCACCTGTGCCGCTGCACCGGGTGGCGCCCGATCCACGAGGCGGCCCGATCCTTCGGAACGCCGGCCCCGGAACGTGACTTCGACGCCGCCGCCCGTCGGGCCGAGATCGAGGGCGGCGGCCCGCAGCGGGTCGGTCCCGATGTGGCCCGCGGTGCCGGCGGCTTCGCTGACGACCGCGCCCCGGCCGACGCATTGGTGGCCGTGCCCGACGGACAGGGGGGCTACGCGGTCGGCGAGACCTTGAGCGAGGCCCGCCAGGCGGCCGGCAAGGTGCAGGGCCGCCGTACGACCGTCGAGCCCGCGCCGCCCCTGGACGTCCCGGAGGGGCACTGGGACCTCACCCTGCGCACGAGCTGGGTCGAGCCCGCCTATCTCGAGACCGACGCCTCGTGGTGCGAGCCGGGGGGTGAGCCCGCGAACCCGCTGGCCAACGGTGGGGCCTTCGGGGGAAAAGCGGACTCGCCCGTGGCCGCCGCCGCCCGCCGCCTGGCCGGCGAGCACGGGCGGGCGGTCCGGGTCCTGTGGGCCCGGGAAGACACGGTTCGCCTCGGTCCCAAGCGACCGCCCATCGCCGCCGGCCTGCGGCGGGACGGCACGGGCGTGGTCCGGGTGGTGCGCACGCCGGGGGTGGCCGAGCGGCTCGCCGCGGCCGGGTTCGAGGTCGAGGAGGTCGAGGTCCCGGGCCCGCCCACCTCCGTGGCGATCCGGGGGGCGGGCTGGGTCGAGGCCGCCGTCCTCCTGGCCGGCGCCCGGGGTGAGATCGGCTGGATCGACGCGCCGGGGGGTGGCCGGGCGACGGCGGCCGTGGTCGACGGCGGCCTCCAGGTGCGGGTCGACGCCGGCGAGCCCCTCGACGAGGTGGTGCTGGCGTCCTATGCCGTCGGGGCGGCGCACATGGCGCTGAGCTGGGTCTGCTCGGAGGGCCTGGCGGTCGACGGCGAGGGCGAGGTCCACGACCTGACCGTGCGTTCGTTCGGGATCCTGCGGGCGGCCGACATGCCCGCGGTCGACGTGACGGTCGAGCCGTCGACGGCGGTGCCCGTCAACGGGTCCGACGCCGTGTTCGCCGCCGTGGCCGCGGCGGTCTGGCTGGACCAGGGGTGTCCCCGCGAGTGGCCGACGGGCCACCGCTACCGCTGATTGGGTAGCTTCGCCGCCATGAACAAGCCCGTGGGTGCCTACCGACCGATCGTGCGCGCCGGGGACTGGCTGGTCGTGTCCGGCCAGATCGGCGTGAAGGACGGGCACCTGATCGGCGGTGGCTTCCGGGACGAGGTGGCCCAGTCCCTCGACAACCTCGTCGGGCTGCTCGAGGGCGAGGGCGCCTCGCTGGCCGACGTCGTCAAGACCACGGTGTACCTGCGCCACATGGGCGACTACGGCATCCTCAACGAGGTCTGGCTCGAGTACTTCGGCGACGCCTTGCCCGCCCGGGCCGCGTTGGCCGTGAGCGAGCTGCCCCTCCACGCCCTGGTCGAGATCGAAGCCTGGGCCTACACCGGCGCATAGCTAGGATCGGGCCATGGCCGGACCCGTCCTCATCGTGCTCGCCCTCCTGCTCCTGCCGGTGCTGATGATGATGGGCGGGGCCGTGCTGTCGGCCATCCTGGGCTGGTCGGTCAAGACGAACGTGGACGCGGCCAACGAGGGCTCAGAGCTGCTCGACCTGAACCGGTAGGACCCGTCCCTCGCCTGGGCCCGCGCTGCGGAGCGGAGCCCAGCAGCTCAGGTTGCTCGCCGCATCGGCGGAGCCGGCGGAGCGGAGCGGAGCAATGTGACGAGCTAGCCGGCCCAGCGGGACTGGCCGAAGCGGTAGCCGACGGAGCGCACGGTCTGGATCAGGTTGGCGTGCTCCTCGCCCAGCTTGGCCCGCAGGCGCCGGACGTGGACGTCCACGGTGCGGGCCCCGCCGTAGTACTCGTAGCCCCAGACCCGGCTGAGCAGCGTCTCGCGGGTGAAGACCTTGCCGGGGTGTTGGGCCAGGAACTTCAGCAGCTCGTACTCCATGTAGGTGAGGTCGAGCGGCCGGCCGGCGATCAGGGCCTGGTAGGTCTCGAGGTTGAGCACCAGCGGCTCGTACTCCACGAGCTCGGCCTGGATCCCGCCGCCGGACCGCCAGAACTGGTGCCGCAGGCGGGCCTCCAGCTCCCGGGGGTGGAAGGGGGAGAGGCAGAAGTCGTCGTAGAGGTCTTCCCGCAGCTCCAGCTCGCCGAGCTGGGCGCCGGAGATGAGCAGCAGGACCGGGGAGACCGGTGTGTCCCGGCGGCGCAGGGCCCGGCAGAGGGCGAAGGCCCCTTCGGGGTCGGTGTCGGCACAGATGACCGCCCCGCCCCAGCCCCCGGCGGGCTCGTTGCGGGTGGCCCCCACCTCGTCGCCCACGGCCTTCCAGGCGAAGCCCGAGAGGTCCAGGGTCTGGACGAGGTCGGCCGGCGCGGGGTCCGGGAAGACCAGGACCGGCTCGGTGGCGGCGGCCGTCTCGGCAGCGCTCTGCGTCATCGGCTCTTCGCCTGACGGCTCATCGCCCTGCGGGCCTCTTCGGCCCGCCGAATGGCTTCGCCCTTCATCGACAAGAGCCTGCCACCTTCACCAGACGGGGAGGTAACGAGCGAGCTCGAAGGGGGTGACCTGGGCCTTGTAGGCGGCCCACTCGTTGCGCTTGTTGCGCAGGAACCAGTCATGGACGTGCTCGCCGAGCGCCTCGGCGACCAGGTCGGAGTGCTCCATGGCGTCGAGCGCGTCGGAGAGTGACTGGGGCAGGGGGTGGAGGCCCTCGGCGGCCCGCTCCTCGGGGGTGAGCTCGAAGATGTTGCCCTGCTGGGGGTCGGGCAGGTCGTAGCCCTCCTCGACGCCCTTCATGCCGGCGGCCAGCAGCACCGAGTACGCCAGGTAGGGGTTGCAGGCCGGGTCCGGGGCCCGGTACTCGATCCGGGTCGAGGACTCCTTGCCCCGCTTGACCACGGGCACGCGCACCAGGGCCGACTGGTTGTTGCGGCCCCACGAGACGAACACCGGGGCCTCGAACACCGTCTGGGATCCGGTACCTGTGCCCTGCACGAGGCGCTTGTAGGAGTTGACCAGCTGGTTGGTCACGGCGGTGATCTCGGGGGCGTGGCGCAGGAGGCCGGCGATGAAGTGGCGACCGACCTTGGACAGGCCCATCTCGTCGCCCGGGTCGTGGAAGGCGTTGACGTCGCCCTCGAACAGCGACAGGTGGGTGTGCATCCCCGAGCCCTGCACCCCCTCGAGCGGCTTGGGCATGAACGTGGCGTACACGCCCCCCTCGAGGGCGATCTCCCGCACGACCAGGCGGGCCGTCATGATGCTGTCGGCCATCGAGAGGGCGTCGTCGTAGCGCAGGTCGATCTCGTGCTGGCTGGGGCTGTCCTCGTGGAAGCTGTACTCCACGGGGATGCTCATCGCCTCCAGGGTGTGGATGGTCCGCTTGCGCAGGTCCGAGGCCACGTCCGCGGTGGTCAGGTCGAAGTAGGAGCCGCTGTCCAGGGGGGCGAGGGGCGTGGTCGGATCGCCGTCGGCGAAGTAGAAGAACTCCAGCTCCGGGGCGCAGTAGAAGGAGTAGCCCCGCTCGCGGGCCCGGTCCAGGTTCCGGCGCAGGATGCCTCGGGGGTCGCCCTCGAAGGGGCTCCCTTCCAGGTCCTCGATGTCACAGAACATCCGGGCGGAGTTGTCGTCGGCCATCGACCACGGCAACAGCTCGAAGGTGTTGGCGTCGGGTCGGGCCAGGACGTCGGACTCCTGCAACCGCGAGAAGCCGTTGATGGCTGACCCGTCGAAGTGCATGCCTTCGGCGAACGCGGTCTCCAGCTCGGCGGGACTGATGGCGAAACTCTTGAGTTGGCCCAGCACGTCGGTGAACCAGAGCCAGATGAGTCGGACGCCGCGTTCCTCGACGGTGCGCAGCACATACTCCTGCTGACGCTCCATGGAGCCATGATGACGGGTGATCGGACGCCGTGGCCCCGTTCTGGGGCTCGTTCACATGGCGTTCACATTTGTGCAACCGCTCCGAAATCGGGCGCGGCGATCCTGTCCCCACCAGTGGCCGATGGGCGTTCCCACCCGGCCTCCCGAGACAACCGAGGTATTCGTGACTTACAGGGCTGAGTACTTGTGGATCGACGGCAACGAGCCGACCACCGAGATCCGCTCCAAGACCAAGATCATCCCCGACGGTGGTGAGGTCGGCATCTGGGGCTTCGACGGCTCCAGCACCAACCAGGCCAGCGGTGACAACTCCGACGTGGTCCTGCAACCCGTCTTCACCTGTCCGGACCCGATCCGGGGTGGCGACAACATCCTGGTGATGTGCGAGACCCAGCTGACCGCTGACCTCTCGCCCCACCCGACCAACACCCGGGCCATTGCCCGCGCCGCGCTCGACAAGTACGGCGACCAGGAGCCGATCTTCGGCCTCGAGCAGGAGTACACGATGCTCGACCCGGCCTCGGGCTGGCCCTACGGCTTCCCGGCGCACGGCTACCCCGGTCCCCAGGGCCCGTATTACTGCGGCGTCGGCGCGGTGAAGATCGCCGGTCGCGACATCGTCGAGGAGCACACCACCATGTGCATCGAGGCGGGGTTGGCCATCTCCGGCACCAACGCCGAGGTCATGCCCGGCCAGTGGGAGTTCCAGATCGGCCCGGTCGACACCGTCACCGTGGGCGACCACCTGTGGATCGCCCGCTACCTGCTCTACCGCCTGGGCGAGAAGTACAACGTCGAGATCTCGATCGCGGCCAAGCCCATGAAGGGCGACTGGAACGGCGCCGGGATGCACACCAACTTCTCGACCAACAAGATGCGCGAGGACTACGACGCCATCATCACCGCCTGTGAGGCCCTCGGGTCCCTGGGCAAGCCCGAGGAGCACCTCACGGGCTACGGCGTCGGCATCGAGGACCGCCTGACCGGCGCCCACGAGACCCAGCGCTTCGACCAGTTCAGCTACGGCGTGTCGGACCGGGGCGCCTCGGTCCGCATCCCGTGGCAGGTCGCCAAGGAGGGCAAGGGCTACATCGAGGACCGTCGCCCGAACGCCAACGCCGACCCCTACGTGGTCGCCGCCCTCATGACCAACACGGTCTGCGAGGCCCTCGTCTAGGCCGCACCGAGATCCCCCCAGAGCGTCACAGCCCGGGGTTCGCCTGGCGGAAGGCGACCCCGGGCTGTTTCGCGCCCGAACGAGTCCGTAGGGTTCGCGCATGCAAGAGCGCACGCCCGCCGAGGTCGTCGAGTACGCCCGGGAGGAGGGCGTGGAGATCGTCGACTTCCGCTTCTGTGACCTGCCGGGACTGATGCAGCACTTCTCGGTGCCGCTGCACGAGTTCTCCGAGGAGAGCTTCGAGGAGGGCCACGGCTTCGACGGCTCCTCGGTGCGGGGCTTCCAGGAGATCCAGGAGTCGGACATGATCCTCCGGCCCGACCCCAACACGGCCTACCTGGACCCGTTCACGGCCCGGCGCACGCTGAACCTGAACTGCTTCGTCCACGACCCCATCACGGGTGAGCCGTACAGCCGGGACCCCCGCTTCATCGCCCAGAAGGCCGAGGAGCACCTACTGGCCACCGGCGTGGCTGACACCTGTTACGTGGGGCCCGAGGCCGAGTTCTTCGTGTTCGACGATGTCCGCTTCAGCCAGACCCAGCACTCGGCGATGTACTCGGTCGACTCGGTCGAGGCGTCCTGGAACACCGGCCGGGACGAGGGCCCCAACCTGGGCTACAAGCCCCGCTACAAGGAGGGCTACTTCCCGGTTCCGCCCATGGACCACTTCCAGGACCTGCGCTCGGAGATGACCATGGCGCTCGAGGCCCTGGACATCCCCGTCGAGGTCCAGCACCACGAGGTCGGCACCGCCGGCCAGGCCGAGATCGACATCCGCTTCGACTCGTTGGCCGCCATGGCCGACAAGCTGATGCTCTTCAAGTACGTGATCAAGAACGTGGCCCGCCAGGCGGGCAAGACGGCCACGTTCATGCCCAAGCCGATCTTCGAGGACAACGGCTCGGGCATGCACGTGCACCAGTCGCTCTGGAAGAACGGCGAGCCCCTCTTCTTCGATGAGGCGGGCTACGCCGGCCTGTCGGACCTGGCCCGCTGGTACATCGGTGGCCTCCTGGCCCACGCCCCGGCCGTCTGTGCCTTCGCCAACCCCACGACCAACAGCTACAAGCGCCTGGTGCCCGGCTACGAGGCCCCGGTCAACCTCGTCTACTCCCAGCGCAACCGCTCGGCTTCGGTCCGCATCCCGCTCTACTCGAAGAGCCCGAAGGCCAAGCGCATCGAGTTCCGCTGCCCCGACCCGTCGGCCAACCCGTACCTGGCCTTCTCCGCCATGTTGCTGGCCGGCCTCGACGGCATCGCCAACCGCACCGAGCCCCCCGACCCGGTCGACCGGGACCTCTATGACCTGCCTCCCGAGGAGCTCCGCAACGTCCCCCAGGTCCCCGCCTCACTGGAGGCGGCCCTGGACGCCCTCGAGGCCGATCGGGACTTCCTGCGGGCCGGTGACGTCTTCACCGACGATCTCATCGACACCTGGGTCGCCTACAAGCGCACCGCCGAGGTCGACGCCCTCCGCCTCCGCCCCCACCCCTGGGAGTTCCACCTCTACTACGACATCTGACCAAAATGTGCCTCTGACCTGGGTCGATGCGCTTGCGCATCGGCCCAGGCCGCGCTCAGGCCGCGGGAGGAAGCGGCAGCGGCGGTTGCCAAGGTCATGTCCTCGGCCGTCGAGCGACTGGACATCGACGAGATTGCCCCCAACCTCATCGAGGCCTACGAACAGCTCAAAAGGCACCCGGAACCGACGCTCAGCGGGTTTGCAACTCGGTGCTCGAGCCCGCTGACAACCGCGGGTGGGATCGCAGCGACGTCCGCGAAGGGGGTGGAAGGGCCTGACCGGCTGCCACGACGTACCCGATCAGGTGGGCCAGGGTCAGCCTGACCGGACATCGCGTCGAACCGGGGGCATGAACTGCCCCGTTCGGGGTAGGCCCTTGTCCATGCTTTACACCCTGCTCGTCATCCTGGTCGCCGTCGTTCTGGTCGTCGTGGTCCTGAATGTCATCCGGAGCCGCGGCCGCAGCGTCTAGGCGCCGGCTCGGCGGCTCCCCAGCCCGACTGGGGTTCCCCCACTCATGGACCTGTCTGTCCAGCAGCGTCGCTTGGCGCGCTCCGCCGACGTGGTGGGCTGTTGGTCGAGCACAGCCTCCGGCGTGGCGGGCCGGCTCGCGTTCAGGCGATGTCCCTCGTCTGAGGTCGGCTTACTTGCGGGAGCGGAATCCAGTGCGCTCGGAGGGACTCGAACCCCCAACCTTCTGATCCGTGGTCACGAGGGCGTACGACCCAACGGCGCCTAGTCGGAGATGGGTGAGTCCTCGACGGTCGCGAGGGCCAGGACCTGCTCCCTCGTCATGGTGAACGCGTGTGACGTCTTGGCGTGGGAGACCGCCTTCTCGACGAACTCGTCCTCGGAGTCGCCGGTGACGTCCGTCCCGCAATCGCAGCAGCGCGCCGAACTTCTCCGCGCTTTCCCCCTCCGCGCCGCCGCATGCGTGTGTAGGGTCACCGCCAGCGCGCATCGTGCGCGTGGAGTGACACAGGATACGGGGGGGGACGGTACATGTACCTTTACTCGCGGCGCACACGCGTCAACAGCTTCGACGCGGTGACGTGGGCCACCGACACCGCCGCAGCGGCTCAAGTCGCCGCCGGCGTGGAGATGCAGGTGTGGGGCGCGGTCTACTCCGCGGGGTTCGGCACGATCGCGTGGACGGCCTGGTACGAGACCTTCGTCGCCCTCGAAGCGGCCACGAACGCGATGATGGCCGACGAGGCCTACATGGCGAAGTCCGCCGAGGGCAGCCAGTGGGCGGTACCCGGTGCGGGGGTCGACGATCAGCTCCAGGAGCTCGTCGCCGGGGTCCCCGATCCGGATGCCAACCCCCTGTACGTCAGCTCCGTGCAGGCGACGTGCGCGGGCGGCAATATCGCTCGGGGCATGGCTGCCGGCGTTGAGATCGCACAGCGGGCGGATGCGGCCACGGGGGCGACCACGTTGTTCTGTCGTAACGTCACCGGACCGTACTCGGGGGTGTCCTGGTTCACGGGCTCCGAGGACGGAGCCGCCGTGGACGCGCAGAACGCGGCGCTGGCCGCTGATGCGGGGTTCGTCGAGTTCATCGACAGCCTCGCTGGCGTCTACATCGACAACGTGGATCCCGCGCAGTCGGTGCTTTGGCGCCGCCTGAGCTGAGACCGCAGACCTGCTCGCCCGTCAGCCCGAGCCGCCACCAGCCGGCGGCGTCAGCCGCGCCGAGACCTCCTGCTGAGCAAGGGTCAGATTGACCGAGCGTTTCCGTCGATTCCTCGCGGCCTGGGGAGCTTCACCTGTACTACGACATCTAGCCAAAATGTGCCTCTGACCTGGGTCGATGCGCTTGCCGCATCGGCCCAGGCCGCGCTCAGGCCGCGGGAGGCCGCGGCAGACGCCGTTCCTGGAGCGCCACTCGACCCAGAATGCCTGCGGCGAGGATCATCCACAGGGTGAGGTAGACGAAGGCGGCGGTGGGCGAGATGACGGTCCAGAGGATGCCGGCGATGGCACTGGCGGCGAGGTTGCCCAGGCTCTGGACCCCAGCGAGGAGCCCGAAGGCGGAGCCGCGCAGGTCGGGGCGGGGCGTGGTTGGCGACCGCGGTGTGCTCGGCCGTCTCGACGCAGCCGATTGCGAGTCCGGCGGCAAGGAACCACACGGCGAGGACGGGGATGTTGGCGGTGTCGACGGCGAGTCCGGCGTAGGCGAGACCGAAGAGGACCACCCCGGCGAGGAGGATGCGGTCGGCGCCGTGGTGGTCAGCGAGTCGGCCGGCGGGGAAGCTCCCGAGGGTGGCGGCGAGGTTGTAGAGGATGTAGAGGACGAGGGCGAGTTGCACGGCGTCGTCGTGAGGGCGTCCGGGGTCGAGCAGGTCTGTTGCTCGCAGGATGAGCAGCGTGGCGGCGACGTTGCCGACCTCGAATGCTCCGATGCCGCCGAACAGCGGCTTGAGCTCGCCGGTGAGCACGGGCCGGACCCGGATCCGCAGCGGGGGTCGGTCGGTCCTGCGGGCCCGGCGGGTGTGGCCGATGGCGTAGAGGATGGCCACGGTGGCGAGCAGGCCGGGGATGATCGACAGGAAGATCGCGGTGCGGGTGCCGACCGCGGTCACAAGGAGGAGGGCGATGATGGGACCGACGAGGGCGCCGAGGTTGTCCATGGATCGTTCGAAGCCGTAGGCACGGCCGTAGACGGCGGGTGGGGCGAGGTCGGCGAGGAGGGCGTTGCGGGCGGGGACGCGTAGACCCCGGGCGGTCCAGGCGCCGGCGCGGAGGATGCCGACCTGCCAGACCGAGGTTGCGGCACCGATCAGCCCGCTGAGTACGGCGGTGGCGGTGTAGCCGCCGACGGCGGTGGCTCGGCGTCGTTCGGGGTCGTCAGCGAGGGCGCCACCGACGAAGCGGGCGCCGCCGGCGAGGCCGTCCGAGACTCCCTCGATCAGTCCGAGTGCAGAAGCGGTGCCGCCCAGGGTGTCGGTGAGGAACGACGGGAGAAGGGCGGTGGGGATCTCGTGGCCGACATCGGCCAGGAAGCTGGCGGCGCCGATCCCACCCACGCCGCGGTCGAGCCACTCGATCTGCTCGGGCGCCTCCTCCACCAGTGAAGTATGGGCGGCAAGCGCGGCCGGCTCGAACCCGGACCGTCGTGCGCGTTGTTCGACGGCCGTCAGATCGGCAATGCGTCTCGGCAAGGACCCTGGGCCTTGCCGAGTTCTGCGTCGAGCGCGGCCCGGGTTCGATCAGCCTCGTCGCAGAAGAGGTGACCATAGGTGTCGAGCGTGGTCTTGGCCGAGGCGTGGCCGAGCCGAGTCTGGAGGACCTTGATCGAAGCGCCCGAGCGGATCAGGACCGACGCGTAGTAGTGGCGGAGGTCGTGCGGGGTCGCCCAGTCCGGTAGCTCAGCATTGCGACGGGCGGTCTCCCACATCGCCGCGAACGGATGCTGCTGGATCGGGTCGGCGCGGTCGTTCGTGAACACCAAGCCGAGGTCGCCGTGGGGCTCCCAGCGCTGCAGATGGGAGGCGAGCGTGTCGGTGACGACCGTGGGCAGCGGCACGTCCCGATAGGAGCCTTGGGTCTTGAGCGGGCCGACTCGCACGCCCTGGCCGCGATCCCGAACGAGTTGTTGGTTGACCCTGAGGGTGCGGTGGAGGAAGTCGATCTGCTCCAGCGCGAGTCCGAACAGCTCGCCGGGCCGTAAGCCGGTGCCCGCCCCGGTGATGATGACGGCGGCGTATCGGTCGGGCACGTTGGTGGCGAGCGCGTGGACCTGGCCGGTCGTGAGTACTTCGAGGGCGGCCGCCGCCGGCGCTCTCGGGAGTCGGATGTCGATGCAGGGGGTCGTGGGGATGATCCGATCGCGTACCGCTGCATGCAGCACGCGGCGACGCGGCCATACACGACGGCGATCGTCGATGGAGCAAGGTCATCGTCGAGCGAGCGAACGAGGAGCCTGGATCTCGCTTGGGCGGATGGACGCGAGGGGTCGGTCCCCGATCCGCGGGTAGACGTGGAGCCGCAGGTGCTGCTCGACCGAGGCAGCGGTGGCCGCCCGGTGGATCTGGACCGTTCGCCACTGCTCGGCGTAGCCCCGGAACGTCAACCGACCGGCGGCCGGATCGACATAGGCGCCAGTGAGCTTCTCGTGTTCGACGGAGGTGAGAAATCGATCGGCGTCGACCTTCCGGACGAATGTCCACGAGCGCTCCTTGCCATCCGGTGTGCGGTACCTGGCTCGCCAGCGGTCACTGCCGCGGCGTTCGACGTGCGCCATAGGGACACCCCTGGGTTCCAGTAGCCAGCTCAACCATCGAGGGAGCGGTGCCGTGTGAGGGGGCCGACCTGTAGCGGGTTGGCGACACGAGGTCAGGCTACCGGTGACTCGAACTGGCAGAAGGCACCGCGCCGGCCGCCCTGCGGTTCTCGTCGAGCCAGGCCTCGATGTCGTCCGGCTCGAAGCGGAGCAGGTGGCCCCACTTCACGAAGGGGATGCGCCGCTCGTGCACGAGGCGGCGGATGTGGCGTTCGCCGACACCGAGCCATTCGGCGACGCCGGGTAGGTCGAGAAGCGGTCGGTGGTGAGTGGGGTCGGTGGTCATGCGGTTGTCCTCCCTGACTCGCGGTTGTCCCCGCTCAGGGCCACCAGGCGCCGTGAAACCACGCGTCAACGGCTCAAGCCGGGCGCAGACGATGCGAGCTGGTCGAGCTGGCGCCGCGTGCGGTTCGCGTCCGACTCGAGCGTCGCTGGCGGTCCCTTATCGGCGAGCTGGTCTCGGCCAGCGTGCGCGGTGGGGGCGTTGGCGGGCCTAGCGACGGCGGCGGAGAGTGCGTCGGTGGGGTCGTCGTGACCGGTGGGGTCGAGGATCCAGGCGATGTTGTAGGCGCGGCCGCGGGTGAGCCCGACGTAGATCCCGGATCGGGTGCTGGTGGGTTCGATGACGCAGATGCCGTGGTCGGTGGTGGTGCCTTGGCTGCCGTAGCCGGTGACGGCCCAGCCGAGCTCGACGTGTCGCCTCGCGTAGCCCGCCGGGAGTCGCCGACAGTCCCCCGGTCGGGGTCGGTGACGGTGAGGTCGCCATGGCGGTGAACAGGGCGTCAGTCCAGGCGTGTCGGTTCCGCACCACGGCACCCTACTGGTGGTCAGGGTGGTGTCGTTGCGGCGGGTGGCGACATGGTCGCCGACGCGGGCTTGGGTCCCGTCGGCGAGGTCAGCCGCCCGGCCGTCGGCGCTGCCGGCGCGACGTTGGATCTCGGTGTTGATCATCCGTGCCGTTCGCCGCTGCTAGTGGTGATGGCCACGGTTTCGTCCCGATTCGTGACGGTCTGGTGCTGGTGGGCGATCCGGTCGGCGACCAAGGCCGGGTGCACGGAGTCGACCCGGCTTGGCGTGCGTACTCGACCGCGGCTCTCGGTCGCCACGCCGAAGCGGGAGGCTGGCGTCGGCTTGCCAGTGCTCGGTGAAGCGATGGATCTGGTCGAGGCGGTGGGCGGGGAGGGTGTCGCACCAGTGGGCGAACATGCCGCCTCGGCCGACGGCGGGAAGCTGTTCGGGTCGCCGACGCACACGAGCCGCCAGCCGTGCCGGCGGCGAGGTCGACGAGGTGGTCGAGGTCAGCGGTGCGGGCCATGCCCGCCTCGTCGAGGATGACCGTTGTCCCGATCGGGAGCCGCCAGTGGGGTGACGGCCCTACACGACTTCGGTGCTCGTGGAGGAGCTTGGCCAGCGTCGAGGTCGGGCATCCGGCTTCTCCGGCCAGTACGTCGGCGGCCTTGCCAGAAGGGGCGAGGCCGATCACGGAACGGCTCGACGACACGAGCGAGTCAACGGCTCGAGCCAGGGTGGTGGTCTTGCCGGTGCAGCGGGCCCGACGACTAGGACTAGTTCGTTTTTGCC
>CAWJSC010000013.1:0-49228 GCA_963845425.1 uncultured Microthrixaceae bacterium
GCGTGAACGTCCACCATCACAGCTACGACGCGGTGATCGTCGGCGCGGGCGGCGCCGGCCTGCGGGCGGCCATCGAGGTCGCCGGCCAGTGTCGGGTCGCGGTCCTGACCAAGCTCTACCCCACCCGTTCCCACACCGGCGCCGCCCAGGGCGGCATGTGCGCCGCCCTCGCCAACGTCGAGGAGGACTCCTGGGAGTGGCACGCCTTCGACACGGTCAAGGGCGCCGACTACCTGGGTGACCAGCCGGCCATCGAGGTCATGTGCAAGGAGGCCATCGACGCCGTCGTCGAGCTGGAGCACTTCGGCCTCCCGTTCAACCGCACGCCCGAGGGCAAGATCGATCAGCGCCGCTTCGGTGGCCACACCCGCAACCACGGCGAGGCCGCCGTGCGCCGGGCCTGCTACTCGGCGGACCGCACCGGCCACATGATCCTGCAGACGCTCTTCCAGCAGTGTGTGAAGCGGGACGTCACCTTCTTCAACGAGTTCCAGGTCCTGGACATGGTCTTCGCCGACGACCCGGGCACCCCCGCCGGGCGTCGGGTGGCCGGCGTGGTCGCGTACGAGATGGCCACCGGCGACCTCCACGTGTTCACCACCAAGGCCGCGCTCTTCGCCAGCGGCGGCTTCGGACGGATGTTCAAGATCTCCTCCAACGCCGTCAGCCTCACGGGCGATGGGCCCGGCCTGCTCTACCGCCGGGGCATCCCGATGCAGGACATGGAGTTCTTCCAGTTCCACCCGACCGGCATCTACAAGCTCGGCATCCTGCTGTCGGAGGCCGCTCGGGGCGAGGGCGGCATCCTGCGCAACGCCGACGGCGAGCGCTTCATGGAGCGCTACGCGCCGACGGTGAAGGACCTGGCCCCCCGGGACATGGTCTCCCGGTCGATCATGACCGAGATCCGCGAGGGTCGGGGGATCGGCGCCGACAAGGACGGCGTCTACCTGGACCTCACCCACCTGCCGCCCGAGCAGATCGACGAGAAGCTTCCGGACATCACCGACTTCGTGCGGACCTACCTGGGCATCGAGCCCAAGAAGGACCCCATCCCGATCCAGCCCACGGCCCACTACGCGATGGGCGGCATCCCCACCAACGTCGACGGCCAGGTGGTCATCGACGCCGACAACACGGTGCTCCCGGGGCTCTACGCCGCCGGCGAGTGCGCCTGCGTGTCGGTACACGGGGCGAACCGGCTGGGGACCAACTCGCTGCTCGACATCGTCGTGTTCGGCCGCCGGGGGGGCAAGGACATGGCCCGCTTCGTCGCCGATGCCGACCAGCCCGAACCGCCCGAGGCCCCCGAAGCGGAGGTCGCGGCCCGCATCGAGAAGATGAAGGCCGGGAGCGGGACGGCCAACACGGCCCTGCTGCGGGAGCGCCTCCAGGAGGAGATGACCGCCAACGCGATGGTCTTCCGCACCGAGGAGAGCCTGGCCCATGCCACGCAGGTGGTCGACGAGCTCACCGAGGAGTACGAGGAGATCTCGATCGACGACAAGGGCCAGATCTTCAACTACGACCTGACCGAGGCCCTCGAGCTCGGGTACCTGATCGAGCTGGCCAAGGTCACCGTGGCCAGCGCCCGGGCCCGGACCGAGAGCCGGGGCGCCCACTTCCGGGACGACCACCCCCTGCGGGAGGACGAGCACTGGATGAAGCACACGCTGGCCACACGCGAGGACGACGGTGGGGTCCGCCTCGACTACAAGCCGGTCATCGGCGGCAACTACGAGCCCATGGAGCGCAAGTACTGATGCAGGTCGAACTCCAGATCAAGCGCTACAACCCCGAGACCGACACCAAGCCCCACTGGGAGACCTACACGGTCGAGATGGAGCCCACCGACAAGGTGCTGGACGCCATCCACGAGGTGAAGTACCACCACGACGGGACCCTGGCCCTGCGCCGCTCCTGCGTCCACGGGGTCTGCGGCTCCGACGCCATGATCATCAACGGCGTCAACCGGCTGGCGTGCACGCTGCTCATCCAGGACGTGGGCGACACGATCACCGTCGAGCCCATCCGGGGCCTGCCGGTCATCAAGGACCTGGTCGTGGACATGGAGCCGTTCTTCGCCCAGTACCGCTCGGTGCTGCCCTACCTGGTCACCACCGACGAGCCCGGCTACCGGGAGCGCACCCAGTCCGCCGAGGAGCGGGAGCGCTTCGACGACACCACCAAGTGCATCCTCTGCGCCGCCTGCACCACCTCCTGCCCGGTGTTCTGGGGCAACTCGGGCTACGTCGGCCCCGCCGCGATCGTCAACGCCCACCGCTTCATCTTCGACAGCCGTGACGAGGCCGGGACCGAGCGCCTGGACATCCTCAACGACCGCACGGGCGTCTGGCGTTGCCGCACCGCCTTCAACTGCACCGATGCCTGCCCCCGCGACATCAAGGTCACCCAGGCCATCGAGGAGGTGAAGCGGGAGATCCTCTTCTCCCGGGTGTGATCAGACGGCGAAGCTGATCGGGAAGGTGGCTATCCATGCCACCGTGCCGAGAAACACCACCCAACCGACCACCAGCAGCGTGGCCCGGAGCTGCTCGCTGGTCAGCTTGGTGCTGATGCCGGCGAAGAACAGCGCCACGGCGAAGAGCACGACCGCCAGGACGTAGTTGGTCGCCCGCTGGATGTCCCGGCGCACGGTCGCCGCCGAGGCCTCGGACTGCCGGTCGTACTCGTCAGCCTGTTCCTGGGCCTCGACCTGGTACTCCGGCAGGGCGAACGGCGAGGGCGGAGCGTCGACGTTGTCGAGCGGATCGGTGGCCAGCCAGGCGTCGAAGGCGGGCTGGAACTCGTCGCGGAAGCGACTGGCGTAGAAGTCGGCCAACTCCTCCTCGCCCGTGGCGTCGGCGTCGACCCACTGGATGAACAGGGCCACGTCCACCTCGGTCTCAGCCTGGGCCTGGCCCTGGGCTCGCGCCGCGTCGATGCGGATGCCGTTGGTCTGGCTGGCCGCCGTGGCCTGCTCGCCGTTCCAGCGCGTCGCCTGATAGCTGCTCCAGGCCGTCGCCACCGCGGCGACGGCGAGGAGAACCGTGGCGGCCAGCTCCAGCCGGCTCGGTCGAGCGCCCCCGTTCACCTCAGATCGCCGCACCACGAGCGTCACACGGGGCCACGATCTCGATGTCGGCGGCGGCCGCGGTCTCGTCGATGATGCGCAGGACCCGGGCCATGGAGTCCGGCCGCAACCCGCCCACGTCGTCCTGGAACGGCTGGTTGAAGAAGACGAGCAGGAGGAGCAGCGTGCTGATGACCGCGACGACGGACCCCATCAGGAGGGCCTGCGTCGCGGCGCGCTCGGCGCTGTCGGCGAAGAACAGCAGGTAGAGGAAGATCACGGCCGAGACGAACAGCAGGACGATCCAGAGCGGGCTCGGGATGACCCCGGACACGGCGTGCACCCGTTCGTTACGGGCGTCCTCGCGGGCGATGGTCTGGTCCATCCAGCGGTCGTAGGCCGACTGCTCGGCGTTCGTCTCCGGCTCCACCGTCTGGAGGGTCTCGAAGAGAACGGTCCCCCAAGGGTTGATCTCGTCCCCCAGGGTCCCGGCCTCGAGCCGGTCCCACTCCTCACCGACCACGGTGCGGCCGTAGCAGATCAGTTCGCCGGTCAGCTCCGTCGCCAGGTCGTCAGCGAAGAACTGGGCCGTCTCGAACTGCTGGGCCACGATCACCGCCTCGTCCTCCGCCCCCGAACGGGACGCGTCGTAGGTCGTGAAGGAGAGGAAGACGATGAAGCCGAGCAGGACGGAGAACCCGGTGGCCAGGACGCCGAAGACGCCCGAGGCCCGGTCGCCGTCGGAGAAGTAGCTGCCTTCAGGAGCCCGACGACGGACCGCGAGCATGGCCACAATGCTCACCGCGGTGACCACGGCCACCACGATCCCCCCGAGCAGGATGTTCATCGGCGCAGCGGCTCAGGGCTCGGTGTCGACGGGGACGTCCGGACCCAGCACGGGCTCGGGCATCGGCGTGGCCGCCGCCGCGGCGGACTCCCGCCGGGCCTTGCGGATCTCGAGCAGTACCGGGAGGGCCGAGAGCCCGATGATCACCGCGATCGCCGGCAGCAGGTACTTGTCGATCGAGGGGACCGTCTCCCCCAGGATGTACCCCAGGCTGGTGATCCCGACGGCCCACAGGAAGCCGCCCAGGACGTTGTAGGAGACGAACGTCCGGTAGTGCATGCGGCCCACGCCGGCCACGATCGGGGCGAAGGTGCGCACGACGGGAACGAAACGGGCGAGGACGATGGTCTTGGATCCGTGCTCCTCGAAGTAGTTCTGCGCCTTCTCCACATACTCCTGCTTGAAGATGCGGGAGTCCGGTCGGTTGAAGAGCGACGGGCCGACCCGGCGCCCGAACAGGTAGCCCACCTGGTCGCCCGCGACTGCGGCGGCGAAGCAACCGGCCAACAGGACGGGCAGGGGGGCCAGATGGCCCTGGGAGGAGAGCAGGCCGGCGGTGAACAGGAGCGAGTCGCCGGGGAGGAAGAAGCCGATGAGGAGGCCGGACTCGGCGAAGACGATCAGGAACAGGCCGATGGCCCCGAACGCGTCGAGCAGGTTCTCCGGATCCAGGCTGCCGAGAGCAGCGAGCACGACACTGAGCACCGGGCGAGGCTACCGGTGGGGCCCGTCCGGACCCCAGTACCGCCACCAGCCCGCAGCATCCAGGTCGAGGGCGTCGGCCTCGATCAGGACCTCACCGTGGACCCGGGCCGGCGTCTGGCCCTCGATGTCGGGACCGGCCCGCTCCCACTCCAAGTCGAAGGCGATCGGCACCCGACGGCCGATCGTGTCCTCAGGGTGGTCGACGGCGAGGGCGAAGGCCTCCAGCCCGATCGTCCACCGCTGCCCCCGCTCCTCTTCGATCGCGTCCGCCCAGAGGCCCGACGCCCGGATCTCGCGGGTCCCGGGGCGGGGCAACGGCGCATCCGGCTCGTGGAGGACCACCAGGTCCTGCCCCGGCCGGGCCAGCGCGGCCGTGACCTCAACCCGATCGGCCAGGAACGCCATTCCGAGGTGCCCCGCCCCAGTCCCGTCCGCTGACCACACCCACCGCCACCGGCCATTCACCACACGATGCGCATGCCGCGGGCAGCGGCGGCGAAGCGGTGCATGCGGTGGTCCTTGGTGATGAGCGGTGCCACGAGCTCCCGGGCGGTGGCGTAGATGATGCAATCAGCAGGATCGCCCTCGAATCCGTCGGCGGGCAGGAGCCCCGCTCCGACGGCGGCGGTCGCCGTGAGCGGAGCCAGCTCGATCCGGTCCTCAGCCAGGAGGTCCCTGGCCCAGTCGAACGGGTTGCGATCCAACTCGAACCGGCCCTTGCGAACCAGGAGGGCGATCTCCCAGAGCGAGATCGGACTCACGAGGATCCGGGCGGCCTTCTCGATCCGGAAACGAGCGGGCCGGGAGAGCCGTTCGCTTCCCGCCTGCCACCAGAGCAAGGTGTGGGTGTCGAGGACGATCAGGACTCAGCCTCCCACCGCTCCCCGGTCGAGAAGTAGGCCTCGTCGTCCTCGGCGATGAGCCGGACCGAGCCCATCGTGGACCGGCCGGTCGGTCCGGCGTCAATCGGGACCAGCCGGGCCACCGGACGGCCTCGCTTGGTGACGACGACAGGGATGTGATCGAGCGCGACCTGGTCGAGCACGGCCAGGCACTGCTCCTTGAAGGCGCTGGCCATGATCGTCCGCTCCGTCATGATTCCAGGATATACGGAAAATCCTATATGACTACATATACTGGTCAGGATTCCTGCCCGCCGGTGAGTCAAGCGGCCGCCGGCGTCGCCTACCGTGCACCGCATGGTCCCTCGCTTCTCGGCAGCGTGGGTCGAAGCGCTCGACATCGCGGTCCGGGATCTCCCGGCCACCGATGAGGCCTTCGTCGTCCAGCAGGTCGTGACCGACGGCGAGGACGAGATCGCCTGGCACCTGGCGCTTGGGCCGGGCGGCGTCCGCGTCCATCCCGGGCGGGCCGAAGTGCCTGACGTCACGTTCTGTCAGGACCGACAGACCGCGGAGGCCATCGCCGACGGCACCTTGAGCGCAGGGGCGGCCCTAACTGCGGGCCGATTGACCGTCCGGGGAGCGACGGCTCGGCTGACCGAGCACCGGGAGGCGCTGGCCCGGATCGACGAGGCCCTGGCCGATGCCTGAGCTGCCCGAGGTACGGGCCCATGCCGAGCGTCTGACGGCCGAGTTCGGCGGCGCCGTGCTGGAGCGGTTCGTCCCGATCTCGTTCACGGCGCTGAAGACCTACGCCCCGGCCCCCGACATTGCCTACGGCTCGCCGCTGCTGCGGGTCGACCAGCGGGGCAAGTACCTGGCGCTGGTGTTCGAGCCCGCCACGTTCGTCGTCCACCTCATGCAGGGCGGACGGCTCAAGCCCGATGAGAAGCAGTCGCCGAAGCCCCGGGGCGGCCTGGCCCGGTGGGTGTTCGAGGACGGTCGGGCCCTGCTGCTCAGCGAGGCGGGGACCGAGAAGCGGGCCGGGGTGTGGGTCGTCGGCGAGCTCCTGGAGGGCGAGGAGCCCATCGCCCACCTCGGGCCCGACGCCGACTCCCTCGACGCCGCCGGCGTCGCCGAGCGCATCGGTGACCAGTCAAAGCGTCTCCACGGTGTGCTGCGGGACCAGCATCCGATGGCCGGCATCGGCCGCCGTCTGGCCAACGAGATCACCCACAAGGCCAAGCTCTCACCGTTCGCCAACGCGTCGAAGCTGAGCACCGACGAGATCGCGCGCCTCCACGCTGCCATCCAGGAGGCGGTGGCCGAGGGCCTGGCCTACGAGCGGGAGCGGAACGACATGAGCTCCTCCAAGGATCGGCCCGGGTCCGTCCACCACCGCAAGGGCGAGACCTGCCCCGTCTGCGGCGACACCGTGCGCGAGGTGGCCTACGTGAAGTACACGGTCAACTACTGCGCCACCTGCCAGACCGACGGCAAGATCCTCGCCGACAACACCACCAGCAAGTTCCTCAAGTGACGCCGTAGGGCTGGGGGACCGAAAACGAGGCAACCACGGGGGCCTGGTGCTTCCTGCCGGACTCGTCGGCGCCCAATCAGCACTCTCTGTGGCCGAACCGCCCGGTGCGCTACAGCTTCGGCGTACTGGCTCCTGATCCTCCGCCTATGACCGGAGGATCAGGAGCCAGAACAGGAGGCGTTCAGCCCGTCCCCACGCCCCATCCCTGCGGTTGCGGTTTGCGTGCCCCTCAGATGAGGCCGAGGCCGGCGACGGTCTCCCGCTCGTCGGCCAGCTCGCCGTTGCTGGCATCGATGCGCCGGCGGGAGAAGTCGTCGATCTCGAGGCCCTGGACGATGGACCACTCGCCACCGGCCGTCGTGCACGGGAAGGACGACAGCAGGCCCTCGGGCGTGCCGTAGGAGCCGTCGGAGGGGATCGCCATCGACACCCAGTCCCCTTCCGGCGTGCCGTCCATCCAGGTGCGGACGTGACCGATTGCGGCATTCGCGGCGGAGGCGGCACTGGAGCTGCCCCGGGCCTCGATGACGGCCGCACCCCGCTGCTGGACCGTGGGGATGAACTCGCTCTCGACCCAGGCCTCGTCGCCGATGACCTCCGTGGCGGGGCGGCCGCCGACCTGGGCATGGAAGACGTCCGGGTACTGGGTGGCGGAGTGGTTCCCCCAGATGGTCATCCGGGTCACGTCGGTCACCGGGACGCCGGCCTTGGCCGCGACCTGGGCCAGGGCCCGGTTGTGGTCGAGGCGGGTCATGGCCGTGAAGTTCTTCTCGGGCAGGCGCTCGCAGTTGTTCATGGCGATCAGGCAGTTGGTGTTGGCCGGGTTGCCGACCACCAGGACCTTGCAGTCGTCGGCCGCGGCCGCGGACAGGGCCTTGCCCTGGACGGTGAAGATGGCGCCGTTGGCCTCGAGCAGGTCGGCCCGCTCCATGCCCTTGGAGCGGGGACGAGAGCCGACCAGGAGCGCCACGTCGGCCCCCTCGAACGCGGTCTCGGGCTGGTCGCTCATAACCATCCCGCTCAGCAATGGGAAGGCGCAGTCGTCCAGCTCCATGGCCACGCCCCGGAGGGCGTCCATAGCCGGCGGGATCTCCAGCATCTGGAGCTGGACCGGCTGGTCCGGGCCCAGGAGATCGCCGTTGGCGATGCGGAAGAGGAGGCTGTAGCCGATCTGGCCGGCGGCGCCTGTCACGGCTACTCGGGTGGGGGAGGCCATGGCTCGCACGCTACCGAGGGCGTTGTCGGTGGGTCGAACCCGGGTCAGGCCGCGTCGGCGTCGGTCGGCTCCTCGCCGAAGCCCTCGATCTCGCCGGGACCGTCCGGGGGCGGGGGCAGGGCGGCCAGGAAGTCGTGGATGAGTGGCGCCGCCACCTCACCACCGATCCCGCCCCCTTCCACCACCACGGCGTAGGCCAGTTCGCCGATGAAGCCGGCGAACCAGGCGTGGGTCTCGGGGGGGTCCTCCTCGCCGAACTCGGCGGTGCCGGTCTTGCCGCCGATGTCCCGACCGAGGATGCCGGCGGACTGGCCGGTGCCCGTCCGCACCACCTCCCGCAGGAACTCGGGCAGGTGCTCCCGGGCCGCCTCGGGCAGGTCGTGGGCGCCCTCGGTCGGCGACTCGCCGGTGAGGAACGGAGGGCGCCAGGTGCCGTCGTAGGCCGCCGCGGCCACCGTCGCCATGTGCAAAGGGGTGACCGACACCCGACCCTGGCCGATGGAGGCCGCTCCGGTCTCGGTGTCGGACTCCGGTAGGGGGAAGGAGCCGAACTCGGTCGGCACCCCGAGGTCGTAGACCTGGTTGAACCCGAAGGACTCCGCCGTCTCGAGCAGCCGGGTCGGCCCGAGCTGGTAGCCCAGGTCCACGAAGGTCGTGTTGCAGGACTTGGCGAAGGTGTCGATGAAGGGGAGGTCGCCATAGTCCTCGCCGAAGGCGTTCGTGAAGGGGGCCGAGTCGCCCGGACGGGTCTCGTAGGGGCACGGCAGGATCTGCTCCGGCTCCACACCGGCAGTCAGGCTCCCGGACGCGGTGACGATCTTGAACGTCGAGCCCGGGGCGTACTCGCCCAGCAGGGCCCGGTCGAAGCCCGACGGGTTGTTGGCCACGGCCCGCACGGCGCCGGTGCGGCTGTCGATGGCGACCAGCGCCACCGGCAGGGCGACGTTCGCGATGGCATCCTCGGCGGCCCGCTGGGTGGCGTAGTCCAGGGTCAGCTGCAGGGACCCGGGCCGCTCCCCACCGAACTCGTGGACCACCTCGACGGGACGTCCGGCCACATCGACCACCTCGACGCGGCCTACGGGGTCACTCGCCAACTGGTCCTCGAAGCCGGCCTCGACACCGTCGGCGCCGACCAGGTCGCCGGCGGCGTGCTGGAGTCCGAGTTGGGCCGCCTCGGCCGCGCTCAGCTGGCGCAGTTGGCCGATCAGGGCACCCGCCAGTTCGTCCTGGCGGGCTCCCTCACCCGGGCCGCCGACCGCCAGCGGCTGACCACCGTCGGCCACGATCGCGGCGCGGGGCCCCTGGGCCCGTGTGCGCTGGAGGCGGGTGCCGTCGCTGAGTGCCGGGTGCAGCGACGCCGGCGTGAAGGCCACCCGCCAGTCCCCGTCCACCTCGGTGAGGTCGATGGCGCCGTCGTAGGCCCAGGTGCCGATGCCCTGGAGGCCGAGCTCGACCCGGAACGAGGCCGTGCCGGTGTCCCCTGAGGTCTCCACCGCCACGTCGGACACCTCAGCGGAGGCGACCTGCAGGCCCGACCGGAATGCCTCTTGCTGGGCGACGAAGTCTGCAGGCGGGTCGGCGACCAGCGCGCTCATGGCCGCCACGTCGCCCGAGGCCCATGCCGTCAGGTAGGCGTCAGCCGTCGCCTCAGCGGCCGAGCCGCCGTCATCCCCGTCGCTGAGGACCGAGCACGCGGAGACGAGGAGGACCACGGCGACCGACATCGCCGCGACCCTGCCCCGCCCCTCCCGACGATCCAGCCCGCGCTCCTGATCCGCTCGGGATCAGTCGTTGAGCTGCAGGGACTTCACCTCGAGGAACTCCTCGAGGCCGTAGCGCCCCAGCTCTCGACCGACGCCGGACTGCTTGTAGCCACCGAAGGGGGCCTTGATGTTGAAGCTGCCGCCGTTGACGTCGACCTGGCCGGTCCGCATGCGGCGGGCGACGCGCTGGGCCCGCTCCTCGTCGGCTGACCACACACCGCCGGCCAGGCCGTACGGGGTGTCATTGGCGATGCGGATCGCGTCCTCTTCGTCCTCGTAGGGGATGATCGACAGCACCGGCCCGAAGATCTCCTCCTGGGCGATGGTCATGTCGTTGGACACGTTGCCGAACACCGTCGGCCGGATGAAGAACCCGGTGTCCAGGCCCTCCGGGGCGTCAGGCCCGCCGGTGGCCAACGTGGCCCCTTCGTCGATGCCCTTCTGGATGTAGCCGCGCACGCGGTCGCGCTGGGCGGCCGACGAGAGCGGTCCGAGCATGACGCCGTCCTGATCGGCCGGGCCGACCGGGAAGCCCTCGGCCGCCGCGGCGGCGATGGCCACGGCCTCGTCGTGCTTTTCTCTGGGGACCAGCATCCGGGTGTGGGCGGTGCAGGTCTGGCCCGAGTTCAGGTAGCAGGCGAAGACGCCCTTGGGCACGACCTCGGCCAGGTCGGCGTCGTCGAGGATGATGTTGGCCGACTTGCCACCCAGCTCGAGGGCGACCCGCTTGACGGACTGGCTGGCCAGCTCGGCCACCCGCTTGCCGGCCCGCGTGGAGCCGGTGAAGCTGACCATGTCGACGTCGGGGTGGGCGGCGATGGCCTCGCCCACGACGGGGCCGACGCCGGTCACCAGGTTGAACACGCCATTGGGCAGGCCGACCTCGTCGATGACCTCGGCCAAGACGAAGGCGTCCAGCGGGGCGACCTCGCTGGGCTTGAGGACCACGGTGCACCCTGCGGCGAGGGCCGGGGCGACCTTGGCCACGATCTGGTGCAGCGGGTAGTTCCAGGGGGTGATGGCCCCAACGACGCCGACGGGCTCGCGCACCACGAGGGAGTTGCCGATGCGCTCCTCCCACGGGAAGTCCGAGAGCACCTCGACGAAGGTGGCCATGTTCCCGACCGGGAGGCCGGCCTGGATCATGTTGGCCCACATCAGCGGCATGCCCATCTCCTCGGAGATGACCTGGGCGATCTCCTCGGATCGAGCGGCCAGGCCCTCGTGAATCCGCTGGATGTACTTGCCCCGCTCCTCGGGCTCGGTGCGGCCCCAGCTCTCGAAGGCGGCCTTGGCCGCGGCGACGGCCTTGTCGACGTCCTCGGCGCTGCCCTCGGGGATGGACCCCATGACCTGCTCGGTCGAGGCGTTGACGACCTCGATGGAGCCGCTGCCGGTGGAGGGCACCCAGGCCCCGTCGATGTAGATCTTGTCGTGGTCGCGCACGGATCCCCCTGTGGTTCGGTTGCGCTTCGGGTGGCCGCTCGACGGTACTCGCGCGACTGACGAACGCGTCAGTCGGCCACGGCCAACGAGCTCCGGGCCATGGCCACGACGGGTTCGAGACCACCGCCCGCGGCCACCGCGCTCCGCTGGCGCGATGCGCCGTTGCCCCGGTCGAGTATCCCGGTCACCAAGGTCGTCACCTCCGCCCGGTCACCGGCCTCGTCGAGCGCGTCACCCACGACGTCCAGCAACTCGGCGACGACCGCGGTCGCCGGTCGCGGCTCGGCGGCGTTCGGTGAGACGAGTTGCTCGTGCAGCCCGTAGCGGGCCGCTCGCCAAAGGGCGGCGCCGACCAGCTCCGGGGTGGCGTCGAGGGCCGCCAGCCCGCGCTCGGCGGCATCGATCTCCGTGCGGACGAGGGCCCGGGCGAGGCCGGCGACAGCCACGGCGGTGTCGATGTCGACGGCCACGTCCATCGCCCGGAACTCGAGGGTCGGCCAGCGGTCCGAGGGCCGCAGGTACCAGTAGAGGTGAGTGGCATCCTCGATCGCCCCACCGGTGCGCAACTCGTCCACCACCTCGTCGTATGCCGCGCGGTCCGCCAGGTCCGGGGGCACCCCCGCCGTCGGCCACCGCTCCCAGACCTCGAGGCGATAGCTGTCGTAGCCGGTGTCGGTCCCGCTCCAGAACGGAGAGTTCGCCGACAGGGCGAGGAGGACCGGAAGCCACGGCCGGACCCGGCTCATGGTGGCCACGGCCACGTCCGGGTCGGCGATCCCCACGTGGACGTGGCAGCCGCAGATGACCTGTTGGCGCGCCACCACCTGGTACCGGTCCTCCATCTGGCGGAACCGGGTCCGCCGGTCCTCCACGGCCTGGTCCCTCCACGAGCTCCAGGGATGGGTCCCCACGGGCAGGATCCCGCAGCCAATCCCCGCGGCGGCGTCGAGGGTGCCGCGCAGATGGGTCAGCGCGATTCGTACCTCGTCGAGGCCGGCACAGACGGGCGTGGCCACCTCGATCTGGCACCGGTTGAGCTCGGCGGTCACCCGGTCGCCCAGCACCTCACGGGCCACCGGGAGGAGGTCGTCGGAACGAGGCACCAGCTCCCCGGAGTCCAGATCCACGATCTGGAACTCCTCTTCCACGCCAAGGGTCACACCGTCCACGGCTGTCCTCTCTCCCGACGGGCAAGGGGCCCGTCGTGTCAGGAACCTCCTACCCGCCACCCGGTGTCCGCGGAACTGGGTCTTTGCTCGCGCCCCACCGGGCAGGTACACGCCACAGAAGGAAACGACCACCTCCAGGGGGCTCTATGACCGACCGACAGGAACGACCGACCCACGTCCACCGCGAGACGGCTCGAGAAGCGGGCGTCGGCATGCTCTCGCCGCTCAGCGTCCTGGCCGGCGTCCTCTGCGCCTACGGCGCCTTCGCCATCGTGGCCGCCGTCGTCGGCGCCGCGCTGGCCGCAGCGGACGTCGACACCGAGTTCCGCAGCAACGACTGGACCGGCAGCGGCGCAGCCGCCTCTCTGGCCAGCGCCGCAGTGCTCTTCCTCGCCTACCTCTTCGGCGGCTACGTCGCCGGGCGCATGGCCCGACGGGCCGGGCTGCTGCACGGCGCCCTGGTGTTCGCTATCAGCCTCGTCGTCGGTGGCGTCGCCGGTGGCGTCGTGAGCGGGCTGGCCGACAGCAACGAGATCGAGGACAACCTGCGCAGCATCGGCGTGCCCACGACCATGGACCAGCTCACCGAAGTGGCCGTGGCCGGAGCGGCCCTGTCCCTGATCGCCGTGCTCGTCGGCTCGCTCGTCGGCGGTGCGCTGGGTGAGCGTTGGCACACGAAGCTGGCCCGTCGGGTCGCCGATCCCGAGATCGGCGCCACCGCCGACGAGCGCTCCCGCCTCGAGCAGGAGGAGGCCGAGCGTCGGGCCCGCATCGAGGACCACGACGATGCCCTGCGCCGTGACCTCTACACCGATGGGCCGACCGTCGATCCCGTGATCGTCGGGCGGACGCCGCTCATCAGCCGCCCGGTCGACAGTGACGACGACGTCGACCTCCGGGACGACGAGCCCCGCCTGACCGAGTCCGAGTGGCGCGAGCGGGAGCTCAGCCGGACCGACCGCGCCTGATCGCGGGACGGTCAGGAGAACCGCCTCGGCAACGGCGCCGAGGCGGTTCCCGACCGTCCTGCTCCGGCCTCAGTCGGCCAGGTCCGGGAGGTCCCGGTAGTGGTCGAGGGACTCGGGGTTGGCCAGAGCTTCGACGTTTCGGACCTCCTCACCGTGGATCACGGCCCGGACGGCCAGCTCGGTGATCTTGCCACTGCGGGTGCGGGGGATCTCGGGCACGGCGACGACCTTGGCGGGTACGTGGCGGGGGGTGGTGTTCTCCCGGATCCGGCGCCGGATGCGATCCCGGAGGTCGTCGTCCAGTGCCTCCCCGTCCCGCAGCACGACAAACAGCACGATGCGGGTGTCGCCCCGGTGGTCCTGGCCGACGGCAAGGGCCTCGGCCACCTCGGGCACCTGCTCGACCTGGCGGTAGATCTCGGCGGTGCCGATGCGCACGCCGCCCGGGTTGAGGGTGGCGTCGGAGCGGCCGTGGATCACCAGGCCGCCGTGGTCGGTCCAGGCCGCAAAGTCCCCCTGGTGCCAGGCGCCGGGGATGCGCTCGAAGTAGGAGGCGCGGTAGCGGGTGCCGTCGTCGTCGCCCCAGAGCCCCAGGGGCATGGAGGGGAACGGGGTGCGGCAGATCAGCTCCCCCTTCTGCCCCGGCGGCAGGGAGGTGCCGTCCTCATCGACCACGTCGATGTCCAGGCCGAGCGCGGGCCGCTGGATCTCGCCCCGCCAGACCGGGCTGGTCGGGTCCCCGGCAACGAGGCAACCGCACAGATCCGTGCCGCCCGAGATGGAGGCCAGGTGCACGTCGGCCTTCACGTGGCCATAGACGTAATCGAACCCTTCGGGCACCAGCGGTGAGCCCGTGGAGGTGATGGTCCGCACCGAGGTGAGGTCGTGGGTCGCAGCGGGGTCGAGTCCGGCGCGGTCGAGGGCGTCGATGAACTTGGCCGAGGTGCCGAACAGGGTCACACCCTGTTCGTCGGCCAGATCGAACAGCACGGAGGGTGGGGACGAAGGCGAGCCGTCGTAGAGCACGAGCGTGGCCCCCGAGGCCAGGCCCGACGCCAGCCAGTTCCACATCATCCAGCCCGCGGTCGTGAAGTAGAAGACCCGGTCGCCCGGACGCACGTCGCAGTGGAGCTGGTGCTCCACCAGGTGCTTGAGCAGCACGCCGCCGGCCCGGTGGACGATGGCCTTGGGCTTCCCCGTGGTGCCCGAGGAGTAGAGGACGTAGCCAGGGTGGTCGAAGGGGTACCGCTGGGAGGCGAAGTCGGCCCCGGCGTGGGCGGCGAGCACATCGGGCCAGGCCTCGACCCCGGTCGGGAGGTCGGTGGCGAGGTACGGCACCACGATCGTCCGGCGGAGGGTCGGCAGACCCGTCCGGATCTCCGCCAGTCGGGGCCGGCAGTCGTTGGCCTTCCCGCCGTAGACGTAGCCGTCGGCGGCCACGAGGACGGTGGGCTCGATCTGCCCGAAGCGGTCGAGCACACCCGCGGTGCCGAAGTCCGGCGAAGTGGACGAGAAGGTGGCCCCCACGGCGGCGGTGGCCAGCATCGTCACGATCGTCTCGGGGATGTTGGGGAGCCAGGCCGCGACCCGGTGGCCGGGGCCGACGCCGGACTCCGCCAACGACGCCGCGAGGGCGGCCACCTGGGCTCGCAGGTGATCCCAGGTCACCGTGCGCCGGCGACCGTCCTCCCCCGCCTCGACCAGGGCCGGGCCGTCACCGGTCCTGGCCAGGAAGGTCTCGACCAGATTGAGGCGGGCGTCAGGGAAGAAGCGGGCGTCGGTCAGGGCGGCGCCGGGCTCGAACGCCCTGTCGCCCTGCTCCCCCACCAGCCCGCAGAAGTCCCAGGCCGCTGACCAGAAGGCACCGGGATCGGCCACGGACCAGGCGTGCAGCGCCTCGTAGCCGTCGTGGCCCTGCTCCCGGGCGAACGCCGCCAGTCGGCTGTCACCGGCGCGCTCCTCCGATGGCGTCCAGATCGGCGGCACCGCCGTGGTCAGTCCTCGACCTCGTCGCGGACGACCAGGACGGGGCAGGGGGCATGGCGGACGAGGTGGTCCGAGACCGAGCCGAGGAGCGCCCGCTTGATGGCTCCGTGGCCCCGGGAGCCGACGACCACGACCGTCGCGCCGACCTCCTCGGCGAAGAGCATCAGTTCCACGCCCGGCTCGCCCAGGAGCACCTGGGTCTCGAGGCCGGGCCGGTCCAGGGCCGCCACCGCGGCGGTCACGACGGCCTCACCCTCCTCGGAGCGGACCTCGTTCAGCTCGTGGAGCTGCTCGGGGGTCAGCGCCCCACCGGCCATTCCCGACACCCCGCTCACGAGGGTCGGGTTGCCGCCCTCGACCACCGTCACCACTACCGTTCGGGCCGCCGGAGCCAAACGGGCCAGCCCCGTGGCCACCGCCCCGATCGCGGTCTCGGATCCGTCCACGCAGAGCAACACGACCTGGTCCATGGGCCGAGTCTGCCTCGTCGGCGGGGGCTACAGGCGCTCGACGATGGCCTGGGCGAACTCCGAGCACTTGACCTCGGTGGCCCCGTCCATCAGGCGGGCGAAGTCGTAGGTCACGACCTTGTCGCCGATCGCGGCCTCGAGGGCCCGGACGATGTCGTCGGCCGCGTCCTGCCAGCCGATGTGCTCGTACATGAGCACCCCGGAGAGCAGCACCGAGCCGGGGTTCACCTTGTCCTGGCCGGCGTACTTGGGCGCCGTGCCGTGGGTGGCCTCGAAGATGGCGTGGCCAGTGGCGTAGTTGATGTTGCCGCCCGGGGCGATGCCGATGCCGCCGACCTGGGCGGCCAGGGCGTCGGACACGAAGTCGCCGTTCAGGTTCATGGTGCCGATGACGTCGTACTCGTCGGCCCGGGTCAGGATCTGCTGCAGGAAGGCATCGGCGATGGAGTCCTTGACCAGGATCTTGTCGCCCGGGTCACCACCGCAGTCGTCCCAGCCCACAGCCTTGTCCGCGTACTCCTCCTTGACCAGGTCATAGCCCCAGTCCCGGAAGGCGCCCTCGGTGAACTTCATGATGTTGCCCTTGTGGACCCAGGTGACCGACTTCCGGCCCCGGGCGATGGCGTAGTCGAGGGCCGCGCGCTGCAGGCGCTGGGAACCGGTCTTGGAGATGGGCTTGATGCCGATGCCAGAATCGTCCCGAATGTCCCAGCCGTAGGCCTCGCGCACGAACTCGATGAGCTTCGCCACCTCGGGCGTGCCGGCCTCGAGCTCCTTACCGGCGTACACGTCCTCGGTGTTCTCCCGGAAGATGACCATGTCGACCTTCTCGGGGGCCTTCACCGGCGAGGGCACACCCTGGAACCAGCGCACCGGGCGCAGGCAGACGTAGAGGTCGAGGATCTGGCGCAGGGCCACGTTCAGGGAGCGGATGCCGCCGCCGACCGGGGTGGTCAGCGGCCCCTTGATGCCGATGAGGTGATCCCGGAAGGCGTCGACGGTGGCCTCGGGCAGCCAGTCGCCGGTCTCGTTGAAGGCCTTCTCGCCGGCCAGCACCTCCAACCAGGAGACCGTCTTGCCGTGCTTGGCGGCGGCCGCGTCGAGCACCAGCTTCGCCGCGGGCCAGATGTCGACACCGGTGCCATCCCCCTCGATGAACGGGATGATCGGCTCGTCGGAGACGTTCAGAGTGCCGTCAGCAGCGGCGGTGATCTTCTCGGCCATAGGGGCGGGAGGTTACCGCCGACCTCCTGCCGCCGGAAGCTGCCGTAGGCCCGGGAGGTCGCGCCGACCGCGGCGAGGGCCACCGCCCGGCTACTCGGCCCGAAGGGCGGGGCCGGGACGGATCCGGGACGCCTGCACCGCCGGGCCGACGGCGACGAACACCGCAAGGACCACAGACCCAGCTACCAGAGCCAGCACCCACCCGATCGGCACGGTCGGCTCGAACGGCACCCCGAGGCGTTCGGTGAACAACAACCAGAGCAGGCGGCCGGCCGCGATGCCGACCGGCACGGCCACGACCACCGCGACGAGGGCGAGCGTCGCCGCCTGCCACAGCACGACCGCCGCCACCTGGGCCCGGGTGAAGCCCACGGCCTTCAACGTGGCCAGCCGGCCCCGGCGCCGCCGGACCGACGTGACGAGAGCACCGAGGAGACCGAGCAGTCCGACAACCGCGAGGAGGAGGGCGACCACAGACGGCAGCCCCCCCAGCCGCTCGAGCGCCGCGAGGTCGCTCGGCTGGGCGGGCAGGTAGGTGCCGGAGGACTGCCCGACGAGCAGGTCCGCGACGAGGGCTTGGCCCTCCGGGCCCGGAACCACGTTCACCAGCACGGTGTCGGTCACCGGTGCGGGGGTCAGGGCCGCCAACCCGTCGAGGGTCAGCTCCACGCCCGCGCCCAGCCCTGCGGTCCCGGCGAAGTCCGGGAACACGCCGATCCCGCTCACCGTCAGATCGACGGACCGCGCCCCGAGCCTCGCCGTCAGTTGGTCGCCGACGTCCAAGCCGAGACGGCGCGCGGTGCGGGTGCCCAGCATGATCTCGTCGGGCTGGGCCGGCGCGGTCCCGTCGGTCGTCGTGGGCACGATCCCGCTGTCGGCGTCGATGGCCAGCGCGTCGAAGGCCTGGTCCCCGATCGTCAGCCGGGCGATGGTGGCGAGGGAAACGGCCTCCGCCCGGGGGTCGTCCCGCAGGTCGTCGGCGAGATCGTCGAGCGCCGGGGCGAACGCGTCGCCGACCTGGACGTCCCAGGCCCAGCCGTAGAGGCGCGGGTCGTCGAAGAGGTGCTGCTGGCTGCTCGAGAACACCAGCACCGCGACGATCGCGGCGATGCCGATTCCGATGCTCACGAGCGTCGACCGGACCGGGACCGTCCTGGCCCCGCGACCGGTCTCCACCGCCATGCTCATCCCCATCGCCGCCGTCGTGGGGACGGGCGAGGAGGCCAGCAGCGGCGCGAGGCGGGCGGGGCGCCGGGGGCGCCGGGCGACGACATCGGCTCGGGCCTGCCACGCCGCGGCGACCACGTGGAGCACGATCACGGTGAGCAGCACGACGAGCACCCCGACGATCAGGTAGCGCCCGTCGGCCCTCACGCCGGCGTCGATCTCGAGGTCGCGGCCGACGCCGAGCGGGAAGAGCGGCGACAACGCGACCGCGGTGAGAGCGGCGGTGACCGCGGCGATCGGGGCGGTCAGGGCACCGATCGCCATCCGGGAACGACGGAGCTCCACCGGCGTGACGCCGAGCGCCTGCCAGACGGGATCGTCGGCCGTGTCGTCGGCCATGCGGCGGCGCAGCGCCTGGAACACCAGGAGGAGCGAGAGGACCACGACCAACAGGGCGAAGACCCGAAGGGCGGTCGCCTGGACGTCCAGGCCCCGCTGGACCGGGACCGCCTGTTCGGCCTGGGTCGCGGTGACGACCTGGTCCGGTGCCCCGAGCGCCTGGAGCCGGTCCACGAACGCCGACGGCTCAGCCCCTGGCACGAGCCGGACGAAGAGCAGCTCGGCGTAGCCCGGATTCGCCTCGGCGAACGACCCGTCGAGGAAGGCGGGGGCCGGGCTGCCCCCGCTGACCGGCGGGAAGCCACCCTGGACGGCGACGATGCCGACCACGGCGAACCGCCCCGTCGGCTGCCGGTGGTCCTCGATGCTGGAGGTGGCCGCCTCTGGGTAGGGGACCAAGTCCATCCTCAGGGTGTCCCCGACGCCGACCTCCAGGTTGTCCGCGGCCAGCGGGCTCAGCGCGATCTCCGTTGCCCTCTCGGGCATCCGCCCGCGCACCATCGGCAGCGTGTTGAAGTCGCGGCCGAAGCGCCCGTCCAGGAGGGCCAGGGGGAGGAGGTCGTTGCCGTCGATCGGCAGGCCGTCGGCCCGCACGCCGTAGGGCCCGTAGTAGCCGAGGACGGCGGCGGCCTCGACCTCCGGTCGGGCCGCGACCGCCTCGAAGTCGAACTGCCGGTTGAGGTTCGTCGGGCTGGTGCCCCCGTTGGACACCAGGACGTCGAAGGCCTCGGTGGCATCGAGGAAGCGGTCGTAGGCCGTCTGGGTCCGGTGCGCGCCGGCCAGCGCGGCCAGGGGGATGCCCGCGGTGACCCCGACGATCACCGCCCAGATCAGCCAGCCCCGAGCATGGGCGCGGAGCTGGTTGCGCACGCGGAGGGCGATCACACCGACAGCGTCAACCGTTTACCGGCGTCGGACAAGGGCGCAGCCCGCCTCGGGATGGTCGTGCTGGCACCCGCGCGCCTGCGCGGCTCCTACGGCTGGAGGTTCAGCTCGGCGAGCACGGCCAGGGCGGCGTCGGCCCGGTTCAGGGTGTAGAGGTGGATGCCGGGCGCGCCGGCAGCCAGGAGGCGCTCGCCGACCAGCGTGCCCACCTCGACCGCGATGTCGACGACCGCGGCCTCATCGTCACCGACGGCCTCCAGGCGCTCAACCATGTCGGCCGGGAGCTTGGACTGGTTCATGGTCGACATGCGGGTCAGGCCGCCGAGGTTGCGGAACAGCATGATCCCCGGCAGTACCGGCGTGTGACAACCGAGGTCGGCCAGCTCCTCGACCATGAGCAGGTGGTCGTTGGGGTCGAAGAAGAAGTTCGTGACGCCGAAGTCGGCCATCGTCAGCTTCTCGGCCAACCAGCGGCGGTCGGACTCGTGGTCGGGTGACCGGGGGTGCATCTCCGGCTGGGCCGCCACACCGATGGAGAAGTCGGCGCCGTGAGCCCGGATGAGCTCGACCAGCTCGCAGGCATATGCGAACTCGCCACCCGCCTCGCTGCCGTCGGCCGGTGGGTCGCCGCCGAGGGCCAGGATGTTCTCGACCCCGGCCTCGGCGTACTGGTCGAGGAGCTCCTTGACCTGGTCGTGGGTGTGTCCGATGCAGGTCAGGTGGGCCATGACCGGGAAGTCGTTCTCCCGGTTCATTTCGATGACCAGCTCGGCGGTCAGGTCCCGGGTGCTGCCCCCGGCCCCGTACGTGACGGACATGAAGCTCGGATGGCTCGGCGCGAGCTCGGCGACGGCCTGCTTCAGGTTCTCCAAGCCGACAGGGGTCTTGGGCGGGAAGAACTCGAAGGAGACGGTGCGGCCCTGCGCGAGGAGGTCGGAGATCTTCGCCATGGGGCACCGAGGGTACCGAGGCTGCGGAGTCGGAGTGAAGCAGCGCCGACGACCGGCTGAATCGGCGGCGCCGGCGTTGCCGAGCGCAGCGCAGCCTCGCAGAGGTGACCGCTACCGAGCAGCCCTCCGCTCGGCGGCCTCGACGGTGTTCACGAAGAGCATGGCCCGGGTCATCGGGCCGACCCCGCCGATGCGGGGCGAGAGCCACCCCGCCACCTCAGCCACGTCATCCGCGACATCCGAGACCAGCTTCTTGCCCTCGAAGCTGACCCCGGCGGCGACCACGGCCGCGCCGGGCTTGACCATGTCGGCGGTGATCATCCCGGGTGAGCCGGCGGCGGCCACGAGGATGTCGGCCTGCCGGGTCAGCACCCCGATGTCGGCCACGCCGGTGTGGACGACAGTGACGGCGGCGTTGGCGTCGGGCCGCTTGAGCGACAGCAGGTTGGCCAAGGGCCGGCCGATGGTCAGGCCGCGTCCGACGATGACCACGTGGCGGCCGCTGATCGGCACGTCGTAGTGGACGAGCAAGCGCTGGATCCCGTGCGGCGTGCACGGCAACGGCCCATCGGTGCCCATGACCAGCTTGCCGAGGTTGACCGGGTGCAGGCCGTCGACGTCCTTGGCCGGGTCGACCCGCAGCAGATGGGCCTCGTAGTCGAAGCCCGGCGGGAAGGGGTACTGGCAGAGATAGGCGTCGACGGCGTCGTCGGTGTTCCACTGGTCGATCACGGCGTCGATCTCGGCAGGGTCGACGTCGGCCGGTAGGTGCTCGTCGAACGAGGCGATGCCCAACTCGGCCGCGTCCCGGTGCTTCATGGCCACGTAGTTGGCGCTCGGCCCGTCGTCGCCCACCAGCAGGGTCCCCAGCCCGGGGTTCACGCCCTGCGCCTTCAGCCGCGCGATCCGCTCGGCCAGGTCGGCCTTGATCTCGGCGGCGACCGCCTCCCCGTCCAGGTTGATCGCGGTCATCGGTGACTCCTCGGACTCGGGAAACCGATGCAGGAAAGGGGGCGGATCTCCTGGGCCGACATCCTCCGTGCCCCCCCACCCCCGTTCTGGCGCCCGATTGAGGTCCTATGACGCCGCAATCGGGCACCAGAAAAGAATCTGCTCGTTCTGGCGCCTGATTGAGGTCCTATGACGCCGCAATCGGGCGCCAGAACGCTCGGGGCAGGGCTTGAGGGCACCGAGGACCGGCGGCAAGCCGACCTCGCCCCCATTCCTGCCATCGGTTTCCCGTCGAGCAGGGGGTGTGCGGGCGCCACCGACCCGAGGACCACCGTCCCGACCCCCATCCCTGCCCTCGTTTTCTCCGGTCGGCGGGTCATCAGTGCTTGAAGTGGCGTTCGCCGGTGAAGACCATGGCGAGACCGTGGTCGTCGGCGGCGGCGATGACCTCGTCGTCGCGGATGGAGCCTCCGGGCTGGATGACCAGGGTGGCCCCGGCCGCGACCGCCCCGTCGAGGCCGTCGGGGAAGGGGAAGAAGGCGTCCGACGCGTACGCCCCGCCGCGAGCCCGGCCGGCGGCCTTCTCGGCGGCGATGGCGCCGGCGTCCCGGCGGTTCTGCTGCCCGGCGCCGATGCCCACGGCCTGACCGTCCTTCACCAGCACGATGGCGTTGGAGCCGACCCGGGCCACCAGGCGCCACGCCAGCTCCAGGTCCCGCCACTCGTCGTCGGTGGGAGCCCGTTCGGTGGCAACGGTCCAAGCCGACCGGTCGACGCCGACCGGGTCGGGCGTCTGGACCAGGAAGCCGCCGTCGATGGTCCGCAACTGCAGGCCCAGGGCGCCGGGCGCCGGGGCCTCCAACACCCGGAGGTTCTTCTTGGCCGTCAGCACCTCCAGCGCGCCGTCCTCGAAGGCCGGGGCGATGACCACCTCGGTGAACACGGGGGCCAGGGCCTCGGCCAACGCAAGCGGCAGGGGACCGTTGACGGCGACGATGCCCCCGAAGGCGGAGACCGGGTCGCACTCGTGGGCCCGGGTGTAGGCGGTGGTGAGGTCCTCGGCCACGGCGGCGCCGCACGGATTGGCGTGCTTGATCACGACGGCGGCGGGCCCCTCGCCCAGCTCGTGGACCAGTCGCCACGCCGCCTCGGCGTCGTAGAGGTTGAGGTAGGACAGCGCCTTGCCGCCGTGCTGGGTGGCGTCGTCCCACCAGCTGCGCCGACCGGCGAGGCGGTAGCGGGCACCGACCTGGTGGGGGTTCTCGCCGTAGCGCAGGTCCTGAGCCCGCTCGGCGGCGATGTGGAGTGACGGGGGCAGGACCTCGCCGTCCTCCTCGTCGAACCAGGCGACGATGGCAGCGTCATAGGTAGCGGTGTGGGCGAAGGCGGCACGGGCCAGCCGGCGTCGCGTGGCGTCGCTGAGGCTCCCGTGCTCCCGCAGCTCCTCGAGCACGTCACCGTAGGCCGACGGGTCGACCACGATCCCGACGTGGGCGTGGTTCTTCGCCGCGGCCCGCACCATGGTCGGCCCACCGATGTCGATCAGCTCGATGCCGGGATCACTGGTGAACGGGTAGAGGTTGGCCACGACCAGGTCGATCGGGGTGATGCCCCGGGCCTCGAGGTCGGCCACGTGATCGGGGTTGGACCGGTCGGCCAGGATCCCACCGTGGATGATCGGGTGCAGGGTCTTGACCCGACCCCCCAGCATCTCGGGGGCGTCGGTGATCGCCGCCACCTCGACCACGGGCAGGCCGGCGTCGGCGATGGCCGTGGCCGTGCCCCCGCTGGACACCACCTCCCAGCCGAGGTCGACCAGGCCCTTCGCCAGGTCGACCACGCCGGTCTTGTCGTACACGGACAGCAGGGCTCGCACGATCGGGTCAGGGTCCTTCGGGTTCGGGAGGTGGGAGGGTGAGGTCGCCGGCGACGACCGCGGCGACGGTGTCCGGGTAGAGGCGACGCTCCACCGCCTTGATGCGCTCGTGGAGGGCGTCGACCGTGTCGTCGCCGAGGACGGTCACGGCCTCCTGGGCCAGGATCGGCCCGGCGTCCACCGCGAGGGTGGCGACGTGCACCGTGCAGCCGGTGACCTTCACCCCGTAGGCCAGGGCGTCGGCCACGCCGTGCCAGCCGGGGAACGACGGCAACAGGGCCGGATGGGTGTTCAAGATGTGGCCCGGGAAGGCGTCGAAGACGGGCTCGGCCAGGATCGTGCCGAACCCGGCCATGGCCACGAGGTCGACCTCGGCCTCGTGCAGGGCGTCCACGATCTGCTTGGAGTACGCGACCCGGTCGAAGCCCGGGCCGAAGTCCTCCCGCTCGACGACGACGGCCGGAATCCCCGCTCGGGCGGCGATGTCGACCGCCCCGCACGGCCGGTCCACCACGACGGCCACGACCGGCAGGGAGCGGTCCACCATGGCCTCGAGGATGGTTCCGCTCCCCGAGGCCAGCACGCCGATCCGCACGCTCGGACCGTACCGCGCGGCGCCGGCGCGCCCCGGGTCCTCGAGGTCGCTCATCGGCGCCGCACCGTCGTCTAGGTTGCGTTCTCGTAGGTGTGCGTTCGCACCTCTACACGTAGCACCGGGAGGCAGTGTGGATCTCAGCAAGCTCTCAACGGGGGACAAGTTGATCGCCGGTTCGACGATCGGCCTGTTCGTCTTCTCGTTCCTGCCCTGGTTCACCGTGGATTTCGACGGTCCTTTCAGTGGCGGCACCCTCAGCGGCTGGGACGTCGGCTTCCTCTGGGGCCGCTTCCCGCTGTTCCTCGCCGTGCTGATGTCGGCCTACGTGGGGGTCAAGGCCTTCTCGCCCGACACCAAGCTGCCCACCCTGCCCGTGGCCTGGGGCCAGGCCCTGCTCGGCGTTGGCGTCCTCTGCGCCTTCCTGGTCATTCTCAAGCTCCTCCTCGGTGAGGACCTCGGCACCTTCGGCAGCCTCGAGGGCACAGGCATCGAGGTCAACCGCTCCTACGGGCTCTTCCTGTCCGTGTTGGCCACCATCGGCCTGGCCGTGGGCGGCTTCTTCAAGATGCAGGAGGGCGATGACGACAGCAGTGGCGGCGGGGCCCCACCGACGACCTTCTGATAGGACCGACCTGACGACGGCCCCGTTGCCTCCAGGCGGCGGGGCCGTTGCGCGTCAGCACGCTGCGGAGCGGAGCAGAGCAGCTCAGACCGCTCGCCGCATCGGCGAAGCCGGCGCAGCAGAGCAACGCTGCGGAGCGGAGCAGAGCAGCTCAGACCGCTCGCCGCATCGGCGAAGCCGGCGCAGCAGAGCAACGCTGCGGAGCGGAGCAGAGCAGCTCAGACCGCTCGCCGCATCGGCGAAGCCGGCGCAGCAGAGCAACGCTGCGGAGCGGAGCAGAGCAGCTCAGACCGCTCGCCGCATCGGCGAAGCCGGCGCAGCGGAGCGGAGCAATGTCATAGCCCGGCGACGACGGCGGCCATGAGCTCGCCGGCCTCAGTGGGGTTGTCACCCACTTCGGCGCCCGCCTTGCGCAGGGCGGTCATCTTGGCCTCGGCCGTGCCCTTGCCGCGGCTGACGATGGCACCGGCGTGGCCCATCTTCTTCCCGGGAGGGGCCGTCACCCCGGCGATGTAGGAGACGACCGGCTTGGTCATCGACGAGGCGATGAACTCGGCGGCCTCCTCCTCGGCCGACCCGCCGATCTCGCCGATCATCATCACCGCTTTGGTCTCGGGATCGGCCTCGAAGCGCTCGAGACAGTCGATGAACGAGGTTCCGGGCACCGGGTCGCCGCCGATGCCGACACAGGTGGTCTGGCCGATGCCCTTCTGGGTCAGCTCGTGGAGGGCCTGGTAGGTCAGGGTCCCGGAACGGCTGACGATGCCCACCGGGCCGCCCCCCATGGCGATCTCACCGGCGGTGATGCCGATGTTGCACTTCCCGGGGCTGATGATGCCGGGGCAGTTCGGGCCCAGGAGCTGCACGTCGGGGTGGTCCCGCTTCAGCACGTTGAAGAACCGGGCCTCGTCCTGGGCCGGGACGCCCTCGGTGATGACCACGATCAGCTTGACGCCACCCTCGGCGGCCTCGTGCACGGCGGACTCGACGCCGGGCGCCGGGATGAAGATGCAGGAGGTGTCGGCCCCGGTCTCGGCGACCGCCTCGGCCACGTTGGCGTAGACAGGGATGCCGTCGACATCGGTGCCCGCCTTCTTCGGGTTGGTGCCGGCCACCACCTGGGTGCCGTACTCCCGGTTGCGCAGGCCGTAGAAGCGGCCGTTGGCGCCGGTCAGGCCCTGGTACACGACCTTGGTGTCCTCGTCGACGAAGATCGCCATCGTTCAGGCCCCCTTGGCGGCGAGGGCGACGACGGTGGCCGCGGCCTCGAGCATGGTCGGTTCGGAGATCAGGTCCTCGGAGGCCTGCTCGGCCAGGATGGCCCGCCCCTCCTCGGCGTTGGTGCCGTCCAGGCGGATGACGATCGGGGAGCCGATGTCCACACGACCCAACGCCTGCACGATGCCGTTGGCCACCTCTTCGCCCCGGGTGATGCCCCCGAAGATGTTGATGAAGATGGACCGCACCTTCTCGTCGTTGTTGATGACCTCCAGGGCGCCGGCCATCACGTCCGCGTTGGCCCCGCCCCCGATGTCGAGGAAGTTGGCCGGGCTGCCGCCGACCTGGCTGACGACGTCGACGGTGCTCATGGCCAGGCCGGCACCGTTGGCGATGATGCCGACCGTGCCGTCGAGGCCGACGTACTGCAGGCCCTTGTCGTGGGCCGCCTGCTCCCGCTCGTCGCGCACCTGCGTGGCCTCGTACTCGTCCCACTCGTGGCGGAAGGCGGCGTTGTCATCCAGGGTCACCTTGGCGTCCAGGGCATGGACCCGGCCGTCCGGGGTGAGGATGAGCGGGTTGATCTCGACCAGGTCGGCATCGCCGTCGGTGAAGGCCGTATAGAGCTTGCGCAGGATGTCGACCGCGCCCTCGGTGGCGTCGGGGTTGAGATTCGCGGCCTCGACCCAGGCCCGGGCGTCGGCCTCGCTGAGGCCCTCGGCGGGGTTCACGTGGATCTTGGCGATGGCATCGGGATCGGTGTCGGCCACCTCCTCGATGTCCACGCCGCCCTGGGCGCTGAGCATGCCGAGGTGCTTCTTGGCCGAGCGGTCGAGGGTGAAGCTGGCGTAGTACTCCTCGGCGATGTCGGAGGCCGCCTCGATCCAGACGATCTCGACCGTGTGGCCCTTGATGTCCATGCCGAGGATGGCGGTGGCGTGCTCGCGGGTCTCCTCGGCGCGGTTGGCCAGCTTGATGCCGCCCGCCTTGCCCCGGCCGCCGACCTGGACCTGGGCCTTGACCACCACGGGGTAGCCGAGGCGCTCGGCGGCGGCCACGGCGTCGTCCACCGTGGTCACGGCCTCGCCGGCGCTCACCGGTATGGCGAAGGACGCGAAGAACTGCTTGCCCTGGTACTCGAAGAGATCCACGGCCGAGCAACCTAGTGAGGGACTCCGGTGCGCCCGAAACCGCCCGCTACCGTCGGGGCCTCATGAGCCGGGCGACCATGTGGATCCTGGGCGGGATCTTCGCCGTCGTGCTGGCCGTCTGCGTCGCCGGCGCCGTGCTGGCCATCGCCGCCAAGGACGAGGACGTCGACATCAACCTGGGCGACGACGAGTTCGAGATCGAGCAGGTCGAAGCCCGGGCCGCCCTGGTGGCCGCCGACGGCGCCCTGCGCTTCGCGGATCCCACCGGCGGCAACCGCCCCATCATCGTCAACCACGTCGGCGACGACCCCGAGACCGGCTGGGTGGCCGTGCTGGCCATCGCCCCGGGCACCGAGGGCTGCATCGTGGACTGGGACAACGACGCGGACGTCTTCGAGGACTGCGAGGGGACGGCCTACCCGCCCGACGGCGAGGGCCTGGACCAGTTCCCCACCCGGGTAGAGGACGACACGCTCTACGTCGACCTCGGCCGCGGGCGCGACGACGAGCAGGAGCCCGAGCCCGCCGACGGCTCCATCCCCGTCACCGGCGAGGACTGACCCCGAACGACGCGACCACGGGACGTGGGGTCGGGCCGACTGTCGTCGGAGTGTTGCCGGCTGGTCGGGCTGGAGGAACGACACCGAGGCCCCCGTCCCTGCCTCGGTGTCGGTCCTCCGGCCGGATCAACGCGCGCGGGCGTAGGGGTCCCAGGCCACCGGCGCGGCGGCGAGATGCCGGGTCAACCGCGACAACACGTCGGCCCGGTCGAGGCCGGACTCTTCCCCGTCGACCAGCGCGAGCACGGGGGTCAGGCCATCGGCGGGCTCGGCGAACCAGCGGGCCGGGCCGGGCTCGGCCGCCGTCAGCTCGTCGGCCAGCGGGGCCAGATCCACCCGAGCCTTCGGGCGGCGTGACCGGTACTGGACCCAGGTCTCGTACCGGTAGGTGAAGCGGTAGCGGCGACCCCGCACCACGAGGATGGCGAAGCGGTCGGTGGCGTTGTTCACCGCCATCGGGTGGATGTCCTCGAAGTCCCGGTGGCTGAAGCGGTGGCCCGACCAGTGCGCCTCGGGGTCGGCGAAGTCGACGACCGCGAGGTCGACATCGGCGTGCTCGGTGATGTGCACCGCGCCCGACGCCAGAGCGTCTTCACTCTGGGTCAGGGCCCGGTCCTCGTCCTCCCAGAGATCCTTCACCTGGTCGGGGTTCGCCAGCAGTTCCGGCAGCCGACCGAGCAACTCCCGGTAGAGGTCGGCATCGGGATCCGCGGCCAGGGGGGCCCCGGGTGAACGCTCCGGGTCGGCGAAGGCGTGGACCACCATCGACAGGCGGGCGGCCTCCCGGAACCGGTAGGTGCCGAAGTCCCCGGCGGCGGCCAGGTCCTCCAGCAGGTCACGGTGGGCCAGGGCGTGGTCAGGAGCGATCAGGGCGTGGACGGCGACCAGGCCGTCCTGGTCGAAGTGGTTGTTGGTCACCAGCTCGGCGTCGCCGTGGAGGTCGGCGCCCCGGTCGAGGTAGCGGAACGCCATCTGGGCCGAGAGGTCGGCCTCGGTCCGCGCCGGCGAAGCGATGCCGGGCCAGTGGCTCAGGCTCAGGACGGTACTGGGGTTGGGCGAGCCGTCGACCACGACGTTGGGCCGGTCGACGGTTGCCGCGTAGGTCGCATAACGCAAGGAGGTCGGGGACACCCGGCGGACCGTACGACCTCAACCCCACTCGAGGTCAAGCACTCAGTCGAACAGGGCGAGGAGCTCCTGGCGCCGGACCTTCTGGGTGCCGGTCTTCGGCAGGTGGTCCACGATCAGCACTCGGCGCGGGGCCTTGTAATCGGCCAGCCGCTCCCCCGCCCACGCCACCAGCTCGTCCGGGGTGGCTGTGCCGACGTCGGTGAGGCGGATGGCGGCCACGGGCACCTCGCCCCGGGCGTCGTCGGGGGCACCCACCACGCCCGCTTCGGCCACGTCGGGGTGCTCTTCCAGCGCCGCCTCCACCTCCCGGGCGTAGACGGTGTAGCCCGCGTTGAGGATGACGTCCTTCTTCCGGCCGGCGAACACCGCGGTGCCCAGCACCCCTCGGCGGGCGAGGTCCCCGGTCCGGACCCAGCCATCGGCGGTGACCACGTCGCTCGTGGCCTCGGGCGACCCCCAGTAGCCCTCGAGCAGACCCGGGCCCTTGACCCAGAGCTCGCCCTCCTGGCCCGGCCCGACCGGTAGGCCGTCCTCGCCGGTCACCTGGAAGTGGTAGCCCGGCAACGGAAACCCCAGGGAGTCCCCGAGCCCGAGCCCGAGCAGCGGCGGGCTGATCTTGGTGGCCACCCCGCCCCCGAGTTCGACCATGCCGTACCCCTCGATGAAGGCGGCCTCCCCGACCGGGCCCACGACCGGCACTGTGGCGGTGGCGCCGTAGCCCTTGAACCGCCGGGCCAGATCCCCGGGCATGGCGTCGGCCCCGGAGATCCAGACCCGCACCGAGGTCAGGTCCCGCTCGGCGGCCCCCGCCTCCTCCAGCATCCGGTACATGGCCGGCACGCCGACGAACAGCGAGGTCCGCCGCTCCTCGATGGCGTCGAGCACCAACGGGGCGCGGAACCGGGGCAGAAACCAGACGGGGATACCCGCCGAGGCGAGACCGAGCAGGGTGATGAAGCCCATGATGTGGGCGATGGGAAGGCTGACGACCGCCTCGTCGTCCCGACCGAGCCCGGGCCAGAGCGCGCCCGCGGTCAGCGAGCCGAGCAGGCCCTTGTGGGTGAGGGCGACGCCCTTCGGCTTGCCCGTCGTGCCTGAGGTGTAGAAGAGCATCGCCGTGGCCGACGGGTCCCCAGCCAGGGAATGGCCGAGCGGCGGTGCCGGGTCCAGGTCGTCCAGGTCCCGCAGGACCACGGCCGCCCCTGCGTCGGCCACCACGTGGTCGACCTCGTCGGGCCGCATGTGCGGGTTGATCGGTACGGCGATGCCCCCGGCCCGACACACGGCCAGGCAGGCCAGGAACTGGTCGTAGGTGTTCTCGGTGGCCACCACGACCCGGTCCCCCACCACGACCTGGGAGGCCAGAGAACCCGCGAGGCGGTTGACCCGGTCGGCCCCCTCGGCCTGGGTCAGGGTCGGGCCGCCGGCTTCCTCGACCAGGCGGTGGTCGTGGCGCACCGCGGCGGACTGCTCGAGAAACGACCCAACCGTCGTGCCCCGGCCCGAGACCAGGCGGGCGCGGGCGAGCAGGGAGTCGACGAGGAACACGGCTCGACAGTACCCACCGGCCTCTGGCGGGTGTGGCTCGGGTCAGCGGATGAAGCCCCCGGCGGAGGGATCAGGGGGCTCGAGGCTCGGATCGCCGAACTTGGGCACCGGGGCCTGCTCGGTCGGCATCGGCGACGTGTGGGCGACGGGGGCACCCGGAGCGACGGTTCCACCCGGCTGCGGGAAGAAGGCGCTGTTCGCCGCCATCGGCGCGGTCGAACCGAACATCGAGTTCATGCCGCCCTCCATCGACTTGAACCACCGGCCGATCCACACGAACAGGGCGGCAGTGGGCAGGAAGGTCAGCGCCAGGATCCAGGCCGTGATCCGCACGCCGCCGACGTCGTCATCGGTGATCGCGTCGACCGCTTCGTCGCGGAAGGGGCTGTCCGAAGACAGCCCGGAGGCGTCCAGGGTCTGCTCCGCCACCCAGTCGTCCACCCCGGGGACCACCGCCACCGCCAGGGCCCCCAATCCGATGATCAGGAACAGGACGGCGGAGATGTACATGGACCACTTGCCGATTGCCATGGGAGGAGCAGACCACGGATCGCCGCTTCCTGCCTGAGTAGGCGCTACTCAAACTGACGGGGCGGTCAGCCCACCTTGTCGAGGGGGGCCCAGGCCAGAAGGAGGCGCTTCTCGCCGATGTCGGGGAAGCGGACGACGGCCTCGGTCTTGTCGCCCTGGCCTTCGATGTCGAGGATCACGCCCTCGCCCCACTTGGCATGGCGGACGTCGTCCCCGATGCGCAGGCCCAGGCTGTCGGCTCCGGAGGGCTGGGGGCCCTGGGGGGCGGTCATGGCCTGCTCCACGATGCGGTCGCGGCCCCGGCCGGGATCGGGGCGGGAGCCCTCCCACCGGGAGGCCCCGGCCGCCCGGCGACTGCCCCGGCGGTTGCCCTCGATGGACTCGACCAGCTCCCCGGGGATCTCGTCCAGGAACCGGCTGGGCGGGTTGTACTGCGTCGTGCCGTAGAGCATCCGGCTCCAGGCGTGGGTCAGGTGCAGGCGCTGCTGGGCCCGGGTGAGGCCGACGTAGGCCAGCCGCCGCTCCTCCTCCAGCTCCTCGGGCTCACCCATGGAGCGCATGTGCGGGAAGACCCCGTCCTCCATGCCCACCACGAAGACCGCCGGGTACTCCAGGCCCTTTGCCGAGTGGAGCGTCATGAGTACGACCGCAGAGTCCTCGTCGTCGAGCTGGTCGGTGTCGGACACCAGGCCGACCTGCTCGAGGAACTCGTCGACCGACTCGAAGTCCCGGGCGACGCCGACCAGCTCGGACAGGTTCTCCAGGCGACCCTCGGCCTCGATGCTGCGCTCGGCCTCGAGCTCGGCCACGTACCCGCTGCGCTCCAGCACCGCCTCGAGCAGCGCTCCCGGGCCCTGGTCGACGACCTCGGCCAGCTCGTCGACGAGCTCGACGAACGAGGCGATGCCCCGCACCGCCTTGCCGGTGACGCCGGCCTCGTCCTGACGACGGAGGGCGTCGATGAAGGCCAGGCCCTGGCTGTTGGCCCAGGAGTCGAGCCGACCGATGGTGGCGTCGCCGATGCCCCGACGGGGGACGTTGAGGACCCGCTTCACGCTGACCTCGTCGACGGGGTTCACCACCGCCTTCACGTAGGCCATGGCGTCCTTCACCTCCCGCCGGTCATAGAAGCGGGTGCCCCCGATGACCTGGTACGGGATGCCCACCCGCATGAGGTGCTCCTCGATCACCCGGCTCTGGGCGTTGGCCCGGTAGAAGACGGCCATGTCCCCCCACCGGTGGTTCTCCTGGTCGTGGAGGTCCTGGAGCCGGTTGGCCACCCACTGGGCCTCGTCGGTCTCGTCGTCGGCGTGGTAGCGGAGGATCTTGTCCCCCACCCCCTGCTCGGACCAGAGGTCCTTGGGCTTGCGCCCGAAGTTGTTGGCGATGACGGCGTTGGCCGCGTCGAGGATGCGCTGGGTCGACCGGTAGTTCTGGTCGAGAACCACCACGGTGGCGTCGGGGAACGCCTCCTCGAACTCGAGGATGTTGCGGATGTCGGCGCCCCGGAACTTGTAGATCGACTGGTCGGAGTCACCGACCACGCAGACGTTGCGGTGCTCCTTGCCCAGCAGGACGATCAGTTCGTTCTGGGCCCGGTTGGTGTCCTGGTACTCGTCGACCAGGACGTGGCGGAACCGGCGCTGGTACTCGGCCAGCACGTCGGGGTTCCGCTGGAACAGCCGGACGGCGTTGACCAGCAGGTCGTCGAAGTCCATGGCCCCGGCCCGCTGCAGGCGGACCTGGTACTCCCGGTACACCTCGGCGATGCGCTTCTCGGGCGGGGTGGTGACCAGGCCGGCGTACTCGTCGGGGCTGATGAGGTCGTTCTTGGTGGCGCTGATGGCCGAGTGGACGGAGCGGGGTGTGAACCGCTTGGGGTCGATGTTCAGGTCCCGCAGGACGTAGCCCGTGAGGCGGACGGCGTCGGCCTGGTCGTAGATGGTGAAGCCCGACGGGTAGTCGAGGCGATCGGCGCTGCGCCGCAGGATGCGCACGCAGGCCGAGTGGAAGGTGGAGACCCACATCTTCTCGGCCACGGGGCCGACCAGGGCCCCGACCCGGGTCTTCATCTCGGCGGCGGCCTTGTTGGTGAAGGTGATGGCCAGGAGGCCGAAGGGCGAGACGTCCCGCTCTTCGATCAGGTAGGCGATGCGATGGGTCAGCACCCGGGTCTTGCCCGAGCCCGCGCCGGCGATGACCAGCAGCGGCCCGTCGCCGTGGACCACGGCCTCCCGTTGCGAGGGGTTCAGCCCCTCCAGGAGCTCTGCGTGCGCCGCCACCCGCTCACCCTACCGACGGCGTGGGACGCCCCACGGACCCCTTCTGGCGCCTGATTCGGTTCCCCCGCGGCCGTTGAATCGGGCGCCGAAGTGGGCGAAGATGTCGTTCTGGGTGACGGGGGATGTCGTGGGCGACACCACGCGCCACCCAGAACGGGATGTCGGGGGCGGGGGCTGCACCCGGTGCAGCCGTTAGCGTCGCCGACCGTGGCTGACGGCCGGATCGCGCGACTCCGGGCCCGGGTCACCGAGGGCGTCGAATGGGCCACGACGACGGCGTGGCGGCCGGTCGTGGTGGCCCGTGCCGCCTACGAACGGGACCGCGACATCGGCGGTGGGCTCCTGGCCGGCGCCCTGGCCTTCCGGCTGTTCGTCTGGTTGGCCGCGTTCGTGGTGGTGATCGTCGCCGTCCTCGGGTTCATCGATGCCGCCGGGGGCAACGCCGCCGCGGCCCTCAGCGAGGGGGGCATCACCGCGATCGCCGCCAGCCAGATCAGCGACGCCGCCGCGGACGCCCGGAAGGGGCGCTGGCTGCTTCTGATCGGTGGTCTCTACGCGCTCTTCTCGACGAGCCGGACCATGGTCCGCTCGCTCTGGACCTCCAGCCAGATCTCGGCCCACCTGCCCGTCACCAAGCCGCCGGTGATCAAGGGCGTGCTGGCCTACAACGGGATCATGTTCCTGCTCTTCTTCACCATCGGCGGGGCCGGGCGCCTCCGGGATGCCACGCCGGGGCCCGGGCTGCTGATCACCATCGCCTCCGTGGCGGTGTTCGTCGCCCTGTCGTGGCAGGCGCTGCGCTGGCTCCCGGGACCCGACCTCGGCCCCCGTGACCTGCTGCCCGGCGCCATCCTGCTCGCCGTCGGCCTGCAACTCATGCACCTGGTGGGCACGCTCTACCTGCCGGGCCGGATCCAGCGGGCGTCGGACACCTACGGCACCCTCGGCTCGGCCATTGTGCTCCTCCTCTGGCTCTACCTGTTCGGCCGCCTGATGATCGCCGGTGGGGTCCTGAACGTCACGATGCGCCAGTTGCGGGAGGATGCGGCGACATGAGCCCCCCGCACCCGTTCCGCTTCGGCGTGCAGGCCTCCGGGCCGGCGACCGCCCGGGAGTGGGCCGAGTTGGCCCGGAAGGTCGAGGGTCTCGGCTACTCGACGCTGACGTGCGCCGACCACCTGCGGGACCAGTTCGCGCCCATCCCGGCCCTGACCGCGGCCGCCCTGGCCACCACGACGCTGCGGGTGGGGACGATGGTGCTGGCCAACGACTTCCGGCACCCGGCGATGGTCGCCAAGGAGGCCGCCACCCTCGACGTCCTGAGCGAGGGGCGGCTCGAGCTCGGCCTCGGCGCCGGTTGGCAGCTGAGCGACTACGAGACGACCGGCCTCCCCCTCGACCCGCCGGGCCGACGCATCGACCGCCTGGAGGAGGCGATCAGGGTCATCAAGGCGTTGTTCGCCGGGGGCCCAGTCGACTTCATTGGAGAGCACTACGAGATCAACGGTCTCGGGGGCACACCCGAGCCCGTCCAACGACCCCACCCCCCGATCGTCGTCGGCGGCGGCGGGCCGAGGGTATTGGCGCTCGCGGCCCGGGAGGCTGACGTGGTCGGCCTGAACGTGAACCTGGCGGTCGGGGTCCTGGACGACCGGGCCGGCCCCGACGCCACCGAGGACGCCACCCAGGCCAAGGTCGACATCATCCAGGCGGCCGCCGGCGACCGCTTCGACGACCTCGAGCTCCAGGTCCGGGTCCATGCTGTGGTGGTCACCGACGACCGTGAAGGCATGGCCGAGGTCCTGGCCCCCGCCCTCGGCATCTCCCCCGGGGCCGCCCTGGCCAGCCCCCATGCCCTGGCCGGAACACCGGAGCAGATCGCCGACGACCTCCTGGCGCGACGGGACCGCTGGGGCATCAGCTACATCACCGTCTCCCTCGACGCCCTCGACGCCCTGGCCCCCGTCGTCGCCCGACTGGCCGGCACGTAGCCCGCTGCCTGCTGAGCCTTGCCACCGGTTCAGCCCCTCGGGCGGCGGGAAGAAACGAGGCAAGAAAGGGGGCGTGGGGTCGGGTCACCGCACTCGGGGCAATCCAGCCATCCCATCTGAAATTGCGCCGATTTGTCACGCCTGGCGTGACAAATCGACGCCAGATCGGTCGAGCCCGTCGGCGACACGGTCGGAGGTGCCGATGGGTCATCGGGCTGGAGCGACCTACGTGGGCGCGCCCGTCGCTGCCGTGGCTTCGCCGAGCATGGCTGACAGCCTGCTCTCGGCCCGGCCGTACTTCTTGCGGTAGCCGCCATGGCGATACGACTGGTCGAAGAGCTCGGACACGCCGCAGCCGGTCGTGAGCACGGTCCGGTCGGCGTCGTAGAGCTCGTCGATGAGGCTGACCAGGAGCAGGGCGTCGCCCTGGTTGGTGACCGGATGCAGGCCCCGGACGACGACGGTCTCGACGGCCTCTACCAAGGGCCCGTACTGGACGGGGTGGACGTCGCGGAGGTGAGCCAGCAGGTCGTCGAAATCATCGACCGCCACCGTCGTCGGGTCGACCCCGGCGACAGCCCGGTCGACCTCGGCGGACTCGATCCTCTCCCGCAGGACGGTCCGGGTCGCCCGGACGTCGGGGCCGTCGATGCGGACCACGTCGAAGTGCTCGGTGATGGCGGCGATCTCCCGACGGAAGTCTTCGGCGCTGAAGCGCCCCTCCCCCAGCCGGTCGGGCAGCGAGTTCGACGTCGTGGCCACCCGGAGGGCCCCTCCGGCCAACACCCGGCGCAGGAAGGTGACGGTCATCAGCGTGTTGGCCACGTCGTCCAGCTCGAACTCGTCGAGGCAGATCAGCCGATGGTCGGCGACGGCGGCGACGGCGGCGTCCATACCCTCGAAGCCGATGAGGGCCGTCAGCTCGGCGAAGGTCAGATACGCCGCCGGACCGTCGGTGGCGTGCCACAGGGCGGCGATGAGGTGGGTCTTGCCCACGCCGAACCCGCCGTCGAGGTAGAGCCCGGGTGGCCCTGACGGCTCGGCCCGGCGCCGACCGAGGAAGCCCCAGCCGCCACCGTCGGGCTCGACGGTCAGGCCCTCGACCCGGCCCAGGGCCTCGGCCTGGCTCGGGTGGGCAGGATCCGGGATGAAGGTCGAGAACCGGGCGCCGGCGAAGCGGCGGGGCGGGACGAAGCGGGCCAGGAGCTCGTCGCCGTCGAGGCGGGGATGCAGATCGACGAGGCGCACGGCGACCGTGACGGTACGGCTCCCCCGCCGAAGCGGCCAACCACCGACAATCGAATACCGCCAACCCGGTCGGGCATGATGGGTCCGTGCAGGTGACCGCCCGGATCGACTACGCCGTGCGCGCCCTGCTGGAGCTGGCCAGCAGCGAGGCGGGCCGAGTCACCCGCGACGAGCTGGCCGACGCCCAGGACATCCCCCGCCGCTACCTCGAGAGCATCCTGCTCCAGCTCCGTCGCGAGGGCCTCGTGATCGGCCAGCGGGGCGCCACCGGCGGCTACCGGCTCGGCCGCCCCGCCGAGCAGATCACCATGGCCGATGTGTCCCGGGCCGTCGACGGCCCGTTGGCCCTGGTGCAGGGCCAACGGCCCGAGACCATCCAGTACGAGGGCACCAGCCGCCACCTCGGCGACCTCTGGATCGGCCTGCGGGCCGCCGTGCGCTCGGTGATGGAGAGCGTCACCCTGGCCGACCTGCTGGCCGGCGACCTCCCGGCAGCGGTCCAGGCCCTGGTCGACGACCCCGACGCCTGGCGCTCCGGCACCGACCGCTGACGCCGAACCCGTTCTGGTACCAGCAACGCGCGCGCCAGTGGACATGGCTGGGACCAGAGCCGACGATTCCCCGTTCTGGTACCAGCAACGCGCGCCCCAGGGGGCTGTTGGGTAAGCGATCTGGTGGTCAGGTGACGGCGGGCGCCGCGGCGGTCTGGCGGGCGCGGTACCAGGGCACGAGGCCGGCGATTAGGCACACCACGATCACCACGCCGTAGGCGATCCAGCGGCCCATGCCGATGCCGGCCCAGGTGCACAGCTCCCGGAGGTTGGTGATCATGAGCAGCCCCGCCACGGCGACGCCGAGGCCCCGGGGCGGGAGGAAGCGGATGACGTAGGCCGCGATCGGCGCCGCCAACACCCCGCCGATGAGCATCGCCAGCACGATGCCCACATCGAGGTCCGACCCCCCGAGGGAGGCCAGCAGCGAGCCGGACGCCACCACGGCTACCGCGACCTCTGCGGTGTTCACCGAGCCGATGGCGAACCGGGGCGGCAGGCCACGGTGCAGGAGGAACGGGGTGACGACTGGCCCCCAGGCGCCGATGAGTCCGTTGGTGACCCCACCGGCGCCGGCGGCGACCGCGGTCCCGTGGCTGTTCCACTCGGGGATCGGCTCGGACTGGTGCTCGGCCTCGTCCTCGATCGCCACCGCCGTGGTTACGGGCAGCGGCCGGCTGTAGCGGATCAGGATGCGGATGGCGACGAGGAAGAGCAGGGCGGCGAGGATCGGGCGGATCTGGTCGGCGGGGACGTTGGCCAGCACGGTCACCCCGATGAGCGCCCCGACCATGCCCGGGACCGCCAGACGGATGACGAGTCCCCGGTCGATGTTACCGAAGCGCCAGTGGGACAGAGCGGCGGCCAGGCCCGAGGCCACCTTGGCCAGGTTGACCGTGGTCGACACGGCCGCGGGCGACAGCCCGGTGCTGAGCAGGATGCTGGAGGACGTCGGACCGAAGCCCATCCCGAGCGCCCCGTCGACCAGCGAGGCCAGGAAGCCCGCGAGGCCGACGAGCAGGAGTTCATGCACTCCCAAAAACCTACAGGAGTAACGGTATTAAGACAACGGACCCCCGCCCGGCCCAGCGGCGGTCGGTTCGGACAGCTCGCCCCGGTCGAAGAAGCCTGCCTCGCGCAGGTCGCTCAGGGCGGTGAAGGCGACGGCCACGATCGGCACCGCGATGAGGACGCCGATGAACCCGCCGAGCGTGGCCCCGGCGGCCACGGCCAGGATCACGGCCAGAGGGTGCAAGTCGACGAATCGGCTCTGGATCACGGGCTGGAGCAGGTTGCTCTCCACCTGCTGCACGACCACGACGACCGCCAGCATGGCCAGGGCCCGGCCGGGACCGCCGTCGGCCAGGGCCAGCAGCACGGCGAACAGACCGGCGATCACCGCGCCGACGAACGGGACGAAGGACAGCACGAAGGTGAGCAGCCCGATGGCCAGCGCGCTGGGCACGCTGAGGATCGCGGCGCCGGCACCGATGAGGACGGCATCGACCGCCGCGATCGCCGCCGTGCCGTACATGTAGCCCTGGAGCTGCTCCCAGGCGTGGCGGCCCGCCCGATCAGCGAAGGTCCGGGTGCGTTCGTCGAACAGGCCCAGGAAGCGGTGCCACATCACGTCGCCGTCCCGCAGGACGTAGAAGAGGGCGAACAGCATCAGGAAGGCCCCGGCCACGGCCTCGAACGCGACCGACGCCACCCGGACCGCCCCCCGCACGCCGGCGTCCTGCAGGCCGTCGGCGGAGTCCTCGAAGCGCTGGCGGGCATCGGCCACGGCGTCCTCGCCGAAGCGGTCTGCCGCCAGCTCCTCGACGTCGTCGACCCCTTCCTCGATGCGATCGGCGATGACGTCGGACTGGTCGGTGATGGCGTAGGCGCCCAACGCGCTGAAGCCGGCGAGCGCCAGGAGGAGGAGGATCAGCCCGAGGCCGGCGGCCACGCCCTTGGGCACGCGGTGGGCCCGCAGCCAGAGAACCACCGGGCGGAGGTAGGCCGAGAGCAGCACGGCCAGGAACACGGGCAGGACGATCGGCCGCAGGACGACCAGCACCGTGACCCCCGCGGCGACGGCCGCGGCCACCACCAGCAGGCGCCAGCTCCACCCCGCACTGACCACGAGCCAGCGCGGCACCTGGTCCTCGCCCCCTCGTCGCACCGCCACCGGGGGAACCTACCCCTCGGCCCCTACTCCCACTCGATCGTGCCGGGGGGCTTGCTGGTGATGTCGTAGGCCACACGGTTCACCCCGGCGACCTCGCCGATGATGCGCTGGGAGAACCGCTCCAGCAGCTCGTAGGGGAGGCGGGCCCAGTCCGCGGTCATGGCGTCCTCGCTGGTGACCGCCCGCACGATGATCGGGTAGCCGTAGGTGCGCTCGTCGCCCATGACCCCGACCGAGCGGATGTCCGGCAGGACGGCGAAGGCCTGCCAGATGTCCCGCTCGAGGCCGGCGGCCCGCACCTCCTCGCGGACGATGGCGTCGGCGTGCTGGAGGACGGCCACCTTCTCGGCCGTCACCTCCCCCACGATGCGCACGCCCAGTCCGGGACCGGGGAAGGGCTGGCGCCAGACGATCTCGTCGGGCAGACCCAGCTCGGTGCCGAGGGCCCGGACCTCGTCCTTGAACAACGCGCGCAGCGGCTCGACCAGGTCGAAGTCCATGTCCTCGGGCAGGCCACCCACGTTGTGGTGGCTCTTGATCTTGGCCGCATCCGCGGTACCCGACTCGATGACGTCGGGGTAGAGCGTGCCCTGGACCAGGAACTGGGCGTCGCTCAGCCCACCCGCGGCCTCCTCGAAGACCCGGATGAAGAGCTCACCGATCGTCTTGCGCTTCTCCTCGGGGTCGATGACCCCTTCGAGACGCTCCAGGAAGCGGTCGCCCGCCCGGACGTGGATGAGCTCGATGCCCTGGTGGCGGCGGAAGGTCTCCACCACCTGCTCGCCCTCGTTCTGGCGCATCAGGCCGGTGTCCACGAACACACACGTGAGCTGGGAGCCGACAGCCCGGTGGACCAGGGCGGCGGCCACGGCGGAGTCGACCCCACCGGACAGGCCACAGACCAGGCGGCCGTCGCCCACCTGCTCGCGGATCAGCGCCACCTGGGTCTCGATGATGGAGCTCGGGGTCCACGTCGGCGGGGCGCCGACCGCGTCGTAGAGGAAGTGCTCCAGGACCTCCTGGCCGTACGCGGTGTGGACGACCTCGGGATGGAACTGCACCCCGAAGATGCCGCGGTCGGTGTCTTCGAGGGCGGCCACGGGGACGTCGGCGGTGGTGGCGGTCACGGTGAATCCCGCCGGCGCGACCGTGATCGAGTCGAAGTGGCTCATCCACACCTGCTGGTGGGCGGGCTGGGCGGGGCCGAAGAGCAGGCCCTCACCTTGGACCGCCAGGTCGGTGCGGCCGTATTCCCCGCGCCCGGTGTTGGACACCTCGCCCCCGAGCTCCAGGGCTACGAGCTGGGCGCCGTAGCAGATGCCCAGGATGGGGATGCCGAGGTCATAGACCGCGGGGTCCAGGCGGGGAGCGCCCTCGACGTGGACCGACTTGGGCCCACCGCTGAGGATCAGGCCGGCCGGCGCCCGCTCGGCGACCTCGGTCGCGGTGACCGTGTGGGGGACGATCTCGCTGTAGACGTGGGCTTCCCGGACCCGCCGGGCGATGAGCTGGGCGTACTGCGCGCCGAAGTCGACGACGAGGACGTCGTGAGTGGTGTCGGCGGGATTCAGTGCCCCATCCCGACGCCTTGGCTCTTCTGCAGGCCCTTGCCCTCGGTCTGCAGCGCGGGGGCCACCATGACCTCGGCCTTCTGGAACTCCTTCAGGTTGTTGTAGCCACACGTCGCCATAGAGGTGCGCAGCCCGCCGAACAGGTTCATGCGGCCGTCGTTCTCGTGGGCCGGGCCGACGAGGATCTCCTCGAGGGTGCCCCGGGTCGTGGTCTTCACCCGGGCGCCGCGGGGCAGCGTCGGGTGGAAGGTGGCCATGCCCCAGTGGTAGCCCCGACCCGGGGCCTCCTGGGCGGCGGCGAGGGGTGAGCCGATCATCACGGCGTCGGCGCCGCAGACGATGGCCTTGGAGATGTCGCCGCCGGTGCCCATCCCGCCGTCGGCGATGACGTGGACGTAGACGCCGGTCTCGTCGAGGTGGCGCATCCGGGCGGCGCGGGCATCGGCGATGGCCGTGGCCTGCGGGACCCCGATGCCGAGGACGCCGCGGGTGGTGCAGGCATGGCCGGGGCCGACACCGACGAGCACACCGGCGGCGCCGGTGCGCATGAGGTGCAGCGCGGCCTGGTAGCTGGCGCAGCCGCCGACGATGACGGGGATGTCGAGCTCGCGGACGAACTCCTTGAGGTTGAGCGGCTCGGCGGTCTTGGAGACGTGCTCGGCGGACACGACGGTGCCCTGGATGACCAGCATGTCGGCCTCGGCCTCGGTCACGTGGGGGGCGAAGGCGGCGGTGCGCTGCGGGGTGACCGACACGCACGAGGTGACGCCGGCGGCGTTGATCTCCCGGATGCGCTCGCCGATCAGCTCGGGCTTGATCGGCTCCTGGTAGATGTCCTGCATCCGCCGGGTGGCCTTCTCGGTGTCGAGGTCGCTGATCTCCTCGAGCAGCGTGTCGGGGTCCTCGTAGCGGGTCCAGAGACCCTCGAGGTTGAGGACACCCACGCCGCCCAGCCGGCCGATCTCGATCGCCGTGGCCGGGCTGACCACCCCGTCCATGGCCGAGGCCATGAGCGGGAGCTCGAAGCGGTAGGCGTCGATCTCCCAGCTGATGTCGACGTCCTCGGGGTCCCGGGTCCGTCGACTCGGCACGATGGCGATGTCGTCGAAGCCGTAGGCCCGACGACCGGATTTTCCGAGCCCGATCTCGATCTCTGCCACGTCAGCTCCCCAGCTCTTGGTGGTGATGGGAAACCGCGGAGTCTAGTGGCGCCCACGCAGCGCCCGGGTGGATGGTCAGCCGCCCGGTGACGCTGGGCAGTCGGAGCGGAGCAGCCGCTCAGAGCGTGCTGGATCGGCCGCGCCGGAGTTGCCGAGCGACACCAAGCCTCTCGAGGTGATGATCCCCTAGGAGCCGCCGGTTAGCTGGCGCAGGATCTGCTTGGCCAGCGTGGCGTTCATCTGGAAGACGGCCTTCTGGCCGGTGTCCCGGACATCCTTCACGAGGGTGCCCCCGGACAGCTCCTCGACCCGGGCCAGGCCGTCGATGAGGCGGTCCTTGGTCACGTCGGTGGCCCGGTAGCCCATGTCGGTGAGCGACTTCACGATCTCGTTCTCGGCCACGGGCCGCGGGGCGGCCGCGGCGATGATCCGCAGCGCGTCCTTGTAGAGCCCGGCCCCCTGCTCGATGGCCTCGGACGCCGACAGGCGGTCCGGCTCCTCGACGGTGACCAGCCAGGTCTTGACCTGGTCAACGATGTCGGCATGGGTCGCGCCCTCGAAGGTGACCGTGACGGTCATCCCTGTCGCCTCCTGGCGGCTGCGCCGCTGGGCCGGCGGGCCCTCGCTCCGCTCATGGCTTCACCGCCAGCCTCGGCGGTGGCTTCGCCGAGCATGGCGGAGAGCCTGCTCTCGGCCCGGCCGTACTTCTTGCGGTAGCCGCCGTGGCGGTAGGACTGGTCGAAGAGCTCGGACACGCCGCAGCCGGTCGTGAGCACGGTCCGGTCGGCGTCGTAGAGCTCGTCGATGAGGCTGACCAGGAGCAGGGCGTCGCCCTGGTTGGTGACCGGATGCAGGCCCCGGACGACGACGGTCTCGACGGCCTCGACCAGGGGGCCGTACTGGACGGGGTGGACGTCGCGGAGGTGAGCCAGCAGGTCGTCGAAATCATCGACCGCGACCGTCGTCGGGTCGACCCCGGCGACAGCCCGGTCGACCTCGGCGGACTCGATCCTCTCCCGCAGGACGGTCCGGGTCGCCCGCACGTCGGGGCCGTCGATGCGGACCACGTCGAAGTGCTCGGTGATGGCGGCGATCTCCCGACGGAAGTCCTCGGCGCTGAAGCGCCCCTCCCCCAGGCGGTCGGGCAGCGAGTTCGAGGTCGTGGCCACCCGGAGGGCGCCTCCGGCCAACACCCGGCGCAGGAAGGTGACGGTCATCAGCGTGTTGGCCACGTCGTCCAGCTCGAACTCGTCTAGGCAGATCAGGCGGTGGTCGGCGACGGCGGCGACGGCGGCGTCCATGCCCTCGAAGCCGATGAGGGCCGTCAGCTCGGCGAAGGTCAGGTACGCCGCCGGACCGTGGGTGGCGTGCCACAGGGCGGCGATGAGGTGGGTCTTGCCCACGCCGAACCCGCCGTCGAGGTAGAGCCCGGGCGGCCCTGACGGCTCGGCCCGGCGACGACCGAGGAAGCTCCGGCCGCCACCGTCGGGCTCGACGGTCAGGCCCTCGACCCGGCCCAGGGCCTCGGCCTGGCTCGGGTGGGCCGGGTCCGGGATGAAGGTCGAGAACCGGGCGCCGGCGAAGCGGCGGGGAGGGACGAAGCGGGCCAGCAGCTCGTCGCCGTCGAGGCGGGGATGCAGGTCGACGAGGCGCACGGCGACCGTGACGGTACGGCTCCGCCGCCGGGGCGGCCAACCGCCGACACTCGAATACCGCGATCCCGGTCGGGCATGATGGGTCCGTGCAGGTGACCGCCCGGATCGACTACGCCGTGCGGGCCCTGCTGGAGCTGGCCAGCAGCGACGCGGGCCGAGTCACCCGCGACGAGCTGGCCGACGCCCAGGACATCCCCCGCCGCTACCTCGAGAGCATCCTGCTCCAGCTCCGCCGGGAGGGCCTCGTGATCGGCCAGCGGGGCGCCACCGGCGGCTACCGGCTCGGCCGCCCCGCCGAGCAGATCACCATGGCCGATGTATCCCGGGCCGTCGACGGCCCGTTGGCCCTGGTGCAGGGCCAACGGCCCGAGAACATCCAGTACGACGGCACCAGCCGCCACCTCGGCGACCTCTGGATCGGGTTGCGGGCCGCCGTGCGATCGGTGATGGAGAGCGTCACCCTGGCCGACCTGCTGGCCGGCGACCTCCCGGCAGCAGTCCAGGCCCTGGTCGACGACCCCGACGCCTGGCGCTCCGGCACCGACCGCTGACCCCCATCTCGTTCTGGTACCAGCAACGCGCTGCCCCAGTGGACATAGCTGGGACCAGAACCGCAAGACCGTTCTGGTACCAGCAACGCGCGCCCCAGTGGACATAGCTGGGACCAGAACGGCGGGGTCAGGGGGTGGCGGCGGGGGTGACCGGCTCGGTCTGGCGGGCTCGGTACCAGGGCACGAGGCCGGCGATCAGGCACACCACGACCACCACGCCGTAGGCGATCCAGCGGCCCATGCCGATGCCGGCCCAGGTGCAGAGCTCCCGGAGGTTGGTGATCATGAGCAGCCCCGCCACGGCGACGCCGAGGCCCCGGGGCGGGAGGAAGCGGATGACGTAGGCCGCGATCGGCGCCGCCAACACCCCGCCGATGAGCATCGCCAGCACGATGCCCACATCGAGGTCCGACCCACCGAGGGAGGCCAGCAGCGAGCCGGACGCCACCACGGCCACTGCGACCTCGGCGGTGTTCACCGAGCCGATGGCGAACCGGGGCGGCAGGCCACGGTGCAGGAGGAACGGGGTGACAACTGGCCCCCAGGCACCGATGAGTCCATTGGTGACCCCACCGGCGCCGGCGGCGACCGCGGTCCCGTGGCTGTTCCACTCGGGGATCGGCTCGGACTGGTGCTCGGCCTCGTCCTCGATCGCCACCGCCGTGGTCACGGGCAGCGGCCGGCTGTAGCGGATCAGGATGCGGATGGCGACGAGGAAGAGCAGGGCCGCGAGTATCGGGCGGATCTGGTCGGCGGGGACGTTGGCCAGCACAGTCACGCCGATGAGCGCCCCGACCATGCCCGGGACCGCCAGACGGATGACGAGACCCCGGTCGATGTTGCCGAAGCGCCAGTGGGACAGAGCGGCGGCCAGGCCGGAGGCCACCTTGGCCAGGTTGACCGTGGTCGACACGGCCGCGGGCGACAGCCCGGTGCTGAGGAGGATGCTGGAGGACGTCGGACCGAAGCCCATCCCGAGCGCCCCGTCGACCAGCGAGGCCAGGAAGCCCGCAAGGCCGACGAGCAGGAGGTCATGCACTCCCAATAACCTACAGGAGTATCGGTATTAAGACAATCCTTCGGGGTTGAGTGCGCCACGGCGCATCCGCGCCGGGTGATGCGGGTCCGAGACCGGACCTCCATGACCGGGTCGTGCTCGAAGCCATCGGCGAGGTCCTGCCGTCGGCGTGGCCCTGAGCCCCCTTCGACTTCGCGGTCATCCTGATGCTCTTCTCGGGCAGGCGCGGACGAACGGGGCGGACTCGGCGGGATCTGACGTGGCCGGTCGCCGCCGCACTCAGGGCGTCTCAGCCGCCGCTCCCCCGCCCCCCAGGTCATCGCTCAGCTCACCCCGGTGGAAGAACCCGGACTCGCGGAGGTCGGCCAGCCCCGTGACGACAACCGCCACGATCGGCACGGCGATCAGGATCCCGATGAACCCGCCCAGCGTCGCGCCCGCGGCGACGGCGAGGATGATCATCAGCGGGTGCAGCGAGACGAAGCGGCTCTGGATCACGGGCTGGAGGAGGTTGCTCTCCACCTGCTGCACCACGACCACGACGGCCAGCATGGCGAGCGCCCGCCCCGGACCGCCGTCGGCCAGGGCCAGCAGCACGGCGAACAGACCGGCGATCACCGCGCCGACGAATGGCACGAAGGACAGCACGAAGGTGAGCAGCCCGATGGCGAGCGCGCTGGGCACGCCGAGGATCGCGGCGCCGGCACCGATGAGGACGGCATCGACCGCCGCGATCGCCGCCGTGCCGTACATGTAGCCCTGCAGCTGCTCCCAGGCGTGGCGGCCCGCCCGATCCGCGAAGGTCCGGGTGCGTTCGTCGAACAGGCCCAGGAACCGGCGCCACATCACGTCACCGTCTCGCAGGACGTAGAAGAGGGCGAACAGCATCAGGAAGGCCCCGGCCACGGCCTCGAACGCGACCGACGCCACCCGGACCGCCCCCCGCACGCCGGCGTCCTGCAAGCCGTCGGCGGAGTTCTCGAAGCGCTCGCGGGCATCGGCCACGGCGTCCTCGCCGAAGCGGTCCGCGGCGATCTCCTCGAGGTCGTCGACGCCCTCCTCGATGCGATCGGCGATCACGTCGGACTGGTCGGTGATGGCATAGGTGCCCAGCGCACTCAAGGCGGCGAGGGACACGAGCAGGAGGATGAGGCCCAACCCGGCGGCCACGCCCTTGGGTACCCGGTGGGCCCGGAGCCACACGACCACCGGACGCAGGTAGGCCGACAGGAGCACGGCCAGGAACACGGGCAGGACGATCGGCCGCAGCACGACCAGCACCGTGACCCCCGCCGCGACGGCGGCGGCCACCACGAGGAGCCGCCAACTCCAGCCGGCACTGACCACGAGCCAGCGCGGTACCTGGTCCTCGCCCCCCCGTCGCGCCGCCATCGGGCGAACCTACCCCCCGGCCCTCACTCCCACTCGATGGTGCCCGGAGGCTTGCTGGTGATGTCGTAGGCCACGCGGTTCACCCCGGTCACCTCGCCGATGATGCGCTGGGAGAACCGCTCCAGCAGCTCGTACGGGAGGCGGGCCCAGTCCGCGGTCATGGCGTCCTCGCTGGTGACCGCCCGCACGATGATCGGGTAGCCGTAGGTTCGTTCGTCGCCCATCACCCCGACAGAGCGGATGTCGGGGAGGACGGCGAAGGCCTGCCAGATGTCCCGCTCGAGGCCCGCGGCCCGCACCTCCTCGCGGACGATGGCGTCGGCGTGCTGGAGGATGGCCACCTTCTCAGCCGTCACCTCGCCCACGATGCGCACGCCCAGTCCGGGGCCCGGGAAGGGCTGGCGCCAGACGATCTCGTCGGGCAGGCCCAGCTCGGTGCCGAGGGCCCGGACCTCGTCCTTGAACAGCGCCCGCAGCGGCTCGACCAGCTCGAAGTCCATGTCCTCGGGCAGGCCCCCCACGTTGTGGTGGCTCTTGATCTTGGCCGCGTCCGCGGTGCCCGACTCGATGACGTCGGGATAGAGCGTGCCCTGGACCAGGAACTGGGCGTCGCTCAGCCCGCCCGCGGCCTCCTCGAAGACCCGGATGAAGAGCTCACCGATCGTCTTGCGCTTCTCCTCGGGGTCGATGACGCCTTCGAGGCGCTCCAAGAAGCGGTCGCCCGCCCGGACGTGGATGAGCTCGATGCCCTGGTGGCGGCGGAAGGTCTCGACCACCTGCTCGCCCTCGTTCTGGCGCATCAGGCCGGTGTCGACGAACACGCACGTGAGCTGGGGGCCGACCGCCCGGTGGACGAGGGCGGCGGCCACGGCAGAGTCGACCCCGCCGGACAGGCCACAGACCAGGCGGCCGTCGCCCACCTGCTCGCGGATGAGGGCCACCTGGGTCTCGATGATGGAGCTCGGGGTCCACGTCGGAGGGGCCCCTACGGCGTCGTAGAGGAAGTGCTCCAGCACCTCCTGGCCGTAGGCGGTGTGAACGACCTCGGGGTGGAACTGCACGCCGAAGATGCCACGGTCGACGTCCTCGAGGGCGGCCACGGGGACGTCGGCGGTGGTGGCGGTCACCTTGAAGCCCGCCGGCGCGACGGTGATCGAGTCGAAGTGGCTCATCCACACCTGCTGGTGGGCGGGCTGGGCGGGGCCGAAGAGCAGGCCCTCACCTTGGACCGCCAGGTCGGTGCGGCCGTATTCCCCACGCCCGGTGTTGGACACCTCGCCCCCGAGCTCCAGGGCTACGAGCTGGGCGCCGTAGCAGATGCCGAGGATGGGGATGCCGAGGTCGTAGACCGCGGGGTCCAGGCGGGGAGCGCCCTCGACGTGGACCGACTTGGGCCCACCGCTGAGGATCAGGCCGGCCGGCGCCCGCTCGGCGACCTCGGCCGCGGTGACCGTGTGGGGGACGATCTCGCTGTAGACGTGGGCTTCCCGGACCCGCCGGGCGATGAGCTGGGCGTACTGCGCGCCGAAGTCGACGACGAGGACGTCGTGAGTGGTGTCGGCGGGATTCAGTGCCCCATCCCGACGCCTTGGCTCTTCTGCAGGCCCTTGCCCTCGGTCTGCAGCGCGGGGGCCACCATGACCTCGGCCTTCTGGAACTCCTTCAGGTTGTTGTAGCCACACGTCGCCATAGAGGTGCGCAGCCCGCCGAACAGGTTCATGCGGCCGTCGTTCTCGTGGGCCGGGCCGACGAGGATCTCCTCGAGGGTGCCCCGGGTCGTGGTCTTCACCCGGGCGCCGCGGGGCAGCGTCGGGTGGAAGGTGGCCATGCCCCAGTGGTAGCCCCGACCCGGGGCCTCCTGGGCGGCGGCGAGGGGTGAGCCGATCATCACGGCGTCGGCGCCGCAGACGATGGCCTTGGAGATGTCGCCGCCGGTGCCCATCCCGCCGTCGGCGATGACGTGGACGTAGACGCCGGTCTCGTCGAGGTGGCGCATCCGGGCGGCGCGGGCATCGGCGATGGCCGTGGCCTGCGGGACCCCGATGCCGAGGACGCCGCGGGTGGTGCAGGCATGGCCGGGGCCGACACCGACGAGCACACCGGCGGCGCCGGTGCGCATGAGGTGCAGCGCGGCCTGGTAGCTGGCGCAGCCGCCGACGATGACGGGGATGTCGAGCTCGCGGACGAACTCCTTGAGGTTGAGCGGCTCGGCGGTCTTGGAGACGTGCTCGGCGGACACGACGGTGCCCTGGATGACCAGCATGTCGGCCTCGGCCTCGGTCACGTGGGGGGCGAAGGCGGCGGTGCGCTGCGGGGTGACCGACACGCACGAGGTGACGCCGGCGGCGTTGATCTCCCGGATGCGCTCGCCGATCAGCTCGGGCTTGATCGGCTCCTGGTAGATGTCCTGCATCCGCCGGGTGGCCTTTTCGGTGTCGAGGTCGCTGATCTCCTCGAGCAGCGTGTCGGGGTCCTCGTACCGGGTCCAGAGGCCCTCGAGGTTGAGCACGCCCACGCCGCCCAGCCGGCCGATCTCGATGGCCGTGGCGGGGCTGACCACCCCGTCCATGGCCGCGGCCATCAGCGGGAGCTCGAAGCGATAGGCGTCGATCTCCCAGCTGATGTCGACGTCCTCGGGGTCCCGGGTCCGGCGACTGGGCACGATGGCGATGTCGTCGAAGCCATAGGCCCGACGACCCGACTTTCCGAGCCCGATCTCGATCTCTGCCACGTCAGCTCCCCAGCTCTTGGCGGTGGTGGGAAACCTCGGAGTCTAGTGGTGCACATTCAGTGCCCGGGT
>CAWJSC010000014.1:0-42187 GCA_963845425.1 uncultured Microthrixaceae bacterium
CGCGTTCTTCGCCCGTTCTCAGAATGCCGGTAAGGTGGGAACCGATGAGAACCGACCTCCACACTTCGGTGGCCGAGCGCCTGCGTGAGGGCGATCAGCGCTACACGAGGGGGCGGCGGGCGTTGGTGGACGTCTTGGAGGAGGCCACCCGGCCGCTGACGATCCAGGAGATCCTGGCCCGGGACAAGGCGCTGGCCCAGAGCTCGGCCTACCGCAACCTGGTCATCCTCGAGCAGACCGGGGTCGTGCACCGGGTGGTGAGCACCGACGAGTTCGCCCGCTACGAACTGGCCGAGCACCTGACCGACCACCATCACCACCACCTGATCTGCTCGCAGTGCGGCCAGGTGGCGGACTTCACGGTGGCTCCCGAGGTGGAGGAGGCGCTGGCCCGGGCGCTCGGTCAGGCGGCCGAGGGCGCCGGGTTCGTGGCCCACGACCACCGCCTCGACCTCATCGGCCAGTGCCGACGCTGTGCCTAGGCCGGGCGCCCCGTAGGCCATCCCCGGTCGGGCCGGTACCCTCCCGGCCATGTCGAAGCGGACCAACAAGCGACGCCTGCGCGCCCGTCGCAAGAAGGCGAACCACGGCCGCAAGCCCAACGCCGGTCGCAAGCGCTAGTTCGCCGGTCCCGCGTTGCCCATCCGGCTCAGTTGGGATGGTGGTGGGTGGAGTCGTCGAGTAGCAGGCCCCGCTCCCCGAAGCGGATGACCATCGGCCCGTAGGCGGTCGACAGGTTGGCCTCCGTCAGCACCTCCTGCGGGGTGCCCGAGGCCACGATGCGCCCGGCCAGCAGCAGCAGGTGATCCGCTGAGGCCGCGTCGGCCAGGCTGTGGGTGCTGGCCACCACGGTGCGGCCCGCCGCCCGCTCCTCGTCGATGACCTCGACGATGCGCTCCTGGGAGGGCAGATCCAGTCCGGTGAGCGGCTCGTCGAGCAGCAGCAACGGCGAGCCCTGGGCCAGCGCTTGGGCCACCAGCACCCGCTGGCGCTCGCCGCCCGACAGCGACCCCAACTGCCGTCGGGCGAGGTGGGTCACGTCGAGGCGGGCCATCGACTCGGTCACGGCCGCCCGATCGCCCGCGTTGAGGCGGGCCCAGGCGCCCCGCCGGGCGTAGCAGCCCATCGTCACGACCTCCCGGGCCGAGATCGGCAGGTGCTGGTTGGCATGCAGGTGTTGGGGTACGTAGGCGATCTCGTTGCGTCCCACGACACGCCGCCCGAGCACCTGGATCGTGCCCTCCCGCGGTGGGTGCAGGCCGGCGATGGCGTGCAGCAGGGTGGACTTGCCGGAGCCGTTGGGGCCGATGAGCGCGGTGCTGGCGCCGGTGGGAACGGTGAAGGTGGCGTCCCGGACGGCCACCTGCTGACCGTGGGCCAGGGTCAGGCCGACGGCGTCCACGGCTGCGGTCCGGGTGGCGTGTGAACGGGAATCGTTCTCGGTAGGGTCGCTCATGTGAACGGGAATCATTCTCGCCCTGTGGGGCGGAGCGCGCAACTCGGGGGCCTCCTGGTCCTGGTGGCGCTCCTGTCGCTCTCGGCCGCCGCGTGCGGCGGTGACGGTCCGTCGGGCGACCGGCAGCTGGTCGTGGCCACCCACAGCCTGCTCGGGGACCTCGCCACGAACGTCTTCGGTGACGAGGCGGAGGTCGAGGTGGTGATGCCGGCCGGCACCGATCCGCACGAGTTCGAGCCGTCGGCGGCCCAGGTGGCGATGCTCAGCGAGGCCGACCTCGTGGTGGCCAACGGCCTGGGGTTCGAGGCCGGGCTGACCGATGCCCTCGACGCCGCGGCCGGCGACGGCGTGCCGGTGCTCGAACTGGGGCCCGCCCTCGAGCCGCTGCCCCTCGACGACGGTGACGGCGAGGACCCCCACTGGTTCACCGACCCCCTGCGCATGGCGAGGGCCGCGGGCCTCGTGGCCACGGCCGCGGAGGACCTCGACGGCATCGATCCGGTGGTCGTGGCCGACCAGGCCGCCGGCCACGCCGCGGCGATCGAGGCCGCCGACGCCGAGATCGCCGCCGATCTGGATGCCGTCCCGGAGGACCAGCGGCAGCTCGTCACCAACCACGAGGTCTTCGGCTACTTCGCCGACCGGTACGGGTTCGAGGTCGTGGGCACGGTGATCCCGAGCGGCACCACCCTGGCCGAGCCCTCGTCATCGGAACTGGCCGACCTCGTCGCGGTCATCGAGGAGACGGGGGTCCCGGCGGTCTTCGCCGACACCTCCTCGTCGGCGGACCTGGCCCACGTCCTGGCCGAGGAGACCGGCGAGGACATCGCCGTGGTCGAGCTGTTCTCGGAGTCCCTGGGCGAGGAGGGCTCGGGGGCCGAGACCTACCTCGAGCTGATCCGCACCAATGCCGACCGGATCGTGGCCGCCCTTGCCTGAGGGCCGGGGCGACGTGGTTCACTGCGGACGATGGACTGGCTGACCGAACCGTTCCGGTTCGCGTTCATGCAGCGGGCACTGGTTGCCGGGCTGCTGGCGGTGGCCATGACCTCGACGATCGGGACCTGGGTGGTGATCCGGGGCATGACCTTCGTGGGCGACGCCCTCGCCCACGGCGTCCTGCCCGGCATCGCCGTGGCCGTCCTCATCGGGGTCGACCCGAGCATCGGGGCCTTCGTCGCCGCTCTGGTAATGGTGGCCGTGATCAGCCTCGTCAACCGGCAGTCCGGCCTGAGCGAGGACACCGGCATCGGCCTGCTCTTCGTCGGGATGCTGGCGCTGGGGGTGGTGATCATCTCCCGCTCCGAGGGATTCACCGGCGACCTGACCTCGTTCCTGTTCGGCAACCCGCTGGGCGTCAGCACCGCCGACCTGCGCTTCCAGGCCATCGCCTTGGCCCTGGTGCTCGTCGCCGTGGTCGCCCTCTACCGGCCGCTGCTGGTCCTGTCGTTCAACGAGACCAAGGCGGCGCTCCTGGGCCTGCGGCCCGGTGCGACGCACCTGGTGATGATGGTGCTGGTCGGCCTGTCGGTGGTCGCCTCGTTCCGGGCGGTCGGGACGCTGATGACCTTTGGCCTGCTGGTCGCGCCGCCGGCCACGGCCATTCTCCTGGTCCGCCGGGTCTGGCTGGTCATGGTCGTGGCCGTGCTGCTCGGATGGATGGCGGTGGTGGCGGGCCTGCTGGTCTCCTACCACCACGACACCGCCGCCGGGGCGACGATGAGCGGTCTGGCGGTGGCGTTCTTCTTCGTGGTCCTCGGCGTCAGAGAGGTCGCCGAGCGCCGGCACCGTCGCCCGCCCGTCCCGACCTGACCCTCGTCAGGCGGTGGGGTGGTCGGCGGTCCAGGCCAGGAGGTCGTCGACGGCCATGGTGTTGACGACGTCGTCGGCCTCGACCCCGAGACGGGCCGCCTTGTCGCACCCGTAGGCCTGCCACTCGAGCTGGCCGGGGGCATGGGCATCGGTGTCGATGGCCACGGAGCAGCCCCATTCGAGGGCGTTGGCCAGCATCGCCTCGGGCGGGTCCTGGCGCTCGGGCCGGCAGTTGATCTCGATCGCCGTCTCGAACCGGGCGCAGGCCGCGAACACGATGTCCTCGTTGAACACCGAGCCCGGCCGGCCCTTGCCCACGACCTTGCGGTTCGTGCAGTGGCCGAGGATGTCGACGTGCGGGCTGGCCACCGCCATGACCAGGCGCTCGGTCATCTGCTGCTCGGGCATCCGGAACTTGGAGTGGACGCTGGCGACGACGACGTCGAGGCGCTCGAGGAGGTCCTCGGCCTGGTCGAGGCTGCCGTCCTCGAAGATGTCGACCTCGATGCCGGTGAGGACGCGGAACGGGGCCAGCTCCGCGTTGACGGCGTCGATCTCGTCCAACTGGGCCAGCAGGCGCTCCCGATTGAGGCCGTGGGCGATCGTCAGGCGGGGGGAGTGGTCGGTCATGACCAGGTACTCGTGGCCGAGGCCCGCGGCGGCCCGGGCCATGGTGGCGATCGGCGCGCCACCGTCGGACCAGGTGGAGTGGGCGTGGCAGTCGCCCTTCAGGGACGCTTGCAGCGCGGTCCCCTCCCCCGGGTCGAGCGGGGCGGCGTCCAGCTCGGCGAGGTAGCCGGGCGTGTCGCCGCGGTAGGCCTCGGCGATCACGCCGGCCGTCGTGTCCCCGATGTGCTCGAGATCGGTCAGCGTCCCGTTCGTCACCCTCCGATCGAGCTCGGCGTCGGACAGGCCGCCGACCACCTCGGCGGCCCGGAGAAAGGCCCGGACGCGATAGGCGGGCGCCAGCTCCCGGTCGAGCAGGTAGGTGATCCGCTCGAACGCCGCGTCGACCGCGTCTCGTCCCGTCGTCTGGCTCGCCACGGCTCCGAGGGTAGGAGGTGCAGCGGGCCGTAGCCTTCGGCGGAATGGAGCGCTTCGGGTTCGTCGGTCTCCCCAACGCGGGGAAGTCCTCGCTCTACAACGCCCTCTCGGGGGGCTCGGCGCTGGCCGCGCCCTACGCCTTCGCCACCACCGACCCCAACGTGGGCGTGGCCAAGGTCCCCGACCACCGTCTCGAGGCCCTGGCCGAGATGAGCGCCTCGAAGAACGTGGTCCCGGCCGCGGTGCAGTTCGTCGACATCGGCGGCCTGGTCGAGGGGGCCAGCAAGGGCGAGGGCCTCGGCAACAAGTTCCTCGCCGGGATCCGGGAGGCCGACGCCATCGTCTACGTGCTCCGGGCCTTCGGGGACACCGACGTCCCCGGTCCGGCCGACCCCCTCGAGCACCTCAGGGTCCTGGAGATCGAGCTGACGCTGGCCGACCTCGAGTCGGTCGAATCCCAGATCGACAAGCGGCGCAAGGCGATGAAGAGCGACAAGAGCCTGGCCGGCGAGGTGGCCGCGCTCGACGCGGCCCTCGCCGTCCTCAGTGAGGGCACGCCGATCTACCGCAGCGACCTCAGCGCCGACCACCGGGCCGCCCTGCGCCCGTGGTTCCTCCTGACCAACAAGCCGGTCATGGCCCTCGTCAACCTCGACGAGGAGCAGATCGCCGATCCCGACCCCGTGCTGGACCCCGTTCGCGAGGAGCTGGGCGGGGTGGCCGAGGTCATCGGCGTGTGCGTCCAGTTGGAGGCCGAGGCCGCCCAACTCGACGCCGACGAGCGGGCCGACCTCCTCGACGCCTACGGCCTCGGCGAGGGCGCCCTGACCCGCTTCGTGCAGGCGGCGTACCACCTGCTGGGCCTGCGCACCTTCCTCACCACCGGCGAGAAGGAGAGCCGGGCCTGGACCTTCCGGGCCGGCGCCAAGGCGCCCCAGTGCGCCGGGGTGATCCACACCGACTTCGAGCGCGGCTTCATCCGGGCCGAGTGCATCAACTGGCAGGAGCTCCTCGACATCGGGTCCTGGTCCAAGGCCCGCGACGTGGGCAAGCTCCGCATCGAGGGCAAGGACTACGAGGTCCAGGACGGCGACGTCCTGGAGTTCCGCTTCAACGTGTAGACCGGGACCGTGCCCTGGCTGCTGCGGGAGGACGAAGTGTTGGCCACGTTGGAGGTGGCCGACGACCGCCGCTCCCGTCGGCGCGGCCTGCTCGGCCGGGACGGCATCGACGGCGCGCTCCTCCTGCGTCCGGCCCGGGCCGTGCACACCATCGGCATGCGCTTCGCGATCGACGTGGCCTTCTGTGACGGAGAGCTGCGGGTCCTGCGCACGGTCACGATGGCCCGCTACCGCGTCGGCCGGCCCTGCATGAAGGCGCATGGGGTGATCGAGGCTGAGGCGGGGACCTTCGCCCACTGGGAACTGCGACCCGGCGACCAGCTCGAGGTCAAGGCGTGACCAGGTCTGCCGGGCCTGGGGACCGTGGACGACTTGGAGGCAACCGAGCGTGACCGTCGCCGCTCTGGTGCTGGTCGGCACCCCCATCGGGAACCTCGGCGACCTGTCGCCCCGGGCTGTCGAGGAGCTGGCCAAGGCCGACGTGGTCGCCTGCGAGGACAGCCGCCGCACGGGCCGCCTGCTGCAGCACGCCGGCATCCGGGCCCGCGAGCTCCTGGTGGTCAACGACCACAACGAGGCCCAACGGGTCGAGGAGGTCCTGGGCCGCCTCGCCCGGGGCCAGCGGGTCGCCGTGGTGACCGATGCGGGGATGCCCGGCATCAGCGACCCGGGCGAACGCCTGGTGCGGGCCGCGTCCCGGGACGGCTTCCGGGTCGAGGTCGTGCCGGGGCCCTCCGCCGCGGTGGCCGCCCTGGTGGCGTCGGGCCTGCCCACGGCCCGGTTCGTGTTCGAGGGCTTCCTGGCCCGCAAGGCCGGGGCCCGCCGCCAGCGCCTGGCCGAGCTGGTCGACGAGCAGCGGACGCTGGTGTTCTACGAGGCGCCCCACCGTGTCGCGGCCACGCTGGCGGACCTGGCGACCGTGCTCGGCGGCTGGCGTCGGGTGGCCGTGGCCCGGGAGCTGACCAAGCTCCACGAGGAGGTCTGGCGCGGCCTCCTGCACGAAGCCGTGGCCTGGGCCGAAGCGTCGCCCCCGAGGGGCGAGATCGCCCTGGTCGTGCAGGGCGCGCTGCCCGCCGGCCCGGCCGAGGCCGCCGACGTCGAGTCCGCCGTGCAGGCCCGCCTCGACGCCGGCGACAGCGCCCGTGATGCGGCCTCGACGGTCGCCGCCGACCTCGGCGTCCCCAAGCGCCAGGCCTACGAGGTCGCCAACCGCCTCAGCTGAAGGACGGGGTCGTCGGCCGGGTCCGGCACTCTCCGTGGTCAACTCCACCCTCCCGGTCCGCTGTGGGGTGGACTCGAGGCAATACCTGTCGGATTCCGCCAGTTATTGCCTCGAGACATCGTGATCAGGCCCGGCATGACCACAAGGCGTGGGATTCCCGCCCCGGACGACCGGCAGCCCGTCCCCACGCCCCTTCCTTGCCTCGATTGTCCCAGCCCGATGGGCCGGGTCCCGAGTTCCTGTCAGACCCCCTGTTCATGATGGGGGCATGGTCATCGCCATCGTCTGTGCCCTGCTCGTGGGCGGCCTCATCGCCGTGGTCGTCCTCCGTGTGCTGCCGGAGCACCTCCGGCGCCAGCTCGCCGTGGAGCGGGAGGCCACGGTCCAGGCCGCGGTCGACACCGTGGTCGCCATCGCGGGCGATCGCCTCGACCAGCACGCCCGGGCGGGCACGGCCGAGCTGGACCTGCGTACCCAGGACATCAACCGCCAGTTGGTCCAGGTCACCGAGCTGGTGGCCACGCTGCAGAAGGACCGGGCCAACCAACACGGCGAGCTGCTCAACGGCCTGGACGCCGCCCGCCGGGCCAGCAGCGAGCTGGCGGGCCTCACCGGGCAGCTGCGTGAGGCGCTGGCCAGCCCCAAGGCCCGGGGGGCCTGGGGGGAGCGCATGGCCGAGGACGTGCTGCGCCGGGCCGGCTTCGTGGACGGGGTCAACTACCGCAAGCAGACCGCCGTGGTCGGGGGGCCGACCATCCCCGACTTCACCTTCCTGCTGCCGCGGGATCACGTCGTGCACATGGACGTGAAGTTCCCGATCGACAACTACCTGCGCCACCTCGACGCCGACACCGACCTCGAGCGGGAGCGGACGGCCAAGCAGTTCACCCGGGACGTCCGGGACCGGGTCAAGGAGCTCACCGGGCGGGGCTACGTCGATCCCGAGCACACGGTCGAGTTCCTGCTCCTGTTCATCCCCAACGAGAGCGTCTTCGCCTTCATCCACGAACAGGACCCCGAGCTCCTCGACCACGCCATGGCCCACAAGGTGGTGCTCTGCTCGCCGTTCAGCCTGTTCTCGATGCTGGCCATCATCCGCCAGGCGATGGACAACTTCCTGGTCGAGCAGGCCTCGACCGAAGTCCTCGCCTGCCTGCGCAGCTTCAAGGGCGAGTGGTCGAAGCTGACCGACGCGATGGACAAGGTGGGCAAGCACCTCGAGACCACCCAGCGCTCCTACGAGGAGCTCGAACGGCCCGCGTCGCCGCGTGTTCGAGAAGAAGTTCGCCGAGATCGACCAGGTGCAGGCCGGCAGCGGCCTCGCCGAGGCGGGCGGGACCGAGGGCTCGGCGCCCCTGCTCGACCTGACCGCAGTGACCGACCTGTCGGGGCGGCGGGCCGGGTAATCCCCGGGAGCGGGGTTGCGGGGCGTCGGTAGCCTCGCTGTGTGGGCCGCTACTACGTCACGACGCCGATCTACTACGTCAACGACGCGCCCCACATCGGTCACGCCTACACCACCGTCGTGGCCGACGGCCTGGCCCGGTGGCACCGGCTTCTCGGCGAGGAGGTCTTCTTCCTCACGGGGACCGACGAGCACGGCCTGAAGGTGGCCCGGGCGGCCGAGGAGCACGGCCTCAGCCCCCAGGAGCAGGCCGACGTCACCAGTGCCCGCTACCGCGAGGCCTGGGAGCTGCTGAACATCAGCAACGACGACTTCATCCGCACCACCGAGGGCCGCCACCACACCGCCGTGCAGGAGCTGCTGACGGCGGCCAAGGACAACGGCCACATCTACAAGGACGCCTACGAGGGCCTGTACTGCGTGGCCTGCGAGGCGTATTACACCGAGGACGACCTGGTCGACGGCAACTGCCCGATCCACCACCGTCCGGTGGAGCACCTCAGCGAGGAGAACTGGTTCTTCGCCCTCTCGGCCTTCGAGCAGCCCCTGCTCGACTGGTACGAAGCCCACCCGGACTTCGTCGGCCCCGAGGGCAAGCGCAACGAGGCCCTGGGCCTGATCCGCCAGGGCCTGCGGGACATCTCCATCAGTCGGTCCTCGATCCAGTGGGGCGTGGAGGTCCCCTGGGACCCCGAGCACGTCTTCTACGTCTGGTACGACGCCCTCATCAACTACGCCACCGCGGTCGGCTACGGCAGCGATCCCGCGCGCTTCGCCGAGTGGTGGCCCGAGGCCCACCACGTCATCGGCAAGGACATCCTCCGGTTCCACTGCGTGTACTGGCCGGCCCTGCTCCTGGCCGCCGGGCTCACGCCGCCGAAGCGCATCAGCGTGCACGGCTTCCTGCTGGTGGGCGGCGAGAAGATGTCCAAGACCAGCCTGAACCAGATCGTCCCGGCCGACCTCGTGGCCGACTTCGGCGTGGATGGCTACCGCTACCACTTCCTCGGTGCCACCCCCTTCGGTCCCGACGGGGACTTCAGCTACGAGGGCATGGTCGAGCGCTACAACAGCGACCTGGCCAACAACCTGGGCAACCTCCAGGCCCGGGTGGCCACCGTCGTCGGCAAGACGTGCGACGGGGTGGGGCCCGCACCGCGGCCCGACAGCCCCCTCGCCGCGGTCGCGGCCGAGGCGTTCTCCGAGGCGGCCCTGGCCTGGGACCGCGTCCAGCCCTCGCTCGCCCTCGAGGCCACCTGGCGCCTCATCCGGGAGACCAACGCGTACCTCGAGGCCAACGAGCCATGGAAGGCCGAGCCCGGCCCGGAGGTCGACGCCGTCCTGGGTGACGCGCTGGAGGCCTTGCGCATCGTGACGATCCTGGCCTCGCCGGCCGTGCCGGACACCTGCGCCGAGATCTGGCGCCGGTTGGGTCTCGACGGCCGCCCCGAGGACCAGCGCCTGCCGGTCGCCGCCGAGTGGGGCGGCTATCCCGGGGGCATCACGGTGGAGAAGGGCAACCCGCTCTTCCCCCGGTTGACGGCCTGAGTCCGTGCGCTGGACCGACGACCACTGCCACCTGGGTCACCTGGGCCTGGCGGACGAGGCGGCGGTGCGGGCGGCCCTCGACGCGGCGGCCGCCGAGGGCGTGACCCGCGTTCTCGACGTGGGCACCGACGTGGCCGACTCGACGGCGGCCGCCGACAGGGCTGTCCGTCACACCGAAGTCTGGGCCACCGCCGGGGTCCACCCCCACGAGGCCCAGCACGGCACCGAGGGCCTCGAGGCCTTGCTGTCCCGGCCCGAGGTCCGGGCGGTGGGGGAGTGCGGACTCGACTACCACTACGACCACTCGCCTCGGGAGGTCCAGCGGGAGGTGTTCGCCGCCCAGATCGAACTGGCCCACCGCCACGACCGGGCGCTGGTCATCCACACCCGGGAGGCCTGGGACGACACGTTCGCCATCCTCGACGAAGCCGGCGTCCCCGACCGGACGGTCTTCCACTGCTTCACCGGCGGCGCGCCCGAGGCCGAACGGGCCTTGGCACTGGGTGCCCACCTCTCCTTCAGCGGGATCGTGACCTTCCCGTCGGCCGACGACGTCCGTGACGCGGCCCGCCTCTGCCCCGATGACCGTCTCCTCGTCGAGACGGATGCCCCGTTCCTCACCCCCGCCCCGCACCGGGGCCGGCCGAACCACCCGAGCCTGGTGACGCTGGTGGGCCGGAAGGTGGCGGAGGTGCGTGGTCAGGCGGTCGAGGCGGTGGCCGAGACGACCTGGGCCAACGCCACACGGCTGTACGCGCTGCCCGACTGACGCTTGGACCGGCCCGCCCGGGGCGTGGCGCAAGGTTGCGGTTGTGTTACGTTTACGCGATCCCGATCGGCATCCCGCAGAGAAGGTCGTTGTCCTCACATCCCCCGTTCCGCCTCCGTCTTACGCTGGCGTTCCTGATCCTGGCCGTCGTCGGCACCACCGTCGGCGCGGCGGTGTTCTTCGGTTCGAACCAGGCCGCGCCCACGACGGTCGAGGTGGCCGACCTCGGCCTCACCGGGCCCCCAGTCGTCGGCGGCATCGATCTGAATCCCGCCGCCGCGGAGTCCGCGGGGTCGGGGATGCGCCTCGGGGTGCTGGACAAGGGCGCCGCCCGCGAGGAGCAGCGCGAGGCTGCCGCGGCCCGTGAGGCCGCCGCCTTCGAGACGTTCGCCCGAGCGCAGGCCCAGGCCATTGCCGACTACGCCGCCGCGGTGGCCGCGGCCGCCGAGGCACCCTCGAACCCGCCCCCGGTCTATGTGCCGCCTTCCAACGACGACGGCAACGGTGGCGGTGGCGGTGGCGGAGGAGGCGGTGGTGGTGGCGGAGGCGGCGGAGGCGGGTCGCTCTACGAGAAGCTGGACGACATCGCCACCTGCGAGTCGGGCCGGAACCCCCGGGCCTTCAACCCCGAGGGGCCGTGGTACGGCGCCTTCCAGTTCCGCTTCGACACGTGGCAGTTGCACGGCGGCGCGGGCAACCGCGGCCAGGACATCCTCGACCACAACTACGAACAGCAGCGGGAGATCGCCGCCAACCTGGCCCGGGCCCGGGGCTTCGCCGGCTCGTGGCCGACCTGCGCCGCCCGCTACGGCTACGTCTGAGCCCTGCTCACCCCGACCCAGGCTCGCGACCTCCTCCTCCGCCACGGGCTGGCGCCCAGCCGTGCGCTCGGCCAGAACTTCGTCGTCGACCCCAACACGGTCCGGCGCATCGCCCGGCTCGCGGGCGTCGGGCCTGGTGACCATGTGGTCGAGGTCGGCGCCGGTCTGGGGGCCCTGACGCTGGCGCTGGTCGAGACGGGTGCCGCAGTCACGACGATCGAAGCCGATCAGTACCTGCTCCCCGCGTTGGCTGAGGTGCTGGGGGACCGGGCGGTACGGGTCATCGGCGCCGACGTGCGCACCGTGGACTGGGACGACGTGCTGGCGGGGTCCGACATCTGGGCGCTGGTGGCCAACCTGCCGTACAACCTGGCCACCCCCATCGTCCTCGACGTGCTGGCTGAGGTCCCCCGGATCCAGCGCCTACTGGTGATGGTCCAGCGGGAGGTGGGCGAGCGGCTGGCCGCCCCGGCGGGGTCCCGGACCTACGGGATCCCCTCGGTCCTGGTCGCCCTGCGGGCCCGGGCCGAGGTCGTGGGCCGGGTGTCACCCGAGGTCTTCTTCCCCAAGCCGCGGGTCGAGTCCGCCCTGGTCCGCATCGAGCGCCTGGACGCGCCGGCCACCGACGCCGACCCGGAGGTGCTGGTCGACCTGGTCCGGCAGGCCTTCGGCAATCGGCGCAAGATGCTGCGGCGCTCACTCGACGGGCGGGTCACCGAGGCCCAGTTCACCGCGGCGGGCATCGCCTCCGACACCCGCCCCGAGCAACTCGACGTCGCGGCCTGGGGTCGTCTGGCCGAGGCGGTCGGCGGGTGAGCGGGCTGCCGGTGACCCTGACCGCACCGGCCAAGCTGACCCTGTCGCTGCGCGTCACCGGCATCCGGACCGACGGCCTCCACCTGATCGACGCCGAGATGGTCACGCTCGATCTGGCCGACACCCTGTCGCTCAGTGAGGGCTCGGGCGTGACGTTCCTCGGTCCGTACGCGGAGGGGTTGGTGGCTGGAGACGACCTGGTGAGCCGAGCGCTGGCCATGGTCGGCCGGACGGCTCGGGTGGAGGTCGACAAGCAGATCCCCAGCGGCGCCGGCCTGGGCGGGGGTTCCGCGGACGCCGCGGCGATCCTGCGGTGGGCCGGCCACACCGACGTCGAGGCCGAGGCCCGCCTGGGGGCGGACGTGCCCTTCTGCGTGATCGGCGGCCGGGCCCGGGTCACCGGCACCGGTGAGCAACTCGAGCCGCTGCGGTACGAAGCCCTGACGTTCACGCTGCTCACCCCCCCGGTGCACTGCGCCACCGCCGCCGTCTACCGGGCGTGGGACGACCTGGGGGGCCCGACGGGTGCGAACGGCAACGACCTGGAGCCCGCGGCCCTGGTGGTGGCCCCGGCGCTGGCGCGCTGGCGCGACAAACTCGGTGAAGCTGCCGATGCCGTTCCGATGCTCGCAGGGAGTGGCTCGACCTGGTTCGTCGAGGGTTCCTTCCCCGGGGTGGGTCGGCGGGTGGTGCACACCCGACCCTGAGCGGCCTGGAGCTACTTGCCTGCCCGGCGCTGCCAGCGGGTGCGCTTCAGCATCTTCTTGTGCTTCTTCTTGCGCATGCGCTTACGGCGCTTCTTGATCAGCGATCCCATGTCGGCGGTGAGGCTACCGGCCGGTGACCGGGTCGGGGGCAATCACCGGTTCTGGGGGAAGCCGAGGTCCACACCACGGTCGTGGGGGTCCGGCCAGCGCGCGGTGATGGCCTTGGCCCTTGTGTAGAAGCGGACTCCCTCCATGCCGTGGACGTGGGTGTCACCGAACAGCGAGGCCTTCCAGCCGCCGAAGGAGAAGTACGCCATGGGCACCGGGATGGGGACGTTGATCCCGACCATGCCCACCTGCACGTCCCGGTGGTAGGTGCGGGCTGCGCCACCGTCGTTGGTGAAGATGGCGGTGCCGTTGCCGTACTCGGAGGCGTTCACCAGGTCGAGCGCCTCGTCGAAGCTCTCGACCCTGACGATGCTGAGCACGGGCCCGAAGATCTCGTCCAGGTAGACCTTCATCTCCGGCCGCACCCGGTCGAACAGGCAGGGTCCCAGCCAATAGCCGTCCTCGGCCCCGTCGACGGCGAGGTCCCGGCCGTCGACCACCAGCTCTGCGCCCTCCTCGACCCCGAGGTCGACATAGGACCGCACCCGGTCCTGATGGGCCTCGGTGACCAGCGGGCCCATGTCCACGCCGTCGTCGGTGCCCTGGCCGATCTTCAGGGCCCCGATGCGCTCGACGACGGCGGGCACCAGGCGGTCGGCGACGTCGCCCACGGCCACGACCACCGAGATGGCCATGCAGCGCTCCCCGGCGGAGCCGTAGCCGGCGCTGACCGCGGCATCGGCGGCCTGGCCGATGTCGGCGTCAGGCAGGACGACCATGTGGTTCTTGGCTCCGCCCAGGGCCTGGACCCGCTTGCCGGCCCGGGTGCCGGTCTCGTACACGTGGCGGGCGATCGGGGTCGAGCCCACGAAGCTGACGGCCTCGATGTCGGGGTGCTCGAGCAGCCGGTTGACGGCCACGGCGTCACCGTGGAGCACGTTGAGCACGCCCGGCGGCAGGCCCGCCTCGGTGAAGAGCTCGGCCAGGCGGACGTTGGCCGCCGGGTCCTTCTCGGACGGCTTGAGCACGAAGCTGTTCCCGCAGGCGATGGCGATGGGGAACATCCAGAGCGGGACCATCGCCGGGAAGTTGAACGGGGTGATCCCCGCGACCACACCGAGGGGCTGGCGCACCGAGAAGGCGTCGATGCCGGTCGAGACGTCCTCGGCGTGCTCGCCCTTCAGCAGGTGGGGGAGGCCACAGGCGAACTCGATCACGTCGAGGCCCCGGGTCACCTCGCCCTTGGCGTCGGACAGGACCTTGCCGTGCTGGCCGGTGATGAGCGCCGCCAGCTCGTCGGTGTGGCGGTCCACCAGGTCCCGAAAGCGGAACAGGATCCGGTTGCGCTGGGAGAGCGAGGTGTCCCGCCAGCCGGGGAAGGCGGCCTTGGCCGAGGCGACGGCGGCGTCCACATCGCTGAGCGAGGCGATGGGCAGGCTGCCCGTCCGTACCCCGACCGCAGGGTCGTACAGCGGGTCGTGCCGCTCGGGCGACCCCTCGGTCGCCTCGCCGTCGATCCAGTGGTGCAGCACCGTGCTCATGAGAGGATTGTCGCAGCATGACCATCAGCGTCCTCTTTCTCGTCGGCCGTTTCCTGCTCGTCGTCCCCTTCGTGCTGCTCGGGGTCGAGGCGCTCGGCGGGGCCGACGGGGGTGGGGGACGACGGTTCTGGGGTGTGGTCGGCATCGTCGGGGCGGCCGGCGTGGTGCTCGGCGTCTGGGGCGACATCGCCGCCCTCGTGCTCGGTGTGGCGGTGATCGTTGGCGGCGTCCTCGAATACCGGGGCCCGGACGTCGACGACGCCACCCGCTTCCGCCTGGTCGGGCTCCTCGGCGCCGCCATCGTCACGGCCGCGCTCTACATCGCGGTGGGCGCCGCCATCGACTTCACGATCACCGACCCCCTCCTGGATCTCGACCTCCGCTGACCGAAGCGGTCGGTACGATCCGGGGACCCTTTGGGGGATCGTCCAACCGGCAGGACGCCAGGTTTTGGTCCTGGTAATCGGGGTTCGAGTCCCTGTCCCCCAGCGCTACCGCTCGTCAGCGGCGCGACTGGCCCACTGAGCCTTCCCGTTCTGGTTGCTCCCTCGTGTTGTGGAGAACACAGGAGAGCAACCAGTACGAATCCGCGCGTTTCGTGGGTGGGGTTGGCTAGAACAGGGGGATGACGTCCCGCCCGCTGTCGGCCATCGTGCTCGCCGCCGGGGAGGGCACCCGGATGAAGTCGGACCGGCCCAAGCCCCTGCACCTGCTGTGCGGGCGGCCGATGCTCACCTACGTCCTCGACGCCCTGGGTGACTGCGAGTTGGACCGGGTGGTCATCGTGGTCGGCCACCACGCCGAGCGGGTGACCAAGCGCCTCCAGGACGAGGGACCCGACCTGCTCATCAGCTTCGTCGAGCAGGAGGTCCAGCGGGGGACGGGCGACGCCGTCAGCGTCGGCCTGACCGGCTTTCCCGACGACCCGCTCGACGAGGACGACGGCGACGTGATCGTCCTCCCCGGCGACACCCCGCTGCTCGAACCCTCGACCATCGCCGCCTTGGTGGCCCTGCACCGGGAGCGGGACGCCGCCTGCACGGTGCTCAGCGCGGAGGTCCCCGATCCCACCGGCTACGGCCGGGTCGTGCGGGGCCGGGAGGACCGGGTCGAGCGCATCGTGGAGGAGAAGGACGCCACCGAGGAGGAGCGGGCGATCACCGAGGTGAACACCTCGATCTACTGCTTCCGGCGCAGCGTCCTGGCCCCCGCCCTGCGTCGGACCAGTCCCGAGAACAGCCAAGGCGAGTACTACCTGACCGACGTGGTCCAGGTCCTCCACGAGGCCGGGTACCCCGTCGCCTCCCTCGTGATGGACGACCCCCTCGAGGCCAGCGGGATCAACGACCGGGTCCAGCTCGCGGCGGCCGAGGCCGTCCTGCGGCGGCGCACCGCGGACAAGTGGCTGCGAGCCGGGGTCACCATGCTCGACCCCGACCGGATCTCGCTCGACACGACGGTGCGCCTCGGCACCGACGTCACCCTCTTCCCCGGGACCCTGCTTCAGGGAGAGACCGTGGTGGGCGACCACACCGAGATCGGCCCCGAGACCCGCCTGGTGGACTGCGTGGTCGGCGAGGGCTGCCGCCTCGAGCAGGTCGTGGCCCGCGACGCCGAGATCGGCGACGGCGCGGTGGTCGGTCCCTTCGCCGTGCTCGAGCCGGGCTCTCACATTCCTTCGGGCGCCCGGACCGGGCCGTTCTACACTGCGAGCGCCGACGAATGAGCGGTGCAGCCGCTCGGCGGACCGCGAGGTCTGCAGGGCGATGAGCCGTATGGCGAAGAGCCATTGACGCAGACTCAGCCTGAGGGCCACACGTGAAACTGATCGAGGTCCCGACCACCAAGCAGCTCTACGTGGTGTCGGGGCGGTCCCACCCCGAACTCGCCGCGGAGATCGCCGACTGCCTCGGGGTGGAGCTCGGTGAGCCCAACCTCTCGGAGTTCGCCAACGGCGAGATCCACTGCCGGTACAACGAGTCGATCCGCGGTGCGGACGTCTTCATCATCCAGAGCCACACCCACCTGGACAATCTCACCCTGAACGACTCGCTCATGGAGCAGCTGATCATGGTGGACGCCGCCAAGCGGGCGTCGGCCAAGCGCATCAGCGTGGTCTGTCCCTACTACGGCTACGCCCGCCAGGACCGCAAGGCCGAAGGCCGCGAGCCGATCAGCGCCAAGCTCGTGGCCGATCTCTTCCGGGCGGCAGGGGCCACTCGCCTGGTCAGCGTCGACCTGCACTCCGGTCAGATCCAGGGCTTCTTCGACGGCCCGGTGGACCATCTCACCGCCGCGCCGGTCCTCCTCGACTACTGCCGCAACGACATGCCCGACGACCTCGTCATCGTGTCGCCCGACACCGGCCGGGTGAAGGTGGCCGAGAAGTACGCCAACAAGCTCGGGGCCGACATCGCCATCGTCCACAAGCGTCACGTGGCCGGCCAGAAGAACGCGGTCGAGGCCCGCGAGGTCATCGGCAACGTCGAGGGCCGGCCCTGCGTCCTGCTCGACGACATGATCGACACCGCCGGCACCATCGTCTCCGCCGCTGACCTGCTCATCGAGCGCGGCGCCTCCGGCGTCTGGGCGCTGGCCACGCACGGGCTCTTCTCCGGCCCGGCGGTCGACCGGCTGAAGAACTCCAAGATCGACAAGGTCGTGGTGACCAACACGCTGCCGCTGCCCTCCGAGAAGCAGTTCGACAAGGTCGAGGTGCTCTCGGTGGCCCCGGTCATCGCCGACGCCATCCGGGCCGTGTTCGAGGACACCTCCGTCTCGGAGATCTTCGACGGGGAGAACCTGAGCTGACGGCTCGGCGCCAGACGCCGGTAGCCTTTCGGGTCGCTGTTCGCTCGACCCTGAAACCGGAGTTCCCTGATGGACGTCACCCTCACCGCTGAGACCGGTCGCCCCCTCGGCAGCCGCTCGTCGCGCCGTCTCCTGCGGGACGGCAAGGTCCCCGGTGTCGTCTACGGCCTGGACCAGGACACGGTGTCGGTCGCCGTGGAGTGGCCCGAGTTGCGGGCCGCGCTGACCACCGAGGCCGGCCTCAACGCCCTGATCACCCTCGAGGTCGACGGCAACGAGGACCTGACCATCATCAAGGACCTCCAGCGAGACCCGGTCCGCCGGGACGTGGTGCACGTCGACTTCCTGCGGGTGTCCCGTGACGTCGAGATCGAAGTCGAGGTCCCCATCGTGCTCGAGGGCACGGCCGAGAAGGTCGAGCGCGAGGACGGCACCGTCGCCCACCTGCTCTTCACCCTCTCGGTGTACGCCAAGCCGGGGGCCATCCCCAACGAGCTCACCGTCGACGTCTCCGAGATGGAGCTGCACGATTCGATCCGGGTCGCCGACCTGTCTCTGCCCGCCGGTGTCCGCACCGAGGTGGACGAGGACGAGGTCGTGGTCAGCGCCCAGGTCAGCCGCGCCACCATCGAGGCGATCGAGGACGAGGAGGCCGCCGAGGAGGGCGCCGAGGAGGGCGAAGAGGCCGAGGGCGGTGCCGAGGCCTCGGCCGACGGCGGTGGCGGCGACGAGTCCGGCGGCGACGACTCCTCTGAGGAGTAGCGCATGCGCCGCCGCGGCGAGCGCGGCGAGCGCCGCGGCACCCCGGCCGACCTGTTGGTCGTCGGGCTGGCCAATCCCGGACGTGACTACGAGGGCACCCGGCACAACGTCGGGGCCGCGGCGGTCCACCTGCTGGCGGAGCGCCACGGCGCCCGGCTGAAGGGCCTGCGCGGCGTGCCGGCGAGCGTCGCCGAGGTCACCGTGGCCGGTCGGCGCCTGGCGCTGGCCGTGCCGTCGACCTACATGAACGAGTCGGGCCAGGCCGTACGGCCCCTCGTGCGCCGCTTCGGCCTCGAGGACGACCTCGCCAAGCTCGTCGTCATCCACGACGAGCTGGACCTTCCCCCCGGGCGCCTGAAGGTGAAGGTCGGCGGCGGCCTGGCCGGCAACAACGGGCTGCGCTCCATCCGGGACCACCTCCACACCACCGACTTCTTGCGCATCCGCATCGGTGTGGGCAAGCCCCCGTCGAAGGAGCGGGGCGCCGACCACGTCCTGTCCCGGCCGGGCAAGCGGGAGAGCCTGGAGCTGGAGATCGCCGTGCGGGAGGCGGCCGACGCCGTCGAGCTCATCCTCAGCGACGGGGTGGAGCGGGCCATGGAGCGGGTCAACGCCCGGGAGTGACTGCGGGCACGCCGTGTCGTCACATTGCTCCGCTCCGCTCCGCCGGCTCCGCCGATGCTGCGGGGTCCGAAGCGCTGCTCCGCTCCATCACATTGCTCCGCTCCGCTCCGCCGGCTCCGCCGATGCTGCGGGGTCCGAAGCGCTGCTCCGCTCCGCTCCGCTCCGCAGCCTCGAGTGGCCTCGTCGCATGCCGGTGGGGCGGCCCTAGATTCGGGCGGTGACCCTGCGCTCGCTCCCCGTGCTGCTCCGGGACGAGCCCGTACTGGCCGAGGTCCTCGGCGCCACCACCACGACCCTCACGGTCCCCGAGGCCGCCCGGGCCATCTTCGTGGCCGGCCTGGCCGAACTGTCCAGCCGCCACCCGATCGTGGTGGCCACCCCCACCAGCACTGAGGCCGAGCGCCTCGCCCACGACCTCCGGGTCTTCTGCGGCGACGACGGGGTCGACGTGTTCCCCGCCTGGGAGACCCTGCCGTTCGAGCGGGTCAGCCCGGCGGTGGAGACCATGGGCCGCCGTCTCCGGACCATCTGGCACCTCACGGACCCGGACCAGGCCCCCGGCATCGTGGTGGCCCCGATCCGGGCGCTGGTCCAGCGCCTCGGCCCCCACGTCGAGGACATCGCCCCCGTGGTCATCCGGGCCGGGGCGCAGGTCGACCAGCAGGGCCTCGTCGAGCAGCTCGTCCACCTGGGGTACCGGCGGGAGTACCAGGTCGAGCACCGCGGTGAGGTCGCCGTGCGGGGCTCGATCGTCGACGTCTTCCCCTCCACCGCGGACCATCCGATCCGCATCGACCTCTGGGGCGACGAGGTCGACCGGCTGAGCGAGTTCTCGGTGGCCGATCAGCGGTCGACCGTCGACCGCGCCGAGGTGCAGCTGTTCGCCTGTCGTGAGCTTCTGCCGACCGAGGAGGTCCGGGAGCGGGCCGCCGCCCTCGTCGGCGCCGAGCCCTGGGGCCGGGAGCAGTGGGAGCGACTGGCCGATGGCCAGACCTTCGACGGCATGGAGTCCTGGCTGCCGTGGCTGTCGGGGGAGGAGCGCCTCCTCGCCGACCTGCTGCCCGACGACGCCCTGATGCTGCTGGTCGAGCCCGCCCGCATGCGGGACCGGGCCGCCGACCTGCTGGCCGAGGAGACCGACCTGGCCACCACGCTGGCTCGGACCTGGGAGGCCGGGGACCGCGAGTTCCCCCAGCTCCACCTCGACTTCGAGCGCCTGCTGGCCCACACCCAGGCCCCGGTCTGGTCCCTGACCCCGGTGCCCGAGGGACCCTCCTCGCCGGAGGTGAAGGCCTCGGCCTGGGACCCGGTGATCGGCGACGGCGCCGTGCTGGCCAAGCAGCTCCGGGACCTGCTGGCCGACGGCTACCGCCTGGTCGTGGCGGCGGACGGTGATGGCAGCGCCGACCGCATGGTCGAGGTGCTGGCCGAGCACGATGTCCTCCTCGGCCGGGACCGCGAGGGCCGTGATCCACTACCTGCCCCCCGCACGGGCATCGCCACGGTCGCCCCGCTGGAGCGCGGCTTCATCCTCCCTGGGGCGAAGCTGGCGGTGCTCACCGAGCGGGACATCACCGGCCGCCGCCGGGCCCACCGTCCGGCTCGGCCCCGCCAGCGGGACGCCCGGGGCTTCTTCGACGACCTGGCCGAGGGCGACTACGTCGTGCACCACCAGCACGGCGTGGCCCGCTACGGCGGCATGGTGCGGCGGGCCATCGCCGGCCATGAGCGGGACTATCTGGTCCTGGAGTACCGCCGCGGTGACCGGCTGTATGTCCCGTCGGACCAGATCGACGCCGTGCGCCACTACACCGGTGGCGACAGCCCGTCGCTCAGCCGGCTGAACGGCTCGGACTGGCAGAAGACCAAGGCCAAGGTGCGCTCGGCGGTGGCCGAGATCGCCCAGGAGCTGGTCGTGCTCTACCAGAAGCGGATCACCAGCCCGGGCACGGTCTTCGGGCCGGACACCCCCTGGCAGCAGGAGCTGGAGGCGGCGTTCCCCTTCCGGGAGACCGCCGACCAGCTGACGGCCATCGAGGCGGTGAAGGCCGACATGGAGGCCGAGTCGCCGATGGACCGCCTGATCTGCGGCGACGTGGGCTTCGGCAAGACCGAGGTGGCCATGCGGGCCGCGTTCAAGGCCGTCCAGGAGGGCATGCAGGTCGCCATCCTCGTGCCGACGACCCTGCTGGCCCAGCAGCACGGCCAGACCTTCGGGGACCGTTTCGCGCCCTATCCGATCCGGGTCGAGGTCCTCAGTCGGTTCCTGACCGCCGGTCAACAGAAGGCGGTCATCGAGGGGGTCGGCCTCGGCACCGTCGATGTCGTCATCGGTACCCATCGCCTGCTCTCCGGAGACGTGCGCTTCGCCGACCTGGGGCTGCTCATCGTGGACGAGGAGCAGCGCTTCGGGGTGAGTCACAAGGAGGCGATCAAGGCGTTTCGGGCCGACGTGGACGTGCTCACCCTCAGCGCCACCCCGATCCCCCGGACCCTGGAGATGAGCCTGACCGGCATCCGGGACCTGTCGATCATCAACACCCCACCCGCCGACCGCCAGCCCATCCTGACCTACGTCGGCGACTACGACGAGCGGGCCGTGGCCGAATCCATCCGTCGGGAGCTGTTGCGGGAGGGCCAGGTCTTCTTCGTCCACAACCGGGTCGAGGACATCGAGCACGTGGCCCGCGGCCTCAAGGAGCTGGTGCCCGAGGCCCGCGTCGCCGTCGCCCACGGTCAGATGGACGAGGGCAGCCTGGAGAAGGTGGTCATCGACTTCTGGGAGGGTGGCTACGACGTGCTCGTCTGCACGACGATCATCGAGTCCGGCATCGACATGCCGACGGTGAACACCCTGGTGGTGGACCGGGCCGACCTTCTCGGACTCGGTCAGCTCCACCAGATCCGGGGCCGGGTGGGCCGGGCCGGCCAGCGGGCCTACGCCTACCTGTTCACCCCTCCCGACCGGTCCCTGAGCGAGGACGCCTACGAGCGCCTGCGCACCATCGGCGAGTCCACCGAGCTGGGATCGGGCTTCAAGATCGCCATGCGGGACCTCGAGATGCGGGGTGCCGGCAACCTGCTGGGCACCGGCCAGTCCGGTCACATCGCCGCGGTGGGCTACGACCTCTACTGCCAGATGGTCACCGAGGCTGTGGCCGAGCTGAAGGGCGAGGAGGTGCGAGAGCCGGCCGAGGTGAAGCTGGATCTCCCCCTCGACGCCAACCTGTCGGCGGACTACGTGCCCAAGGAGGAGCTGCGGCTGGAGGCGTACCGGCGGTTGGCCTCGGTCACCGACCCGGCCCAGGTGGCCGACATCCGGGCCGAGTGGGAGGACCGTTACGGCCCGGTGCCCGATGCTGCCGTGGCGTTGCTCGACGTGGCCCGCCTGCGGGCGGCCTGCCAGCGGGCCGGGGTGACCGACGTCGTGGTCACCCGTAACCAGGCCTTCTCCGGCCCGTCCCACGTGGCCAAGATCGGGCCGCTGGACCTGGCCGAGAGCAAGCAGACCCGCCTCCAACGCCTCGTCCCCAAGGCCGTCTACAAGGAGGACTCGGGCGAGCTGCAGGTCCCCGTGTCCAAGCCCGACGAGGTGGCGCCGGCCCTGGTGGCCCTGCTCGACGAGCTGGTCCCGGCCTCCCCGCTGGTCACCGCGGGCGCCTGATCCCTACGATCCCTCCATCGTGAAGCGCCTCCTCGTCCTCGCCGCCGCCTCGCTGCTCTGCCTCGGCCTCCTCGGCTGTGCCCCCGAGGACGACGCCGCGCTCAACGTCAACGGTGACGACATCCTCACCGTGGGCGCCCTGACCGAAGAACTCGACCAGATGCAGGGCGAGGAGGACTTCCTCACCACCTCCGATGCCCGCGGCGAGGGCGGCAACCTGCGCTCCGGCTTCGTGGGCGTCGTGCTGTCCAACCACGTGTTCAACGCCCTGCTCGCCGAGCAGCTGGCCGCCGAGGGCGGCGAGGTGACCGAGGCCGACGTCGAGGAGGGCACCGCCCTCCTGACCGATCAGTTGGCGAACCCACCCGAGGGCGTGGCGCCGCTCACCCTGGAGCAGGTGCCGCCGGACTACCGCCAGACCCTCATCGACCTCTACAGCAACTTCGTGGCGCTGGTGGGACTCCTCGACGACGACCCCCAGGCCGCCCAGGATCTGCTCGTCGAGGCCCGTCTCGCGGCAGAGGTCGAGGTGGCCGAGCGCTACGGCCGCTGGGACGCGGAGCAGGGCAACGTCGTGCCCCCCGAGGGCCCCGTCACCCCCACCACGCTGCCCCTCGTCGCTCCGGTGGGCTGACCGACACCGATCGCAGTGATGGGGGCGTGGGGTCGGGCCACCGGTCCTCGATGGCGCTCCCGTCGACCCCACCCGAAATTGCGCAGGCTGGTTGCGTCAATCGCAACAGATCGACGCCAGAACGGCCTAGCTTGGCGGCCGTGAGCCGGGTCGTCGTCATCGGCCTGGGGCCGGCAGGGCCGGAGCTGCTGACCGGCGAGGTCTCCGCCGCGATCGAGCGCATCCCCCACCGGTTCCTGCGCACCCGTCGCCATCCCGCCGCCGTCGCCGTGCCCGACGCCACCAGCTTCGACGACCGCTACGAGGCCGAGGCGACCATGGCCGGCGTCTACCAGGGGATCGTCGAGGACCTGGTGGCCGGCGCCACCGAGCACGGAGAGGTGCTCTACGCCGTGCCCGGATCACCCACGGTGGCCGAGCACACCGTCGAGCTGCTCCGGGCCGACGACCGGGTCGAGGTGTCGGTTCTGGCCTCGGTGTCGTTCCTGGACCTGGCCTGGGACCGGTTGGGCGTGGACCCCGTCGCCGTCGGGGCGCAACTGATCGACGGACATGACTTCGCGATCGCCGCGGCCGGGGTGACCGGCCCGCTGCTGGTCGGCCAGTGCGACCGGCTGACCGTCCTGTCCGACATCAAGCTCTCGCTGGAGGAGGGGCCGACGGTGACGGTCCTCCAGCGCCTCGGCCTGGCCGACGAGTCCGTCACCGAGGTGGCCTGGGCCGACCTCGATCGGGTCGTCGAGCCCGACCACCTCACGTCGATCTGGCTCCCTGGCCTCGCCGAGCCCGTGGCCGCCGAGCTGATGGCCTTCGCCGACGTCGTGCGCCGCCTGCGGGCCGAGTGCCCCTGGGACCGGGAGCAGACCCACCAGTCCCTCACCCGGCACCTGATCGAGGAGAGCTACGAGGTCCTCGACGCCATCGAGCTCCTGGGGGTCGACGAGGACGAGGGCTACCTGGCCCTGGAGGAGGAGCTGGGCGACCTGCTCTTCCAGGTCGTCTTCCACGCCACCCTCGGAGCCGAGGCCGGTCGGTTCACGCTGGCCGACGTCGCCCGGGGCATCCACGACAAGCTCGTCCTCCGCCACCCGCACGTCTTCGCCGAAGTCGAGGTCGAGGGCGCCGACGAGGTGGTCAGAAACTGGGAGGCCATCAAGAAGGCCGAGAAGGGTAGGGACAGCGTCTTCGACGGCATCCCCGCCGGGCTCCCCGCCCTCCTCTACGCCCTCAAGGTCGACAAGAAGGCCGTGGCCACGGGGTTGGCTGATCGGGTGCCACCCCCGGAGGGCGACGATCTCGGCGCCGAGCTGCTGGCGTTGGTCACCCAGGCCCGCGACGCCGGCCTCGACCCCGAGGACGCGCTGCGGCGCACGGCCATGGCCTGGCGCGACGCGCTACGTGCCGCGGAATCGGCCGGCTGATCGACTAGAACACCCCGTGGGGAACACGGGCCACACCAGCCACAGGAGCACCACGGACGTGAGCCTTCCCGCGTCGCGGCCAGGACCGGATTGGTCCCGCCCCCACCCAGCACCGATCATGGCGCCCGCCCATCGCGCCCCGCGCCCCGGGCCCTCAGATCCCCCCACCACACGAACGAAACGACAAGGAACGAACGAACGATGAGCGAGATCATCCACGTCGTGGGCCGCGAGGTCCTCGACTCCCGCGGCAACCCCACCGTCGAAGTCGAGGTCGTCCTCGCCTCCGGTGCCCGAGGCCGGGCCATCGTGCCCAGCGGCGCGTCCACCGGCCAGTTCGAGGCCGTCGAGCTCCGGGACGGCGGCGAGCGGTACGTGGGCAAGGGCGTCCAGACCGCCGTCGGCTTCGTCAACGGCGAGCTGACCGACCTCCTCCTCGGCCTCGACGCCCTCGACCAGCGCGACATCGACCGACGGCTCATCGACGCGGACGGCACCGACAACAAGGCTCGGGTCGGGGCCAACGCGATCCTGGGGATCTCCCTCGCGGCGGCCAAGGCCGCGGCCGACGAGCTGGAGGTCCCCCTCTACCGCTACGTGGGCGGCGCCAACGCCCACGTCCTCCCGGTGCCGATGATGAACGTCATCAACGGCGGCGCCCACGCCGACAACAACCTCGACGTCCAGGAGTTCATGATCCTGCCCGTCGGCGCCGCCTCGTTCGCCGAGGCGCTCCGGTGGGGTGCGGAGACCTACCACGCCCTCAAGGGGATCCTGACCGGCCGGGGCCTGTCGACCCTCGTGGGTGACGAGGGCGGCTTCGCCCCCGATCTGGCGTCCAACGAGGAGGCCGTGGCCCTGCTGGTCGAGGCGATCGAGGCCACGGGTCGCACCCCGGGCGACGACATCGTCCTCGGCCTCGACGCGGCGGCGTCGGAGTTCTGCCACGACGGCACCTACGTCCTCGAGGGTGAGGCCGGTCGCCGGCTCTCCTCCGCCGAGATGGTCGACTACCTCGCCGACCTCGTCGACCGGTACCCGATCGTCACCATCGAGGACGGCCTGGACGAGGAGGACTGGGACGGGTGGGCCGCCCTGACCGCGCGGTTGGGCAGCACGGTCCAGCTGGTCGGCGACGACATCTTCGTGACCAACACCGAGCGCCTGGAGCGGGGGATCCTCGGCGGGGTGGCCAACTCGATCCTTGTCAAGGTCAACCAGATCGGCTCGCTGACCGAGACCCTCGAAGCCGTCGACATGGCCCACCGGGCCGCCTACTCCGTGGTCATGTCCCACCGCTCCGGCGAGACCGAGGACACGACCATCGCCGACCTGGCCGTGGCCACCAACTGCGGGCAGATCAAGACCGGCGCCCTGGCCCGCAGCGACCGGGTCGCCAAGTACAACCAGCTCCTGCGCATCGAGGAGGACCTCGGCGAGGCCGCCTCCTACCCGGGGGCGACGGCCTTCCCCCGCGGCGGGACCTGACCATGACCAAGCCCCGGAAGACGACCGTCGTCCTGGTCATCGCCACGCTCGTCGCGGTCGGTTACATCATGTTCGTGCCGGCCCGGAACTACGTGGCTCAGCAGGCGGCCACCGACGAGGCCGAGGCCCAGCTGGCCCAGCTCGACGCCGACGTCGCCGACCTCCAACAGCGGCAGGTCGAGCTGCAGGACCCCGAGCAGATCGAGCAGGTGGCCCGGGAGCGCTTCAACCTCGGGTATCCCGGCGAGGAGGTCTTCGCCGTGCTCCCGGCGCCGCCGCCCCCGTTGCCGATCCCGACGGGCTGGCCCTTCGACGTCCTGCGGGGCGCGGCGGCCGCGGCGACCGGGGCCACGGGCTGACACCCACTGCCACCTGGGTAGATTTGCCCCACCGTCGAGGTGGAGCGTGCTGTGGGACATCCGATCGAAGCCAGTGGACTCGTTCGTCGATTCGGTGACCTGACCGCGGTCGACGGGGTCGACCTCGAGGTGACCGACGGCGAGATCTTCGGGTTCCTCGGCCCCAACGGCGCCGGCAAGTCGACCACGGTGCGCATGCTCACGACGCTGCTGGCGCCCAGCGCCGGCTCGGCCCGGGTGGCGGGCTACGACGTGGTCACGGAGGCGGCCATGGTCCGCCGCTCCATCGGCGTGGCCCTCCAGGACGCAGCCATCGACCCGCTCATGTCCGGCCGGGAGCTGCTCCAGCTCCAGTCGATCCTCCACGGCATCCACCGCAAGGAGGCCGACAAGCGCTCGGTGGACCTCCTGGAGCGGGTGGGCCTCACCGCGGCCGCGGACCGTCGGGTGGGGACCTACTCCGGCGGCATGCGCCGTCGTCTCGACCTCGCCCTCTCGCTGGTGCACGAGCCTGCCGTGTTGTTCCTCGACGAGCCGACCACCGGCCTCGACCCGATGAGCCGCATCGCCCTCTGGGAGGAGGTGCGGCGATTGAACCAGGAGCACGGCATGACCGTGCTGCTGACCACCCAGTACCTCGAGGAAGCGGATCAGCTGGCCGGCCGCATCGCCATCATCGACAACGGCCGCATCGTGAAGCAGGGCCGCTCCGACCAACTGAAGGCGGCCATCGGCGCCCCCACCCTGCAGGTCGACGTGCCCACCGGCGACGAAGAGCGCGCCCGAGCTGCCCTCATCGGCATCGGCGAGGCCCGCCCCGACCACGACGGCGGGGTGTGCATCGGCCTGCCCGAGGGGGCGTCGCAGATGGCCGACGTGGTCCGGGCCTTGGACGCCGCAGGCGTCCGGGTCGAGCACCTGGAGCTGCACCAGCCCTCACTGGACGACGTCTTCGCCGACGCCACGGGTCGTCGTCTCGAAGGGGCCGAGGACGCGGCCGCCGCCACCCCGTGAGCGCTCACACCGCGACGCCGGTCGCTCCCGCCTCGGTCGCCGGACACCACCAGCGGCCGGTCGCCCAGATCCGGGTCCTGGCCCGACGCTCGATCCTCGCCACGCTGCGCCAGCCGCCCGTCTGGTTCCCCGCCATCCTCTTCCCACTGCTGCTGGCCGCGGTGAACGCGTCAGCGTTCAACCGGGCCACCGCGTTGCCCGGGTTCCCCGATGTGGACTCGTTCCTCGACTTCCTGCTGCCGGCCAGCATGATCCAGGGGGTCATGTTCGGGGCGGTGGCGGGCGGCTCGGACATCGCCCTCGACATCGAGGACGGGTTCTTCGAGCGGCTGCTGGCCTCGCCCATCTGGCGCCCGTCGATACTCATCGGCCGCCTGGCCGGCGGGGCGGTGCTCGGCGCCATCCAGGCCGTGCTCTTCATCACCGTCTTCAGCATCTTCGGCGCCCGCGTCCAGTCGGGCCTGCCGGGCCTGGTGACCCTGGTCCTGCTGGCGATGGTCATGGCCATCGCCATCGGGGGGGTCACCGCCGCGGTCGGGGTGCGCACCGGCTCCCAGGAGACGGTGCAGAACTCGTTCCCACTGATCTTCATCCTGCTCTTCCTGAGCTCGGCCTTCTTCCCGACCGAGCTGATGACCGGCTGGTACCAGACAATGGCCGAGCTGAACCCCATCACCTGGGTGATCGACGCCGCCCGCCAGCTGGTCATCGCCGAGTGGTCCTGGCGCGAGGCCGGCATCGCTCTCGGAACGGCCAGTGCCCTGGCGGTGGCCACCGTCGCCCTGGCCGCCCGGCAGTTGCGGCTCCGGCTGGCGGACTCGTGACCGCCGTCGCCCCGCCGGTGGTGAGCCGGCCCCGTCACATCAGCATCGCCGGGGTCACCCTCGCCCTCGGCAAGCGCAGCCTCACCCGGATCATCCGGGTCCCCGCCGCGATCATCCCGACCGTCGCCATGCCGGTGTTCCTGCTGATCTCCTTCAGTGGGGCCTTCTCGGCGATCATCGACATCCCGGGGTTCCCGACCGACTCGATCCTCGCCTGGGTCGCCCCGTATGCGGTCATCCAGGGCGCCGCCTTCGCCGGGGTGGGGGCCTCACAGGCCGTGGCGGCCGACCTGGAGAACGGCTTCTATGACCGGCTGTTGATGGCACCCGGCGCTCGCCTCGGCCTGCTCCTGGGCCCGGTGACCGCGGCGCTGCTGCGGGTCCTGCTGCCGTTCACCGTCGTACTGGCGGTGGCGGGCATCGGTGGGGTCGAGCTCACCCAGGGTGTCGCCGGCCTGCTGATGCTGCTGCTGACCGCCGAGGGCGTGGCCCTCGTGGCCACCTTCTGGGGCCTCAGCCTCGTCTACAAGTTCAAGACCCAGCGCTCCGGGGCCCTGGTGCAGGTCGGCGTCTTCGTCGCCATGTTCCTGTCCGTGGGCCAGGTGCCCCTCGGGATCATGGAGGGCTGGCTCCACGCCGTGGCCCGGGTCAACCCCATGACCAACATCCTGCGCATGGCCCGTCAGGGCTTCGTCGCCGAGATCACCTGGGCCCACACCTGGCCCGGCCTCCTCGTGATCCTGATCGGCTCGGCCCTCTTCGGCGCCTGGGCCTACGCCGGCCTCCGCAAGCTCAACCAGTAGCCGGACATCCTCGTACTGGCGCCCGATTGAGGTGCCCCGGCGCCTCAATCGGGCGCCAGAACGGTCGGGTTCAGCGGGTGGTGGCTTCTTCGAGGGCGCGGCGGACGAGGACCCTGGCGAGGTGCTCGCGGTACTCGACCGTGCCGTTCAGGTCGCCCGGCGGGTTCGTGCCCTCGTGGGCCACGGCCGCGGCGTCGGCGGGGGTGGCGCCGCCGGCCATGGCCTGTTCGGCCGCGGTGGCCCGGGTCGGCTTGGTGTCCATGTTCACGAGGCCGATGCCGGTGCGGCCGTTGTGCACCGCGGCGACGCCGACGATGGCCCAGTCCTGGGCCCGGCGGTTGAACTTCTGGAACGACCAGCCGGCGCCGGTGGCCTTCGGGATCCGGATCTCGGTCAGCAGCTCGTCGGGGGCCAGCGCGGTCTCCAGGAAGCCGGTGAAGAAGTCGTCGGCGCCCACCTGTCGCTCGCCGCCGGGACCCCGGATGACCATCTCGCCCCCGAGGGCCAACAGGATCGCCGGGTGGTCGGCGGCCGGGTCGCCGTGGGACAGCGCCCCGCCGAGGGTGCCGCGGTGGCGGACCTGGGGGTCGCCCACCTTCGCGGTGGCATGCGCCAGGAGGGGCAGGTGCTCCTTCAGGACGTCGCTGGTCTCTATGGCGTGGTGGGTGGTCAGGGCGCCGATGGCGACGGTGTCGCCGTCCTCCCGAATGTAGGACAGGTCGGTCAGGCGACCGATGTCCACCAGCACGGCGGGTACGGCCAGGCGCAGTTTCATCAACGGGAGGAGCGAATGGCCACCCGCCAGGAGCTTGGCCTCGTCGCCGTGCTCGGTGAGCAGGGCCACGGCCTCGTCGGCCGAGCCGGCCCGGACGTAGTCGAATGCGGCGGGGATCACGAGCGGGCCTCCTGGATCGCCGCCCACACCCGGTTGGGTGAGGCGGGCATGTCGATGTCGGTGATGCCGAGGGGCCCGAGGGCGTCCACGACGGCGTTCATCACGGCGGCGGCGGAGCCGATCGTGCCGGCCTCGCCGATGCCCTTCACCCCGAGGGGATTGGTCGGGCTCGGCGTGACCGTGTGGTCCAGCGTGTACGAAGGCGCCTCCACCGCCGAGGGCACGAGGTAGTCGGCCAGCGACGCGTTGGAGAGGTTCCCGTCGGCGTCGTAGTTGGCCCCCTCCCACAGCGCCTGGGCGACGCCTTGGAGGATCCCACCGTGGACCTGGCCCTCGACGATCATCGGGTTGATCTGGTTCCCACAGTCGTCGACCGCGATGTAGTCCCGCAGCCGGATGTCGCCCGTCTCGGTGTCCAATTCGATGACCGCCACGTGCGTGCCGAACGGGAACACGAAGTTCGGCGGGTCGTAGGTGACCTGCGCCGTCAGGTTGGGCTCCATGCCGTCGGGCAGGTCGTGGGCGGTGAAGGCCGCCATCGCCACGTCGCCGATGGCCATCGACTTGTCCGGAGAGCCCCGGACCCGGAAGGAGCCCTCCTCGAACTCGAGGTCGTCGGCCGACGCCTCCAGCTGGTGGGCCGCGATGGAGCGGGCCTTCTCGAGGACGATGTCGGTCGCCATGTGGACAGCCGTGCCGCCGACGGCCAGGGACCGGGAGCCGTAGGTGTCGAGACCGAGGGCCGAGACCGCGGTGTCGGAGTGCAGCACCTCGATCGCGTTCGGGTCGATGCCGAGCTGGTCGGCCACGATCTGGGACCACGTGGTCTCGTGACCCTGGCCGTGGGGCGAGGAGCCGGTGACGACCTGCACGCTGCCGGTCGGCAGCATCCGCACCGTGGCCGATTCCCAGCCACCGGCGCCGTAGTTCAGTGAGGCCAGCACCCGGCTGGGGGCCAGGCCGCACATCTCCACGTAGGTGCACAGGCCGATGCCGAGCTGGGTGCTCGACCCCTCGTCCCGCAGGCGCTGCTGCTCGGCCCGGAGCTCGGGCACCTTGGCCAGTTCGAGAGCCCGGTCGAGAGTCGGCTCGTAGTCCCCGCTGTCGAAGACCAGCCCGGCGGGGGAGTCGTAGGGGAACGCGTCACTGGGGATGTAGTTCCGGCGCCGGATCTCCTCCGGGGTAACACCGATCTCGCGGGCGAGGGCGTCCATGGCCCGCTCGATGGCGTAGGAGGCCTCGGGCCGCCCGGCGCCGCGATAGGCGTCGGTCGGCGGCAGGTTGGTGAACAGCCCCGTGCACGTGAACGAGTACGCCGGGATGTCGTAGACGCCGTGGTAGAGGAAGGCGCCCAGGAGGGGGATGCCGGGGGTGACGAGCTGGAGGTAGGCCCCCATGTCGGCCAGGAGCTTGGCCCGCACACCGGTGACCTTGCCGTCGGCGTCAGCCGCCAGCTCGATGTCCTGGACCTGGCCCCGGCCCTGGATGGTCGACGATGCGGCCTCCGAGCGCTCCTCGGTCCAACGGACCGGCACGCCGTGGTGCTTGGCCAAGATCACGGCCAACAGCTCTTCGGCGTAGACGTTGAGCTTGCAGCCGAAACCACCGCCCACCGACGGGGCGATGACCCGGACCTTGTGCTCGGGCGTGCCCGTGGTGGCGGCCACCATCAGCTTGAGGATGTGGGGGATCTGGGTGGCGGACCAGATGGTGATCTCGCCCCCCTGGGGCTGGGGCACCACGGCCACGCCCCGGGGCTCCATCGCGGACGGGATGAGGCGCTGCTGGAGGTAGCGCTCGGTGATGTGGTGGGTGGCCTCGGCGAAGGCCTTGTCCACGGCATCCGGGTCGGGGATGAGCTCCCAGACGTAGGACGTGTTGGAGGTGAGGTCGGTGTGGGCCAGGACGTCGTCGCCTGCCGCGTCCTCGAGGTCGACGACCACGGGCAGTGGGTCGTAGTCGACCTCCACGGCGCCGACCGCGTCCCGGGCCGCGTAGCGGCTCTCGGCCACCACCACGGCCACGGCGTCGCCGACGAAGCAGGCCTCGCTGACCGCCACCGGGAGGTGCTCGGGGGTGACCATGTCCTCGGTCACGGCCCAGGCGCACGGGAGCGGGCCCATGCCCAGCTCGACGAGTTGGGCGCCGGTGTAGACGGCGACGACGCCGGGCATGCCCGCGGCCTCGCTGGTGTCGATGCTGCCGATGCGGGCATGGCCGAACGGGCTGCGGACGATGCCCAGCCAGAGGGCGCCGGTGATCTCGAGGTCATCGACGAAGCGGGCCTCGCCGGACAGGAGCTCGGGGTCCTCCTTGCGGAGCATGCGGGTGCCGGAGACGGTCATGCGGGACCTCCCTCTGAGCCGGCGGCGGCCATGACCGCCTTGACGATGTTGTGGTAGCCGGTGCAGCGGCAGAGGTTGCCCTCGAGGCCCTCCCGCACCGCGGCTTCGTCGAGACCCGGCTGCTCCTCGATGAGGGAGACGGCGGCCATGACCATGCCCGGGGTGCAGTACCCGCACTGCAGGGCGTGGTTCTCGTGGAAGGCCTGCTGCATGGGGTGCAGCTCGGTGCCGTTGGCCAGGCCCTCGATCGTGGTGATCTCGTCGCCGTCGGCCTGGACCGCGAGCATCGTGCAGGACTTCACCGACTCGCCGTTCACGAGGACGGTGCAGGCGCCACACGACGAGGTGTCACAGCCGACGTTGGTCCCGGTCAGGCCCCGGGTCTCCCGGAGGTAGTGGACCAACAGGAGCCGCGGCTCGACGTCGTGGGTCGCGGATGCGCCATTGACGTTCACGGACACTTCCATGTGTCACCCCCCGGTGATGGTCGACCCGCTCATCCTCGCGCGGGATCCGCCCTCCTGCTTCCCGTCGAGGTCAGACGAGGCCGGGGAAGGCGCCGCCGTCGACGAGGAGCCCGGTGCCGGTGACGAAGCGGGCCTGCTGGGAGCAGAGGAAGGCGACCACGGCGCCGAAATCGTCGGCGTCGCCGATCCGGCCCGCGGGGACGGCGGCGGCCGCCTCCGGCGGAGGTGCTTCGCCGCCGTAGAGCTGACGGACCCGGTCGGTGTCGTGGAGGCCGGGCTGGGCCGAGTTGACCGTCACCCCGTCCCGGGCGACCTCGGTGGCCAACACCTTCAGGAAGGCGGTGAGCCCCGCCCGGGCCGTGGCCGACGCCATGAGGTGGGGTGGCGGTTGGCGCACGCCGATCGAAGTGATCGCCACGACTCGACCCCAGCCTTGTACCTGCATGGCGGGGACGGCGGCCTGGCAGAGGGCGATGGAGGACAACAGGTTCAGATCCAGCGCCTGCCGGTACCCGTCGAGGTCAGTGGAGGCGAACGTCCCCGCCGGCGGCCCCCCGGCATTGGCCACCACGATGTCGATGGTCCCGCCCAGGCGATCAGCGGACTCGGCGATGAACCCGGTGGCCTGGTCCGGGTCGCTCATGTCGGCCCTTAGGGCGACGGCGCCGATGTCGGCGGCCGCCGCCTCCGATCTGGCGAGGTCCCGCCCACAGATGGCCACCTTTGCGCCCTCTGCCGCCAGGGCTCGCGCCGCGCCGAGGCCGAGGCCCGCCGATCCTGCGGCCACCGCCGCCCGCTTCCCTGCGATCCCGAGGTCCATAGGCCGACGCTACGCCGCCGGTGCCGGACAGAACGACGGCAACCACGGGGGCGTGGGGTCGGGCTGAGGTCGTCGGGCGGAAACCGCCCGTTTCGCCACCCCGCGTGACCGCCTCTCCTTCTGGCGCCCGATTTCGGTGCTATGACCGGGAAATCGGGCGCCAGAAGGGTGGATGGGTGGCGAACCGGGGGATTCGGCCACGCTGAGTGGGATTCGTCGGTGGAGGGGCGCCGAGGACGATCCGACGGAGGACCGGGCCCCCGTGGTTGCCTTCCGTTTCTCCGGCTCCACTCGGGCGACGGCACGGAGGACGAGCAACCGGAGGGATGGCCGCCGGAAAGCGTTCCGCGGAAGGTTTTCGGTGGCGGCGGCACACTGGCGGGGTGCGGATCGTCTCCTTGCTGCCGTCGGCGACCGAGATCGTCTACCTGCTGGGGAAGGGGGACGACCTGGAGGGGGTGACCTTCGAGTGTGACTTCCCGCCGGAGGCACAGCGGAAGCGGGTGGTGTCGTCGTCGGGGCTGGAGGCGAGCGGGGAGGACCCGGACGCCATCGACGCCGCCGTGCGGGCCGCGACCGCGGGTGAGACGCCGCTGTACCGGCTGGACGAGGCGGCCATCGCGGCCATCGACCCGGACGTGATCCTCACCCAGGACCTGTGTCGGGTCTGCGCCGTGCCGTCGGGGGACGTGGACGAGGCCCTTGGTCGCCTCGGCTGTGACGCGGAGGTCCTCTCTCTGGACCCGTCGACGTTGGACGAGGTCATCGCCGACATCGGCCGGGTGGGCGAGGTCCTCGGCGTGCCGGGACGGGCCGCGGAGGTCATGGCCGCGCTGCGCCTCGAGCTCGGGGTGCTCCGTAGTGTGCTGGCCGGCCGGCCCCGACCGACGGTCCTCCTGCTGGAGTGGGTCGACCCGCCGTTCGGCGCCGGTCACTGGATCCCCCAGATGATCGAGACCGCCGGCGGCACCCCTGTCCTGGCCGCGGCCGGCACCCACTCCGGTGCCCTCTCCTGGGACGCCGTGGTCGAGGCCGGGCCCGACATCGTGATCGTCGCCCCCTGCGGCTTCGGGCTGGTCGGCGCGGTCGAGCACGCCCGGCTCGCCCTTCCCCATCTGCCGGAATCGGCCGCCGTGTGGGCGGTGGACGGTGACGCCTACATCGTCCGCCCCGGGCCCCGCCTGGTCGACGGGGTCAAGGTCCTGGCCGAGATCCTGCATCCGGAGGTCGTGGCCTCGTCGTCGCCTGACGGGGCGACCCGCGTAGCCTGACGCCGTGGGGACCAGCCCGGCTGAAGTGGCGGACGCGCTCGCAGCGCACGAGTACCTGGCCGACGACGGCCTGGCCACGGCGATCTTCCTGGCCCTGGAGCTGCAGCGCCCGCTCCTGCTCGAGGGCGAGGCCGGCGTCGGCAAGACGGAGGTGGCCAAGGTCCTGGCCCGCTGGACCGGCGGCGAGCTGATCCGGCTCCAGTGCTACGAGGGCATCGACGTCGCCCAGGCCGTCTACGAGTGGGACTACAGCCGCCAGCTCCTGCACCTGCGCACGGCCGAGGCCACCGGCCGGGCCGACGGGGCCACCACCGAGGCCCTGGAGGACGAGCTCTACACCGAGCGCTTCCTCGTGCGCCGGCCCCTGCTGCGGGCCATAGACCATGCGGACGGTCCGCCGCCCGTCCTGCTGATCGACGAGGTGGACCGGGCCGACGACGAGTTCGAGGCGTTCCTGCTGGAGATCCTCTCCGACTACCAGGTGACGGTCCCGGAGCTGGGCACGTTCTCGACCCCGACGCCGCCCGTGGTGATCATCACGTCCAACCGGACGCGGGACGTCCACGACGCCCTCAAGCGCCGCTGCCTCTACCACTGGGTGGAGCACCCCGACTTCGACCGCGAGGTCGCCATCGTCCGGCTCCGGGCGCCGCGGGTGGCCGAGAGCCTGGCCCGCCAGGTGGCCGGCGTGGTCGAGCAGCTCCGCGAGCTCAACCTCTACAAGCCGCCCGGGGTGGCCGAGACCATCGACTGGGCCCAGGCCCTGGCCGCACTCGGCCGGGCCGACCTGGACGAGGCCACGGTGGGTGCCACCCTCGGCACGGTCGTGAAGTACCGGGAGGACCAGAAGCGGGTCCGGGACCACGGCATCGGCGACCTCATCCGCCAAGCCGTCCTGCGCGGTGCCTGACGCCGAGGTCGCCCTGGCGCCCGAGCGGGCCGCCGTGGCGTTCGGCCGGGTGCTTCGGGAGGCCGAGCTGGACGTCCCCGTCGACAGCGTCCTGGCCTTCGTCCGGGCCTGGGAGGCCGTGGGCTCCGACGACCGCAAGCTCATCTACTGGGCCGGGCGCTCGACCCTGGTGCACCGCCCCGAGGACATCGGCGTCTACGACGCCGCCTTCGCCGCCTTCTTCGGCGGCCACCAGCAACTCGCCCACGGCCCGCCCCCACCGCCGCCCGTCCCGGTGCCCGCCGCGGGCGATGACGCCGAGGAGGAGGGCGACGAGGACGGCCCTGACGAGGACCGGCCCACCCATGTCGTGCGCTGGTCGCCGGGCGAGGTGCTGCGCCACAAGGACTTCGCCGCCTGCACCGACGACGAGCGGGAAGAGGCCATGCGCCTGCTGGCCCAACTGCGGGTCCGCCGGGCCCAGCGGCCCTCGCGCCGCCGCCGCCCCACGTCCCGGCCCGGCCGCTGGCCGGACCTGCGTCGCAGCACCCGGGCGGCCATGCGCTCCGGGGGCGAGACCATCGACCGGCGCTGGCTGGACCCCGGCGAGCGGCCTCGCCGCCTGGTGCTCCTGGTCGACGTGTCCGGTTCCATGGAGAGCCACGCCCGGGCCCTGCTGCGCTTCGCCCAGGTCGTCGTGGCCGGCGGCACCCGGGTGGAGGCCTTCGCCATCGGCACCCGCCTGACCCGGGTCACCCGGGAGCTGTCGTCCCGGGACCCCGACGCGGCCCTGCGAGCCGCCGGCGACGCCGTGGTCGACTGGTCGGGTGGGACCCGCCTCGGTGCCTGCCTGCGGGAGTTCAACGACGAATGGGGGGTCCGGGGCCTGGCCCGCGGGGCCACAGTCGTCATCCTCTCCGACGGGTGGGACCGGGGCGAGCCGGACCTGCTCGGCGCCGAGGTGGAGCGCCTTCACCGGATCACCCACCGCCTGATCTGGGTCAACCCCCTGAAGGCCAGCCCGGGCTACGAGCCCCTGGCCCGGGGGATGGCCGCGGCCCTGCCCCATGTCGACCTGTTCCTCGAGGGTCATTCCCTGGCATCGCTCGAGGACCTCGCGGAGGTGATCTCGGTATGAGGTCGACTCGTTCGGAACGGGATCGGATGTCCCATCGCCCGTGCCCTAGGAAGAGGTGATCTCGGTATGAAGGACCTGTTGCCGGACCTCGACCGGTGGAAGGCCGCCGGCCTGAAGGTGGCGTTGGCCCGGGTGGTGGACATCGAGGGCTCCGGACCCCGTGGCCCGGGCGCCGCCATGGCCGTCAACGAGGACAGCGAAGTGGCCGGCTCGGTGTCGGGCGGCTGTGTCGAGGGGGCCGTGGTCACCGAGGCGCTGGACATCCTGGCCACGGGCGAGCGGCGCATGGTCACCTTCGGCTATTCCGACGACGACGCCTTCGCGGTGGGCCTCACCTGCGGGGGAACGGTCCACCTCTTCATCGAACCGTTGGACTGGTAGGGCGATGAGCGTCGAAGACGATCAGCGGGCCGAACAGGCCCGCCAGCCGATGAGCCGTCAGGCGAAGAGGCATGAACGATGAGCGTCGAAGACGATCAGCGGGCCGAACAGGCCCGCCAGCCGATGAGCCGTCAGGCGAAGAGGCATGAACGATGAGCGTCGAAGACGATCAGCGGGCCGAACAGGCCCGCCCGCCGATGAGCCGTCAGGCGAAGAGGCATCAACGATGAGCGTCTACGACGAGCTCCACGCCGCCCTCGAGGACGACCGCCCCGTCGCCCTGGCCACGATCATCGACGGACCGGGCGTGGGCGCCAAGCTCCTCGTCGGCCCGGACCGGGAGCCGATGGGCACGCTCGGCAACGAGGACCTGGACCGGGTCGTGGGTCGCGACGCTCTGGCCCAGCTCCTGGCGGGCAAGACCGACCGTCGCAACTACGGCGCCTACGGTGAGCCACTGGAGACGGTGGTCGATGTGTTCATCGAGGCCTTCGCCCCCCCGCCCCGGATGCTGATCTTCGGCGCCGTCGACTTCACCGCCGCCCTGGCCACGGCGGCCAAGTTCCTGGGCTTCCACGTCACCGTGTGCGACGCCCGCGAGGTCTTCGCCACCGAGCGCCGCTTCCCGATGGCCGACGAGGTCATGGTCGACTGGCCCCACCGCCTGGTCGAGCGGGTCGGCGACCGCCTCGGCCCCGCGGATGCCATCTGTGTCCTCACCCACGACAACAAGTTCGACGTCCCGGCGATCGTCGCCGCCCTGGCCACCGACGTCGGCTACTTGGGCGCCATGGGGTCCCGGCGCACCCACGCCAAGCGAGTCGAGCGCCTCCGGGAGGAGGGCGTCACCGACAACCAGCTCGAGCGGGTGATGGCCCCCATCGGACTCGACATCGGCTCCCGCACCCCCGAGGAGACCGCCATCTCGGTCTGCGCCGAGATCATCGCCAACCACACCGGCCACACCGCCGGCTCCTTGAAGGCCACCGACGGCCCCATCCACTGACCGGTCAGGCGGGGACCGACACCGACAACGAAACCGACGCGGGAACGGGGGCAGGGGGACGGGTCGCCTGTCGTCGGGGGCGTGCGGGCCTCGTTCGAGCGGCGAATCTCACGGGCGGTGGCCGCCTCCCATTCTGGCACCCGATTTCGGGCCTATGGGCGGGAAATCAGGCGCCAGTACGTCAGGGTGGGTCCAGATCCCGACATTCGGCCACGGAGGGTGGCGACATCGGGCGGAAGGGCACGGCGGAGTCCGGCAGGAAGCGCCAGGCGCCCGTTCTTGCCGGCGCTTCGTCCAGCCGGAAGGCCTGGGGTCAGGCGGGGAGCCAGATCGGGACGACGATGCCGGTAGCGACCAGGCGGGCGGCGCCGATGTCGTCGACCGGGGCGACCTGCAGCTCGGCCGCGTCGCCGCTCGACCAGGCGACCTGCCGGCCGTCGGGGGAGAACGTGGCGCCCTGGAACCGCGGGCCGAGGTCGAACGTGGCTCCGGAGTCGAGGTTGATGAGTCGACCGCGGGTGACCGGCGTGCCGTCCGGACCCTCGCTGTCGGTGGCGGCCACCATCCACGGCCCGTCCGGCGTCAGCGCGGCGATGCTGGTGAAGCGCTCGCCGGCGGGGAGGGCGTCGATCGGCTGCACGTCCCCGTCGGTCGTGTCGACGCCGACGACCGGGCGGCCCTGCTCGGTCGACCGGAAGACGACCCAGCGGCCCGCACCGGTGGGCGACGGCTGCTCGACGTATCCCGCCAGGTCCGGCACCGGCGTGACCGTGCCGGTGGTGCCGTCGATCAGCTGCCACTCCTGGTTGCCCTCAGTGCTCAGCAGGACGGCCTCAGCGGCCCGCACCGGTGAGGAGGCATCGGCGGCGAGCGTGAGCGTCGAGAGCGTCTCACCGGTGGTGGGGTCGACGAGGCCGGCCTCGGTCTCGCTGGTCTGGAGCAGGACCAGGTCGCCGACGGGCAGGGCGCCGGCCATGGCGTCGGACAGGACCCGGTCCCCGCCAGTGGCCAGGTCGAGAACGGAGGCCCCCGCCGGCCCGGACAGGACCACCGAGCCACCGTCGCCGAGGAACTGGCCGTAGCCGTCACCGATCTGCTCGACGGCGGTCGGGTCGTCGGTGGGCACCGCGTAGCTGGCCTCCTGGCCGCCGATCAGGGCCACGGTCTCGTCGGGGCGGAGTTCGCCCGAGAGGAGCAGCCCACCGCCGACCTGGTCGGTCAGGTCGGCGACCTCGCCGGAGGTCAGGTCGACCAGGACCGCCCCCTCGCCGCCGGCGGCGGTGAGGACCGCGTGGTCCTGGCCGATCCCGCCGGTGAGCCGGGCGAGGGTGGGCAGGTACTCCCGCCGGGGAAGTCCGAGGTCGACGACGGTCCCGGCGCGGACGTCGACGAGCACGTTGGCGTCACCGCTGGTGTAGAGCGCCCGGCCCGGACCGGCGGCCACCCCACTGGCGAGACCGATGTCGGGTACCCGCACCTCGGTCGTCGGGCCCGTGCCGGGGTCCACGCCGACGACCACGTCGGCCAGCCGGCCGTCGACGGACTGCTGTCCGACGAGAAGGCCGGGAGTGGTCGAGGCCACGGCCGGGTCCGGAGGGGGAAGGCCGGCGCCCCGAGACCCGCCCCCACCGGACCCGTCGCCGGCCCCGCAGGCGGCCAGGGTCAGCGCCAGGACGGCCGCCCAAACGGCCCCGAGTCGTCGCACGGGCTCGAGGTTGCCAGAATGCCCCCGTGACCGAGGCACCGGACCCGCTGGTGTCGGACGCCGACCGTGACCTCGTCGTGGAGCGCCTGCGGGCCGCCTGCACCGACGGGCGGCTCAGCCTGGAGGAGTTCTCCGACCGGGTGGGTGACGTCTACCAGGCCCGGACCTCGGCCGAGCTGGCCGGCCTGACCGGCGACCTGCCCGCGCTCCCGGCGCCCGATCCCCCCAGGATTCCGCCGACACGACGGGTCGTGGCCGTGCTCAGCGGGGCCCGCCGGTCCGGACCCTGGCAGCCAGGGGACCCCACCCAGGTCGTGGCCGTGCTCGGCTCGTGCCAGATCGACCTCACGGGCGTGGACCTCGAGCCGGAGACCCGGATCGTGGCCACCGCGGTTCTCGGGGGGATCGAGGTCCTCGTGCCGGAGGGGATCGGGGTCGACTTCGGCGGGTTCGCCTTCCTCGGCGCCCGGGACGACCGCACCACCGCGCACCGTCGTCCGGGGGCCCCGGTCGTGCGGGTACAGGCCCGTGCGGTCCTGGGCGGCGTCACGGTCCGGACCCGGCCCTTCAGCGGCCGGTGACCACCCTCGCCGCGGTCCTGGCGGCGGGCGACGGCAGCCGGTTCGGCGGCCCCAAGCTCCGGGCGGGCCTCCGGGGCCGTCCGCTGGTCACCTGGGCCCTCGAGGCGGCGCTCGCGGCCGGCCTCGACGAGACCGTGGTCATCACCGGTGGTGAGGACCTGAGGGACGTGGTGCCCGCCGGCGTGACGATCCTCGACAACCCCCACTGGGCCGACGGCCAGGCCACCTCGGTGCAGGTGGCGGTGCACCATGCCGCGGCCCGCGGCCACGACGCCGTGGTCATCGGGCTGGGCGACAGCCCGATGGTCCCGGCCGAGGCGTGGCGGGCGGTGGCGGGCGTCGATGCCCCGATCGTGACCGCCGAGTTCGACGGCGCGCGCCGCCCACCGGTGCGCCTGGCGCGTGAGGTCTGGCCGCTCCTGCCCACCGACGGCGACGAGGGGGCGCGGGTCCTGCTGCAGGGGCGTCCGGATCTGGTCTCAGCGGTACCGTGCGCCGGAGATCCGCGGGACGTGGACACCGAAGGGGACCTGGAGCAATGGAGCTGACCAACGAGTTCGACGTCGAGGTGCCGGTTGAGGAGGCCTGGGCGGTCCTGACCGACCTCGAGCGCATCGCGCCCTGCATGCCCGGCGCGCAACTGACCGAGGTCGAGGGCGAGGAGTTCCGAGGCAACGTGAAGGTCAAGGTGGGTCCGATCACCGCCCAGTACAAGGGCGTGGCCCGCTTCGCCGAGAAGGACGACGCCAACCACCGGGCCGTCATCGATGCCCAAGGGCGCGACACCCGGGGTCAGGGCAACGCCAACGCCCTCATCACCGCCACGCTGGCCGCCCAGGGCACCGGCACCCGGGTGACGGTCAACACCGACCTCAAGCTGACCGGCAAGGTGGCCCAGTTCGGCCGCGGGGCCATCGCCGACGTGAGCGGGGCGCTCCTCGACCAGTTCGTCTCCTGCCTCGAGCACGACCTCCTGTCCGGTGAAGCCACTGTCGGGGCGCCGGCGCCCGAGCCGGGTGATCCTCCCGCGACGGTCCCCGCTTCGGAGGCCGCGCCCCAGCCGACCGAGCCCGTGGCGGCGCCCGTCGTCGATACAGGTGGGGTACGCAAGATCGACAGTGCCGAGGCCGAAGCCGTCGACCTCCTGGCCGTGGCCGGGGGCACCATCGCCAAGTACGCCATCGGCGCGATCGTGGTCGTGGCCGTGGTGGTCCTGCTGCTGGTGCTCCTGCTCTCGTGACGGTCGTGGCCCCGAGCCCGGCCGACCGAGACGCGGTGGCGGACCTCCTGGGTCGCTCCCCGCAGGGCGCCTTCGAGGTCGTGGTCCGCGCCGCCGACGGGGGCCCGGTCGTCATCCGCAACGCCCCCCTGCTCGACGACGGCACGCCCATGCCCACCCGGTACTGGCTGGTCGGTGCCGTAGAGCGGGTCGCGGTCGGGCGCCTGGAGGCAGCCCAGGGCGTGCACCGGGCCGAGTCCTCCGTGGACGCGGTCGTGCTGGCGGCGGCCCACCGCCGCTATGGCGCCGAACGCGACGCGGCCCTCCCGGCGGACCATGAAGGACCGAGACCTTACGGGGGCGTCGGCGGGACCCGACAGGGGGTCAAGTGCCTGCACGCCCATTACGCCTGGCACCTGGCCGGGGGTGACGACCCGGTGGGCCGCTGGGTGGCGGACCGTCTCGCCGCCGGCGAGGGCGAGGCGTGACGGGCGAGCGGCGCAGCCGATCGGCGGTCCGAACAGGCCGGCACGGCGATGAGTCGTCCGGCGAAGCACCATGAGCAGAGTCGCCGCCATCGACTGCGGTACCAACTCGACCCGCCTCCTGGTCAGTGAGGACGGTCGGACGGTCGAGCGCCTGATGCGCATCACCCGGCTCGGCCAGGGCGTGGACGCCACGGGCCGCCTGGCCCCG
>CAWJSC010000015.1:0-124271 GCA_963845425.1 uncultured Microthrixaceae bacterium
GGGCACGCCCCGGGGGGCGGGGGGCAGGTCGACGAGCTGGAACTTGCCGAGCGTCTTGTTGAACTGGGCCATCTCCCGCTCGCCCTGCAGCACGTGGACCTCGACCGACGGCTGGCTGTCGTCGGCGGTCGTGAACACCTCGGTGCGCTTGGTGGGGATGGTGGTGTTCCGCTCGATGAGCTTGGTCATGACCCCGCCCTTGGTCTCGATGCCGAGGGACAGCGGGGTGACGTCGAGGAGCAGGATGTCCTTGACGTCGCCCTTGAGCACACCGGCCTGGACCGAGGCGCCGATGGCCACGACCTCGTCGGGGTTGACGCCCTTGTGGGGCTCCTTGCCGGTGATGCCCTTGACCAGGTCGGCCACGGCGGGCATCCGGGTGGAGCCGCCGACCATGATGACGTGGTCGATGTCCTCGGTCTTGAGGCCGGCGTCGGCGATGGCCTGCTCGAACGGGCCGCGGCAGCGCTCGAGCAGGTCGGCGGTGAGCTCCTGGAACTTGGCCCGGCTCAGCGCGTAGTCGAGGTGAAGCGGGCCCGAGTCGGTGGCGGTGATGAAGGGCAGGTTGATCTGGGCCTGCTGGGTGGTGGACAGCTCCATCTTGGCCTTCTCGGCGGCCTCCTTGAGGCGCTGCTCGGCCATCTTGTCCTTGGCCAGGTCCACGCCGTGGTCGCCCTTGAAGGACTCGACCAACCAGTCGATGACCCGCTGGTCCCAGTCGTCGCCGCCGAGGTTGGTGTCACCGTGGGTGGCCTTGACCTCGAAGACGCCCTCGCCGATGTCGAGGAGGGAGACGTCGAAGGTGCCGCCGCCGAGGTCGAACACCAGGATGGTCTGGTCCTCGCCCTCCTTGTCCATGCCGTAGGCCAGGGCGGCCGCGGTGGGCTCGTTGATGATGCGCAGGACCTCGAGACCCGCGATCTGGCCCGCCTCCTGGGTGGCCGTGCGCTGCGCGTCGTCGAAGTAGGCGGGCACGGTGATGACGGCCTGGGTGACGGCGTCGCCCGTGTAGGCCTCGGCGTCCGCCTTCAGCTTCTGCAGCACGCGGGCCGCGATCTCCTGGGCCTTGTAGGCCTTGCCGTCGATGTCGATCGACCAGCTCGTGCCCATGTGGCGCTTGACCGACCGCACCGTGCGGTCCGGGTTGGTGATGGCCTGGCGCTTGGCCACCTCACCGACGAGCACCTCGCCGTCCTTGGCGAAGGCGACGACCGACGGGGTCGTGCGGGACCCCTCGGCGTTGGGGATCACCGTGGCTTCGCCCGCCTCGAGGACGGCGACGACGGAGTTGGTGGTGCCGAGATCGATTCCGACGGCCTTGGGCATGGGGGATACGCTCCTGGATGGCTGGATGGTGCGGTGCTGCGACCAGTTGTCGACTGCCGAGTATAGAAACTTGAGTCCCTTGTTATCAACTTCCCGATTGATCCTTCTCCGGCACGGCCAGAGCACCTGGAACGAGGCCAACCGCTTCACCGGGTGGTACGACGCCGACCTCACCGAGCGGGGGGTGGCCGAAGCCCGCCGCGGCGGCGAGCTCCTGGCCGAGGCCGGCGTGCTCCCCGACGTCGTGCACACCTCGGTGCAGCGCCGGGCCATCCACACCGCCCAGCACGCGCTGGACACGATGGAGCGCGACTGGATCCCCGTCCGCCGCCACTGGCGCCTCAACGAGCGCCACTACGGCGACCTGCAGGGCAAGGACAAGAAGCAGGTGGGCGAGGAGCACGGCGCCGACCAGGTCAAGGTCTGGCGCCGCTCGTATGACACCCCGCCACCGCCACTGGCCTGGGACGACGAGCGCCACGCCCGCTTCGACCCCCGGTACGCCGAGCTCGCACCCGAGCTCATCCCGGCCTCGGAGTGCCTGAGGGACGTCGTCGAGCGCATGCTGCCCTACTGGTACGACGCCGTGGTGCCCGACCTCCGAGCCGGCCGCGTCGTGCTGCTCGCCGCCCACGGCAACTCGCTGCGGGCCCTGGTCAAGCACCTCGACGGGATCGCCGACGCCGACATCGCCGAGGTCAACATCCCCACCGGGATCCCCCTCGTGTACGAGCTCGACACCGGGCTGCGCCCGGTCGGCGACCTCGCCCTCGAGGACCGCTACCTCGGCGGCGCCGACGCGGCCCGGGCGGCGGCCGAAGCCGTCGCCAAGCAAGCCGGCTGACGCCTTTCGCGGGAGCTGATGCGCCCCGCCCAGCGTCGGGCGGTCCTGGCGATCTGGCGCCGATTTGTCACGCTCAGCGTGACAAATCGGCGCAATTTCGGGAACACGGTCCCCAGCAGGAGCCTCAGCTCTACAGGGCCGCGACGACCTCGGCGTAGTGCCGGGGGTCGGGGGCCCGGTTGTTGACCAGGCTGACGCTGTCGCTGATCCCCGCCAGGCGCCTCCGGACCAAGGGCGCGACCTGGTCGGGCTCGCCGCAGACGGCGATGGCCTCGAGGAGATCGTCCTCGATCAGGCCGGTCATGTCGTCCCAGCGGTCGTCACGAGCGAGCCGGGCCAGCTCGGGGCGGAGATCGCCGTGGCCATGGAGGGCGAAGACGGCCTGGTAGGCCGGCGTCGTGCCGTAGAACGCGAGTTGGCGGCGGACCGCCTCTCGGGAGGCGGTCATCTCCTCCTCGGTGCGGCCGGTGACCACGATGGTCACGCACACCACCTCGAAGCCGTCGAGCGAGCGCCCGGCGCGGGTCGCGCCCTCGGCCAGGGCGGGCAGGGTCAGTTCCTGCAGTGATCGGCGACTGTTCACCGGGTGGACGAGGAAGCCGTCGGCCACCTCGCCCGCGACCGCCGTCATCCTCGGCCCCACCCCGGCGGTGAACACGGGCGGTAGGCCGAACGGGTTCGGGCCCGGATCGAACGCCGGGATCATCCGGGTGTGGGTGTAGAAGTCCCCCGCGAAGTCCAGCCGGTCGCCCGTCTCCCAGGCCGCCCAGACGGCCTTGATCGCCAGCACCACCTCCCGCATCCGCTCGACCGGTCGGGACCACGGCATCGAGAAGCGCTGGGTCACGTGCTGCTCGATCTGGCTGCCGAGGCCCAGCGTGAAGCGTCCCCCGGTCAGGGTCTGGAGGTCCCAGCCCACGTTGGCCAGCGTCATCGGCGTACGGGCGAACGCGATCGCCACCGCCGTGCCGAGGCCGATCGTCGTCGTGTGCTCGGCGGCCACGGCCAGCGGCACGAACGGGTCGTGCTTGGCCTCGAAGGAGAAGGCCCGGTCGTAACCCAGCCGCTCCAGCTCCGGGTACACGCCGCGCACCAGGGTCAGGTCGTCGGTCGGCACCGTCATCGACACCCGCATGGCCGCCGAGTCTGGCCGGTGGTGGGGGCGCCGCGGGCTGCGGGCCCCGCGGACCTACGGTGAGGCCGTGCGATCGCCGTCCACCGGGGCCCTGGCCCTGGTGCTCGCCCTTACGGCGGGCGTGGCCTGCAGTGGGGACGAAGGCCCCGCGCGGGAACCACCGTTCGCCGGGGAGGCCACGGATCTCGAAGGCTCACTCGAGGCCTTCGAGGCCCGTCCCTCCGAGCGCAGCGTCCTCGCCGCGGTGCTCGACATCGAGGCCGACCAGCCGGTCCATGTCGAGGTGAACGCGACCTCGCCCGACGCCTCCTTCGCCCTGCCCCGCACCGCCCGGGCCCTGCGCACCCACCGACTCCCGGTCGTCGGTATGCGGGCCGACGCCACCTACGACCTCACCGTGGCCCTGTTCGACACCGACGGGCGCCCCGCCGGGAGCGGCGCCGTGACCTTCACCACGGGGCCGCTGCCCGACTTCATCCCCGAGCTCGAGGTGGCCACGGCCGACCCGGAGGCAATGGCGCCGGGCTACACGCTGTTCGACACTGGGCGATGGGACCTCGAGACCCTGTCCCGCGAGCCGATCGGCCTCCTCGTGGCTCTCGACGCCGAGGGCGAGGTCGTCTGGTACTACCGGAACCCACCCACGGCCAACGACGCCCGCCTCACCCCCGACGGCACGATCCTCGTGCAGTACCCGCCCTACGGGATCCGGGAGATCGACCTGCTGGGCGTCCGCCTCCGCTCCTGGACCTGGGGCGAGGGGAGGTCGGATGACCCTCGCACCGTCGTCGTCGACACCGACGCCGACATACGCGCCTTCCACCACGAGGCCTACCTGGCCGCCGATGGCAACCTCCTGACGCTCGGCATTCGGGACCGCAGCCTCACCGCCGCCCAGCAGACCGTCTGTGAGGAGGACGACCCGTTCGGCATCGCCGAGGACGTGGTGCTGGAGTTCACCCCCGAGGGCGAGGTCCTCCACGAGTGGCCGTTGGCCGACGTGATCGACCCGCAGGACGTCCCCGGCACGGCCCTGTGCCGCGAGACCGGCCCGACCCGGGACTGGGCCCACGCCAACGGGGTCATCCTCGACGAGGACCGGAACGCGGTGATCGTCACCGCCCGCCACCTCGACCTGACCTTCGCCTTCCGGCACGAGGCGGACGCTGACGGGCCCTCGGGCGAGCTGCTCTGGTCACTGGGGCCGGACGGGACCCTGCCCCTGACCGAGGGCGACTTCGCCTATCACCTCCACGCCCCCGAGCTGCAGGCCGACGGCTCGCTGCTCCTCTACGACAACGGCAACGGCCGTCCCGGCGACGTTCCGTACAGCCGGGCCGTCCGCTACGAGCTGGATCTCGAGGGACCCCCGGCCCGATGGTCGGCCCGCCAGGTCTGGGAGCACATCGTGGACGACGAGGACGGCGAGCCCGTCTACGCCGACTTCGTGGGTGACGCCGACCGCCAACCCGGTGGGACCGTCCTCATCGACCACGGCGGGATCGGTCGCGGCGAAGGGCAGCCCCGCGCCCGCATCATCGAGGTCGTGCCCGAGGGGGCGTCCGGGGGGCCGATCGTCTTCGACGTGCGCTTGGCCGAGCCGTGGGTGTCGTACCGGGCCGAGCGCTTCCCCAGCTTCTACGTCGGGCCCCGCTGGAGCCCGTCCGGCGGCTGATCAGGCGCTGAGCGGGATGTCCGAGTCGAAGCGGAGGGTGCAGATGCCCTCGACCTTGCCCACGCCGGGCAGGCGCTTGCGGCGGGGCGAGCCGACCTGGACCCAGCCGGGCGCGAGGGTGGCGGTGTTCTCGTCGGCCAGCACCTCGCCGGGCCCGGCCAGGTCACACAGGCGAGAGGCCAGGTTCACCGAGTGACCGATGTAGTCGTCGGCCTCGAACAGCAGGCAGGAGCCGGTGGCCACCCCCGAGCGCAGGTCCAGGCCGGTTGTCTTCATCCGGGTGGTCAGCTCCACGCTGGTGGCCAGCAGCGGGCCGGCCTCGACCGACACGAACATGACCCCGTCCCCCAGCCACTTGGCGATGCGCACGCCCCGGCGGGCGGCGATCTCGCGGGCCGAACTGCGGAAGGTCGACACCAGGCGGACGGCGGCCAGGGGGCCTTCCCGCTCGAGATAGGCGGTGAACCCGCAGATGTCGGTGAAGCCGAAGGCGCGGTGGACCGGCGACGGGTCGGCCGCGTCGGCAGGCGGCAGATCGGTACCGGAAACAGCCATCACGCTTGCCCAAGGTAGCGATAGGTGGCCTGGGGCAAGCGGATTCTCCGTAAACGTCCTGTGACGATCGGGCGATCAGATGCTGGCCGCCAGGCGGGCCAGGAGCTCGAGCACCCGGCGCTCCCGGGGCCGGAACGGCACGCCGCTGCGGCCGGCCAGAAGGACCCGGCGGTCCTCCCCGATCGCGGCCCAGGCCACCTCCCCGTCCTCGTCGGTGGCCACACCGGGGCCTCCGGCGGCGACGCCGGCGCCGAAGGCGGTCAGCCACGGCGCCTCGGGCCCGTCCCCCACGAGGGCCTCGATCCCGTCGGGGCCGATGACGGCTACCCAGCGGGCCCGCAGCTCATGGTGGACCCGCTCCGCCAGAGCGACCAGGCGGGACGGGACGTCGGCCGCCTCATTGAGGGCCACCGCCGTCTCGAGGGCGTCGATCCGGGGGTCGCGCTCGGAGAAGTCCACCGCCCGGAGCTCCTCGACGTCGACGCCGTCGACCGCCTCGATCTCCCGGGCCAGCAGGTCGTCGCTGACCGCTTCGGGGACGGTGACGAGGAACTCGTCGACGGCCCGCCCCGCGCCGTGGTCCACGACCTCGATCTCGTGGACGTCGCCGCCCACCCCGCCGATCCGGCTGGCGACCGCACCCAGCGCTCCCGGGCGGTCCGGTAGCCAGACCCGGACCACGAGGGAGCGCGTGCCGGCGACCACGGTCAGCCCATGCCGCCCAGCGAGACGAGCTTGGTCTCGACGTACTCCTCGAAGCCCTCGGCTCCCGACTCGCTACCCTGACCGCTCTGTTTCCAGCCCGTGAACGGGCCTTCGGTGCCGTGGGGCGTCCACTCGTTGACCCCGACCATCCCGAACTCGAGCCGCTCCGCAGCCCGCATGGCCGAGCGCAGGTCGTTGGTCCAGACATAGGAAGCCAGGCCATAGGGCGTGTCGTTGGCCAGCGCGATGGCCTCGTCGAGGTCCCCGAAGTCGACCACGGGCATGACCGGGCCGAACAGCTCCTCGCGGTAGACGGGGAAGTCCGGGGTGATGTCGGTGACCACGGTGGGCGAGAAGAAGTAACCGGTGTCCCGGTCCGCCGGGCGCCCACCGCCCACCGCCACGGTGGCCCCCTGGTCGGCGGCCGCAGCCACGAGGCCCTCGAGGCGCTCGCGCTGGCGGGCGTTGATCATCGGCCCCACCTCGGTGTCGGGGTCGGTGCCCGGGCCGAGGCGCAGCTTCTCGACCAACGGCACGACCCGCTCGACGAACTCGTCGCGGCGCCCGCCACCGATGAGGAACCGCTGGGGACAGACACAGACCTGGCCGGCGTTGCGATACTTGGCGGTCACGGCGCCGGCCGCCACGGCTTCCATGTCGGCGTCGGGCAGGACGATGACCGGGGCGTTGCCCCCCAGTTCGAGGGACAGGCGGGTCACCGTCGTCGAGGCGCCGTCCATGAGGAGCTTGCCCACCCGCACGCTGCCGGTGAAGTGCAGCTTGCGCAGGGCCTCGTGCTCGAGCATGGCCTGGCCCATGCCCTCGGGGTCGCCGTTGACGACGTTGAAGACACCGGCGGGCAGGCCGGCCTCTTGCAGGATCCCCGCCAGGTCCATGCAGGTCATCGGGGTGAACTCGGAGGGCCGGCTGACCACGGTGCACCCCGCGGCGAGGGCGGCGGCGACGGACCGCACGACGTTGTAGGCCGGGAAGTTCCAGGCGGTGATCGTCCCCACCACGCCCACCGGCTGGTGGAGGACCATCATGCGCTTGCCGGGTACCCGGCTGGGGATCGTGCGGCCGTAGCTGCGCTTGGCCTCCTCGCCGTACCACTCGAGCAGGTCGGCGGCGGCCACCCACTCGCCGCGGCCCTGCAGGAGGGGCTTGCCGCTCTCCCGCGAGGTGACCTCGCCCAGCGCCTCGAGGCGCCCGCGGACCAGGTCCGAGGCCCGCCGGAGGACGGCCGCCCGCTCGTAGGCCGTGGCCGTCGACCAGGCAGGGAACGCCGTCGCGGCGGCGTCGATCGCCGCGTCGGCGTCGGCCCGCGTCCCGAAGGGGACCGTGGTGATGGTGGCCTCGGTCGAAGGATCGATCAGGTCCCAGGTGCCCCCGTCGGAGGCGTCGGCCCACGCCCCGTCGATGAACTGCCGGTACTCACCCATGCTGCTACCCCCCGTGGAGCCGTCCTGCGCGACGCTCGCGTCGGGCGCAGCGTACGGGGGCACGAGGACGGCTGTCGGCACCCGGCTGACCGTAGGACCGCCCTGTTTCGGGCGTGTTGACGGGCCGTGACGGCTCGCGCGGCCGTGATCGTGGGTTCGATCCCTCGGTCGTCCCGCCGAGTAGGTTCAGCGGGGTCATGAAGCGGCTCACGCCCCAACAACTCGTCATCGGCCTCGGCGTCGCCATTGCCCTCTTCACGATCGGCTCCGGCCTCGCCCCCGGCCTCACCGGCTTCGAGGAAGAGTCGACGATCCACCGGGAGGTGTTCGGGAACATCCCCGACCCCCTCAAGGTCGCCTTCTACACGGTGATCCCTGCCCTCCTGGTCTACGGCGCCGTGCTCTTCTCCTTCCGGGTGAAGAACTGGCAGCGGGGCGCCCCGGACGACCGGTCGACCAACGCCGGGAACATCAAGCGGCGCATGGGCGACTTCCGGGCCGGGGTCTACATGCAGACCCTGCTGCGGGACCCCGTGGCCGGGGTCATGCACTCGCTGATCTACGTCGGCTTCCTGGTCCTGGTCGCGGTCACCGCGGTGCTGGAGATCGACCACCAGCTGCCTGACGACGCCAAGTTCCTGCACGGCACCACCTACCAGGCCTACATCTTCGTGGGCGACGCCGCCGGCCTGGTGTTCCTGGCCGGCATCGGCCTGGCCGTGTTGCGCCGCTACGTCATCCGCCCCTACCGGATACGCATCAAGTCCAAGCCCGAGCACGCCCTGATCCTCGGCCTCTTCGCCGTCATCGGCCTGACCGGCTTCCTGGCCGAGATGTTCCGCATCGCCCTCGACGGCCGCCCTCAGCACGAGGAGTGGGCCTTCGTCGGCTACCCGTTGTCGGCCCTCGTCGACGGCTCGTCGTCGCTCGCCGGCTGGCACCAGGCCATCTGGGTGGTGCACGTCCTGAGCTTCATCGCCTTCCTGGCCATCCTGCCGGTGACGATGCTGCGCCACATGTTCACCTCGCCGCTGAACATGTACCTGCGGGACCGCGAGCGCCCCAAGGGCGCCATGAAGCCGCTGCCGAACCTGATGGAGACCGAGCTGGAGTCCTTCGGCGCCTCCACCATCAGCGAGATGACCTGGAAGCAGCTGCTGGACACCGACGCCTGCACCATGTGCGGGCGCTGCACGTCGGTCTGCCCCGCCCACGCGACCGGCAAGCCACTGGACCCGCGCGAGATCGTGCTCAAGACCGGCGAGGTCATGGCCGCCACCGGATCGCCGGTCGTGTCACCCCCGATCGGCGTCGACGCCGAGATCACCGTCAAGGCCGACAGCCTCTTCGAGCGCATCACCCCCGAGGAGCTCTGGGCCTGCACCTCCTGCAAGGCCTGCGACGAGATCTGTCCGGTCAACATCGAGATCCTCGACAAGATCCTCGACATGCGGCGGTACCTGTCGCTGATGGAGTCGAACTTCCCGACCGAGTTGGGCAACGCCTACCGGTCCATGGAGAACTCGTCGAACCCGTGGGGCATGTCCCAGGGTGAGCGGGCCGACTGGGCCAAGGGCCTCGAGGGCACCGACGCCGAGATCCCGGTCATCGATCCGGGCGACGCCTTCGACCACGAGTACCTCTACTGGGTCGGCTGTGCCGGGAGCTTCGACGACAAGAACCGCAAGGTCAGCCAGGCCATGGCCCAGCTGATGACGCGGGCCGGCCTGGACTTCGCCATCCTCGGGCCCTCCGAGCTGTGCACCGGTGATCCGGCCCGCCGGTCGGGCAACGAGTACCTGTTCCAGATGCTGGCCACCCAGAACGTGGAGGCCCTCAACGCCATGGGGGTGCGCAAGATCATCACCCAGTGCCCCCACTGCTTCAACACACTGGCCAACGAGTACCCGCAGCTGGGCGGGCACTACGACGTGGTCCACCACAGCCAGTTGCTGGAGTCCCTGATCGAGTCGGGGAAGCTGGACATGACCGACGCCCGGCTGGAGGAGCGGCTGGTGTACCACGACTCCTGCTACCTCGGCCGCCACAACGACGTGTACCTGGCCCCCCGAAAGGTCATCGGGAGCCTGGGCGGCGTCGAGGTCGTGGAGGCGCCCCGCAACGGCACCCAGGGCATGTGCTGTGGCGCCGGTGGTGCCCGCATGTGGATGGAGGAGCACACCGGCAAGCAGGTCAACGTCGAGCGCTCCCAGGAGCTGCTAGCCACCGGGGCCAGCCGGATCGCCACCGCCTGTCCGTTCTGCTACATCATGATCGACGACGGTGTGAAGGGTGAGGGTGTCGACGAGGAGCAGGTGAAGGTGGCCGACATCGCCATGCACGTGCTCGAGGCCGTCGAGCGCGGCGAGGCCGCGGTCGACCCACGACTGGGGGTCACGACAGGTGCTGAAGCGCTCCAGGAGTGAGAAGGCCGAGAGACGGCACGAGTGGGAGCCCCACGGCGAGGGCGTCCTGCTGGTCTGTGACGACCCCGACGCCGGGGAGCTGCTCAGCCGCCTGATGACCGCCGACGGCCACGACGTCCACCGGGTCGAGACCGCGGAGGGCGCCGTCCGCCACCTGCTGGCCACACCCCGACGGGCCACGGTGCTGTCCCTGTCCGGACCGACGGCCAACCGCCAGCTGCTCGAGAAGATCCGCAGTCACCCCAACCCGCCGGTGAGCGAGGTCGCGGTGGTCCTGCTGGCCGACGACGTGGCCGCCGGGTCCGATGCGTGGGCCAAGGGCGCCGACGGCTTCCTGGCCCGCCCGTTCCACGCCGAGCAGCTCACCGCCGAGCTCCAAGGCGCTCTCGACCGCCCCTTCGCCGACCGCCCGGCGCACCGCGAGGCCGAGCGCGACACCGACTGAGCCAACCCGGAGCACCCACACCCGGCGAACGACCGACCCGCTTCCGGCACCGGATTCCGGGGTCAGGGCCCGGGAATCCGGTGCCAGAACGCGCTCAGGCGGGGGCGAAGAGGATCTCGATGCGGCCCTTGGCCGGGCGGCGGCGCTTCTCCTTGCCGGTGGCCGGGCCGAGGACGTAGGCGGGCTCGGGGTCCAGATCGTCGGGACCGGCCAGGGCGACGAGGGTCTCGGACCGCACCGGTCGGGTCGGGTCGAGCGGGCCGAGCTCGTCGACGTCGAGGTCCCGGCGGATGCGGGCCGCGGTGGCCGGGTCGACCAGGCGAGCCACCACGTCGAGGGCCATCTCCACGGCGGCCGCGGCCCCCTCGGCGGTCATGACCTTGCCCGAGCGCACGATGCGCTCGGCCACGGCGTGGGCCCCCTGCTCCTCGAGCAGGTCGGTGGCCAGCCAGTGCGTGGTCGCGTCGCCGTCGAGCACCCCGGCCGCGGCCAGCAGGACCGAGCCGGTCGAGACCGCGGTGGTCCACTCGCTGGCCTCGTGGGCCCCGGCGACCCAGGCCACGGCCCGCTCGTCGGTGACCAGCCGCCGGATGCCGATGCCCCCGGGCACGACCACCACGTCAGGGCTGGGGTGGTCCTCCATCACCGCGTCGGCCAACAGGGCCACGGTCGAGCCCTGGGTGGGGATGCGGCCCGGGGCCGCGGCCACGAGCCGGACCCGCGCCCCCGGCACCCGCCGGAACACGCCGTAGGGCCCGAGGGCCTCGAAGGCGGTGACACCGGGCGAGAGGAGGACGGCGACCTCCATCAGACCGAACAGGTCCAGTCCTCGCCGACGGTCGCCGCGGCGTCGGCGTCGGGGGCGGGGAACGGCCGGCGGAAGGTGAAGGCCTGCGTCGTCGGCCCGTGCTCGGCGAGGTGGGCCAGGCGCTCCTTGGCCTCGTCGATGGTCGGGCGGTGGCCGGCGGGCACCCACCAGAGGACGGTGAAGACCTCGTCGAGCTTCTCGAACCACTGGCGGCGCTGGGCCATGACGTCGCGGTGGGCGGTGCGGTAGACGAAGTCGGCCAGCGCCTCGACCGAGGCCCACGTGCTCATGTTCACCAGCATCGTGTCGTCGTCGTAGGGCCGGATCGCGGTGGCATCTCCGTCCTCGGTCTGCAGGCGCCACACGAAGCCGGGCGCCGTGTCGGCGATGGCGTTGATCGGCTCCAGGGCCTCCATGAACCCGGCCACCAGCGGATCGTCGGTGGGGGCTCTGAGCCGACCGATGTTCAGCTGAGCCACTTCCCAGGACGAGGTCGACGACATGGGACGCGACCGTACCCCCGGCTACTCTGTCGGGTCCTGCGGGTGTAGTTCAGTGGCAGAACATCAGCTTCCCAAGCTGAGAACGCGAGTTCGACTCTCGTCACCCGCTCCAAGCAGAAGGGCCGGGTCGGGTCGGTTCAGCGCCTGGACCGGTCACCTGAGAGACTGGAGAGGTGGGCCCCCTCACCACCCCGCGGATGATCACCGACCCGGCCGGCCACTGGGACGACGTGCGCGCCGCGGGCGGTCCGGTGCAGTGGAGCGACGACCACAAGGGGTGGATCGTGCTCTCCCACCGCGCCGTCTCCGACGGCTTCCGCAACCCGCGGTTCTCGGCGGACCGGGTCGGAGCCCTCGAACGCGCCGCCCGGCACCAGCCGGCGGCCTTCGGACGCACCGTCGAGCTGCTGGCGGGCTGGATGGTGTTCCGGGACCCGCCGGCCCACACTCGCCTCCGTGACCCGGTGCGGTCCGCGTTCACACCGCGACGGGTGGCGAACCTGGCGGCGACGGTCGTGGCCCTGACCAACGAGCTTCTCGATGGCGCCGTCGCCGACGGCGCCATCGACGTGAGGGAGGACCTCGCCGAACCTCTGCCGGCTACCGTCATCGCCGAGCTGCTCGGCGTGCCGGCGTCGGAACGGGAGCGGTTCCGGGCCTGGAGCGACGACCTCGCCGAGATCGTCTTCGCCACCCGGCCCGGCACGGTGGACGCCGAGCCCGTCGTGGCCGCCACCGCCGAGTTCGTCGACTTCTTCGGCGGCCTCGTGGAGCACTATCGCCGCCACCCGGCCGACAACCTGCTCACGGCCCTCGTCGAGGAGTCGGGCGACCTGTCGGAGCTGGAGCTGGTGGGGGCGTGCACGCTGCTGCTGTTCGCCGGCCACGAGACCACGACCAACCTCCTCACCACCTCGCTCGGACACCTGGCCACCGATCCGGGGCTGCTCGCCCGCTACCGGGACGATCGCGGTCTCGACGAGACGCTCGTGGAGGAGCTCGTCCGGACGATGGGCCCGGCCGCCACCATGGTGCGCAAGGTGGCGGGCGACCACGAGTTCGAGGGTCGGGCCCTCAGGAACCACGACACCGTCTATCTCTCGATCGCCGCGGCCAACCACGATCCAACCCTGTTCGACGATCCGGGTCGCTTCCGACCCGACCGGGCGCCGAACCCGCACCTCGGCTTCGGCTGGGGCGCCCACCACTGCCTCGGCGCCGCCCTCGCCCGGCTCGAGACCAGGCTGGCCATCCGTACCGTGGTGGACCGCTTCCCGTCCCTCGAGGCGGCCGAGGTCACCCCGATCCGGGGCGACCTGATGGGCAGGGCCCACGTTCGCACCGTGCTGGCGGTCTGACCACCGTCGGGGGGTTCAGCCCCCGGCGCGGGCTCGCGCGGCCGGAAGCGGCCGGTTCAGCCGGGCCCGATCTCACAACAGCGAGTGGAGGTGAGCGGACTCGAACCGCCGGCCTCTACGTTGCGAGTCGCTGCAGCCGCCCACTCGTTCCTCTGATGGTTGGCCCGTCGTCCACGATCCAGGCATCGAGGATCAGCCAGCAGGCCGGCCACCTCGGCGACGGTCTGGCGAACGGCAGACCACGTGCGCCCGAGGCGGCCCACATACTCCAGCGGCACCATTCCGCCTCGGCTGCCAGCTCGGCCATGGCCGCCGAGTCTGCAGCGGGGAGAGCTGCCGCGAATACCCGACGGGCCTCAGCCATCGCCACCAGCCCGTGCGTCGCAGGGGCAAGGGCTTCGTAGTACGGATCAGCCATATCCCAAAGCCCGCAGCCTGTCGGTAGGCCCGGTCAGGTCGAGCGCAGCGTCGGCAGGACCAGTAGTGCCTCGTCCTCGCTGCGCCCAAAGGCCTCGATGGCCTCGACGTGTTCGATGATCACCTGGAGAACCGTGGCCGTCGATGCGTTGCCGACGCGGAGCCACACAACCTTCGGCGGTGAGCCATGAAGGAAGGCGAGCTGGCGGAAGTCCGAGTCCTTGGAGACGATCACGTGGCCGTGCTCTCGGGCGTGCTCCCAGATCTCCCGGTCGGTCGCAGCATCGAGGCCCAGCGCGGTGACGTGCCCGCTCTCGGGGAACACGTCACGCAGCTGCCCGACGAGGCGTCTCGACAGGTTCTCGTCGAGCAGGAGCTTCACGCCGTGGCGAGCCGGCGTTCCCGGAGGGCCGCGAACTCAATGGCGGCCCGGACGTGCGCAGGCGTGAGCTCCGGGAAGTCGGCGACGATCTCCTCGGTGGTCATCCCCGACGCCAGGTACTCGAGGACGTCGTAGACCGCGATCCGGGTGCCGATGAAGCACGGCTTGCCGCTGCGCACACCCGGGCGGGTCTCGATGACCGTCGTGAGATCCATCGACTCCACGGTACCCCCGACAGCCGACGGCTCTCCGCGGCTTACGCCGGGCGCGTCGACGATTCCAAGTCTCGGCGCCGAAGCTTGGAATTGCCGCGCTGAAATCCAAGTCTCGGATGGGTCACCAACTCCGAAGCTGAGTACCCGGGGCCGAGGCGGCGTGACCCTAGCGTGACCCTACGGACCGACATCCGGGATCACGGGGCGGCACGCGACGTTAGGCTACATCACCGCTGACCTGGGCAAATGGCCGAATCCCCTGGTCAGCCAGCCTCCTCCGGTCAGCTTCCCAAGCTGAGAACGCGAGTTCGACTCTCGTCACCCGCTCCACAGAACTGGGGGCTTGCCGAGGCCAGGGGGCGATGTTTCTCCACGTCTTCGGGGTCCATCTCGCAGATCGGGTAGTCAGGCATCGAGGTCATCCAGCACTCGGTCTGCCTCATGCAGCCAGGCCTCCAACGCCCCTTTCCTGTCGGAGTCGCAGAAGAACGGGGTGCTGTGCGTGCTCTCCATTCGCCCGCAAGTGTCGCACGTCTCTTCTTTCAGCCCGATGGTGGCCGCAGTGCCCCAGAACCCCCACATCGCGGGTTACCCCCTTCGTCGGTCGGGCATCTCCACAAGCCGCTCCGATGGCTCAGAGCGGCCGCCGTCCTATCGGCCGACCCACCTGGTCTTTGACGAAACGCTGAGGTTCTGGAGGACGGCTCGACACCTTCCGATTCCCCACACACCGAGAAGGTGCCTGAGGCCGACGATGCTGCAGGGCCGGCCCGAGGCGGAGGGGAAGCGGTGCGGCCCTGAGCCTTCTCAGGCCGCCGGACACCGCTCCTCCCAACGACGCGGAGGGAGGATCCACGAGCGCCGGCCGACGTTCGCGCTTAGCGTCGAGGCGTGGTCGGCGGGTCGTCGACCGGACAAGGAGACCGACATGGCCGAGCATCCCAACGTCGCCATCGTCCGCAACGCCTACGAGTCGTTCGCGAAGGGCGATCTCGACGGAGCGTTGGCCGACCTGGCCGACGACTGCGTGTTCCACTTCGGTGGCGATGGCCCGAACAGCGGTGACCACAAAGGCCGCGAGGCCATCACCGCGGCGCTGATCAAGAACTTCGAACTCACCGCGGGCACCCAGGCCCTCGACATCAAAGGCATCTACGCCGACGAGGACCACGCCGCCGTGGTCCTCCACGAGACGGCCAGCCGTCCCGACGGCGCGTCGATCGCGTTGGACGAGGTGCACGTCCTCCGACTTCGTGACGGCAAGGTCCTCGACCTGTGGGACCTGCCCGAGGACATCCAGGCGCACGACGACTTCTTCGACGGGAAGTAGTCGACTCAGCGAGACCCAGATCGGCACGTGTGCGCTCCCTGAAGCGGCGTTCTGGGGCAGGTGCGAGCCCTACGTGGCCGTGGGCTGGCGCGCCTCGATGGCGTGCGGGCCCGGGCGTCGAGGAGGACACATGATCGATGTCGTTACCCACCTCGACGTCGGTCGGCCTGCAGCCGAGGTGTTCGCGTTCGTCAGTGACCAGCTCAACGCACCGAGCTGGCAGCGAGGTCTGCGCGAGGTGCGTCGGACGACCGGCGGTCCCATCCGCGTCGGAAGCGAGCACGTCTTCATACGCCGCTTCGCGGGCCGACGCATCGAGTCGGGCAACCGCTTCGTGGAGTTCGAACCGGGACGCTTCGTCGCGTTCGAGATCCCCGACGGCGTTGTGACCGGTCGTGCGTCCTACCTGGTCGAGCCAGTCGGCACCGAGCGCTGCCATCTGACGAGCACCATGAGGTTCCAGGTCGCCGGATGGATGAGGCTCGCCGAGCCACTGTTGGCACGCGTCCTCGAACGGGACAGTCATCGAGATGAGCAGACCCTGAAGCAGATCCTCGAGACACCGCCCCGTTGAGGTCGGGGCGGCACCTGAGTGCCACCGAAACGCTCAGCGGTCACTGATCCCAGGTTCCCAGCGATCTCGGGGTCTGCCCAGCGGGATCCGACGGCAGTCGTGTCATTCGTAGTTCAGCCGATGTCGCTTGCTCCTTCCACCGCGTCGGCGGTGACCTCCATGTGGCCGAGGTGCTGGAAGAGCTCCTCGAGGACGTGGAGGACCAGGGCGCCGTCGGTGCGGTCCTCGCCGGGCATGAAGTCGCGGAACGGGTGGTCGGTCACGGTCGGGCCGGCCAGGAACTCCTCGACGAGCGCGCCGGTCCGCTCGACGGCACTGTCGATGCGCTGACGGAGCTCGGCGACGGTGGACGTGGCGGCGAACTCGGCTTCGCGATCCCTCGTGCTGTCACGGCCGAGGCCGGGCATGGCGAACCAGGACGGGGCCAGCTCGCAGCAGTGCACAACGAGGCCGGCCACCGAGTTGGTCCCCCAGTCGGCGGGCTTCTGGTTCACCGTGTCGTCGTCCAGCCGGTCCAGCACCTGGCCCATGCCCGTAAAGGCGTGGCGGACGTAGAGCTCGATGCTCGCTCCGGTCAGCTCCATGACCGCCGAGTCTGGCACCAGGCCCGAAGGCCGGAGTCCACGGTTCCTGTCACTGGGCTCCAGCCCGGCCGCCCGACCAGAACCAACGAAGACGCCCGCCCGACACCGGGCCACCTCCCCCAACCGAATGACCGGGCCGCAGCGGACCCTCACCCACCCCTGGCGTGCCTGCGGTCAGGGATGGACGGCGAACCAGGCGGCGCGCAGGGTGGCGGGAATGCGGCCGCGGTCGGAGACCTCGAGGCCTTCGACTCGCGCCTTCCGCTCGTTCATGCAGTGATTCGTGCATGTGCGTGTTAGAATCTGATCATGAGAACGACGGTCGAGTTCGACGACGACACCGCCAAGGTGATCGAGCAGCTCCGCCAGGAACGGGGCATCGGCGTCTCCGAGGCCGTCAACGAGCTCATCCGTCGAGGGCTCCTTCCCCGACCTGCCGGCGAGCCGTTCCGGCAGGCCACCCACCCACTGGGGCTCAAGGTGGACGTCACCAACATCGCCGAGGCCCTCGACCTCCTCGAGGGCTCGGACGCCCGCTAGGTGCTCGTCGACGCCAACATCCTCCTGTTCGCCGTAGACGAGACCAGCCCGCTCCACGACCGAGCCCACCGCTGGCTGGAGGACGCCCTGAACGGCAGTCGTCGGGTGGGCCTGCCCTGGGCGTCGCTCACCGCCTTCCTGCGGATCGTCACCAACCCCCGGGCGCTGGCCGAGCCCCTGGCCCCGGCCGCGGCCTGGGCCCTCGTCGACGCCTGGCTCGACGCCCCCACCGTCTGGGTGCCCGGCCCTGGCCGGGGCCACCGCGTCATCCTCGGTCGGCTCGTCGGTGACCTCGACCTACGGGCCAACCTCATCCCCGACGCGGTGCTCGCCGCCCTGTGCATCGAGCATGGCCTGGCCATGGTCTCGGCCGACTCCGACTTCGCCCGTTTCACCGAGGTCACCTGGCGCAACCCCCTGGCCTGACGCGGCGCCCACCGTCTGACGAACGCTCGACGTCGGCCCCGGGATCAGGGCCCGCGACGCCGGCGGACCTTGCGGGGGAGCCAGAAGAGGACCGCCACGAGGGCCACGATGATGAGCACCTCGACGGCCACCGTCGGAGGGTATCGGTGGCCTTGGCCTGCTCTCGGACTCACCGCGACGACCGACCTGCCGACGGGAAGGCGATGGCGACAGCGCTACCGGCGGGTTGGTACGCGGACCCGGCCGATTCGAGCCGGTACCGGTACTGGACGAGCGAGCAGTGGACGACGCACGTCCGCGACCGGGGCGCCGTGGACATCGCCGGCGCGCGGCCGCTCCCGGACTTCGACGCCGCCGACGTCGAATCAGTTGAACCCTCGACCGGCCGATTTCGCCGGCGGGTGCCTGTGCTCCTCGGGGCGCTCGCCCTCATCGCCCTGGTGGCCACGGCCGGGGCGGTCACCCTCGGGGGGTCGGACTCGTCACAGGCCGCGGGCAACACCCTCACCGGCGAGGTCCGGGTGGCCATCGCTCGGACCAGGGGGGCGGCCGGTGACTCGCCCCCGGCCGATGGCGCCCGCTGTGGGACCGGCGCCCCGCCCGGCGTCGGTGCCGGCACCGAGGTCACCGTCAGCAATGCCCGCGGCGACGAACTGGGTCGGACCGTGCTGCGCGCCGGTCAGGTCGATCGCACCCCGAACGCGACCACCTGCGTGTTCGACTACGCGATCGCCGCGGTCGCGAACGCCCAGGTCTACGCGGTACAGGTGTCGGGTCGGCCCGCCAGCCGGATGACCATCGCGCAGATCGTGAGCGCCGGTTGGCGGGTCGACCTGCGGGTAGGCTGATCTCACCTTGACGCCCAGCAGCACCGGACGGAACCCGGGCGCCCCGCAGGACGTTGACCGCCCATGGCCTTCGACCTTCCCTCGCCGCACGACGAACCTCGGATGGGGTTCGTCCGTCGCAATGCGCTGGCTCTGTCCGTCGCCGCCGTCGCCGGCCTCGGGATCGTGGCCTGGCTGGCGTTCGGGTACTTCGGGGTCCAGACGCTCTGGGTCGACGACGAGGTCGACGAAGCGGGCCCGGTGTTCGATTCCGGCGCCACCCCGGATCCGACCGTCGCCGACGACCCGACCGACGACGGGGCCGAGCCGTCTGAGACGGCGCCGGCTGAGGTACCGGTCGTCCAGACCGTCGCCACCGGGCAGTTCATCTCACGCGACCACGCCACCGAGGGCACCGCCAGCGTGCTCACCGACGGCAGCCCACAGCGGTTCCTGCGGTTCACGGAGTTCGCCACCGACAACGGTCCCGACGTGAACGTCTACCTGTCCACCACCGCGCCCGACGGTGACTCGGGTGCCTTCGACGACGACTTCGTCGACCTGGGTGATCTGAGTGGCAATGTCGGTGACCAGAACTACGAGATCCCGGAAGACGTCGACCTCAGCCGGTATCGCACCGTCGTTCTCTGGTGCGTCCGCTTCGGCGTCCCGTTCGGTGCCGCGCCGCTCGAGCAGGCCTGACCGCTACCCGTCGAGGCCGAGCCGTTCGAACTGGTCAGCGGGGCCTTCGAGCTCTTCGAGGGCCGAGCGCAGCAGGTCGACCAGCTCGGCCTCGAGGGGCTCCCCGACCCGGTTCTCCGTCTCGTCCGGATCCACGTCCAGGTCATAGAGGTGGTGTTGGTCGGCGTGGCCGTAGCCGGCCCAGAACGGCAGGCGGTCACCCGCGGTGTAGGGCTGGCGGATGACCGGGATGTCGGTACCCGGCATGGTGTCGAGGAACGCGCGGCCGTCCGGTGGCGGCAGGCCCTCGACCCCAGCCAGGTGCAGGGGCATGGTCGACCATCGGTTGGACCACATCGAGAGCGGGAATGGATCGCCCACGGGGGCCCGGGCGTACTTGTGACGGCCGTCGGTGACCTGGACCCAGTTGCCCCACACCCCGCCGATGGCCCAGTCCCGCACCGTGGTGGCGTCACCGGTGAGCAGCGGCACCAGGGAGTGACCGTGGGTGCGGTGCCCCGCGGTGACGCCGAAGATGTCGGCCAGGGTGGCGTGGAGGTCGACACCGGTGGTGAGCGCTTCACAGGTGCCCCCGCCCGCCACCCCCGGCCAGTGCACCAGGAGCGGGGTGTGGCCGAGCGGCTCGTACTGGGGGACCCCGGGCTTGCCCCAGAGGTCGTCGCCGCCCCGGACGTCGCCCAGGTAGTGGCCGTGGTCGGTGCAGACGACCACCGCGGTCGAGTCCCACAGCCCCTGCTCGTCGAGTGCGCCGAGGACCCGGCCGAACCAGTGGTCGATCAGGGAGACCTTGGCGCCGTAGTTGGCCCGGAGGTGGCGGGCCTCGGCGGGGCTGAGGTGCCCCTTGCTCACGCCGCCGACGGCATAGGGCGGCCAGATCAACCGCTCCCCCGCCCACGGTTCGTCCTCGTACCTGCCCTCCCAGGGGGCGGGGACGTCGAAGGGCTCGTGGGGGTCGAACTCGTCGACGAAGAGCAGCCAGCGATCGTGGTGGGGAGTAGCCCGGCCCAGCCAGTCGGCGGCCGCGGCCATCACCCGGGGACCGGGGTAGTCCTCCTCGGCCCGGAAGAACGTGCGGGAGCGGTCATAGCCGCGCTCCAGGTCGATGGCCCGACCCGTCTGGCGCTCGTAGAACCACGAAGCACCGACCGCCGGTGAGCCCACCCAGCTCGGGTCGGGGTGGGTCCGCCAGGCGTCCCCCTCGTGGCCCCGCTGGTAGTCCCAGGCGAAGAAGTCGGTGTGGTAGTTCTCGCCGCCCGTCTCGAAGAGGTGCGGGTGGTCCGAGACGAGCATGGTCACCACCCCCTCGTCCCGCAGGGCGGCGGTGACCGGGCGCTCCCACAGCTCGATGGAGCCCCAGGGCTTCCAGAGGAAGTCGAGGGCGCCGCAGAGGATGTCGTGGCGGGCCGGCATGCAGGGCAGCGAGCCGGTGACGTGGCGGGTGAAGCGGGTGGCCCGCTCGGCGGCGAAGCGGTCCAGGTGTGGCGTGGCGAAGTCCGCGCCGCCGTAGGAGCCGAGGTCGTGACGGTTCAAGGAGTCGAGCAGGACCACCACCACGTTCTGCGGCATCGTCACCCCGTCATGTTCCCAGACGCGACGAAGGCCCCGCCCCGAAGGGCGGGGCCCTCACCGAATCACACCTGGATGAGCTCGGCCTCGATCTCGAGGGTGACCTTCTTGCCGACGAGCACGCCGCCGGTCTCGAGGGCCTGGTTCCAGTTCAGGCCCCAGTCCTCACGGTCCAACTCGCCCGTGGCGCTGAAGCCGAGGCGGGTACCGCCCCAGGGATCGCCGGCGGCGCCGAGGAACTCCACCTCGAGGCGCACGGGGCGGGACACGCCCTTGATGGTCAGGTCGCCGTCCAGGACCCAGTCGCCACCGTCCCGGCGGAGGCCGGTGCTGGCGTAGGTGATGGTCGGGAACGCCTCGGCGTCGAGGAAGTCCGCCGTGCGCAGGTGCTCGTCACGGCCCGCGTCGCGGGTGTCGATGGAGGCGGGGTCGATGTCGACGACGACCGTCGAGTCGTTGACGTCCTCGGCCACGGTGACCGTGCCGGACACGCCGGTGAAGGCGCCCCGCACCTTGGACACCATGAGGTGCCGGACCACGAAGCCGGCCTGGCTGTGGGAGGCGTCGATGGCGTAGGTGCCGGCGGCGGGGACCTCGACGCCGTCGACGGTGCGGGTGATGGTGGTGCTCTCGGTGACGGTCATGGTGTCTGCTCCTGGTGCTCGGTTGCTTCGACAATAGTTGCTGTTGCAATTACTGTACCCGCAACAACTTGCGCGTGCAACCTTTTCTTCCCGGGTCTACGATCAGGTCATGGCCTGCCCGTCACTCGACGACCCCCGGATCACCCTCGCCGGGCTCCTCTTCGAGGTCCACGACGGCCTGACCAACCGTCTGGGCGCCAAGCGCGGCCCCACCAGCGAGGTGCTGATCCGCCTGGCCCGCAGCCCCGACCGGAGCCTGCGCATGAGCGATCTGGCCGCCCAGGTCACGATGTCGGCCAGCGGGCTGAGCCGAGCCATCGACCGCCTCGTGGCCACCGGGTCGATCGAGCGGGTGGCCTGCGAGTACGACCGCCGGGTGGTCCACGCCCGCCTGACCGACCAGGGCCAGGCCGAGATCGAGGCCATGCTCCCCGACCACGTCCAGACCCTCGAGGACGCCTTCTCGGTGCTCACGCCGAAGGAGCGGGACCAGTTCGAGGCCACCCTGCGCAAGCTCCGCTGCCAGGTGAACCCCGAAGCTGTCCAGGCCAGCGACCCGGCCCCCGTGCGGGCCGAGGCCTCCTGACCCCCGCTCGCCCGGAAGGTGACCTACACCCACCCGGTCGACGTCCGCTACCTGGAGGCGGACCAGCAGGGCGTGGTGTTCAACATGTGGTACCTGGCCTACTTCGACGACGCCTTCGCCGGCCTGCTGGCCCACGGTGGGCTCACCTACACGGACCTCATGGCCGAGGGCTGGGACGTCCAGCTGGTCCACACCGAGCTGGACTGGACCGGCCCCCTGCGCTGGGGCGAGCCCGCCGAGATCGACGTGGCCCTCGCCCGGGTCGGGACGACCTCGTTCGCCCTGCAGTTCGTCACCCGGGTCGGTGACCGCGTCGCCTGCACGGCCGAGACCGTCTACGTCGCCGTCGAGACCACCGGCTGGACGAAGGTGCCGGTCCCCGACGTCCTGCGGGACGCCCTCGGCCCGGTCGAGCCCCTCCGCTGATCCCCGGTTCTGGCGTGATCGTCACGCCGCGGACAATCGACGCAATCGGGGTCAGGCGGCGTGACGGGCGGATGACACGCTCGGCGTAGGCCTCGAGGCCGGCGGCGGTGTCGCCCAGGAAGAGAACGGACGGGACGATGCACCGGTCGACGCCCAGCTCGGCCAGGCGGCCGGCCTCGTCCACGGCACCGTCGCCGACGAGGTCCTCGTTGCCGTAGCTGACCTCGATGGCCTCGGGGTCCCGCCCGACGTCGGCCGCGGTCTGGCGCATGATGTCGACCAGCTCGCCGATGTCACCGGTGCCCGGGAAGAAGCCGTCGCCCAGCCGGCCCGCCCGCTCCGCCGCGGCCCGCGAGTGGCCGCCGATGTGGATCGGCACCCGGCCGTTGACCGGCTTGGGGTTGCTGCTGACGTCGTCGAAGGACAGGAACTCGCCGTGGTGGGAGGCGTGGTCGCCGTCCCACAGGGCCCGCATGACCTCGATGTGCTCTTCGGTGCGGGCACCCCGGCGGGCGAACGGCACGCCGAGGGCGTCGAACTCCTCCTCCAGCCAGCCCACGCCGACGCCCAGGTCGACCCGACCGCCGGACAGGTGGTCGAGGGTGGCCACCTCCTTGGCGAGGACGAGGGGGTTGCGCTGGGGGAGGATGAGGATGCCGGTGGCCAGACGGAGGGTCTCGGTGGCGGCGGCCACGAAGGCCAGCCACAGGAGCGGGTCGGGCAGCGGCGTGGAGCTGCTCATCGCCATGCGGCCGCTCGGGTCGTAGGGGTACGCCGACTCGTAGCCCTCGGGGTAGATCACGTGCTCGACGGTCCACAGGGAGTCGAACCCGGAGGCCTCCGCACCCTGGGCCAGGGTGACCAGGCCGTCCCGGTCGGCGAAGGTGAGGATGTTGGCGAAGGCGATCCCGAACTGCATCGCCGCACGCTACGGGAGCGAGCCGTCGGCGAGGGCCGACGACGAGGTCAGGCGGGGACGGCTCGCGGACGGCGTCGGCCCCGCTCAAGCGACGCAGGGGCGTGCCCCGGCCGTCGGCCTCGAAGACCGTCGGGGCCCGGCGCACGGCGAAGTCCCGGGCCAGGGCGAGCTCGTGGCTGGCGTCGACGGTCACCACCCGAGCCACCGGGTCGGCGGCGCCGAGGTGCTCGACGATCGGGCCACACGACGCGCAGTACGGCGTGGTGAAGACGACCCACGTGCGCTCGGCGCCCTCGGTGACCCAGGACGGGAAGCGGGCACCGGGCAGGGATTCCTCACCTGACCAACGGCGACGACGGTCCCGCGCCACCCGGGCGGCGAACGCCAGGCCGACCACGACGAGCACGACGACGAGACGGACGATCATGCCGAGCCCGCCGGGGTAAGGGGCCGGCCCCGCAGGCGGGCCAGCCACAGGTAGACCTCGCACCCGACGCAGATCCCGGTCACCGCGGCCAGGCCGGCCAGCGCGGCGACCACCAGGGCCAGGGCCCAGCCGAGGCCGGGGGCGCCGGCGAGGAAGGCCAGGCCCGACGCGACCAGGAAGACCACCCCGACCGCGGCGGCGAAGCGGGGCGGGCGGGGGTCCTCCAGCTCCGACGGCGGACTGAGGCGGGGCTTGATCACTTCGGCGTAGAAGCGCAGGACCGGTCCATAGCGGGGACCGAACGCGGCGCCCAGGAAGAGGACCACGGCGAAGATCGGCACCACCGACCGCCAGTCGGCCAGGAATCCCACCAGCAGGGCCACGGCCAGCACGGCCTGGTTCGTGCGCGGCCCCCGGGGGTCGATCGGTGTCGGTGCTGCGGACATCATCGGCAGTCTAAACCCGATCGGATCAGTCAGGTATTCCGACGCCCAGTTTTCAGCCGGCGATCAGGCTGGCCGCGGCCCAGAGCGCGGCGATGCCCCCGACCACGGCCATGACCACGGAGCGACCGACCGGGGCCCGCTCGAGGTCGCCCTCGGCCACCTCGGCGGGCGGACGGACGATGGCGAGCACGTTGCCCACGCACAGGGCGCCGCCGATGGCGAGCACCAGGTAGGCCAGCAGGTCCTCACCCAGGAACATCGCCCCATCCTGGGCCACCGGCCTCAGCCAGGGGAACTCGGACCGGCCGCACCCGGGGCCTCGGGGGTGACCGTCGGCTCGTCGACGCCGGGGGCCCCGAGCACGAGAAGGCCCCCGGCCACGACCAGCACGCCACCGAGGAGGGTGCCGAGGCCGAGCACCTCGTCGAGGACCAGCCATCCGAGAAAGGTGGCCGACGCCGGTTCCAGGTAGGCCAACACGCCGGTGTGCAGGGCCGGGATCCGTCCCAGGCCCCCGAGGAAGATGGCCAGGGCCAGCGCGGTGTGGACGAGGCCCAGGACCAGGAGCCAGACCAGATCATGCTCGGTCGGCCACACGTCACCCCCGACCAGCGCCACCGGGATCAGGACGACCGCGGCCACCGTCACCTGGGCGAGAGCGAGCCGTCGACCGCCGTAGAGCGGGGAGAGCACCTTGGCGTTGATGAAGAGCACGGCCAGCAGGACCGCGGCGAGCCCCGCGTAGACGATCCCGGCGGGCTCGACGTCCTCGGCCCCGAGACCGACCAGCAGGACGGTGCCCAGCAGGGCCAGCCCCAGGGCGGCGGCCACCCGGCGGGTCAGGTGCTCACCGAGGGTGTACGGCGCAACGGCCGCCATGAGGACGGGGGCGAGGAAGACGATCAGGGTGACGAGGCCGACCGGTGCCCGCTGCAGAGCGGCGAAGAACAGGACCCAGTGCACCGCCAGCACCGCCCCCTGCAGGAGGGTGCGGGCCGGGCGGTGGACGACGAAGCGGCGCCCGACGGCGTCGGGGCGCAGCACCAGCCACAGGACCAGGGCCACCGCGGCGATGGCCACCCGGTAGGCCACGATGCTGAGGGCCGGCAGGTCGATCTCCCGGACCACGAGGCCGATCGAGCCCCAGAAGGCGGCCACCCCGGCGACCTGCAGCTCCGGCCCCAGTCGATCCCGCACGACAGGGACCCTAAGGGTGAGCCCGGCCAGCGGTCACGCTGCGGAGTCGGCAGCGGAGCAGCACTCCCGACAGGTCGTCGATAGCTGCGGTAGGCAGCAGGAGCCGCGGAGCGGCGACGAGAGGAATGGAGCGGAGCGACGAGGGATGCGTCCGGGTGGGGCGGGCGAGAGCCACGGGAAGGCGCCAGCACCCTGGGAAGAAGCGCTGGTGGCGATGCATGGAGGGAGTCGTGACCCCCGCCCTTGACCCCGGTGCCAGTGGGGGCGATGTCCACTGACAGGAGTATCTACGGCATCGGCAAGCGACTCTTGAGCGGAAATCTCACGGAGCGCAGGCCTGCGGCCACCGCACCCGCGAGCCGGGCCGGGGCCGAGCGTGCTCAGGGGTCCCCGAGGGCCGTCTCGGGGTCGAGGTCGGCGTCGGTCACCTCCGGCGACAGCTGGACGACCCGGGTCTCGTCGTCGGCCTCCACCCGTTCCACCTGGGTGAGGGAGGGGGCGCCCGGTCTCGGGGTCGAAGCAGTACCGGGACAGGGTGCCGAGGGGCGGGGCGACCAGGTCCGCGAGGGTGAGCCGCAGTTCGAAGCAGTCCCCGACGATCGGCTGACGGTCGAGGACGGATACCGCGTAGAGCGGATCGTCGCCGGTGATGTAGCCCTCGAGGGTCTCGAGCTGCTGGGCCGTCTCGTCCTCCAGCGTGCGGCCGGCCGCGGCGTCCTCGCAGGCCAGACGCCGACGGCGGTAGACGCACGCCAGCCGGCGACCGTCCACCAGGCCAGAGGCGCCGTCCCGGTCGATGGTCAAGCGATCCGGGGGCCGCTGGGCCACGATCACGCGGTCGGTCAGCTCCGCCCCCGTCGTGTTGGACACCCGAGTGAACGTGCTCGTCGAGCGGAAGGTGGCTGCCCGACCGCGGGCCCAGGCCTCGAGGAACGCCTCGTCCGCGGTCGGAGGGTCCTCGGCGGGCGGCTCGGGGTCGTCGTCGACCAGGGCGGCCAGGGCGCTGAGGCCGACGAGGGCCACGAGCACGACCGCGGCCAGTCGCCAGGACGGGCGCCGAGCCATGCGAGCGACGGTATCCGGCGGGGTCGGGGCGACCGGAGCATGCCCCACGTGCGATCCTGGCGGGATGGGTTTCCACCACGTCGCCATCGCCACCCGGGACATCGAAGCGACCCACCGCTTCTACGCCGAGGCCATGGGCTTCGAACTGGTGCGGGTCGAGGCCGCGCCGACCGACGAGCCCGGCGGCTGGGCCAAGCACCTCTTCTACGACACCGGCGGTAACGGGATGTTCGCCGTGTGGGACCTGCACGATCCCCGGGTGAGCGAGTTCGACCCCGCCATCTCCACCGGCCTCGGCTTGCCCGTGTGGGTCAACCACGTGGCCTTCGACGCTCCGGACCTGACGGCCCTCGAGGCCGCCCGGGACCAGTGGCTGGACCACGGGTTCGACGTGATGGAGATCGACCACGCGTGGTGCCGATCGGTGTACACGCTGGATCCGACCGGCACGATGGTCGAGTGGTGCACCACGACGCGGACGTTCACCGACGAGGACCGCGCCGCGGCCGCCCGCGACCTGATCGATCCGTCCCCCACGTTGAAGGTCCCGCCCGAGCCGGTCTTCCACCGGGCCGCGGACCGGGTCACGGTCGAACCCTGAGTCGGTCGCCCTCCCCCGAGCAGCAGGCGTGACCGAGCCACCACGGCCCGCTCCGGGCAACTGGCCCGACGAGGACGGCCTCTGGCGGCGACACCGGCGGCACCGGCGGCCTGACCGGCCCACCGGCGCCGCAACGCCGCTACTGGTCGCCCTGGCGGGTGCTGTTCCTCGTCGGCAGCGCGGCCACCCTCTATCTCCTCCTCCCCAAGATCCTCGACGTGCTCGACCGGTGGACCGAGCTGCAGACGATCTCCAAGCCCTGGTTCGTGGTCATGCTCGGCTTCGAGATCGGCAGCTTCTTCTGCATGTGGTGGCTGATCCGGGTGGCCCTGCCCCAGGCCGACTGGTTCACCGCGGGCACCTCGCAGATGGCGGGCGCCGCGGTGACCAAGGCCGTTCCCGGCGGGGCCGCCATCGGCGCCGCGCTGCAGTTCCGGATGCTGGCCGCCAGTGGGGTGCGGATGGGCATGGCGGGCTCGACGATGGCCGCCACCTCGATCGTGTCCACCGCGACCCTGTTCGCCCTGCCTGCCCTCGCCCTGATCCTGGCCTTCTTCGGCGCCCCCATCCCCAAGGGACTGGTCCTGGTGGCCTGGGCCGGCGGGATCCTCTTCCTGCTCCTGGTCAGCCTCGGGGTCGTCGCCGTCAACACCGACCGGCCACTCGAGGTCGTGGGCGCGTGGATCGAGAAGGCCGCCGCCTTCATCGCCCGCAAGCGAGGCCGGCCCAACCGCTTCTCGGTGGCTCGCCTGCTGGCGGAGCGGGATCGGGTCAAGTCCGCTCTGGGCGAGCGGTGGGGCCAGGCCCTCGTCGCCTCCTCGGGCAACTGGCTACTGGACTACCTGGCCCTGGTCGCCGCCCTCCAGGCGTTGGACGCCCGCCCCCGCATGAGCGTCGTGCTGCTGGCCTACGGCGCGGCGGCCGTCCTCGGCATGATCCCCATCACCCCCGGCGGGCTCGGCTTCGTCGAGGCCGGCCTGGTCGGTGCCCTCACGCTGGCCGGCGTCCCCGCCCAGGACGCGCTGCTGGCGACGCTGGCCTACCGCCTCGTGTCCTACTGGCTCCCGCTCCCCGCCGGCCTCGGGGCCTACGTCGCGTTCCGGGTCCGCTACGGCAGCCTCGGCGAGGAAGCCCCTGTCGACGTCCCCCCCATGCCGCGCTCCGGCCACTGAGGCGAGCGGGTCAGAGGTTCTTGGCGCCGTCCTCGAACTTGGCGAAGCGGGGCAGGAAGGTCAGGTGCACCGTGCCGATGGGCCCGTTCCGGTGCTTGGCCACGATCAGCTCCGTGTCCCCGTCGTCCGCCTTCTCCCGGTCGTACAAGGCATCTCGGTAGATGAACATCACGACGTCGGAGTCCTGCTCTATGGACCCGCTTTCGCGGAGGTCCGCCAGGGTGGGGCGCTTGTCCTGGCGGGACTCGACGCCGCGGGAGAGCTGGCTGAGGGCGATGACGGGTGTCTCCAGCTCGCGGGCGAGGATCTTGAGACCACGGCTGATCTCGGCCACCTCGACCTGGCGGTTCTCGGCGTTGGCCCGGCCGCTCATGAGCTGCAGGTAGTCGACGACGATCAGGCCCAGGTCGCCGAGCTGGCTCTTGAGCCGGCGGGCTTTGGCCCGGAGTTCCATGATCGTGAGGTTGGGGTTGTCGTCGATCCACAGCTCGGCCTCGCCGAGGCGGCCGACGGCCCGGCTGATGCGCTTCCAGTCGTCGTCGGTGAGCTGGCCGGTCCTGATGCGACGGGAGTCGACCCGGGCCTCCGAGCACAGCAGGCGCTGGGTGAGCTCCACGTGGCTCATCTCCAGGGAGAACATGAGCACGGACTTCTTGGCCTGCATGGCCGCGCCCGCGACCATGGCCAGGGCGAGGCTGGTCTTGCCGGTGGCGGGGCGGGCCCCGATGATCACGAGCGAGCTGGGCTGGAAGCCGCCGAGCATGTTGTCGAGGTCGCTGAAGCCGGTGTGGAGCCCGGTGATCTCGCCCTTGTTCTCGTAGAGCTGCTCGAGCCGGTCGAGGCCGAGGTCCATCAGCTGGTGGATCGGCATCATCGTGTCGGTGATCCGACGCTCGGCGATGCGGAACACCAGGGATTCGGCGGTGTCCACCGCCTTGTCCACGTCGTCCGGGACGTCGTAGCCGAGCTGGGCGACCTCGCCGCCGACGCCGATGAGCTTCCGCATCATCGCCCGCTCTTCGATGATCTTGGCGTAGTAGGCGGCGTTGGAGGTGGCCGGGGTCTGGGACTCGAGGTCGACCAGGGCGCCGGCACCGCCGACGGACTCCAGGAGGTCGGCCCGCTTCAGCTCCTCGGCGACCGTGATGGGGTCCGCGGGCTCGCCCTGGGCATAGAGCGAGGTGATGGCGTCGAAGACGTGGGCGTGGGCCGGCTTGTAGAAGTCGTCGACGGTGACGATCTGGATGGCCGCCGAAATGGCGTCGCTCGACAGGAGCATGGCCCCGAGCAGCGACGCCTCGGCGTCCAGGTTGTGGGGCGGGACCCGGCCGGGCCGCTGGGGCGGCGGCTCGTCGTACTCACGGGGATCGAGACCGCCGTCGTTCATCGACGCCCTCCCCGGATCCCCACCTCGTCACTCTGGCCCGGGCCGCCACAGATTCCAGGGGACCCCGCTGTGGATCTCCGGGGGATTTCGCGGTAGTTGCCCACAGGGACCATCGTCCCCGCGGGGTGTGACAGTCCCGGGCGACCGATGCCCGACCGAGCCGGGCGGGCCGGCCGGGTCGGACGGGTCGATCAGGCGGCGGTGACCTCGACGATGAGGGGGATCTGCACGTCGGGGTGCGGACGGATCACGACCTCGTGACTGCCGAGCTCCTTGATGGCGGTCTCGAGCACGACGTCGTGACGGTCCACCTCGATGGAGGCCTGGGCGGCCACTGCATCGGCCACGTCCGCGGCCGTCACCGAGCCGAAGAGCTTGCCCTCGTCACCGGCCCGCATGGGGATGGTGACGGTGCGGCCCGCCAGCTGTGAGGCGACGCCCTCGGCGACCTCCCGCTCGGCGGCGTCCTGGACGGCTCGCGCCTTGGCCATGCCCTCGGCCTGCTGGCGGGCCCCGGCGGTGACCTTCATGGCCAACCCCTTGGGCAGGAGGTAGTTGCGGCCGTAGCCGTCGGCCACCTCTACCACGTCACCGCGGTGGCCGAGGCCCGACACGTCGGAACGCAGGATGAGCTCCATCAGCCCTCCTCGCCGGCACCGACGTCGACCGGCTCTGCCTCCGGTGCGGCCTCGGGTGCGGCCTCGAAGGTCGCGTCCACACCGTCGAGCTCGGCGGCCGGGTCGAAGTCCTCGGCGTCGGCGCCACCGCCCGTGGGGGGAGGGGTGGCCGGCGTCGGCATCGGCATGGGGGCATCGGCGCGGGGACCGCGCTCGCCGCGGTCCCGCGACGTGCGCTGGGTGGTGACCCGGCTCGTGTAGGGCAGGAGCGCCATCTCACGGGCGTTCTTGATCGCCATGGCGATCTCGGACTGCTGTTGCTGGGTGTTCCCGGTCACGCGGCGGGCCCGGATCTTGGCTCGGTCGCTCATGAACCGGCGGAGGAGGTTGACGTCCTTCCAGTCCACGTAGGGCACCTGCTCCTGGAGCAGGATGCTGACCTTCTTCTTGCCTCGCCGGGCGTTGTCCTTGTTCTTGGTCCGTCGGACCTGCTGCTTGGCCATCAGAAGGGCTCCTCGTCCGGGTCGTAACCGCCGCCGCCGCCGCCGCCGCCCGAGGGCTGGCTGGGAGCCGGACGGCTGCTGCTGCCACCACCACCGCCGCCGCCGCCGCCGTAATTGCCGCCGCCACCGCCGTCGCCTTCGCGACGCTCGTTCTTCACGACCTGCGCGGTGGCCCACCGCAGGCTGGGGCCGATCTCGTCGGCGATGATCTCGACCTTGGAGCGCTTGTCACCCTCCTGGGTCTCCCAGGAGCGCTGGTCCAGCCGACCGGTCACGACCACCCGAGCCCCCTTGGGGATCGACTCGGCGACGTTCTCGGCCATCTGGGCCCAGCAGGTCACGTCGAAGAACGACGTGGACTCCTCCCACTCGTTGTTGCGGTTCTGCCACCGGCGGTTGACGGCCAGGCCGAAACTGGCCAGCGCCTGTCCACTGGAGGTGAACCGCAGTTCGGGGTCGCGGGTCACGTTGCCCACGACGGTCACGGTGTTGCCGTTTGCCATGTCGTTGCTCCTTCGATCAGCCGGCGGGTGCCGGCTCCGCCGCGTCCCCGAGCAGGCCACGGCGAGTGGCCTCGTGGTCGGGGAGACGGAACGTCTTGTGGCGGACGGTCTCGTCCGCGAGTCGGAGGAAGCGGTCGACCTCGTGGAGGTCCGTGGCCTCGGTCACGATCTCCAGGACGACGTAATAGCCCTCGTCCTTGTGATCGATCTCGTAGGCGTACTTGCGCAGGCCCCACTTGTCCGTAGTGGCCACTCGCCCACCGGCCTCGCCGATCATGGCGGTGACCTGGTTGAGGATGCCGTCGATGGTGGACTCGTCGACCTCGCGGTCGAAGATCACCATGAGCTCGTACACACGCGTCATGCGTGCATCACTTCCCTTCGGTTCCGGCCGGGCCGGAGCCCCTGACCGGGGCAGGGTCGGTGTCCCCGACGTGGAGACGTTGTCGGCCATCGAGGCTAACGGCCGGTCGATCTGATTCCTTCATCTCCCCCAGTGTCCCCGCGGGGTGTGACACCGGTCAGATCGGTGGGCAGCTCCCGGCCTGGACCAGCCGGGCGGCGGGACCGTCCAGACCCAAGCCCTCCAGTCCGCCCTGGGGGACCTCGACGGTGTCGTTGTAGACGCCCTCGGGGGGATAGCCCGGGCACTGGTCGCCGGGGTCGAGACAGGGGTCCATGTCGGCGGTGGAGACGATGCCGCCCTCGGCATCGAGGTAGGCGATGGACAGGGGCATCGGCGTGTTCCGCATCCAGAAGCCACCGTCGGTGTCGGCCGGGAAGTCGAAGAGCATCCCGGCGTACTCGCCGAGGTCCACGACGTTCATCAGGCCCTGGGCGTACTGCTCGGCGGCGGCGGCCAGGAGCAGGCACCACTTGAGCACCTCGCCGGCGTCGTTCGTGACCTCGACCCCGACCTCGTCGAACCCCGGGATCGTCACCCGCCCCGAGTCCGACGTCGGTCCGTCAGCCGACAGGTCGATCCCGTCGGGCACCGACACGGCCGTCACGTCCGGGGTGGTCGCGGACGAGGTCTCACCGCTGTCATCCGCACAGCCGGCGACGAGGAGGACGACGGCCAGCGCGGCAGCGACTCGTCTCACCGCCTCAGTCTGGCCGTCCCGGCTCGCCCAACACGATCACCTCGTCTGCCGGGCCAACCGATGGCCGGGACGGGGCGTGGGGTCGGGCCCAGGGTCCTCCTGGGCAAGATCGCCTTCGGATCTCACCCGCAGCGGTCAACTTCCCGTTCTGGCTCCTGATCCTCCGGTCATAGGCGGAGAATCGGGAGCCAGTTCAGGGCTCGACCGGCGGACGGCGGGTTTCGCTACGGAGGGTGGGATTCCGGTGCCCAGGAGCGCCCGCGGCGGCACCCCACGCCCCATTCGTCGCCTCGGTGTCGGTTTACCTACCCGGCGCGGCCGTAGAGGCCGAGGGTCTCGGCGACGTCCTCGCTGAGGTGGTAGCTCTCTTCGGCGGCGGGGAAGGTCCCGCCCCGCACATCGGCGGCGAAGTGGGCCATGGCCCCGACCATGTCGTCCTTCATGGACGCGTAGCGGCGCACGAACTTGGGCGAGATCCGGTCCTCGATGCCGAGCAGGTCGTGGGCCACCAGCACCTGGCCGTCGCAGTCGGGGCCGGCCCCGATGCCGATGGTGGGCACGTCGACCGAGTCGGTGACCATGGCCGCCACCTCGGCGGGCACGCCCTCCAGCACCATGGCGAAGCACCCGGCGTGGGCCAGGGCCTTGGCGTCGGCGACCAGGTCCAGCGCGGCCTCGTGGGCCTTGGCCTGGACCTTGAAGCCGCCCATGGCCTTGATCGACTGGGGCGTCAGGCCGAGGTGGCCCATCACGGGGATCTCGGCGTCGAGGATGGCCTCGATCATCGGCAGCCGCTTGCGGCCGCCCTCGAGCTTGACCGAACCGGCGCCGGCCCGGACGAGCTGGGCGGCGTTGCGCACGCTCTCCTCCGGGGACACGTGGTAACTCATCCACGGCAGGTCGCCCACGATGAGCGGGTGGGGCTTGGCCCGAGCCACCGCCGCGGTGTGGTGGGCCAGGTCGTCCACGGTCACCTGAAGGGTGTCCTCGTAGCCGAGCACCACCATGGCGACCGAGTCGCCGACCAGGATCAGGTCGACGCCGGCCTCATCGGCGATGCGCGCCCCGGGCGCGTCGTAGGCGGTGACCATGACCAGGGGGTCGTGCCCGTCCTTGACCTTGTGGGTCCGGATGTCGGGCGCGGTGACGGGCTTGCTCATCGAAGCCATCTCCTTGTCGTCCAGCGCACGTTCGGCTGCCGGCGATGCCTGCAGCTTACCCTGGGGCATCCATGTCGGACCAGATTCCTGTGACGAACGGCACCTGTGATTCCTGTGGCCGCGAGGACGAGGACGTGACCGAGGTCGTCCGCGTCTACGTCGTGCCCGAGTCCTGGGACCAGGACCGCCAGGTCACCGAGGCCGAGGGCACCGAGCAGTGGTGCTTCCCGTGCCTCACCCACTACCCCCACCGCGTCGTGGGCGAGGATCCGGCGGAAACCGCGGCGGACGAGGGTCAGGCCCCGACATAGGGGCAGTGCCGACAGAGCGTCCGGCAGCAGGTCCCCCGCTCAGCCAGGTACCGGGCGGTCATCACCCACAGGCCGGTCACGGGGTCGATGTAGCCCGCGGCGCCCGACGCCAGCGCGGCACGGTGCGCGGCCAGCACTGCCTCACGGGCGGGATGGTGTTCGGTCAGGCGGTCCGGGTCGGGCTGGTCGAGCTCTCGCGGCGCCAGCGGGTCGGGCACGGACTCAGACCGAGGTCACTCGCGGCGGAGGGCCGCCGCCGGGCGCGGCGGGGCCGGCCCCGGGACGGTCGTGGGCGGCACCGTGGTCGGCGGCACCGTCGTCGGCGGAGGCTCGGTCGTGACCGGCGGCTCGGTCGTGGTCGGCGTCGACCCGCCGTCGTCGTCCGGGGCGCAGGCGTCCACGATGCCGTCGCCGTCGGTGTCCAGCGCCGTGTAGCCCGCCGGGCAGGTCGGCTGGGCGCTGCTGTCGTCGACCTCGCGGTCATCGAACTCGGTGCGCCCCGGGAACTCGGTGACGTTGGCCAACTCGCAGTCGTTCTCGACCAGACCGTTGTCGTCCAGGCGCTGCATGAACTCGTGCCAGAGCGGCGCGGCCAGTGTCCCGCCCTCGCCCGACAGCGGCTGGACCTCCTCGCCGTCCCCCCCCACGTTGCCCACCCACACCGCGGTCGTGACCTTGCAGGTGAAGCCGACGAACCAGGCGTCCTTGTTGTTCTGGGTCGTCCCTGTCTTTCCCGCCACCTCCCAACCCGAGAGCTGGGCCGCGGTACCGGTGCCACCCGAGACCACACCACGGAGGGCCGTGGTCACGGTGTCGGCCACCTCAGGCGAGATCACCTGCTGGGGCGGGTCGTCGGCCTCGTAGATGACGTTGCCCCGGGAGTCCTCCACCCGCTCGATCAGAACCGGGTCATGGTGCAGGCCGTGGTCCCGGAAGCTGGTGTAGGCGATGGCCATGTCGAGCACCGAGACCTCGCCGGCGCCCAGGACGATGGAGGGGACGATGGGGAGCTCGGAGTCGATCCCGAGGGTGTGGGCCATCTCGATGACGTTCTCGGGGCCCAGCTCCAGCATGAGCTGGGCGAACACCACGTTGGACGAGGCTTGGGTGGCGCTGAGCAGCGTGTGGCCGCCGCTCGACCCTCCGCCGCACACGTCCCAGTCCTCCGTGTCCGAGATCTCCAGGGACACACAGGACGGGGCCGGCAGGCGGGCCTCCGCCGAGTAGCCCTGGGCGAAGGCCTCGGCCAGGGCGAACGGCTTGAACGACGACCCCGGCTGACGGCCCGAGCCCCCGCCCTTGGCCCCGGTGGCCAGGTTCAGCTCCGAGACGTTGAAGTCGCGACCGCCCATCATCGCCCGCACCCGGCCGTCGGCCCCTACGGCCACGATCGAGGATGTGGGTGCACCCGAGGGGTAGTTGTTGACGACCGTCTCGTAGGCCTGGCGTTGCCAGTTCTGGTCCAGCGAGGTGTACACCCGCAGTCCGCCGCCGTAGACCCGGTCCTCGCCGAAGCGGTCGACGAGCTGCTGGCGCACCATCTCATAGAAGTACTCCGAGCCGATGTCGTGACCCCGCACCTGGGAGAAGAGATCGGCCTGGGTCCGGGGCAGGATGTTGCCCGGCGGGCACTCCCGCTGGCAGATGCCGTAGGGGTTGAAGGCCCACTCGACGTCGACGGCCGCGTCGTACTGCTGCTGGTTGATGTAGCCGAGCTCCAGCATGTTGACCAGGGTCGTGTCCCGACGGCGGTAGGCCTCCTCCTCGTCCCGGCTGGCGTCGGCGGACTCCGGAGCCCGGATGAGGCCGGCCAGGTAGGCGGCGTCGGTGAGGGACAGCTCGTCCACGTCCTTGTAGAAGTAGGCCTGCGCCGCGGCCTGCACGCCGTAGGCACCCCGCCCGAAGTACACGGTGTTCAGGTAGCGCTCGAGGATCTCCTGCTTGGACAGCTCCCGCTCGAGCTCGAGGGCGTAGATGGCCTCCCGGATCTTCCGGGCGATGGTGCGCTCGTCGGTCAGGAACGCCGTCTTCACGTACTGCTGGGTGATCGTCGACCCACCCTGCTCGGAGACGCTGGTGCCCGAGACCTGCGCCCAGCCGGCGCGGGCGATCCCGGCCGGGTCCACGCCGTTGTGGTTCCAGAAGTTCTGGTCCTCCGCCGCGACCACGGCGTTGATGAGGACCCGGGGCATCCGCCGGTACGGGATGACGACCCGGTTCTCCTCGCCTCGCAGCTGGGCGGCGGCGTTGTTGGGCCCACAGCGCTCGGTGACCTCACGGGTGCAGAGGAACGAGGTCTCGTCGAGGCGGTCGCTCTGGGGCGGCAGCTCGATGCTGGACAGGATCAGGCCGACCCCGGCCAGCGCGGCCACGACCACCAGCATCAGCAGGAACAGCAGGCGACGCCACCGCCAGAAGATCGTGCGGCGGCGGAAGCGGCGGCGGCGGTACCGGCCCCAGACCGAGAGGCGCTCGTCGGGGTCCGCCTCGGGGGCGTCGTCGGTGGCGGTGGGAGAAGACATGGGCGGGGGGGTCGGATCGAAGGGTCGATCCGGCCCCGAAGGTTACCGTTGGATTACGGAATCGTCCGGTCAGGGTCGGTCATCAGAGATCGAAGACGCGGCTGAGGTGGTTCCAGCCGCAGCCAGGGCAGACCTCGACGACGTAGCAACGGTAGGTGCCCTTGCGCCGGGTGACCTTGGCCAGCTCGGCGCGGTCCCGTACGCAACGCCCGGCCGGGCCCAGGTAGGACCCGAAGACGTAGGAGACGAGCTTGAGCTTGTCCTCCTCACACACCGGGCAGTCGAGCTGGGTGGACTCCTCGACGTAGTCCCGGGCCACTCGCAGCAGCTCGGGGTGGGCGTCGCACACCTCGTGGCGAGCGAGGCGGCCCTTGCGGTACTCGGCCAGCACGCCCTGGCGCGCCAAGCGGTAGTCGACCGTGCCACCGTGCTCGGCGCCCCGTATCGCCTCCACCCGGAAGCTCATGGCCCACGAGGCTAGGTCCTCTCGCCCCCTGGGAGGGCCCGAGGCGCTAGAAACGCACCATGCCTGAGGCTGCGGAACCGCGTGAAGCAGCGCTGACGACCATCCCGATCAGCGGAGCCGGCGGAGCGGAGCGGAGCAATGTGACCGAGCACCCGGCCCGCCTGGCCTCACAACGTTCCATGGCGGCGGTCGAGGCCGGCGACCGTGAGGCCTGGCTGGCCCTCTTCACCGACGACGCCGTGGTCGAGGACCCGATCGGCCCGTCGCCGCTGAACCCCGGCGGCCAGGGTCGTCGGGGCCGGGCCGCCATCGCCGGGTTCTGGGACGAGATCGTCTCCATGGGCCAGGTCCGGTTCCGCCTGCGGGAGTCCTACGCCTGCGGCGACGAGTGCGCCAACGTGGGCCGCATCAGCACCACGCTGCCGGACGACACCACGTCCGTCGTCGAGGGCGTTTTCACCTACCGGGTCGGCGACGACGGGCGACTCGTCGCCCTGCGGGCCTTCTGGGAGTTCGACAACATGACCTTCGAGGCCCCCTCGTGACGATGGCCGACTTCGAGTACGGGCCGGACATCCCGGGTGAGATCGAGCTGCGACTGCTCGGGCCGGTCGCGGGCAAGCGCATCCTGGTCCTCGGCTGCCGGCGGACCGATGCCATCCTCTCCCTGGCCCGCAACGACGCCAAGGTGATCGTGGTGGACCAGGTCGCCCGCCGGGTCGACAAGGCCCGGGAGGCCTGCGAGAAGGCCGACGTGCGGGTCGAGTTCCACCACACCGATCTGGCCGACCTGGCCTTCCTGCGGGGCGACTCCATCGACGCCACCCTGTCGGTGTCGGCCCTGGCCGAGGTCGAGGACCTGAACCGGGTCTTCCGCCAGGTCCACCGGGTGTTGGGCGCCAACGCCCCGCTGGTCCTCTCACTCCCTCACCCCGCCTTCGCCACCCTGGACCTCGAGAACGGGGAGCCGCCCCGCCTCACCCGCCGGTATGCCGACGCCGAGCCCCTGTCCGGCCGGGCCGAAGGGGCTCAGGCCGAGTACGCCCACACCGTCGGGGGCCTGTTCACCAGTCTCACCCGGGCCAAGTTCCGGGTCGACACCTTCCTCGAGCCCGAGCCGCTGGCCGGCGCCACCCGCAGCACCCACTGGGCCCCGGCCATGGCCTGGATGCCCGCCACCCTCATCCTGCGGGCCCGCAAAGAAGGGGCGTGACATGGACCGGTGTGAAGCATGCCGGTTCGACTACTACGCCCTGCCCCGCGCCGAGGTCCCCGACGGCCTCCGGGCGTCCGGCGCGGACCACCTCGAGCGCCTGACCGAGACGCCCGCCGCCTTCCTCCGGGAGCATCCCCAGCCGGGCTGGTCGGCCCTGGAGTACGGCTGCCACGTCCGAGACGTCCTCGGTAACCAACGCAAACGCATCGACCGGGCGCAGCAGGAGCACGAGCCCGTCTTCGACCCCATGGGTCGGGACGAGCTGGCCGTGAACGAGCGCTACAACGAGCAGGACCCGTCCGTGGTCGCCGCCGAGCTGGCCGCCGCCGCCGAGGCCTTGGCCGCCCAGCTCGACGACCTCGACGAGGCCGGCTGGGCCCGCACCGGCGTCTACGCCTACCCCGAGCGCGCGCTCCGGGACGTCGACTGGATCGCCCGCCACACCCTCCACGAGCTCCACCACCACCTGGCGGACGTGGACCGCGTCCTGTTGGCCGTGTTGGAGGCCTGAGCACCATCGTTGCCCCGGTCAGCCGTGGAAATAGTCCGAATGGCCCATGAAGTCCCCACGCACCGGTGCCATAGTGGCATCACGACGCACCGCAGCTCATCACGTGATCGGCCAGGCGAAGCCGGTACCTGAGCAACGGGCTGCGGTGCGGAGGTCGACGGTGGTGATGCCCGTTGAACAGGGTCCCGAGAGGGGCCCTGTTCTGGTTTTCGGCCTCAGTCGCCCCGCTCGGCCCACCACGCGTCGAGGCGGGCGAAGGCCTCCTCCGTACCGAGGGGGCCCTCGTCGAGGCGGAGCTCGAGCAGCATGTCCAGCGCCTGGCCGACCTCGCGGCCGGGGGCGAGGCCGAGGTGATCCATGACCTGACGGCCGTCGAGATCGGGGCGGATGGACTTCACGTGCTCCTCCGCCTCCAGGGCGGTGATGCGCTCGACCAGATGGTCCATGCGGCGGGCCAGCATCTCCGCCTTGCGCTGGTTGCGGGTCGTGCAGTCACAACGGGTCAGCTCGATGAGCCGGTCCAACTGGTCGCCGGCGTCGCGCACGAAGCGGCGGACGGCAGCATCGGTCCAGCCCGTGCCCGTGCCGTAGCCATGGAAGCGCAGGTGCAGGCGCACCAGCCGGGTGACGATCTCCACGTCGTCATTGGGATAGCGCAGGGCCGTCATCCGGTCCTTGGTCATCCGGGCCCCGACCACCTCGTGGTGGTGGAACATGACGCCGTTGGGCCCGAAAGAGCGGGTCTTGGGCTTGCCGATGTCGTGGAACAGGGCGGCCAAGCGCGTGAGGCGGTCCGGCGAGGTGTTGGCCACCACGGCGATCGTGTGGGCCAGCACGTCCTTGTGGTGGTGGATGGGGTCCTGCTCGAGGCGCATCTGGAGCAGCTCGGGCAGGAACTCGTCGGCCAAGCCGGTCTCCACCAGGAACCACAGGCCGTCGGAGGGGTCCTCCACCACCATGAGCTTGTCGAGCTCGTCTCGGACGCGCTCGGCGGCGACGATGGCCAGGCGATCCCCCATCTCGGCTACGGCCCGGACCAGTTCGTCGGAGGGGGCCAGCCGGTAGCCGGCCAGGAAGCGGGCGGCCCGCAGCATTCGCAGCGGGTCGTCGCTGAAGGACTCCTGGGGCTCGAGGGGGGTACGGAGGCGACCGGCCGCGAGGTCGGTGGCGCCGTCGAAGGGGTCGATGAGCTGGAGCTCCGGCAGGGCCAGGGCCATGGCGTTGACGGTGAAGTCGCGGCGGGACAGGTCGGACTCGACCTGGTCGGAGAACTGGACCTCGGGCTTGCGGGACTCGGGGAGGTACACGTCGGCCCGGTGCGTGGTGATCTCCACGGTCCACTCGGTGCCGTCGGGCCCTGTGAGCTTGGCCCCGATGGTCCCGAAGCGCTCCCCCTGGTTCCAGAGGGTGTCGACGTGCCCGGCGAGCAGGTCCTTGATCTGGTCCGGGCGGGCGTCGGTGGTCAGGTCGATGTCGTGGTCGGCCAGATCCCGGCCGACCAGCAGGTCCCGCACCACCCCACCGACCAGGTAGAGGCGGCGGTCGGCCGCGGCGAAGCGGTCGGCCAGGGGCGCGACCGCGTCGAGCACGGCCTGGAGCGCGACCTGGAGCCGCCCGGGGATCACGGGTCCTCCGTCGCCGCGGCCTGCGCCGCGGCGACCGCACCCAGGACGTCCCGGCCGGGGCCGGCGGCGGTCGGGGCCTCCGTCGGCACGGCCTCGCCCACCAGCGCGCCCACGGTGGCGGCCGCGCACTCAGCCAGCGCGGTCAGGTCATAGCCGCCCTCCAGGAAGACCACCCGGCGACCAGCGGGGGCGAAGGCCAGCAGGTCGGCGGTGACATCGGCATAGTCACCCGCGGTCAGCCCGAGATCGGTGAGGGGGTCCCGGCGATGGGCGTCGAAGCCGGACGACAGCAGCAGCCAGGTCGGGGCGAAGGCGGCGACGTGGGGGGCCAGCACCTCCTCGATGCCGGCGCGGTACACGTCGCCGGTCGCCCCCGGCGGCAGGGGGAAGTTGACCGTGGTGCCCGCCGCACCCCGACCGCCGACATCGAGGACCGAGCCCGAGCCCGGGTACAGCGGGTGCTGGTGGAAGGAGACATAGAGGACACGGGGGTCGTCCCAGAAGATGTCCTGGGTGCCGTTGCCGTGGTGGGCGTCGATGTCGACCACCAGCACGCGCTCACCCCGGTCCGCCAGGTGGGCCGCGGTGACCGCCACGTTGTTGACCAGGCAGAAGCCCATCGACCGGTCGGCCGTGGCGTGGTGGCCCGGAGGGCGCACGGCGCAGAAGGCGGCGTCGCCCTCGCCCCGCTCCAGACGCTCGACGGCGTCGATGCCCGCCCCCGCGGCCAGCAGGGCCACGGCCCAGGACTCGGCGCCGACCCGGGTGTCGGCGTCGACGTGCCCGCCGCCGGCCAGACAGAGGGCCTCGAGACGGTCCAGGTGGGCGGCGGGGTGCACCGCCTCCAGTTCGGCCCGCGTGGCGGGACGGGGATCGACCCGGACCATCGCCTCGTCCAGACCGGCCGCGGTCAACCCGTCGAGGACCGCACCCAGTCGGGCCGGTCGCTCGGGGTGGCCCGGCCCCGTGTCGTGGTCACCGAAGCGCGGATGGGTGGCGAAGAGGGCGACGGCCACGGAGTCGACGCTAGCGGCGCCTCCCCCGCCCCCTTCAGCCGGTTGCCCCGGCGAGGACCGCCGCCCCGAGCGGAGCGGGCGGTTCCCGTATCCTCGGCCGGGATGACCACCGCCTCGCCGCACCGCGCCCTGCGCGTGCGGCCCTGGCCGGTCGACCCCACCACCGCCCACCTCGTGCCGTATGCGGCCCGGCGCCTCAACGTCGACACCGTGCGCGGTGTCCTCGCCGAGTTGGCCGAGGCGGGCTACCAACGCGCCCGCACGGCCGCCCTCAGCCCCGACGAACAGGCGCCCTTCCTCGCCGCCGGCTTCCAGGTCGACGAGCACCTCCACCTCCTGGCCCACGACCTGAGCGCCGTGGCGGCCCCGGTCCGCCCCTCGCCGTTGCGCCGGGCCCGGCGTCGAGACCGCGACGCGGTGCTCCGGGTCGACCACGCCGCCTTCTCCCCGCCCTGGCGTCTCGACGCCGCCGGCCTGCGGGAGGCGCTCGTGGCCACGCCGTCGGTGCGCTTCCGGGTGGCCCAAGCCGATGGTCGGGTCGTGGGCTACGCGGTCGCCGGTCGGTCCGGGCGACGGGGCTACCTGCAACGGGTGGCCGTGCAGCCCGACCAGGCGGGCCATGGCCTCGGCCGGGCCCTGGTCACCGACGCGCTGACCTGGTTGGCCCACCGGGGCACCCGCCGCGCCGTGGTGAACACCCAGGAGGGCAACGCCGTCGCGCTGGCGCTCTACGAGGCGATGGGCTTCCGGCCCGAGCCCGCCGGCCTCGACGTGCTCGGAGCCCCGTTGCCTTGACCCGACGCGCCCTTCGCCTCGGCTCGCTCCTCGCCGCCGCCCTCCTCGCCATCGCCACCGGCGGGCCGGAGCCCGTCACCGCCCAGGAGGCGGTCGCGGCCCGCCCCCGCTTGGTGAGCCAGACCCCGTGGGTGGCCGAAGGCCAGCCCGTCGCCCTCGCGTTCGCCCTCGACGGTGGCCTCCCCGAGGGCGGAACCGTGGAGTTGACCCTCTACGGCGCCGTCACCTCCCGGGACGTGCTGGTGCGCGGGACCGTGGACCCGAGCGCCCTCGGCGACAGGCGGGACGCCTTGTCCATCCCCACCGCCATCGTGCCCGAACGGGCCGACGGCGCCTTCAGCCTCCTCCTCGCCACCGACGGCTCCGCCTTCGGCCTGCCGGTGGCTGACCCTGGCGTCTATCCGCTGTCGGTGGCGGTGGCCGGGCCCGACGGCGTTCCCGGGGCGACGATGGTCACCTGGATCGTGCGCACCGCGGCGGACGCCGGGACCACCCCCCTCCGCACTGCGCTCGTGCTACCGCTCCACGTGCGACCCTCCTTCGGGCCCGACGGCGTTCCCGAACTCACCGAGCGGGCCCGGGTCCAGCTGCAGACCCGGGCCCGGATCCTCGACAAGTTCCGGGACGTGTCCCTCACCGTCGCCCCGACCCCGGAGCTGATCGACGCGGTGGCCGAGACCGAGCCGGACCTGCTCGCACAGGTGGCTGACGCCCTCGCGCCCCATCACGTCGTCACCGGCACCTACGTCCGCCTCGACCTCACCGCGTACGCCGACGTCCCCGACCTGGCCGGCCCCCTGGACGATCAGTTCGCGGTCGGCACCCGGACCCTCCAACGCGCGCTGCACCGACCCGTGGACCTGCGCACGTGGGTCGGCGCCGGCAACCCGACCAGCAGTGCCCTCGACGCCCTGCTGGGCAACGGCATGGACCGGGCCCTGCTGCGCAAGGAGTCGGTCACCGGCGCCGCCCTCCCGATCGACGAGCCGGTCGTGGTCACCGGCGGCACCGGCCAGGCCCTCGACGCCGTCCTCGCCGACCCCACCCTGCGGACCCATGTCAACGGCACCGCGGATCCGGTCCTGGCCGCCCAGCGGGCGTTGGCCGACCTCGCTCTGCTCTCGGGGACCCCCACGGAGGGCGGGGTCGCGGTGAGCGACGGGGCCGCGGGCGTGGTCATCAAGCTGCCGGCCAACCAGCCGCTGCCCGCACCGTTCCTCGACACCCTGCTGCAGGGCCTGCGGGCCGGCGGACCGCTTCGGGCCGTCAGCCTGGCCGAGCTCTTCGCCGCCGATCCGCACGGCTCGGTGGACGCCCCCGAGCCGGGCCCGACCGTCGTGGGCGCCCCCCTGAGCAGTCAGGACCTCACCGCCTACGGCAACAACCTCGCCGCCACCAACGAGATCGTCGACGGCTACAGCACCTTCGCCGGACGGGTCGACCCCCTCACCGAGGACCTCCGGCGTCGGCTGCTCGTCTCGGGCTCCAACGACCTGACCGAGAGCGAGCGCAGTGCCTACCTCCGCTCGGTCAGCCTCGCCATCTCGGCCCAGACCGCTCAGGTCCGGATCACCGACGACGAGACCGTCACCCTCACCTCCCGTGAGGGTGACATTCCCCTCACCATCCACAACGAGACCGGGGGGCCGGTGGAAGTTCGCGTCGCCTTCGACAGCGACAACAAGCTGGAGTTCCCCGCCGGGGCCTCCCGGCGCCTTCGCCTCCTGGATGGCCCGAACCGACTCGAGGTCCCGGTGGTGGCCCGGGCCAGCGGTGCCTTCCCCCTCCGCATCACCGTCACCTCACCCGACGGCGTCCTCACTGTCGGGCGGGCCCAGGTCACGGTGCGCTCCACCGCCGTGTCCGGCGTGGGTGTCGTCCTGTCGGTCGGCGCCCTCCTGGTGCTGGTGGTCTGGTGGGCCCGGCACTGGCGATCGGTCCGCCGGAACCGCCGCCTGGTCGATCCCGAGGCCCCGGTCCCAGGTGACCCCGACGAGACGGCCTCGGTCTGAGGCCCCGGGGCGGCACTACGCTCGCCCGGCACCCACCGAACCCGCACCACCCGAGGGGAACATGGCCGTCCGCATCGTCACCGACAGCGCCTGCGACCTGGCTCAGGCCCAGGTCGATCGGCACGGCATCGAGGTGGTGCCGCTCTCCATCCGCTTCGGCGACGAGGAATACGTCGACCGTGTCGAGCTGAGCGTCGACGACTTCTACGCCAAGATGGCCCAGACCGACACGCTGCCGGAGACCGCGGCGCCCTCACCCGGCGCCTTCGAGCAGGCCTTCCGCAAGCTGGGCACCGATGGAGACGAGGTCGTCTGCGTCAATCTCTCCGCCGCGCTGTCGGCCACCATGCAGTCCGCCGCCACCGCGGCCAAGTCCCTCGAGGGCGAGGTCGCGGTCACGGTCGTGGACTCCCGGGCCCTGACCATCGGCTTGGGCAACCTCGTCATCGCCGCCGCCGAGGCCGCTGAGGGCGGCGCCAGCGTCGCCGAGGTGGTGGCCCTGGTCGACGCCCTCTCGGAGCGCACGCGGATGTGGGGGATGCTCGACACCCTCGACAACCTGCTCAAGGGGGGCCGCATCGGCAAGGCCCAGCAGTTGATGGGCAGCGTGCTGTCCATCAAGCCGATCCTCGACATGAGCACCGGCGAGGTGCACGAGGCGGCCAAGCCCCGGACCAAGAAGAAGGGCCTGCTCTGGCTGCGGGACAAGGTCCTCGAGTACGACGGCATCGAGAACCTGTGGGTGATGGCCGGCGATCCCAAGGACGCCGGCGAGCTGATCGACCTGCTGGACGGCACCTACGAGGGCGAGATCAACCAGGGGCGCATCGGCCCGGTGATCGGCACCCACGGCGGGCCCGGCGTCATGGGCGTCAGCTTCTGGACCTGACCGGTCCCGGCGCCGACCCGGCGGTAGCGTGGGCCCAGAGTGGCCGACCCGCCTGTCCCCCCGACCACGGAGCGATTCGACCGGACCGGCACCCTGCTGGCCGGTCGTTACCGTTTCGAGCGACGCATCGCCGTCGGCGGGATGGCCGAGGTCTGGGAGGCCGTCGACCAGGTGCTCGACCGGCCCGTCGCCATCAAGGTCCTGCACCCCCACCTGGCCGGCGACCAGGCCTTCGTCGAGCGCTTCCGGCGGGAGGCCATCGCCGCCGCCCGCCTGACCCACCCCTCGATCGTGGCCATCTACGACACCCACAGCAGCGAGAGCGAGGAGGCCATCGTCATGGAGCTGGTGCGGGGCATGTCCCTGCGCGAGCACCTCGACGACAACGGTGCCCTCACCGCCCCCGAAGCGGTGACCATCGGGGTCCGGGTGGCCGAGGCGCTGGCCACCGCGCACCGCGCCGGCCTCGTCCACCGGGACATCAAGCCGGCCAACATCCTGCTCTGCGATGACGAGCGGGTGATGGTCGCCGACTTCGGCATCGCCAAGCTCACCGACGCCGACCACACCACCGAAGGCACCGTCCTGGGCACGGCCAAGTACCTCGCGCCCGAGCAGGTGTCGGGCACCGCGGTCGACGCCCGCACCGACCTGTATTCCCTCGGCATCGTGCTCTACGAGATGGTCTGCGGCCGGGTGCCGTTCAGCGGCGACACCGACACCGCGACGGTGCTGGCCCGGCTCCACCAGGATCCCGCCCCGCCCCGCCAGATCCGACCCGAGGTGCCCCAGGCCCTGGAGGCCGTGATCCTCCACGCCCTACAGAGGGATCCCGACGACCGCCCGGAGTCAGCCGACGCTCTGCGCACGGAGCTGCTGGCCGTGGCGGGCACGGTCGGGGGCGGCACCCACGCTGCGCCCGTGGTGGCCGCCACCGCGGACCCGACCTTCCTCGAGTCCACCGCGCGGTCGGACGGGACGGCCGTGACCGTGCCGCCGCCCCCGACCATCCCGCCGCCGCCCCGGGTGCCACCCCCGCCGAGCACCCGCCCCCGGGCCACCCCCGCGCCGGCCGCCGCCTCCCCGTCACCCCGCAACTGGACCGGCCCGGCCCTGCTCATCGGCCTCGTGCTGGTGGCCCTCGCCGTGGCGGGGATCCTGCTCGGCAGCGCGGTCGGCGACGACCTGTTCGGACCCGACGAGCCCGAGGTCCCCGGGGTCGGCGGGGGTGGCAACGGGGATGACGGCGAGGCCCTGACCCTGGCCGCCGCCGCCTTCGACCCGGAAGGCGACGGGTCCGAGGGCGACGGCGAGGCCCCGCTCGCCGTGGACGGCGACCTCGAGACGGCGTGGACCTCCGAGACCTACGACAGCCGTGAGGACTTCCAGGGCTTGAAGCCCGGCGTCGGCCTGATCCTGACCCTCGAGCAGGCGTCCGCCCTCGGCGACCTCGTCGTGGATGTGGGCGCTGACTTCACCGGGTGGTCGGCCGAGGTCTACGTGGCGGGTGCCCCCGCTACGGCCCTCGACGGCTGGGGCGCCCCCGTCGCCACCCAGGAGGCCATCGAGGGCACGGCCACCTTCGACCTGTCCGGCCTGAACGCCGGGGCGATCCTGCTCTGGATCACCGACCTCGGCAGCGGGGCCCCGGAGGCCGTCATCAACGAAGTCGGCCTCGCCCCCGGCTGACGGTCCCTCCTCCCGCCCCGACCTCTCCGAAATTGCGCCGATCTGTCACGCCCAGCGTGACAAGTCGGCGCCAGAATCCGAGGACCCGGCGCCAGGACAGACCCCTGCAACAGGACACCGCGCCGCGCCCCTGGCGCGCCCGTCCCACTAGCGTCGGGGCATCGTCCCTGCGATCGCCGACGAGGCGCTGGTCGCCGCCGCTCTCGACGGTGACGACAAGGCCCTCGACGCCCTCCTGCGCCGGCACCACGACCGGATCTACGCCCTCTGCCGCCGTCTCGCGGGCAACGACGCCGACGGGGCGGACGCCACCCAGGAGGCGTTGATCACCGTGGTCCGACGGCTCGACCGCTACGACGGCCGGGCCAAGTTCACGACGTGGCTCTACCGGGTCGTGACCAACGCCGCCCTGGACGAGCTCCGGCGCCGCAAGCGACGCCCCGTCCCCGTCGACGACGAGGCCTTCGCTCTCGACCGCCACCCCGACGGGCCGAGCCTGGACGGGGCGGTGGCGGACCGGATCGACATCGACCACGCCTTGGCCCAGCTCGCCCCCGACTTCCGAGCTCCGGTCGTGCTGCGGGACCTCTGCGGCCTGGACTACGCCGAGATCGCCGAGGTGCTCGACATCGCTCCCGGCACCGTGCGGTCCCGCATCTCCCGGGGCCGGGGCGCACTGGCCCACGTGCTGGCCGGGAACCCGAGCCCGGCCCCGGAACGTCCTAGGGGTGAGCATGCCTGAGTCCTTCCGCACCGACGACGAGCTCGTCAGCGCCGTCCTCGACGGCGAGGCCACCGCGGACGAGCGCGCCCGGGTGGCCGCCGACCCGGCGCTGTCCGTCCGCTTGGCCGAGTTCGCCGCCGTGGCCGACGCGCTGCGTGCACCCGCGACGCCGCCGTCGGCCGACGCCCGGGACGCCGCCATCGCCGCCGCGGTCGCGGAGGGCCGGCGGCCGGCGCAGGTCGTCGTCGCCCTGCGACCCCGGCGATCCACGGGCTCGTTCCTCGCCGTCGCCGCCGCGGTGCTGGTCGTGCTGCTCTTCGCCGGCTTCCTCGTGGGTCAGGTCGGTGACAGGAACGAGACCGAGGACTCCGCCAGCGAGGCCGGCGACGACAGCGGGTCCGACCGCGTCGCGGAGGCGGGCGGGGCCACGGCGTCCGACGAGGCCACCGTGGAGCCCGGGACCGACGACACCACAGCCTCGTTCGGGGAGTCGGCCCCGATCGAGCTGGGCGCGGTCGCCGACGAGGCCGCGCTGCGGGAGGCGCTGGTCGCCAGCGAGGCCCTCGACGCCCTCGGCGTGAGCCCCACCACCCGCTCGACCCTCCTGCCGCCGACGACCACCGCCCCGCAGGACGGCGACGCTGTGAGCGGCGGCACCGAGGCCTGCCTGGTTCGCCTCGAGGAGTCCAATCCCGCGCTCGACGGCGTCCTCCTGGAGGGCACGGCCGCCTACGCCGGCACCGAGGCGGTCGTCTACGTCTTCGCCACCGTCGACGGCGACACCCGAGTGGAGGTCGTCACCGCCGACACCTGCGAGATCCTGGTCTCCTTCCCCCTCTGACCGCCCACCAGGAGCATCCCCGAGAGCAACCCCTGAGGTCCGGACGGGATCGACCCCCGGCCGAACGTTAGGCTCGCGGCAATGGCCGCGCCGTCCCGACCGACCGACCCCTCCCCCGAGGGCGACTGGGCCGACCAGGCCGCCGACACGGTCGTCCGGGTCGTCGACACCGTCCGGGAGAAGACCACCGGCCAGGTCCTCACCGCCGCCCGGGCGATCGTCTACGGGATCATCGGCGTCTTCGCCGGCCTCGTGGCGCTGATCGTCCTGGTCATCGCCCTCATCCGGATGCTGGACGTCTACCTGCCGGGCGACGTGTGGTCGGCCTACCTCCTGCTCGGTGTCGTCTTCTCGATGGGCGGCCTGCTCGTGTGGCGGCGGCGCTACGCCCCCGAGGTCCCCTGAGCCGGGAATGCCGTGGGTCCCGGCACCGTTGCCGTGGCCGAACCTGACGAACAGAGAGCATCACCACCTTGAGCCCGGACATCCGCGACGTCATCATCATCGGCTCCGGCCCCGCCGGGCTCACCGCCGCGATCTACACCGCCCGCGCCAACCTGCACCCGCTGGTCCTCGAGGGCGAGCCGTCCTCCACCAGCGACCAGCCCGGAGGCCAGCTGATGCTGACCACCGACGTCGAGAACTTCCCCGGCTTCCCCGAAGGCGTCATGGGCCCCGAGCTCATGATGCGCTTCCGGGAGCAGGCGGCCCGCTTCGAGGCCGACATCCGCACCGAGAAGGTGACCCGGGTCGACCTGGGCGAGCGCCCCTTCAAGGTGTGGGTCGGTGACCCCGAAGCCCCCGAGCCGACCTACCTGGGCCACTCGATCATCGTGTCGACCGGGGCCCAGTCCAAGATGCTCGGCTTGGGCGAGGAGCGGCTGATCGGCCACGGCGTGTCGACCTGTGCCACCTGCGACGGCTTCTTCTTCCGGGACCACCACATCGTGGTCGTCGGTGGAGGGGACTCCGCAGTGGAGGAGGCCATGTTCCTGTCGAAGTTCGCCGACACCGTGACCCTGGTGCACCGGCGGGACGAGCTGCGGGCCTCCAAGATCATGCAGGACCGGATCCAGGCCAACCCCAAGGTCCGCTTCCGGTGGAACTCGGCGGTCGACGAGGTCGTCGGTGACACCGCGGTCGAGGCCGTGGTCGTCAAGGACGTGAACACGGGCGAGCTCAGCCGGCTGGACGTCACCGGCTTGTTCGTGGCCATTGGCCACACACCCAACACGTGGCTGTTCGAGGGCCAGTTGGCCATGGAGGAGTCCGGCTACCTGGTCACCGGACCCGGCACCGCCACCAACATCGAAGGGGTCTTCGCCTGCGGGGACGTCCAGGACCACACCTACCGGCAGGCCATCACCGCGTCCGGCTCCGGCTGCATGGCCGCCATCGACGCCGAGCGCTGGCTCGAGGCCGAGGGCATCTGAGCGTCTGCCTCCCGGGAATGTCACCCCCCGTCAGTAGGTTGGACGGGGTCGAACCAAGGAGAACTTCCGACATGGCAGTAGGCATCAGCGAGCTCACCGACGCGACCTTCGACGAGGAGATCGGCGGGGCGAACGGACCCGTGCTCGTCGACTTCTGGGCGGAGTGGTGTGGTCCCTGCAAGATGATCGCCCCCGTCCTCGAGGAGATCGCGGCTGAGCACGACTCGCTGCGGATCACCAAGCTCAACGTCGACGACAACCCGGACGCGGCCCGCCGCTACGGCGTGATGAGCATCCCGACCATGATCGTGTTCCAAGACGGCCAGGAGGCCAAACGCCTCATCGGGGCCAAGGGCAAGGGCCAGATGGTCCAGGAGCTGTCGGAGTTCCTGGCCTGATCCGACGGCGCCCCCGCTCGGGTTCGCCGGGCCGGGGGCGCTGACGTGTTCGGGGTGACGGTGGCGTTCAGGCCCGCCGGTTGGTAGGAACCCTTGCGTGATCGACCGCGCCGAGGACACCCTGCCCCTGGGCGCGGGGGCGCGAGGTGAGGCCGTACGCGACGTACAGCGCCGACTCACCGCCCTCGGCCATGACCTCGCCGACGACGTCGGTAGCGAGTTCGGCCCCGCCACGGTCGCCGCCACCCGGGCGTTCCAACGCCAGCGGGGCCTGCCCGCCGACGGGATCTGCGGGCCGGTCACCTGGGCGGCCCTGGTCGAGGCCGGCTACCGCCTGGGCGACCGCTTCCTCTACCACTGCGCCCCGATGCAGCGCGGCGACGACGTCGCCGAGCTCCAGGCCAGCCTCGGCGCGCTCGGCTTCGACGCCGGGCGGGTTGACGGGATCTGCGGGCCGGACACGGCCCGGGCCCTGGAGGAATTCCAGCGCAACAGCGGCCTCACCCCCGACGGGATCTGCGGGCCGGACTCGGTGGTGGCGCTGCGCCGCCTGGCCGGACGGCGGGCCGGGCCCACCAGCGTGGCTCAGGCCCGCGAGGCCCTGGCCCTGCGGGACGCGCCCCGTCAGTTGGCCCAGCGCCGGATCGTCCTCGGGGCGCCGGGCTCCCTCGACGCCGTGGCCGAGCGGGTCCGGCGTCTCCTCGCCGACGAGGGCGCGGAGGTGACCGTGCTGCACACCACCGACGGGTCGGCCCAGGCCCGGGAGGCCAACGACCTCGACGCCGAGCTCTACGTCGGGCTCCGCTTGGTCGCCGAGCCGGCCTGCCGGGTGTCGTTCTACGCCACCGCGGGCTTCGAGTCCGTGGGGGGAAGGCGCCTGGCCGAGCTGGCCTCGTCCGAATTAGGAACCGTTCTCGATTTGACGCCGATCGCGACCGGCATGCGGCTTCCCGTGCTACGGGAGACCCGGATGCCCGCCGTGCTCTGCGAGTTGGGACCGGTTGACGAGGTGGTGGTGCGGGCCTCGGCTCTTGCCTCGGGCCTCACCCGGTGTGTCGCCACCTGGGTGGAGCACCGCCTCGACGCGCCCGCCTGAGCGGCCGCGCCAACTGCGTCCGGGTGGGCCACCCGTCACGCGGTGTCGCCTTGCGCGCGGAGCGTGGTAGGAAATGGACCCTACGTCAAACCCTCGACCTGAACCTCTACTGTCGGGGTTATCCACAAGCTGTGGCTAAACCTGTGGTCAACAGCGATTGGCCCCGGATTCCCGGGGTTTCGGGCCCGGCCTAGTCGCCGGCGATGATGATCCGATAGAGGCGCTCGAGGTCGTCCAGATCGGCGAACTCGATGACGATCTTGCCCCGCTTGGCCCCGGTCTGCACCGCCACCCGGGTGTCCAGGTGGCTGGCCAGTAGCTCCTCGAGCTCCAGCAGGGCCGCCGGGCGGGTGGCCCCGGGCTCAGACCGGTCGTCGGGACCCTTGCTCGGTGTGGGGGCGCTGGCCCGATCCTTGACCGCCTGCTCCACCTGGCGCACCGACCAGCCCTCGGCCACGGCCTGCTCGGCCAGGGCCTGCTGGTCGGCCCGGTCTTCGACCGGCAGCAGCGCCCGGGCATGGGCTGCCGCCAGGCGCCCGTCGATCAGCAGGCCCTGGATCGCGGGCGGCAGGTTGAGGAGGCGCAGGGTGTTGGCCACCGACGGGCGGCTCTTGCCCACCCGCTGGGCCAGCTGCTCCTGGGTGAAGCCGAAGTCGTCGATCAGCTGTTGGTAGGCGGCAGCCTCCTCCAGGGCGTTCAGGTCCTGGCGATGCAGGTTCTCGATCACGGCCTGCTCCAGGGCCGAGACGTCCCGGACCTCCCGCACGATGGCGGGGATGACGGTCAGGCCGGCCTGCAGGGCTGCCCGCCAGCGACGCTCTCCCGCGATGAGCTGGTAGCCACCGTCGGCGGCCGGGCGCACCAGGATGGGCTGGAGGACCCCCACCTGTTCGATCGAATCGGCCAGGGAGGCGATACCGCCCTCGTCGAACTCCTCCCGGGGCTGGAAGGGGTTGGGGACGATGCTGTCGATCGGCAGCTCCTGGAAACTGGCGCCGATCTCCTCCTCGCTGTCCTCGGGGATCAGGGCGCCCAGGCCCCGCCCCAATCCGCTACGTCGCGCCACGATTGGCCACCTCCTCGGCCAGGCGCCGGTAGGCCCAGGCTCCTCGGGACTTCGGATCGAACGTGGTGATCGGCTGGCCGTAGGAGGGTGCCTCCGAGAGCCGCACGGTGCGGGGGATCACGGTATCGGTGACCTTGGCCCCCAGGTGCTGGCGCACGTCAGTGGCCACATCCTCGGCCAGCGTCGTGCGGGCGTCGTACATGACGAGCACCACCGTGCTGACCTCCAGCGTCGGGTTGAGGGCCTTCTGGACCAGCTCCACGTTGTGCAGCAGCTGGCCCAGGCCCTCCAGGGCGTAGTACTCGCACTGGATGGGCACCAGGACCTCGCCCACTGCGGCGAAGGCGTTGAGGGTGAGCAGCCCCAGAGAGGGGGGGCAGTCGATGAGGATGTAGTCGTAGTCCTCCTTGACCGGTGCCAGGGCCGACCGGAGTCGCAGCTCCCGGGACATGGCTGCCACCAGCTCGATCTCGGCGCCGGCCAGGTCCAGACTGGCCGGGGCGACGAAGAGGTTGCGGACCTCACTGGGCTCGATGCAGTCCTCGATGGGCACGTCGTCCAGCAGGACGTCGTACATCGTGGCCTCCAGCTCCCGGATGTTCAGGCCCAGGCCCGTGGAGGCGTTACCTTGAGGATCCAGGTCGACGACGAGGACCCGCAGTCCCCGCTCGGCCAGTCCGGCGCCCAGGTTCACGGCGGTGGTCGTCTTGCCCACACCGCCCTTCTGGTTGGCCACGGCGATGATCCGCGGGTGGAGGGGCCGGGGCAGGGGAACGTCCAGGTCCGGGTTGGGGACCTTGGCCGGCTCTCTCTCATCGTCCTCGGCACGCGCGCGATCACGACCACGGGTTCTCGCCATCAGACGCCCATCCTGCCCGTTTCCTCACCCGGTTACAAGGACCGTCGCGCCAGGGGACGATCTCGGCGTCGCCCACACCGTGAGCTTCCGGCCAGAGACCTGCCGCCAGGCGTCCTGGAGGCCGAACTCCTCCCGATCACCAAGCGTTTGACGGGCGTGGGAGCGGCCCAGCACACCCTGTAGGTGTCCTGTCCATGTCCTGAGCAGGAGCTGGACCGTCGAAGCGACGCAGAGGTGGCCGGTGGGCACGAGCCCGGGCCGGGTGCTCATGTGCGAACGGCTCGTCGTCGGTGAGGCCGGGCAGACGGTCGATCCGGGTAGTCGCGAGTGTGCGGGTCATGGTGGTCGAGAGCCCGTTCGCAATCATGACGCCGAGGTGCACCACCGGGAGGATGGCGTTTCCCGTTAAACAGTAATTTCCGCCTTGAATAGGATGTTTTATGGGAAACTATTCAGAAGAGTGGCGATCTCCTCGCGACTCCCGGGCGCCGGGGATACGTCACCGGACACGGTGCGACCTGCACGGCCTCGACGAAGGCGAAGCCGCCGATCCTCTTGGCCTCCGACGGTGAGAGGTCGAGCACCCCGAGGCCGTCGGCCGGCCAGCGCGCCGGGGCGTCCGGGGGCTCGCTCACGAGCAGGCGGCCCCCTACCCGAAGCAGGGGCGCGGCACACTCGGCCACGACCGCAGGGAGGCCGAACGAGCGGGCCGTGACCGCATCGGCCGTGCCCCGGCGGGCCAGATCCCGGCCCACGTCCTCGGCCCGGTCATGAAGGACCTCGACACGGTCCACCAAGTCCAGACGCCGGCAGGCGGACACCAGGTGGTCGACCCGGCGAAGCTGAGACTCCACGAGGACCCAGGACCACCCGGGGGCAGCCAGAGCGCAGGGGAGTGCCGGTAGACCACCCCCCGAGCCGAGGTCGAAAACAACACCGGGGCCTTCACCCAGCAATTGGGTGAAGGCCCCGGCATGACGGAGCTGGTCCTCGAGCGGACCCCGGCCGATCCAGCCGAGACGCTGGGCCTCGGCCAGGACGGCGCTCAGGACCTCATTCAGGGACGATCACGACCCGGCGACGGGGATCCTCGCCCTCGGAGCGGGTAACAACACCGTCGATGTCGTTGACGGTGTCGTGCACGACCTTGCGGTCAGCGGCGCCCATGGGCTCGAGGGCTCGGGCCTGACCGGACTCCAGCACGGCGGCGGCCGCGTCCTGCGTGAAGCGCCCGAGCGCCGCCCGGCGCTTTTCCCGGTAGCCGGCGACGTCCACCCGGATCCGGGTGGAGAGCCCGCCGCCCTGTTGGCGCTGCACCACGGTCTTGGTCAGCTCCTGCAGGGCCCAGAGCGTCCGACCCTTCGGTCCGATGAGTAAGCCGAGGTCGTCGCCGTCGATGCGGACCTCGACGGCCTCGTCCACCTCCTCGGAGGTCACGGTGGCCGTCAGCCCGAAGGCGCCGACCAGGCCGGAGAGAAATTCCTCGGCAGCGGTTGCCTGCTCCTGGACACTGGCTTCGGTCATGGATTCCCCTTTGTCTTCCTTGGGTCGATCATTCGAACGGGAGCGTTCGCGAGAGCTGTCGGCACGGGAGCGGTCCCGACCGCCGCCCCGACCGCCGGAACGGGAGCGGTCCCGGTCCGAGGACTCGTCCCGGCTGCGCTCGGTGCGTTCCTCCCGGTCCTCGCCCTCATTGCGGTCGGCGTCGTCGTTGCGGCCGTTGCGGTCGCCGCCGGAACGGCTACGGCCGCCGCCATTGCCGCCGCCGGAACGGCTACGGCCGCCGCCGTTGCCGCCGCCGGAACGGCTGCGTCCACCGCCCCCGCCACTGCCCGACCGTCGCCGGCCGCGCTCCTGCTTGGGACGGGGCGCGGTCGGCTTGACCCGGGCCCGGACCCGAGCCTCGGCCCGGGTGAAACCGAAGAGGCCGCTGCGGGGCTCCTCGAGCACTTCGAACTCAGCATCACGGTCATCGACGCCGAGTTCGTCGAGCGCTCGTTCCTTCGCCTCGTCGACGGTCTTGCCGGTGGTCTGTACCCACTCCACGGATCTACCTCTTCTTCTTGCGGGGACGGGGCTGGGGCAGCGACGGGGTGGCGCCACCGCGCCCCGAGGACGTGCGCTTGTTGTTGCCCTTGCCCTTGGTGTTGGGCGGCGGGGCGTTGCGCGGCGGGGTGGCTCGGCCCTTCGTGCCGGCCGACGTTCCGTTCTCGGCTGGGCCCAGGGCCTTCTTGGGCTTCTCGGCCTTCTCGGCCTTCTCCTCTGAGGACGTCTCGATGACGCCGGCCGCCATGGCCTCGTCGGAGTAGATCGTCCGGGTGATGACCCACTGCTGACCGACCCGGAACAGGTTCGACGTCACGAAGTAGAGGACCAGGGCACCGGGCAGGCCGAAGGAGATCACACCGATGAAGGCGGGCAGGATCTTCATGATCATCTGCTGCTGGGGGTTCTGGCTCTGCTGGTTCTGGCTGCGGCCCTGGATCTGCCACTGCTGGACGTAGCCCGAGATCAGGACCACGGCGATCATCACCGCGTAGGGAAGAAAGGTGGTGAAGCTGTCCTTCAGCGCATCCGACGGGCTGATCGCCAGGTTGATCCCCAGCCAGTCCATCGTGGTGTGCGACGCCAGGCTCTGGTAGAGATCGGAGCTCTCGTTCAGGTACTTGGGATCGAAGCAGCCACCGGTCGGGCACAGGGCCGTCTCCGGGCTGTCGGCCTGGCCGGCCGTGAGGCCGTTGAGGACCCGGTACAGGATGATGAACACCGGCATCTGGATGAGCAGCGGAACACACGAGGAGAGCGGATTGATGCCGTTCTCCTTGTAGAAGGCCATCAGCTCCTCGTTCTGGCGCTGGCGGTCGTCCTTGAACTCCTTCTGGATCCGCTTCATCTCGGGCTGCAGCTGCTGCATGCGGAGCATCGACTTGGTGCCGCGCAGCGTCAGAGGAGTGAGAACGAGCATCACTGTCAGGGTCAGCAGGATGATCATGCCGCCGTAGGACGGCCAGATCTCATAGAACCAGGCCATGAGATTGGCGAGGGGTTCGAACATCTAGACCGCTTTCTGCTCGGGGGAGGGGGTCGGGCGAGGCTCGGGCACCAGGTCGATGCCGTGAGCGCCCCACGGGTGGCAACGGCAGAGCCGCCGGGCCGCGAGGGCACTGCCCCGGACAGCACCGTGCACCTCGACCGCCTCGAGGGCGTAGGCCGAACAGGTCGGGAAGAAGCGGCAGGGGCTGGGCCGGCCGGCCCGGGCCTGTTGGTAGAGGCGGATGAGGGCGGTGAGTACCCGCCCCGGCCGGCTCATGGCGCCGGCTCCAGCCGGCTCAGGGCCGCGTCGAGGCGGGTGCCCAACTGGGCGAAGGAGAGCCCCGCCGCCGCGGGGGCGGCGAGGATCAGGTAGTCGCCGCCGGCCGGGGCGGTTCCGCCCCAGAGCACCCGCAGGCGCCGCCGCAAGCGATTGCGGACCACCGCGGGTCCGACGGTGCGGCCCACGGCGAAGGCCACCCGGGGCGCGGTCGCGTCCGCTCGGTAGATCACCGTCAGCGGGCCTTCGCGCACCCGGCGGCCCTGGCGCGACAGGGCCGCGAACGACTCACGGCCACGCACCACGAGGAGTTTGGACACCAGACGTGTCGAGCAGGTCCCAACGGAACCGGGATCAGGCCGAGAGGCGAGCGCGGCCCCGCTGGCGGCGAGAGCGCACGATCGCCCGGCCTCCCCGGGTCGACATCCGCTGACGGAAGCCGTGCTTCCGCGCCCGACGGCGGCGGTTGGGCTGGTACGTGCGCTTCATCTGGTCCTCCAAGGGCCGGCCCGGCCGGGGTAGATGCCGGGCAGCGGCGAGCGGTGTGCGGGACCCACCGGATCACCCGAGACGACGGGAGATCACACGGGGCACCCGCCCGACCGCCTGAAGATGCTGACGGCCGGTATCGTCGACCGGTCCACCCGGCAGACGATCAGCGCCACGCTAGACCGCGCGGCCTCCAGCGGCAACCAGGGGGCCGGCGCGGCGGCCGGGACGGGCCATGGCTCCGGACCAGCTCGTCGGCGGGAGCGACGTCAGCCTGTGGACAGATCCGGAGGCCAGATCGCGGAATCAGGCTCTGACCAGGGAGAACGGCCTCGTCTCGCAGCCCCCGGAGTGCGGTGCTAGGTTGCCCGCCCGGCGTCGACAGGTGGCGCGACCGAGCCGAGCCCGACCTGTCGGACCGGCCGGGGACATCGAGAACGGCAGTGGTGGCCAGGACGATTCGGTCAGCGACGATCGACCCTGCTCGCTGTTTTCCACAGGGGCGTCCACAGCTTGTGGACGCCCTTTCACATGACAAATGACCGGGTTTGGCTGGGGAGCTGTTGTCTGGTGACCGACGAACACGCACACGACCTCTGGGAACGCTGCCGCGCCGAACTGGAGCAACAGGTCTCCGGCGGCGTCTTCCTCATGTACTTCGAGCCCACCGAGGCCCTGGACGTCGAGGGCAGCACCCTCGTGCTCGGCGTCCCCAGCGTGATGGCCCGTGAGCGCCTCGACATGCGCTACCGCCCGCTGATCGATGACGCCTTGGCCGAACACGCCCCCGAGATCACCGACCTGCGCTTCGTGGTGGTGGACACCGACCCCGTCGAGGCCGACCTGCTCGACCTGCCCCACCCCTCCCGGCTCGACGAGCACAGCGCCGATCCCTTCGACGAGCTCCCCCTGCTCGACGAGCTCCCGGTCCCGCCCGACGGCCTGGACGGCGAGCTCACCGTCTCCGCCGGCCCCGCCGACGTGCGGCCCGAGCAGACCTTCGAGACCTTTGTCATCGGCAGCTCCAACCAGTTCGCCAACGCCGCCGCCCTCCGCGTCGCCGAGACGCCGGCCCGCTCCTACAACCCGCTGACCATCTACGGACCCAGCGGGCTGGGCAAGACCCACCTGCTGCACGCCATCGGCAACTACATCAAGCAGAACTACCCGACCTTCGTCGTCCGCTACGTCCGCACCGAGCTGTTCCTCTACCAGTACGTCGACGCCATCCGGAACAACACCACCACCGAGTTCAAGCGGCGCTACCGCGAGATCGACGTGCTCCTCGTCGACGACATCCACTTCCTCGAGGGCAAGGAAGGCCTCCAGGAGGAGTTCTTCCACACCTTCAACGCCCTCCACGAGGCCAACCGCCAGATCGTGCTCACCTCGGACCGACCCCCGGACGCCATCGCCACCCTCCAGGACCGGCTGCGCAGCCGCTTCGTCATGGGCCTCGTCACCGACATCCAGCCGCCGGACCTCGAGACCCGCCTCGCCATTCTCCGGATGAAGGCCCTGCGCACCGAGGTCGACGTCCCCGAGCCGATCCTCGAGTTCATCGCCACCAACGTGAAGACCAACATCCGCGAGCTGGAGGGGGCGCTGCACCGACTCACGGCCTACTGCCGGCTCAACGACCTGCCGTGCACCATGACCCTCGCCCAGGAGGTGCTCGCCCCGATCCTCGGCGACACCGGGCCGAAGCCGATCACCATCGACCACATCCTGGCCACCACCTCGGCCAAGTTCGGGATCCCCGTCGACGAGATCATCGGGCCCAACCGACGCCGCCAGCTGGTCACCGCCCGACAGGTGGCCATGTACGCGGCCCGGGACCTCACCGACCTCAGCTACCCGGCCATCGCCGAGGAGTTCGGCGGCCGGGACCACACCACGATCATCCACGCCGTGCGCAAGGTCTCGGACCTGATGGCCGAGCGTGGCCAGCTGTACGAGCAGGTCACCGACCTCATCGACACGCTCCGCCAGCCGGCATGAGCCTGGGGACGGGAACAGGGACGGCCGGTGGACAACCGGGTGCCCGGCACCGGACGTCGTGGGGACAACCCGGCACTTCTCCCCAAGCCCCGTCGCCGTCCCCCGCGGGCCGGTGAACGGGTGGGAATCGAGTGGGGACAGAAAACCGCGGCCTGACCAGCGGAAACGCATGATCATCCACAATCCACAGGACTTAGTAGTTTCCCTGGAACCAAGAGATCTCTCCATGAACGAAAGCAGGAACACTCGATGAAGTTCCGTTGCGAACGGGACCGCCTTGCCGAGGCTCTGGGCACGGCCGGGCGAGCGGTGGCCAATCGGGGCGGCGCGCTGCCCGTGCTCTCCGGGGTCCGCCTGGAGCTGAGCGCCGGCCGGCTCGAGGTCACCGGCAGCGACCTCGATCTGACCATCTCGGTCACCATCGGCGTCGATGGCGGCGAGGACGGCGTGGTCGTCCTGCCGGCCCGCCTCGCCTCCGACGTGGTCCGCTCGGTCGAGGAGGGCGAGGTCCGCTTCGAGACCGACGATGAGCAGGCCCGGGTGACGGGGGGCTCGGCCGAGTTCGAGATCCGGCTCATCCCGGCCGACGAGTTCCCCCGCCTGGCTCAGCCCGAGGGCGACTCGGTCACCCTGTCGGCCGAGGCCTTCGGCGCCGCGCTCAAGCAGGTGATCCCCGCCGCCAGCTCCGACGATTCCCGGCCGATCCTCACCGGAGTCCTGCTCAGCGCCGAGGACGACGGCCTCAAGCTGGTGGCCACCGACTCCTACCGCCTCGCCGTGCGGTCGATGCCGGGGACGTCGGTCCTGGCGGAGGGCCAGAAGGTCCTGGTCCCGTCTCGGGCCCTGGCCGAACTGGCCCGCGTTCTGCCCGACGACGGCGAGGTGACCCTCGTGTTGGGCGAGCGCGACGCCGTGTTCGAGATCGCCGGCACCCGGCTCGTGACCCGGCTGATCGAGGGGGAGTTCCCGAACTACCAGGGCCTGATCCCCAGTGGGCAGGCCAACGTGCTGTCGGTGGGCCGGGCCCCGCTCCTGGAGGCGCTGCGCCGGGTGAAGCTCCTGGCTCGCGAGGCCACGCCGGTCCGTCTGGTCATGAAGCCCGAGGGCGACCTCGAGCTGCTCGCGGTGACCCAGGACGTGGGCCAGGCCCACGACGCGGTCGAGGCCAGCTTCGAGGGCACCGAGCTCACCGTGGCCTTCAACCCCGACTACCTCCTGCAGGGCCTGGAGGTGTGCCCGGGCGACGAACTGCGCATCGAGACCCTCGACGCCCTCAAGCCGGCGTTGATCAAGGCGGTCGAGGGCACCGAGTTCCTCTACCTGCTGATGCCCGTGCGGGTGACCTGACGAGCGGACGCCGAAGGTGAGACTCCGGCGCCTCTGGCTGACGGACTTCCGCAACCACGAGCACGACGAGCTGGAGCTGCCACCGGGACTGACCGCGATCACCGGGCCCAACGGCGCGGGGAAGACGGCGCTGCTCGAGGCCATCGGCTTCCTGTCGACGCTCAGCTCGTTCCGTGGCGCGTCGGGCGACCTGCTGGTGCGGGCCGGCGCCGGTTCCGCGGTGGTGCGGGGTGAGGTCGAGCGGGACGGGCGGGAACTGCTCATCGAATGCGAGATCATCGGCGGCCGTACGGTCGCCCAGCTCAACCGGCAACGGGGCGCCCGGCGCCGGGACCTGCTCGATGCTCTCCGGGTCAGCGTCTTCACGCCCGACGACCTCGTGCTGGTCAAGGGCGGGCCGGGGGAGCGACGCCGCTTCCTGGACGACGCCATGGTCCAACTGCGGCCCCGTGACGACGCTCTCCGCCTGGAACTGGAGCGGGTGCTCCGCCAACGCAACACGCTGCTCAAGCAGGCGGGGGGCCGGCTGACCGAGGAGGTCGGCCTGACCCTCGACGTCTGGGACCAGAAGCTGGTCGCGGTGGGGGAGGAGATCGGCGCCCGCCGGGCCGAGATCGCCACCGCCCTGGCCCCCCTCGTGACCGAGGCCTACGGCCGGTTGGCGGGCGCGCCCGTCGAGGTCGGTGTCACCCACCGCCCGTCGTGGGCCGGTGCCCCCGACCTCGCGGCGGCGCTGGCCGCGGCGCGGGATGAGGACCTGAAGCGCCGGGTCTCCACGGTCGGCCCTCACCGCGACGACATCGAGCTGGTCCTCGGGAGGCTCCCGGCCCGGACCCAGGCCTCCCAGGGCGAGCAGCGGTCGTTGGCGCTGGCCCTGCGCCTGGGGGTGCACCGGTTGGTGGCCGACCGGGTGGGGGTGCCGCCGGTGCTGCTCCTCGACGACGTGTTCTCCGAACTCGACGCCGGCCACAGCCGCGCCCTCATCGAGCTCCTCCCTGAGGGCCAGGCCCTGCTCACCACCGCCGGCGAACTGCCCGACGGCATCGCCCCGGATCGGCGGCTGTCACTGGCGGGTGGGAAGATCCTCCCGTGACCGAGCCGCGACGGACGACGCCCCAACCCATGCGCCGGTCCCTGGAGCGGCTCCTGGACGACCTCGGGTCGGCGCCGGTGCAGGAGACCAACTCCCTATTGGCCCGCTGGGCCGAGGTGGTGGGCCGCGACCTCGCGGCGCACACCCAGCCCGTCGGGGTCCGCCACGGGATCCTGGTCGTGCAGGCCGACGACCCCGCTTACGGCGACCACCTGGCCTGGCAGGAACGCCAGCTCGTGCAGCGTCTCGCCACGGTCCTCGGTGCGGGCGTCGTCACCGGCCTCCAGGTCCGCATCAAGCCGGCGACCTGAGGCCGGCGCCGGAAGGGACGACGCCGGCTGCGAGACTGTCCCTGTGCGCGCCCTGCTCGTCTCGGATCTGCACTACGAGCTCCGCAAGCTCGACTGGGTGCTGGCCGAAGCCACCGACGTGGACCTGCTGGTGGTGGCGGGTGATCTGCTGGACATCGGCTCCCCGGTGCCCCTCGACACCCAGATCACCGTCGTGCTCGAGTACCTCGCGCGCTTCGCCGAGCGGGCGCCGACGGTGGTCTGCTCGGGGAACCACGACCTCGACCGCCGGTCGGGTTCCGGGGAGAAGGTCACCGGCTGGCTGGCCGATGCGCGCGCCGCCGGGCTGGTCGTCGACGGGGCCAGTACCGAGGTGGGTGACTGGCTGGTCACGGCCTGCGCCTGGTGGGAAGGCCCGGAGACCCTGGGACGCCTGGAGGCGCACCTCGCCGAGGCGGCCACGGTCCGGACGGGACACTGGCTGTGGGCGTACCACGGTCCGGCCGAAGGCCCGTTGTCCTGGACCGGGTCGCGCCATTTCGGTGATCCCGAACTGCCCCGCTTGATCGATACGTACGCCCCGGATCTGGTCCTCGGGGGCCACATCCACCAAGCCCCGTTCGTCAGCGGCGGCACCTGGTTCGAACAACGCGGTGAGACCTGGCTGTTCAACAGCGGCTACCAGTACGGGCCGGTGCCGACCCACACGGTCTTCGATCTGGACCGGCACACGGCCGCGTGGTGGTCGTTCGACGCCGCCGGGGAGATGACGTTCGGCGCCGCCGCGCCGGGACCGGATCAGTAGTCGGGCGCCCGATCCGAGCCGGGCTCGATCTCGACCGGCGGGCGCGAGGCCAGGCTCTCCAGCACGTCGTGGACCAGACCCAGATGGCCTTCGGCGTCGGCGTACTGGTGGCGGACGTCGGCCACGTAGCCGATGAGCCGCTGGAGGCGACCGGCGAGCTGGCGGGCCAGCTCGAGGGCCAGCTCCGGATTGCTGGCGAAGAAGGTCCCGGGATCCCCGATGACCCGCACGGTCGAGGGGACCGCGGCCAGGACCGTCGCGGTCCGCGGCGCGCCCAGGAGGGCGCCGACCTCGCCGACGAAGGTCCCGGTGACGGTGAGCTCGTCGATCACGGCGCCGTCGAGTTCGACCCGAAGCACGCCGTCCAGGAGCGTGGCGACGGAGCGGTCCGTGCGGTCGCCCTGCTCGAAGAGCACCTCGCCGGCGGCCAGTCGACGATCGGGGAGACCCTCGGTCAGGGCGACGACGTCGGCGGCCGGGGTCACCTTTCGGAGACTACCGGCGCGAGCCCGGGCGATTCATCGGCTGATCCGGCGCCAGGGGACGGCCCCGCCAGCGGGGCGAGGACCGAGCACCTAGGGTCCGCGCCGACGATCGGGGAGGACCGGATGACCGACACGAGCACCACGCCGGCCGGCGCGGGGGGATCGGGCGGCGCGGGGGCGGGGGAGAAGGGCCTGAAGGGTGGGTCGCTGGGCCTGCTCTCGACCACCGTCATCGGGGTGGCCTCGACGGCCCCCGGCTACAGCCTGGCGGCGACGCTGGGCTTCGTCATCGGGGTGGTGGGCTTCAAGGCCCCGGCGATCATGTGGTTGGCCTTCGTGCCCATGGCCTTCACCGCGGCGGCGTACTACTACCTGAACCGTGCCGACCCGGACTGCGGGACGACGTTCTCGTGGGCCACGCGGGCGATGGGCCCGACGGCGGGCTGGTTCGGCGGCTGGGCCATCATCGTGGCCGACGTCATCGTCATGGCCGCCCTCGCCCAGATTGCCGGGATCTACACGTTCCTGCTCTTCGACGCCGACGGCCTCGCCGAGAGCACCTTCTGGGTGACAGTCATCGGCTGTGTGTTCATCGCCATCGTGACCTGGATCTGCTACATCGGCATCGAGGTCTCGGCCAAGACGCAGTACTTCCTGCTCGGCCTCGAGATCGTGGCCCTGGGCCTCTTCACCCTGGTGGCCCTGGTCCGGGTCTACTTCGGGGACGTCGACGGTTCGGTCGACCCGTCCCTCAGCTGGCTCAACCCGGTCGGCATCCAGGGCTTCGAGCTCTCGTGGACGCAGCTCAACCCGTTCAGTTCCGACCAGAGCGATCTCGTGTACGGCCTCTTGCTGGCCATCTTCATCTACTGGGGCTGGGACTCTGCGGTGACCGTCAACGAGGAGAGCAGTGACGCCTCCCGGACGCCGGGACGGGCCGCGGTGATCAGCACGGTGGTCCTGGTGGGGATCTACGTGGTGGTGTCGGTCGCCGTCCAGGCCTTCGCCGGCATCGAGTCGCTGGCGGACCAGGACGATGTCCTGGCCGTCGTGGGCGACCAGGTCCTCGGCAGCTGGCTCGGGAAGCTGCTGATCATCGCCGTCCTGACCTCGGCGATGGCGTCCTGTCAGACCACGATCCTGCCCACGACACGGACGTCCCTGTCGATGGCGGCCAAGGGCGCCGCCCCCGAGTACTTCGCCCGCATCGAGCCTCGCTACCTCACCCCCTCGACCTCGACGGTCTGGATGGGCATCCTGTCGATCGCCTGGTACGCCGGGCTCACGATCCTGAGCGAGGATGCGCTGAGCGACTCGCTGCTCAGCCTCGGCCTGATGATCGCCCTCTACTACGGGCTCACGGCCTGGGCCTGTGTCTGGTACTACCGCCAGCACCTGTTCGACGGCTGGCGCAACTTCGTCTACATCGGGGTGTTCCCGGCGCTCGGGGGCCTGATGCTGACCTGGGTGCTCGTCAAGTCGATCGCGGTGTTGTCCCAGCCGGAGAACTCCGAGTCGGGCAACGAGTGGTTCGGCCTCGGCCCGCCAGTCGTGATCGCGATCGCGTTCATGCTGCTGGGCGTCGTGTTCTACGCGCTGCAGCGACGACAGCAGACCGGCTTCTTCGACCGGAAGGCCGAAACCCCGTCCGATGCGGTCGCCCGGGGCGAGGCCATCGCCGAGGGCGCCCTGATCGTGGAGGAGGACTGACATGGGGGACTACGTCGTCGGTTACGACGGCTCGGACTGCGCCAAGGCCGCGCTGGGGGTCGCGGCCGGGCTGGCCGAGGCGACCGGAGCGGGGCTGGTGATCGTGTTCGGCTACGAGCCACCGTCGATGCGGGCCGGCGGCCCGGTCGGCTACCAGAAGGACGCCATCGAGGCCATCGGCGAGGAGCGACTGGCCGAGGCCAAGGCGATCCTGGGGGACTCGACGGTGTCGGTGGAGACCCTGCCCGTGCCGGAGTTGCCCGCCGATGCGGTCATCGACGTCGCCCGGGAACGCGACGCGACGCTGATCGTCATCGGCACCCGTGGGGAGACCCCGTTGATGGGGGCCATCCTCGGTTCGACGGCCTACAAGCTCCTCCACCGGAGCCCGATCCCCGTCCTGGTGGTCCCCGCCGCGGACTGATCCGCCTGCCTACTCGGTGCGGAGGTCCGCTCCCGGACGCCGCCGAGCGACGGCGGTGGCGAGGCCCTGGGCGTAGAGGTTCACCAGCGTGAGCACGACCACGACGGCGGTGCCGATGGCCAGGACGGGTGTGGCCGGTCCGACCTCGCTGCCGAGGCCGTCGGCGGCCAGGGTCCAGAGCAGCCGGCCCGCGACCACGCCCACGGGTACACCGACGACGACGGCCAGCAAGACGAACGTGCTGGCCTCGCCGGCGACCAGCCGCCGGAGCTGATCCCGGGCCAGACCGAGGGACCGCAGGACGGCCACCTCGCGTCGTCGCCGGCGGGCCGCGGAGGCCAGGGTCACGATGACGCTGACCAGGGCCAGCGTCCCGAGGAGACCGGCCAGCAGGTACGGGACGCCGCGGACCCGTTCGAGGTCGGCGACGTCGAGGGGCTTCATGGGCCCGAGGACCGTTCCCGGGAAGTCCTGGCGGAGCCGATCGAGCATCCCGTCCCGGTCGCCGTCCTCCTGCAGGTCGACCAGGTACCCGGCGGGGGCGTCGGACCGCACGTCACCGAAAGCCGCCGCGGCCAGCGCGAAGGTGATCGCGCCGCCGGAGTCGAGGTCCATCGGTGGCGCGATCGTGGCCGGCGCCACGACGATGCCCACCACCGTGGCCGTGACCGTCACGGCGGCCCCGCTGATCTCCACCGTGTCGCCGACCTCCTTGCCCAACTCCTGCAGCGTCCCCCGACCGAGGGCCACCTCGTCGGCGCCGATGGGAGCCCGACCCTCGAGGACGACGGGGACCCCGTCGAGGCCGTCTGGCTCGAACTCGGCCAGGGCGACGATCTCACCGTCGACCTCGAAGGTCGTCCACTGGTAGGGGGCGAACGCGCCGACGTCGGGGTTGGCCGTGAGCGCCGCCGCCCCGAGGTCCGCCGCCTCCTGGTCCGAGTAGTTGCCGACCACGACGTCCCAGGTCCACCCCTGGCGCTCCGGGGAGTCCACCAGCCCCCCCAGGCTGGTCGCGAACGTGGCTGCACCGGACACCGCGGCCACCCCGACCATCGCGGTCACCAACGCCAGGCGGCCGGTGGCGCCGCCCCGCCCCAGCCCGGCGAGCACCCGTCGGGCGCCGAGGGCAGCCGGTGTGACCGGCAGGGAGCTCAGGGCCCCGCCCGAGGGCGGGTCGGCGGGTCGGCGGTCGGCCCAGGCGCCGAGGACGATGCGGGCCATGACCAGGAGGAAGAAGAGCACTCCACCGGCCAGGAGGACCAGACCGTCGACCTCGACCCCGGGATGGATCTCGGCGTCGCCGGCGAGGCCGATGGGGAAGAACGAGGAGGCGGGCACGGCGACGGCGACGGCGATGACGGTGGCCAGTGCCGTGAGCAGGCCACCCCGCAGCAGGATCGAGGCCGTGATCTGGCGCCGGGTCAGGCCGAGGGTGCCGAAGGTCTGCCGGTCGACGGCATCCTCGCCGGTCGCCCGGGCCAGCGCGGTGCCGAGGACGGCGAGCCCGAAGACGAGGACCACGAGGGCGAGGGCGAGCACGGCGTTGGACTCGAGGTCGATGGCGTCGCCGACGGGTTCGATCTTGGCCAGGTCTTCGGACCCGGCGGTGGTGACCAGCACCCGGTCGCCCCCGACGGCCCGCATCGCCGCAACCGCGGGGGCGAGCTCGTCGGGGGCGAGCAGGCCGATCGTCCCCATGCCGTAGGCGGCGGCGGCCCGCCCGTGGTGCTCCCAGAACGTCGGCTCGAGCACGACCCGACCCTCGTCGGCCTCGAAGAGCGTGCCCGGTTGCGCCTGGGGGCTGCGGGCGAGGTCCAGCGGCGTGCGCACGATCGCCCCGACGGTGGTGGCGACGATCTCGGTGGCTTCGGCGGTCTCACCGTTGCCGACCCGATTGAGGTCCTCCGGGGCGAAGAGGGCGAGGTCGACCTCGTCGCCGACGGTGACCCCGCGGCGTGCGGCCAGGCGCTCGTTGAGGGCCACCTCGCCGTCGGCGAGGGGGAGGCGACCGTCGATGACGAGCGCCCGCTGGACGTCTCGCATGGGCACGCCGGCCAGGTAGGCGTCGGCCACGGTGATGTCGGTGCCGGGACCCGTGACGCCCTGCGGGCCGGGGAGGGCGACGACCACCGAGGCCAGGGAGACGAACGTGTCCGCCGACCCCGACGCCTCGACCATCTCGGCCAGGAGGGCTTCTTGGCGAACCACGGGGAGGGAGGGGTCGACGAAGGCCTCGACCACCCCGGGGCGGTGGTACTCGAGGAACTCGTCCAGGGTGGAGCGACCCCGACGGCTGCCGGCCAGCCCGGCCAGGACGACGGCGCCGGTCAGGCCGAGGACGAGTGTGAGCAGCAGCAGGGACGCCCAGCGGCGCTGGATGCCCTGCCACGCGACGAAGCCCACGGGTCCCACCGGGTCGATCATCGTTCGCCGGCCCGGTGGGCTGGAACTGTGCAGGCTCCCAGGTGAGGGGGGTGCTGACCCCCTCGCCCGCATCACCCTCCTCCGGTAGGGTTCGGGCTGGTGACGCTTCCCCCGCAGATCACCGACCTCAGCGGAGGTGGGCCCCGATGGCCCTGTCCCAGAAGCACCGATCTGTCCTGTTCGAGTACCTCTCGACCCGTGTGGGTGAAGAGGTCACCGAGGCCCTGATGGCCGAGTTCCCCGCCCGCGACGGCGACGAGCTGGTCACCAAGGAGTTTCTCCGGGCCGAGATGGCCGAGCTCCGCACGGAGATGGCCAGCCTGCAGTCGCGCCTGATCACGACCTTCATCGCCGTCTCCGGCCTGGCGACGACGGTGATCATCGCCTTCGGCTGAGCGCTCTCCCCGACCCGTGACCAACGGCCCCTGCGGGCCGGGGCGACGGCTCGTAGGCTCAGGGGTAGGTCACCACAGGGAGGTTCAGCAGATGCTCGGATGGGTCGCGGACGTCGAGAAGGCCACGCTGGAGAACACCAACTTCCGCACGGTGCTGTTCACCGGGGAGCACACCCAGCTCACGGTCATGGCGATCGAGCCGGGTGGGGAGATCGGCTGGGAGGCCCACCACGACATCGACCAGTTCCTGCGCGTCGAGCAGGGGACGGGCCGGGCTGAGTTCGGCGCCACCGAGGACCGGGTCGACGAGACCCACGACGTCGAGGACGACTGGGCGATCATCGTCCCGGCCGGGGTGTGGCACAACGTGATCAACACGGGCGGCGAAGCGCTGAAGATCTACTCCCTGTACAGCCCCCCGGAGCACCCCGACGGCACGGTCCACGTCACCAAGGCCGAGGCTGACGCCGCCGAGGCCGAACACGGCCACTAGACGAGGACCTCGATCTCCTCGCCGAGGACGGCGCCGGGGGCCAGTTCGAGGCGGTCACCGGACCAGAACCGGCCGGGGTCGTACCAGTTCAGCGGGCGCTCCGAGCCGAGCAGGCCCATGCGCTGGTAGGTCAGGGCCGCCAGCTCGGCGCAGAAGATGTCCTCCAGGGGCACACCCCGGCGGAGCCGGCCGAGCGCCGCCCGGCGTACGAGGCTGCCGGTGCGCGGGAAGCGGTGGCCGTCGTACTCGTTGACCACCCGGAGGAAGCGGTCCTCCATCTCGGTGGTGACCACGGTGTCGAGCTGGCGGAAGTAGGCCCGCTGGCCGTACGTGTCGACCCAGGTGCCCACGGCCTCGGTCAGACGGTGGAGCTGGGCGCCACGCTGGGGCGCGCCCGCCCACACGTCTTCGGTCGACATCCCCAACTCGGCGTGCCAGAGCAGCGGGGGGAGGTCGTCGATGGTGAGCGCCACGGCCACGTGGTTGACCGGGCTGTTGGTGAACAGGCGGATGGCCCGGTCCGCCGGGCTCTTCCCGCGGAACAGCCACAGGTCGCCCGTGGAGGTCAGCTCGGCGGCCTCGGCCAGGGGGATCGACTTCGGGGTCCGGGCCGCCACGGGTCGGTACCTTACGGAACGTGAAGCTCTGGAAGGTTCTGGGCCTGGCCGGGCTCGCGGGGGTGGCCGCCACCGGTTTCGTGGTCGTGCGCCGTCGCCGGGCCTACCGGGAGGTGGACACGGCCGAGCTCCGATCGCGCCTGCGCGCCCGTCTCGCCGAGGCCGACGGCCGGGCGGCCTGAGCCCGACCCCACCACCTCCGGGCCGCCGGCCGAACACCAACGGATTTCCGTTCACTTTCGGTGTAGATCGGAGTCGGAAACGTCGCCCCTCGGCGGTAGGCTGACGGGCACTTCTCCCTCCCTCTCGACGCCGAAAGAATCGTGGCAGCGTGGCCAAGGCAGCATCGTCCTACTCCGCCAAGGACATCACCGTCCTGGAAGGCCTGGAGGCCGTCCGCAAGCGGCCCGGGATGTACATCGGCAGCACCGGTCCCAGCGGGCTGCACCACCTGGTCTACGAGGTGGTCGACAACGCCGTGGACGAGGCGATGGCCGGCTACTGCACCCGCATCGACGTGACCCTGCTGGCCGACGGGGGCTGTGAGGTCCGCGACGACGGCCGGGGCATCCCCACCGACGTCAAGACCAAGGGCAAGTCGGCGGCGGAAGTGGTCCTCACCGTCCTGCACGCCGGCGGCAAGTTCGGTGGCGACGGCTACAAGGTCTCCGGCGGCCTGCACGGTGTGGGCGTCTCGGTGGTGAACGCCCTGTCCGAGCGCTGCGAGGTGGAGATCGACCGCGAGGGCAACCGCCACTTCATGGACTTCGCCAAGGGCGGCAAGGTCCAGACCAAGCTGAAGGTCACGGGCCGGGCCCCTCGGGACCGCACCGGCACCACCGTGCGCTTCTGGCCCGACCCGACGATCTTCGACGAGGTGGAGTTCCGGGCCCAGACGCTGGTCGAGCGCCTCCAGATGATGGCCTTCCTGAACAAGGGCCTCGAGATCCGCCTCAAGGACGAGCGGGACCCCACGGCCGAGCCCACGGTCTTCCGCTACGCCGGCGGCATCGTCGACTTCGTCAAGCACGTGAACGCCTCCAAGGAGGCCCTGTTCAGCCGGGTCGGCTACTTCGACCAGATCGAGGACGAGATGGAGGTGGAGCTCGCGTTCCAGTGGAACACGGGCTACAACACCGACGGCCTGCACTCCTTCGCCAACGGCATCAACACCATCGAGGGCGGGATGCACGAGGAGGGGTTCAAGAAGGGCCTCACCAACGTGGTCAACAAGTACGCCCGGGCCAAGGGCCTGCTCAAGGAGAAGGACGTCAACCTGCTGGGCGAGGACATCCGGGAGGGGCTCACCGCCATCATCTCGGTGCGCCTGCGGGACCCCCAGTTCGAGGGTCAGACCAAGGGCAAGCTGGGCAACGTCCCCATGCGCTCCCTGGTGGAGCGGGCCACGAACGAGAAGCTGGGCGACTTCCTCGAGGAGCACCCCACCGAGGCCAACAAGATCGTCAAGAAGTCGATCGCCGCGGCCACCGCCCGTACCGCGGCCCGCGACGCCCGTAACGCCACCCGCCGCAAGTCCGCCCTCGAGGGGGCGGGCATGCCCGACAAGCTGCGGGACTGCCAGTCCCGCAACAGCCACGAGACCGAGCTGTTCATCGTGGAGGGTGACTCCGCCGGCGGCCCGGCCACCCAGGCCCGGGATCCCCGCATCCAGGCCGTTCTGCCCATCCGGGGCAAGATCCTCAACGTCGAGCGGGCCCGCATCGACAAGATGCTCAAGAACAACGAGATCCAGGCCCTGATCTCCGCCATCGGCGCCGGGCTGGGCGAGGAGTTCGACGCCGAGAAGATCCGCTACGGCAAGGTCATCATCCTCTGTGACGCCGACGTCGACGGCAGCCACATCCGCACCCTGCTGCTGACGTTCTTCTTCCGCCAGATGCGGCCGCTGGTCGAGTTGGGCCACGTCTACATCGCCCAGCCGCCCCTGTTCTCCACGATCGTGGGCAAGGACAAGATCTACCTGAAGGACGACGCGGCCAAGGCCGCCTTCATGGCGGAGAACCCCAACCACAAGAAGGAGTTCCAGCGCCTGAAGGGCCTGGGCGAGATGGACTGGGAAGAGCTCCAGGAGACCACCATCGACCCGACCAAGCGCACCCTCCTGAAGGTGTCGGTCGAACAGGCCGCCATCGCCGACGAGGTCCTCTCGGTCCTCATGGGCGACGACGTCGAGAGCCGCAAGCACTTCATCCAGACGAACGCCAAGGACGTGAGGTTCCTGGACATATGACCCCGTCCCCACCCCCCGCCGGCCGCGACGAGACCCTCTTCGAGGAGGAGTTCGAGCCCATCGAGATCCAGGAGGAGATGGAACGCTCCTTCCTGGACTACTCGATGTCGGTCATCGTGTCGCGGGCCCTGCCCGACGCTCGCGACGGCCTCAAGCCGGTCCACCGCCGGATCCTCTGGGGCATGCACGATCTCGGCGCCCGCCCCGACCGGCCCACGATCAAGTGCGCCCGGGTCACCGGCGACGTCATGGGCAAGTACCACCCCCATGGCGACTCGGCCATCTACGACGCCCTGGTGCGGATGGGCCAGAACTTCTCGCTACGGCACCCGCTGATCCACCCCAAGGGGAACTTCGGCACGCCCGACGATCCGCCCGCCGCCGCCCGCTACACCGAGTGCCGCCTGGCCGAGATCGCCATGGCGATGCTCGACGGTATCGACGAGGACACCGTCGACTTCGTCGACAACTACTCCGGTGAGTTCCAGGAGCCCTCGCTGCTCCCGGCCCGCTTCCCCAACCTGCTGGTCAACGGCAGCCAGGGCATCGCGGTGGGCATGGCCACCAACATCCCGCCCCACAACCTGGGTGAGGTCATCGACGCCACCAACCACCTCATCGACCACCCGGACGCCACGCCCGACGACCTGATGCAGTTCATCAAGGGCCCGGACTTCCCGACAGGTGCGCTGATGATGGGTCGTCAGGGGATCCTGGACGCCTACCGCACCGGGCGGGGCTCGATCCGCTTGCGGGCGGTGGCCGAGATCGAGGAGGGCAAGCGCAACGACATGATCGTCGTCTCCAAGCTGCCCTACCAGGTGAGCCCCACGACGGTCCTGCTCAAGATCAAGGAGCTGGTCGACGCCGGCGAGCTCACCGGCATCGCCGACATCAACAACGCGTCGGCCGGTGAGGACATCCGCCTCGAGATCAAGCTCAAGAAGGACGCCCCCGCCCTCGTCATCCTGAACAACCTCTACAAGCGCACACCGCTGCAGACGAACTTCGCCGTGAACACGGTGGCGCTGATCGACGGGGTGCCCCGCACGCTCAACCTGGTCCAGGCCCTGCAGGCCTACATCGACCACCAGGTGAACGTCATCCGGCGCCGCTCGGAGTTCCGCCTGGCCAAGGCCAAGGACCGCGAGCACATCGTCGAGGGCCTGCTCAAGGCCATCGACATGATCGACGCCATCATCGCCCTGATCCGGGCGTCGGCCGACCGTAACGAGGCTCGCGAGGGCCTGATGGGCGAGGGCTTCGAGTTCAGCGAGACCCAGGCCAACCACATCCTGGACATGCAGCTCGGGCGCCTGACCCGCCTCGGCCGCACCGACCTCGAGAAGGAGCTCGGCGAGCTGCGGGCGACCATCGCCGAGCTGGAGGCCATCCTGGGCGACGAGGACAAGCTGCGGTCGGTCATCAAGGACGAGCTGGGCGAGGTCCGGGACAAGCACGCCAGCGACCGGCTGACCGAGCTCACCCACGACCCGGGCGAGATGAACCTCGAGGACCTGATCGACGACGAGGAGCTGGTCGTCACCTACAGCGCCGCGGGCTACATCAAGACCGTCCAGGCCGACGCCTTCCGCACCCAGGGCCGGGGTGGCCGGGGCGTGGCCGGCGCCAAGTTGCGCGACGACGACTACGTCACCGAGGTCATCTCGACCACGGCGCACGCCTACCTGCTGTTCTTCTCGAACCGGGGCAAGGTGTATCGCCTCAAGGCCCACGAGATCCCGATGAAGGACCGCACGGCCCGCGGCACCGCCATGGTCAACCTGCTCCCTCTGCAGCCGGACGAGAGGATCCAGGCGATCATCGACACCCGGGACTACGAGACCAGCCGGTTCCTGTTCTTCGCCACCGCCAACGGGCAGGTCAAGAAGACCAAGTTCACCGAGTACGACTCGTCCCGGCGCGACGGCCTCATCGCCATCAACCTGAAGGACGGCGACGAGCTGGTGCGGGTCATCCAGACCGGCGGCGACACCGACATCTTCCTGGTGGCCCGCAGCGGCCAGACCGTCCGGTTCAGCGAGGACCTGGTCCGGCCCATGGGCCGCACCGCAGCCGGTGTCCGGGGCCTCAAGCTCCGGGAGGGCGACGCGGTGGTGTCCTGTGCGGTGAGCGAGGCCGGCGCCGACCTCCTCTGCATCACCGAAGGGGGCTACGGCAAGCGGACCAAGATCGACAAGTACCCCCGCAAGGGTCGAGGGACCATGGGCGTGAAGGGGTTCAAGATGACCCCCCAGAAGGGCCCGGTCGTGACCGGTCGGATGGTCAAGATCGACGACGAGGTCATTCTCGTGTCCTCCAAGGGGACCCTGATCCGCACCGCGGTGAAGGACATCTCCTCCCAGGGCCGGGACGCCTCGGGCGTCCGGGTCATGCGGCTGGAGGAGGGCGAGACGGTGGTCGCGGTGGCCCCCGTCTTCAGTGAGTCCGACGACGACGCCAGGAGCGACGCCGTCCCGACCCTCCCCGTCGACGAGGCTCCCGAGCCCGACTGACCCCGGTTTTCGGCGCCCCGAGCATCGGTCCTGTCGCTTCCCCGTGACCGGCTGGAACCGAGGAGGCGCGTGTGCGCCGAGACGACGAACGGGGCCAGGCCCTGCCCCTGGTGCTGGTGATCATGGCCGCGGCGATGGGGACCGCGCTGCTGCTGGGTGAGCTGGGGAGCCGGGCCCTGGCCGAGTCCCGGGCCCAGACCGCGGCCGACGCCGCCGCACTGGCCGGGGCCGCCGAAGGCCCGGAGGCGGCCGCCGAGTTGGCCCGGGTGAACGGATCGGCGACGACTGACGTCGAAGGCACGGTGGGGGATGCCACGGTCACCGTGCGGGTAGGTGAGGCCGATGCCGTCGCCCGCGCCCAGGCCCCGCTCCCTGCCGGTGACGGCACCGAGGGCCTGACCCCCGCGATGACCGCGGCCGTCGCGCGGGCCGGGGTGCTCCTCGGCCGCCCGGTCCCGATCAGCTCAGGTTGGCGCAGCCCCGCCCAGCAGGCGGCCCTCTGGGCGAACCGCCACCTGAATCCCTACCCGGTGGCCCCACCGGGGACCTCCATGCACGAGCGGGGGCTGGCCATCGACGTCCCCCGCACCTTCGTGGCCACCCTCCGCGCCGTGGCCGCCGCTGTCGGCCTGTGCCAACCCCTGCCCGTCAGTGACCCCGTACACTTCGAACTGTGCCGGCGGACACTGGTCCAGACGGGGGCGACGTGACGACCCTCGAGGAGGACGATGATCTCACGGACGCGCCCGGAGAGGACGCCCCGGACGGGGACGATGACGCCGTCGAGCACGACCCCAACGACACGCTGGTCGACGTCCCCGACGCCGAGATCGTGGGCGACGCCGTCGCGATGGACGGCAACGAGGACGTGGACCTGCTGACCGACGGGCCCTACGCCCGTCCCGACGAGGTCGTGGCCGAGACCGACGGGGCGGCCGCCGAACTGGTCGTCCCGCCGGTGAGGACGAAGCCGTCCCGCCGGAAGCACCGGGCCGACATGAAGGCCTCCGCCCGGCGCGTGCGTCGCGTGGTGCGCCACATCGACACGTGGTCGGTGTTCAAGGTGGCCACCATCTTCGTGGCCTGCATCTGGGGCGTCGTCGTCCTGGCCTCATTGCTGGTCTGGCGCGCCGCGGTGACCTCCGGCTCGGTGGAGAACACCGAGGACTTCATCATCGACCTGGGGTTCGAGGACTTCAACTTCAACCCGGAGCAGATGTTCGAGGCCCTGCTCTCGGCCGGCGCCGTGGTCGCCATCGCCAGCATCTTCTTCATCTGGCTGTTGACGGTCCTGTTCAACCTGATCTGTGACATCACCGGCGGCCTGCGCATCACCATGATCGAGCAGGACCTGGCCGACGCCCGCAAGCGCAAGAAGCCGAAGAAGGCCGATTAGCCCGACGAGGTCGCTTCGGCGGCCACGAGGGCCCGCATGCGGTCCTGTTCCACCGGGCTGATGTGGGGGTCGAGCAGGGTCAGCTCGACCGCGTAGGCCAGGCCGGCCCGGGCATCGTCCCGCCCCGCGGTGTCCACGAATCCGGCGACGAGGGCGCGGCGGACCCGCGTGAGGGCCAGCTTGATCACGCCCCCGACGTCGGTGTCGGCGCAGGCCGTGAGGGCCCAGGCCCGGGCGATGTCCACCCCCGGCGCGCCGACGCAGGCGTTCGTCCAGTCGATCACGACCGGCCCGCGGGGGGACAGGATCACGTTCTGGGGATGAAGGTCGAAGTGCAGGAGCGCGTCGCCCTCGGGGAGCCGGGGCAGCCAGTCCGGCCCCGGGATGTCGTGCAGGCGGTTGTGCAGTTCGCCCAGCTGGCGGCCCACGGCCCGCGCCCGCCAAGGGCGCCGCTCGAGGGCCTGGACCATCGTCGGGCCCTCGACCTTCTCCATGATCAGGTCCCGGCCCTCGTCGGCCAACGCCTGCACCGACGGCACCGGGTAGCCGTGCTCGGCCGCGTACGCCAGGACCCGGGCCTCCGGTCCCTGGTCGTAGGCCTTGCGGGACCGCCGCAGGACCGTGCCGTCGCCCCGGTCGAAGATGTCGCAGTCCCGCCCCTGGGCCAGCAGGTCCATAGGAGGGTGATTCTGGCCTGGATCCCTCGTTACAGTGTCCGGTCCCGGGGCTATAGCTCAGTCGGTTAGAGCGCGCCTCTGATAAGGGCGAGGTCGTTGGTTCGATTCCAACTAGCCCCACCACTTCCGGGGCTGTGTGCTCGACACACGGCGAGTCGCGTCATCGCCGGGTGGCGAGTACCGTCCGGGCCTCATGCAACGACTTCGCCGTGTCTTCCTCGCCGTCGGTGTCGCCGGGCTGTTCGCCGCCGCCTTCCGGGTCCGGGGCAAGGGAGGCACCCCGCCGAGCGACGGCGGTTGGCGCCAGCTCGACGGTCCCGAGCTGCGTTGATCCCCGCGCGACCATGAGGATCGCCGTCGTGGGCGTCGGCGCCACCGGGGCCCGCGCCGCCCGTCAGCTGGCCTCGACCGACGCGGTGGACACCGTGGTGGTGGCCGACGCCGATCCCGCCACCCGACGCAAGGTGGCCGACCTCCTGGGTTCGGGGGCCGAGGCCTCCGGCGCCGAGGTGCCCGAGGCCGACGTGGTTCTGTTGGCCACTCCGGCCGGGACCCAGGCCGCCCTCGGCACCCAGGCGCTGCGCCAGGGCGCTTCGGTGGTGGCCACCTCCGACGATGTCGGGGACGTGCGGGCCTTGCTCGACCTCGATCCCGAGGCCGTCGAGCGGTCGGCCACCGTGGTGGTCGGGGCGGGCTTCGCGCCCGGGCTCAGCTGCCTGCTGGCCCGCCACGCCGCCCGCGCCCTGGACCAGGTGGACGAGGTCCACGTGGCCAAGGTCGGCACGGGTGGGCCGGCCTGTGCCGAGCAGCACCACCGGGCCCTGGGCTCTGACGGACTGGACTGGCGTGACGGCGGCTGGATGGCCCGCTCGGGGGGCTCGGGCCGGGAGCTGTGCTGGTTCCCCGAACCGGTCGGGGGTCGGGACTGCTACCGGGCCGCCGTGCCCGACCCGCTCCTGCTGGTCGACGCCTTCGGTGCCCTCGACCGGGTCACCGCCCGGCAGGCCGCCAACCGTCGGGACCGCCTGACCGCTCGCCTTCCCATGATGCGCCGCCCCCACCCCGAGGGCGGTCCGGGCGCCATCCGGGTCGAGGTCCGCGGGTCCCGGGCCGGTGGGCGGCACGTGGTCGTCTACGGGGCCATGGACCGTCCCGCCGTGGCGGCCGGTGCGGTCGCCGCGGTGACCGCCCGAGCCGTGGGCGACGGCACGATCGTCCGGCACGGCGCCTTCGGTCTGGCCGCGATCGAGGATCCATTGTCCCTCCTCGCCGATCTGGCCGAGCGCGGCATCCGGGCCGCCGCGTTCGAAGGCGGCGAGGCCGTCTGATTCGGGTCCTCGCGGCGACACCCGGGGAAATCCGAGAAAGTCCTAAAGCTTTCAGCGGGACGCGCCGTAACCCCGATGGCTACAACAACCCAGGAGGGCGATACTTCTGATGGGCGATGCCATCGATGCCAAAGTGATCGAAGAACACCTGCCGCTCGTGCGACACATCGTGTTCCAGGTGGCGGTGCACTTCCCCCGCCACGTGGACCGCGAGGAGCTCGCTCGGGCCGGCGCTCTCGGACTGGTCGAGGCGGCCCGCCGCTACGACGCCAGCCGAGGCGTGCCGTTCGATCGGTTCGCCGCACAGCGCATCCGGGGCGCGATCCTCGACGCCGTGCGGGCCGCGGACTGGGCGCCCCGCTCGGTGCGCAACCTCGCCCGCAAGATGGAGCAGACCGAGCAGCGCCTGGCCACCGAGCTGGGCCGGGTCCCGAACATGACCGAGGTGGCCCAGGAGTTGGGCATGTCGATCGACGAGCTCAACCGGCTCCAGGACCGCATGTTCCGCTCCGTCGTCCTGGCCCTCGAGCACGAGGTCACCGAGGACACCGAGGAGGACCTGACCCTGGTCGACGTCCTCTGTGACCGCACCCAGCTCGAGCCCCTCGAGGAGCTGGAGACCCGGGAGCTGCACGCCTACCTGCGGGACGCCGTGGACCTGCTGCCCGAGCGGCAGCGCCTCGTCATCATCGGCTACTTCCTGGAGGGTCGGACCAGCCTCGAGCTGGCCGAGTTCCTCGGGGTGACCGAGTCCCGCATCTCCCAGCTCCGCTCCGAGGCGTTGGAGATGCTGAAGGAGGGCATCGAGGCCCAGTACGAGGGCGACGAGGCCCCCGCCCCCGCTCGTGACGGTGTCGGCCGGGTGGCCAAGCGCAAGGCCAACTACGCCGCCGCCATCGGCGAGCGCAGCGACTGGCAGGACCGCCTCGACCACTTCGACCTCGACGAGGTCGCGGCCATCCACAAGCAGGGCCACGCCGACGTGGTGGAAGCCCTGAGCTGACTTCTAGCGCCTCTCGGCGCTGCCCCTGGCGGGGACGAGGGTCGACGGCAACCGTGGGCGCTCGGTTTGACGAATGACGGTCAGCCGGTGGTCACACCAACAGACCCTCCGGGCCCCGGCCGCAAGGCCGGGGCCCGGTCGCGTCCGGGGTCAGAAGCGGGTGGCGTCCCGCCACCGGGTGAGGACCTCGGCGTCGCCGAGGACCTCGACGGACTCGGTGCCCCGGCGACCCCAGAGGACGAGGAGCAGATCCGACGTGGTGCCGCGGACGGCGACGTCGGCCTTGGTGTGGCTGCGTTCCCAGGCCAGGCCGTCGCCTGTCGGATCGACGAACCATTCGCCGTCGCCGTCGGTGGCGTGCAGGTGGAGCGTGCCGCCGACACCGGTGATGTCAGCGGCGGGCAGGAACTCGCCGAGCAGCTCGTCGATGCCGTCCTCGGCCACCTCGGTGGCGACGGGCTCGGGGCCACCGGCGGCGGCTTGGGCGTCCCAGCAGTGCACGGCCAGCTCGTGGGTCATGCGTCGCCAGAGCCAGGACGGCGGCTGCAGCCCGGCCCAGGTCTTGATCTCGGCGTCCGGGGCGGCGGCGGTCAGCTGCTCGCACATGGTGGCGGTGCCCTGGCGCAGCCAGTCCGGACGGGCGGTGCCCTCGGGTCGATCGGTGTCGTAGAAGTCCCCGCCGCCCGCCTTGCGGGTCCGCCCCGACCAGTACCAGGTCAGGCGCCCGACGTGGTCGAGCAGGTCGGTCAGCGTCCAGTCGGTCCCGGGAATGGCGGCGGCACCGTCGGCCTGTTCGCCGGCGACCGCCAGCGCCTCTGCCTCGTCCCGGATGATCCCCTCGTGATCCAGCATCCCCGCAGTCTGGCCCTCGCGGTCCCGTCCGAGGCGGTCCGGGCCGGTCGCGGCTCCACCGTCTGCCGCGGCGCCGCGGCGACACAGGCCGTAGCGTCGTCGCCACCCCCGAGACGGAGTCGCAATGCTCGATCCCGACACCTTGGCCACCACCCGGCGCTCGCTGCACGCCGTCGGCGAGCACGTTCTGGGCGCCGCCCTGTTCGCCGGCCGCCACCGCATCGGCCTCCGGCAGTGCAGCGGCGGCTTCGCCACCCAGAACTACCTGCACATCCGCAACGGGGCGGCGGTCGAACGGCGGGCGATGGTGGTGGGTACCGAGGTCGTGGTCCGCGACGACGACCTCGCGGGCGGCACCATCGAGGTCCGGGCGCCCATCACCACGCTGGCCGCGGCGGGCGGACTGGTGGACGTGACGCCGGGGATGCCCGCGGACCTCTACCGCCCGGAACCCATGCCCGATGTCGACGAGGCGCTCGTGGTGGACGTCGACGCCGCGGCCTTCCTGGCCGAGGTGACGGCGGTGGGCTACGCCGCGCTGGTCGTCCTCTGCGCCCACTTCGTGGACGACCACCCCGACGAGATCCAGCTCTGGCCCGAGCACTTCGACCTGGCCACCAGCTTCGCCGAGGTCAACTACGGCCTCTCCCCGGGCGACGCCGGCCACCCGTGGCCCTACCTCTACGTCGGCCCGTGGTCGCCGCCGCCGGTCGGCGGCTTCTGGAACGAGCCCTTCGGCGTCTCCTCGGCGCTCCGCGAGGTGCCGACCGTCGACGAGGCCCTCACGTTCTTCGCCGCCGGTCGCGAAGCCGCGCGCTAGGTCACGAGGCGACCTCCGAGGGGGTCGGCTGGTTCGTCGTCGGCAGGCCGTCGCCCAGCTTGGCTTCGCCGTCGAAGCCCCAGCAGTAGAGCCGCCTTGTGGACTGCCGGGCGCAGGTGTGCCGGCCGCCGGCGCTGACGTCAGTGAGCAGAGGTCCGGCCTGCCGGGGGAGCGGTAACGTCAGACCTCCGCGCGAGACGGGATGACCATGACCGCTGCTGAGACGACAGACGTCGACTACTCGGACCTGAGCGCCCTGTTCATCAACTGCACGCTCAAGCGCTCGCCCGAGGTGTCGAACACCGAGGGGCTGGCCAAGATCTCCATGGGCATCCTCGAGGCCAACGGCGTCGAGGTCGAGATGATCCGGGCCCTGGACCACGACGTCGCCACCGGGGTGTGGCCGGACATGACCGAGCACGGCTGGGACGCGGATGACTGGCCGGGCATCTTCGGGAAGGTCATGGCCGCCGACATCCTCGTGCTCTGCACGCCGATCTGGCTGGGGGAGAAGTCCTCGGTGTGCACGCAGGTGATCGAGCGCCTCTACGGGAACTCTCACCTGCTGAACGACGTGGGCCAGTACGCCTACTACGGCCGGGTCGGGGGGTGTCTGGTCACGGGCAACGAGGACGGGGTGAAGCACTGCGCCATGAACGTCCTCTACTCCCTGCAGCACCTCGGCTACACGATCCCGCCCCAGGCCGATGCGGGGTGGATCGGCGAGGCCGGGCCGGGCCCGTCGTACCTGGACGAGGGCAGCGGTGGTCCCGAGAACGACTTCACGAACCGGAACACCACGTTCATGACCTGGAACCTCATGCACCTGGCCCGGATGCTCAAGGACCAGGGCGGGATCCCGGTGCACGGCAACCAGCGTTCCGCCTGGGACGCGGGCTGCCGCTTCGACTTCCCGAACCCCGAGTACCGCTGAGAACGGCCCACGGCTAGGCCGCGGCGAGGCGGAGGGCGGGGACCCAGCGGCGCAGGAGGCGCCAACCGACCTCGAAGGCCAGGACGAGGGCGGCCACGACGGCCCAGCCCTCGGCGGGGGGGAGCTCGAGGGCGAAGAACTCCTGGCCCGCGGGCAGCAGGAGGATGAGGGCGAACGCGCCGATCATGGACAGGACCAGGCCCGCCCGCCAGGCGGTGAAGGGCTGGGCCAGGCGGACGAGGACGACGAGGCCGGCGCCGACCAGCACGAGGGTGGCCAGCGTCCGGGACTGGTCCACGGTCAGGTCCAACGGTCCCCGGGCCAGCGCGTAGCCGGTGAAGGTCACCAGGGCGGCGAGCGCGCCGGCGGGCACGGCGAAGTGCAGCACCCGGGACACGAAGCCGGGCACGGCCAGGCGGTCGTTGGGGGCCAGGGCCAGGAAGAAGGACGGGATGCCGATGGTCAGGCTCCCGACCAGGGTCAGGTGGCGGGGCAGGAACGGGAAGGGCACGTGGACCACGCCGACGGCCAGCGCCAGCAGCATCGAGTAGGTGGACTTGACCAGGAACAGGTTGGCCACCCGTTCGATGTTGTTGATGACCCGGCGCCCCTCGGCCACGACGTGGGGGAGGGTGGCGAAGGACCCGTCGAGCAGGACCAGCTGCGCGGCGGCCCTCGACGCCGAGGAGCCCGAGCCCATGGCGATGCCCATGTCGGCGTCCTTGAGGGCGAGCACGTCGTTGACGCCGTCGCCGGTCATCGCCACGGTGTGGCCCGCGGCCTGCAGTGCCCGCACCATCTGGCGCTTCTGGTCGGGCTGCACCCGGCCGAACACCGCGTGGGTCTCCAGCGCCTCGCGTAGGCGGGCGTCGTCGGTCGGCAGGTCCCGGGCGTCCATGGCCGTGTCGGCCCCGGGCAGGCCGGCCTCGCGGGCCACGGCGGCGACGGTCACAGGGTTGTCGCCCGAGATGACCTTCAACGTGACGCCTTGCTCGGTGAAGTAGGCGAGCGTCTCGGCCGCGTCGGCCCGGGTCCTGTCGGCCAGGATGACGAGGGCGGCCGGCTCGATGCCGTCGGGCAGGGTGTCGTCGGCCAGCATCGAGGAGGACCGGGCCAGGAGGACCACCCGCCGGCCGGCCTCGGCGTGGCCCTCGACGCCCGCGGCCACCGCGGGGTCGTCGGTCAGCACCTCGGGCGCGCCCAGGAGCCAGGTCGTGCCCTCGCCGGTGGTGACGCCGCTCCACTTCCGGGCCGACGAGAACGGAACGACGACGGCGCAGGGCGGCTGTTCGGTCGCGGTGGTCTCGACCACGGCCGCGACGGCCCGCAGCGTGGCGTTGGGGTTGGCCTCGGCCCCGGCCAGGACGACGAGAGCGGCGCGGACCTCCTCCTCGGTGTGGCCGTCCACGGGCTCGAGGTCGACCAGGCTGATGTCGCCCTCGGTGATCGTCCCCGTCTTGTCCAGGCAGAGGACGTCGACCCGGGCCAGGGTCTCCACCGCCGGGAGCTCCTGGACCAGGGCCTGCCGGTGGCCGAGGCGGACGACCCCGGCGGCGAAGGCCATGGAGGTCAGCAGCACGAGGCCCTCGGGGACCATGGCCACGACCCCGGCCACGGTGCCCGCGGCCGCCTCCCGCCAGTCCTCGTGGGCGCTGAGCTGGCTCCACAGCAGGAGCGCGGCGGTCGGCACCATGGCGTAGCTGATCAGGCGGATGATGTCGTCGATGCCGGTGCGCAGCTCGCTGGTGGCCAGGGTGAAGCGCTTGGCGTCGGCCGCCAGCTTCACCGCGTAGGCGTCGGCGCCGACCCGGGTGGCCCGCACGTAGCCGCCGCCGGCGGCCACGAAGCTGCCGGACAGGACCTCGTCACCTGCCCGCTTGAGGACGGGGTCGGACTCGCCCGTGAGCAGGGCCTCGTCGATCTCCAGGCCCGAGGCCTCGACCACCTCGGCGTCCACCACGACCTGGTCGCCCGGCTGCAGCTCGAGCAGGTCGTCGAGCACGACCTCGTTGACGGGGATCTCGGTCTCGGTGCCGTCCCGTCGGACCCGGGCCTTGGGGGCGGAGAGGATCGTGAGGCGGTCGAGGGTCTGCTTGGCCCGGACCTCCTGGGTGATGCCGATCAGGGCGTTGGCGATCAGCACGCCGCCGAAGAGGGCGTCGTTGAGGGGCCCGACGACGAGGATGACCGCGAGCAGGCCGCCCAGCAGCAGGTTGAACCGGGTGAGCAGGTTGGCCCGGAGGATCTGGCCGAAGGTGCGGGTGTTGGTGGCGGGCAGGTCGTTGCCCAGGCCCCGGGCGCGGCGGTCGGCGACCTCGGCCGCGCTCAGGCCCGCGGGCGCCGCGCCGCTCACGTCATCCTGGGGCGAGCAGGGCCAGGAGGTCGTCGTGCAGGACGCCGTTGGTGGCCAGGCCGCTGCCGGTCGTGTGGTCGGCGATGCCCTGCAGGTCGGTCATCCGGCCCCCGGCCTCGCCGATGATCACCGGCATGGGGGCGATGTCCCAGATCGCCGCCTGGTGGTCGACCATGGCCTCGACGCGGCCGGTGGCCACGAGGGCGTAGCCGTAGGCGTCGCCCCAGGTCCGGACGAAGGCGCCCGCGGCGTGGGTGGCGTCGAGGGCCCCGGTCGGCCAGTTCCGGAGCGCGGATGCGGTGACGTAGGCACCCGCCACGGTCGAGTGGTCGCTGACGTGGCAGCGCTCGCCCTCGAGGAAGCAGCCCGTGCCCCGGCCGGCCCAGACGGTCTCGGGCAGCGCGGGCAGGCAGATCACCCCCAGCAGGGGCCCGTGCTCGTCGACCGCGGCCAGCAGGGTGCTGTAGAGGGGGACGCCGTGCGTGAAGGCCTTGGTCCCGTCGATGGGGTCGACGATCCAGGTCCGCCCTGAGGTCCCCTCCTTGCGGTCCTCCTCCTCGCCGATGACGGCGTCGTCGGGGAAGGCTTCGTGGAGCAGCTCTCGCACGAGCCGCTCGGCGCCCCGGTCGGCCTCGGTCACCGGCGTGTCGTCGTGCTTGTGCTCGACCTCCAGCTCGACCGAGCGGAAATAGGGCAGCGTCGACTCCCCGGCCCGGCGGGCGATGGCCACGGCCTGGTCCAGCAGCGCCGGGTCACACGGAGGAGCGTCGGCCACGGGCGGAGCGTAGGGCGGGGGCGGGATCGTGACATTGGTCCCGGGACCGCGGCGGCCGTAGAGTCATATAGTCAGTCACTGTGCGACTCGAGATCACCCGGCGGGCGGACCTGGCGACCCGGGCCCTGCTCGCCCTGGCTCAGGACCGTGAGCGCACCAAGGCCTCCGTGCTCGCCGAGCGGGTCGGGACCACGCCGGGCTTCCTCTCCCAGGCCATGACGCCGTTGGTGGCTCGGGGCTGGGTCCGCTCGGAGCCGGGGCCGTCCGGGGGCTACACGGCCGTGGTCGATCCGTCGAAGGTCAGCGTGCTGGAGATCATCGAGGCCGTCGAGGGCCGGACCGACACGGGCCGCTGCGTCCTCGAGGACCGGCCCTGTTCGGGGGACACGGCCTGCGTCCTGCACGGGCCGTGGTCCATCGCCCGGGACCAGCTGCTCGGTGAGCTGGCGGCGACGCCGTTGTCGACCCTGACGGACCGGCGGTCGTCATGAGCACGGCGGCGCCCGCGCCCACGGCCTCCCGTTCGCCTCTCCGTGCTGTCGCGGTGCCGTCCGAGCACGGCGGCTGGGGGCTCACCGTGGAGCCCGGCCTCCTCGGCCTCCTCGTCGCCCCCTCCGGGGCCGGTCTCGCGCTGGCCCTCGCCGCAGTGGTGGCCTTCCTGGCCCGGACGCCGCTCAAGATCGCCGTCGTCGACCGCCGCCGGGGCCGGCGCCTGGAGCGCACGACGCTGGCGGGCCGAATCGCGGCGTTGGAGGTCGGTCTCCTCGCGGTGCTGATCGGGGCCGCGGTGGTCACGGCCTCGTCCCCCTTCTGGGCCCCGCTGGTTCTGGCGACGCCGCTGATCCTGGTCGAGGGGTGGTTCGACGTCCGCTCCCGGAGCCGCCACCTCCTGCCCGAGGTCGCCGGTGCCGTCGCCGTCTGCTCGGTCGTGGCCATGATCGTCCTGGCCGACGGCGGGTCCGGCGCGCTGGCGGCCGGCCTCTGGCTGGTCCTCGCCGCCCGGGTCGTCAGCTCGATCCCCCACGTGCGGGACCGCATCGCCGAGCTCCACGACCGCGTGGTGGATCCCCGGACCGCCGTCGCCGCCGACACCCTCGCCCTGGCCCTGGCCGCCGTGGCCGTCGGGCTGGACCGGCAGCTCGTCGCCGGGGCGGTCGCGGTCCTCGCGGTGGTGGTCATCCAACGGCTGAGCACCCGCCGCCCCACCGATCGGGCCGTCGTGCTGGGGATGCGTCAGATGGCCCTGGGGTTCGGCCTGGTCGTCGTCACTGCGCTCGGCGTGAGCCTCACGTCGGGCTGAGGAGAGGAGCCAACCATGACCACCGTCACTGCCGACCGCACGCTGGCCGACGTCGTCACCACCGACCCCGCGGCCACCCGCGTCTTCGAGGGGTTCGCCCTCGACTACTGCTGCGGCGGCCGTCGCCGCATCGACGAGGCCTGTGCTGCGGCCGGTGTCGACGTCGACGCCGTGCTCGAGGCACTGGGCGACCTCGATCCCGCCCCGCAGGTGGACTGGGCCGCGATGGGCCCGGCCGAGCTCACCGGGCACCTCGAGGCGACCCACCACGCCTACCTCCACACCGAGTTGGGTCGGCTGACGGCGCTGGTCGAGAAGGTCATCGGCGCCCACGGCGCCCGCCACGCCGAGCTGGCTGAGGTCGGGGCCACCTACGCCGAGCTGCGGGCGGAGCTGGAGCCGCACTTGACCAAGGAGGAGCAGGTCCTGTTCCCCATGATCCGTGAGCTGGAGACGGCCGAGAACGCTCCGGCGTTCCCCTGCGGCTCCCTGCAGAACCCGATCTCGGTGATGCTCGCCGAGCACGACCGGGCCGGCGAGCTCCTGGCGACGCTGCGTCTCCTGACCGACGGCTACTCGGCTCCCGCCGACGGTTGTGCCAGCTACCGAGCGCTGTACGAGGGCCTGGCCGAGCTGGAGGCCGACGTCCACCTCCACGTCCACAAGGAGAACAACCTGCTGTTCCCGGCGGTGGTCGAGCTGGAGGAGCGCCGGCGATCGTGACCATGCCCGTCTCCCGCACCCGGCCGACGGGCGTCGTAGGGTGACCGTCGTACAGGTCGGGGGGCCCGTGGGCAGAGATCTTCCGCTGGATCGTCGGGGTGTGGCGTGGGGGCTGGCCGCGGTCGGGGTGGTCGTGGCGATCACCTTCGTCGGCAGCGGGCGGCTCACCTGGTTCGACCCGGCCCTCGTCGGGTATCTCTTCGGCACCGTCTTCGCCGTGTTCGGTGTCGTCTACCGCTACGCCGTCTGGTTGCGTCGGCCACCGACTGCGATGCTCAACCGAAGGGGCTGGGAAGCCTTCCGCTCGGGCACGGGCCGCAACCTGGCCTCGTTCCCGGCGCTCGTCACCTCCCAACTCCTGACCCAGGGGTTCATCCGGCGCCGGTCCCGATCGCGCTGGCTGGCCCACCAGCTCGTGTTCTGGGGCTGCATCCTCGCCGCTCTGGTGACCTTCCCGCTCACCCTCGGCCTCCTGCACTTCGAGAGCGTGGGCCAGCAGGCCGACCGCTACCAGGTGTACGTGGCCACCGCGGGGACGATCGACTTCGACGCCGGCAGCATCGTGGGCTGGCTGTTCTTCCATGCCTTGGACATCGCCGCCGTCCTCGTACTGGCCGGCGTGTTCATCTTCCTGCGCCGCCGCCTCCACGACCCCGGGGCGCTGGCCGTCGAGCGCGGCGGTGACTTCCTGGCCCTGGCGGGCCTGTTCGCCGTCTCGGTCACCGGCCTCTTCCTGACCGTCTCCAGCCTCTGGCTCGACGGACGCTTCTACTCGGCCCTCAACACCATCCACGCCCTGACGGTGATCCTGGGGTTGGCCTACCTGCCCTTCGGGAAGCTGTTCCACATCTTCCAGCGTCCGGGGAACCTCGGGGTGGCCTACTACCGCCGGGCGAACGCCGACGGCCCGGCCGCGGTCTGCCGTCGGTGCGGCGGTGACTTCGCCAGCGCCCGGCAGGTGGCAGACCTCCGGGAGGTGCTGCCCCAGGTCGGGTTCGACTACTCGATCGACGGGGGCGGCGACTACCAGGGCACCTGCCCGCCGTGCCGCCGCGCCGGTGTGACCCTCGCCCAGTCGGCGCGGGTCGGCGGTTTCGGCTGATGGCTCGGCCCCCGATCAGTGACGAGGCGCTCATCGAGCGGTTCGGCCCGCACCTCAACCGGACCCCGCCCGGGGGCTGGGACGCCGGCCTCGAGGTCGACCGGGTGGTTGAGACCCACTGCTGCTTCTGCGGTCAGCAGTGCGGCATCAAGCTCAAGGTGCGCGACAACGAGGTCGTCGGATTCGAGCCGTGGTACGAGTTCCCGTTCAACGAGGGCAAGCTCTGCCCCAAGGGGGTCAAGCGCTATCTGCAGGGCAGCCACCCCGACCGCCTGCTGCACCCGATGGAGCGGGATCCCTCGGCGCCGGGTGGGTTCCGGGAGATCACGTGGGACGCCGCCCTGGGCCGGGTCGTGGACGAGATCCGGCGCATCCAGGCCGAACACGGCGACGACGCCTTCGCCATGTTGTCCGGGGTCTCGCTGACCAACGAGAAGAGCTACCTCATCGGTAAGTTCGCCCGCCTGGCCCTCCACACGGCCAACCTCGACTACAACGGCCGCTTCTGCATGGTGTCGGCCGGGGTCGGCAACAAGAAGGCCTTCGGCGGGGACCGAGCCCCGAACCCGTGGAGCGACATCCCACTGGCCGATGTCGTCTGGGTGGCCGGCTCCAACGTGGCCGAGACCTTTCCCATCACCACCAGTTACATCTGGCGGGCCCGGGACCGTGGTGCGCGGCTCATCGTCCAGGACCCGCGGGTCGTGCCTTTGGCCCGCACCGCCGACCTGTTCCTGCCCGTGCGCCCGGGCACCGACTCCGCCCTGTTCGGGGCGGTGCTGCACCAACTGGTCCGCCACGACTGGCTGGATCACGAGTTCATCGACGCCCACACCCTCGGGTTCGAGGAGGCCGCCGCCGCCGTGGCCGACATGACGCCGGCGTGGGCGGCGGACATCACGGGCGTCCCCGCGGCCCGCATCGAGGAGGCGGCGGAGTGGTGGGGCACCTCGGCCACCGGGATGATGCTGCACGCCCGCGGTATAGAACAGCAGACCAAAGGCGTGGACAACGTGCTCAGCGCCATCAACCTGGGACTGGCCACCGGCAAGTTCGGCAAGCCGGGCTGTGGCGTGTCGACCATCACCGGCCAGGGCAACGGCCAGGGGGGCCGGGAGCACGGCCACAAGTGCGACCAGCTCCCGGGCAACCGCGACATCACCAACCCCGAGCACCGGGCCCACGTGGCCAGGGTGTGGGGGTGTGACGAGAGCGAGATCCCGGGCAAGGGCCTCCCGGCCGAAGCGATCATCGAGGCCGTCCACGACGGCACGATCAAGGGCCTGCTGTCGATCTGCTTCAACCCCGTGGTGTCGGCTCCCGACGCCAACTTCACCGCCGAGGCGCTGGACAAGCTGGAGTTCTACGCCGTCATCGACTTCTTCCTCTCCGAGAGCGGCCAGCACGCCGACATCGTGCTGCCGGGGTCGCTGCACGAGGAGGACGAGGGGACGGCGACCAGCGGTGAGGGCCGGATCATCAAGATCAACGCCGCGGTGACCCCGCCGGGGGAGGCTCGCCTCGACTGGGAGATCCTGCTGGACATCGCCGACCGGCTCGGGAAGGGCGAGTACTTCCGATACTCGGACACCGAGGAGATCTTCGAGGAGCTCCGCCTGGCGTCGGCCGGGGGCACAGCCGACTACCGGGGCGCGACCTGGGACCGCATCGAGGCCGAGCACGGGCTGTTCTGGCCGATCCCCGAGGAAGGCCACCCGGGCACGCCCCGCCTGTACGAGGGCGGGACGTTCTTCCATCCGGACGGCAAGGCCCGCTTCCACGCCGTTCCGTTCCGCGAGTCGGCCGAGGTGGTCGACGACGACTACCCGGTGTGGCTGACCACCGGCCGCGTCGTCAGCCAGTACCTGTCGGGCACCCAGACCCGTCGCATCGCCTCCCTCGTCGACCAGTACCCGGAGCCGCTCTGCGAGATGCACCCGCAGTTGGCCGAGCGCCTCGGCGTGGTCGACGGTGACCTCGTCACGGTCACCTCCCGGCGCGGGACGATGACCCTGCCGGCCCACGTCGTGACCACGATCCGCCCGGACACGGTGTTCATCCCGTACCACTGGCCGGGGGCGAAGGCGGCGAACCAGCTGACCAATCGGGCGGTCGACCCGCTGTCGCAGATGCCCGAGTTCAAGGTCGCGGCGGTCCGCGTCGAGCGGGCCGGCGGGAGCCGGAGGACCACCGACGAGCGTGACCTCGACCTCCACGACGGGTCGGCGTGAAGACGACGCGGTACGGCGTCGACGACGCGCCGCTCTTCGTCATCGACCAGAGCCGGTGCATCGGTTGTGAGGCCTGCGTCCAGGCCTGCGAGGAGTGCGGCACCCATCGGGGCCAGTCTCTGATCCACCTGGAGCGGGTCGACCGTTCGCTCTCGACCCAGACGGCCCCCATGGTGTGCATGCACTGCGAGGACCCGACCTGCGCCCACGTCTGTCCTGCCGACGCCATCAAGCAGACCGAGGGCGGCATCGTGCAGTCGGCGCTCAAGCCGCGGTGCATCGGCTGCTCGAACTGTGTGTTGGCCTGCCCGTTCGGCGTGCCCAAGTACGTCGCCGAGTTCGACCAGATGATGAAGTGCGACATGTGCACCGACCGCACCGCCGAGGGGTACGCACCGATGTGCGCGTCGGTGTGTCCCAGCGAGGCGCTCTGGTACGGCACGGCCGAGGAGTTCCGCGCGACCCGCCAGGGCGCGCTGGTCGACAACTGGCTCTTCGGCCGCCAGAGCGTGCGGACGAAAGTGGCCACGGTCGTGGACGACTTGGCCGCCGGTCCGCTCGACGTGCTCGGGGACAACCGCCGCACCTGGCTCGACGACCCGTTCGGTCTGGAAGAGGGGGCATAGTGAGCGACGAGGACCGTGCTGAACCGATCTGGTCCCGGGACTTCCCCTACGAGGCTGCGGCCGAGGAGGAGGTCACCCGACGGGAGTTCGCCCGCTACCTCGTCGCCGGTGCCGGCGTGATGGCCGCCGGCAACGTCGGTCTGGCGATCTGGACCCAACTCCGGTCGGTCAACACCGGCGAGCCGCGGGCGATCGTTCCCCTCGACGACGTGGCCGTCGGGGACACCCACCTGTTCTCGTACCCCACCGACGCGGACCCGGCCATCCTCGTGCGGCTCGCTGACCGCGAGATGGTGGCCTTCAGTCAGAAGTGCACCCATCTCGGCTGCGTCGTCTTCTACGAAGCCGAGGAGAGCCGGTGGCACTGCCCGTGTCATGAGGGGAACTTCGACGTACGGACCGGTGCCGTGCTCTCCGGGCCCCCACCGCGCCCACTCGGGCGCATCGACCTCGAGATCCGCGATGACGTCGTGTGGGCCCTGGGGTACGAGCCGTGAGGGTGTCCGAGCGATCCCGGCGGGCCACGTCGGCCCTGGTGCTGTATGTGATCATCCTCGTGGCGTTCCAGGTGTTCCTCCTGACCGTCGCCGTGGAGGCCTTCCAGACCGACGAGGAGGGGCTGGCCTGGGCCACGGCGGCGGTGTCCGTGGCCCTCGCCGGCGGCTCCGCCGCGCTCGTCCACTACCTTCGGCCGTGAGCGTGACCGCGCCCTCGGCGGACACCGCGACATCCCCGATCGTCACGCTCTTCCCCGGCTACTTCGCCATGGTGATGGCCACCGGGATCATCGCGGTCGCTGCCGTGCAGCAGGACATCGCCTGGCTGGCGAAGGGCCTCTACGGGGTGGCGGCCGTGGCCTACCTCGTTCTCGTAATCCTGACCGTCACCCGCCTCGTGCGGTTCCCCCGACTGCTCGTCGCCGACCTGACCAGCCACGCCAAGGGGTTCGCCTTCCTGACGACCGTCGCGGCCACCAACGTGCTCGGCAGCGCGTCGATCGTCGTGCACGGGTGGTCGGATCTGGCCTGGGCCCTGTGGTGGGTCGGGATCGGGCTCTGGCTGGTCCTGCTCTACCCGGCCCTGATCGCCACGGTGGTGAAGGGTCCCACGACGGCGGCCGGTGTGGGGATCAACGGCACCTGGTTCCTCCTGACGGTCTCCACCGAGTCGATCGCCGTCCTCGGCGCGCTGCTGCTGCCCGAGCACCCGAGCGACACCTTCGCCTTCGCCTGCCTGGCGGCGTTCGTGCTGGGCATCGTCCTCTACCTGATCGTGATGACCCTCGTGTTCCAGCGCTGGACCCTCCAGGACCTGGAGCCCGCCGATGCCGATCCGCCGGCGTGGATCGCGGCGGGAGCCGTAGCCATCACCGTCCTCGCCGGCGCCAACCTGCTCACGGCGGGGACGGTGTCCCCGCGCCTCGAACGTGTGGCACCGTTCCTCGAGGGCATGGTCACCCTGGCCTGGGCCACGGCCACGTTCTGGTTCCCGCTGATGGTGGCCATCGGCGTCTGGCGCCATCTCGTGCGGCGGATCCCTCTCCGTTACCACCCCGCCTACTGGTCCCTGGTCTTCCCTCTCGGCATGTACGGAGCGGCCACCTTCCGCATGATCGGAGCGATCGGCCTCGAGGAGCTCGACTGGTTGCCGAAGCTGATGCTGGCCGTGGCCCTGCTGGCGTGGACGGCGACCGCGACCGGCCTCTGCCTCCAGGCCGTGAGGTCTCGCAGTCGGTGAGCAGGCGACCTACCGTTCCGGGGGTGACCGACGCCGTGGACGTCCCCCCCGTCTTCTTCAACCCGTTGGAGCCGGCCTACCTGGCCGATCCCTACCCCCACGTCGCCGAGCTGCGGGAGAAGGACCCGGTCCACGAGAGCCCGCTGGGCATCTGGGTGCTCACCCGCTACGAGCACGTGTTCGCCCTGCTCCGGAACCCGGCCACGTCCGTCGAGGACGGCAACATCTCGGGAGGGCTGAACGAGATGCGGGAGGCGATGTTCGCCGACCTCCTCGAGGAGTTCGGGGGTGCCGAGCGGGAGCGAGGCGACCGGGCCATCCTCAACCTCGACCCGCCGGACCACACCCGCATCCGGAAGCTGGTCGCCAAGGCCTTCACGATCCGCCGGATCGAGCAGCTCCGCCCCAGCATCCAGGCCCAGGTCGACGCCGTCCTCGACCGGGTCGCCGGCGCCGGTCGCTGGGACGTCGTCGAAGAGCTGGCGTTCCCGCTGCCCTTCCAGGTCATCACCGAGCTGCTGGGCATGCCCGAAGGCGACCGGGAGGCGATTCGCAACTGGTCCCATGCCCTGACCAAGACCCTGGACCCGATCATCAGCGAGGAGGACATGCGCGCCGCCTTCGAGGCCAGCGACGCCATGACCGCGTATCTCGACGAGGTCGTGCCGTGGAAGCGGGCCCACCCCGCCGACGACGTGCTCACCGGCTTGGTCCAGGCCGAGGAGGACGGTGACGTGTTGTCGGCGGCCGAGCTGCGGGACCAGATCGTCCTGCTGTACATCGCCGGTCACGAGACGACGGTCAACCTCATCGGCAACGGGATGCAGGCCCTGCTGCGCCACCCCGACCAGCTGCGGCGCTGGGCCGAGGATCCTGCCTTGGACGCCACCGCGGTGGACGAGCTCCTGCGCTACGACGCCCCGGTGCAGCTCTCCCGCCGGATCACCATGGCCGAGCTGGAGATCGGGGGCCGGAAGATCGCGCCGAACACCCTGGTCATGACCCACCTGGGGGCGGCCAACCGGGACCCGGCGAAGTGGGGCCCGACCGCGGACCAGGTCGACGTGGGCCGGGCCGACGCCGCCCAGCACGTCTCCTTCGGCTCCGGCATCCACTTCTGCCTGGGCGCGGCCCTGGCCCGGCTCGAGGGGCAGGTGGCCATGAGCTCGATCATCCGTCGCTTCCCCGACCTGGAGCCGGCCGGCGACCCGGTCCCCAACGGCCGCATCACCCTGCGCGGCCTCGACGCCCTCCCCGTCACCAGCTGACCCCGCCCGGTCGCGGTCGGGAGGATCCGGGGCACGGAGCGGCCGACCCGTGGTCTGATGGTCGTCGTGCGTCGTGTCGTGGGCCTGCTGGTGCTGGCCGCCCTGCTCGGGGCCTGTGCTTCCGACGACGATGCGGAGCCGGCTGATGACTCCGCCACCGACGGGCCGTCGTCGACGGCGCCGATCGAGGAGGCCACGGTCGAGAACGGCGGCGCGGGATGGACCCAGTTCGGCCACGACCTGGCCAACAGCCGCCTGAACCCCGACGAGGCGGTCGTGACCGCGGCGACGGCCCCCGACCTGGCCGAGAACTGGTCCGTCGACGGGCTCGTGGGCGTGACCAGCACGCCAACGGTGGTCGACGGCGTCGCCTACTTCGGCGACTGGACCGGTGCGGTCCACGCGGTGGATCCCATGACCGGCGACGAGGCGTGGCGCACCGAGCTGGGGGGTTCGGTGATCGGCTCGGTGCCGGTCGAGGGCGAGGCCGTTTTCGCCTCCAGCGGGACGACCGTCTACCGCCTGGACCGGGCCACCGGGGAGATCGAGTGGGAGGCGGCCGCCACCGAGCACCCCTTCGGCATGATCTCGGCCTCGCCCGTGGTCGCCGACGGCCTCGTGTTCCAGGGGGTGGCCAGCGGCGAGGTGACCTTCCCGCAGGACGACTACACGTTCACCGGGTCCATCGGGGCCTACGACGCCGAGACGGGCGAGGAGGCCTGGTGGTTCGAGACCACCCCGGGCGACGACACCGCGGGCGCCGGGGTGGGGATCTGGTCGACACCGGCCGTGGACACCGAGCGGGGCGTCGTCTACGTCGGGACGGGCAACACCTACGAGGAGCCCTCGGCCCCTCTGGCCGACAGCCTGCTGGCCATCGACTACGCCACGGGTGAGCTGCTGTGGTCGACGGCCTTCACCAGCCCCGACGTGTTCAGCGCCGGCAGCCCCGGCGGGCCCGATGCCGATGTCGGCGCGGCACCGATGCTGTGGTCGGTGGGTGAGCAGGACCTGGTCGGGGTCGGGGACAAGGCCGGGGACGTCCACGCCCTGGACCGCGACTCCGGGGAGGTGGTGTGGGAGACGTCGTTGACCCCGGGGAGCTCGTTCGGTGGCGTCAACGGCTCGAGTGCCTTCGTCGACGGGATGCTGATCGTCAGCTCGAACGTGGGCGACCCGGCCACGAACGCGCCACTCAACACCGTGACGGTGTCGGCTCTGGACGCGGCGACCGGCGAGGTGCTCTGGGACACCGAGTACGACGGCATGGTCTTCGCGCCGGTGAGCACGGTGCCCGGCGTCGCCTTCGTGGCCACGACGCTCGGAACCCTGCTGGCCCTCGACACGGCCACGGGCGGGGAGCTCTGGCGCCACGAGGCCCCGAACGCCGTCGGCGCCGGCCCCTCCATCCAGGACGGCAACGTCCTGTGGGGCTACGGCTACGCCCTGTTCGAAGGCCCGGGGGAGGGCGGCCTGATCAGCTTCACGACCGCCGCGCCGCCGTGAGGGCCGCGGCGGTCCTGCTCGCGCTCGGGCTCCTCGCCGGCTGCTCGGACGCCACCGAGGACGCGACCAGGACGAGCGGGCCGACGTCGACCACGTCCGCCGTCCCGAGGGGGACCGTCCCGTCGGCGGGCTGCGGCGCCGACCCGGCGCCCGAGCCCGGCGTGACCGACGAGAGGTTGACCTCGGGGGGGGACGAGCGGCGGTATCTGCTGACCGTCCCCGAGGGCTACGACGGCACCACGCCGCTGCCGGTCGTCTTCGCCCTGCACTCGCTGACCGTGAACTACACGATCGTCCCTGCGCTGTCGGGGCTCGACGCCATGGCCGAGGGCTACGACGTCATCAGCGTGTCGCCGTCCGGCTTCCTCGAGCCGACCCCGTACTGGATCGCAGCCCCGGTCGAGCCCAACCGGGACCTGACGTTCCTCCTCGACCTGCTGGACCACCTCGAGGCTGAGCTCTGTGTCGACACGACCAAGGTGTTCTCGACCGGGCTGTCCAACGGCGGCCAGATGTCCTCGTTGCTGGCCTGTCGGGCTTCGGACCGCATCACCGCGGTGGCGCCGGTCGCCGGGGTCGAGTTTGCCGAGAGCTGCGAGGGCGATCCGGTGCCCGTCATGGCCTTCCACGGTGATGCCGATCCCATCGTCCCCTACGAGGGGGGCGGTCTCGACGCCGCCACCATCGCCGACCAGAACACCTGGCACGGGGAGGTCCCGCCAGGGGTCCCGCAGCACGAGGGAGTCGACGCCGCCATGGCCGACTGGGCCGACCACAACGGCTGTGACCCCGAGCCCACCGAGGAGCGGATCTCTTCGGAGGTCCTCCGCCGGACGTGGGTCGGCTGTGACGCCGAGACCGTGTTGTACGTCGTCGAGGGCGGGGGCCACAACCTTCCTGGCCAGGTCGTGGCCGGCTTCGAGGACCAGTTCGGCCACACCACGACCGACATCGACGCGACGGCGCTGATGTATGCGTTCTTCCTCGGCCCTCCGGCCTGAGGCTCAGCCCGCGAGCAGGCCCTCCAGCTCGGCCATGGCCGGGGCGTAGTCGTCCTCGACGAGGATGGCCCGGATGCCGATGGCCCGTGCGGCGTCGACGTTGCCAGGGGCGTCGTCGAGGAACACGGCCTGCTCCGGCGCGACGCCACCGAGGCGCTCGAGGGCGAGCAGGAAGATGGCCGGGTCGGGCTTGCGGAGGCCGACCTCGGAGGAGTCGATGACCAGCTCCACCATCGAGTCGACGTCGAAGAGGCTCTTCCAGCCCTCGCGGAACTCGGCGATGTTGTTGGTGATGATCGCCGTACGCAGGCCGTCGGCTCGGATGCGCTGGGCGAGGGCCACGACCTCGGTGCGGGCCATCGTCATGCCGCCACCACCGCCCATCTGCATGAGGACCGCCATCGGGTCGACGTCCACGCCCCGGGCCGCCGCTTCGGCGATGAGGCCCTCGTTGGTGTCGGCGAAGGACAGTTCGCCGCGCTCCAGGCGGTGCCAGGGGTGGTCGGTGTCGTCGTGGTACGGCCCGAAGACCAGCTCCAACAGCTCGTCACCGTCCATGCCGATCTCGGCCCCGAAGGCCCGTAGGTGACTGAACGGCGACGGCAGGAAGACCCCCCCGACGTCCCACAGCACGGCTTGGACGGTTCGGCTCATCGGGGGAGTCTGACGCGCGAGGCTGCCGTCCATGAAGATCACGACGTTGGGCACGGGGTGGCCACTGCCGGCTGCCGATCGAGCCGGGGCGTCCACGTTGGTCGAGGCCGGGGGCCAGCGCTTCCTGGTCGACTGCGGCCGCGGGGTGCTCATGCGCATGGCTGCCGCCGGCGGCGGGATGGGCCAGGTCACCGCCGTGCTCCTGACCCACCTCCACTCCGATCACGTCAACGACTTCAACGACGTGGTCACCACCCACTGGATCGGCCAGTTCACGCCGGGTGTGCTGAAGGTGATCGGGCCCTCGGGCACCCAGACCTTCGTCGACCGGACGCTGGCCATGCTCGAGGCCGACATCTGCTGGCGGATGGACCACCACGACGACCTGACCTGGCGTCCTGAGGTGGAGGTCACCGAGGTGAGCGACGGCGTGGCCCTCGAGTCCGGCGGCGTGCGGGTCGTGGCCGCCCCCACCGAGCACAAGCCGGTGCATCCGACGGTCGGCTACCGCTTCGAACACGAGGGGGCGGTGGGGGTGTGCGCGGGAGACACCGTCCCCTGTGAGGGCCTCGACCGGCTGGTCGCGGGCGCCGACGTCTACGTCCAGACGGTGTGCCGCCAGTCGGCGGTCGAGGCCGTTCCGGCACCGCGCCTACAGGACATCCTCGACTACCACTCGGACCTGGCCCAGGCCGGTCAGACCGCGGCCAGGGGCGGGGTCGGGACCATCGTGCTGACCCACCTGATCCCGCCGCCGGTGCCCGGCACCGAGAGCGAATGGGTCGCCGAGGTGGCCGAGCACTTCGACGGGACGATCGTCCTGGCCGACGACCTGACGGCTGTGGAGATCCCACCACGCGAGTGACTAGTGTCACTCGCGGTGACGATTGGAAGGGTCGTCTGGAGGGGCACCCAAGCCGCGCTCGCCCTGGCACTGGTCGTGCTGGGCCTCGCCTGGCTCAACCTCGTCGCGTCCTCGGTCATGTCGGTCGGGGGTACCTGCAGCAGCGGCGGCTCCTACGTCGTGGCCACACCCTGCCCGGGTGGGGCCTGGATGGCGCCGGCCGGGATCTTCGTGGCGCTGGCCGGTCTCGGCCTCTACCTGCTGCGCCGCCCCCCCGGGAGCCCGCAGCTCATCCTCTTTGCCTGGCCGGCACTCTTCGGCTCCCTGGGGATCCAGTTCCTGCGGGCCGCGGCGGCCGAGACCGGGGCCTACGGCTGGTGGCTCTGCGGGGTCGTGTTCCTCCTCATGGCCGCCGCGCCGCTGGCTCTCGTCGTCGTGGGGGACCGGGCCGCGCTCCGGCGCGCGGTGTTGGGCGACGGATCGCCTGAGCCCGGCGAGCCCGGTGAGCCCGCCGAGCCCGCCGAGCCCGCCGAGCCGGCCGAGTTCGCCGGGGCCGAGCAGCCGGTGCTGGGCGGGCCCTGATGGCGGCCGACGGCGGGAGGCGGACCTACCCCACCTGGGTCCGGGTGGTCCTCGTCGGCCTCCAGGCGCTGGGGGTGGTCGCCGGTCTGGTGCTGGGGGCCCTGACCTACGACGCCTGGTCCCAACCGGACGATGCCGGTTCTGCCCCCACCAGCGTGGTCACGCCGGCGCCGGCAGTCCCGCCCGACACCTTGGGCTGATCAACCCACGACGCTGAGCAGCACCGCCGTGCTCGTCAGCAGCACCGCGCCGACGAGGTCGACCGACGAGGTGACGACGGGGATCCCGTAGGTGTCGGGGTCGAGGCGGACCTGCACGGCCGCCACACCGCTCAGGTAGGCGATGGCGAAGGCGAAGGTGACGGCGCCGACGCCGGCGATGAGGGTGGTGCCGACGACCGCTCCGAGGCCCGGGTCCGCCGGGCCGATCAGTCCCGCCACGGCCCACGCCCCGACCGCGTTGTAGAGCATCACGGGCACGGCCAAGCCGCCGAGGGCGGTGACGTCGGCTCGGGTCCCGTGGTCGGGCCAGAGGGCGGCCCGCCGGGTGCCCAGGTGCAGACCGGTGGCCACCCGGGCGGAGAGCACCCCACCGAATGCCCCCGCGCTGCTCACGAAGGCGGGCACCAGGATCAGGAGCGCCGGCGCGGCCTGGAAGGCGGTCAGACGGTGCTCGATCACGAGGCCGGCCAGCAGGCTCAGGCCGCCGGCGCCGACGAGCACCGGCCAGGACTGGCGGCACACGGTGCGCAGCAGCTCCTGCCCGCTTAGGACGCCGTAGGCGCTGACCGCGATCGCCGCGCCCACGACCGCCCACCCGGTGAGGATCGTGGCGGCCCCGTGGTCGATGAGGTGGGTGGCCAGCCAGAGGGCGGGCAGGGTCAGGACGTCACCCAGGGTGGCCACCACGGGGGCGACGAGGTTGTCCAGGTCCCAGCCCCGCCGGGCGGCCACGACGGCCAGGCCCACGGTGACCCCGAGGACGACGGACGACGCCAGGAGCCCACCGACGATGGAGATCAGGGCGAGGTCCAGCAGGGGGATCGGCGTGGTGGCCAGGACGATGGTGGCCAGCAGCCAGGCCCCGATCGCCAAGGCGAGGGAGAGGCCCGTGGTCAGGACGAGTGCACCGATCACGTTCTCGGCCAGGACGGTGCCCCGGCGGCGGGACAGGGAGAAGGTGCCGGCGTGCACGGCGGTGCTCAGCCGACTGCCCAGGGCGGAGAACACGTTGCCCCGCAGGCCGATGGCCGCGGGGACCAGGACCAGCAGGCCGGGGAGCCGGTCGAAGGTGCCGGTGAGGGCGCCGAGGGTCAGGCCGGCGACGAGGCTGGTGGTGCTGTTGACGGCTAGAGCCGTCAGCGTCTGGGCGCGGTCAGTCGACCGGGTTTCGACGCGCGGGCGCGCGGAGGAACGGGGTGGCCGTCGCATGACGACTCGGAGGTTCCTGACGCCTCAGCACCCGCCCATGGTGCCGCGGTCGGGTCCCCGAATCCACCCAGGGCCACCCGGTCCATTCGGGACCGGCGATCGGGACGCGCGAGACTGCCGCCGTGAGCACGCAGATCCCCTTCGTGGACTACCTGGCCCTCGAGCCGGAGCCCCACCTCGTCGCCAATGAGTGCACCTCCTGCGGTGCCCGGTTCTTCGACCGGCGCAACGCGTGTGCCTCGTGTTTCGCCACCGAGTTCACCAAGGTGCCCGTCAGCACCGAGGGTGAGCTGCGGTCCTTCACCATCGTGGCCTTCGCCGCGCCCGGTGTGGACGTGCCGTTCGTCGCGGGGATCATCGACTGCGACGGGACCACGGTGCGGGGCAACGTGGTCAACACCGAGCCGGACGCCGAGCACGTCCAACTCGGGATGAAGCTCAAGCTCACGACGGTTCCCATCGGTGAGGACACCGCCGGGACCACTGCGGTGAACTTCGCGTTCGAGCCCCTGGAAGGAGCAGCCTGATGGCCAGCGACGACATCTGGATCCTCGGGATCCACATGACCAAGTTCGGCAAGCGCCCCGATGACGACGTCATCGACCTGGCCGCCGAGGCCGCCATGGCGGCGCTGAAGGACGGCGGGGTGACGATGGGCGACATGGGCGTGCTCGCCGCGGGCAACCTCATGGGCGCCAGTGCCCCGACGGGCCAGATGCTGCAGAAGCAGATCGGCCAGACCGGCATCCCGGTCTTCAACGTCTCCAACGCCTGTGCCACCGGTGCCACCGCGCTGCGGACGGCGATCATGGCCATCAAGGCGGGCGAGTGCGACATGGGCCTGGCCGTCGGGGTCGAGAAGCTCTCCGGCGCCGGGCTCCTGTCCGGGGGCTCGCGCAAGGCCGATGCCGACGAGTGGACCCCTTCGGGCCGCTTCGGCGCCGTCGCCGGCGTCGACGGTCGCATCGGGACCGAGATCATGCCGGGCGTCTTCGCCCAGGTCGGCATGGAGTACAGCCACAAGTACGGCGGCGCCGACTTCGAGCTGTTCGCCCGGATCAGCGAGAAGAACCACAGCCACTCCACGCTGAACCCGCTGGCCGCCTACACCAAGAAGATGACCCTCGAGGAGATCATGGGCGACATCATGATCGCCTACCCGAACACGCGGCCGATGTGCTCGGCCAACTGCGACGGTGCCGCCGCGGCCGTGGTCGTCTCCGACGCCAAGCTCAAGACCCTGGATCCCGACCAGCAGCGCCGGGCGGTCAAGGTCTCGGCCTCGGTGCTCACCTCGGACCCGTGGGAGGAGGCGTGCCAGATCCTCCCCGACGTCAACACCCTCACCCGTCGGGCCGCCAATCAGGCCTACGAGCAGGCCGGCGTCTCCCCCGAGGACCTGGACCTCGTCGAGCTCCACGACTGCTTCGCCACCGCGGAGCTGGTCCACTACGACAACCTCATGCTCTGCAAGGAGGGCGAGGCGGTCCCGTTCTTCGAGTCCGGTGCCACCTGGCGGGACGGCTCGACCCCGGTCAACGTGTCCGGCGGCCTGGAGTCCAAGGGTCACCCCATCGCCGCCACCGGCATCGCCAACATCTGGGAGGTGTGCCACCACCTCCGCGGTGAGGCCGGCGACCGCCAGATCGAGGGGGCCAAGGTCGGCCTGGCCCACGTCATCGGCCTCGGCTCGGCGTGCGGCGTCCACATCCTCGAAAAGGCGGCCTGACCGAGCCGTACTGGCGCCCGATTGTGGTGCTCTGGCACCAGGATCAGGCGCCAGAACGGTGAGCATGGCCATTCAACCGCTCCCTGACGCCCCCGGTTGGTTCCGGGAGGCGCTGGCCGTGCCGGTCAGTGACGAGACGGTCGAGGTCGAGGGCGTCGGCATCCACGTCATGGCGTGGGGTGAGCCGGGGCGGCGGGGGCTGGTGTTCGTGCATGGGGGCGGGGCCAATGCCCACTGGTGGACCCACGTCGCCGCCCGGTTCGCTCGGGACTTCCGGGTCGTGGCGATCGACCTGTCGGGCCACGGCGACAGCGGGCACCGGGACGTCTACGCCCTGGACACCTGGACCGACGAGGTCGTCGCCGTCGCCGAGGCGGGCGGGATCGACGGCCCGCCGGTCGTCATCGGCCACTCCATGGGGGGCTTCGTCAGCATCGCCACCGCCGCCCGCCACCCCGACCGGTGTGCCGGGGTCGTCGTCTGTGACTCACCGGTGACAGAGCCCGACCCCGAGATCGAGTCGTTCCGCCTGAAGGAGGCCTTCGGCCGGCCCCGCACCTACGCCACCGTCGAGGAGGCATTGGTCCGGTACCGGACCGTCCCGCCCCAGGACCACTACCTGGACTACGTCATGGACCACGTCGGGCGGCAGTCGCTGAAGCCGGTCGAAGGTGGGTTCCAGTGGAAGTTCGACCGGCGCATCTTCGAGCAGTTCGCCCAGGGCATGCGCTCCATCGCCCTGCCCTACCTGCGGGATGTCCGTTGCCGCCTCGCCCTGCTTCGCTCCGAGAACGGCCTGGTGACCGAGGACATCGGGGCGTTCATGTACGACCAGCTCGGACGGGTCGCCCCCGTCATCGAGATCCCCGAGGCCGGCCACCACGCCATGCTCGACCAGCCGCTCATCCTGCTCACCGCGCTACGAGCCTTCCTCGCCGACTGGGACCACTCCGAGCCCCTGCGCCGCTAGCCCCGTCGTTCTGGCACCGGATTCCGGGGTCAGGGCACGGGAATCAGGGGCCAGAAGCGACTGTGCCGGGGCCGACGTCTCCGGCTCAGATGTCGACCTGACGGCCGAGCTCGATGGTGCGCTCGGGGGGCAGGTTGAAGAAGCCGGCGGCCCCGGTGGCGTTGCGGTGCATGACGGCGAAGAGGCGTTCCCGCCAGACCGCCATGCCCTCGCCGGGGCTGGGGCGGATGGACTCCTTGCCCAGGAAGTAGCTGGTGTGCAGCGGGTCGAAGCTGACCTTCGAGCTGAGCACATGGCTGAGGGCGTGGGGCACGTCGGGCTCCTCCATGAAGCCGAAGCGCAGGCGCACCGAGAAGAACCCGTGGCCGTGGTCGATCAGCTCCTCCCGGTCGGCGGGAGGTACCCGGGGCACGTCCATCGTGCGCACCGACAGGATCACCACGTTGGTGTGCAGGATCCGGTTGTGGAAGAGGTTGGCCAGCAGGGCCGGTGGGGTGGAGCCGGGTCGGCTGTACATGAAGACCGCGGTGCCGGGAACCCGGACGACCTTCTGCTTGCCGAGGCTCTTGATGAACGTGGCCAGGGGCAGCTCGCCCTGGCGGAGGCGCTTGCCCACCAGCACCCGGCCGGTGCGCCACGTGGTCATGAGCCCGAACACGACGGCGCCGACCACGAGGGGGAGCCAGCCACCGTCGGGGATCTTGATCAGGTTGGCGCCGAGGAACGCCATGTCGATGAACAGGAACGGGGCACAGACCGACAGGGCCTTGCGCTTGCGCCAGCCCCAGCGCTCCCGGGCCACCACGTAGAAGAGGATCGTGGTGATGAACATGGTCATCGTCACCGCCACCCCGTAGGCCGCGGCCAGGTTGGTCGAGCTGCGGAAGCCCAGGACCAGCGCGATGCAGCTCACCATGAGGGCCCAGTTGATGGTGGGCAGGTAGATCTGGCCCATCTGGTCCTCGGAGGTGTGGTTGATCTTCATCCGGGGCGTGTAGTCGAGCTGAATCGCCTGCATCGTGAGCGAGTAGGCCCCCGAGATGAGGGCCTGGGAGGCGATGACCGTGGCCAGAGTGGCCAGGCCGGTGAGCGGTAGCACGAACCAGTCCGGCGCCATGTTGAAGAACGGGTTCTCGACGGCCTCGGGGTCGTTCAGCAGGAGGGCGCCCTGGCCGTAGTAGGTGATCAGCAGGGCGGGCAGCACCATCGCGAACCAGCCGATGCGGATGGGGTGGCGACCGAAGTGCCCCATGTCGGCGTACAGGGCCTCACCGCCGGTCACCACCAGGAAGACCGAGCCGAGGACCAGATAGGCCTCCCACCCTCCGTCGACGAAGAAGTCCAGGGCGTGCACCGGGTTGACCGCCTCGAGCACGCGGGGAGCGTCGAGGATGTGGCCCAGGCCGAGGACGGCCAGCACGGTGAACCAGACCAGCATCACCGGGCCGAAGAGCTTGCCCACCGCGCCGGTGCCCTTGCTCTGGAACGAGAAGACACCGATGAGGATGACCACCGCGATGGGGATCACCAGGTCGCCGATGCCGGGTTGGGCCACCTCGAGGCCCTCGACCGCGGACAGCACCGAGATCGCCGGGGTGATGATCCCGTCGCCGTAGAGCAGCGCCGTGCCGAACAGGCCGATCAGGATCAGCGCCCAGCGTCGCGACGTCGGGTTGCCCTTCGGCGTGGCCAGCGAGGTCAGGGCGAGGATCCCGCCCTCGCCGTCGTTGTCGGCCCGCAGGACGAACACCAGGTACTTGATGGTGATGACGATGATCAGCGACCAGGTGATGAGCGACAGGAGGCCGAGGACGTTGGCTTCGGTGGCGGCCACGTCGTGTGCCTCGCCGAAGGACTCCCGCACGGCGTAGAGGGGGCTGGTGCCGATGTCGCCGTAGACCACGCCCAGCGCCCCGAGGGTCAGCAGGCCGATCCCACCCTTCGGCGCGTGGCCCCCGCCGTGACTGTCCCCCGAACGGGGCTTGTGCTCACCGGCCATGAGGCCGCGTTTCTACCGTCTGGCGCTCTCGGCCGCGGCATCGCCCGCCCTGGGACCGGGACAGGTTCGGGTCAGGTGGTCAGGTCCCGCCCTCGAAGCGGTAGCCCATCCCCGGCTCGGTGATCAGGTAGCGGGGCTGGGACGGCTCCGGCTCGAGCTTGGCCCGGAGGTGCGCGAGGTGGACCCGGAGGTAGTTGGTCTCCTCGCCGTACTCCGGCCCCCACACCTCCTGGAGCAGGTGGCGCTGGGTGACCAGGCGTCCCGGGTTGCGAACCAGGATCTCCAGCAGGCTCCACTCGATCGGGGTGAGATGGATGGCCCCGCCGTCGACGGTGGTGACGGACTTGGCGGCCAGGTCGATGCAGAAGTCCGCCGTCTCGATCCGCGGCTGCTCCTCGGCCGGGTCGGCGCGTCGTAGGGCGGCCCGCAGCCGGGCCATCAACTCGTCCATGCCGAAGGGCTTGGCCACGTAGTCGTCGGCCCCCGCGTCAAGGGCGGCCACCTTCTCGGACTCCTCGCCCCGGGCGGACAGGATGATGATCGGGACCCGGGTCCAGCCCCGCAGGCCCCGCACCACCTCCTGGCCGTCGATGCCGGGCAGGCCGAGGTCCAGGATCACGGCGTCGGGGTGGCGGCGGGCGGCCAGGTCCAGGCCCTGCTCGCCGGTGGCGGCCAGGTCGACCTCATACCCGCGGGCCTTCAGGTTGGCCGCCAGCGCCCGGACGATGGCCTCTTCGTCGTCGATGACCAGGATGCGGGCCATCTCAGGCGTCGCGCCCGATGCCGGCGGGCGTGGCGATGTGGGCGACGACCCGGCGCAGGCGGATCACCGCGGTCAGTCCACCCCCGGGGGTGTCCTCGAGCAGGATCTCGGCTCCCATGGCGTCGAGGAAGCCCCGGGCGATCGCCAGGCCGAGGCCGACGCCCGTGCCGTAGTCGGTCGTGCGTTGGAACGGCTCGAAGACCCTCTCCCGGTCGCGCTCGGCCAGGCCGGGACCCCGGTCCACGATGCGCAGGTCGATCCCTTCGGGTACGACCCCGGCCTCGACCCGGACCGAGGTGTCCAGTGGGGCCAGCTTCAGCGCGTTGTCGACCAGGTTGGCCACGACCCGCTCCAGCAGGGCCCGATCGGCCACGACCGGCGGTAGGTCCTCGGCCACCTCCACCTCGACGCGGGTGGCGCGCCCCCCGAGACCGGCGACCGCCGCCAGCACCACGCCGTCGAGGGTGACGGGGCCGACCTGGGTGCGCACCGCCCCCGACTGCAGGCGACTCATGTCGAGCAGGTTCTCCACCAGGGCGTCGAGGCGATCGGTCTCCTCCTCGATGGTGCGCTCGAACTCCGCCTGCTGCTCGGGGGACCAGATGATCTCCTTCTGGCGCAGGCTGCTGATCGAGGCCTTGATCCCGGCCAGCGGGGTGCGCAGGTCGTGGGAGACGGCTTGGAGGAGGGCGCCCCGGAGGTCGTTGGCGGCGGCCAGTTCCGAGGCCCGCCCCGCCTGGGCCTGCAGGCGGCGGGCCTCGACTGCGGTGGCCAGCTGGGCGGCGAGAGCGGAGAGGACGCCTTCGTCCGCAGCCTGGAGGGGCCGGCCGGAGAGGGTGAGGATCAGGTCCGGGCCGATCTCTCGGCTGACATCGGCCTCACGGGGGCTGTCCGGCGGCTCGCCCCCGGCGGTGGCCTCGACCACCCAGTCGTCCTCCACTCGCCGGAAGAGCGCGGCGTTGGTCATGGCGAACGTGGTGCGGAGGTGGGCCAGCAGGCCCGGGAGCGCCTCGGCCTCGGCCAGGGAGCCGGCCAGGGTGGCCATGGCCTCGGCCTCGGCCTGGCTCCGGGCGGCCTGGAGCCGGGTGCGTCCCAGGCGGTCGACCAGCACGGCGACCACCCCCGCGGCGAGCAGGTACACGAGGAGGGAGATGACCACCTCGGCGTCGTTGACCTTCAGGCCGTAGAGGGGTTCGGTGAAGTAGTAGTCCGCCAGCAGGAAGCTGCCCACCACGGTGGCGAGGGCGGGGAGGGCGCCGCCGACGAGCGCCACACTCATGCCGAGGCCGAGGTAGAGGAGCAGCACCGTCGGCAGGTGCACCTCCGAGCGCAGGTTGGCCAGGGCCAGGGTCAGGAGCGGCAGGCCGACGGCACCGAGGCCCCATCCCCAGGCCTGGCGGGTGGGGGAGACCGGGGTGAGGACGCGCCGGGTGCGGGGGAGGCTGAGGTGGCGGGTCGCGTCCGTGGCGGAGATGACATGGACGTCGATCGGCCCCGCCTTGGCCACGACCCGGGCGATGATCGACCCCTGGGCCAGCCGCTGGAGGCGGCTGCGGCGACTGGCGCCAAGCACGATCTGGGTGGCGTTCTCGGCCCGGGCCACGTCGATGAGGGCGGCGGCCACGTCGCTGGACACGACCTCCCGGAACTCCCCGCCCAACTCTTCGAGCAGGAGGCGCTGATCGTCCACGAGGTCGCCCGCCGCACTGCTCAGGCCGGAGTCGGCGGTGACGTGGACCCCGATGAGGTCGCCGTGGGTGCGCTGGGCGATGCGGGCCGCCCGCCGGATGAGGTGCTCGGTGCCCGGAGCCCCGGTCACGGCCACGATCACCCGTTCCCGCAGCTCCCAGGTCTCGGTGATGCCGTGCCGTTCCCGGTAGTCCTCGAGGGCGTCGTCCACCCGGTCGGCCACCCAGAGCAGGGCCAGCTCCCGCAACGCCCCGAGGTTGCCCACCCGGAAGTAGTTGCCGAGGGCGGCGTCGATCTTCTCCGGGCGGTAGATGTTGCCGTGGGCCATGCGGCGCCGCAGGGCTTCGGGGGTCATGTCGACCAGCTCCACCTGCTCGGCCTCCCGCACGACGTGGTCGGGGATGGTCTCCCGCTGCTTCACGCCCGTGATCCGCTCGACGACGTCGTTGAGCGACTCGAGGTGCTGGACGTTGACCGTGGACAGCACGTCGATGCCGGCGTCGAGCAGCTCGTCGACGTCCTGCCACCGCTTCTCGTTGCGGCTGCCCGGGATGTTCGTGTGGGCCAGCTCATCGACGATGGCCACCTCCGGCCGGCGGGCCAGCACCGCGTCGATGTCCATCTCCTCGAAGGTCGCCCCCTCATGGGTGAGGGCGTGGCGGGGCACCACCTCGAGGTCGGCGACCTGTTCCAGCGTGCGCTCCCGGCCGTGGGTCTCGAACACGGCCACCACGACGTCGGTGCCCCGCGCGGCCCGGCGGCGTCCCTCGTTGAGCATCGCGAAGGTCTTGCCCACACCGGGCGCGGCCCCCAGGTAGATCCGCAGCGTCCCTCGGCGAACCGCCGGTCCGGCCATCGGGGCCACGCTACGCGGCCGCGTCCTCGAGCCGGTCGAGGGCCAGGTTCAGGGCCAGGACGTCGACCCCGGGCTCGCCCAGGACCCCGAGGGCTCGGCCGTCGGTGTGGTCGTCGATCAGGCGCCGGACATCCTCGAGGTCGAGGCTCCGGGCCTCGGCCACTCGCGCCGCCTGGAGCCGGGCGTTGGCTACCGAGATGTGGGGGTCGACCCCCGAGGCCGACGTCGTCACGGCGTCCACCGGCACGGGGGTGTCGGCGTCGAGGCCGTTGGTCTCCCGGTAGGCCCCCGCGGCTTGGTCCACCGCGGCCAACAGGTCGGGGTTGGTGGGCCCGAGGTTCGAGGCGCCCGAGGCCACCTGCGTGAGGTCGTCGGGGTCCGCCCCGGCGGTGCCCGACGCCGCTGCCCCCGCGGCCGAGGGGCGGCTGTGGAAGTACTCCGGCGCGGTGAAGGACTGGCCCAGCAGCGCGGAGCCGACCACCTCGCCGTCCCGGAGGACCAGGGAGCCGTCGGCCTCGTTCTCGAAGGCCAGCTGGGCGACGACGGTGACGGCCAGCGGATAGAGGATCCCGGTGACGACGGTCAGGACGAGGATGGCCCGGAGGGCGGCCAGGAGCTGGACCCGGATGGTGCTCATGAGACGCCGATCGCGGTCAGGACGACGTCGAGGGCCTTGATGCCCACGAAGGGGGCGACCAGGCCACCGGCGCCGTAGACGAGCAGGTTGCGGCGCAGCACCGCGGCGGCCCCCAGCGCACGGAAGCGCACGCCCCGGAGGGCCAGGGGGATGAGGGCCACGATGATCAGGGCGTTGAAGATGACCGCGGCCAGGATGGCCGAGCGGGGTGAGGCCAGCCCCATGACGTTGAGGGTGTCGAGCTGAGGGAACACCCCGACGAACATGGCCGGGATGATGGCGAAGTACTTGGCGACGTCGTTGGCGATGGAGAAGGTGGTCAGCGAGCCCCGGGTGATCAGGAGCTGCTTGCCGATCTCCACGACCTCGATGAGCTTGGTCGGGTCCGAGTCGAGGTCGACCATGTTCCCGGCCTCCTTGGCGGCCTGGGTCCCGGTGTTCATGGCCACGCCGACATCGGCCTGCGCGAGCGCTGGGGCGTCGTTGGTGCCGTCGCCGGTCATCGCCACCATGCGCCCGCCGCGCTGCTCGGAGCGGATCAGGGCCATCTTGTCCTCGGGGGTGGCCTCGGCGAGGAAGTCGTCGACCCCGGCCTCCCGGGCGATGGCCGCGGCGGTCAGCGGGTTGTCGCCGGTGATCATCACCGTGCGGATGCCGAGGGCCCGGAGCTGGTCGAATCGCTCGGTCATGCCCTCCTTGACCACGTCCACGAGGGCGATGACCCCGAGGGCCTCACCGTTCTCGGCGACCACGAGCGGCGTTCCGCCGCCGGTCGCGATGCCCGCGACGATGCCGTCGAGGGCATCGGGCACCGTGCCACCCTGCTCGTTGACCCAACGCCGGACCGAGTCGGTGGCGCCCTTCCGGACCGAGGTGCCCGCCAGGTCGACGCCGCTCATGCGGGTCTGGGCGGTGAAGGGCACCAGGGTCGCCTCACTCAGGTCGCGTTCCTCGAGATCGAACCGCTCGTCGGCCAGGACGACGATCGACCGGCCCTCCGGGGTCTCGTCGGCCAGGCTGGCGAACTGGGCTGCGGTCGCCAGCCGGCGAGCATCCACGCCCGGCAGCGGGACGAAGTCGTTCGCCTGCCGGTTGCCAAGGGTGATCGTCCCGGTCTTGTCCAGCAACAGGGTCGAGCAGTCACCGGCGGCCTCCACGGCCCGACCGGACATGGCCAGCACGTTGTGCTGGACCAGTCGGTCCATGCCGGCGATGCCGATGGCCGACAGCAGGGCTCCGATGGTCGTCGGGATCAGGCAGACGAGCAGGGCGACGAGGACGATGATCTCCTGCTCGGCCCCGGAGTAGATGGCGAAGGGCTGCAGGGTCACGGTGGCCAGCAGGAACACGATGGTCAGGCCCGCCAACAGGATGTTGAGGGCGATCTCGTTTGGGGTCTTCTGGCGCTCGGCGCCCTCGACCAGGCTGATCATGCGGTCGAGGAACGTCTCGCCGGGGCGGGCCGTGATGCGCACCACGATGTGGTCCGACAGCACGGTGGTCCCGCCGGTCACCGCCGAGCGGTCGCCGCCGGACTCGCGGATGACCGGCGCCGACTCACCGGTGATGGCCGACTCGTCCACCGAGGCAATGCCCTCGACGATCTCGCCGTCGGAGGGGATGGCCTGGCCGGCCGACACCTCGACCAGGTCGTCGACCTCGAGGAGCGAGGAGGCCACCTCTTCCAGCTCGCCGGTGGCGGTCCGCCGCCAGGCGCTGGTCTCGGTCCGGGCCTGACGCAGCGTCTCGGCCTGGGCCTTGCCCCGCCCCTCGGCCACGGCCTCGGCGAAGTTGGCGAACAGGACGGTGAACCACAGCCACACGGCCACCAGGCCGGCGAACAGGTTCTCCTCGCCCGTGCTGTCGCCGACGTCGCGGAGGAACAGGACCGTGGTGAGGACGCTGCCCACCAGGACCACGAACATGACCGGGTTGCGGGCCATCGTCCGGGGGTCCAGCTTGCGCAGGCTGTCGAATGACGCCGACCGCAGGATCTGGGCGTCGAGCAGGGACGCGGAGCCTGCGGAGCGTGGGGACGGAGACTTCTTCTCGGTGGTCATCGATCGCTCCTCAGAGGCCCAGCTGCTCGACCACGGGGCCGAGGGAGAGAACCGGGAAGTAGGTCAGGCCCACCACGATCAGGACGACCCCGACGAGGAGCCCGGCGAACAGAGGCGTGCCGGTGGGGAAGGTGCCAGCCGACACCGGGACCCGCGCCTTGCGGGCCAGGGCGCCGGCGATCGCCAGCACGGGCACGATGAGCAGGAAGCGGCCCGCCAGCATGGCCACGCCGAGGGTGACGTTGTACCAGTCGGTGTTCCCCGTCAGGCCCCCGAAGGCCGAGCCGTTGTTGTTGGCCGCGGAGGAGAAGGCGTAGGTGACCTCGGTCAGGCCGTGGGGCCCGGGGTTGAGGATGGAGCTCTGGGCGCTGTCCATCACCACCGAGATCGCGGTGAAGACCAGGATCAGCACCGGCACGATGAGGATGTAGAGGACGACGAGCTTCATCTCGGCGGCCTGGATCTTCTTGCCCAGGTACTCCGGGGTCCGGCCCACCATGAGCCCGGCGATGAACACGGCCAGGATGGCGAAGACCAGCATCCCGTAGAGCCCGGCGCCCACCCCGCCGGGACTGACCTCGCCCAGCATGATGTTGACCAGCGGCACGGCGCCGCCGCCCGGCGTATAGCTGTCGTGGGCCGAGTTGACGGCGCCGGTCGAGGTCCCGGTGGTCGACGCCGCGAACAGGCCCGAGGCGGCGCTGCCGAAGCGGATCTCCTTGCCCTCGGTGTTGCCCCCCGACTGGTCGGCGGTCACCGCCTGGGTGACACCGGCGGCGTCGAGTTCGGGGTTCCCGTTCGTCTCGAAGCCCATGGCGAGCCCGGCACTGGCCACCCACAGGACGACCATCGCGCTCAGCACGGCCAGGCCCTGGCGCCGGTCGCCCGCCAGTCGCCCGAACATCACCGCCAGCGAGAAGGGGATCAGGAGCAGGAGGTAGATCTCGAAGAGGTTGGTGAACCCGTTGGGGTTGCCGAAGGGGTGGGCTGAGTTGGCGTTGAGGAAGCCACCGCCGTTGGTGCCCAGCTCCTTGATCGCTTCCTGGCTGGCGGCCGGCCCACCGGGGATGACCTGCGCGGCGCCCTCGAGGGTCGTCGCCTCGGTGAACCCGCTGGTGTTCTGCACCACCCCCTGGCTGACCAGGACGAGGGCGGCCACGAAGGCGATGGGGAGCAGGACCCGGATCACGCCCCGGACCAGATCGACCCAGAAGTTGCCGATGGTGTCCGAGTGCCGCCGGACCAGCCCCCGGATGAGGGCCACGGCGACGGCCAGGCCGACCGCGGCGGAGACGAAGTTCTGCACCGTCAGGCCCACCACCTGGCTGAGGTGGCTCATGGTGTTCTCACCGGCGTAGTTCTGCCAGTTGGTGTTGGTGACGAAGCTGACCGCGGTGTTGAACGCCAGAGCGGGCGGCACCCCGTCGACGCCCGTGGGGTTGAAGGGCAGTGAACCCTGGAACCGCTGGAGGGCGAAGAGGGCGATTGCCGACACCGCGCTGAAGGCGAGCAGGGAGGTGGCGTAGGTGGGCCAGCGCTGCTCCCGCTCGGCATCGACGCCGGTGAGGCGGTACACGACGCGCTCGACGGGGCCGAAGAGCCGGTCACCGGGGGCGGCGCCCCCACCGAAGACCGACGCCAGGTAGCGGCCGAGGAAGGGGACGGTGACGGCGAGCGCGAGCACGAGCGCGCCGAACTGGAGCCAGGAGGAACCGGTCATCTAGAGGCGCTCGGGGAAGAGCAGGGCCACCACCAGATAGGCGGTCAGGCCCACGGCGAGGGCGAGGGCGATGACCTCATCGGCACTCATCGACCCACCGTAGATCTGGTGTCGACCTCGTGTCGGTTGGTCTCGTGGGCCTCGGCCCCGTCGGCGTTCGGCTCGTCGGCGATGGCCTCGTCGATGTCGCCGGCGTCGGCGAGGATCCGCGCGCAGAGGGCGATGTAGGCCGCCCCCAGCACGAAGAAGGCGATCACCCCGGTCACCACCAGGACATCACGCATGGTTGCTCCTCTCCGCGGTCAGCGCCGCTCCGGCCTGGTCGGCCAGAGCGACGGCGACGATCCGCCGTTCCAGGGACACGCCGGTGCCCGGCGTGGGCATCAGCACGAATCGACCCACCGGCCGGCCCCGGGCCAGCACGGGCAGCGCCACGCCGCCCGCGGGCAGCTCGAAGCCGTCGAGGGTGTAGCGGTGACGGTCGGTGAGGACCGCGCCGCTGCGTTCGAGGAGGGGTAGGTCGGTCTCGTAGGGCAGGGCCTCGAACCGGCAACCGGTGAGGCCGAGCAGGTCGATCAGCTCGTGCTGGGCGTGGTCGAGGACCACGGCGGGGTTCTCCCCACGGGCGGTCAGCTCGGCCAGCCGGTGGACGTGGTGCATCTGGTCGTGGGAGGCGTCGGCGTCGCGGCGAGCGGCGCGGGCGCGAGCGGCGACCGTCCCGACCACCAGACCGATCGGGAGGAGAAGGATCGTCGTGATGAGGTCGTCGGTCGAGTCGATGGTCAGCGAGAGGTAGGGCTCGGTGTGGAAGAAGTCGAAGGCCAGCACCGAGCTCACCGCGGCCACCGCCCCGGCCGTCCGCCCGCCGGTCAGGGCGGCGACCAGGACCACGAGCACGAGGACGAGGGCGATGTTGGTGGCGCCGAAGGCGCCGCGGACCGAGACCAGCGCCGCTGCCGCGGCGATGGGCCCGAGGGCCGCGAGGACGACGCCGGCGACGGCGTTGTCCCGGTCGTCGGTCTGGTCCGTGGTGCGGTTTCTGGTCACGGTCCCGGTGTACGCTCGCCCCCGGACCGGGGGAACCGCCTCTACGCGTTCTCTACGTCCGAGGCCCGGACCTCTACGCGATCTCTACGCGTGGCGATCAGGTCGTGGCGTCGAGGAAGGCCTGGCCCCGGGGGGACAGCTCGTAGCCCACGTCCAGGCTGAGGGTCAGGCCGAGGCGCTTGAGCTTGCGGATGTCGGCCTTCAGGGCGAAGCGCTCCCGATCCAGCGTCTCGGCCAGGGTGGTGGAGACGACCCCGGGGTGGGTGGCGATCAGGACCAGGGTGGGCCGGGTCCAGGCCCCGACGGCGCTGGCGCCGTCCAGCCGGTCCAGCCGGCGCTGGATCTCCGCCACGTCCTCGGGGGTCAGGCCGGCCTCATCCACCGGCGGGCCGGCCGCGGCGGTGCGGTGGAACGACACCCGGAAGACCTGGGCGTCGGGCTCCGGGTCCCGGAGACGGCGTAGCACGCCGGCGACGTCCTGCTCGCCCGCGCGGCGGGCGTCGGCCCGGGTGATGCCAGACAGCGGCACGACATCCACGGTGTCGACCTGGAACCAGAGGTCGCCCTTGTGGAACCGGCCGCCGACCCTGGCCTGCGGCCGCTTCCAGTCCCGGAACGTGACGGTGATCGACCCGTCGGCCAGTCCCGGCACGGCGTCCTGAGTGAACATCATCGGTGCGGGTCAGTCGAGGGAGCGGCGACGCAGGATCAGGACGATGACGGTGGCGACCAGGACGGCGCCGGCCGCCACGGCGCCGACGATCAGGCCGGCGGGCGGCCCCTCGTCGATGTCGTCGTCGTCGGCCACCAGCGCGGGGTCGACCTCGGGCGGGGCGGAGGTCGTGGTGGGCGCCGTCGTGGTGGTGGACGGAGGGGCCGCGTCGACCTCGTACACCGCCTCGAGGTCGGCGACCGGCTCGAGGGCGGCGAAGGCGACCGTGAAGCGGCCAGGGCCGGGGAAGATCACGGGCCCGGCGTACCAGCCACCGCCGATCGACGCGAGGGGGACCGCTGCCTGGAGCCCGGTACCCGGCCCCCGTACCGTGGCGGCGACGCTGGCCCCGTCGACGGGCTCGCCGTCGTTCGCGTAGGTCAGCTCGACGGTGTAGGTGACCTCGTCCCCGGACGCGTTGGGCACGGCGTCGATGACCTCGAGGATGCCCACGTCCCCGTGGGCGGCCGCGGGTCCGGCGCCGATGCCGACGAGCACGGTGAGCACGAGCGGGACGAACAGCAGCAGGCGGCGCACGCACCCATTGTGGCGGTCCGCGGGGTGGGAGCACGCCTCGGTCACGGGGTCCGACAGGGAGGGGTGCACATCGCGGGCTCAGGCGCGAGTCTGGGGGCATGTTCGACCTCGACGCGTTCATCACCGACTGCCTGACGGCCAATCGGGAGGCCCAGCCCCGGCTGGCGATCAAGGAGGTCCTGGACCGGGCCGTGTCGACCCCCGGCGAGGTGGCCGCCGCGCTGCCGCCGGACAAGGCGGAGCTGGCCCGCCTGTACGTGTCCGACGAGCTGACCATCCTCAAGGTGGTGTGGGCGCCGGGCATGTCCATCCGGCCCCACGACCACCGGACGTGGGCCTCCATCGGCATCTACTCCGGCGGGGAGGACAACGCCTTCTTCCGCCGTGAGGGCGCCGGCCTGACCGAGAGCGGGGGCAAGGAGCTGCGTCCGTCCGATGTCTGCCTGCTGGGGGACGACACGATTCACAAGGTCACCAACCCGACCGGTGAACACGCCGGCGCCATCCACATCTACGGCGGGGACTTCTTCACGATCGAGCGCAGCGAGTGGGACGAGGAGACCGACGTCGAGGAGCCCTACGACGTCGAGCGCACCCTGAGGAACTTCGAGAAGGCCAACGCCGCCCTCTGACGGCGCCGCGCCGGCTGGGGCCGGTCCTCTCCGTCCCGCCATGGTCCCAGCCCGAGCGGGCCGGCTACAGCAGTTCGGCGTAGGCCTGGTGCACGTCAGCGCCGAAGGCCACGAAGAAGACGCCCTCGACGGTGGTCGACGCGCCTCGGACCGCGGTGACCGCGATCTCGGTGGCCGCGGGCACCGGGTAGCCGAAGACGCCGGTCGAGATGGCGGGGAAGGCGACGGTGCGGGCCTCGACCTCGTCGGCCCGGGCCAGGGACTCGAGGTAGCAGGAGGCCAGGAGGTCGGCCTCGCCGTCGTCGCCGCCCCGCCAGACGGGCCCGACGGTGTGGATGATCCACGTCGTCGCGAGAGCGAAGCCGGGGGTGAGCTTGGCCTGGCCGGTGGGGCACCCGCCGAGCGTGCGGCAGTACTCGAGCAACTCGGGTCCGGCCGCGTCGTGAATGGCGCCGTCCACGCCTCCACCGCCCAGCAGCGACCCGTTGGCCGCGTTCACGATGGCGTCGACCTCGAGCACCGTGATGTCACCGGTGACCAGGTGCAGATCGGGCTGGCTCATGCCGGGCGACCGTACCCGTCCCGCAGGAGGCCGGGAGCGTGGCACCCGGGTGGCTCTCGCGGAGTTATCCAAGGTTATGGCATATAAGCTTGGGAAATTCCGTCAGTTGCGAAAGGATGCTCGTCGTGGGTGGACGGACGGTGGCGGTGACCTGGGAGGGGCGCCCGGTCGAGGCCTGGCTCCCCGACCCGGTGGCCGGAGCCACCGCTCCGGAGGTTCCGTCGGTGGTGCGGGCTACCGAGCAGGCGGCCGCCGCCGTACGGCGGATGGGTGAGCGGGCCACCGGGCCGATGGAGGCCGCCGCCCGTCTGCTCCTGCGCTCCGAAGGCCTTGCTTCGAGTGCCATCGAGGGGCTCCGGGTCGGCGCCGACCAGCTCGCCGTCGCCCTGGTCGAGGCGAACGACGGCCCGGCCGGCGGCGACGTCGTCGCCGATGTCGCCGGCAACCTCCTCGTGCTGACCGAGGCCCTTCGGGTCCCCGGTCCCCTTGTCGCCGAGGATCTCCTGGCCTGGCACGAGCGCCTCATGGCGAACGCCACGGTTCCGCCCGAGTTGGTCGGGACCTGGCGGGATCGTGTCGGCTGGGTCGGTGGGGCGACCCCGCTCGTCGCGGCCCACGTAGCCGCCCCGGCGGAGGAGATCGGCGCGCTCGTCGACGATCTCCTGGTCTACGTCGCCCGGGCTGACCTCGACCCGGTCACGAAGGCCGCCGTGGCCCACGCGCAGTTCGAGACGATCCACCCCTTCGCCGACGGCAATGGTCGACTAGGCCGGGCTCTGGTCGGCTGGATCCTGGGTCACGGCCTCGCGGTCGCCGTCCCGCCACCGGTGTCGGTGGCGCTGGCCCGGGACATCGGTGGCTACCTCGCCGGCCTCACCCTGTTCCGTCAGGGCGATGTGGACCGGTGGGTCTCCTGGTTCGCCGGCACCGTCGAACGGTCCGCGACCCTCACCGCGGCCATCCTCGATCAGGTCGGCGAGTTGCAGGGTGACTGGCGGGCGCGACTGACGGACCTGCGAGCCGACGCCACGGCCCGCCGCGTCCTCGAGGACCTCCCCGCCCACCCGGCCATGACCGCCACGCTCGTCGCCGAGCGGCGCGCGGTGAGCGACGCGGCCGCCCGCTCGGCCATCGGGCTGTTGGCCGAGCGGGGCATCCTGACCACGGTGATCCCGTCCCTCCGTGCCCGACCCGGCCGCCGCCCGCACTGGTACGTCGCCCATGACCTCCTGGTCCTCCTCGGCGGCTGATGATGGCCCTGAATGCTGACGGGGGGTGATCGCTGGCATCCTGACGGCGGATTCCCCCAGCGAAAGAGCTCCCGTGCGCCGTTTCTCCCTGATCGCTTGCGTCCTGCTGGCCCTGCTGCTGCTCCTGGCGGCCTGCGGGGACGACGGGGGCGAGCCCCTCCAGGCCGATGCCGAGGACGCGGCGGCGGCGGGTGCCGTGGTCGGCGAAGCCGCCGAGGACGACCCCTCCCTCGACGCCATCACGGTGACCGGGGTCTTCGACGAGTCGGCCGCCATCGAGGTCGACGACCCCTTCAGCACGGACACGACCTACCGGCGCGTCATCGAGGAGGGTGACGGGGACCCGGTCCAGGCGGGCCAGACCGTGTCCTTCCAGAACATCGCGGTGAACGGCCGCGATGGCACCGAGTTCGACAACTCCTACGAGGCGACCGGCGAGGGCGGGACCCCGTCGATCATCATGGACGAGACCCAGATCATCCCGGGCCTCGTGCGGGGCCTGCTCGACGTGCCCGTCGGCAGCCGCGTGCTCATCGCCGTCGCCCCCCAGGACGCCTTCCAGGCGCAGGGCGGCATCCCCGACGCGGGCATCGAGCCCGACGACACCGTCCTCTTCGTGGTCGACGTGCTCGAGGCCACGACGCCTGAGCCGCCGCTGGACCGGGCCGAGGGCACCGCGGTCGAGCCCGAGGAGGGTCTGCCCACCGTCGAGCTCGACGACACCGGCCAGCCGACGATCACCATCCCCGAGGGCGACCCGCCGACCGAGTTGGTCACTCAAGTCCTCATCGAGGGCGACGGCCCCGTGGTCGAGGCCGGCCAGGACATCACGGCCCACTACACCGGGGTCATCTACGGCAGCGGCGAGCAGTTCGACTCCTCCTGGGATCGGGGCGAGCCCTCTCAGTTCCCCATCGGGGTCGGCGGCGTGATCGCCGGTTGGGACGAGGGCCTCGTCGGCCAGACGGTCGGCAGCCAGATCCTGCTGGTCATCCCGCCCGAGCAGGGCTACGGCGCCGAGGGCAACCCCAACATCAACGTCACGGGCACCGACACCCTGGTCTTCGTGGTCGACATCCTCGCCGCCACCTGACCCCCCGGGTCACGCGCGGGCGACCTCGGCCACGGCGGCGGCGAGCACCGTGACCAGGTCGCCCGGGGCCACCTCGATCTCCAGCCCCCGACGGCCGCCGCTCACGTAGATGGTGGCAAAGGCCTGGGCGGATGCGTCGAGCACGGTGGGCAGGCGCCTGCGCTGGCCGAAAGGGCTGATGCCACCGTGCACGTACCCGGTGGTGCGCTCGGCTCTGGTCACGTCCGCCAGCGCCGCCCGCTTGGCCCCGAGGGCCCCGGCCGCGGCCCGCAGGTCGACCTCACCCGTGGCCGGGGCCACCACCACGCCGAGGCGGGCCGGGTCCTTGTCGAGCTCCAGGACCAGGGTCTTGAACACCCGGGCCGGGTCCAGCCCGAGCTTCTGGGCCGCGTCCAGCCCGAAGCCGACCTCGACCGGCGACGCGTCGTAGTCGTGCAGCGCGTGATCGACGTCGGCCTTGGCCAGCACCGTCACCGCCGGTGTCACCTTTCCCGCCATCCCCGGATTCTGGCACCGGCGGTACCGTGCGCCGCGTGGGTGAACCATCGGGGCCGAGCGCGGGACGGCTGCGTCGCCTGACCGAGGAGTTGAACGACGAAGGCCTCCTCGGTGCGGGTCGGGACTGGCCCGACGCCCTGCTGGTCGAACTGGACCACGCCCTGCGCCCGCCGACCCACGAGAAGCGCATCCCGCTCTTCGGCGCCATCTACGAGCCGCAGGTGGACCCCCACGCCTGGCGCGAGCAGACGGCCCTCACCGTGTCCCGCCGTTGGGTCGACGAGTTCCACGAGGCCGACGCCCGGCGCTACGCCGACGGCCTGTCGAGCTGGATGGTCCGCCACGCCGACGGCAGCGTCGAGGTCATCGTCTTCGACCGCCCCACCGGCTCCGAACGGGATCTGGTCGTGCTCGCCGAGGCCGCAGTAGGAACGCTCGTCCAGCGCCACCCGTCCGGGGTCGTGCGCCTGGTCGGCGAGTTCGGCGTGTTGCGCTGGGACGGGGTGGGCTGGCACCACGAGCCGCCGGTGAAGGCCTGGGCGCGGAGCCTGATCGGCGACGGCTTCGAGGGCGACGAGAAGGCGCTGGCCCGGTTGCTCGCCTTCGCCGTGTACGACCTCGGCGCCACGGGCGTCGGCGCCCTCCTCGTGTACCGGCCCGACGGCGACTGCCCGGCGGGCTATGAGCTGCGCCTGCCCACCCCGCCGCCGTACGAGATCGGGCGGCCCGAGGACCTGGGCCCGCTGCGCCACGTGCTGGCCCTCGTCGACGGGGCCGCGGTGTTCGACGGCACGGGCACCCTGCACCACCTCGGGGTCCGCCTCGTGCCCAGCGCCGAGGCCGAAGCTGACGTCGAGGGCTTCCGCGGCATGCGCCACACGTCGGCCCGCCGGTACAGCTTCGACGACCCCACCGCCACGGTCATCGTGGTCAGCGAGGACGGCCCGGTCTCGGTCATCCGCAACGGCGAGGTCCTCTACCGGCCGGTCGAAAAGCGCCCGCCGGTGTGAGCGGACGCCGCCCTCGACGATGGTGCCCGGTGTCACAGACGGGTTCGGGAACCACACCGGTCGGCCGGGCGACCCGCAGAGTGTGAGCGCAGATCAGGTCGCCGGCGTCCTGGGCACGGCCGCGTCCGCGGGCGTGCTCCTGCTGGTCGGCCTCACCGTGCTGCGGATCGCGGCCCCGTCCCGCTTCGCCGATGTGCAGACGTCGGTGTCAGGCTCCGGTCCCGCGCTCGGTGCCCTGGTCGCCGGCATCGCCATGCTCGGGAGCCTCTGGTTCTCCGAGGCGGCGCACTTCCTGCCCTGTGAGTGGTGCTGGTACCAGCGCATCGCCATGTACCCGTTGGCCCTCATCCTGACGGTGGCCGCCGTCCGCCGTGACCCGGGCGTTCGTCCCTACGGGCTGGCCCTCGCCGGCGTCGGCCTGGTGGTCAGTGCCTGGCACAATGTCATCGAGACCTTCCCGGACCTGCACGCCGGCAGCTGTGACCCCACCAACCCCTGCACCATCCGCTGGGTGGAGGGCCTCGGGTTCTGGACCATCCCCCGCATGGCCTTCGTGGCCTTCGCCCTCGTCTTCACCGCTCTGTTGATCGACCGCCCCCTCCCGGAGGAACCATGACCGCCACCAAGACCCGACCACGGCCCTCGGCCCCGCCCGCGAAGCGGCTGCCCATCGTCCCCCTCGCCATCGGGGCGGTGATCGTCGTCCTCGCCGTGGGCCTCGCCATCGCCCTGGCCACGGGGAGTGACGAGTCCACCGACAGCGACCTCGCCGCCTTCGCCCCGGTGACGGTGCAGGGCACGAACCTCACCGGCTTCACGACGACCGAGGGCGACCCGGCGGTGGGCGAGGAGGCCCCGCGGCTCGTCGGCGAGACGCCCTGAGGGCACGCCGTGGAGGTCGGCGGCACCAGCACGGGCGAGCCCACCCTGATCGCCTTCCTGGCCCACTGGTGCCCCCACTGCCAGGCCGAGCTCCCCCTACTTGTCGATCTGGATGAGCAGGGTGCCTTCGAAGGTGTCCGCACCGTCGCCGTCCTCACCGGTACCGACGAGGCCGCGCCCAACTTCCCGCCCGCCGAGTGGCTGCAGGACGAGGGGTGGACCGGCGACGTCCTGGTGGACGACGAGACCATGACCGCGGCCACCGCCTACGGCCTGTCCGGCTACCCGTTCCTGGTGATGCTCGACGCCGACGGCCGGGTGGTGGCCCGGACCTCGGGTGAGCTGCCGGCTGAGGACGTGGTCGCCCTGGTCGAGGCGGCGTCCGCCGGCTGAGTCCGATCAGTCCAGGAAGGTGAAGAGGAACAGCTGGGTGGCGTAGGCCACCAGACGGGGTTCGCCGCGCTGGTCCGGGCCGTAGTCCCACAGGGCCATCTCGGCCGAGGCGTACCCGTCGCCGGCGTGGCGGGCCCGGTTGTGGCCCAGCAGGGTGCCGGACCGGGCGTCGTCGAGCAGGTGCACGGTCAGGTCGACGCTCGGCGCGAACCACGTCCGGTCCTGGGGACCGAGCTTCTCGCCCACCGCCCCCGGCATCACGTCGGCCACCACGAGCAGCGCCAGGGGATCGAGGGTCCCGTCGGGCCGCATCGGGGCGTCGTCGAAGCGGTACCAGCTGGCCCGTTCGGCGCGGTCGGGCTCGTAGTCCTCCCACGGCGGGTGCCCGCGGACGTTGCGGCCCTCGATCACCTGCTCCCAGAACGGCATGGGCTCGAAGTCGTCGACCATCCCGGGCGGTGGCGGGTCCCGGAACGACGGGCAGTCGTCGGGGTGGGGCACGTCCGAGGGCGGCTCCAGGTCGGTGAAGTGGAACCCCTCGCGCGGCGCCCCGAAGATGCCGGTGGTCAGGTGGCCGCGGGCCGCGCCGGGGTTGCGGACCTCGGCCCGCAGGTGGGACATGGACCGGCCCCGGCGCAGCAGCTCGACGTCGATGTCGACCGGGCCGTCGGCCACCTGGGCCACGAACGAGGTGTGCGCCGTGCGCAGGCGCTGGGCGGGGTCGTCCAGTGCCGCGCCCATCGCCCGCACGGCCAGGGCGGTGACCACGCCTCCCTGGGGGAGCGGCCGCAGGTTCCAGACGTCGTCGATGTGGCCGCGGTAGCGGCCGTCGCCCGTGGCCTCGACCGCGGTGCCGTCCAGGAACGTGTTGCCCACAGGGCCACGCTCGCCGCCCGCCGGGTCGGGCGTCAACCGGTTTCCGTCCCGGCGGGGCCGGTACCGTTCGGTCGCAGTGCGCGTCGCCCATCAGTCACGCGGCGGAGGCGCCAGCCGGAGCAGCGCTCCGGGTCGTTCGCCGACAGCTGCCGTAGGCAGCAGGAGCCGAGCAGGCGGCGGCGAATGACAGCTTCGCTGAGCTTCTGGGAGGCCGTGCTGGTGGTGCTGGCCGGGATGGGCGCGGGCGGGGTCAACGCCGTCATCGGTTCCGGCAGCCTGATCACCTTCCCGACCCTGCTCGCCGTCGGTTACCAGCCCGTGGTGGCCAACGTCTCCAACAACATCGGCCTGGTGCCGGGGTCACTGGCGGGCGTCCACGGCTTCCGCCGGGAGCTGGAGGGCCAGGGGCGGCGGGCCCGCACGATGGCCACGGCCTCGGGGCTCGGCGGCCTCACCGGGGCGATCCTGCTGCTGACGCTCCCGTCGGACGTCTTCGACGCCGTCGTGCCGATCCTGGTGCTCATGGCCTGCGCCCTGATGCTGGCCCAGCCCAGGCTGTCGGTCTGGGTGGCCGCCCGCCGCCCGGAGGAGGCCCGGGACGTGGGTCCGGCGCCTCTGGCCATCGCCTACCTGGCCGGGATCTACGGCGGCTACTTCGGCGCGGCCCAGGGCGTGATCCTGCTGGCCGTCCTCGCGGTGTTCGTCCCCGACGAGCTCAAGCGGTCCAACGCCCTGAAGAACGTGTTGGCGGGGACGGTCAACGCCGTGGCCGCGGTGGTCTTCATCCTCTTCGCCGACGTGGCCTGGGAGGCCGTCGCCCTCGTGGCGCTCGGGGCGACGGTCGGCGGGACACTGGGGGCCGGCATCGGTCGCCGCGTTCCCCCACGGTCCTGCGGATGATGGTGGTCGTCCTCGGCCTGGTGGTCGCGGTGAAGCTGCTGCTGGACTGACCCGAGGCCGCCGACGAGGACGTCGCCTACGTTGGCCCGATGCCAGACGCGGACCTGTCCGACTTCGAGCGGGCCACCTTCACCCACGAGGGCAAGACGCGTGACGTCTTCCGGAAGGGGAGCGGTCCGGCGGTGCTGGTCATCGCCGAGATGCCCGGGATCACACCCAAGGTGCTCGCGTTCGCCGACCGGGTGGTCGACGCGGGGTTCAGCGTGACCCTGCCGCACCTCTTCGGGGTGCCCGGCCGCGACACCTCGTCCAAGGCGACCGCGGTCCGCAGCGTGCTGAGCGCGATGGTCCCGGCTTGTGTGAGCAAGGAGTTCGTGGTCTTCGCCACCGGCAAGACCTCGCCGGTCGTGGACTGGCTACGAGCCCTGGCCAAGGCCGAGCACGAGCGGTGCGGCGGGCCGGGAGTCGGCGCCGTCGGCATGTGCTTCACCGGTGGCTACGCCTTGGCCATGTCCACGGAGCCGGCGCTGCTGGCCCCGGTGCTGTCTCAGCCCTCGACGCCGATCACCAAGAAGGGGGCCTACGGCATCGACATCTCGCCCGAGGACCTCGAGGTGGTGAAGGGCCGGTGCGCCAACGAGGACCTGCAGGTCCTGGGCCTGCGCTTCAAGAGCGACAAGTTCGTCCCGCCGGCCCGCTTCCAGTTCCTGCGCGACGAGCTGGGTGACGCCTTCACCTGCGTCGAGCTGGAGGACGAGGACGCCAACCCCGACGCCCTCGTCAAGCCCCACTCGGTGCTGACCGAGCACTTCATCGACGAGCCGGGGTCGGCCACCCATACCGCCCTCGACCAGGTCCTGGATCTCTTCCGCCGGAAGCTGCTCGCCGCCTGAGGTTCCGCGAGACTCGGGGGATGCGCACCAAGGCCACCGAGCTCGTCGGCATCGACCTCCCGATCTTCGCCTTCAGCCACTGCCGGGACGTCGTCGCCGCGGTCACCAACGCCGGGGGCATGGGGGTGCTGGGCGCCGTGGCTCACAGCCCCGAGCAGCTCGCCATCGACCTCGACTGGATCGAGGACGAGGTCAAGGGCAAGCCCTACGGCGTCGACCTGCTGGTGCCCGAGAAGTACGCGGGGGCCGACGAGGGTGGGCTCACCCCCACCCAGTTGACCGACCTGCTCCCCGAGGAACACAAGGCCTACGTCGACGACATCCTCGAGCGCTACGACGTGCCCCCGATGCCCGAGGGCCTGGAGGTCCGTCGCGGCATCGGCGGGATGCGCATCGACCCCAAGAGCATGGCTCCCCTGCTCGACGTCCTCTTCGATCATCGGCCGTCGCTGGTGGCCTCGGCCCTCGGTCCGCCGCCGCCCCACTTCCTCGAGCGGGCCCACAGCCACGACATCCCGGTGGCGGCACTGGCCGGCAACCTCGAGCACGCCCGTCGCCACGCCGAGGCCGGGGCCGACATGATCGTGGCCCAGGGCACCGAGGCCGGCGGCCACACCGGTCTGGTCGCCACCATGGTCCTGGTCCCCGAGGTGGTCGACGCCGTGGCCCCGCGGCCGGTCCTGGCCGCCGGGGGCATCGCCCGGGGCCGCCAGCTGGCCGCCGGCCTGGCTCTCGGCGCCGACGGCGTGTGGTGCGGCTCGGTCTGGCTGACCACCGAGGAGGCCGAAACCCCGCCGTCGGTGAAGAGCAAGTTCCTGGCCGCCGGCTCGTCGGACACGGTCCGGTCCCGGTCGATGACCGGGAAGCCCGCCCGCATGCTGCGCACGGCCTGGACCGACGAGTGGGAGTCCCCCGAGGGCCCTGGGCCGTTGCCCATGCCGATGCAGCCGATCCTCATCGGCCCCGCGCTCCAGCGCCTGGCCCGGGTGGCCGACACCGAGGGCAGCGGCGGCCAGAAGCTGGTGACCTACTTCGTGGGCCAGGTCGTGGGCGCCATGAACACGGTCAAGCCGACCCGTCGCGTCGTGCTGGAGATGGTCGAGGAGTTCATCGACGCCGTCGACCGCCTCGACACCCTCGTCCAGTCCGAGTAGGCGACGCTCAGGGCTGGGCACCCGTGTTCGGGGGTGACGCTGCGCAGCGGAGCGGAGCAGCGGAGTGGGCGGTCCACGACGGCGACGCCGGAGTTCGTGAGCGCGGCGAAAGAACTCAGATGTAGCGATACTCGGCGGGGTCCGGCTGCTGGGTCCAGGTCCAGTAGTCGACGAGGCGCCAGGGGCTGAGGACGTGGATCTCGCCGTCGGGGTTCTTGAACCACGAGTGGCGGATCGAGGGGTGGGACCACACCAGGCCCTTCAGTTCGACCTGGGCCCGCTGGTAGTAGGCGTCGTGGACGTCCTGGCGGGGCTCCATGGCTGTGGCCCCCGAGGACAGGAGGAGGTCGAGGCAGCCGGTGATGTACCGCATCTGGCACTCGCTGTGGAAGATCAGCGAGCCGCCGTGGGCCAGATTGGTGCCCGGCCCGTACATGCAGAACAGGTTCGGGAAGCCGGGCACGGTGATGCCCAGGTAGGCCGACGGTCGGTCGCCCCAGCGCTCGGCCAGTACGGCACCGTCGCGGCCGACGACCTCGATGGGGAACAGGAACCGGTTGGCCTGGAACCCGGTGGCGTAGACGATCACGTCCACCTCGTGGCG
>CAWJSC010000016.1:0-333628 GCA_963845425.1 uncultured Microthrixaceae bacterium
CAGCTCGGGGACCCGCAGCACGATCGGCTCGTGGAGGCTGATGTCGCCGGCCTCGTAGGCCCGCTGTACCGCCTCGGCGTGCCGGAAGGTGCGGATCGTGCGCCACTCGTCGGCGGCGTGACGCCGGACCTTGGTCGGGTCGTCGGGGTCGACCTCGCCGACCCCCTGGGTCAGGTAGTAGGCCCCGATGACCATGTCCTGGGTCGGGGTGACCAGGGGGCGGCCGTGGGCCGGGCTGAGCACGTTGTGGGCCGACAGCATGAGGATCCGGCTCTCGGCCTGGGCCTCCGCCGACAGGGGCAGGTGCACGGCCATCTGGTCGCCGTCGAAGTCGGCGTTGAACGCCTGGCAGACCAGCGGGTGGATCTGGATGGCCTTGCCCTCGACCAGCACGGGCTCGAAGGCCTGGATGCCGAGGCGGTGCAGGGTGGGGGCCCGGTTCAGCAGCACCGGGTGCTCCTTGATGACGTCGTCGAGGACGTCCCACACCTGCGGCTTGCGCCGCTCCACCATGCGCTTGGCCGACTTGATGTTCTGGGCCAGCTCCTCGTCGACCAGCTTCTTCATGACGAAGGGCTTGAACAGCTCCAGGGCCATGAGCTTGGGCAGGCCGCACTGGTGCAGGCGCAGTTGGGGACCACCCACGATGACCGAACGGCCGGAGTAGTCGACGCGCTTGCCCAGCAGGTTCTGACGGAACCGCCCCTGCTTGCCCTTGAGCATGTCGGAGAGCGACTTGAGGGGCCGGTTGCCGGGGCCCGTCACCGGGCGGCCGCGGCGGCCGTTGTCGAAGAGCGCGTCGACGGCCTCCTGCAGCATCCGCTTCTCGTTGTTGACGATGATCTCGGGGGCGCCGAGGTCCAGCAGTCGCTTGAGGCGGTTGTTCCGGTTGATGACGCGGCGGTACAGGTCGTTGAGATCCGAGGTGGCGAAGCGGCCACCGTCGAGCTGGACCATCGGGCGCAGCTCCGGCGGGATCACCGGGACGACGTCGAGGATCATGGCCCGCGGGTCGTTGGTCCGGCGGCCGTGCTCGTCACGGCGATTGAAGGCCGAGACGATCTTCAGGCGCTTGATCGACTTCTGCTTGCGCTGGGCCGAGAGGGGCTTCTGGCCCTCGGGCGGGTCGATCTGGTTGCGGAGGATCTCCTCCTCCGCATCGAAGTCGACCTGCTCCATCAGCCGGGCGATGGCGTCCACGCCCATGCCACCCTCGAAGTACTCGCCGTAGCGGTCGGCCATCTCCCGCCAGAGGATCTCGTCCTCGATGATCTTGCGGGGGAAGAGGTCCCGGAACTCGTCGAACACGCGCTGGACGAGGTCCATCTCCTCCTCGTAGCGCTCCCGGATCTCCTCCAGGTCCTTGTCCGCGGCGCGGCGACGGGACTTGAGGTCGTTGGCCTTCGCGCCTTCCTTCTCGAGCTCCTCGACCTCGGTCTCCAGCTCGTTCAGGCGCTCGGCGATCTCGAGCTCCCGGTCCTTTTCGATGGCTTCCTTCTCGCCCTGCAGCTCGACCTCGAGGTTGGGCAGCTCGGCATGGCGCTTCTCCTCGTCGACCATCCAGACGAGGTTGGCCGCGAAGTAGATGACCTTCTCCAGCTGCTTGGCCTTGAGCTCGTCCTTGGGCTCGGTGCCGGTGAGCAGGTAGGCCAGCCAGGAGCGGGTGCCGCGCAGGTACCAGATGTGGACCACCGGGGCGGCCAGCTCGATGTGGCCCATGCGCTCTCGCCGGACCTTCGAGCGGGTCACCTCGACGCCGCAGCGCTCACAGATGATGCCCTTGAACCGGACGCGCTTGTACTTGCCGCAGTAGCACTCCCAGTCCTTGGTGGGCCCGAAGATCTTCTCGCAGAACAGGCCGTCCTTTTCGGGCTTGAGCGTGCGGTAGTTGATCGTCTCGGGCTTCTTGACCTCGCCGTTGGACCACGTGCGGATCGAGTCCGCCGTGGCCAGGGAGATGGTGAGCTGGTGGAAGTTGTTGACGTCGAGCATGAGTGCCTCTTCTCGTGTCTTCGGGCGCCGGAGGCGGCTAGATCCGGCCGGTCGTGCGGCTGGCCGCGCGCAGTTCGTCGTCCTCGTCGGTGCCCCGCTCGGGGCGGCTGATGTCGATGCCGAGCTCCTCGGCCGTGCGGAACACATCCTCGTCCAGCTCGCGCATCTCGATCTCCTCGCCCGCCTGGGAGAGGACCTCGACGTTGATGCAGAGCGCCTGCATCTCCTTGATGAGCACCTTGAAGCTCTCGGGGATGCCGGGCTCGGGGATGTTCTCGCCCTTGACGATGGCCTCGTAGACCTTCACGCGGCCGAGCACGTCGTCGGACTTGATGGTGAGCAGCTCCTGCAGGCAGTAGGCGGCGCCGTAGGCCTCGAGGGCCCACACCTCCATCTCCCCGAAGCGCTGGCCACCGAACTGGGCCTTACCGCCCAGCGGCTGCTGGGTGATCATCGAGTACGGGCCGGTCGACCGGGCGTGGATCTTGTCGTCGACGAGGTGGGCCAGCTTCAGGATGTAGATCTGGCCGACCATGATCGGGTTGTCGTAGGCCTCGCCGGTCCGACCGTCGTAGAGCGTGGCCTTGCCACTGGACTGCACCAGCCGCTCACCGTCGACGGACTCGGGGACGATGTTGGTCAGGAGCTCCTTGATCGTCGGGTGGTCGTTGAGACCGTCCTCGACGTCGGCTTCCTCCCAGTGGGCCCCGTCGAACACGGGCGTGGCGATGAGCGTCGCCGGCTTCGTGGTCGGGCGGGTCTTGGTCTCGGTGCCCCGGATGGGCTCGTCGCCGACGTCGGCCTTGCCGTCGCCGTCGATGTCCCAGCCCCAGCGGGCGACGTAGCCGAGGTGCGCCTCGAGCACCTGGCCGACGTTCATCCGGGAGGGGACGCCGAGGGGGTTGAGCAGGACGTCGATGGGCGAGCCGTCGGCCATGAAGGGCATGTCCTCGACGGGCAGGATCTTGGAGATCACGCCCTTGTTGCCGTGGCGGCCGGCCAGCTTGTCGCCCACGCTGATCTTGCGCTTCTGGCCGACGTAGACCCGCACCAGCTGGTTCACGCCCGGCGGCAGCTCGTGCTGCTCGTCGCGGCTGAACAGCTTGACGTCGATGACCTTGCCCTGCTCGCCGTGGGGCACCTTCAGCGAGGTGTCCCGCACCTCACGGGCCTTCTCGCCGAAGATGGCCCGCAGGAGCCGCTCCTCGGGGGTGAGCTCGGTCTCGCCCTTGGGCGTGACCTTGCCGACCAGCACGTCGCCCGGGCCCACCTCGGCGCCGACGCGCACGATGCCGCGCTCGTCGAGATCGGCGAGGATGTCGTCGGAGAGGTTCGGGATGTCCCGGGTGATCTCCTCGGGCCCCAGCTTGGTGTCGCGGGCGTCGATCTCGTACTCGTGGATGTGGATCGACGTGAGGACGTCGTCACGGACCAGCCGCTCGGACAGGATGATGGCGTCCTCGAAGTTGTAGCCCTCCCAGGGCATGAAGGCCACGAGCAGGTTCTTGCCCAGCGCCAGCTCACCCTTGTCGGTGGAGGGGCCGTCGGCGAGGAGGTCGCCCTTCTTCACCTTCTGGCCCTCGACCACGCGGGGCTTCTGGTTGATGGAGGTGTCCTGGTTCGAGCGCTCGAACTTGAGCAGCTTGTAGACCTTGCGGCCCAGCTTGGCGTACTCGACCTCGATGAACTTGCCGTCGACCTCGGTGACCGTGCCGGCGTCCTCGGCCAGGATCATGTCGGCCGCGTCGCGGGCGGCCCGCGCCTCGATGCCGGTGCCGATGAACGGCGCCTCGGCCCGCACCAGCGGGACCGCCTGGCGCTGCATGTTGGCCCCCATCAGGGCCCGGTTGGCGTCGTCGTGCTCGAGGAACGGGATGAGGGCCGTGGCGACCGAGACGATCTGCTTCGGCGAGATGTCCATCATCTGGACCTCGGACGGCGGCACCGAGCTGATCTCGGTGGTCGCCGCGAAGTAGACGTCGCGCTCCAGCATCAGGCGCAGGTCGGCGAGGGACGCGGCCTGCGGCGAGCGCCGGACCAGGACCCGGTCGTTGCGGAAGTGACCGTTGGCGTCGATGGGCGCGTTGGCCTGGGCGCAGACGTACTCCTCTTCCTCGTCCGCGGTCAGGAACACGATCTCGTCGGTGACCCGACCGTCGATCACCTTGCGGTACGGGGTCTCGAGGAAGCCGAACTCGTTCACCCGGGCGTAGGTGGCCAGGGCGCCGATGAGGCCGATGTTCGGGCCTTCCGGCGTCTCGATCGGGCACATGCGGCCGTAGTGGGAGAAGTGGACGTCACGGACCTCGAAGCCGGCCCGCTCCCGCGAGAGGCCGCCCGGGCCGAGGGCGCTGAGGCGCCGACGGTGGGTCAGGCCCGACAGGGGGTTGACCTGGTCCATGAACTGGGAGAGCTGGCTGGTGCCGAAGAACTCCTTGATGGCGGCGACCACCGGCCGGATGTTGATCAGGGTCTGGGGCGTGATGGCCTCGACGTCCTGGGTGGTCATGCGCTCGCGGACGACCCGCTCCATGCGGGACAGGCCGATGCGGACCTGGTTCTGGATCAGCTCACCGACCGAGCGGATGCGGCGGTTGGCGAAGTGGTCCTGGTCGTCCAAGCGGTAGCCCGGGTCGCCCTTGGCCAGGTGCAGCAGGTACGTGCAGGCGGCGAGGACCTCGCAGCGGCTGAGCACGGGCTGGTCCGGGGTGGGCAGGTCCAGGTCCTTCAGGCCGAAGGTGGCCTGGATGTTGGCCAGCTCGGGGCCGAGCTTGCGGTTGAGCTTGTAGCGGCCGACCCGGCTGAGGTCGTAGCGCCGCGGCTCGAAGAAGGCGTTCCGGAAGTAGGCCCGTGCCGACTCTGTGGTGGGCGGCTCGCCCGGGCGGGCCCGCTTGTAGATCTCGACCAGGGCCTCGTCCTGGGTCTGGGCGACCTCCCGCTCCTTCTCCCACTGCCCCTCGAGGAAGTCGAAGTGGTCGACGAACCGCTGGATGAAGCCGGGCTCGTTCTCCTCGTCGTAGCCGAGAGCTCGGAGCAGCACGAAGATGCTGAGGCGGCGCTTGCGGGCCACGCGGGTGCCGCAGGTGACGTCCTTGCCGGGCTTCTGCTCGACGTCGAACTCGATCCACTCACCGCGGTAGGGGTGGATGGTGCCGGTGACCAGCTGGTGCTTGGCCAGGTTCCGCAGGCGGAACCGCTCACCCGGCTGGAAGATGACGCCCGGCGAGCGGACGAGCTGGGAGACGACCACGCGCTCGGTGCCGTTGATGATGAAGGTGCCCTTGTCCGTCATCATGGGGAAGTCGCCCATGAAGACGGTCTGCTCCTTGATCTCGCCCGTCTGCGCGTTCATGAACCGGGCCCGCACGAAGATCGGTGCGGAGTAGGTCATGTCCTTCTCCTTGCACTCCTCCACCGTGAACTTCGGTGGCGGGCGCAGGTCCTCGTCGTCGGGATCGAACTCCAGCTCGAGCTGGAGCGTCTCGGTGAAGTCCTTGATCGGGCTGATGTCCGCGAAGGTGTTGCGCAGGCCCTGGTGCAGCAGCCACTCGAAGGAGTCGCGCTGGACGGAGATCAGGTCGGGCAGGGGCAGTGCTTCAGCGATGGAACCGAACGAGTAGCGGTCCTGGGCGACGGCGCGAGCAGCCAACGGTCACTCCGAGAAGTTGAGGGGCGAGAACGCCGCAGATCCGCGTGAGGACGCCAAGAAGAAGGACCTGGCGACAACAGGGGGACGCACGACAACGAGGATGCTAGGCGCGGACGCGACGACAAGCAACCCGTGTCCCGGGCGCCCGAGACGGGCGCCCGGCGGGCGTCGGCGCGCAAGGTAGGACGGGTGGGCGCGCGTGTCAAGGATTTCGTGGTCTGTTGCTAGCAAACTGCATTGATTGCTAGCATCAGCGCCGGTGCCTGAGCTCCCCGGCGACTACGACGACCTGCTGGCTCGGGCCCGGGCCCGCCTCGACCTGCCGACCCCACTCGAGCCCTACGACGGCGACGACGACGAGGACCCCGTGCAGCTGTCGGTGCGCCTCCCCCCACGCCTGCGCCATGACATCGCGCAGGTCGCCCGACGCAACGGGCAGACCGTCACGCGCTTCGTCGTCGAATCCCTCGAGGACGCCGTACGGGTGGCCAGCGACCCGTTCGCCGGGATCGCCGCCAGGATGACCGCCGAGTTCCGGGCCGAGTTGGGACGTGCCGTCGACAGCGGCGCCTATGCCGGGGCGGCCGCGGAGATCGACCGCCTCGAGGGGTGGGACCTCTGAGTGATCCTCGTCGACGACCACCTCCTGGCCACCCGGCTTCGGGACGACGGCTTCGGCCCGGGCTCGAACCCGATCGCCACGACCGGCTGCTGGTGGTGGCGGCTCGCCTCGGCGGTCCAGGGTGGCCGTAGTGGCGCGCTCACCCGACGGCTCGGTGACGGCGACCTCGCCCCTGCCGCGCGAGCGATCGACGAGCTCAACGAGACCGTCCGGGTCGTCGACCTGCGGACCATGGTCCCGATGATGAGCCGGGTCGCCACGACCTACCGGCTCAACCTCCTGGCCTCCGAAGCCCTCGTCGCCGCCGAGCTGCTGGGCGCCGACATCGTGGTGGGCCAGGACACCCTGCGCCTGCGGGAGGCGGCCCGGGTCCGGGGCATCACCTACCTCGTCGAGGCCTGACCGGGTCGATCGCCGCGCCGGCGGAGCGCGCCTCAGCCGACCAGGGTGCTCTGGCCGCCGTCGACGGCCAGCACGACGCCGGTGATGAACTGCGCCTCGTCGGAGGCCAGGAAGAGCGCGGCGTGGGCCACGTCCCAGCCCGTGCCCTGGCGACCGAGGGGGACGTGGTCGGCCCGCCCCTTCGCGTAGGCCTCGCGGTCGAGGCCCAGCGCCTGCACGGGCGCGTCGACGGCCATCGGCGTGTCGATGAAGCCCGGCATCACCGCATTGGCCCGCACGCCGTGCTTGGCGTTGGTCAGGGCCAGGTTCTGGGTCAGCGCGTTCACCCCCGCCTTGGAGATCTTGTAGGCGGTCAGGTTCCCGGCCGAGGCGATCGAGGCGAGGGACGAGACGTTCACGATGGCCCCGCCGCCGCCCTCCCGCAGCACGGGCACGGCCTCGCGGCAGGTCCGCCAGAGCGCCCGGAGGTTCACGTTCAGGATGCGGTCGTAGGCCTCGTCGGTCAGGTGGTGGGGCGGGCCGTCGCCGGCGCCGATCCCCACGTTGTTGTGCAGGACGTCGATGCGCCCGTAGGTCTCGACCGCCGCGGCGACCACCGAAGCGGGCCCGAGGTCACCGGTGATGTCGGCCACGTGGATCTCGGCCCGACCCCCCTCGTCGGTGATGCGGTGGTGGGTCTCCCCCGCACTGGTCGGGTCCCGGTCCACGCACGAGGACCTCGGCCCCCTCCCGGGCGAACAGCAGCGCGGTGGCCCGGCCGTTGCCGATGGTCTCGCCGGGCGTCTGCCCGGCGCCGACGACCACCGCGACCTTGCTCCGCAGTCGGTCCCCCATCGTCGGGAACCGTAGTCAGCCCACCAGTCCGGTTCCCTCGCCGAGGACGCCGGGCCCGACGCCGTCAGTCGACCCAGGCCGCCTGGAGGGCGTCGAGGTCGGTGGTGGTGACCCCGGCGGGGCCGGTGAGGTAGCCCTCGATGCCACCCCAGCGCTCGGCCACGTGGCCGAGGGTCAAGGCCATCGTCTCCGCCGGTGCCGTGAAGAGGACGTGGAGGTCGTCCAGGTCGAGGCCCTGGGCCTCGATCTTCGGGCCGATCTCGGCCAGGCGGTGCACCGAGCGGTACTCGTCGGTGAGGGCGTAGTCCTCGATGATCACGTCCTCGTCGACGCCGACCGCCCCGAGCAGGAGGGCGGCGCCGAGGCCGGTGCGGTCCTTGCCGGCGGTGCAGTGGATGACCACGGCGTGGTGCTCGTCCTGGCCGATCAGGCGGATCAGGTCGCCGAACAGGGCAGCCTGGGCCTCCAGCATGGCGGAGGTAGCCCTCGGCCATCGACGCCGTGGTCACCTGGCTGATCTCTCCGGCCCGGATGAGGTCCTCCAGGCTGCGGGGGTTGTCACCCGGCGCGGCGCCGACCGCCAGACGGACGACCCGCGCGCCATCGGGTAGACGGCTGGGGTCCTCCTCGACCTCGCGGTCGTAGCGGAAGTCGCACACGGTGCGAAGGCCGATCGTCGCCAGGCGGGCGACGTCGGCGTCGGTCAGCTCGCTGAGTCGGTCCGACCGGTACACGGCACCCCAGCGGGTGACCCCGCCCGCCGCGGGGTACCCACCGAGATCACGAAAGTTGAGCGTCCCCTCGAGGGGGACCAACCGCGTCCCTTCCCGCTCCGCTCGGGGCGTTGGCACGCAGCCCGTCCCGTTCTCGGTGCGGAACCGGTTACTTGAGCTCGACGGAGCCGCCGGCGGCCTCGATGGCCTCCTTGGCCTTCTCGGCCTCGTCCTTGGCGACACCCTCCAGGACGGCGTTGGGGGCACCGTCGACCAGCTCCTTGGCCTCCTTGAGGCCGAGGTTGGTGAGGGTGCGCACCTCCTTGATGACCTGGATCTTCTTGTCGCCGGCCGCGGTCAGCACGACGTCGAAGGAGTCCTTCTCCTCCTCGGCGGCGCCGCCACCGTCGGCCGGAGCCGCAGCCGCCGCGGCCACGGGGGCGGCCGCGGTGACGCCGAACTTGTCCTCGAAGGCGGTCAGGAGCTCAGACAGCTCCAGGACGCTCTTCTCGGCGATGGCATCGATGATCTCGTCGTTGGTCAGGGCCATGGTCAGCTTTCCTCCGTGGTCGCGGCGTCCTCCGCCGCAGTGTCGTCAGCGGCGGCCTCAGCGGCTGCCACATCGGTCTCGTCCGTGGCCACGTCGGCCGCGGTGTCGTCGGCCTCGGCGTCATCCGCCGGGGCCTCGGTCTCGGTCTCCACCACAGCGGCCTCGGCCTCTGCAGGGGACCTCGGTCTCGTGCCTCGTCGCGGCGGCCTCGTCTCCGGCAGGGGACTCGTCGGTCTCGGTGACGGCCTCCGCCTCGGCGGGGGTCTCGTCTGCCGGGGCGTCCTCGGTGTCGCTCGCCGCCGCCTCGTCGGCCGGGCGTCCTCCACTGTGGCCGTCGGGCTCGGGCTCAGCCGCAACGGGCACGCCGCCCTGCTCGTCGATGAGGGCCTTGAGGCCGTAGGCGAAGTTGCGGGGCAGGGCCTGCAGCAGGCCGGCGAACTGCACCATCGGGGCCGCCAGGCCGTACCGGCCAGACGGGACAGGAGCTCGTCTCGGGGCGCCAACTGGGCGAGCTGATCGACGTCGGCCGCGGTCAGCGGCCGGTCCCCGAGGAGACCGCCCTTGACCTCGAGGTTCGGGTTCGTCTTGGCGAACTCCCGCAGGGCCTTGGCCATGAGGACGGGATCGCCGTCGCTGTCCCGGCGGATGAAGGCGATGGCGGTCGGGCCGACCAACATCTCCTCGATCTCCAGGCCGAGGTCCCGGGCGGCGAAGCGCACCAGGGTGTTCTTGTAGATCTGGTACTCGGCGCCGGCTTCCCGCAGCGCGGTGCGCAACGTGGCCATGCCGGGGACGTCGATCCCTCGGTAGTCGGTGAGCACGGCAGCATCGGCATCGCTGAGGCGGGACTTGACCTCCTCGACCACCGCGACCTTCTCGGGCCTCGGGTTCTCCATCGCTGCACCTCCTCTGCTTCTCGATGGCTCGAAAACGAATGAACGGGGCGCTCGCGCAGGAGAACGCCCCGTTGTCTTCGGAGAGTTCGCCTCGTCGGGCGGGTCCAGGGACCCTTTCAGCGCCGGAGCGCACCGGAGGTCTGCGGCGAGCAGATCAGGTTGTGACGGGCGAGGCTACCGCCCCCCTCACCCCGTTGCTCCCCTTCCGTTCTGGCGGCTCCAATGCGCGGCCCAGCGCGCAGTAGAGCCGCCAGAACGACTCTGGGTCAGGGCGAGGGGGCACCGAGGTGCGGGAGCGGCCAAGGACAGCCGGGCGAGTGGATGACGACCGGGTGGTTCCGGCCGGCGTACTGGCGAGCCTGGGACAACGTCGTCACCACGCCTCGGTCATTGCCCCAGAGGTCGACCTCCCACATGACGGCAACGGTGAACCCGGCGTCCATCAAGCGCAGGTACCGCTGCTCGTCAGCTGCTCGGTCAGTCGGCGTCGTGTGGAAGGTCATGCTGTTGGTCTCGACGACGAGCGGCAGGTCATCATCGACGTGGTCAGCGCGACCGATGGGCTCGTGGCCGCCGACCCGGATCTGTCGCCGAAGCGATCGACAGCCCGCCCGGTCAAGGATCCCTTCAAGTCGAGACTCGAGGTTGCTCTCGGTCGGACTCGAGTCCAGCGGACGTTCCTCCGCCAGCGCCCGCATGATGGTCGTGCCCGATCGGCCCCGCTCGTGGATGTCCTCGACCATCTCGTGCAGGCCGGCCCAGGTGACAAGCCCCATGCGATGGCCGGCGTCGAGCAACCGGCCGATGCGGAGGTACCCGATGTCGACTCGCCCCGGCGAGGCGTACTGTGCCGCTTCACACCAGATCGCCCGCAGCGCTGTCTCGGTCACCACTCCGCGGACCACGACGATGTCGTGCGGACGTATGCACCTGAGCTCGTGCAGTGTCGCCAGGGTGGGACGCTGACCCGACTGGTTGCGCGCTCGTGCGACCTCGAGGTCCCGAAGATCGAATGCACGGAAGCCGAGCCACGCCAGAGACGACCGATGGTGCAGGGATGCGCCCGGACTGGCGTCGAGGACTGCGGCCAGAACGCGCTGTGCATCCGACGGCGGACTACCACGCTGCTTGATGACCCGATGGGAAAGGCCGTCCCATCGACCGTTGGCCAGGGCACGACGCCAGTGGTTGCGATCGCAGCCCAGCCCGGGGAGCTGGAACCGGGCGACGAGGCCCTCGGAGCGCTCCGACTGCCATCGGAACCGATCCTCCCAGTGCACCGTGAAAGTCTTTCAGCATTTCTCAGTAATTTCTAGACCCACACCATTGCTTCTGGCGGCTCCAGTGCGCGCCGGAGCGCGCACTAGAGCCGCCGGAACGAGGATCAGGCAGCGGGGGCGGGGACGTCCTCGTCCTTGTTGTCCTCGCGGCGGAAGCGGTTGTGGTCGATGTGGACGCCGGGGCCCATCGTCGAGGCCAGGGTCACCTTGCGGATGTAGCGGCCCTTGGCGCCGGCGGGCTTGGCCCGCATGAGCTCGTCGGCCACGGCGAAGAAGTTCTCGAGGAGGGCCTCCTCGGTGAAGGACACCTTGCCCACCGAGACGTGCACGTTGCCGTGGCGGTCCGTGCGGTATTCGACCTTCCCCCCCTTGAACGCCTCGACGGCCGCGGCGACGTCATCGGTCACCGTGCCGGTCTTGGGGTTCGGCATGAGGCCGCGGGGACCGAGCACCCGGCCCAGGCGACCGAGGACCGGCATCATGTCGGGCGTGGCGATGGCCACGTCGAACTCGATGGTGCCACCCTCGACCACGGCGGCGAGGTCGTCGGAACCGACGAGGTCGGCCCCCGCAGCCTGCGCGGCCGCGGCGGCCTCGCCGGCGGCGAAGACCGCCACGCGGACGTCACGGCCGGTGCCCGCGGGCAGGGCCACCGTGCCGCGGATCATCTCGTCGGCCTTGCGGGGGTCCACGCCGAGACGGACGGCCACCTCGACGGACTCGTCGAAGTTGGCCGACGCCAGGCTCTTCACGAGCGCCAGCGCCTCTGCCGGGGTGTGTTGATGCTGCCGGTCGAACCGACGAGCCGCGTCCTGGTACTTCTTGCCTTTCGCCATGATGGCTCCCTCGTGTGGGGTGGATGGGACCCGGCCCGGGCGAGGTCCTCCCGCAGGCCGGTAACGCGGGACCAGGACGCCTAGGGCGTCTTGATCCCCATGGACCGGGCGGTGCCGGCCACGATCTTCTTCGCCGAGTCGAGGTCGTTGGCGGTGAGGTCGGGGAGCTTGATCTCCGCGATCTCCGTCAGCTGCGCGTCGGTGATCGAGCCGACCTCTTCACGACCAGGATTCTCGGCGGCCTTCTCCAGGCCGGCGGCGGTGCGCAGGAGGACCGAGGTCGGCGGCGTCTTGGTGATGAAGGTGAACGACCGGTCCTCGTAGATGGTGATCTCGACGGGGATGATGGTCCCCCGCTGGTCCTCGGTGCGCTCGTTGTACGCCTTGCAGAAGTCCATGATCGCCACGCCGTGCGGCCCGAGGGCCGTACCGACGGGGGGCGCGGGGGATGCCGCGCCGGCCGGGATCTGGATCTTGACGATCGCGAGGACGTTCTTCTTCGCCATGGGGTTGCTTCCTGATTCCTTGGGTGATCGTTAGCGCTTGGCGCTGGGTCGTCAGAGCTTCGCTACCTGGCCGAACTCCAGCTCGACCGGGGTCTCCCGGCCGAAGATGTTGACGAGGACCTTGACCTTGAGCTGTTCCTCGTTGATCTCGATGATCTCGCCGGAGAAGTCGGCGAAGGGGCCTTCCTTGACCCGGACCGTCTCGCCCTCCTCGTACTCGAGGCGGGGCTTCTGGCGCTTGGTGGGCTCGTCGCCCTCGGGCTTGACCGCCAGGAACGTCTCGACGTCCTTGCGGCGCAGCGGCGTGGGCTTGGAGCCCTGCCCGACGAACCCGGTGATGCCCGGCGTGTTGCGGATCACGTACCACGAGTCGTCGTCGAGCCGGCAGCGCACGAGCAGGTAGCCGGGGAAGACCTTCTTCTGGACGACCTGCTTCTTACCGCCCTTGAACTCGACGAAGTCCTCCATGGGGATGACGACCTCGTAGATGCGGGCCTCCATGTTCATGGACTGGGTCCGCGCCTCGAGGTTGGACTTGACCTTCTTCTCGTAGCCCGACTGGGTGTGGACCACGAACCACTTGCCCGGGCGGTCATAGGGGCTCTCGACCGGCGGGGCGTCCTCGCCCTCGGTCAGGAGGTCGTCCTCGGTCAGGACCTCGGCGTCCGCCGGGACCTCGTCGACCTCGTCGACCTCGTCGGCCACCTCGGCCTCGGGCTCGATCTTGTGGTCACCCAGGCCGCCGAGGGCGTCGAGGGGGTTGGCCACGGCGGGCTCGTTCAGGATGTCGGAGTGGGCGTGGTCGGCCTCGGTCTCGAAGGACTCGCTCCCCCTCTCGCCCAGGAGGGCGGCCGGGTCGGCGACCGCTTCCTCCTCCGCCGCGGCCGCCTCGGGGACGGCCGCCTCGGGAGCGGCCGGGTCGGTCACGACGTCCACGGCGGTGGCGTCGTCAGACACGCCGTCGTCGGCGCCGTCGGTGGGTTCGGTGTCAGAGGTCAAGGTCATCAGTCCGCGTTGAGCAATTTGAGGACACCCTCGCCGAAGGCGTAATCCAAGGCGAAGATCAGGGCGGTAAGGAACACGACCGTCACCAGCACCACGATCGAGTACTTGACGACCTCGTCCCGGGTGGGCCAGGCCACCTTGCGCAGCTCGCCCCGCACCTCGCGGAGGAACTGGAGCGGCCCGACGCGCTTCTCACGGTTCTTGGCCGCCGGAGGCGGCTTCCGCTTCTGCGCGACAGGTTCACCGTCGGCCCCGAGCTGCCCCTGTTTCTGGAGCATGCGCTTGGTCTGTCGGTTCATCGCCATGGGCGTGTGTCGTCAGGCTCGTAGTGGTGGCTGATGGGGGGTTTGCAGGGCAGGAGGGACTTGAACCCCCAACCTTCGGTTTTGGAGACCGGCGCTCTGCCAAATTGAGCTACTGCCCTCCGGAGGTCGGCAGGCAGGATAGCGCGAGGGGTCCCTCTTGCCCCCTCGGGAATCCGGGCCCGGCCTCAGCGAACCTCAGCCGGCGAGGGAGACCTTGCTGCGCCGGCTGCGGATGGTCAGGACCACCGCCCCGGCCGCGCCCGCCGCCGTAGCCGCCGCCAGGCCACCCAGGTACGCGGCGCGGCGGCCCCGGAACATGGCCCGTACGGCCTGGTGCTCGCCCGCTTCGCCGAGCGAGGCGAGGAGCTCGGGCAGGAGGCCGGGGGCGGGGACCAGCACCTCGGTGCGCAGCGCCCGCATGGCCCGCAGCACCCGCCGGTACTGCACCGCGTCGGCCTGGCAGCGCAGGCAGCGCTCCACGTGGCGCCGGGCCGCGGGGTCGAGCGCCTCGAGACCCTCGGCCGCGGCGGGGAGCCGCTCGGCGACCTGGTCACACTGCACGGGCTTCTCCCTCGTGGGGCTGGGCGTAGAGGTCCTCACGGAGGCGGCGGCGGGCCCGGTGCAGCCGGACCTTGGCCGCGGTCACCGAGATGTCCAGCTCCGCGGCGATGGCGTCGTGGGGCAGGTCGTAGACGTCGCGCAGCACCACGACGGAGCGGAGGCCGGAAGGCAGCCGGCGCAGGGCGTCGGTGAGGTGGTGGCGGAGGCTGTCGCTCTCGGCCCGGGCCACGGGATCGGTCTGGACGCGTTCGTCGGGCACGGGAGCCTCCTCGATCAGCTCATCGTGACGGTGCCGGGCCCGTTGGCCGAGGAGGGTGCTGGCGCTGTTGGCGGTGATCCGGTACAGCCAGGTCTGGAAGCGGGCGTCGCCCCGGAACCGGTCGAGGGCGCGATAGGCCCGCAGATAGGTGTCCTGGGTGACGTCCCGGGCATCCTCGTCGTCCCCGGTGAGCCGGTAGGCCAGCGTGTACGTCTCGGCGTGGGTGGCCCGCACCAGGGACTCGAAGGCCCGCGGGTCGCCGCGTTGCGCGGCGGCCACCAGAGCGCCGAGATCCTCGGTGCGGCCTGTCACGTCAGCTCAGACCGTGCCGTCGCCCCACCGGTTACCGGTGCTATCGGGTCTCTTTGTGCAGCGTGTGGCGGCGGTCCCAGCGGCAGTACTTCTTGAGCTCGATGCGCTCGCGCTGCTCGGCCTTGTTCTTGGAGGTGATGTAGTTGCGACGCTTGCACTCCTGGCACTCCAGGGTGACCTGCGTCCGCTTGTCGGATGCCATCTTGCTCTCCTGCTTGTCGACTCTTCGGCTGACGCCTCATCGCGGTCCCGGCCGGGTCCCTGCCCAGCCGACGAGCCGCCTTCGGCGTCTCCTACTTGAGGATCTTGGTGACGCGGCCGGCGCCGACGGTGCGGCCACCCTCACGGATGGCGAAACGCAGACCCTCGTCCATCGCGATCGGGGCCTGGAGGACCACGGTCATCGGCGTGTTGTCCCCCGGCATGCACATCTCGGTGCCCTCCGGCAGCGCGATGTCACCAGTGACATCGGTGGTCCGGAAGTAGAACTGCGGCCGGTACCCCGCGAAGAACGGCTTGTGGCGCCCACCCTCGGCCTGGGTCAACACATAGGTCTGGGCCTCGAACTCGGTGTGGGGCGTGATGCTGCCCGGCTTGGCCAACACCTGACCCCGCTCCACCTCGTCCTTGCCCGTACCCCGCAACAACGCCCCGATGTTGTCCCCCGCCCGGCCCTCATCGAGGATCTTGCGGAACATCTCCACCCCGGTGACCGTGGTCTTCTGGGTGTCCTTGATCCCCACGATCTCGACCTCGTCGCCGGTGTTCACGATCCCCTGCTCCACCCGGCCGGTCACCACCGTGCCCCGACCGGTGATGGTGAACACGTCCTCGATGGGCATCAGGAACGGCTTCTCGGTGTCCCGCTCAGGCTGCGGGATGTACTCATCCACCGCCGCCATCAACTCCTGCACCTGGCCGGCGGCCGCCTCGTCGCCCTCCAAGGCCTTCAGCGCACTCACCCGCACCACCGGAATGTCATCACCAGGGAACTCGTACTCCGACAACAGCTCCCGCACCTCCAACTCCACCAGGTCCAACAACTCCTCGTCATCGACCTGGTCGACCTTGTTCAACGCCACCACAATGGCCGGCACCCCGACCTGGCGGGCCAACAACACATGCTCCCGGGTCTGCGGCATCGGACCGTCCGCCGCGGACACCACCAGGATCGCCCCATCCACCTGCGCCGCACCGGTGATCATGTTCTTGATGTAATCCGCATGCCCCGGCATGTCGACATGCGCGTAATGCCGGTTCTCGGTCTCGTACTCGACATGGGCGATGTTGATCGTGATCCCCCGCTCCCGCTCCTCGGGCGCCTTGTCGATGTCCGCGAACTCCGTGAACGCCGTCGAATCCGACTCATTGGAGAGCACGCGGGTGATCGCCGCCGTCAACGTCGTCTTGCCATGATCGATGTGACCCATCGTCCCGACATTCACATGCGGCTTGTTCCGCTCGAACTTCTCCTTGCCCATTGCTGTGCTCCGGTGTCTCTGGTGTTGGATGCTTGCTGCTTGCGTTGGTGGCGGCGGTCAGAATCGAACTGACGACCCCTCGATTATGAGCCGAGTGCTCTTACCGACTGAGCTACGCCGCCCCGGAGCCCCCTGCCAGAATCGAACTGGCGACACCAGCCTTACCATGGCTGTGCTCTACCGACTGAGCTAAGGGGGCGTTGACCGGCGGGAAAGCTTACCGGCCTCCGGTCCGGACACCCCAGGTGTCGGGACACACCTCAAGGCGGCCTACCAGGCTGCCGACTGAGGATACGTGCGGGTAGACCGGCTCGTCCTCGAAGCTGCCGGCCGTTCGGTCGCCCTCGACCTCCACCCTCGCCTGACGGTGGTGACGGGGGTGGGCGGGGTCGAGCGCGATGGCCTGATCAGCGAGTTCGTCGGCGCGCTCGGTTCGCGCCGGTCGGGGGTCCACCTCGAGCTGACCTGGGACGACGGGACCCCGCTGGCCGTGTTCCGCCCGAACGGGGCCGAGCACCGCGTGGTCGACGTCAACCGGGGCGTGGATGTGAGCGACGCGTTCCGCGGGCCGAGCGGCGACATCGACCTCCTCGGCGGCACCGGCCTCGACTCGGTGATGACCCGCCGCCTCCTGCGGTGCACGGCGGCCGACCTCCAGATCAGCAGCCACCACGACGAGGTCATCCGCCGCCTGGCGGGCATCGACCAGCAGGTGCTGTGGCACCACGCCGAGGTGGCCGAGTCCGCCCACCGGGGCCTCCGCACCGCCGCCCTCATCGCCGGCAGCGAGCCCGAGGACGCCGAGGCCGCCGAGGCCATCGAGGAGCGGCACGCCGCGCTGCTCGCCGCCCAGGAGGACCACGAGCGGGTCCGCAAGCTGGCCTTCTACGTGGCCACCTTCAGCGCCATCGGCGCCGTGCCCCTCTCGATGCTCGAGGGCCGGGTCATGGCCATGCCCTTCGTCCTCTTCGCCGCTGTAGCCGCCCTCACCTCCATCATCTTCTGGGGCCGGGTGCGAAGCGCGTTGGCCGCCGAAGCCGATGCCCTCGAGGCCGCCGGCGCACCCTCCTACCTGGGGTTCCACCTCGACCGGGTCAACTCGCTGCTGGCCAACGACCGGGCCCGACGGGTCCTGCTGGAGGCCGCGGACGTCCACCGGTCGACCCTCGCCGAGTGGGAGCGACTCGTCGGGCCCTCGGTCACCACCGAGTGGGCCACCGAGCACAAGGACGAGATCCTGGCCGCGGCCCGCATCCGCCAGGACGTGACCGCATCCGGCGCCGTCGGCGCCACCGGGGGCGGCGACCTGATCGCCCGGTTCGCGCAGGCCCTCAACACCCGCCTGGCCGCCGTGCGCAGCATCGGGCCCCGGCACACCACCCTCCCGCTGATCCTGGACGACACGTTCATGGGCATCGACCCGGCGCTGAAACCCCCGCTGCTCGAGCTGCTGAGCCGGGCGACGGTCAGCCAGCAGGTGCTCTTCCTCACCAGCGACGAGGACGTCACGTCCTGGGCCCGCCTGGAGGCCATCGCCGGGAACCTGTCGCTCATCGAGCCGGTGGCGACACCCGACCCCGCCCGCCGGTCCGAACGCCACGAGGTCGACCTGCGCTGACCTGTGGCGGGGCACACTGGCCGCGCCATGAACGTCAGACGTGCCACCGTCGAGGACGCTGAGCCCATCCGCGCCATCTACAACGCGGAGGTCACCGGATCCACCGTGACCTTCGACCTCGTGCCCCGCACCGCCGAGGAACAGGTCGCCTGGCTGGTCCAGCGCTCAGGGGCCTACGCCGTGCTCGTCGCCGAGGACGACGACGGGACGGTGCTGGGCTTCGCCTCGCTCTCCCCGTTCCGGGACCGACCCGCCTACAGCACCACCGTGGAGGACTCGGTGTACGTCGGCGGGGACCGTCGTGGCGGGGGCGTCGGCGGGGCGTTGCTGGAGGAGCTGGTGGCCACGGCCACGGCCCACGGCTTCCACACCGTGATCGCCCGCATCGTGGGTGGCCACGACGCCTCGATCGCCCTGCACCGGAAGGTCGGCTTCGAGATCGTGGGCACCGAACGCGAGGTGGGGCGGAAGATGGGTCGGTGGCTCGACGTGGTGGTCATGCAGCGCCTCCTCTAGCCGGCATGGGGGCCGGCAACGACGGATCGACATCGACCAGCGCTCCCGCGAACTGGGCGTGGTAGAGCGTGAAGTACGCGCCCTGAGCGGCCAGGAGTTCGTGATGGCCGCCCTGCTCGACGATCCGGCCGGCATCCATCACCAGGATCGTGTCGGCGTCACGGATGGTCGACAGGCGATGGGCGATCACGAAGCTGGTCCGGTCCGACCGCAGCGCGGCCATGGCGTGCTGGACCAGGACCTCGGTCCGGGTGTCGACCGAGCTGGTCGCCTCGTCCAGGATGAGGATGGTCGGATCGGCGAGGAAGGCCCGGGCGATGGTGAGGAGCTGCTTCTCGCCGGCACTCAGGTTGCCGGCGTCATCGTCGATGACGGTGGCGTAGCCGTCGGGGAGGGAGTGCACGAACCGGTCCACGTAGGTGGCCCGGGCCGCGTCGAGGATCTGCTCGTCGGTGGCGCCGAGGTTGCCGTAGGCGATGTTGTCCCGGATGGTGCCCCCGAACAGCCACGTGTCCTGGAGCACCATGCCCATGTCCTCACGCAGGCTCCGGCGACTGATGGTCGCGATGTCGACCCCGTCCAGGGTGATCCGGCCGTCGTCCAGCTCGTAGAACCGCATGAGCAGGTTGACCAGCGTCGTCTTGCCCGCCCCGGTCGGCCCGACGATGGCGATGGTCTGCCCCGGCTCGGCCAACAGGGAGAGGTCGGTGATGAGCGGCTTGTCGGGGTCATAGGAGAACGTCACGTGGTCGAACTCGACCCGGCCCGATCGGGTGCCCGGTTCGGCGGCCAGGGCGACGCCGCTGTCCGCGATCTCCTCGTCGGCGTCGAGCAGGGCGAACACCCGCTCGGCTGAGGCCACCCCGGACTGGAGCACGTTCATCATCGACGCGAGCTGGGTCAGGGGCTGGCTGAACTGGCGGGAGTACTGGATGAAGGCCTGCACGTCGCCGATGGTCATCGTCCCCGACGCCACCTGGAGGCCACCGACCACGGCGATGACCACGAAGTTCAGGTTGCTCAGGAACATCATGGCGGGCTGAATGGTCCCGGCGATGAACTGGGCACCGAACCCGGCCTCGTAGAGCTCCTCGTTGGTCTCGTTGAAGCGGGCCTCGACGTCCGCTCGACGACCGAAGACCTTGACGAGAGCGTGGCCCGTGAACGCCTCCTCGACCTGGGCGTTGAGCGAGCCGGTGCGGGCCCACTGCGCCATGAAGCGGGACTTCGAGCGGCTGGTGATGAACCGAACCGTTCCCAGGGCGATCGGAACGGTCACGAGGGCCACGAGCGCGAGGAGCGGCGAGATCACCAGCATCATCACCAGCACCCCGACCATGGTGAGCACCGAGGTGAGCAGCTGGCTGAGGCTCTGCTGCAGGCTCTGGGCCACGTTGTCGATGTCGTTGGTCACCCGACTGAGGAGGTCACCGCGGGGCTGACCATCCACGTAGACCAGGGGGAGCCGGTTGAGCTTGTCCTCCACGTCCGCCCGCAGTCGATGCATCGACCGCTGGACCACCCCGGCCAGGAGGTAGGCCTGGAGGTAGGCGAAGACCGACGAGACCACGTAGAGCGCGAGGGCCCCGAGCAGCACGCGGTGCAGGGCGGGGACGTCGATGCCTCGGTCGCCGGTGACGCCCTCGACGATGAGGTCGGTGGCCTGCCCGAGGATCCTGGGCCCCAGGACCGACAATGTGACGCTGCTGACCCCGAACACGATCACGAGCACCCCGGCGGACCGGTCGGGCCGCAGGCGCGCCGCCAACCTCCGGGTCGCGCCGGCGAGGTCCTCGGGCTTCTCGGCGGGCATGCCCGCGGCGGCCATGCGCGCGGGGCCCGAGCTCTGGGAGGCGCGGGCCTCCGCGGCCACCTTTCGGGGATCGATGTCGTCGTCGGTCACGCCGCGCCCTCCTCGTGCTGGGACTCGACGATCTCGGCATAGGTCGGACAGCGGGCGAGGAGGTCGGCATGGGTGCCGAGGCCGACCTGGACACCGTCTTCCAGGACGAGGATCTGGTCGGCGTCACGGATCGAGGAGACCCGCTGGCCCACGATCACGACCGTCGCGCCCGCCGTGTGCTCGGTCAGCGCGGTCCGCACCCGGGCGTCGGTGGCCTGATCGAGGGCGGAGAACGAGTCGTCGAACAGGAAGATCTCCGGACGTCGGACCAGGGCACGCGCTATCGCCAGGCGCTGGCGCTGGCCGCCGGAGACGTTGGCGCCCCCCTGGACGATCCGGGCGTCGAGCCCGCCAGGCATCGCCGTGACGAATTCCTTGGCCTGGGCGACGGTGAGCGCCGTCCAGAGCTCGTCGTCGGTCGCCTCGGGATCGGCATGGCGCAGGTTGCTGGCCACCGTCCCGGAGAAGAGGTAGGGCTTCTGGGGGACGAGACCGATCCGGCTCCAGAGGAGCTCCAGCTCCAGCTCCCGGATGTCGACGCCGTCGATCAACACGGCGCCGGCGGTGACGTCGAACAGCCGGGCGACCAAGCTCACCAGGGTGGTCTTGCCCGCGCCTGTGCTGCCGATGACGGCCGTCGTCTGACCCGCGGCGGCGGTGAAGGAGACATCGGCGAGGACCGGCTCGGCCGCGCCGGGATAGCGGAAGCCGGCGTGCCGCAGCTCCAACTGGCCCCGCCGCCCGAGGTCCCGCACGGCGGCCGGGGCGGACACGACGGTCGAGGGGGTGTGGAGCACCTCGATGATCCGGGCCGCGCTGACACCGGCCCGAGGGATCATGACCATCATGAACGTGGCCATCATCACCGCCATCAGGATCTGGACCAGGTAGGTGAGAAAGGCCACCAGCTGACCGACCTGGAGATCGCCGGCCGCGATGCGCGAGGCGCCGATCCAGACGGCGGCCACGCTGGAGCCGTTCAGGACCAGGAGGACGATCGGGAAGAAGAGGGCCGTCAGCCGGCCGGCCCGGAGGGACGTCTCGGTCAGGTCCTCATTGGCCCGACCGAAGCGTTCGACCTCGTCGGGCTCGCGGACGAAGGCCCGCACGACCCGGATCCCCATGATCTGCTCCCGGAGCACCCGGTTCACGGTGTCGAGGCGATCCTGCATGTCCCGGAACTGAGGCACCATCCGGGCCACGACCAGCCCGACGGCAAGAACCAGAACGGGAACGCTCACCAGCAGGAGGGCCGACAGGCCGACGTCCTCCCGGAGCGCCAGCACCACCCCGCCGATCATGGTGAAGGGGGCCGCCAGGAGCAGGGTGCAGGTCATGAGCACGACCATCTGGACCTGCTGGACGTCGTTGGTGATCCGGGTGATCAGCGACGGCGACCCGAAGTGGGCCACCTCGCGGCTGGAGAACCCGGTCACCTGGTGGAAGAGGCTCCGGCGGACGTCACGGCCGAAGCCCATCGCCGCCCGCGCGCCGAAGTAGACCGCCCCGATGGCCAGGCCCACTTGCGCGAGCGTGACCACCAGCATCAGGGCACCGATGCGACGGATGTACGCGGGATCGTCCGCGGCGATGCCGTTGTCGATCAGGTCGGCGTTGAGGGTCGGGAGGTAGAGCAACGCGATCGACTGCAGCAGCTGGAGGCCGGCGACCGCCACCAGGATCCCGCGGTAGGGACCCAGGTGGAGCTCCAGCAGTCGCCACAGCTGGCGGAGCTCGGAGCCGTCGGGCCGCGCCCCGCCCGTGTCGTCGCCGGCCATCCGCCCACCTTCTCACCTCCCAGCGGCAGATCCTCAACCACGGTCGTTCCGTCGCCGCCCTGCCTGACGGCAGCCCGGGGGCGCCGACTGATCCGCTCCCGATCGGGGTAGACCGGTCAGCATGAGCACGTACACCCTCCCCGAGCTGCCCTACGACCACGCCGCCCTCGAGCCCCACATCGACGCCCGCATCATGGAGCTGCACCACGGCAAGCACCACGCGGCGTACGTGGCCCAGGCCGACAAGGCCCTGGACAACCTGGCCGAGGCCCGCAGCAGCGGTGACTTCGCCCTCATCACCAAGCTCAGCAAGGACCTCGCCTTCAACCTGTCGGGCCACGTCCTGCACAGCGTCTTCTGGACCTGCATGAGCCCTGACGGCGGGGGTGCCCCCGAGGGCGAGCTGGCCGCCGCCATCGAGGACAGCTTCGGGAGCTTCGCGGACCTCAAGGCCCAGCTCGGTGAGGCCACCAAGTCCGTCCAGGGCTCCGGCTGGGGCGCCCTGGCCTGGGAGCCGATGGCCGGCCGCCTGATCGTCGAGCAGGTCTACGACCACCAGAGCAACGTCGGCCAGGGCTCGGACCCGATCCTGGTGATCGACGCCTGGGAGCACGCCTTCTACCTGCAGTACCTGAACGACAAGGCGGCCTGGGTCGACGCCTTCTGGGAGGTGGCCGACTGGCGCGCGGCCGGCGTCCGCTTCGAGGCGGCCCGGGCCACCCCCTGAGCCCCGCCGGCGGTCCCCGGTGACGGCGCCGAGCCGCTCGGTCGCTCTGGGTCGGGCGGTGCTCGCCCGGATGAAGGCCGACCAGGTGCCCCTCCTGGCTGCGGCCGTCGCCTTCTGGGCGATGTTGGCCCTGGTCCCGGCGCTGGTGGCCCTGGTCTCCCTCTACGGCCTCGTGGCCGACCCCGCCGACGTGGAGCGCCAGGTGCGGGAGAGCACCGAGGCCCTGCCCGAGGAGGCCCAACAGCTGATCGTCACCCAACTCCGGGCCGTCGTGAACTCGCCCGTGGGGGGCCTGGGCAGCGGGCTGGTGATCGGTGTGGCGATCGCCCTCTTCGCCGCCTCGGCCGGCATGCGGACCCTGGTGACGGCCATCGGTGTGGTGTACGGCGACCGGGCCGGCGAGCAGCGCGTCGTCACCGAGCGGGGCAAGGCCCTCGCCCTCACGTTCGGGGCCATCGCCTTCGTCGCCGCCGCGGGCCTCGTCGTCGCCCTCGTCCCCGGCGAGCACCTGCTCTGGGTGGTCCAGTGGGCCGTCCTGGGCGGCGGGCTCGTGGCCGGCATCGGGACGCTCTACCGCCTGGGCCCGGCCAAGCACCCCGAGTCCCGACTGTTGAGCACGGGAGCGGTCGTGGCCGCGGGCCTCGTGGTCGCGGGGACCATGGCCTTCTCCCTCTACACGAGCACCTTCGGCAACTACAACGAGACCTACGGCTCGCTGGCCGCGGTCGTCATCCTGCTGCTGTGGCTCCAACTGAGCGCCATGACCGTGCTCATCGGCGCCACCCTGAACCGGGTCCTCGCCGAAGGATGAGAAGTGTGGGCCGGGGAGGATTCGAACCTCCGTAGGCAATGCCGACGGGTTTACAGCCCGTTCCCTTTGGCCACTCGGGCACCGACCCAGGAGCGCCAGAGGCTACCCGTCTCCCCGGCCGGTGCGGGTAGCTTCACGGACATGCCGACGTTCGATGTGGTGTCCGAGGTCGACCTCCAGGAGGTCCGCAACGCCGTGGACCAGGCCGCCCGTGAGGTGGCCACCCGCTTCGACTTCAAGGACACCAACTCCCGGGTCGAGCTGGGCGACGGCACGATCACCCTGGCCTCCATCACCGAGGACCGCCTCACCGCGCTCCGTCAGGTCCTCGAGGAGAAGCTGGTCAAGCGCAAGATCTCCCTGAAGTCGATCGAGTTCGGCGGTGTCGAGACCGCCGCGGGCAGCACCGTACGCCAGGTGGCCACCCTCACCGCCGGCATCAACTCCGACAAGTCCCGCGAGATCAACAAGTTCCTGAAGGCCCTGGGCATCAAGGGGCTGCAGAGCCAGACCCAGGGCGAGCAGATCCGGGTCCAGCACAAGAAGCGCGACGCCCTCCAGCAGGCCATGGCCGCCCTGAAGGAGGAGGACTTCGGCGTCCCCCTCCAGTTCCAGAACTTCCGCGACTAGCCAACCCCTTCCGGTCGACTGGCGCTCAGTCGTAGTACCCGGAATGGATGTAGACGCACGGCACGCCCTCCCAGTGGAACATGTCGACGTTGCGGCGGTCGTCCTCGAAGGCCAGGCGGAGGTCGAAGCCGTAGGCCCGCAGTTCGCCCACGGTGCGTTGCTTGAACACCCGTGAGGCCTGGTAGTCGCCGAACTCGCGCATGATCAGCACGTCCCAGCGCAGCTTGTAGCGCTCGAGCCACCCGAGGGTCTGGCGCTGCACCCGCATGGGGCGGGCGGTGAGCAGGATCACCCGCAGGTCGGCATCGAGGACCTCGAGCAGCCGGGCGACCTCGGCGATGACCTCGTCCTCGCCGCACGCGGCGAAGAACGCCTCCCAATCCCGACGGGGGAACTCCAGGTAGTGCTGGCGACTGGAGGCGTCCGAGAGGACCCCGTCCATGTCGAAGACCACCGCCGGGCCCGGCTCGACCGGCCCGTCGCGCCACCAGTAGTTGTCCGGGACCTGCACCCGGGAGAGGGTAGGGGCGCCGGTAGCTTGGCCCCCACGACGACCCCGAGGAGCCCGTTCGTGAAGCACCTGCGCACCGCGGCGGCGGTGGCCCTGGCCGTGATCCTGGTCGGGATCGACCCGACCGGCACCGACGCCCAGACCGAGGGCACCCCCCCCGCCGTGGAGCTCACCCCCGTGGCCGAGCTCGACGACCCTATCGCCATGGCCACCCGGGCGGGGACCGACGACCTCTACGTCGCCCAACAGGGTGGCATCGTGCGGCGTCTCGAGGTCGACGGCACCGACGTCACCACCAGTGTCATCCCGGTGGTGGACATCAGCTCGATGACCGACGCCGACGGCGAGCGCGGCCTGCTCGGACTGGCCTTCAACCCGGCGGGCACCAAGCTCTATCTGCACTACACCAACAATGCCGGGGACACCCGGCTCATCGAGTACACGATGAACGCCACGGGCCGGCGGGTGATCGGCTCGACCCGTCGCCTCGTGCTCGCCCTCGACCAGCCGGCGTCCAACCACAACGGGGGCACCGTCACCTTCGGCCCCGACGGTCGGCTCTACCTGGCCCTGGGCGACGGGGGCGGCAGCGGTGACCCACAGGCCAACGCCCAGAACCTCCAGCGGCTGCTGGGCAAGATCCTGCGCATCAACCCCAACCCGACCGCCAACGCCACCTACTCCTCCCCCGGGTCGAACCCGTTCACCCCGCCCCGCCGTCGCGAGATCTGGCTCTACGGCGTCCGCAACCCGTGGCGGATCTCCTTCGACCAGGACACCGGCGACCTCTATGTGGCCGACGTCGGCCAAGGCACGACCGAGGAGGTCGACGTGCTGCCCGCCGACGGCAACGCGCGCAACCCCGGGCGCGGCGCCAACCTCGGCTGGCGACGCATGGAGGGCAACGACGCGTACAACGGCTTCTCCGAGCCGGCCAACCACACGCCGCCGGCCTTCACCTACGGCCACACGGGGGGCGCCTGCTCGATCATCGGCGGGCACGTCTACCGAGGGTCGGCCATCCCGGCGCTGGAGGGCGTCTACCTCTACGGCGACTTCTGCACCGGCACCATCGGCGGCATCGTCGCCGTCGACGGCGTCCTGCAGTCCCAGACCGCGGACCTCGGCATCCCGGTCCCGGACTTCAAGCTGCAGTCCTTCGGCCAGGGCCACGACGGCGAGGTCTACGTCCTGACCGGCGACGGCAACGTCTACCGCATCGACCCCGCGGTCCCCTGACCCGGTCCCTCCTGTACTGGCACCCGATTCCGGTGCCCTGACCCCGGGATCCGGGGCCAGAACGGGGCGTTCAGTCCTCGGGAGGGGCCTCGTCGGCTCTCGCCCGGATCTCGTCGAAGACGGCGGGATCGGCCAGGGTGGTGGTGTCGCCCAGGTCGCGGCCCTCGGCCACGTCCTTCAGCAGGCGGCGCATGATCTTGCCACTGCGGGTCTTGGGCAGGTCGGGGACCAGGATGACGGTCTTGGGCCGCGCCGTGGGACCGATCTTCGTGGCCACGTGCTGACGCAGCTCCTCGCCCAGCGCCGCGGTCGGCTCCTGGCCGCCTCGCAGGATCGTGTAGGCGATGATGGCCTGGCCCGTGGTGTCGTCGGCCGCCCCGACGACGGCGGCCTCAGCGACCGCGGCGTGGTCGACCAGGGCCGACTCCACCTCGGTCGTCGAGATGCGGTGCCCGGACACGTTCATGACGTCGTCGACCCGGCCCAGCAGCCAGAGATAGCCGTCCTCGTCGATCTTGGCGCCGTCACCGGCGAAGTAGCGGCCCTCGAAGCGACTCCAGTAGGTGTCCTGGAACCGCTCGGGGTCACCCCAGATGCCCCGCAGCATGGCCGGCCACGGGCGGGTGAGGGTCAGGTAGCCGCCCCCCTGGGCCACGGGCTCGCCGCTCTCGTCGACCAGTTCGGCGCCGATCCCGGGCAGGGGGAAGGTGGCCGAGCCCGGCTTGGTCGTGGTGATCCCGGGCAGGGGCGTGATCATGTGACCGCCGGTCTCGGTCTGCCACCAGGTGTCCACGATCGGGCAGCGCTCGCCGCCGATGTGCTGGTGGTACCACATCCAGGCCTCGGGGTTGATGGGCTCGCCCACCGTCCCCAGCAGGCGCAGCGACGACAGGTCTCGGCTGGCGGGCTCGTCGGGACCCCACTTCATGAAGGTCCGGATGGCGGTCGGGGCCGTGTAGAGCTGGGTGACGCCGTACTTCTCGACGATCTCCCACAGGCGCGCCTTGTGGGGGTGGTCGGGCGTCCCCTCGTACATGACCGAGGTGGCCCCGTTGGTGAGTGGGCCGTAGACGATGTAGCTGTGGCCGGTGACCCAGCCGATGTCGGCCGCGCACCAGTAGACGTCGGTCTCGGGGTGCAGGTCGAACACGACCTTGTGGGAGAAGGCCACCTGGGTCAGGTAGCCGCCGGTGGTGTGCATGATGCCCTTGGGCTTGGCCGTGGTCCCGGAGGTGTAGAGCAGGTAGAGGAGCTGCTCGGCCTCCATGGGCTCGGCCGGGCAGTCGGCGCTCGCGTCGGCCATCAGGTCGTGGTACCAGTGGTCCCGACCTTCGACCATCTCGACGTCCTGGCCGGTGCGCCGGACCACGACCACGTCGGTGATCGACGGCGTCGAGCCCACCGCGGCGTCCACGTTGACCTTCAGGCCCGACGCGCCTCCCCGCCGCCAGCCCCCGTCGGCGGTGACCACCACCCTGGCCTCGGCGTCGTTGATGCGGTCGATGAGTGAGTCGGGCGAGAAGCCGCCGAAGACCACCGAGTGCGCCGCCCCCAGACGCGCACAGGAGAGCATGGCCACGGGCAGCTCGGGGATCATCGGCATGTAGATGGCGACCCGGTCCCCCTTCGCCACCCCCAGGCCCTTGAGGACGTTGGTGAAGCGACAGACCTCATCGAGCAGGTCGGCGTAGGTCACCGTCCGGGTGTCACCCGGCTCGCCCTCCCAGTGGAAGGCGACCTTGTCGCCCTTGCCCGCCTCGACGTGGCGGTCGAGGCAGTTGTAGGCCACGTTGAGCTCGCCGTCGCCGAACCAGCGGGCGAAGGGCAGGTCCCACTCGAGGACCGTCGTGAAGTCCTTCGACCACGTCAGCAACTCCCGGGCCTGGCGGGCCCAGAAGGCCTCGTAGTCGGCGTCGGCCTCGTCGTAGAGGGAACGATCGGCGACGAGGGCGTCGGCTACGAAGCCGGCCGGGGGCGGAAAGGTCCGGTCCTCGCGGAGGTAGTCCTCGATGGTGGGTTCGGGAGCCATGACGCTGACCTTATGCGCCACCTCGGCAGGCCGTTCCCCGGGCCCAGGCTCGTCGCTGTCGTGATGGCGCGTTGGCCTAGACGCGATAGGACGCGGCGCCGCTGCCCCCGAGGAGCGCCGACACGAGGATCCCCATGGGCAGGGTGCCCCAGTAGGAGATGTTGGTCCCGATGTTGCCGAGGAAGAGCATCAGCAGCCAGGTGGCGGGGAAGGTGGCGACGAGGAGCACCGCCACAGCGACGAGAAGCGCACGGATCATCTTGGGAGTCTGACACAGCACCCGACCGGGTCGGCGCTACCACCGGCCGGGCCCGGTGGGGCTCACCGCTCCCGGATGTCGGTCAGGGGCAGCGGGTACCGGCTCACCCGGGGCGCCAGTTCGGCCCGCGCGCCCGTCCAGTCGAGACCTTCGATCTGGGCGAGGGAACGGCGACCGGACAGGGCACGCAGGATCTCGAACGGTGACGCGGTGACCGTGGCCTCCGGGTGGCCGGCACCGACGACATGGACCTCCTCGCCGGCGGTGACCGTGAGCGTGCCGGCCCCCTCGACCCGCAGGGCCTGGTCGAGGTCGTCCAGGTAGAAGTCCAGGGCGACGAGCACCGTGGCGGGGTCGTCGTGGCGGGCCAACCCGAGCGTCGTCCGGATGTCCTGGAGGTGGGCGTGGAGATCGCCGACGAAGTGGCTGCCCAGGGGGTACCCGAAGAGGCGGAGGCCGTGCTCGAACGTCGACGCTTCAGCGTCCCACTCGGCGATGACCACCTCCAGGGCGTCACTGCGGTGACGGGCGACCTGACGGTCGGTGTCGCCGTCGAGGTCCTGGCGGTTCAAGTCGTAGGTGATGCCGGTGACGTGCGCCAGCACGTCGCGCACCCGCCAGGCGGGCGAAGCGGCCACTCGCGCCTCGAGCTCGTCCTCGCTCGCCGCCCGCAGGATGCCGACGAGCTCCTGGCGGAGGTCCTCGTAGCGGGCGGCGGCATCCACCGACCCGGCCCGTTCGGCGCTGGTGGCCAGCACGCTCAGACCGCCGTGGCGAAGAGCTGCCAGGCATCGGGGACGCCCTTGAGGGCGTGCTCGCCCCGGTCCTCGAAGGTCAGGCCGGAGCCGACCGAGAGGTCCTTGACCGTCCGGGAGACCAGGACCTCGCCGGCGTCGGCGAGGCCCGCGACCCGGGAGGCGATGTGCACGGCGATGCCACCGACGTCGTCGCCCCGCAACTCGATCTCGCCCGTGTGGGCGCCGGCCCGGGTGCGCAGGCCCAGCCCGTCGGCGCGACGGCGGAGGGCATGGGCACAGGCCACGGCCCGGCTGGGGCCGTCGAAGCGGGCCAGGATCCCGTCGCCGGTGGACTTGACCAGGATCCCGCCGTGGCCCGTCACCTCCTCGACCGCGGCCCGGTCGTGGCCGTCGAGCAGCTCCCGCCAACGGGAATCACCGACGTCGGCCGCCATCACTGTGGAGTCGGCGATGTCGGTGAACAGCACGGTGGACAGCACCCGGTCGACCGACACGGCGGGTCGGGGTGCCTCACCGGTCAGGAACTCCCGGATCACGGCCATGCCCGGGTCGTTGTCCGCCGGACGCCAGCTCCCGTGGACACCGAGGTCGAGGGGGGCGAGAACCGCCCCGGGGATGTGGTCGGCGTAGAACTGGCCATGGGAGAACGGCACGAGCGGGTCTCGTTCGGCGTGTACCACCAGGGTCGGCACGGCCACGGTGGGGACGATGTCGGTGATGTCGCTCTCGAGGCTGCGGCGCATGATCTCCCGGGCGATCGACGGGGTGCAGCAGTAGCGCTCGTACCGGGCCAGGTGACCCAGGGCCACCTCCCGGTCGGGGGGGTTCTGGATGAAGAGGTCGAGGGCCCGTCCGGTGTTCCAGTTGTGCTCGATGTAGTCGAGGACAACGGCGTTCCGGGCCTCGTCGAAGTCGAACCGACCCGGGCAGGCGGCGGCCATGAGCACGAGGGAAGCGACCCGTTCGGGGTGGGTGGCGGCCATCAGCGCGCAGAGGGCCCCACCCTCGGACACCCCCATGAGGTTGGCCCGCTCGACCCCGGCATCGTCCATTACCGCCCGGACGTCGTCCATCCGCTCTTCGAAGGTGCCGAGACCGAAGGGACGGTCCGAGAGCCCGGTGCCCCGCTTGTCGAGGACGATCAGGCGGCTGTACGCCGCGAGCCGCCGGAGCGGGTCGGCGTAGAACTCGTACTCCCAGTTCAGCTCCACGTGGGACATGAAGCCGGGGACGAAGACGAGGTCGATGGGGCCGTCCCCCACCACCTGGTAGGCGATGCTCAGGTCGCCACTGCGGGCGAAGCGGGTCTCGGGGATCGCCTCCACCGCGCTATTCGACCACAGACCACTCCAGGACCCGGAACGACCCCATCCCGGCCGGGTCGGTGAGCGCTTCGGCCTCGTTGATCCGGCTGCGGGACCGGATGGCCTCCAGATCGCCGAGGTGGGCCCGCTCATGCCAGACCCGGCGACCCTCCTCGACCAGAGCCTCGATCTCCCACCGGCGCAGCCAGTCGGCCTGGGCGGTGTCCTCGTCGGGGGCGGGGAGTTGGTCGACGGCGACCTCGGCGGTGATGTCCTGCTCACCGAGGTGGTCCATCGGGTGGCCGCCGCGGTCGTGGCCCCGGTAGGTGCGGAGCCACTCCGTCCACGGGCGGGCGGCCATGGAGTCGGTGGTCGAGCAGTAGTCGAGGACCACCAGACGGCCGTGCAGACGGGCCAGCACCCCCTCGACCCAGGCTCCGGCCCGGTCCTGGTGCGGGGCCAGGCCCGCCTCCGGCCACTCCCCCTCCGGGTCGAACGGCTCGCCGTCCAGCGTGAGGTCGAACGGCAGGTTGTCCAGCAGCTCGTTGGCGATCACCACACCGACCAGGGGGCCGGCGGGCAGCTCGACCAAGGACTCGAGGCCGTCGTGTCTCGCCCGCTGGACCGCCGAGCGGTCCACCGCCACGTAGCGGTGGGGGCTGCCGGCCAGCGCCAGGCTGCGACCGAGGGTCCCCGCCCCCGCGCCGACGTCGTACACGGTGAAGCCGTCGGGCCGTCCGAGCTCGTCGAACCAGGTGTCCAGTGCCCGGGCCACCACCGCGCCGAACAGCGGGCCGACCTCTGGTGCGGTGAGGAAGTCGCCGCGCCGCCCGGCGCCGCCGCCCTCCCGCTCGTAGAAGCCCCCGGGCCCGTAGAGGGCCTGCTCCATGAGCTCGGAGAATCGTGGGCTCGATGACAGTGCGCTGCGTGTCGTCACGATGATCCGGCGTGACTTGTGGTCGTGGGACGACCGGAAGTCACGCAATTTCGGTTCGTCAGGGGACGGAGGTGGCGGCGAGGTTGGCGACGTCGCCGAAGTGGGTCACCAGGCCGGGGAAGATGCCGAAGGCCAGGGTGCCCAGCACCGAGATGGCCAGCGCGGCGGTGAGGGAGAACGGCACCCGGATGGGCGTGGTCTCGCCCTCGGGCGCGTCCTGGAACCACATCTGGCGGGCCACGTTGGCGTAGTAGAAGAGCGCGATCACCGAGTTCACGGCCACGACCACGGCCAAGGCCGCGCCCCAGACGGTCTCGGCGGACAGCAGCGCCCGGAACACCACGAACTTGGCCACCCACCCGCCCAGCGGCGGGATGCCGGCCAGGGCGAACAGGAACACCGACATCACGACGGCGAGGCCGGGCGAGTACTGGAACAGGCCCCGGAAGGAGTCGATCTCGGCCGAGCCGGTGCGGCGGGCCACGGCGATGACCACGGCGAAGGCGCCGAGGTTCATGGCGGCGTAGACGAGCAGGTAGACCACCACGGCGGTCAGGGCCTCCTGGCCGGCGTCGCCGACCACGGCCAGCGGGGCGAGCATGAAGCCGGCCTGGGCCACCGAGGAGTAGGCCAGCATCCGCACGACGTTGGTCTGGCGCAGGGCGATGAGGTTGCCGATCGTCATCGTGATGGCCGCCAGGACCCACATCAGCGGCTCGACCACGTCCGAACGGCCGTCGAAGGCCAGGAAGACCAGGGAGAGCAGGGCCACGAAGCCCGCCGCCTTGGAGGCCACGGCCAGGAACGAGGCGATCGGCGTGGGCGCCCCCTCGTAGGTGTCGGGGGCCCACGTGTGGAAGGGGACGGCGGAGACCTTGAAGCCGAAGCCCACGATGACGAACAGGATCCCCAGCGTGATGATCGGCACGCTGGAGGCCTCGGCGCCGATCTGGGCGCCGATCTCGGTCAGCAGGGTGGAGCCGGTGATCCCGTAGAGCAGCGACATGCCGTAGAGCAGGATGGCCGAGGCGAAGACACCCATCAGGTAGTACTTCATCCCCGCCTCGTTGCCCTTGAGATCGCGCTTGCGCCAGGCTGCCAGCATGTAGGCGGGGATGGACAGCAGCTCGAGGGCCACGAAGATCGAGACCAGGTCCCGGGCCGATGCCATGACCGACATGCCCAGCAGCGAGCTGACGAGCAGGAAGTAGTACTCCCCCTCGTGGTAGTCGCCCTCGGCGACGTAGTTGGTCGACAGCAGGATGACCACGTAGCCCACGACCAGGAAGAGGGCCTTCATCACCAGGGCGAAGCCGTCCACCTCGTAGGCCCCGCCGAACATCGACCGGTCCCCGCCGTCGAGGGCCAGGGTGATCACCGGGACCAGCGCCGCGAGCACGCCGATGCCGGCCAGGGACGAGAGCAGCCACTTGTCGCGCTCGAAGACGAGGTCCGCGATCAGGACGACCACCAGGACCCCGACCAGCACGATCTCGGGCGCGAAGGCGTGATAGTCGATCGTCGGCGAGGTGAACCCGCCGGCCTGGGCGAACAGGGCCGTCACCTCAGCCGCCCGCGATCGCCCGCAGCTGGACCTGCACGGCCTCGTTGGTGACGCTGAAGATGAAGTTGGGGTAGATGCCCAGCACCAGGATGGGCAGCAGCATCGGGACCCAGGCGATGTACTCGAACACCGTCACCCCCGGGATCTCCTCGTCGGCGAACTCCTCACTGGGCAGGCCGAACGAGGTGCGCTGGTAGAGCCACAGCAGGTAGCCCGCAGCCAGGACGGTGCCAACGGCGGCGATGACCATGTACGTGCGGAAGGTCTCCACCGGCAGGCCTTCGGCGGGCTGGTAGGCCGACAGGATCGCCGGGAACTCGCCCCAGAACCCGGCCAGGCCGGGCAGGCCGAGGCTGGCCATGGCGCAGAAGCCGAGGATCCAGCCGAGGTGGGGGACCTGGGTGAGCAGGCCGCCGAGGCGCTTGATCTCCAGGGTGTGGTACCGGTCCTTCACCGAGCCGGCACAGAAGAAGAGCATCCCGGTGATGATCCCGTGGGCGACCATGCCGAAGACGGCGGCGTTGAGCCCGATGTCGGTCAGGGTGGCGATGCCCAGCATCACGAAGCCCATGTGGGCCACCGAGGAGAAGGCGATGAGCCGTTTCATGTCGGTCTGGGCCAGACAACCGAGGGCGCCGTAGATGATGCCGATCACCGCCAGGAGCCCGATGTAGGGCGCCCAGTCCTTGGCCGCCTCGGGCAGGATCGGGATGGCGATGCGGATGAAGCCGTAGGTGCCCAGCTTCAGCAGGACGGCGGCCAGGATGACCGAGCCGACCGTCGGGGCCTCGGTGTGGGCGTCGGGCAGCCAGGTGTGGAACGGGAACATCGGGACCTTGATCCCGAAGCCGAGGAACATGCCGCCGAAGATCCAGAGCTGGGTCGTGGAGGCGATGCCCTGGGCGGCATCGGGCAGGGCCCGGATGTCGAAGGTGCCGACGTCGGACAGGAAGTAGAGGGCCAGGAAGCTGACCAGCATCAGGGCCGAGCCGAACAAGGTGAAGAGGAAGAACTTGATCGCCGCGTACTGGCGGTTGGGCCCACCCCACACCCCGATCATGAAGTACATCGGGAGCAGGACGACCTCGAAGAAGACGAAGAAGAGGATCAGGTCCTGGGCCAGGAAGGTCCCGACCATGCCCGTCTCCAGGATGAGCAGCAGGGTGAAGAAGGCCTTGGGCTTTCCCGGGTCGGGGAGGTGCTTCCAGGAGTAGATGATGCACAGCGGCACCACCAGCAGCGTCAGCGCCATCAGCGGCAGCGAGATGCCGTCGAGACCCATGATGTACCGGCTGTTGATGACGTCGATCCAGTTCTTGTCGACCACGTACTGGAGCTCGCCTGCGGCGTCGTAGTCAAAGTCGGCGATCAGCATCACGCCGACGGCGGCGGTGGCCAGCGAGGTGAGCAGGGCCGCGCCCTTGATCAGCGTCTCGTCACCCTTGGGCAGGGCCATCACCAAGATGGCGCCCACCACCGGGATGAACGTCACCAGGGTCAGGCCCCAGTCGTTGAGGAAGTCGGTCATGGCTCGGTGGTGACTCCTAGATGATGACGATGAAGATGCCGGCGAGGACTGCGGCGCCGGCGAAGAGGAGAGCGGCGTACTGCTGCACGCGGCCGGTCTGCATGCGGCGCAGGAACTGGCCGGAGCCCTCGGCCCCGGCACCCGAGGCGTTGACCAGCCGGTCCACGCCTCCCTGGTCGATGTAGCGGTAGAGCCAGTTGCCCGTGGTCTTGGAACCGGTGGCCGCCCCGTTCACCACGCCGTCCAGGACCTTCTGGTTGAACCAGTAGGCGCCGCGCGCGATCGGGCCCTTGATGCCGTCGCGGATGACCTTCTCGTACAACCAGTCGAGGTAGTACTTGTTCTCGAGGACCCGGTAGCCCCAGGCGGCCAGCCGGCTGCGCTCGGTCAGGCCGTGCGGGCCCCGGTTGAACTTGAAGTACTGCCAGGCCAGGAAGATGCCGGAGACGGCGAGGACGACCGAGGCGGCGGCCACCAGGCCGCTGAACTCGGGGTGCACGACCTCGGGGAAGGCGAAGGTGGGCTCGACGTAGTGCTCGAAGCGCAGCTCGAAGCTGTCGGGGGCGAGGCGCGCCGGCAGGTTGGTGAAGCCGGCCACGCAGGCCATGCCCGCCAGGATCCACAGCGGGACGGTCATGACCTTTGGCGACTCGTGCGGCGTCCCCTCGCCCCGGTACTCGCCGTAGAAGGTCATCCACACGGCCCTCGTCATGTACGCCGCGGTCATGAAGGCCGCCGCACAGCCGAAGATCAGCATCAGCCAGTAGGACTTGGTCTGGCCCTGGGCGGCGCCGGCCAGGATCTCGTCCTTGGACCAGAAGCCGGCCAGGGGCGGGATGCCGGCCAGGGCCAGCGAGCCGATGATGAAGGTCCAGTAGGTGCTCGGCATGTACTTCTTGAGCCCACCCATCTTGCGCATGTCGAAGGTGTGGTGGGCAGCGTGGCTGACCGAGCCGGCGCCCAGGAACAGGCAGGCCTTGAACATGGCGTGGGTGAACAGGTGGAACACCGCGGCGGTCCATGCGCCCACGCCGAGGGCCATGACCATGAAGCCGAGCTGGCTGATCGTCGAGTAGGCCAGGACCTTCTTGATGTCGTTCTGGGCGAAGGCCAGGCCGGCCCCGATGAGCGTGGTGAAGCCGCCGATGAACGCCAGCAGGTTGATCGACGAGGAGTTGATCGACATCCCCTCGTAGAACACCGGGTAGAGGCGGGCGACCAGGAAGACCCCGGCCACGACCATGGTGGCGGCGTGGATGAGGGCGGACACGGGCGTGGGCCCGGCCATGGCGTCGGGCAGCCAGGTGTGGAGCGGGAACTGGCCCGACTTGGAGCACACCGCGGCGGTCAGCGAGATGGCGGCCATCAGGAGCATGAGATGGCTGATCCCGCCCTCAGCCGCCATCGAGTTGATGTCGAGGATGTTGAACGAGCCCGCCCCGAAGAAGAGGATGATCACCCCGATGATCAGGCCGATGTCGCCGACCCGGTTGGTCAGGAAGGCCTTGACGGCGGCGTCGGAGTTGGGCTTCTCCTCCCACCAGTGCCCGATGAGCACGAAGGAGCAGAGACCCACCAGCTCCCAGGCGATCAGCAGCATCAGGGTGTTCTGGGCGATGACCAACATCAGCATCGAGGCCGAGAACAGCGACAGGAAGGCGAAGTAGTGGGTGAAGCGCCGGTCGCCCTTCAGGTACTCGGTGCTGTAGACGTGGACCAGCAGCGACACCAGGGAGACGGTGAAGAGCATCATCACCGACAGGCCGTCGACCAGGGTTCCGACCTGGAAGTGCTCGGCCCCCGACTGCCACCACGTGACGGTCTTGACGATCGGCTCGACTCCGGCTTCTTCGCCGCCCACCAGCCGGCTCAACAGCCCGACCGCCTGTTCGCCCCTCTCCGCCGCTGCTTCGGTGGCGTTGACGTGCTGGATCCAGGCGATGCCGGTCAGCACCGACAGCACGAACGAGCTCCCGATGGAGAGGATGCCGATCTCGGACCCGCCCTTGGGCAGGCGCTTGCCGACCGCGAGGATGAGGGCGAAGGAGACGGCCGGGATCAGCGGGATGATCCAGGCGTGCTCGAGGAACCACTCCATGGCCGGCCCTAGCCCTTCATGAGGTCGACGTCATCGAGGTCGACACTCCGGCGGTTGCGGTAGATGAGCAGGACGATGGCCAGGCCGACACCGACTTCCGCGGCGGCCACCGTGATGACGAAGAGGGCGAACACCTGGCCGGCGACGTCCTGGTTCATGGCCCCGAAGGCCACCAGGTTGATGCTGACGGCGTTGAGGATGAGCTCGATGGACATCAGCACGGCCACGCCGTTGCGGCGGGAGAGCACGCCGTAGACGCCGATGCAGAAGAGGACCGCGCCGAGGAGGAGGAACTGGTTGAGCAGCATGGCCCTCAGTCCTTCCTGGCGATCACGATGGCGCCCACCAGGGCGGCGAGCAGGAGGACCGACACGACCTCGAACGGCACCAGGTAGGTGCTGAACACCGAGTCGGCGACCTCGGCGGTGCGCTGCACCGTGTCGGCGGGCAACTCCGTGTCCTCGAAGCCGTCGACGAGGGCGTAGGTCATCACGCCCAGCAGCAGGACGCCCACCACCGCGGCCAGCCAGCGCTGGTCGTTGTCCAGGCTGGACTCGCCCTTCAGCGGGGCGCGGGTGAGCATGATGCCGAAGAGGAAGAGGACGACGATGGCGCCCAGGTAGATGAGGATCTGGGCGGTCCCGATGAACTCGGCGCCGAGCAGGAAGTACTGGGCGGCCACGCCCGCCAGGACGATGATCAGGTAGAGGGCGGCGTGCACGATGTTGCGGGTGGTGACCACGCGCAACGCGGCCAGCACGATGGCGGCGGCGATGATGCCGAAGGCGATGTTCTCGGCCACCATCAGCGGGGCACCTTCTTGGGCTTCATCTCGCTGCCGGACTCGTAGGCCTCGAAGTCCGGCACGGTCTTCATCCACTCCCCGAGGCGCTCCTTGTCGTGGAGCAGGTCGGCGATGCGGTGCTCGCCGTACTCGAACTCGGGGCTCCAGAAGAGGGCCTCGAACGGGCAGACCTCGACGCAGATCCCGCAGTACATGCAGAGGGCGAAGTCGATGTCGAAGCGGTCCAGGGCGTTCTTCTGGCGGGGGCTACCGCCCTCGCGCCGCGGCGGGGCCAGGTACTTGTGACCCTCGATGTAGATGCACCAGTCCGGGCACTCCCGGGCACAGAGCATGCAGGCCGTGCAGTTCTCCTCCTTCAGGGCGATCACGCCGCGGGCCCGGGGCGTGGGCTCCTCCTTGACGTGGGGGTACTGCACGGTGACGTTCGGCTTGAGCATGGTGCGGAAGGTCACGCCGAGACCCTTGACCAGACCGGGGAGCTGAGGCATCAGAACGCGACCTTCAGGACGGCGGTGGCGAGGATGTTGAGCAGGCTGAGCGGGATGAGCACCTTCCAGGCGAAGGCCTGGAGCTGGTCCTCCCGGAAGCGGGGGTAGGTGAAGCGGGCCCAGAAGATCAGGAAGGCGACGAACATCACCTTGCCGAACATGACGATGGGCCCGAGCCAGTTGAGGATGTCGTCGTCGGGCTCGAAGCCCGGCACCCACCAGCCGCCGAGGAACAGCACCGAGGCGATGGCCGCGAAGGCGAAGGCGGTGCCGAACTCGCCCATGAAGAAGAGCAGGAAGCGGAAGCCGGTGTACTCGACCTGGTACCCGCCGACGATCTCGGACTCGGCCACCGGCATGTCGAACGGGGGCTGGGTCAGCTCGGCCTGCACGGCGGCCAGGAAGATCAGGAAGCCGAAGAACTGGGTGAGGATGTACGGGCTGCCGATGGCGTCGACGCCGAAGATGGCTCCGTCGGCCTGGGCCACGACGATGCCCTGCATCGACAGGGTCCCGGCCTGGATGACCACGCCGACGACGGCGAGCAGCAGCGGTAGCTCGTAGGCGATGAGCTGGCCGGCGGCCCGCAGGCCGCCGAGGAGGGCGTACTTGTTGGCCGAGGCCCAGCCGGCCATGAGCACGCCGATGACCGAGATCGACGAGACGGCCAGGGCGAAGAAGATGCCGGTGTCGAGGTCCTCCACGATGAGGTCGGGGCCGACGGGCACGACCACGAACAGCAGGAAGGTGGAGATCAGGACCACCAGCGGGGCCAGGGCGAAGACCCAGCGGTCCGCCTTCTCGGGGAAGATGTCCTCCTTCTGGAGGAACTTCAGGCCGTCGGCGACGAGCTGCAGCGTGCCGTAGGGGCCGGCCTCCATGGGGCCGAGCCGGCTCTGCATGAAACTCATCATCTTCATCAGGAAGACGTAGCCGAGGATCAGGGCGCCGGCCGGGATGACCCCGAGGATGACGACGACCTTGATCGTCGTCTCCTGCCAGTACGCCAGTTCGACGGCGTTGATCAGTGCGGTCATCGGTCGATGTCACCGAGGATGAAGTAGAGGCTGCCGAGGATGGTGATGACGTCAGGGACGTAGACGCCCTTCATCACCCAGGGCACGATCGAGATGTTGTTGAAGCTGGGCGTGCGGATCTTCACCCGGAAGGGCACCAGGTCGCCCTTGCTCACCACGTAGTAGCCCATCGCGCCCAGCGGGTTCTCGGTCTCCACGTAGGCCTCGCCCGCCGGCACCTTGATGATGCGGGGGACCTTGGCCATGATCGGCCCCGAGGGCAGGCCGTCCAGGAGCTGGTCGATCATCCTGGTGGACTCCCGCACCTCCTGGAGCCGGACCCAGAACCGGGCGAAGGAGTCGCCGTCGGGGTGGGTCCAGACCTTCCAGTCGAGCTGGTCGAAGGCCAGGCCGCAGGGCACGTCCCGGCGCAGATCCCAGTCCACGCCGCTGGCCCGCAGGTTGGCCCCGGACAGGCCATAGGACAGGGCGACATCGGCCGGGATGACGCCGACGCCTCGGCAGCGGGCGGCAAAGATCTCGTTGCCCATGAGCAGGGTCTCGATCTCGTCACAGAAGTCGCGCATGCGCTCCATGACGTCCTTGCAGTCCTCGATCCAGCCGGCGGGCAGGTCGTCCTTCAGCCCGCCGATGCGGTCGAAGTTGGGGTGGAAGCGGCCCCCGGTGGCGGACTCGATCAGGTTCAGGACCCGCTCGCGGTCCCGGAAGGCGAAGAAGACCGGGGTGATGGCCCCGAGCTGGGCGCCCATGTCGCCGAGGAAGAGCGAGATGTTGGCGACGCGGGACATCTCGAAGAGGATCGTGCGGATCCACTGGGCCCGGGGCGGGGCCTCGACCTCCATGAGCCGCTCGGCGGCCAGGATGAAGGGGACCTCGTTGGCGAAGCTGCCCAGCCAGTCGATCCGGTTCACCAGGGTGGTGACCTGCGGGTAGGTGCGGACCTCGCAGAGCTTCTCGTAGCCCCGGTGCATGTAGCCCGCGATCGGCTCGGCCTCCACGACCTGCTCGCCGTCGAGGCGGACCACGATGCGCAGGGTTCCGTGGGTGGCCGGGTGCTGGGGACCCATGTTGAGGGTCATGCCGCCGGTCTCGAGCTCGACGTTCACCCGGGCGTCCGCGGCCTGGCTGGCCACGTAGGCCCGCTGCTGGGGGTCCACGACGGTCATTCGTCGCCCTCTTGGGTGGCCTCGTCAGGGGCGGCCTCGTCCTCGCCGGGCATCGGCTCGACGTCGACGATGCCGGGCCACGGCTTGACACGGCGGGACAGCAGGGGGAAGTCCTTGCGCAGGGGATGGCCCTCGAACTCGCCCGGGAGGTAGAGGTGGATGAGGTTCGGGTGGCCCTCGAAGGAGATGCCGAACATCTCCCAGGCCTCCCGCTCGTGCCAGGCGGCGCCCGCGTAGACCGGGACCCAGGTGGCCGCCCGGAGGAGATCGGGGTCGTCGCCCAGGTCGGCCTTCAGGACGAGCCCGTGGCCCTTGCTGGGGGCGTGCACCCGGGCCAGGAGCTGGAAGCGGGAGTCGCCGCCGGCGTAGCCGGTGACCAGCTCGTCGGCCGCCGCGCCGCCTGGCGCCTGGCCGGCGCTGTCGGGGGCGCCGTGGACGACGAGGTCCTCCTGGCTGTTCATGTCCCGCCCGAAGGGCGAGGGCATCCAGTCGATGGCCGAGAGGAAGTCGAAGAAGTGGCAGGCCAGGCCGTCGCGGGCGAAGGTCCCGGCGGCCACCCACGCCTCGAGGGTCACCCGGGCCCAGACCTCGCGGCCGGGGTCCACGTGGGTGTCCACGACGGCGTCGCCCAGTTCGGCCTCGAGGTCGGCCACGAGGGCCTCCCGGGCCTCGTCGACCTCCACGGCGTCTTCCGTCGGGGCAGCCTCGGTGGTCGCGGCGTCTGTCGGGGCGCTGCTGTCAGCTGACGACAAGCGGCTCACCCTTCCAGCGCTCGGCGGGATCCTCGTCGATGATCTGGGCCTGGAGCATGGCGATGGCGTCGAGCAGGGCCTCGGGCCGCGGCGGGCAGCCCGGGATGTAGACGTCCACGGGGATGATCTGGTCCAGGCCCTTGGTCACCGAGTACGAGTCCCAGTACGGGCCACCGCAGTTGGTGCACGAACCCATCGAGATCACGTACTTCGGGTCGGGCATCTGCTCGTAGAGGCGCCGGACCGACGGGGCCATCTTGTCGGTGATGGTGCCGGAGACGACGATGAGGTCGGCCTGGCGGGGGCTGGCCGGGAAGGGGATGACCCCGAGGCGCATCATGTCGTAGCGGGGCGAGGCCAGGGCCGCGCCCATCTCGATGCCGCAGCAGGCCAGGCCCCACTGGTACATCCACAGCGAGTACTTCCGCGAGATGTTCAGCAGCTTGGTCATCGGCTTCGGCATCTTGCCGCTCTCGACTAGACCCATCGGAGCACTCCCTTGCGCCAGGCGTAGAGCAGCCCGAGGGCCAGGATCACGATGAAGATGCCCATCTCGACGAGGCCGAAGACGCCGTAGGCCTCGAGGCGCATGGCCCAGGGGAAGATGTAGAGCGCTTCCACGTCGAACATGACGAAGAGCAGGGCGAAGAAGTAGTAGCGGATCTGGCTCTGGGACCACTCGGTCCCGACGGGGTCGACGCCGCTCTCGTAGGTGAGGTACTTCCCGGCCTGCGGACGGGAGGGACGCAGCAGGCTGCCCGCGCCCAGGGACACAGCCACGAGCGCTATGGCGGCCGCGCCGAAGATGGCCACCGTGAGGTAGCTGCGGAGGAAGTCCGACATCGCGAGCGCAGGTTAGTGAGCACCCCTCCGACCGGCCAAAGACACCGGGGGGCGGTCCGGGGGCGGCCACGGGTGACCGACACGGACGGGACGCTTCAGGGCGTTCCGGCTTCGACCGCCTGTCGCAGTTCGGGCCAGGCCGCCTCGGCGATGAGGCGGGTGCCGGTCTCGTTGGTGTGGACCGTGTCCCAGAACAGCGGGTCCGGGTAGCCGTCGAGGGCGTCGGCCAGATCGACCACCTCGGGCGGGAAGCCGGCCCGGAGAGCGGTGATGGCCGGCACCCACGCCGGGGTCCGGTTGGCGGCCCGCCTGAGGAGGTGCTCCTCGCCCTCCACCGGCCCCTTGGAGTACAGCGTGGGCTGGAACCAGAACTGGACGTCGATCCCGTGGGCGGCGGCCAGGGCCACAGCGAACTCGCGACCCCGCCCCAGCAGGTCGGCGGTGGCGTCCTCGACCGCCTGGGCGTCCACGTCGGCGGGCACCGCCGAGGCCTCGGCCTCGGTCAGGCGCACCTCGGGCTCCTCGCCGTCGAAGCGGTCCCGTATCCGGCGGTAGAGGTTGACCGTGCCGCTGTGATCTGCCCACCACCCCCGGATGTCGACGAGGGCCGTGGGGTCCTCGGTGGCCGCCGGGGCCTCGATCCGGTCCTGCTGGACGGAGGCCAGCACGTGGCTGGGGCCGTGGAGCGGGCCATCCACGAACTGCATGGAGAGGTCGTTGTACCCGTCGTAGAAGACGACCAGGTCGGGCGGCGCGCGCTCGGTGAGCAGGCGGGCGAAGAGCTCCACCCCCTGCCAGTTCACGTACGCGGGCGTCCCGAAGTTGTGCGCCTCCACGGCGATGCCGTCGGCGGCGGCGAGGCGGACCAGCTCGGAGGGGATCGTGTGCTCGTCGCGCTGACCGAAGCCGTACATGGCCGACCCGCCGAAGAACCACACCACGAGCGGCTCACCCGGTGCCGTCGTGGTCGTGGTGATCCGCTCGCCGCCCTCGATGTTCAGGTACTGGCCGTCGGTGTCCTCCAGGCGCCAGCCGAGCAGGGGGTCGAACTGGCCCGACTCGGCGGCGAACTGCTCGGCGAAGAGCTGGGGGACGTAGTCGAGGCCGGCGAGGGCCGGGATGGCGGCGGCCTCACCGCCTCCTTCGGCCACCGGCGGGGGCGCACCCTCCGATGGCGGGTCGACCAGCAGGGTGCCGATGGCGGCGTCGGCCAGGACCAGCAGGGTGACCAGGCCCACGGCCCAGGCCACCCGCCCAGCCCGCCGCCCGCCGAGGAGGTCCTGCTCGCTGGCGTAGCTGCGGTCGGGGAGGCGGCGCTCCCGCCAGCCCCACCGCTCCAGCCAGGTGGTGCCCGGACGGGCCGCGCCCGCCGAGAGCGGGTCCCGGCGGAACAGTCGGGCCAGGAGGCCGACGGGGACGAACACCACGACGAAGACCAGGGTCAGGACGACGGCGCTCAGCACCCGACCGACCACCTGGCCGATGGCACCGAAGACCCGCTCGATCCACCTGGCCGCCGTCGGCGAGAGCAGCGCCACCGTGGTGAGGAGCCCGGCGGCGACCACGATGAGCACGCCGAGCCACGGCTCGACCAGCCAGCCCAGCAGAAGGGCGAGGGCCAGTGCCGGCAGGGCCCGGGTCACGACCTCCCGGGCGGGCGGGGCGGAGCGGGCCGGCTCACCGGGGCCGGGTGGCGGGGGCCAGACGGCGGTGGCGCCGGGGTCGGTGACGGTGCTCATGGTCTCCGGCCGGCTCAGAACAGGGTGTAGAGGGTGTAGGGGGCGGCGGCCTGGCCGACCACGACGAGGCCGATGACCAACACGAGCAGGGCCATGACCGGCAGCAGCCACCAGGCCCGGTTGTGGACCGAGTAGCCGACGACGTCGCGCGCGAGCAGGCCGGCGTGGCGCAGGAACCGCATCAGAGGGCGTCCATCAGTCGAGGGTGAACTCCCGGGTCCACTCCGACCCCTCGGTCCACTCGGGTTGGTCGGCCTCCTCCAGGACGAGGTCCTCCAGGACGAGCGTGTCCATCTCCGTGCGCCGGAAACAGCGGTAGGCGTCCTCGGGGGTGCCCACGATCGGCTCGCCGCGGACGTTGAAGGAGGTGTTGATGAGCACGGCGCAGCCGGTGAGGGCCTCGAAGGCGGTGAGGATCTCGTGGAACTCGGGGTTGCGCTCGGCGTCGACGGTCTGCAGGCGGGCCGAGTGGTCCACGTGGGTGATGGCCGGCAGGTCGGAGCGCACCTGGTTGACCCACTCGCGCAGGTCCTCAGGGGGTTGGTCGGCCGGTAGCCACCGGTCCTCGCGGACGTCGGCCACGATGAGCATGTACGGCGACGGTCCCTTGTGGTCGAAGTACTCCGCCACGCGCTCCTCCAGCACCGCGGGGGCGAAGGGCCGGAACGACTCCCGGTACTTGATCTTCAGGTTCAGCACCGACTGCATCTCCGGCGAGCGGGGGTCGCCGATGATCGAGCGGTGCCCCAGGGCCCGGGGCCCGAACTCCATGCGGCCGAGGAAGAGGCCGACGACGTCGCCCCGGGCCACCTGCTCAGCCACGACCGGGCCCCGCTCCCCCGGCGCCAGCCGTCGGTACGGATAGCCCTGCTCGTCGAGCCAGGCCGCGATCTCCTCGGTGGTCCAGGAGGGACCGAGGAACGCCCCGTGCATGGCGTCGGGTCGGGTGACGGTCCGCTCGCGGCCCAGCACCTGGTGCCAGCCCCAGAGCGCGGCGCCCACGGCGCCGCCGGCATCACCCGAGGCCGGTTGGATCCAGAGGTCGTCGAAGGGGCCTTCGCGGAGCAGGCGGCCGTTGGCCACGCAGTTGAGGGCCACGCCGCCGGCCAGCACCGCCCGGCGCTCGCCGGTCAGGCTCGCCGCGGTGCGGGCCATACGGAGGACGATCTCCTCGGTCACCACCTGGATGGAGCGGGCCAGGTCCATCTCCCGCCGCGTCAGGTCCGACTCCGGCGCCCGGGGCGGGCCCCCGAACACCTCGTCGAAGCGCCCGTTGGTCATGCGCAGCGACGCCAGATAGCCGAAGTACTTCCGGTTCACCGTGAACGAGCCGTCCTCGTGGAGGTCGATGAGGTGCTCGAGGATGGCGTCGACGAACCGGGGCTCACCGTAGGGGGCCAGGCCCATCAGCTTGTACTCGCCGGAGTTGACCCGGAAGCCGCAGTAGTAGGTGAAGGCGGAGTAGAGCAGGCCCAGGGAGTTCGGGAAGTTGAGCTGGCGGACCATCTCGACCTCGTGGCCCCGGCCGACGCCGATGCTCGATGTGGCCCACTCCCCCACCCCGTCGAAGGTCAGGACGGCCGCGGACTCGAACGGCGACGGGAAGAAGGCCGAGGCGGCATGGCTCTCGTGGTGCTCGGCGTACCAGAGGTCCCCGGGCCGGTCGTAGCCGAGAGCAGCCAGCTCGGCCTCGATGCGCTGGCCGATCCACAGCTTCTCCCGCAGCCAGATCGGCATCGCCCGGTGGAAGGAGGCGAAACCGTTCGGCGCGGTGCCCAGGTAGGTGCGGAGGAGCCGGACGAAGTGGGTCAGCGGCTTCTCGTAGAAGACCACGGCATCGACGCCGTCGGCGGCCACGCCGGCGTGCTCCAGGCAGTAGCGCACGGCATGCGCCGGGAAGGCGGCGTCGTGCTTCACCCGCGTGAAGCGCTCCTCCTGGGCGGCCGCCACCAGCTCGCCATCCCGTACGAGCGCGGCCGCCGAGTCGTGGTAGTACGCGCTGATCCCGAGTATGTGCATGTTCCCCCGGCAGGCCCCTCGGCCCGACGCGCGAGTGTCGCGCGTCGGACCGTCGACAGGACAGGCAGCCGAGTCGGGCCGGTCGGCCGTCAGGCCGACACGAGGCTGGTCACGTCCGCGCCCTCGGCGGCGCCGTCGTAGGTCACCTCGCCGTCGCGCAGGGCGATGCAGCGGTCGACCCGATCGACGAAATCGGGGTCGTGGGTGGCCACGACGAGGGTGGCGCCGGCGGCGTGGCGCTCCTCGAGGAGCTCGACGAGAGCGGCCTTGCCGGCCAGATCGAGGCCGACGAAGGGCTCGTCGACGACGAGCAGGTCGAACGGGCGGGTGAGGCCGAGGAGCAGGGCCGTCTTCTGGCGCAGACCGCGGCTGAAGCGGGCCGGCAGGTCGTCGATGCGGTGGGCGATCCCCAGCCGTTCGGCCGCGTCCGCCTCGGCGTCGCCGTACCCCTCAGTGCCGTGCAGGCGGCCGATGTAGTCGACGTGCTCACGCACGCTGAGGTCGTCGTACAGCACGGGCTCGTCGGGCAGGAAGGAGGTGACCGCCCGGGCCTCGAGGGACCCGGCCGGAGCGCCCGCGATCTCGACCTCGCCGTCGCTCGGGTCGAGCAGGCCGGCGACCATCCGCAGCAGGGTGCTCTTGCCCGAGCCGTTGTGGCCGACGAGCACGACCCGCTCGCCCGCGCCGATCTCCAGGTCGAGCGGGAGCAGGGCGTCGACGTCGCCGTAGCGCTTGGCCAGGTCGAAGGTGCGCAGGAGGGGGGTGGGGCTCATCGTTTCCTCGGCAGGGTCGTGGACACCTTGGTGGGCGTGGGCTTGCGGGCGGCGCGGTCCCGGCTCGAACCGGTTCCGGTCGCCGCGGCGGCGGGCGCCGGCGTCGACCGTGGTGCCGTCATCCCGGCTTCGTCCTGGAGGGCCCGGAACCAGGCCTTGATCTGCTCCCGCTGGTGGATCCAACCCCCGACCAGGCCGGTCACGATGAGGGCGAGCACGGCGGCGGTCGCCGCCGAGGCGAACGGGTCCCCGCCGTTCTCGATGGCCGAACGGGCCATGACGACCGGGATCACGCCGATGATCGCGATCAGGGGTGGGCCCCCGACCCGGAAGGCCGTGCGCATGCCCGCCACCTCCGGCGGGATCAGGTCCCAGCCGGCCGAGGGCTCCTGGATGCCCTGGAGGACACTGAGGGCTCCGCCCGCCGCCGCCGCGAGAGCGGCGGGGGGCACCGCTATGGCGGCGACGCCGAGGGCGCCGAGGCTGGGGGCCATGGCCACGGCGACGGCGGCGCCCACGAGGGCCACGAAGGTCATGACCAGGGCCCCGACGCCCAGATGGCGTACGAGCAGGTCGCCGATCGGCCGCGGCAGGGCCTCGCTGCGGCCGGGGTGATCGGCCTCCTGGGCCATCGACTCCACACCGTCGAGCGCGGCGACGTAGAGGGCTCCACCGGCGAGGAGCATCAGCGGGATCGTCCCGTCGGCCACTCCACGCAGGGCGATGCCGGCGATCACGCCGAGGGCGATCAGGCGGATGATGCGGCCGGCGGGCCAGCGCAGGACCCCGCGCATCCCCCGGTGCCAGACCGGGAGCCGGCCCGAGGAGTGCTCCTTCACCCACGGACGGGTGCGGGGCAGCTCCATGGCCAGCTGGCGGCGCAGGACCATGACCGTGCGGAGGTCCTGCAGGGTGGCGGCGAAGCGGAGCTGACCGACGAGCCGGGTGCGACGCTCGGCCGCCTCCAGGGAGATGCCGCCGAGGCCGCCGATCCCGGCGATGACCGCGAGCACGGCGACGACGGCCGCGCTCAGGGCGAAGGGTTCGAAGTCCAGGGGCCAGAGGGGGATGGTGCCGACGAGTCCGGTCGGCGAATAGTGGACGTAGTCGAACACGTCAGCGAGGGCCCACGCCAGTACGCCCAGCCCGAGCAGGTTGGCCGCCAGCCGCGGCAGGCGTCGGCCCCCCGCGACGAGGGCCGCACCCTGGGCCAGCCCGAGGGTCACGACGGCGAACAGAGCCCCGCAGGCGATCCAGAGCAGGGGCTCGTCGCCCAAGCGGCGCACGGCGAGCTGGCCCCCGATGGCGCCGACCACGACGGCCACGAAGGCGGCGAAGCGGAGCTGGCGCAGGGCCGGACCCCGCAGCGCGAGGGCCCGGTCGACGGGGGCGAGCAGCACGTGACGGGCGTCCGCGGGCTCGATGGCCAGCGGACCGCCCCGGGCACCGGAGCGCAGGCCGATGAGGATCGCCACCGCCACCACGACGCCGAGAACGTCGGGGCCGTCCCGCAGGACCACCGAGGTCCGGTACGGACCGAGGCGGTCCCCGCCGAGCCAGGCGGACAGGGCAAGGACGGCGACGAGGGAGACGAGGGCCGCCAGGTACACCTGGTACAGGGCGTCGATCCAGTGGATGTCGGCCACCCGCTTGCGCCGCCGGGCCGCCCGCAGATCGGCCAGCGCCTGCTTGGGATCGGCAGGACCGACAGGGCGCTCGGGCACGAACGATCAGGCTAGGACCGGGTGAGCCGTGTGGGGTAGTCGGGGCCACGAGAGGTCCGCGTGGTGGCTTCGAGCAACGCTGGCCTCGCCGCAACCCGCGGCCGCCCCGGAGTTCCAGCAGTCGGTCCTCGTCTGACCGACGTCGCCCCGGGGCCGGTGGATCAGCTGATCTCGGCGCGGTCCAGGGTCTCGAGGAGGGGGCCGTAGAGGCCGATGCGGAGGGCGGCGGTCGCTTGGTCACCGGCCCGGGCGGCGGCCAGCTCGACGGCCCGAACCAGGACCCGGTCCTCGGCGACCGCCTCGTCCACGATGCCGGCGGTCACGGCCTCCTCGCCGCCCCAGCGCCGGGCGGTGACCACCGCGGCGTGGGTGACCGCCGGGGTGAGCTTGGCCGCGATCAGCTGGCTCATGCCGGGCGCCAGGGGCACGCCCATGTCGGCCTCGGGCAGGCACCAGTAGCCCCGGTCGGCCCGCATGACCCGGGCATCGTGGGCCATGGCGATCATGGCGCCGGCGGCGTAGGCGTGGCCGTTGATGGCCGCCACCGTGTAGTGGGGCAGGCGCAGCAGGCGGGCGAAGAGGCGCAGGGCGTCGGGGATGACCTCGCCGATGGTGCCCTCCTCGATCAGGCGCTCGAGAGCGAAGCCGTTGGAATAGAACTTCCCGGTGCCCGTGGTGACCAGAGCCGCGGCGCCCGCGAAGGCCTCGACCTCGTCGACCGCGGCGTGCCACTCGGCCACCGAGTCGGCGTGGAACCGGTTGTCCTCGTCCACCATCCGGAGGACGAACACCGTCGCCTCCCCCACCGACTCCGGTTCCAGCTCCACGTAGGCCACCACCGAACCGTAGGCCCCGCAGGGACGGGGGGCAGCAGTCCCGTCCCCGTCTGTAGGCATGCCTGCTATTATGCAGGCATGGCCCAGCTGACGATCCGTCTCGATGATGAACTGGCCGAGGCCTGCAAGCAGGAGGCCGCGGTCGAGGGCCAGAGCCTGAACGGCTGGGTGGTCACGGTGCTCAAGACACGGACGGATCCCGCCTTCAGCGGTCCGGGGGTCGAGCGCATCCGCGAGCGGTTCCGACGGGCCGGGATCCTGGCCGAGGGCCCGCGATCGACCCGGGAGCGTCCGCCCGCGGACCGACTGGCTGAGGCGGCGGCCGCAGGAGGCCGGGGCACCCCGTCCGAGGTGTTGATCCGCCAGGATCGTGACGGTGACTGAGTGACCTTCCTGGACGCTTCGGCTGGAGTGAAGCGATACCTCGACGAGGTCGGCAGCGACGTCGCTCGATCGGCCGTCGACCCGACGTACTCGGATCTGACTCGGGTCGAGTTTCCCAGTGCCATCTGGCGCAAGGAGCGCGACGGCCGGTTGACCGTGGACCAGGTGGGTGATGTGCTCGATTCGTTCCTGGCCGACTGGATGGGCACGCCCTCGACCGACCCGACGGTTGCCACCGTCGCCCTGGACGGCGCGGTCCTCACCCGGGCCGCCCACCTGACCGGTCGCCACGGTCTCCGCGCGGGCGACGCCGTGCAGCTCGCCTGTGCTCTCTCGGCCCGACAGGTCGATCCGACGATCAGCGAGTTCGTCTGCTTCGATCTTCGGCTCAGGGACGCGGCCGCCCGCGAGGGCTTCCGGCTGGTCCCGGCCGACCTCTAGCCCGGTACGGCGACCAGGACGGGGACGGCCTTCTCGGCCACGTCGAGGAGGATCCAGGGCAGGATCCCCAGCAGCAGGGTGACGAAGACGGCCAGGCCGATGCCGACCCCTGCCGTCCAGGGGACGGTCTCCTTGGCCGGCACTTCCGCCCCGTCCCCGGCTCCCTCGTCGCCGTCGACCATGTACATGGCCACGACCACCCGCAGGTAGACGAAGGCCGAGATCACGGCGGTGAGCATGGCCACCACGGCCAGCCAGTAGGAGTGGGCGTCGACCGCGGCCAGCACGACCTCGAACTTGGCGAAGAAGCCCGCGGTGAGGGGCACACCGGCCTGGGCCAGCAGGAGCACGGTGAAGGCCAGGGCCAGAACCGGGCGCCGAGTGGACAGGCCCTTGTAGTCGTCGACGGTGGTGCGGGCGTCCCGGGAGCCGGCGACGATCGTGATGATCCCGAAGGTCCCCGCCACGATGGCGGCGTAGGTGCCGACGTAGAAGAGGACGGCGGCGGTGCCCTCGGCCGAGGCGGCCTGCACCCCGAGCAGGATGAAGCCGGCATGGTTGACCGACGAGTAGGCCATCATCCGCTTGACGTCGGTCTGCACCGCGGCGAGCACGGCGCCGACGATCAGGCTGAGGACGGCCAGCGTGTAGACGATCGGCTGCCAGTCCACGGCCCACTGGTCGAACGTGGTGACGAAGATGCGCAGCAGCGAGGCGAAGGCCGCGGCCTTGACGGCCCCGGCCATGTAGGCCACGGCGGGTGAGGGAGCGCCTTGGTAGACGTCCGGGCTCCACTGATGGAAGGGCACGGCGGCCACCTTGAAGCCGAGGCCGACCAGCAGGAGCACCAGGCCGAGGAGCAGGACGCCGTCGTCCAGCAGCGTGTTCTCGGCCAGGAACGAGCCGATCTTCGACAGGTTCGTCGAACCGGTGGCGCCGTACACGAAGGCGATGCCGTAGAGGAAGAAGGCCGAGGAGAAGGCGCCGAGCACGAAGTACTTCATGCCCGCCTCCTGAGACTCGGAGCGGTGGCGCTGCATGGCGGTCAGGACGTAGGCGGCGATGGACAGCACCTCGAGGCCCAGGAAGACCACGATCAGGTCGTTGGCGATGGCCATCGTCACGCCACCGGCGGCCGACAGCAGCATGAGCACGAAGTACTCGGGGCCGTCCAGTTCCTCCCGGCGCACGTAGTGCTCGCTGACCAGGGCGGCCAGGATCACCGCCGCGCCGATGACCACGGTGAGGAACACCCCGAAGCCGTCGACGGCCACCGCCCCGGCCGCGGTCGTGGAGGGGCCCTCGTCACCGATGCGCTGCCAGAGGTAGACGGCGGCACCTATGGCGGCACCGGCGGTCAGGATGGTGAAGGCGGCGTTGAAGCCCCGGAACAGGCGGTCCTTGAGCAGTGAGGACAGCAGGATGAGCAGCACCGCGCCCACGGTCAGGCAGACCAGGGGCAGCAGGGCCGACCACGCGATGTCGGGGGTGTCCACCGGCTCCGGGGCGTCGAGTTGGGCGAGGAGCGCGATCATCCGTGCTCCCCTTCCTCTGCGGCGGGGGCGTCCTCAGGCCGCTGGGGGCCCTGTGTTTCCGCTCCTGGGGCTTCGCCCCGGGCCACTGGGCCCTGGGTGGCGGTGTCGGGCTGCCGGTAGTCGCTGAACTCCTCCAGGTGGACGATCAGCTCGTTCACCGCGGGCTCGATGCGCTCGAGCACCGGCTTGGGATAGATGCCCAGGAAGACGATCGCGGCCAGCAGCGGGGCCATGTAGGCCAGCTCCCACTTGTTCATGTCGGCCATCTCGGCGTTCTCGCCCTCGGCCGGGCCGTGGAAGACCCGCTGGTACGCCCAGAGCAGGTAGAGGGCGGCCACGATCACCCCGAGGGCGCCGACGACGGCCCACCACTCGCGGGTCAGGAACGAGCCGATCAGGATCAGGAACTCGCCGACGAACCCGTTCAGGCCGGGCAGGCCGATCGAGGAGAGCATGACCACGGTGAAGACGAAGGCCATGATCGGCGCCGGCTGCTGCAGGCCGCCGAGCTCGGCGATCTGGCGGGTGTGGCGGCGCTCGTAGATCATGCCGACGAGCAGGAAGAGGGCGCCGGTCGACAGGCCGTGGTTCACCATCTGCAGGACCGAGCCCGACAGCCCCTGGGTCGTGAAGGCGAAGGTGCCCAGCACGATGAAGCCGAGGTGGGCCACCGACGAGTAGGCCACCAGGCGCTTGAGGTCCTTCTGGACCGTGGCCACGACCGCGGCGTAGAGGATCCCGATCACCCCCAGGGTGACCATCGCCGGGGCGAACCAGACGGCGGCCTCGGGGAAGAGGAACAGCCCGAAGCGCAGGAACCCGTAGGTGCCCAGCTTCAGCATGACCCCGGCCAGGATCACCGACCCCGCCGTCGGGGCCTCGGTGTGGGCGTCGGGCAGCCAGGTGTGCAACGGGAAGAGCGGGACCTTCACCGAGAAGGCCAGGGCGAAGGCCAGGAACACCCACCGGGCGGTGTTCACCGCGAGGGCCTGGGTGTTGGCCAGCTCGACGAGGTCGAAGGTGATCGGGTTCCCGGTCGCGCTGGAGGTCAGGAAGACCAGCGTCAGGATGCCGACCAGCATCATCGCCGAGCCGAGCATGGTGTAGAGGAAGAACTTGATCGCGGCGTAGACCCGCCGGCCGTGACCCCAGCCGCCGATCAGGAAGTACATCGGCACGAGCACGATCTCGAACATCACGAAGAACAGGAAGAGATCGAGGGCCAGGAACGTCCCGATGCACCCGGCTTCGAGCACCAGGAGCCAGGCGTAGTACGGCTTGTCGTCGTGGCCGGGGTCGGTGGCCACGAGGGCGATCGGGAAGAGGAACAGGGTCAGGATCACCAGGAAGAGTGAGATCCCGTCCACCCCGAGGTGCCAGGAGATACCGAGGTCGGCGATCCAGGAGTGCTGGCTGACGAACTGGAAGCCGGGCTCCCCCTTCTGGAACTCGATCAACATCCAGCCGCCGAGGGCGGCGGCGGTGAGCGAGACCAGCACGGCGGTGGCCTTGACCAGTTCGGGCCGGGATCGCGACAGCAGGCCCACGAGCAGGGCCCCGGCCGCGGGCAGGACCACCAGGACCGTCAGGATCGGGAAGTCGAGCGCGCCCGAACCCGTGGAGGCGAAGACCGCGCTCACAGGGCGAGCCTCGTGACGACGTAGACGAGCAGGGCGACGGTGCCGAAGGCGATCACCAGCGCGTAGTTGCGCACGTACCCGGTCTGGACGGTGCGCAGGCGGGACCCGAAGCCCTTCACCAGGGTGCCGGTCTCGTTGACCGCGCCGTCGATGACGACCCGGTCGAAGGCGGCGGCCCCCTCGAAGGCGGCCTCACCGGGGCCGTCCACGGTCCGGGCGATGGTCTCGTCGATGTACCAGGCGTGGGCCAGGATCTCGGGCTCGACCACCGGCAGGCGCTTCCGCAGGTAGACCATCACGGCGAGGCCGATGCCGACCAGGGAGCTCACGATGGCGATCAGGGCCAGCAGGACCTGCGTGCTGCCGGACAGGCTGAGGTGGGCCTCGGCGCCGTGGACCACGGGCTCGATCCAGTGCTCGAAGGCCTTGGTGTCATCCGAGAACGGCGTGTTCATCAGGCCGCCCACCACCGCGAAGGCGGACAGGACCACCAGCGGCACCGTCATGGTCCACGGCGACTCGTGGGGGTGGATCTCTTCGGCCTCGGCGGGCGTCCCGGCCTCCCCGTCGTCGGCCACGGGCCGTTCGTCGTTCCAGCGGGCCTCGCCGAAGAAGACCAGAAAGACCTGGCGGCTCATGTAGTAGCCCGTGAGCAGGGCGGTGACCAGGCCCACGGCCCACAGGGCCGGGCTGTTGTCGAAGGCGTACGCCAGGATCTCGTCCTTGGACCAGAAGCCGGCGAACGGGGGGACACCGGCGATGGCCAGCCACCCGATGATGAAGGTGACGGCGGTGATCGGCATCACCTTGCGGAGCGCACCCATCCACCGCATGTCCTGCTCGCCGTCCATGCCGTGGATGACCGAGCCGGAGCCGAGGAAGAGCAGCGCCTTGAAGAAGGCGTGGGTGACGACGTGGAAGAGGGCGGCCACGTAGGCCCCGGAGCCGATGGCCAGGAACGTGTAGCCCAGCTGGCTGATCGTGGAGTAGGCCAGCACCTTCTTGATGTCGTTCTGGGACACGGCGACCGTCGCGGCCAGCAGCGCCGTGCCGACCCCCACCCAGGCGATGACGTCGGGCACCCAGTCGCTGGACGCGGCCAGCACGGGGTTCACCCGGATCATGAGGAAGACGCCCGCGGTGACCATGGTCGCGGCGTGGATGAGGGCCGAGACCGGGGTCGGGCCCGCCATGGCGTCGGGCAGCCAGACGAAGAGCGGGAGCTGCGCGGACTTGCCGACCGCGCCCACGAAGAGGAGGGCGGCGATGGCGGTCGCCGTGGTCGTGGCCATGGTCGACGCATTCGCGTTCAGATCCACGTAGTTGAGCGAACCCACCGTGGCGAACACGAAGAACATGGCGACCAGGAAGCCCCAGTCGCCGATGCGGTTGGTGACGAAGGCCTTCTTGCCGGCCACCGCGTTGGGCATCTCGGTGAACCAGAACGCGATGAGCTGGTAGGAGCAGAGGCCCACGCCCTCCCACCCGAGGAAGGTCAGCAGGAGGCTGTCACCGAAGACCAGCACCAGCATGAAGAAGACGAACAGGTTCAGCAGGGCGAAGAAGCGGGCGAAGTCGCGGTCGCCGTGCATGTACCCGATCGAGTACAGGTGGATGAGGGCGGCCACGCCCGTGATGAACAGCGCCATGGTCACCGAGAGCGGATCGACCAGGAAGCCGACGTCGACGGTGAGCCCACCGGCGGGGAGCCACTCGAAGAGGACCTGGGAGTAGACGCGCTCCTCGCCGGGGAGGTCGACGAGGCCGACGAAGACGGCGACGGTGGCGGCGAAGGAGCCCCCGAGCAGGAGCGTGGCCAGCCAGCCGGCGGCGGGCTCGCCGAAGCGGCGGCCGGCCAGGGTGAGGACCACGAAGCCGGCCAGGGGCAGGGCGGGAATCAACCAGACGAGTTCGAGCACGGCGCTACCGCTCCCCTCGGCACAACGGGTTACGGACGTAGGGCGGGGCGAGGTCGCCGCAACGATGAGGCGTCAGCCGAAGAGTCATGAACACAGCCTCAGCCCTTCAGTACCGAGATGTCGTCGGCCGTGGCGCCGGGGCGGCGACGCAGGACGGCCACGATGAGGGCGAGGCCGACGACGACCTCCGCCGCGGCCACGACCAGCACGAAGAAGACCGACACCTGGCCACCGAGGTCACCCAACGAACGGCCGAAGGCCACGAAGGTCAGGTTGACGGCGTTGAGCATCAGCTCGACACACATGAACATGACCAGCGGGTTGCGCCGGATCAGCAGGCCGGTCCCGCCGATCGAGAACAGCATCGCCCCGAGCACGAGGTACCAGGTGGTGGTGACCTCCATCAGGTCGTCTCCCCCCGGGCGGCCTCGTCCTCGGCCTCGAGGGCGCTGCCGGCGGGCGGACGCTTGGCCAGCACCACGGCGCCGACCACGGCGATGGTGAGGAGCAGGGCGGTGATCTCGAAGGCGAAGACGTAGTCGCTGAACAGAATCCGAGCCAGCGCCTCGACGTTGGTGCGGTCACCGAATCCGGCGGTGAGGGCCTCGGCCCCGGTGACGGGGTCCGACGCGGACAGCAGGACCACCAGGAGCAGCCCGAGGGTGGCCGCCCCGGCCAGGATGGCCAGGGGTCGCTGGCCGACCAGCGGTTCGTCGCGCAGCGACTCGGCCCGGTCGACACCGAGGAGCATGATCACGAACAGGAACAGGATGACGATGGCCCCGGCGTAGACGATGACCTGCACGGCGGCCAGCAGGTGGGCCTCCTGGGCCACGAAGAGCACGGCCACGCCGAACAGCGTCCCGACCAGGGACAGGGCGTTGTGCACCGGGTTGCGGAAGGCGATGACGCCCACGGCACCGGTCAGCACGATCGCCGCGCTGATGAGGAAGACCACGGTCTCCATCAGTGGCCCGTGTCCTCGTGGTGCTCGGCCGCGTCGATCGCCTCGGTCCCGGTGTCCTCGGCGACGACCGACTGGCCCCGCTCGGGGGCCCGCACGCCGTAGCCCAGTTCCCCGGACCACGACGCCACACCCTCGTAGGCGGCGTTGCCCGCCGGAGCGGTGGCCCGCATCCAGGCCGAGGTGAACAGGTCCTCGCCCTCCCGCCAGTCCTCCCAGGGCAGCTTCTGGGGCATGCCCTCGTCGTCCACCAGCAGCTCGTCGCGGGTGTAGATGGCGTCCTGGCGGTTGGTGAAGGAGAACTCGAACAGCTTGGACTCGGTTATGGCCTCGGTGGGGCAGGCCTCCACGCACAGGTCGCAGTGGATGCAGCGCAGGTAGTTGATCTCGTAGATGAAACCCCAGCGCTCGCCCGGGCTGACCGGGTCGTCGGGCGGGTTGTCGGCGCCGCGCACGTAGATGCACTTGGCGGGGCAGACACCGGCACAGAGCTCGCAGCCGATGCACTTCTCCATGCCGTCCTCGTAGCGGTTGAGGACGTGCCGGCCGTGCAGACGGATCGGCTTGGGGGCCTTCTGCTCCGGGTACGGCGCGGTGACGCGGTCCTCCCACAGCTTCTTGAAGGTGACCCAGAAGCCCTCGAGGTAGCCCATCAGTCGAAGACCTCCACCCCGTCGGAGGCCGCGCGCTCCTTGCGGGCGGTGCTGATGGCCCGCTGCAGCAGGCCCACGGCGACGGCGCCGAGCACCACGATGCCCGCGGCGACGGCGAACCGGTTCCACGCCTCGTCCCGGGCGATGCGGATGGCCGCCAACAGGATCAGCCAGCCCAGGGCCAGGGGGATGAGCAGCTTCCAGCCCAGGTCCATGAGCTGGTCGTAGCGGAAGCGGGGCAGGGTCGCCCGGAACCACACGAACATGAACAGGAAGCAGAACACCTTGGCGAAGAACCAGATCGGGCCCCACATCAGGTCGGGTCCGAAGAGGGTGGGGCCCGCGGGGCCACCGAGGAAGAGGGTGACGATGATCGCCGACATGGTGATCACGTTCATGAACTCGGCCAGGAAGAACAGGGCGAAGCGGATCGAGCTGTACTCCGTGTGGAACCCCCCGACGATCTCCTGCTCGGCCTCGACCAGGTCGAACGGCGGGCGGTTGAGCTCGGCGGTACCCGCCAACACGAAGATGACGAACGGCACCACGCCGGCGGTCCAGAGGTTCCAGCTGGGGACCTCGAAACCGAGGAAGCTGGTGGTGGCGGCTTGGGCGTCGACGATGGCGTTGGTCGACAGGCTTCCGGTGAGCAGGACCACCGTGGCCACCGACAGGCCGAGCGCGGCCTCGTAGGAGACCATCTGGGCGGTGGCCCGCACCGAGCCCAGGAGCGGGTATTTCGAGCCCGAGGACCAGCCCGCCAGCATGACGCCGTAGACGGCGATGGAGGACAGCGCCAGGAAGAGCAGGATCCCGACGGGCGGGTCGGCCACCTGGAGGAACGTGTCGTGGCCGAAGATCGACACCACGCCGGCCTCGTCGCCGTCGAAGTTGCCCCCGATGGGCACGATGCAGAAGGTCAGGAAGGCGGGGATGATCGACAGGTAGGGCGCCAGGCGGAACACGCCGAGGTCGGCCCGCAGCGGCTTCAGGTCCTCCTTGAAGAAGAACTTCACGCCGTCGGCGAAGGTCTGGAACAGGCCCCACGGCCCGGCCAGGTCGGGGCCGATGCGGTTCTGCATGTCGCTGATGAGCTTGCGCTCGAACCAGATCATCAGCATCACGGCCACGAGCAGGAAGGCGAAGACGACGACGACCTTCAGGAGGACGATGAGCACCTCGGCCAAGCCGACACCACCGGAGAGGAGCGGATCCATCAGCCGTTCTCCATCACAGTCGCTCCACCCGGACGTCGGTCACGGCCTCACCGTCGGTGATCAGGTCCCCACCGGCGCTGCCGGGCGCGTTGAACGGCACGACAGCGGTGTGCCGGGGCACCCCGGGGTCCGAGGAGGCCGACACCGTGACCGAGCCGCGGGCCGACGTCACCTTCACCGGCGTGCCGGGCTGGATGCCGAGCTTGTCGAAGTCGTGGGGGTTGAGGCGCACCGTGGCGGGACGGGCCAGCTTGGCCAGGGCCGGGGCCTGCTGGACCATGGTGGCCTGGTCGTACATCGTGCGGCCGCTGGCCAGACGCAGCGAGTAGCTGTCGGTGGCGGGCAGGCCCGGGCCCTCTGCGGTCGACGGGGCCACCGAGGTGCCCTCGACCACCACGCCGTCGCCGCCCGCGGCGTCCAGGCGGCCGGCCAGACCGGCGTGGGTGGGGGCCACGGCCTCGATCTCGGCCAGCAGGTCGTCCACCGAGGCGACGCCCAGGTCGGTGCCGAGGCGGGACGCCAGGTCGGCGGCGATGATCCAGTCCGCCCGGGCGGTGCCGGGGGCGGTGACCCGCTGGGTCACGGTGCTGACGCGGCCCTCGAGGTTGGTGGTCGTACCTTGCACTTCGGCGTAGCCGGCCGCGGGCAGGACGACGTCGGCCCCGCTGACCGAGCCGGTGAGGAACAGGTCGACGGCGATCACCGTGCCCGCGCCCTCCAGAGCCCGGCGGGCCAGGTCCCGATCGGGGGCGTCCTGGAGCGGGTCGGCCCCGAGCAGGACGAGCACGTCGAGGCGACCGTCCGCCGCGGCCCGCAGCATGGCCGAGGTGTCCATCCCGGTCGCGGCGGGCACGGTGGGCCAGGTGCCGGCCAGGGCGTCGCGGCCGGCGTCGAGGGTGGTGCGGCCGGGCAGCAGGCCGGGGGCGAGGCCCATGTCCAGGGCGCCGTGCACGTTGCCCCGACGCAAGGTCGACAGGAACCGGACCCGGTCGCCGAGGCCGGCCAGGGCCAGGGCGGCCCGGACGGTGTGGCTGGCGGCCTCGGCCAGGGAGGGGCGGCCGAGGGCGACCACGACGGGGCCGTCGCCGAGGAGGCCGGCGTCGATCACGGACTGGACGGCGGCGGGCGCCCCGCCCGGGCCGTGCAGCTCGGTGTGGGCGGCGTAGGGGCTGAGGCCGGAGGCCGCAGGGGTCACCTCGACGATCCTGACCCCGTCCTCCACTGCGGCGTGGCGCAGGCGCAGGTAGAGGACGCCGAGCTCCTCCTTGAGGTCGGGGCCGAGGAGCACGACGGTGGTGCCCGGCGCGCAGGCCTCGTCGACGGTCGCCTTGGGCAGGCCGAGCACGAGGTCAGCCGGGAGGCCGTCGCCCAGCTGGGCGTCGACGTTGTCGGTGCCGAGCACGCCTTTGGCCAGCTTGGCCCAGGCGTAGGCGGCCTCGTTGGTCAGACGAGAACCGCCGATGACCCCGATGCGGTCGGCGGGGGCGGCCTGCAAGGCCTCGGTCGCCCGGGTCAGGGCCTCGGACCAACGGGCCGTGGCCAGGCCGCTGCCACTCGGCGTCCGCACCAGCGGCTCACCGAGGCGGTCGGGGTGGTTGACCACCGAGAAGTCGAAGCGGCCCTTGTCGCAGAGCCAGCCCCAGTTGACCGGGTCCACGTCCACCCCGCTGTAGCGCAGGACCTCGTCGCGGGAGGACTGGATGGCCACCCGACAACCCACCGAGCAGGTCGTGCAGGTCGATTCGGCCTGGGCCATGTCCCAGGGGCGGGCCCGGAAACGGAAGGGGCCCGCGGTGAGCGCGCCCACCGGGCAGATCTGGACCGTGTTGCCGCTGAAGTAGGACGAGAAGGGGTGGTCCGGGAAGGTGTTGACCTGCGTGGACGAGCCGCGGCCGATGAAGGAGATCAGGGGGTCCCCGGCCACGTCCTTGGCGAAGCGGGTGCAGCGGTCACAGAGGATGCAGCGCTCCCGGTCCAACAGGACGATGTCGTTCACCGGGATGGGCTTGGCGTAGTGGCGCTTCTCCTCGACGAACCGGCTCTCGCCCGGGCCGTAGGCCATGGTCTGGTCCTGCAGCGGGCACTCGCCGCCCTTGTCGCAGACGGGGCAGTCCAGCGGGTGGTTGATGAGGAGGAACTCGAGGATGCCGTCCTGGGCCTTCTGGGTGGCCTCGCTGTGGGTGTCGACCACCATGTCGGGGGTCACGTCGATCATGCACGCGGGCTGCAGGGCGGGGCCCCGGCCGCTGTCGATGTCGACCACGCACATGCGGCACATGCCCACCGGCTTCATGCGCGGGTGGTAACAGAAGTGGGGGATGTAGGTCCCGGCCCGCTCGGCCGCGGCGATGACCAGTTCGCCCTTCTCGGCCTCGACGGTCTCGCCGTTGACCGTGATGCTGATGGTCTCCCGTTCCTCAGACACCGGCGCCGTCCTTGCGGCCCGGTGATGCCGAGCGGATGGTCACGGGCACCGTGGTCGACACCGGCTCGGCCTTGGCGATGTACGCGTCGTACTCGTCCCGGAAGCGGTCGATGGTGGACAGGATGGGTGACACGGCCGATGGCCCCAGCGGGCAGATCGTGGTCATCCGGGGCGGCCAGGCCAACCCGGGGCTGATGTTGTCGCAGACGTCCCGGAGCAGGTCGAGGTCCGAGGGACGGCCGTAGCCGTCCAGGATCCGGCGCATGATCTTGGCCAGCCAGTTCGTGCCTTCCCGGCAGGGGGTGCACTTCCCGCAGGACTCGTTGGAGAAGAAGCGCACGACCCGCCAGGCGGCCCGCACGGCGTCGGTGGTCTCGTCCATGACGACCACGGCACCCGAGCCCATCATCGAGCCCGCCTGGCCGATGGCCCCGGTCTCGAGGGGGAGGTCCAGGTGCTCCTCGTAGAACCAGGGGGCGGAGGCGCCACCGGGGATGAAGCACTTGAGGGCCCGGTCCTCACGGATGCCCCCGCCGTACTCCGGCGCGTAGAGCAGGTCCCGATAGGTGGTGGTGCCGAACTCGACCTCGTAGATGCCCGGACGCTGGACGTGGCCGGACACCGCGAACAGGCGCGTGCCCCGGCTGGTCTCGGCCCCCTTGACCGCGAAGGCCTCGCCGCCGTTGAGCACGATCCAGGGGAGGTTGGCGACCGTCTCGACGTTGTTGACGATCGTGGGCTGCATGTACAGGCCCTTGGCCGCGGGGAAGAACGGCGGCTTCAGTCGGGGCATGCCCCGGTTGCCCTCGAGGCTCTCGATGAGGGCCGTCTCCTCGCCCACGATGTAGGCGCCGGCGCCCCAGGCCAGCACCACGTCACAGGAGAAGTCCGAACCGCCGATCGACCGACCGACATAGCCCTTGGCGTAGGCGTCGTTCAGGGCCTGGGCCAGGCGCTCCTGGGCCAGAGCCATCTCGCCCCGGACGTAGAGGAAGACCTGGGCGGCGCCCACGGCGTACGCGCAGATGAGGGCGCCCTCGATGATCTGGTGGGGGTCCCGCTCCATGAGCGCCCGGTCCTTGTAGGTGCCGGGCTCGCTCTCGTCGCCGTTGATGACGACGTAGCGGGGCCACACGCCGGGCGGGCAGAAGCCCCACTTCACCCCGGCGGGGAAGCCCGCACCGCCACGGCCCAGGAGGCTGGCGGTCTTGACCTCGTCCACGATCTCGCCGGGTGGGCGGGCCAGGGCGGCCTTGAGGCCGTCGTAGCCACCGGTGCGTTCGTAGCCCCCGATGGTGTGGGCGTCGTCCTGGCCGAAGCGGCGACTGACGATGCGCTCGGCGGCGGGCAGGGCGGCCATCAGGCGCTCCCCGTGCTTCCCGCTCGCGGCGACGCCGTCGCCGGGCCGCTCGGGCTTGCGGCCGGGGCGGCGGCCAGCCACACGGGCTCCTGACCGGCCTCGGGCAGGGCGTTGCCGGCCGCCCGCTCGGGCGGGATGTGCTGGCGGATGCGGTGCAGGGTCCCGTGGGGCGGCACGTCGGCGTCGAGGCGGCCGGACCGCAGGTCCTCGAGCAGCTGGTCGACGTCGCCGGGCGCCAGGTTGGTGAAGTAGCGGTAGTTGACCTGCAGGCACGGGGCCTCGGTGCAGGCGGCCTGGCACTCGACGTCCTCCAGGGTGAAGAGGCCGTCGGCGGTGGTGTTGCCCGCCTTCACGTCGAGCGTCTCCTCGGCGTGCTCCAGCAGCTCGGCGCCGCCCAGGAGCATGCAGGAGATGTCGGTGCAGACGTTGACCAGGTAGCGGCCGACGGGCTCGCGCTTGAGCATCTCGTAGAACGAGCAGGTGCCGAGGACCTCGGCCGGGGTGATCCCGACCAGCTCGGCGATGTGCTCCATGGCCTCGTCGGTGACGTAGCCGTCCTGCTCCTGGGCCAGGTGCAGCAGGGGGATGAGGGCCGAACGCGGGCGCGGGTACCGCGAGAGGATCTCGCGGGCCAGCTCGGTGTTCTCCCGGGACAGACGAGGCATGGCTACCGGTCGACCTCACCCATGATCGGGTCCACCGAGGAGATGACGGCCACGGCGTCGGCCATGAGTCCGCCGCGCATCATGTGCGGGAGGGTCTGGAGGTTCACGAAGCTGGGGCCTCGGACCCGGAGTCGGTAGGGCTTGGCGCCGCCATCGGACACGATGTAGCAGCCCAGCTCCCCCCGGGGCGATTCCACCGCGGCGTAGGTCTCCCCGACCGGCACCTGGAAGCCCTCGGTGAAGAGCTTGAAGTGGTGGATCAGGGCCTCCATCGACTCGTCGATGCGGGCCCGTGGCGGGGGGGTGACCTTCTTGTCCTGGACCCGGTAGTCGCCCCCGGGCATCCCCTCGACGATCTGGCGCACGAGCTTCATCGACTCGCGGACCTCGTTGAGGCGGATGGCGTAGCGGTCGAAGGCGTCGCCGTAGCTGCCCACGACGACATCGAAGTCCAACTCGTCGTAGGCCAGGTAGGGCTCGTCCCGGCGGAGGTCCCAGGCGTAGCCGGTCGAGCGCAGGATCGGACCGGTGGCGCCGAGGGCCAAGGCCTCGTCCGCGGTGATGACCCCGACGCCCTGCAGGCGCTCGCGCCAGATGGGCTGGCCGGTCATGAGGGTGTCGTACTCCTCGAGCCGCGGCGGGAGCATGTCCATCAGGGCGAGGACGTTCTCCGCCCAGCCGTCGGGCAGGTCCGCGGCCACGCCGCCGGGACGGATGTAGTTGTGGTTCATCCGCAGTCCCGTGACCGACTCGAAGAAGCGCAGCACCTCCTCGCGCTCCCGCCAGCCGAAGAGCATCATCGACACGGCCCCGAGGTCCATGCCGTTGGTGGCCAGGAAGAGCAGATGGCTGGAGATGCGGTTCATCTCGGTCATCAGCATCCGGATCCAGGTGGCCCGCACCGGGACCTCGACGCCGAGGAGCTGCTCGACCGCGAGCGAGAACGCCAGCTCGTTGAAGAGCGGGGAGGCGTAGTCCATGCGGGTGACGTTGGTGGCGCCCTGGAGATAGGTGAGGGTCTCCCCGGTCTTCTCCATGCCGGTGTGCAGGTAGCCGATGATCGGCTTGGTCCGCACCACCGTCTCGCCCTGGAGCTCGAGCATGAGCCGCAGCACGCCGTGCGTCGACGGGTGCTGGGGACCCATGTTGATGATCATCGTCTCGTCGGCCTTGCCGACCTGGCCCTCGAGGGCGGCGGCATCGGCCTCCGAGAGGCGCAGCACCGCGCCCATCTCCCGCAGGCGCTCGAGGCCCGAGCCCGCGGTCAGACCCTGGCTCTCCTCGGAGGTCTGGGCGATGAGGTCGGCCATCTCGGCCTCGTTCGGGTCGCTCATCGCTGGCGGCCGGCGCCCTTGAACTGCACCGGGATGGCGCCCACCGCGTAGTCCTTGCGCAGCGGATGGCCCTCCCAGTCCTCCGGCATCAGGATCCGGGTCAGGTCGGGGTGGCCCTCGAAGGTGATCCCGAACATGTCGAAGACCTCACGTTCGAGGGCGTCGGCGCCGGGGTGCAGGTCCACGATGGAGGGCACCGTGGGGTCCGCCTCGGGCACCTGGATGCGCAGCCGGGTGCGGGCCTTGTGCTCATGGCTGAGGAAGGACACCACCAGCTCGAAACGCTCGGGAGCGACGCCCGGGGCCACCTCGCGGTGGGGGTGGGCCAGGTAGTCCACGGCGGTGAGGTCGATGCAGACGAGGTAGCCCGCACCCCGCAGCGTCTCGACCAGGTCGCGGTAGTGCTCCCGGGACGGGTGCAGCACCTCCTGACCCAGGGAGTCGGTCACGGGTACGCCGTGCTTCTCCGGTGGGGGTTCTGACGCGGGGGCGGCGTCCTCGGTCACGCCGGTGTTCTCACTCACCGGTACCTAGTCCTCGACGGTGGGCTGGAGGAGGCGGACGGCCCCAGTGGCGGTCTGGCCGTCGTGCTGGTCGACCTGGATGCCCGCGCCGCCGCCGTTGGCCTCGCGGCGCTTGGTCAGCTCACCGGAGCGGATCTGGGCGTGGAGGGTGAGGATGGCGTGCATCAGGGTCTGGGGGCCGGGCGGGCAGCCGGGGGCGTAGACGTCCACGGGCACCACCTGGTCGACGCCCTGGACGATGGCGTAGTTGTTGAACATCCCCCCGCTGGACGCGCACACGCCCATGGAGATGACCCACTTGGGCTCCATCATCTGGTCGTGGATCTGGCGCAGGACCGGGGCCATCTTCTGGGACACGCGGCCGGCCACGATCATCAGGTCGGCCTGGCGGGGTGAGGCCCGGAAGGTCTCCATGCCGTAGCGGGCGAGGTCGTAGTGGGCACCGCCGGTGGCCATCATCTCGATGGCGCAGCAGGCCAGGCCGAAGGTGGCGGGCATGACGCTGCGGGCCCGGGCCCACTTGACCAGCTCCTCGAGGGTTCCGGTGACGAAGTTGTGGCTGAGGCCCTCGAGGCCCTTGTCCAGGAACCCGTCCTCGGTGGGTTCCGCGCCGCTCGGGGCGTTCCCCCGCAGGCCCTCATCCGGGCCGCTCACGCGGCGACCTCCTCGGCCTCGGACTCGGGCTCCCGGCCCTCCAGGCCCACCCGGCGGATCGTGGAGGTGCTCGTCCGGTGGGCGCCGACCTGGCCGAGGGCCTCGACGACCCGCTTGACCGGGCCCCAGTCCAGGGCGCCCTTGCTGACCAGATAGAGGAAGGACTCGAAGACCAGCGCGGCGAAGATCAGCATGGACCAGAAGCCGAAGGCCCCCAGGTCCCGGTAGATGACCGACCACGGGATGAAGAAGATGATCTCGATGTCGAAGACGATGAAGATCATCGCCACCAGGAAGAACTTGACCGGGAAGCGTTCGGGCGGCTCGCGGCTGGGGACGATCCCGCACTCGTAGGGCGCCTCCTTGGCCGGCGTCATCAGCCGGGGCGCGAGGAGACGGGAAGCCAGGATGCTGAGGATCGCGAAGGCGAAGGCCAGCACACCGAGGGCGAGCACCGGCAGGTACTGGCCCATGGGTCAGCCCCCCGGCTTGGCGGTCGAGAGCTCCTCCGCCAGGCGGTCCCGGCGGTGCAGCTGGGCGCAGGTCACGGCGAAGAGCCCGCCCCACATGAAGGTCAGCACGCCGGGCGGCAGACGGCGGGTCCCGAGGTCGCGGACCATGATCACCGACACCACCGGCTCGTCGGGGTCCGGGGTCGGCGACAGCGGGGCGTTGCCCTCGGGGCACGAAGGTGGCCTCGGAGGTCTGGACCTGGATCACGACGTAGTGGGGCGGGTTGAGCACCCGCATGGTGTTGGTGATCCGGTTGCTCACCCGGTCGAACGATCGAGTCGCTCTCCCGGTCGGGCTTGCCGCCGGCCTCGAACCCACCGACCAGCACGTACTCGGAGGTCGCGGTGAACAGGCCGGTCTCGTCGCTGATGAGGGCGGCGTCGGCCGCGGACTGGGCGTCACCGATCGCGGTCTGCGGCAGGACCGCCCAGTCGCCCTCGAGGTCCTCGAGCTGGTCGCGACCTCCGGCGGCAGGTCGTCCACGGCCGCGATCTCGCTGAGGGTGGGGACCTCGCCCTCGTCGAACTCCGCGGCGATCTCGGGGTTGTCGGCCAGGATCTGCTCGGGGTCGGGCAGGTTCTCGGGCAGGAGGGTGCGGGCCTCCTCCAGCTGGGCCTGGCTGATGTCGCCGACGTTGACCTCCTCGACGCTCCACTCGGGCAGGTCGCCGATGGCGCCCACGCCGTAGATCCACCACGAGAGGCTGAGCACCGTCAGCCAGCCGAAGAGCGCCGCCCGCCGCGACCAGGAAGCCGAGGCGGGAGCCCATGTTGGTGCCCAGCAGCAGCCACCCGGAGCCGCAGAAGAACACGAGCGAGAAGGCGAAGATGAGGACGCCGCGGATCTCCGGGTCGTACGCGATCCCGGCCAGGACGGTGGTGATGATCGCGTCAGTCACCGAGGTTCCTCTCGTACTCGACGATGGCCCGGATCTGTTCCTCGGTGAGCATCTCGCCGAAGCCGGGCATGCGCCCGCTGCCCTGGCCGTGCACGCCGTAGGCCTGGCCCTTGACCGAGCCCTCGCTGATGAAGGCCACCTGCTCCGCGAAGCCGGCGGCGCCGCCCGGGAACTGCTGGCGGACCGCGGTCAGGTTGGGGCCGAAGGCCCCGGTGCCGTCGGCCTCCGGCTCGCCGTAGGACCAGCCCTGGGTGTGGCAGCGTCCACAGGAGTAGGCGCCGCCGGCGAAGCCGTCGTAGAGGCCGAGGTTGAACAGGGCCTCGCCCTCGCTGGCGAACTGGCCACTGTCCATCGCCAGCGCCAGGCCCTCCTCGGCTTGGGCCTGGGCCTCCTCGGGCGAGATCTGGATCTCCTCGAGGTAGGCGATCAGGTTGTCGATCTGCTGGTCGTTCAGCGCGCCGCCGCCCTCGAGGCCCCAGGCGGGCATGGGCGAGAAGGGCCGGCCGTAGACGAGGATGTCGAAGACCTCTTCCTCGTCGTAGCGCAGGAGCACGGTGTTGAGGGCCGGCGCCTGCCAGTTGACGCTGGACACGAAGTCACCGTTGGCGTCGGTGATCGTGAAGGGCGCCGCGCCGCCGGTGGCCTCCATGCCGCCGTGGCAGCCGGCGCAGTTGAGGCCGCCGTCCGCGGTCGCGGCGAACATCTCCGCGCCCCGCTCCGCCGCGACCCGGTCGAAGGTGGCCTGGGTGCCCTGCGTTGCGGGCGGGCTCACCCAGCCAGTAGAGGGGCAGGCCCACCGAGATGAGCACGATGGCGCCGAGGCCGAAGGCCAGGTTGCGGGTGAGCACCGGGCCCTCGAGGACCTCGTCGGGATGGTGCTCCATCCGGTTCGGGGCCAGCACCAGTTCCGAGCCCGTCTCGGGTCGGGCCCGGCGGGCGTTGATGAAGATGTAGACGACGAACGCGATCAGCGTCAGGACGACGATGACGTAACCGATGTTCGACACGGTCGAGGCCAGGACGGCCCCCTGCAGAGCGCTCATTCGTGCGTCGAACCCCCGAGGCAGCTCGGCCCCTCCGGCTCCTGGCCGGTGGTGTCGGTGCCGACGGGCGGGCCCTGGATGCGCACGCCGGTGTCGACCACCAGGGTCGCCGCCCTCGACGGACGCCGCGAAGCGGTCCATGCCCCGGGGGGCCGGTCCGCCGCGCTTCTCGCCCACCCGGTTGTACCGCGAGCCGTGGCACGGGCACTCGAACCACTGCGAGCTCTCACAGCTCGGCACCCGGCAGCCCAGGTGCGGGCAGGTCTGGAAGAGGGGGACGACGCCGGCTTCCATCGAGGTCAGCTCGGCGGGCGAGTACACCGTGCGGGCCTTGGCCAGGTCGGCCGCGGGGTACTCGGTGATCCACATGCGACCCTCGGGCAGGTACAGGAACCCGTTGCCCTCCGCGATGCTGGCCTTGACGTCGTCGATGGGCCCGACCCGGATCTTCGAGCCGAAGCCGACGCCGGCCTGGGGCCAGACGAAGGCGAGCACCGCGCCGCCGAAGGCGGCCAGGGAGAAGGTGGTCAGGCCGACGATGGCCCGGTTGAGGAACTGGCGCCGGGTGACCCCGATGGTCTCGGCGTCCGGCGGGGTGTAGGGCTCGAGCGGGGCGGGCTCGGCGGGGACCAGCTTGCCCGAGCGGGCCAGCACGGCCTGGCGCTCGATCTCCTGGCCGGTGGGCTCGAGCTCGGCGTCGAGGGCCACGCCCTTGTCCCGCTTCCGGGTCTCGCGGCTGAGGGCCCCGACCGCGTCGTCGGTCTCCCGACGGCGGGCCGCGCCCGCCAGGAGGATGCCGGCCAGCACGATCAGCAGGGGGATGACGATGAGGAGGATCGTTCCGGTGCTCACAGGTCGAAGAAGATCCCTTCTACCCAGGGGAAGACGAAGTTCTGGCCGGGGCCACGGAAGAACGAGCCGATGATGACCAAGACGGCCCAGAACATGAACTGGACCGTGAAGAGGGAGATGGCGAACTTCCGGTCCTCGGGCTTCTGGCTCGGGTTCTTGTCGATGTAGGGCGCCATCATGTAGCCGAGCAGGAAGATCGTCGGGATGGTCACGCCCGCGATCATCGGGTGGAACATCGTCAGCAGCTCCTGGAGGCCCAGGAAGTACCACGGGGCCTTCGACGGGTTCGGCGTCTGGTTGGTGTTGGCCAGCTCCAGCAGCGGGGCGTTGACGAAGATCGAGAAGACGAGCAGGAAGGCCGTGACGCCCGAGGGCGGCCACGAACTCGATGAGCAGCAGGTGGGGCCAGGTGTGGACCTTGTCCACCGGGGTGGCCTTGACGTCCTGGATGGAGCCCGCCTTCACCACCGTCAGCAGGCGCTGGGTGTGGCCGCCCGGACCGGTGGGCGTGGCCGCGGCCGGTGCGGTGGCCACGGCCGTGCCGCCGCCACCCGATGCCGCGGGCGCGGTCTCGGCCGCGCCGCCGGCGGCCCGTTCGCGGGCCGCCTTCGAGCGCTCGAGGAGCTCGGAGGGGATGCCGCTGTCGGCGCCGCCCGCGTCGGGCTCACCGCCGCCGTCGCCGCCGCCACGGGCGGCCTCGGCCTTGGCGCGGGCCTCTTCGGCCCGCTTGCGGAGGTGTTCGGGGATCTCGACCATGTCGCTCAGTCGCTCCTACAGAGGCCCGCTGATGCCGCCGTCCTTGCGGACCCGCCAGAAGTGCACCGCCATGAAGATGACGATCACGAAGGGCAGGAACAGCACGTGCAGCACGTACCAGCGCAACAACGTCTCGGAACCGATCTCGGCACCGCCCAACAGGGCGAACTTCACCTGGGAGCCGAACACGGGCGTGAACCCACCCATGTTCGTGCCGACCGTGACCGCCCAGAGGGCGAGCTGGTCCCAGGGCAGGAGGTAGCCGGTGAAGGAGAGCAGCAGGGTCAGCAGCAGCAGGACCACACCGATGACCCAGTTGAACTCCCGGGGGGGCTTGTAGGCCCCGTGGTAGAAGACCCGCGCCATGTGCAGGAAGACCGAGATCACCATCAGGTGCGCGGCCCACCGGTGCATGTTGCGCACCAGGAGGCCGAAGGCCACCGAGGTGTGCAGCGCCTGGATGTCGTCCCAGGCCTGGGTGGCGGTCGGCCGGTAGAAGAACATCAGGAAGATGCCCGTCACCGTCAGCAGGATGAAGAGGAAGAAGCTCAGCCCGCCGAGGCAGAGCGTGTAGCTGACCTTGACCGCGTGCCGCTTCACCTTCACCGGGTGGAGGTGGTACAGGACGCTGTTCATGATGACGTAGGACCGGTTCCGGGGGCTGTCGGTGTAGCCCTTCCGGAAGATCGACCCGGGCCGGAAGATCGAGCTCCAGACCTGGCTGCCCTTGAAGTCGTCGACCTTCTGGCTCACCAGCTCGCCCGGGTTGGGCCGCTTCTCCATCGCCTTTGCCACTGTGGTGGGGCTCCTTGATCTACCTGGTCAGCCGAGGCGCATGCCGTAGGCGTAACCGTGGGCGTTGGTGCGCTGATGGGCGTCACCCGTCGGGGCGGGGGCGCCGATCTTGCCCAGGATGATGACTCCGGTGGGGCAGCGGTCGACGCACAGCGCGCACCGGGTGCAGACGTCGTCGTCGATCGTGAAGATCACGTGGTCGCTGGGGTCGAGGCCCGGCAGCTCGGTACCCATCGACTCGTCGATGGCGTCGGGGGTGACCATGTGGATGCACTTCCACGGGCAGATGTCCACGCAGCCCTCGCACATGATGCACTCGGACTGGTCGATGTGGATGAACTGCTTGGGCTTGACCACCTGGCCGAGCCAGGCCGCGTCCACTTCCTGCAGGACGTAGTCGGCCCGGAACTCGGGCATGGGGGGGTTGGCGTCGGTGGTGGTCATGCGTCGGCCTTGACCAGCGGACGGCCGTAGTCGGAGGTGACGGGCTCGGCGACGGGCGCCGCGGTGCCCCGCTTCTGCCAGCGGGACCACACGATGAGCCAGGCGGCCACGTACACCACGTGGATGTTGACCACCATGATGTCCCGCAGCGCCGAGTAGGGGATGACGAAGGGCAGGTTGGCCAGGATCTCGCCGGGACCGACGAGGAAGCGGTCGACCCGCCAGCCCAGGTCCGAGTCGGCCCAGAGGATGAACTGGTGGGGCACGATCCCGAAGATCCAGAAGAGCGTGCCGAAGACGTAGGCGGCCCCGGCCATGGACTCGCCCCAGGTGCCCTTGGGGTCCGCGGGACGGTGGTGCATGTACCAGATGCCGACTCCGAAGAGTCCGATGCTGACCAGCACGGAGGCAACGAACGCAACCACCTGCCTGTCACCTCCTCGGGGTCTCGGTCACCGGGACTTCGTGAAACTAATCACAATCGACCCACCTAGGTTACCGCCCAGTGGTGGGCGGCGGTGAGTCGTGCTCTGTGGTCTAGCACGGCGCCCGCGACAGAAACACATCGCGGCGAGGGGTCGACGACCCGTGCGGAGACGGCCGCCGACGCACCGGTGGCTGCTTGGTTCCGACGCGGGGCGCGGGCCTAGAGTGACCACGCCCATCAGGACGCTCACCGGAGGCATGGTGACCGAGGTTCCCGACTATCTGCTCCAGCGCTCACGTGAGCGCCGCGCCGCGCTCGGTCTCGGCGGCGACGAGGAGGCAGGCGCCCTCGCCCCCACCGGCGACGCCGGCGGCGCCTCCCCGGCCACCGCTTCGGCGGGCGGCCACCCCGGCGGTGGCGGCCCCGGCCCCCATCGCCCCGGGCGTGCCCGACCCCGGGCCGTCGGCCCCGCCGCCGAACGTCCAGGCCGCCCTCCGCCGCAAGCGGGTGCCGCTGTGGGCCCTGCCGGTCGTCGGCCTCCTCCCCCTCTGGGGCTACATCTACGCCGGCACCCTCGAGCCCCCGACCGTCGAGGCCTCCGGCGCGCTCGTGGTCGGTGAGGGGATCTTCAACACCTGCGCCAGCTGCCACGGCGCCGACGGTGGCGGCGGCGTCGGTCCCGCCCTCAACGGCCTCGGTGAGGTCTTCTCGGATCCCGCGACCCAGATGCACTGGGTGTCCCTCGGCTCCAGCGGCTGGCAGGCCGAGGTGGGTGACACCTACGGCGACACGAACAAGCCGGTCAACGGCGGCATGCCCGCCTTCGCCGAGTCCCTCACCCCCGAGGAGCTGGCCTCGGTCATCGTCTACGAGCGGACCACCTTCAGCGGGCTGGACCCCGTCGAGGAGGGCCTCGTCGACGCCGACGGCAACCTGCTCGTCGTGTACGACCCGGAGACGGGCGAGCTCGTCGACGCCCCGGCCGGCTGATCGCCGTGGCCCTGGATGCTGACGTCCTGGTCGTCGGCGGGGGGCCGGCGGGGGCGGCCTGTGGCTACTGGTTGGCGAAGGCCGGCCACGACGTGCTCGTGCTCGAGCGCAAGGCGTTCCCCCGAGAGAAGACCTGCGGCGACGGGCTGACGCCCCGGGCGGTGCACCAGCTGGACCTGATGGGCCTGGCCGAAGGCCTGGAGCAGTACCACCGCTATGAGGGTCTGCGGGCCATGGCCCACGGCCTGACCCTCGAGATGCAGTGGCCGGAGCACCCGGTGTTCCCGAGCCACGGTTACGTCGTGCGCCGCCGCGACCTGGACCAGATGGTCGCCGACCACGCCGTGGCCGCCGGCGCCCGACTGCGCACCCGCTGCGAGGCCCTCACCCCCCTGCTCAAGGACGGCCTGGTCCGGGGCGCCGTGGTCAAGGACCACGAGACCGGCGAGACCGAGGAGCTCACCGCCCGCTTCGTGGTCGTGGCCGACGGGGCCAACTCCCGCTTCGGTCGGGCCCTGGGCACCGCCCGGGACCGCAGCTACCCCCAGGGCATGGCCCTGCGGGGGTACTACGAGAGCCCGATGCACGACGATCCGTGGATCGAGTCCGCCCTGGACATGGTCGACCGCAACGGCAACTCGCTGCCGGGCTACGGCTGGATCTTCCCCGTCGGTGACGGGACCATCAACGTCGGCGTGGGGCTGCTGTCCACCTTCCGGGACTACCGCAGCATCAACACCACCCACCTGCTCGACGAGTACGCCCTCACCGCCCCCGACTACTGGCAGATCGGGCCCGAGACCAAGGTCGGCGAGGCCACCGGTGGCCGCCTGCCGATGGCCGGCTCCGTGTCCCCCAAGGTCGGCCCGAGCTGGATCGTGATCGGCGACGCCGCCGGGTCCGTCAACCCGTTCAACGGCGAGGGCATCGACTACGCCTACGAGACCGGCCGCATGGCCGCCGACCTCCTCGACCAGTCCTTGACCACCGGCGACGCCCGGCCGCTCCTGACCTATCCACAGCTGCTCGACGACGAGTACGGCCTCTACTTCCGGGTGGCCCGGGCCTTCACCAAGATCATCGGCCGCCCCGCGCTCATGCGGGAGCTGACCCGGGTCGGCATGCACAGCCAGTCCCTCATGGAGTGGGTCCTGCGCATCATGGCCAACCTGCTGCGGGAGGACGAGTACGGCCCCGCCGAAGCCGCCTACGCCGCGGTGGCCAACATCGCCAAGCTCGTCCCGGAACGCCCCGCCGCCTGACGTGACCTCGCCGATCGCCCGACCTTCCCCCGCTGAACACCCGTTCTGGTCCCGGCAACGCGCGCCCCACTGGACATAGCTGGGACCAGAACCGCCTCAGGCGGGGAGGGGGGTGGACCAGCCGCCGAGGTCGGCGGCCAGGGCTTCGGCCTCAGCGGGGCCCCAGGTGCCCGTGTCGTAGAGGTGGGGGTGGTCCCGCGGGCCGTCGATCAGGCGGCTGACGACGCGCCACTGTTCGGCGATGGTGTCGGCCCGACCGAATCGGCGGGGGTCGCCCTCCATGGCGTCCTCCAGGAGGCGCTGGTAGGCCTCCTGGCGGCGGCCGAAGACCTCCTCGTACTCGACCGCGAGGTCGACGGGTTCGCTCACCATGCGCTCCCCCGGTTCCTTGGAGAACATGTGCAGCACCACGCCGTCGGTGGGGCTGATGCGGAACCGGATCCGGTTGGGCTCGGGATCGGGACCGTCGGGGTCGACGAAGAGCAGGTTCGGCGGCTCGTGGAACGTGACGATGGCCTCGGTGGCCGACACGGGCAGTTCCTTGCCGGAGCGGATGAGCCATGGCACCCCCGACCAGCGCCAGGAGTCGATGTGGAAGCGGAGGGCGGCGAAGGTCTCCACGTCCGATCCCGGCGCGACCCCGGGCTCGTCGACGTAGCCCCGGTACTGGCCCCGCACGACTTGGGAGGGGTCCAGCGTGGCGATCTGGCGGAACACCTTCACCTTCTCGTCCCGCAGGGCGTCCGCGCTCGCCCCGGCCGGTGGCTCCATGGCCAGGAGGGCGACGATCTGCAGGAGGTGGTTCTGGATGACGTCCCGGATGGCGCCGGCGCTGTCGTAGAACGCGCCCCGGCCGCCCACGCCGAAGTCCTCAGCCATCGTGAGCTGGACACTGGACACGAAGTTCCGGTTCCAGACCGGCTCCAGCAGCGAGTTGGCGAAGCGGAACACCAGCAGGCTCTCGACCGACTCCTTGCCCAGGTAGTGGTCGATGCGGAAGACGTCCTTCTCGTCGAAGGCCCGGTGCAGGACGTCGTTCAGCTCTTCGGCCGAGGCCTGGTCCCGGCCGAAGGGCTTCTCCACCACGACCCGGCCGCCGCCCGTGCACTTCACCGCCTGGAGGCCCTCGACGACGTCGTCGAAGAGGGTGGGCGGAATCGCCAGGTAGTAGAGGGGGTGCCGGCGATCACCGACGGCCTCGGCGAGGCGCTCGAAGGTGGCGTCCTCTCGGTAGTCGCCGCTGACGTAGGAGATGCGGGGGGCCAGATCGGCCCAGACCGTCTCGTCGATGTCGGTCCGGGCGGCGATGGCGTCCCGGGCGTGCTCCCGCAACTGGTCGACGGTCCAGCCGCGGGAGGCCACCCCGATCACCGGTACGTCGCCGAGGGTCCCGTTCTTCGCCATCTCGTAGACCGCCGGGAAGATCTTCTTGACGGCGAGGTCCCCCGTGGCCCCGAACAGCACGAGGGCATCACTGCGGGGCGTCTCGTCACTCACGCCCCCGTTCTACAACTTCTGAGCGGCGACCTCGCGGGCGGCGGCCGAAGCGATGTCGGTGACCCGCTCCAGTTCGTCCTTGGTGTGGGCCAGGCCCGGGAAGAGGATCTCGTAGGCGCCGGGCGCGAGGGCGACGCCCCGGTCGAGCATGGCGTGGAAGAAGGCGCCGTAGAGGCCTTCGTCGGTCCGCTTGGCCCCGTCGTAGTCGGTCGCCACGTCGGTGCCGAAGTAGAGGCCCAGGAGGGGCCCGACCACCGGGACCCGGATGGGGATGCCGGCCTCGGCGATCACGTCGTGCAGCCAGCCCGCCAGCATCTCGGCCCTGCCGGCCAGCATCGTGTAGGCCCCGTCGTCCAGTTCGCCCAGGACGGCGAGCCCGGCGGCCGTGGCCAGGGGGTTCCCCGACAGGGTCCCGGCTTGGTACACGGGGCCCTCGGGGGCGAGGACCGACATCACGTCGGCCCGCCCGCCCAGGGCGGCCAGGGGCAGACCGCCACCGATGACCTTGCCGAAACACGACAGATCGGGGGTCACCCCCAGCGCCCCCTGGGCCCCGTCGGGGCCGAGACGGAAGCCGGTGATGACCTCGTCGAACACCAGGAGGGCACCGGCCGCGTCGCAGGCGGTCCGCAGGCCCTGGAGAAAGCCCGGGACCGGCGGGACCAGCCCCATGTTGGCCGCGACGGGCTCGACGATGACGCAGGCCACGTCGTCGCCGATCTCGGGCACCACGTTGTACGGAGCGACCAGGGTCTCGGCCACCGCCGAGGCGGGGACGCCGGCCGAGCCGGGCAGGCCCAGCGTGGCCACGCCGCTGCCGGAGCCCGCCAGTAAGGCGTCGCCGTGGCCGTGGTAGTTGCCGGCGAACTTGATCACCCGGTCCCGGCCCGTGAAACCCCGGGCCACCCGCAGGGCGGTCATGGTGGCCTCGGTGCCGCTGTTGACCAGCCGCACCTGGTCCACCGACGGGACCCGGTCGACGATGGCCTCGGCCAGCAGGACCTCGCCCTCGGTCGGGGCGCCGTACGAGGTACCCCGTTCGGCGGCCCGTTGGACGGCTTGGACCACCGCAGGGTGGCTGTGGCCCAGGATCACCGCCCCGTAGGACTGGACGAAGTCGGTGTAGCGGCGGCCCTCGACGTCCCAGACGTGGAAGCCCGCAGCCCGGGCCACGAAGTAGGGCTCGCCCCCGACCGAGCCGAAGGCCCGCACCGGCGAGTCGACCCCACCGGGGATGACGGCCCGGGCGCGGGCGAACAGCCCCGAGTTGACCAGGTCGGTCACAGGTGGCGGGCGATCTCGCGGGCGGCGTAGGTCAGGACCATGTCGGCCCCGGCCCGCCGGATGGCCGTCAGGTGCTCGACCAGCACGGCGTCGCCGTCGATCCAGCCCTTCTCGGCCGCGGCCTTGACCATCGCGTACTCGCCGGACACGTGGTAGGCGGCCAGAGGGACATCGACCTCGGCCCGGGCCCGGGCGATGACGTCGAGATAGGCCAGCGCGGGCTTGACCATGACCAGATCGGCCCCCTCCTCGATGTCGAGGCGGATCTCCTCCAGGGCCTCCCGGCCGTTGCGGGGGTCCTGCTGGTAGCCCTTGCGGTCCCCGCCGCCGGCGATCTCGACGTCGACGGCCTCGCGGAACGGGCTGTAGAGGGCCGAGGCGTACTTGGCCGCGTAGGCCAGGATCGCCACGTCGCCGAACCCGGCACCGTCGAGGGCGGCCCGGATGCCCCGGACCTGGCCGTCCATCATCCCGGAGGGGGCCACGATGTCGGCCCCCGCGTCGGCCTGGGCCACGGCCGCCATGGCATAGCGCTCGACGGTGGCGTCGTTGTCCACCCGGCCGTCGGTGGTCAGGACCCCACAGTGCCCGTGATCGGTGTACTCGTCGAGGCACAGGTCGGGGATCAGGACGAGGCCGTCGCCCAGGTCGTCGCGGAGGTCCCTCAGCGCCACCTGCGCGATGCCGTCGGGGTTCCAGGCCTCCGAGCCCTCGCCGTCCTTGTGCTCGGGGATGCCGAACAGGACAACGGCAGGCACGCCCAGCGCGACCAGCTCGGCCGCCTCTTTGCGGAGGCTCTCGCGGGTGTGCTGGACCACCCCCGGCAACGAGCTGATCGGCCGCGGCTCGTCGATGCCCTCCCGCACGAAGAGGGGGGCGATCAGGTCGTCGACCGACAGCCGGGTCTCCGCCACCAGTCGGCGCAGGACCGGGGTGCGCCGCAGGCGCCGCATCCGTCGCTCGGGGAACTGCACCACCCGATGGTACGGCTCGTCGGTGCCGGTCGGGACCGAGAGCCGGTCGCTAGCGTGGCCCCACGTGACCCGACGAGCCAGTGCCCGGACCTCCGCGCGCCTGGTCGCCGTCCTGCTCGTGGCCGCCATCGCGCTCACCCTCGCGGGCTCCGAGCCCGCCGGGGGCGACCCCGATGGGGCGGCCACCACGCTCCCGGCCACGACCCCGCCCGCGACCACGCTGCCGGCCACGACCCTGCCGGGCACGACCCTGCCGGCGACCACGCTGCCGGCCGCGGCGGACCCGACCCCGACGGTGCCCCCGGTCCCCGACGGGATCGAGGAGCCGCCCGTACTGCCCGACCTCGCCGTCCGCCGGGCGCCGGGCGGGTCGTGGCTCGGGGCAGGGCGGCCCGCGAGCCGCGTCCCGGTGACCATCGACGCCGGGGCTCGCGCCGGCCAACGGGTGACGTTCGTGTTCCGGGTCGGCCATGACGGCCCCGATACGGCCACGATCGTGCTCACGGGCCGGGGTCGGGACCTCCACGCAGGCGTGGTGTGGCGCCTCGACGGCCGGGACGTCACCGAAGCCGTCGATCGAGGGGACCTCCGGGTCCTCGTCGACCCCGGTGCCCACCGGGACCTCACCCTCGGCGTGACCCTTCGCCAGTTCGCGCCCGCGGGCTTCGCCCTCACCCGCACCCTGACCGCCGAGGCCCTCGGCGGGGCCCGCGACCGGGTCCGCGCCGTGGTGACCCGGGGCCCCTCGCCGGTCCGGTTCCACGACGTCGGCCTCGCCCTCGGCCTCCCCCGCCACACGCACAGCTTCGATGTCGACGCAGCGCCCGTGGACGGTGACGGCGTCGACGACCTCGTGATCAGCACCCACGGGCGGGTCGAGGTGTTCCTCAACCACCAGCCCGGCCTCGAGACCGTCCTGGCGCGATCCGGCGGCGACATCCACGCGTGCGCGGTCGGCGACGCCGACGGCGACGGCCGAGCCGACGTCTACTGCACGGTCGGGGCCGAGAACGGCACGGGATCGAAGCGCAACCGCCTGTGGCTGCAACAACCAGAGGGTGGCTTCGGGCCCAACCGGGCCGCGCACTACGGCGTGGACGACCCCTACGGACGGGGTCGGCACCCCACGTTCGTGGACCTGGACCGTCGCCTGGGCACCGACCTGTTCGTCGGCAACGAGAACCCTCGGGCCGACGACAACGTGTCGCTCAACCGGACCTTCCTGCACGCCGAGACCGCGGAGTTCTCCGACGTCCGTCTCGGGATGCGCTCCGACATCGGCGGCCTGTGTGCCCAAGCGGCTGACCAGGACGGCAACGGCTGGGACGACCTGCTCGTGTGCGGTGGGGCCGGCCTGGCCACCGTGGGTTGGAACCCCGGCGACAACCAGCTCCACCTGTTCCGCAACCTCCGGCGCCACGACGGTGGCCGTCGCCTGGTGGACGTCGCGCCCCGGCTCGGCATCGACCTCGACGGCGTCCAGGCCGCCCGCCTGGCCCACCTCGACGGTGATGGCCACCTGGACCTCGTGGTGGTCAGGCGCGACTCGGTGAGCGTCTGGCCCGGGGCGGCCGGCGGCACCTTCCGCTTCGCGGTGTTCCACGAGGATCTGCAGGCGGGCCACGCGATCACGCTGGCCGATGTCGACGGGCGCCTCGGACTCGACCTGTTCGTGGTCCAGGCCTGCGGCGGCCCGCGGGGCGTGAACCTCGCGGACCGCCTCTACCTCGACGCCGGACCGGGCTGGGACTGGGAGGAGGCCCGGTTACCCACCCGCGTCGCGGGCTGTGGCGACACGGCCGACGCCCTCGACGTGGACGGCGACGGGATCGACGACCTCGTGGTCGGCAACGGCCAATGGTCGGCCGAGGGTCCCGTCCAGGTGCTGACCTCCGGCCGCTACTGGGGCTGAACCCGCTCGCCCCTCCCGGCCGGCCTCGGGGTAGAACGGGGCCCATGAGTGACACGGACCTGCGCCGGATCGCCGACGACTACTGGGAGGCGGTCATGGTCGCCTCCCCCGTGTACGCCACCTTCGTGGGCGACCACCGCTTCGACGACCGGATGGACGACCTGTCCGAGGCCGCCGAGGACGCCAACCTGACGGTGATCAACGGCATCGTGGCCCGGGCTGAGGCCCTCGACCCGGGCGCACTGTCCGCGGGCGGGCGGGTCACCCGGAGCCTCCTCCTGGCCGAGGCCGACAACGCCCGAGTCCGCACTGAGCACCGGCTGGCCGAGCTGGCCTCGGACCAGAACACCGGCGCGCACGCCGACCTGCTCCAGATCGCCCCGCAGACGCGGGCGTCCGACGCCGACTCGGCGGCCCGGCTGGTCGAGCGCTACCGCCAGAGCGGTCGCTTCCTCGACCAGGCCGCTGAGCGCTTCCGCGCCGGCCTGGCCGGAGGGCGCCCGCCCGCGGCCATCTGCGTCGAGCGCTCCCTCAACCAGGTCGACGGCTACCTGGCCTCGTCCCTCGACGACGACCCCTTCGTCCGGCTACCACCGCCACCCGAGTGGGCGGACGAGAGCGGCACGAAGCGAAGCGGAGCCGACGCCAGAGAATCAGCCTGGCGTGACCAGCTGCGGGAGGTCACCGAGACGGTCATCCGGCCCGCCTTTGCCCGCTACCGGGCCGTGTTGGCCGACGAGCTCCAGCCCACCGCCCGCCCCGACGAGCGGCCCGGCCTGTGCCACATCGACGGCGGCGACGAGGTGTACGCCGCGCTGGTCCGGCTCCACACGACCACGGACCTGAGCCCCCAGGAGCTGCACGACATCGGCATGGCCGAGCTCACCGAGACGCTCCCCGCCGAGTACGCCGAGATCGGGGGCCGGGCCTTCGGCCTGCACACCGCGACCGAGGTGTTCGAGCGGCTACGCACCGACCCGGCGCTCAAGTACGCCACCGGCGAGGAGATCATGGCGGACGCCGCCGACGCGCTGGGCCGGGCCAAGGCCGCGATGGGCGACTGGTTCGGGCGCCTGCCCGAGGCCGACTGCGCCATCGTGGCGGTACCCGACTACCTGGCCGCCGACGCCCCCGCCGCCTACTACTTCCCGCCGGCGGGCGACGGCAGCCGGCCCGGGACCTACTACGTCAACACCCACGCCCCGGAGGAGAAGTCCCGCACCGAGGCCGAGAGCATCGGCTACCACGAGGCCATCCCGGGCCACCACCTGCAACTGGCCATCGCCGCCGAGCTGACCGACCTGCCGGACTTCCAGCGCTTCGGGTTCGGCAATACGGCCTACGTGGAGGGATGGGCCCTCTACACCGAGCGCCTGGCCGAGGAGATGGGCCTCTACGGCGGCGACCTCGACCTCCTGGGCATGCTGACCGCGGACGCCTGGCGGGCCGGGCGCCTGGTGGTGGACACCGGGCTCCACGCCCTGGGCTGGACCCGGCGCCAGGCCATCGACTTCCTGCTGGAGAACACGCCGCTGGACGAGGGCGAGGTCACCGTCGAGATCGACCGCTACATCGGCATGCCCGCCCAGGCCCTGGCCTACAAGACCGGCCAGCGGGAGTTCTTCCGCCTGCGGGCCGCCGCCGAGGACCGCCTGGGTGAGCGGTTCGACATCAAGGGCTTTCACGACGCCGTGCTGGCCCACGGCTCGGTGACCCTGCCCGTCCTCGGCGACCTGGTGGACGAGTGGGTGGCCTCGGTGGCCACCTGACCCCCACCCCGACCGCTTCTGGTTGCTCTCCCTTGTCGCCCACGACAGAGGAGCGCAACCAGAACGTCGGGGGTGGCCGGGGTGAGGGCCCTGGTCGGGGCCGATCAGCCCAGCGGCTCGCGGGGGACACCGAAGTACGTCTCGTAGCGCTGCATGCGGACCCGGACCTCGTCCTCGTCGAGGCCGGTCGCGGCGAAGGAGTAGGTGTGGGTGCCGTGCTCGTCGGCCGGGTGGGCGTCCAGGAAGGCCCGCATCCCCCCCTCGGCCTCGGCGGTGTACTCGAGGCCCATGTCGGCGTAGAGGTCGGCGATGGCGGCGAAGGGGTCGGCCATCAGGTCGCGGAAGAGGAAGTCGACGGCCTGGTCGGCCGGCACGGTGCCGTCCTCGCGGGCGGTGACCGAGCGCTCGTTGCCCAGCGCCAGGTAGTCGACCCACTCCTCAGCCTGAGCCGGGATGGTGGTCTGCCCGGAGACCATGCGCTGGAGGTGCTCGGTCAGGGACGCCACCGAGGCCACGACCTTCAGGGGGTCCCGGTGGGTCTGGACGATCGTGGCGTCGGGGTAGGCGGCGAAGAGGGCGGGCAGGCACCAGGTGTGGGCCGGCGTCTTGAGCACCCAGCGCTCGCCCGGATGGCGCCACTGCAGGAGCTGGAGGAAGCGGCGGTGGTAGCTGTAGGCGGAGGCCATGTCGGCCTCGCCGATGAGCCACCGCATGTAGCTCGGGACCCGGAAGACCGTGGGGAAGGTCATGCTGCGAAAGTCCCCCGAGGTGATGACCACGTCCTCCTGGCCCCGGAGGGCGCCGGAGGGATGGACCGCCCGGAACCCGGGGTTTACCAGCTCGGTCATCTCCGCGGCCGCCTCGCACTCGGCGATCCGGGGGTCGGTGTCGTAGGTGGCGGTCTCGGGCGGCGGGTGGGGGTCGGCCACCTCCCAGGTGAGCGGCGCCCGCAGGCGGGGGTCCTGGGCCAGGAGGTCGAACAGGATCGTGGTCCCCGTCCGCGGCTGGCCGAGCACCACCACCGGCGGCGGGACGGGAGCGGCGCCGATCTCGGGGTACCGGGCGTGCCAGTCGGTGACCCGCAGCCGGGACGTGAGGTCGTTGACCAGCATCGCCGCGGCGATCTGCTCGCCCATCTCGGTCAACCGGGCCTCGGCGAGGAGGGCGTCCAGCAGACGGTCGAGGCCCTCCTGCCAGGTGTCCTCACCGAAGTCGTCGAGGCCGCTGGCCAGTCGGGCCTGGTCGACCAGTGACGTGCGGTTCAGGATCTCGTCGGACATCTGGTCGGACCCCCCGGACGGTTCTGCAACAGTGTTCCAGAGAATCCGGTGCCCACCGTCCGGACAGGAGACACCATGAACCTCGCGCCAGCCACCACGGCCGCCTTCGACGACCTGATCACCGCCCTCACCGAGATCCGGGACGGCTACGTGCTCTCCGAGGAGCGCTTCACCGACCCCCTCGACGTCGTGGAGGGCTACCGCTATGTGGGCCAGGTGCTCTCGGCGATGTCCGAGCTCTTCCTCGAGGCCGACCCCGACCACCCCCGGTTGGCGGTCATCGCATCGCCAGCCCGCAAGATCCAGGGCGACAACCCCGACGCCATCTACCACTACGCCCGCCTCCGGGGTGACCGGAGCTACCGCATCTTCGGGGTGCGGGACGAGGAGTGCTACACGTCCTTCACCATCCACGGGTCGTCGCCAGACGGGGCGCTCGCCGGCCCGCTGCTGGGCGACGTCAACGACCGGGACTTCGGGGTGGCCGACGACGGCACCTACTCGATCACCCTCAGCGCCGAGGCGGCCGACGGCAACTGGCTGGAACTGCACCCCGACGCCCATTGCGTCGTCGTCCGCACCTACTACCAGTTGGCGACCTCCGCCCAGAACGACCCGGCGATCCACGTCGACATCGACATCGAGACCCTCGACGCCGATGGGCCCCCAGCGCCGCTCAGCGACGAGACCCTGGCGGCCCGCCTGCGCGAGGGGGTGGCGCTCCTGCGTCAGGCCACCCTCGGCCAGCAGCTGCCGAACGTGGAGGTGGACATCCCCTTCGTGGCCAAGGAGCCCAACACCCTCCCCACGCCCTACAGCTTCCGGGACTCGGGCCTGCCCGTTCCCGGCGCCGCCGACATCCACTACTCGCTGGGCCGCTGGCAACTCGCCCCCGACGAGGCGCTGGTCATCACCGGGACCCTCCCCCGCTGCGCGTTCGCCAACGTGATGCTGTGGAACGCCCACATGCAGACCCTGGAGTACCGGGCCCGGGGCTCCTCGCTCAACCAGGCCCAGCTGGTCCTGGAGGACGACGGCAGCTTCCGCATCGTGATCGCCCACGCCGATCCCGGCAGCCCCAACTGGCTGGACTGCGAGGGCCACGAGCACGGCACGATCTTCTGGCGCCTCCTCCTGCCCGAGGAGGACCCCGGCCCGATGGACTGCGCGGTCATCCCGCTCGCCGAAGCCGCGGGCTGACCTTCCAGATCCCGTTCTGGTTGCGCCCACGCCTCGTGGAGAACACGGGAGCGCAACCAGAACGAGGTCCTGAACCGAGGGTTGCGGCTATTCGAGCTCGCCCTTGGCCGCGCTGTGGAGGAGCCAGGCCAGGGGTGGGGCGAAGAGGAGGGCGCCGAGACCCAGTGACCAGACCATGGCCTGGAGGGTGGCGGGAGCACCGGCCGCCTCGTCGATGGTGAGGTGGTCGACCAGGATCTCGGGGTACTGGCCGGCGGCCCAGCCCCAGACCACCGCGGCGACGGCCGTGACCGCGGCCACCCGGGCCAGGCGGTAGCGGCCCACGACCAGCAGCACGAGGGTGGCCACCCCCGCCGCGGCGGACAGCACCATGAGCGGAAGGCCCCGGTCGGTCAGGTTGTCGAAGAGGTGGCGGGCGTCGGCATGCAGGACCGCCACCCCGGCGAAGGTGGTCAGCCCGGTCAGGGCCCCGCTGAGGAGGGCCCGGGCCCGGAACCACCCGACCAGGTCGGCCTCGCCCGCCCGGTGCGCGTCGGCGGTCAGGAACACCGCGGCCAGGTGCGCGCAGACGAGCACGGCCAGCACCCCGCCGAAGAGGGAGGTGGCGCCCGACCAGGCCCCGACCACGTCGATCTCCCCCGAGGGGTCGATGCGGCCCGAGGCCACGGCCCCGGCGATGGCGCCGAGGAAGAAGGGGGTGATGATCGACGAGGCGGCGAAGGCAGCCCCGAGCCCACGACGGGCGGGAACGCCCTGGAACTGCTTGCGGAAGACGAAGGCCGAGCCCCGCAGGATGATGCCGATGGCCACCGCCGTCAGGGGCAGGTACAGCGTCGAGGCCACGGCGGCGAAGGCCGTCGGGAAGCCGCTCCACAGGATGACCAGCACGAAGATGAGCCAGACGTGGTTGGCCTCCCACACCGGGCCGATGGAGTGCTCGATGCGGGCCCGGCGCTCAGCGCCCTCCTCGGGGCCGCCGGCGAGCAGGTCCCAGGCCCCGGCCCCGAAGTCCGCCCCGGCGAAGATCGCGTACATGGTCACGCCCACCCACATGATCGCCAGCAGGACCTCGGCGAGGCTCATGGTCCCGGTCTCGCCGGCTCGGGCTCGAGGGCCGGCAGGGGCGAGCGGGCCAGGCGACGGAGGACCACGACCGTGGCCACGGTGAGGACCGTGTAGACGACGAGCAGCACGCCGTAGCCGACCCACAGGCCGCCCGCGTCGGTGACGGCGTCCTCCACCCGCATCACCTCGTAGACGATCCAAGGCTGGCGCCCGACCTCGGTGACGACCCAGCCCGCCTCCAGGGCGACGGCGGCAAGGGGCCCGGCGGCCACTGCCGCCCACCAGAACCAGCGGCTCTCGGGCAGCCGGTGGCTGCGCCAACGACGCCAGGCCCACCAGCCGCCGAGGGCCAGCAGGAAGAAGCCGATGGCCACCATCACCTGGAAGGCGATGCGCACGACGTTGACCGGCGGCCGGTCCTCCGGGGGCACCTCCTGCAGGCCGGCGATCACCCCGTCGGGGTTCCGGTCCACGAGGAGCGAGAGGCCACACGGCACCTGGATCCCCCATCGGACCTCGTCGTCGACGTAGACCCCGCCTAGGGTCAGCGGGGCACAGTCCCGCGTTTCGTAGAGGCCTTCGATGGCGGCCAGCTTCACGGGCTGGCGCTCGGCCAGGAAGCGGGCAGCTGCGTCCCCCACCGCGATCTGGAAGGGAGTGACCAGGGCGGCGACGGCGAAGGGGATGAGGAACCCGAGGCGGTGGTGGCGGTCCCGGCGGCCCTTCAGCCAGGCCACGGCGTAGACCGCGGCCACACCGAAGCCGGCGACCATGATCGCCGCCAGCACCATGTGGGTGGTCTGCACCGGGGTGGCGGGGTTGAACATGGCGGCCCAGGGGTCGACGTCGGTGACCTCACCGGTGGCCAGGTAGTGCTCGACGTCGAACCCGCGGGGCTGGTTCATCCAGGCGTTGGCCGTGACCACGAACCAGGCCGAAGCCACCCCCGCGACGGGGATGGGCAGGCCGACCAGCAGGTGGGCCCTCGGCGAGAACCGGTCCCAGCCGTACAGGTAGAGGCCGAGGAAGATGGCCTCGAGGAAGAAGGCCACGCCCTCGATGGTGAAGGGCAGGCCCCAGACGTCGCCGAAGTCGGCCATGAGGCCGGGCCAGAGGATCCCCAGCTCGAAGCTGAGGATCGTGCCGGAGACGGCGCCGACGGCGAAGAGCACGGCCAGGGCCTGGGACCAGCGGCGGGCCAGGCGACGGGCCACGGGGTCGTCGCGACGCAGGCTCCGCCACTCCGCCAGGAGCACGAAGATCGGAAAGCCCACGCCGAAGCAGGCGATGACGATGTGCCAGCCCAGGGAGAGCGCCATCTGCTGGCGGGCGGCCAGGAGGTCTACGGCGTCGGCGGCGAAGGTGATGGAGGGAGTGTTACCCGCCCCCGCCGTCCGGGCACCGTCGGCGGACGGTGCCGCCCGGCACAGCGTTGTCGCGACGACGACTGATCCCGTTCTGGTCCCAGCAACGCGCGCTGGGGGGGCACAGGGCTGGGACCAGAACGGGTCAGGTCAGCAGGGCGGCGAGGGTGGGGATGGTCAGGCGGGCCAGGGAGTCGACCACGAGGCTCGCCGCAGTGAAGTCCTGCCCCGCCGTGACCCGGTTGGGGACCGCGACGCAGACCAGGCCGGCCGCCTTCGCGGCGACGGTGCCGTGGTGGGAGTCCTCCAAGGCGACGGCGTGGTCGGAGGCGACGCCGAGGGACTCGACGGCCGTGGTGTAGAGCTCCGGGTCGGGCTTGGTCATCGCGACGTGGTCCCGGCAGACCACGACGTCGAAGTACCCGAGGAGCCCCCGACGCTCGAGGTGACCGCCGACCCAGTCCACCGGTGAGCTGGAGGCCACGGCGAGGCGGAGGCCGGCGACCTTCGCCGCCCGGATGAGGTCCTCGGCGCCGGGGAGCAGGTCCATGGCCTCGACTTCGGCGTGGTGCTGGGCCTGACGGGCAGGGATCACGGTGTCCCGATCGATGCGCCGGCCGAGGTCGGTCTCGAGCATCTCGCTCCAGTGAGCGTGCTCGGCGGTGCCGACGATCTCCTGCCAGACGGCCAGCTCGAGCTCGATGCCGTGCTCGGACCACACCTCGGCGGCGGTCGAGAAGGCCGACCACTCGGTGTCGAGGATCAGGCCGTCGAAGTCGAAGACGAGGGCATCGAGGCTCACCCAGCGTCGCCGGCGTGGTCGATGAGCGCCCGTACGAGACCGGGGATGGTGTGCTCGGTGGCCTCAACGGTGACCGTGAGGCCGGCCTCCCCGGCGGTGGCCGCCGTGACGGGGCCGATGCAGGCGACGGTCGGCGGCACCCGGTCGGGACCGGCCACCTCGAGATAGCGGGTGACCGTCGACGACGACGTGAAGGTGATGACGTCGGCCGCGGCCGCGGCATCGAGCAGCGCGGCGTCCGGGCGGGCGGGGACGGTGCGGTAGGCCTCGACCACGTCGACGTCCCACCCCGCGGCCCGGAGGCCGTCGGGCAGGGTGGCGCGGGCCACGGCGGCGCGGGCCAGGAGGACCCGGCCGCCGTCGGCGGGCGGCGTGGGGAAGGCCTCCAGCAGGCTCTCGGCCACGAAGCGGCCGGGCACGAGGTCGGCCCGGACGTTGCCCTCGGCCAGACCAGCGGCGGTGCCCGGTCCGATGGCCGCCACCGAGACCCCACCGAGAGCACGGGCGTCGGGCAGGCCGGCCAGCACGCGCCGGGCCCCATTGACCGAGGTCACGACCAGCCAGTCGTACCGCTGGACCTCCGCGAGAGCCTCGGCCAGGGCCGCACCCCCGTCGGCGGGATCCTCGATCTGGATGACCGGGAGCACCAACGGCTCGGCCCCCGCGGCACGTAGGGCGTCGGCCAGGGTGCTGGCCTGGCCCTCGGGCCGGGTGACCACGACGGTCCTTCCCAGCAGCGGCCGGTTCGTGAACCACGCCAGGTCCTCAGCCGCCACCTCGCCCACCACGATGGTGGACGGGGCGCCCAGGTCCTGATCGGCGAGGGTCGCGAGCGTCGCCCGGATCGTGCGCTGCTCCGGACGGGTGCCCCACTGGACGGCCGCGGCCGGCGTGTCGGGTGAGCGTCCGCCCGCGATCAGGCGCTCGGCGATGGCCGCCATGCGGGCCACCCCCATGAGGATGATGATGGTGCCGCCGACCCGGGCCACGGCGTCCCAGTCCACCGAGCCCTCGACCCCGGTGGCGGGGTCCTCGTGGCCGGTGACCACCGTGAACGAGGTCGACGAGTGGCGGAGGGTCACCGGGATGCCGGCGTAGGCCGGCGCGGCGATGGCCGAGGTGATGCCGGGCACGACCTCGAAGGGGATCGCGGCCTCGAGCAGGGCCCGGGCCTCCTCTCCGCCGCGGGCGAAGACGAAGGGGTCACCGCCCTTCAGGCGCACGACCTCCCTCCCGGCCCGGCCGTGCTCGACGAGGAGGCGGTTGATCTCCTCCTGACTGGTGGAGGCGCCACCGGCCTGCTTGGCCACACTGATGCGCTGGGCGGCCTCGGGCGCCAGGTCGAGCAGGGCGGCCACCGACAGCCGGTCGTAGACCACGACGTCGGCGCGGGCCAGGAGCTCCGCGCCCCGGACGGTCAGGAGCCCCGGATCCCCCGGTCCGGCCCCCACCAGGTAGACGGTCACCGCTCGCCCGCCGTTTTGGTACCGGATACCCGTGCCGTGACCCCGGGATCCGGGGCCAGAACGCTCATGGACGGGGCGAGGGTCACGGGTCGAGTATCGCGGAGCCGCCGGCGTCGTCGAGGAGGAATCGGGCCACGGACCGGCCGGTGGCCTCGGGATCGGGGCCCGTCTCGGCGTGGCGGAGGATGACGTGGCCGTCGAGGGAGGCCACGACGCCGCGGACCCGGATGCTGTTGCCGTCGATCTCGGCGAAGGCGCCGGCGGGGATGGCGCAGTCCCCGCCGAGCTCCTCCAGGAAGGCCCGCTCGGCCCGCAGCGTGCAGTGGCTGGGCTCGTGGTCGATGGTGGCCAGGAGCGCCCGGGTGGTGGCGTCGTCGGCCCGGCACTCGATCGCCAGGGTCCCCTGGCCGGCCTGGGGCAACACGACGGTCGGGTCCAGGACCTCGGCCACCTCGTCGGACCGACCCAGGCGCTCCAGCGCGGCGAGGGCGACGACGACGGCACCGTGGTCGGTGGCTGCGGCGATGCGGGTGTCCATGTTCCCTCGGAGGCCGACGAAGGTCAGGTCCGGTCGGTGGCCGGCCAACTGGGACCGGCGCCGGGCCGAGCCCGTGGCGATGCGGGCGCCGGGCGGCAGGTCGGCCAGGGCCCGGCCCACGAGGGCGTCGCGGGGGTCGGCCCGCTCGGGGACGGCGGCGATGACGAGGCCCGCGGGCGTCGTGGACGGCAGGTCCTTGGCTGAGTGCACGGCCAGATCGGCTCGTCCGTCGAGGACGGCGGCCTGGACCTCCTTGACGAAGACGCCCTTGCCCCCGATCTCCGCGAGCGGCCGGCTGTGGTCCCGGTCGCCGGTCGTGGTGACGAGGACGGCCTCGTGGTCGAGGTCGGCGTGGACGGCGTCGAGCAGCGCGGCGACGTGGTCGGCCTGCCACCGGGCGAGCGGGCTGGCGCGGGTCGCAGCCCGGAGCGTGGTGCTGGTCATCGGACGGGGCGGCGGCGCGGCGCGCTCGCCGGGCTACAGGTCGTAGAGCTCGCGGAGGGCCTCGGCCAGGCGCTCGCCCCGCGCCGTGCCCGCCGCCGCCTTGAGCGCCACGGTGGGCTCGTGCAGCAGCTTGGCCAGGGCGGCCTTGGTGGCCGCCTCGACGGCCTCCTGCTGCTCGGGGGTGAGCTCGGCCAGGCGGGTCTGCTGGCGGGCCAGCTCGGCCACCCGCAGGTCCTCGGCCTTCTGGCGCAGCGCGGCGACCAGCGGCGCCACCTCGCGGGCGGTGGTCTGGGCCTGGAAGCGGATGACCTCGTCCTCGACGATGGCGCGGACCGCGGCGACCTCACGGCGGCGCTCGGCGAGGCCGATCTCGGCGTGAGCCCGCAGGTCGTCCATGTCGAGCAGGGTCACCCCGGGCAGCTCGCCGGCGGCGGCGTCGACGTCGCGGGGCACGGCGATGTCCACGATCAGGAGGGGGGCGCCGGCCCGTGACTCGACCACGGGCTCGACATCACCGTGCTCGACGATGATCGAGGTGGCGCCGGTGGAGGTGAGCAGCAGGTCCACGTCGGTGAGGGCGCGGGGCAGGTCCTCGAGGTGAATGGCGGTGGCCCCGACCCGGTCGGCGACGTCTTTGGCCCGGTCCCAGGTGCGGTTGGCCACCTGGACGGGGTCGGCGCCGGCGTCGATCAGCGAGCGCACGAGGCCCTCGCCCATCTCCCCGGCCCCCACGACCAGCACGGAGCGACCCTCCAGCCCGCCGAGGCGCTCGCCGGCCATGGCCACTGCAGCCTGGGACACCGAGGTGGTCTTCTCGCCGATGGCGGTCTCGGTCCGGGCCCGCTTGCCTGCCTCGAGGGCGTGGCGGAAGAGCATGTTCAGCGTGGCGCCGCTGGCCTCCTCGCCATGCGCCCGCTCCCAGGCGGTGCGGACCTGGCCCAGGATCTCGCTCTCGCCGAGCACCGCGGAGTCGAGGCCGGCGGCCACGGAGAAGAGGTGCTGGGCGGCGGCCTCGTCGTAGTGGGCGTAGAGGTGGTCGCCGAAGGCTTCGGGGGGCAGGAAGGCGAGGCTCGACAGGAACTCGCGGATGTCGGCGTAGGCGGCGTGGAAGCGCTCGACGGAGGCGTAGACCTCGGTGCGGTTGCAGGTCGACAGGACGACGGCCTCGGAGACGTGGTCGCGGCCCACCAGGTCGGCGAGGGCCTTGGGCAGGTTCGCCCCGTTGACCGTCATCCGCTCGAGCAGATCGAGGGGGACGGTGCGGTGGTTCAGTCCGATGACGACGACAGACACGCCTGCAGGCGCTCCTTGGCTTCGGCAAGTCGGCCCTCGCGGACCAGTTCCAGCATTCCTGAGTCTAGGGCGGCGGGCCAGTCGACTCCCAGGGACGAACGTCCTGTGGCCCGCAACTCGTCTCGGGCGTCGGCCAGGAGGTCGAGCAGCGTGGCCCATTCAGGGCCGAACTCGGCCTCCAGCCACTCACGGGTCCAGGACGCCAGACCGGGGCTGCGGCCACCCGTGGACACGGTGAGCAGGAGGTCGCCCCGGCGCACGCGCGCCGGGAGGGTGAAGGTGCAGTTGGCGATGTCGTCGGCCGCGTTGACCCAGACGCCTGCGGCCTCGGCGTCGGCAGCCACCTCGGCGTTCACGGCCGGGTCGCTGGTGGCGACGACCACGAGGCGGTGCTCGGCCGCCTCGCCGGAGCGATAGGGGCGCTGCTCGACCCGGACGCCGGGGCGGTCGACGAGTTCGGCGACGACCTCGGAGGCCACGACCGTCACGTCGGCCGCGGCGTCGAGCAGGCCGTCGACCTTCTCGAGGGCGACGGTGCCCCCGCCGACCACGAGGACCGAGCGGCCGGCGACCAGGAGGTTGACCGGGTAGGGCCGACTCGGCAGGGCCACGAGGTCACCCGGTGAGGTCGGCCACGCCGCCTTCACGGCGCTGCTGGTAGAAGCTGAGGATCAAGAGCTCAGAGGCCAGGTCCACCTTGCGGATGGAGACCTCGGCGGGGACCGTGACCACGGCGGGCGCGAAGTTCAGGACCGAGCCGATGCCGGCACTGACCATGCGGTCGGCGACCTCCTGCGCCGCGCCCGACGGGGTGGCCAGCACGCCGATCGCGACGTGGTGCTCCTTCACGAGGGTCTCGAGGTCGTCGAGGTGGCGCACGGGGGTCTCCCCCACCGCCTGGCCCACCTTGGACTCGTCGGTGTCCACCAGCGCCACCACGGGGAAGCCACGGGAGGTGAAGCCGCCGTAGTTGGCGAGGGCCCGACCCAGGTTCCCGGCCCCGGCGATGACCACTGGCCAGTCGTGGGTCAGGCCGAGGGCCTGGCTGACCTGCCGGAGCAGGAACTCGACGTCGTAGCCGACGCCCCGGGTCCCGTAGGAGCCGAGGTAGGACAGATCCTTGCGCACCTTGGCGGCGTTGACCCCCGCGAGGTCGGCCAGGCGCTCCGAGGAGCAGGTCGACTCCCGCTCGTCGGCCAGCGTCAGGAGGGACCGGAGATAGAGCGGGAGACGAGCGACCGTGGCTTCGGGGATGTGACGAGGCTCGTCCGGCACTCCCCCGAAGGTACTGCGCTCGTGCATTTCTTCACAAAGTTCCGGACCCCCAGGGGCCGGCGTCCCACCGTCGCTCAGCCCCGCAGGGACCGTCGCAGGAGCTTGCCGCCGGGGCCGTGGGGGAGCTCGTCCACGATCTCGATCTCGGCGGGGCACTTGTACCGGGCCAGGTGGCCGTGGGTGTGGGTCCGCAGGTCGTCGGGCGTCAGGGCGCTGGCCGCGGCCTCGAGGACGACGAACGCCTTCACGGCCTCGCCGGTGCGGTCGCTGGGGATGCCCACCACGGCGGCCTCCCGTACCCCCGGGTGGCTGACCAGGATGTCCTCGACTTCGGCCGGGAAGACGTTGAACCCGGACACGATGATCAGGTCCTTGGCTCGGTCCGACAGGAACACGTGGCCGGCCTCGTCGGCGAAGCCGATGTCGCCGGTGTGCAACCAACCGTCGTCGGTGAGCACGGCGGTGGTGGCGTCGGGGTCGTTCCAGTAGCCGACGAAGACGTTGTCGCCCCGGACGAGGATCTCACCGGCATCACCGATGTAGGTGTCCTCACCGTCGAGGTCGACGATGCGGACCTCGACGCCGGGCAGGGGGCGGCCGACCGAGCCGACGGGGGCGTCGATGCCGACGCCGGTGGCCACCACGGGCGAGGTCTCGGTCAGCCCGTAGCCCTCGGCCAGGGCGATGCCCAGGCGCTCCCGGACGGCGTTACGGATCTCCGGGCCGAGGGCGGCGGCGCCCGACGCGGCCCGTTCGACGGTGGCCACGGCGTCGGGACTGGCCCCGTCGGCGGCCGCCAGGGCGGCCCACATGGTCGGGGGGCCGGTGAGGTCGGTGACGCCGTGCTCGACCACGGCCCGCAGGGCGGCCTCGGCGTCGAAGCGGTCCATCAGCACGACCGTCGAGCCGGCGATCAGGGCGCCGTCCAGCACCACGTTCAGGCCGAAGATGTGGAAGAGGGGCAGCACGGCCAGGGCGACGTCGTCGGGGCCCCGGCGGCGACCCTCGGAGGCCTGGACCTGCTCCAGGTTGGCCAGCAGGTTGCCGTGGGTGAGCATGGCCGCCCGGGGCGAGCCGGCGGTGCCGCTGGTGAACATGAGCACGGCCAGGTCGGCGGCCTCGCGGTCGACGGCAGGGGCGGGCTCGTGGCCGGCCAGCTCGGCGAGGCGCTCGGGGTCGATGACGTGCTCCAGCACCGGCACCTCGGACCGGTCCAGGCCCCGGGCGACGGTGACCCCCTCGGGGCCGCACACCACGGCGCGGGCGCCGACGGCGGCCAGCTCCCCGGCCAGCTCGGGCCCGGGGCTGCCCGGGTTCAGGGGCACACCCACGAAGCCGCCGCGGGCCGCGGCCAGCCAACCCAGCACGAACTCGACCGTGTTGGCGGCGACGATGCCGATGCGGTCACCCACGTCCAGGCCGAGGTCGGCGAAGCCCGCCTGCAGGCCGGCCACGTCGCGGCGCAGCTGCCCGTAGGTGACGGTGCGGCCGGCGGCGACCAGCGCCACGGCCTCGTCGGGATGGCCCTCGATGATGCCCGCCACGTTCACCCCGTCAGTCTGCCCTGCCGGAGGACCTCAAGGGAACTGCGCCCCGCTCCGATGGAACAGGGTGCTGCTGTCCCCTCCTCTCGACGCGCGGGTGGACACCGCCATCCGGGCGGAGGGCCTGACCAAGGCCTTCGGGTCCCAACGGGCCGTCGACGACCTGACCCTCGACGTCGCCCCCGGCGAGGTGCTCGCCCTGCTCGGACCCAACGGAGCGGGCAAGACCACCACCGTGCGGCTCCTCAACGGGGTCCTCGCCCCCGATGCCGGGCGGGCCACGGTGCTCGGACTGGATCCCGCGGTCGAGGGTGACGCCGTACGCCGCCGGACCGGGGTGCTCACCGAGAACGCCGGCCTGGACGACCGCCTGACCGCCCGCGAGAACCTCGTCTTCACCGCCCGCATCCGCGGCATGGCCCGCGACGAGGCCGAGCACCGGGCGGCCGAGGTCCTCGAGCAGTTCACCATGACCGAGCTGGCCGACGTGCGGGTCCACGGCTTCTCCACCGGCCAGCGCAAGCGGGTCGCCCTGGCTCGCTCCCTGCTGCACGACCCCGAGATCCTCTTCCTGGACGAGCCCACCTCGGGCCTTGACCCTACCGCCACCCGCGAAGTGGTCGGCCTCATCGCCCGGCTCGCGTCGGAGGAGGGACGCACGGTCGTGCTCTGCACCCACTTCCTGGGCGAGGCCGGGCGCCTCGCCGACCGCATGGCCGTCCTGCACCGGGGTCACCTCGTCGTCTTCGGCCGACCCGACGAGATCGCCGCCGGCCTGTGGCCTGGCCTCGACGTCGACGTGGACCTCGACGGCCCGGCCGACAGCGGCCTGGTGGAAGCCGTACGAGCCCTCGCGGGGGTCATCGACGCCCGACCCTCGGACCCGGGCCTACGGGTCGTCGTCGAGAACCGCGAGGCGGTGCCCGGCCTGGCCGCGGCCCTGGGTGAGCGGGGGGTGGTGCTCTACGGCATCACGCCACGGCCACCGACGCTGGAGGACGTCTACTTCGCCATCGAGGCCCGGGTGGAGGGGGCGCCGTGACCGCCACCGCCGTCGGCGGACCGGCCCGGGGGCCCATCGCCTGGGGCGCGATCCGCGCCATCGTCGTCCGCGACCTGACCGCCGTGCGGCGGGCCAAGGCGGTCTTCCTGCCCATGCTCTTCGTGCCTGCCCTGCTGCTGGTCGTCCTGCCCCTGGGCATCGGTCTGGCCGCCCGCAGCGTGGGCTCGGTGGACGTCAGCCCCTTCCTCGACCGACTGCCCGCCGACCTGGCCGCCCCGATCGCCACCCGGCCCCCCGCCGAGCAGATGATCCTGCTGGTCAACGGCTACCTGCTGGCCCCGCTCTTCCTGATCGTCCCCCTCATGGTGTCCGCGGTCCTGGCCGCCGACGCCTTCGCCGGCGAGAAGGAGCGCCGGACCCTCGAGTCCCTCCTGCACCTGCCGGTGTCGGACCGGGACCTGTTCCTGGCCAAGCTGCTCGTGTCCTTCATCCCCGCCCTGGCGGTGTCCTGGATCGGCTTCGTCTGCTTCGCCATCGTCTCCAACGGCGTGGGGTGGCCGGTCGTCCACCGGATCTTCGTACCCACCCAGCTCTGGATGGTGATGATCCTCTGGGTGGCGCCGGCGGTCGCCGCCCTGGGCCTGGGGGTCATGGTCCGGGTGTCGGCCCGGGCCCAGACCGCCCAGGAGGCCAACCAGCTCGGCGGCGCGGTGATCCTGCCGTTGATCTTCCTGGCGATGGGCCAGGCCACCGGCCTGCTCCTGGTCGACCTGCCCATCGCGGTGGGCATCGGGGCCTTCGTGTGGCTCATCGCGGTCTGGTTGATCGCCCGGGGCGCGCGGCGCTTCACGCGGGACCGCTGAGCGTCTGAGCGTCTGAGCGTCTGAGCGTCTGAGCGCCCGGCTACCGGGCCAGGAAGAACAGCTGGACCACGGCGGCCAGGAAGATGGCCAGCAGGAGGGCGGCCAGCACGGCCAGCGTCGCCGGCCTCACCGGGGGCCCCGGTTGATGTCCACCGTCACCGGGCCGACGCCGTTGGTCGGCTCGTCACCGTCGCCCAAGGCCTCGATCTTGACCTCGTCGCCGGCGGCCAGGCCGAGGTCGACCGACGCCGGGTGCCGGTCCAGGGACACCGCCAGGAGGCCGTAGGAGTCCAGGACCAGGCCGACCTCCGCGCCCAGCTCGGCGTAGGAGGTGGCCCGGCGGGCCAGGCGGGTGCGCTCTCCCATCACGAGGCGAAGCCGGTCGCCGAGGTGATCGACGTCGTCGGGGCCGACGTTGAGCTGGGCGTTGCCGAAGCGGTCCACCCACAGCACCTGGGCGGCCACGGCGTCGCCCTCGGTGAACGGCAGGGGGATCATCCCCGGCTGCAGGCTCGACGGCTCGATCATCGGGCCCAGCTCCTCGAGCGCCACACCAGCACACAGGTGGGCGGCCACGGGGGCGAAGACGTCCCGGCCCGCGAAGGTCGCCCCGGGCGAGGGCAGGTGGTAGTCGGCGTTCGTCAGCTCGACGACCCGGTCGGCGCCGCCGACCATGCCGACGGCCGCGGCCAGCAGGCCGTTGTCGGGGCCCACGAGGACGGACTCGCCGCTACCGACCTCGACGGCCACGGCCCGGCGGTCGGTTCCGACGCCGGGATCGACCACGGCGAGCACGACACCCGGCACCAGGTACTGGGCGGCCCGGGCCAGGGCCAGGCTTCCGGCCCGCACGTCATGGGGCGGGATCTCGTGGGTGACGTCGATCACCGCGGCCTCGGGCTCGATGGCCCGGATGACCGACTTGACCACGCCGACGAACTCGTCACCGGTGCCGTAGTCGGAGAGGAAGGAGACGGTGGCGTAGCGGTGCTTCATCGCGATGACGACGGTAGGCCCGACGGGGCCGGGCTCCGCCCGGTCAGCCGGCCTGGGTGTAGCGGCTGCCCAGGAACTGATCGAGGTCGTCCTCGTTGATGCGGAACGACTTGCCCACCCTTAGGGCGCGTAGGTCTCCCGCCTCGATGAGGCGGTACACCGTCATGGTCGATACTCGAAGGAGGTCGGCGACCTCTGCCACGGTCAAGAACCGGGCACGCCCCTCAGCCACGTTGTGTTCCCCTGACTCCGCTGGGGCGGAGCCTAAACCAGGCTCGGATCAGCCGCCCAGCTCGCGGGAGCGCTCGGTGGCGGCGACCACGGCGTCGAGGAAGGCGGCGCGCACCCCCGCCTGTTCGAGGGCCCGGAGTCCGGCGGCGGTCGTGCCACCCGGGGAGGTGACCGCGGCCCGCAGGGCCTCGGGGCCGTCGTCGCCCTCGGCCAGCAGGCGGGCCGACCCCAGCAAGGTCTGCACGGCCAGCTCGGCGGCGACCGGGCGGGGCAGGCCGACCAGCACCCCGGCCTCGACCAGGGCCTCGGCGACCAGGAACACGTACGCCGGCCCGGAGCCCGACAGTCCGGTGACGGCGTCCAGGAGGGGCTCGGCCACCCGGACCACGGTCCCGACGGCGGACAGGATCTGCTCGGCCCAGTCGAGGTCGTCGTCGCCCGCCGCGGCGCCCCCGGCGATGGCGGCGGCTCCCGCGCCCACCAGAGCGGGGGTGTTGGGCATGGCCCGCACCACCGGCGTGCCCGTCGGGAGGGCGACCTCGAGGTCGGCCAGGCGGACCCCGGCGGCGATGGAGAGCACCCGTCCCGCGTCGGGGCCGAGCGCGGCACAGGCCGCGGGGATGTCGCCGGGCTTGGTGGCCAGGACCGTGCCCTCGGCCGGCCCGACCGTGTCGGTGACCTCGACCCCGGCGAAGCGCTCGGTCAGTTCGGCCCGACGGAGAGCCAGGGCCTCCACCACCCGGAGCTCACCGGCGGGCGCCCAGTCGGCGGCCAGCAGGCCGGCCAGCAGGGCCTCACCCATCCGTCCCCCTCCGACCAGTTGCAGGCGCACCTGGCCCTACAGGTACGCCTGGGGGTCGTAGGGCGTGCCGTTGATGCGGATCTCGAAGTGCAGGTGGGGGCCCGTGCAGCTACCGGTGCAGCCCATGGTGCCGATCTGCTGGCCCCGGGTGACCGACTGGCCCGAGCCGACGAAGAGCGTCGTCTGGTGGGCGTAGAGGGTGACCATGCCGTCGCCGTGGTCGATGAGGACGCAGTTGCCGTACCCGCCACCACACCCACCGATGACGGTGCCGGAGTTGGCGGCGTAGATCGGCGTGCCCGAGGCGTTGGCGATGTCGAGGCCGGCGTGCATGTGGTCACCCCGGTCCTCGCCGAACACGCCGGTGATCGTCCCCGAGGCGGGCCAGACCAACCCCGCCGCGCTGGGGGGCGTGTCGACCGAGCCGCCCGGGCCGACAGGGGCCTGGGAGGCCTGCGCGAGGGCGGCCCGAATGGCGGCCTCCTCCTCGGCCAGGGCTTCGGCCTCGGCCTCGACGTCGGCGATGCGGGCCCCGAGGGCGTCCTCGAGCCGCTGCTGCTCGGCCTGGGTGGACCGGTACTCCTCGAGCCGGGCCTGCACCGCGGCCCGCTCGACCTCGACCGCCTGGGCCGCGGCCACCGAGCGCGCCTCGGCTTCCACGAGGTCGATCTCGAGGCCGCCGAGGCGGTCCAGGACGTCGCTGTGGTTGGAGGCGATGGTGGACAGCACGGCCTCGCGGCGGGTGGCCGTAGTCAGGTCGCCGGCATCCATCACCGCCAGCGTGGGATCCGGGTTCATGTAGAGGTTGACCGCGTCCTCGTCGGCCTGGCCGCGGAGATCGGTGATCTCGGCCCGCATCTCGGTGACCGCGGCCTGGGCCGCACGGACCTCGGCCCGGGCCACCTCGAGGCGCTGCTCGGCCTCACGCTTGGCCGCCTCCTGCTGCCGGACCCGCGTGTTGGTGGCCTCGAGGGCCGCCTCCAGTTCCGCGTGGTCGGCCTGCAGGACGTCGAGCTGCTCGTCGAGCTGGTCCTGCTGCTCCTCGACCTCTTCCAGGTCGTCCGCGCTCTGGGCCCACACCGGCGCGGCCGCGGCCAGCGCGACCATCGCCAGGGCGATGGCGGTGATGCGGTGGCGTCGTAGGGGCATGGATCCTCGGGGTGCGGGGTGTCAGGACGGGTGGCGCTTCGACCCGGACCGAGGCTAGCCCGCCAAGGCCGCCGCGGAGGACCACCGGATCGCGCTCGAGACCGTAACAGAACCGTAATGCCATGCCACGGACCCCGACCGACCCGGTGTGCCCCACACGGACATCCCCGCTTCCCCGACGGGATGACGTCGTCGGGCACACCGGGCCGGGCCCGACGGTAGGCCGGTGAGAACTGAAAAGCAATGAAACTTATTGAAACTTACTGGCAAACCCGATCCGTAGCGCCGGGCGGAAGCACTGCTCGACGTAGGCCCACCCGGACCCCAGGACCCGGTCGAGTTCGGCGCCCAGCCGCTCCTCGTCGGCCAGGGACTCCACGCCCAGCGACCCGGTGAGGAACACCGCCGACTCGTCGCCGACGGCGAAGCTCCAGCCCCGCAGGCCCAGGTTCCGCACCAGCAGGTGCCGGTAGAAGTCGGCGTGGTTCTCCTCCGGCGCGGGCATCACGTAGGTCTCGTACCGCAGCGTCCGCTGGCCCAGCGTGAACCAGATCGTGAAGGTGTCCTTCTGGTCACCGAGCACCCGTACGTACCAGCGGCGCTGGCCCGGCTCACCCCGTTCGACGGCGTCGATCATCGGGTTCCCCGCGGCCTCTTGGCGGAACCACGCGTCGACCCGGGCCTCCAGGGCGTCCAGCGCCTCGGCCGACGCGACGGCGCCGGGATCGGTAGGGCTCAGCAGGACACCGGGGCCCGGGTGGCCAGGTCGGCGTACAGCCGGCGGAGACGAGCCGCCGTGGTCGACCAGGTGAAGGTCCGACCCCGGGCGGCGGCCGCCCGGCCCATGGCCTCGGCCAGGGCCGGGGCGCCCAGGACTTCGTCCACGTAGGCGGCGAAGTAGGCGGGGTCGCCGCCCTCCACCAGGAAGCCGGTGCGGCCGTGCTCGACGATGGAGCGCAGCCCGCCGACGGCGGCGGCCACGACGGGGATGCCGCAGGCCGCGGCCTCGAGGGCCACCAGGCCGAAGGACTCCGAGCGGCTGGGGACCAGGCAGACGTCCGCGGCCCGGTAGTAGGTCGACAGCAGGTGGTGGGGCACGGGGTCGACCCAGTGGATGCGATCGGCCACGCCGAGATCCTCGGCCCGGTCCCGGACCCGGGCCAGCTCGGCCTCGCCCTGGGTCCCGGAGGGACCGCCGACGACCACCAACGTGGCGTCCTGGCGCTCGATGCGGCCCAGCACCTCCACCGCCACGCCGAGGCGCTTCAGCGGCTGCACCCGGCCCACGAAGAGCAGGACGGGCTCGTCGCCGAGGCCCAGCGCGCCGCGGGCGCCGCGCTGGTCGCCCGGGGAGAAGAAGGCGTGGTCGACACCCGGGGGGACGATCTCGATGCGGTCGGCGGGGGCGTCGTAGAGCACCGCCAGCTGGCTCTCCTCGGTGGTGCTGGAGGCACAGATGACGTCCGAGCAGCCGATGATCGAGCCCTCCGCCTCGGCCCGGCGTTCCGGCTCGGGGTCGCCGTTCTCGGCCTTGACCCGGGCCAGGGTGTGGAAGGTCGACACCAGTGGCAGGCCCAACCGGTGCTTCAGCTCGTGGCCGGCCAGGCCCGACAGCCAGTAGTTGGCGTGGATGACGTCGACCGGCTCCTCCCGGAGCCACCGCTCGACACCTTCGATGAAGGCCGGGAGCACCTCGGGCAGGTCCTCCTTGGGCAGGTCGACGGGACCGGCGTCGATGTGCACCACCCGGAAACCGGGCTCCACGTCGACCACCTCGGGCACCTCGTGATCACTGCGCCGCACGAACACACAGCACTCGACCCCGGCCTGGCTCAGGGCCGCCACCAGCTCACGGACGTAGACGTTCATGCCACCGCTGTCGCCCGTGCCCGGCTGGGCGAGGGGCGAGGTGTGCAGCGAGAGCACGGCGGCGCGGGTCACGATGCTGGTCAACGTCACGGGCAGGCCGCGGATTCCCTACTCGGCGACCCCGCCACCGGGCACCGCGGCCTCGGCGACACCGTTCTCCCGGCGGAACGACTCATAGATGTGGATGAGGGTCTTCTTCTGGTCCTCGGTGAGGTCCGGCTCCCGTCGGATCTCGCTGACCAGGCCGGGGTGCTCGTCGCGCTCGTCGAGGATCCCGGCCCGCACGTAGAGCTCCTCGGAGGAGATCTCCAGCGCCCGGGCGATCTGACGGAGGATCTCCGCCGACGGGCGACGCAGGCCCCGCTCGATCTGGCTGAGGTAGGGATTGGAGACCCCGGCCTGCTCGGAGAGCTTGCGCAGGGAGAGCTCGCCGAGGTTGCGCTGCTCGCGGATGAACTCCCCCAGGTCCCGCCAGCGGGACTCGATCTCGCCCTTGAGCTCGTCGGCCCCCGCCATCAAGCCAGGAGGCCGTCGACGGAGGCCTCACCGTCGCGGTAACGGCGGGCGATCTCCGCCTGCAGGTGGTCCAGGCGCTCCTGGACCGTGCGGCGCCGCTCGGACACCCAGCGCTCGAACGCCACCAGCTTGTCGGCCGTGGCCGCCAGGGCATCGGTGTCCAGGCCCCGCAGGTCGGCCAGGGCACCGATGTCCACGATCTGGTCCAGCTCGGCGGCCAGCTCGTCGGGGACGGCGGCCACTTCGAGCATGCGGGGCGATCGGGGGGCGGTGTCCGACGGCCGGTCGTGCTCGGTCAGCAGGTCCGGGAGCTGGGCGATCAGGTCGCTCAGGTCCGCCGGGTCCCCGCCCCGGCGGCGCCGCTCCAGCTCGGCCCCGACGATGTCGAGGCGCCCGTGGATCATGCGGCGGACGAAGGACAGGCCGCCCTCGACCCGCTGGGCGTCGTCCCGCAGGGCGCGGACCTCGCTCAGGTCGCGGGCGGTCAGGCCGTCCAGGAGGTCAGGGGCGAGGAGTTCGTCGAGCGACGCGGACACTCCCCGAGCGTACGCCGGTGGGCCCTACGAGGCGCCGATGATCAGCTCGTAGCCGATGACGAAGAGGATGAACCAGACGGCGAATCCGGCGACGATCGTGTCCCGGTGCTTGTCGAACAGCTGCTTGGCCAGTGGGCTGTCGTAGCCCCCGACCTTGCCCAGGGCCGTCAACTCGATGACCGCCAGGATGATCAGGAAGAGCACGAGCACCACGATGAAGGAGCTGTCGTCGACCGCCCCGTAGCGGGACGAGTAGTGGCTCGTGAAGGCCATGAACCACAGCATCGGGATCGACATCAGGGTGTTGGCCCGGGAGGCTCGCGCCGCCCGCTTGGCCGCCGCCGGGCCGTTGGGGTCGGCCTCGCCGCCGTCGGCCACGGTGCGGGCCGAGCCGATGACGATCTGCTGGGCGGGCCAGATGACCATCCACACGTTCAGGAACATGGTCGGTGGCGAACAGGGCGCCGATGAGGATCGACAGGCCGTTGGGCGTGGTCCAGAAGTCGTCGAAGCGGTCGCCGAGCAGCTTCTGGGCCCCGAGGATCCACACCCCCGAGAGGAAGGTCAGCAGCGCCCCGAAGCGGAACCACCACAAGGCCCGCCAGGTGATGGTGCGCATCGCCTCGGACCGGGTGGCGTCGCTGACCTCGGCGAAGGCGGGGGTCTGGACGAAGTTGAAGTAGTAGAGCATCCCGATCCAGGTGATGCCGGACAGGAAGTGCACGTAGCGGCCGAGCATCTCGCCGCCACCGCCGGGGTCCATGAAGTTGCTGAAGATCTCCATCGCCGCGGAGACTAGTTCAGATGATCTCGGCGTAGGACCAGACGGCCACGACCCACACGGGCCCGAGGACCAGCAGGGAATCCAGGCGACGGACGGCCGAGGCATTGGCGTCCGAGCGGGGCAGGATCGCCGAGCCCATGAGCTGGCCGACCGGGCAGAGGCCCGCGGCGATCGCCCCGAACGCCAGCAGCGAGTTGTCGCGGAACGGCACGAAGGTGATGACCCAGAGGGCGAAGGCGAACACCGCGATCGCCGTGAAGCCGGCCAACGGGCCCTCCACGGCGTTCTTCGAGCCGGAGCCGACCAGGTAGTCGCCCATCTCGTACACCGACACGAAGATGATCAGCGCCGCAGCGGCGCCGATGTCGACCCGGTACGCCAGGGTGGGGGCGGCGGCGGCCAGGCCGACGAACAGCCCGCACTGCAGGGTGTAGCCGACCGCCGAGAGCGGGGCCCGCCGGGCCTCGGCGGAGACCACGCCGGACACGATCGCCGCCATGGCCGCCGCCAGCACGGCGGCACCGACCGCTTGGGCGCCGGCGAGGGCCGAGATCCCGATGCCGCCCCCGATGGCGGCGGCGATGGCGGGGTTGGGGACGCGACCGAGGGGCTGCCAGCACCGGGCGGCCTGGAACCCGGCGAGGGCGGCGGTCACCGAGTAGACGAGCGCCACCGCCCAGACCCCGACGACGAGGGCGCCGGCCACGACCAGGAACCACAGGAACCCGAGGCGGACGTGCGGGCCGTTGACGTCGTAGTCGACCGCGAAGCGGCGGGGCCGACGCGACTGCACCTTGGCCAGGCGCCTGACCTTGCCCCGGGGCTTGGGCGCCCACGGTGCCGATCGGGTCTCGTCCCGCACCGGGGCGTCAACCACCCGACACCGGGGGCAGCACGGCCAGCTCGTCACTGTCACCCACCGGGCTCTCGGCGTCGACCGGCTCCCCGTTCACCCAGACCCGGCACTGCTGCAGGCGGGCGGCGAAGTCCGGGCCGTAGCGCTCGACGGCCGCGTCGAGGACGTCGGCGACGGTCGCACCCGGCACCTCGTCGTGGGACCGGCCCGCGGCCTCCCGCATGGACGCGAAGAGTCGCACCTGGGCCATCCGAGCAGGGTACGCAACCGATCGCCCGAGCAAGGAGTTCGGCGTCGACGGGCCTAGGTTCCGGGACCGTGCTCCGAGTGCTGATCGTCCGTCACGGCCAGTCCGAGTGGAACGCCCTCGGCCGCTGGCAGGGCCAGGCCGATCCCCCGCTGACCGAGCTCGGGCTCCACCAGGCCGCGCACGCCGCCCAGCACGTGGGCGCCCTCGACGCCGTGGTGGCCAGCGACCTCGAGCGGGCCCGGACCACCGCTGAGATCATCGCCGAGCTGATCGGGATCGGGCCGGTCCTGATCGACCCCGGGTTCCGCGAGCGCGGCGCCGGCGAGTGGGAGGGGCTGACCAAGGCCGAGATCGCCGAGGCCTGGCCCGGCTACCTCGACGACCGCCGCCGGCCGCCCGCCTTCGAGGTCGAGGCGGCCTTCCAGGAGCGGATCTTCGCCGGCCTGGACCGGATCCGGGAGCAGGTCCCCGACGGCGACGTGCTCGTGGTGGCCCACGCGGGCGTCGTGTACCAGGTCGAGGCCGTGCTGGGCTCGGACTTCCAGCTCCTGTCCAACCTGGGCGGCCGCTGGGTCGACACCGAGGGCGACGGACCGTGGCGCCTCGGCGAGCGGGTGGTCCTGGTCGACCCGGACGAGATCACCGTCCCGTCGGTCCTGTAGACCGGAGCCCACGATGGCCTACGACACCCCGGACATCACCACCCTGCTGACCCTCGAGCCCCACGGGCCCGACACCTTCGTCGGCACCGGCCCCGAATACCCCTGGGGCAAGCGGGTCTACGGCGGCCAGGTCGTGGCCCAGGCCCTGCGGGCGGCCGCCCTCACCGTGGACGGGCCGTTCCGCGCCCACTCCCTGCACGCCTACTTCATCCGCGGGGGCGACGCCGACGAGCCCATCCGCTTCGAGGTGGACCGCCTCCGCAACGGCCGCAGCTTCACGACGCGCCAGGTCGTGGCCCGCCAGTCCGGCGGCGCCATCCTCAACCTGTCGGCCTCGTTCCAGGTCGACGAGGACCAGGCCGACGTCCAGGCCGGCGGTCTCCCCGACGTCGAGCTCCCCGACGACGAGGCGACCGACGAGTCCTTCACCCCCCTGCTGGAGCGCCGCTTCGCCGCCCGGCCCGGCCCCGGGGTGGCCCGGACCTGGCTGCGGGTGCAGGGCCCGATCGAGGACGACCCGGTCGTCCACCAGTGCGCGGTCGCCTTCGCCTCCGACGACGCCCCCATGGAGGCCGTCCTCACCCATCACCCCGAGTGGCACGGCGAGGAGAGCGACTGGGAGCGGCTGATGAACGCCAGCCTGGACCACAGCATCTGGTTCCACCGGCCGGTCCGGGGCGACGAGTGGCTCCTCTACGACATGGCCTCCGAGGGCCTCCGCGGCGGCCGGGGCATGTCCCACGGCCGGGTGCTCACCACCGACGGCGTGCACGTCGCCAGCGTGGCCCAGGAGGTCCTGATCCGGGACGTGCACCCCCAGCGCTGACCCACGGCGCGACGTGCCCCCGGTGGGATTCGAACCCACGATCTCCGGATTAAAAGTCCGTTGCCCTGACCAGGCTGGGCTACGGGGGCGCCCCGAGCGTAGAGGTCAGGAGACGGTGAAGGTGGTGGTCGGTGACTGGGGTGACCCGCCACCCACGGAGCCGCTCTGGGAGTCGATGACGTCGCCCCCGACGCGTATGTCCAGCTGGTAGCTGGTCACCGGGTCGCCGGTGAAGTTGACGACGAAGACCTGGTACTCGCCCGACGGTGCCCCGCCCGGGGGCCAGAAGATGTTCTCCACGCACCCGGAGCAGTCGCTGAGGGCGTCCTGGTCCAGTTGGCCACCGGACGGCGAGGTCCGGGACGAGAAGGAGATCTCGGTGCCCTCGGGATCGATCACGTGCAGGTCGAGGTCGACACCGCCAGCCCACTGCAGGGTGACCTGGACGTCGCCGGTGCCGAGCGGCGCGGTCGTCTCCGGCGGGACCGTCTCGGGCGGGACCGTCTCCGGCGGCAACGTGTCGTCGGGCGGCTGGGGGTCGTCACCGCCCGAGCCCGGCTGGTCCTGGTCACCGTCGGTGCCCCGGGGACGGGTGAACGTGTCGCCCGTGTTGACGTCGGTGATCACGAAGATGTCGATGTCGATGTCGACGAAGGTCACCGTGATGTCGTCGGGGTCGAAGTCGTCCCACTGGTCGCCGCCGTAGCGGGGTGAGTCGACCTCGATCGGCTCGGTCAGCGGGTTGCCGCAGTAGCACTTGACCCGGGGGATGCCCTGGTAGTCGACGAGCACGGCGGTGCCGGCCTGGAGCACCGCCTGGAACGCCGTCGCCTCGCCGTCGGCGAAGCCGTGGTTGGTCACCCTCGTGTCGCCCCGGAGGACCACGGCGGTCAGGTCGGCGATGTAGTCGGGGATCTCGTCGACGTCGATGTCGAGCACGTCGGCGAAGGCCCGGGCCTTGTCGGCGTTGTCCCCGAGGAACTCGACGAGCTGCTCGCGGTCACACATCGACTCGTTCAGGGTCCCGCCGTAGAGACCGGGCTCGGAGCCGTTGACGCTGCCCTGGACGGCGGAGCCCTCGTCGACCACGACCTCGCCGGCGGCCTCGCCGGCTGAGGTCGACACGCTGTCGGTGAACGGATCGTCGCCCGGGAAGCCGACGGGCTCGAGAAAGATCTCGTCGGCGCCGGCCTCGTCGCCGCTGAAGGCGAGGAACCCACCGAGCAGGGCCAGCACCAGGACGACCGCGACCACGGGCAGGAACCAGTTCTTGTTGTTGGAGAACCAGGAACCACCACCCGGTGGCGGCTGGTAGTAGCTCCCGGGGCCCGACGGCGGGCCGGTGGGCGGGACGCCGGGGGGTGGCCCGCCCGGTGGCGGCGGCACCGCCCCTCCCGGCCCTGGCGGCACCGTCGGAAACCCCACGGGCAGAGTCCACCACATCCGTGGATGGGGCGCTGACCGGAGCAGGGCAGGGGCGTAGCCTCCGTCTCATGACCGCGGTCGAACTCGGGATCGCCGGCCTCGGGCCGGCCACCCCCATCGGCCGCGGCGGCTTCGGGACCGTCTACAAGGCCGATCAGCCTGCCTTCCGACGCACCGTCGCGGTCAAGGTGCTCGACGGCAACCTCGACGAGCGGGCCCAGCGCCGCTTCGAGCGGGAATGCCAGGCGATGGGCTCCCTGTCGGACCACCCCGGCATCGTCACCATCTTCGACGCCGGCACCACGGGCACCGGTGCGCCCTACCTGGTCATGGCGTTCCAGCCCGGCGGCTCGGTGGCCGACAAGCTGGTCGCCGAGGGGCGCCTGCCCTGGGCCGACGGGCTGCGCATCGGTGTCGAGGTGGCCGAGGCCCTGGCCGCGGCCCACCGCATGGATGTCCTGCACCGGGACGTCAAGCCGGCCAACATCCTCCTGTCGGGCTACGGCCACGCCCAACTCGGCGACTTCGGCATCGCCCGGGTCACCGGCGCCACCCAGACCCGGGGCGACCAGGTCACGGCCAGCCTGCTCTACGCCCCGCCCGAGATCCTGCAGGGCACGCCACCCGGCCCGGCCAGCGACATCTACAGCCTCGGCGCCACCCTGTTCGAGGCCCTCGCCGGCCGAGCCGCCTTCGCCGGCGGGTCCGAGGACTCCATCGCCGCGCTCCTGGGGCGGATCGCGTCCGTGCCCGTGCCCGACCTGCGCCCGGGTGGCGTACCCGCCGCCGTGGCCGCGGTGGTCGAGCGGGCCATGGCCAAGGACCCCGGACAACGCCCCGCGTCCGCCGCCACCCTGGCCCGGGAACTGGCCGGCGCCGCGCGGGCGGCCGACGTCGACCTCGGCGGGGCCGGGACCCCCGCCCCCGGCCCACCGGCCGAGGCCCGGGCCCTGACCGTCGTACAGTCCCCGACCACCCCCAGCGGCCTCCCGCCGCCAGTCGTGGCGGACCCGGCGGTCACCCCCGGCGGCGGCGCGTTCTCCGTGACCCACGTGGTCCCCAAGAAGGGCCTGCCCGCGTGGGCCACCCCCGACCCCACCTATCCTCCTGCCGCCCGCCTCGACCCTGGCCTCGGCATCCAGCTCGTCACCTGGTGGGGTGAGTGGGCCCACATCCGCTGCAGCAACGGCTGGGAAGCCTGGGTCAACGGCCGCCTGCTCAAGCCGGTCTGACGGCTGGGCGACCGACACCGACGCACCGATGGGGGCCGGGCGCCGTCTGGCGGGCTCCTCCGTGAAGACCAGCGCCCACCGCCCGAACGAAATTGCGCCGATTTGTAACGTCCAGCGTGACAAATCGGCGCCAGAACAGACCGTCGAGGGTGTGCGGCAGCAGGGTCAGGCCACCAGGGTGACGAAGGGTGTGCCCCGGTCGGACCATTCGCCCGCGGCGGCGACCAGGATCGATTCGACCACGGCGGCGTCCGGCGGTGCTTCGAGCACGAAGGCGTCCCAGCCCACCAGCACGACCAGGTAGCCCTCCGCGGGACCCAGCCAGGACAGGTCGCCCAGGTTGTCCTGCAGGGCGTCCCAGTTGCGGCCGGTGTACTCGGGGAACTGGCCGGCGTCGGCGAACGCCGCCAGCAGCCCCGCCTTGTCGGCCAGGACGGTCAGGTCCACCACGACCGGCACCCAGCCATGACCGGCGGCCACCTCGGCGAGGTCCTCGGCCGTGATGTCGTCGACCGGATGGAGACCGGCCGCGACGGTCCCGCTGAACACCTCGTGGAGATCAGCCAACGGGATCGTCCGGGACCACTTCCCGGAAGCTCGCGTAATGGTCATCGGTGTAGTACGCGACCTCGAACTCGCCACCCACGACGATGCGGCGGGCGCCCCGGTCGTCCTCGCCCGGGGTGACCACCGTGTACTCCCGGTAGTAGCCCTCGGGCTCGGGCGGCAGGAGGCCCTCACGGTTCTGGAAGACGGCGCCGTCCCGGTCGAAGGGGAAGGGACCGCCGGCGACGACCAGCTGCAAGGTCTCGACGGCCTCCGGAGGGAGCTCGTCGATGGTCACGTACGGAAGGTCGCTGACCTGAGTGATCGGCGGGGGATCGACGAACTGGGCGGTCGTGTCGCTGGGGCCGGTGTCGGTGCCCGAGGTCGAGCTGAGCAGGCCGCCGACCAGGCTCAGGATCAGCACACCGGCCAGGCCGACGGCCACGACACGGGCACGGGTGCGGCGGTTCACGGCAGGAAAGGTACCGGCAGGCTCAAGGCCGACCCTCTCGGCGCCGACGGGGGGACGATGCCCGCACACGAAGACCCGGCCGAGCTGAGCGTCGGGGGCCAGGCCCTGCTCGAGGGCGTGATGATGCGCGCCGGTGATCGCTGGGGCGCCGCCGCCCGACGGGCCGACGGCGAGATCGTGACCACGGGCGACGCCCTGCCGACCTGGGCCCGGTCCACCGACAACGTGCCTGTCGTGCGGGGTGCGGTCGCCATGGTCGAGACGATCATGGTGGGTCTCAAGGCGCTGAAATGGTCGGCCCGGGTGGCCGACCCCGAGGAGGCCGAGGAGATCAGCGACCGCAAACTGGCCCTGACCACGGCCGCGGCGCTGCTGATCTTCGCCGGGATCTTCGCCGTCGTGCCCGCCGCGGTCTCCCGCGCCGTCGGCTTCGAGGGGTTCCAGTTCGCCCTGGCCGAAGCGGTCGTGCGCCTGGCCCTGTTCGGGGGCTATCTCTTCCTGATCGGGCGCTCGCCGGGGATCCAGCGGACCTTCGCCTACCACGGCGCCGAGCACAAGGTGATCGCCGCCCACGAGCACGGCGTCGCCCTCACCGTCGAGGCGGTCCGCCCGTTCAGCGTGCGTCACGCCCGCTGCGGCACGGACTTCCTCCTGCTCGTCGTGGTCGTAGCCATCGTCGTGTTCAGCCTGGTGGGCGACGCCTCGTGGCCCGTGCTGATCGCCACCCGGGTCCTGGGGCTGCCCCTGGTGGCCGGCCTCGCTTACGAGGTCCTGAAGTTGGCCAAGCGCCGGCCCGAGAGCAAGGTCGTCGCCGTCCTCACCGCCCCGGGCCTCGCCCTGCAGGCCCTGACGACCCGGCCACCCGACGACGCCCAGATCGAGGTGGCCATCGCCGCCCTGGTCACCGTCCGCCCCCACCTGGCCCAACCGGAATCCGCGGTTCCGGAGCACTGACCGCGCTCGGATCGCCCACACTGTCGGGGTGGGCGACCGGGTGCTGGCCATCGACATCGGGGGGACAAAGCTGGCCTGCGGGCTGGTCGACGACCAGGGGTCCATCGAGGCTCGTGTGACCCGGCCCACCGGTGACGGCACCGACGGCGACGCCCTCTTCGCCACCCTGGCCGCCCTGATCGACGACGTCCGAGCCGCCGGGGCCGACGGCGCCGATCCCGTGGCCTGTGGGGTGGGCACCGGCGGCCCCATGACGGGCGGGGGCACCTCGGTGTCGCCGGTCAACATCGAAGGCTGGCGGGGCTTCCCCCTGCTCGGCCGCCTCCGGGAGCACACCGGCCTGCCCACCACGATCGACGGCGACGCCAAGGCCTTGGCCCTGGGCGAGGGCTGGCGCGGCGCCGCCCTCGGGGCCCGGGACTACCTCGCCATGGTCGTGTCCACCGGGGTGGGCGGCGGCATCGTCCTCGACGGCCGCCTCCTCGACGGCCGGGACGGCAACGCCGGCCACATCGGCCACGTCATCGTCGAGCCCGACGGCGCCGTCTGCGGCTGCGGGGCGCGGGGCTGCCTGGAGGCGGAGGCCTCGGGCACCGCCATCGAACGCGCCACCGGGCGGCTCGCGGCCGAGGCCGACGACGAGGTGCGGCGCCGCACCGGCCGTCTGGTCGGGCGGGGTGTGGCCTCGGTGGCCAACCTGCTCGACCTGCCCCTGGTGGTCGTCGCCGGCTCCGTGGCCCTGGGCTTCGGCGAGACCTTCTTCACCGCCGCGCAGGAGGAGATCGACCAGCGGTGCCGCATCGAGTTCAGCCGGGACACGGTCATCCGCCCCGGCGGCCTCGGGGCCGACGGGCCCCTGGTGGGGGCCGCCGCGGTGGCCTGGCGGGCCGTTGGGCACCTGCCCGGGCTCCCCTACTGACCCCGTGACCACCTTCCCGGCCGATCTCCTGCCCATGAAGGCGGTCAGCGGGGACCTCCCCCCGGACGGCGACGAGGGCTGGGCCTACGAGATCAAGTGGGACGGGATGCGCCTGCTGGCGTACGTCGATCCGGGAGGGCCGACGCCCCTGCGCCTCCAGACGACCCGGGGTCATGACGCCGCCCCCCGCTGGCCCGAGCTGGCCGGATTGGCCGACGCCGTGGGCCGATCCGCGGTGCTGGACGGCGAGGTGGTGGTCCTGGACGAGGACGGTCGCTCCGACTTCGGCCGCCTCCAGACCCGCCGGTATCCGGTGACCTTCATCGTCTTCGACCTGCTCTGGTTCGACGGCAACGAGCTGATCGCCTTCCCCTACCTCGACCGCCGGCGCCTCCTCACCGGCCTGGTCGACGAGGGGGACGAGGCCACGCCCTGGCGGGTCCCGGCCCACCACGTCGGTGACGGCCGCACGCTGTACGAGCACGCCGAGGCCGCCGGCCTGGAGGGCCTGATCGCCAAGCGGACCGACAGCCCGTACCTGCCGGGCAAGCGGTCCCCGGCCTGGCGCAAGGTGAAGGTCCGCCGCGGTCAGGAGCTGGTGGTCGGCGGCTGGCTCCCGGGCGAGGGCAACCGCTCCGGGTCCCTCGGGGCCCTGCTCGTCGGCCACTACGACGATGCGGGCCTGCGCTACGCCGGGCGGGTCGGCACCGGGTTCGACGCCGCCGAGCTGCGCCGCCTCCAGCCCCGCCTCGACGAGCGGGCCGTCGACGACTCACCGTTCGTGGACGAGCTGCCCCCGCCCGTGCGCAAGGTGGCCCGCTACGTGCGCCCGGAGCTGGTCGTACAGGTCCAGTTCGCCGAGTGGACCACCGAGGGACGGCTGCGTCACCCCGCCTACATCGGTGAGCGGGACGACAAAGATCCCCGCGACGTGGTCCGCGAGCCGTGAGGGCGACAGACTGCGACCATGGCTGACGCGGTCCGGCTCCGGCTCCCCGCCGGCACCGCCTACGGCCGGGTGGCCCGGGTGACCACCGCCGCCATCGCCCGCCGCCACGGCTTCTCCTACCGGGAGGTCGAGGATCTCCGCCTCGCCATCGACGAGGCCATCATCGCCCTCATCGACGCCGCCGACCCGACCGGCGCCGTCGACCTGCACTACCTGGTGGACCAGGGCGCGGTCACCATCACCGTCGACGGCGCCCCCGACCGCCCCCCCGAAGCCGTCAGCCGCTTCCACACCCTCGTCACCCCGCTGGTCGACCGCGCCGACCTCGACCTGGCCGCCGGCCAGGTCCGCCTGGTGAAGCGCGGCGGCGACTAGCCCGTGTGGCCCCAGCCGCCTTCGCCGCGGTGGGTCTCGTCATGGTCGTCCACCACCGCGAAGGCGGCGTGTTCGACCTTCATGATCACGAGTTGGGCGATGCGCTCGCCGCGCTGGACGAGGAAGGGCTCGCTCGGGTCGGTGTTGACCAGCAGGACCTGGAGCTCGCCGCGGTAGCCGGCGTCGATGAGGCCGGGGGTGTTGAGGCAGGTCACGCCGTGGCGGAGGGCCAGGCCGGAGCGGGGCAGGACGAAGCCGGCGTAGCCCGCGGGGATGGCCACGGACACGCCCGTGGACACGCGGGCCCGGCCGCCGCCGGGGGCCAGCTCGTGGTCCTCGCGGGCCACCAGGTCGGCGCCGGCGTCGCCCTCGCGGGCATAGGCGGGCCCGTCCAGGTCGGGGTCGAGACGGACGATGGGGACCTTCAGCACGGCGGCGAGCGTACGGCGCCCGTACAGTCCGACCGTGCTGGTGTGGATGGACCTCGAGATGACCGGGCTGGATCACGACCACGACGTCATCGTCGAGATCGCCACCATCGTCACCGACGACGACCTGGCCATCGTGGCCGAGGGCCCCGACCTGGTGGTCCACGCCGACGAGGACGCCCTCGCCCGCATGGGCGACGTGGTGCGCACCATGCACACCTCCAGTGGCTTGCTGGAACAGATCCGGGCCTCCACCGTCGACCTGGCCACGGCCGGGGCCGAGACCCTGGCCTTCATCCAGGAGCACGTGCCCGAGTCCCGCACCGTGCCCCTGTGCGGCAACTCCATCGGCACCGACCGGCGCTTCCTCGCCCGCTGGCTGCCCGAGATCGAGGAGTACCTCCACTACCGCAGCGTGGACGTGTCCTCGGTGAAGGAGCTGGCCCGGCGCTGGTACCCCGAGGCCGTGGCCAAAGCACCGGGAAAGCACGGCACCCACCGGGCGCTGGACGACATCCGGGAGTCCATCGCCGAGCTCCGCTACTACCGCGAGGCCGTGTTCCGCGATCCCGCCTGACGGCGCCAACTTGACCGAACGGTCAAGTCCGGCGGCTACGGTCGCCCGTTGATGCGCCAGGAGCAGGAGGACGCCCAGCCCGAGGTGACCGAGGTCGCCCCCGGGATCCTGCGGGCCCAGATCCCGATCCACTTCACCGGCCTGGGCCACGTCAACACCTACCTGCTGGAGGATGCCGACGGCTGGACGGCCGTCGATCCCGGCCTGCCCGGCCCGGCCACCTGGAAGGCCCTCAAGGACCGGCTCCGCCAGGTGGGCGCCAAGGTGAAGAACGTCCACACCGTGGTCGTCACCCACTCCCACCCGGACCACTTCGGCAGCGCCGAGAAGCTACGCCGGGAAGCCGACGCGTCGCTGGTGGCGGCCACCGACTTCCGCACCTTCTTCGACCTCCTCGAGCCGGACCTGGTGGAGTCGCCCGAGGACCGCAAGCCCGCCGACGACGCGGCCGCCCTGGACCGGCTGCGGAACCGCTTCGACATGAAGACGCCCTGGGGCGGCGAGATGCCCCGGCCCCCGATGCCCGGCGCCGGGCCCGTCGGCTGGGCCAAGCGCCGCATCGCCCGCCGCTACTTCATGGCGCCCCGGCCCGACCGGCGCGTGGCCGACGACGAGCGCATCCGACTCGGCCGCCGGGAGTTCGTGGGCATCCACACCCCGGGCCACACCGCCGACCACCTCTGTCTCTTCGACCCCGAGGACGGCGTCCTGCTGTCGGGTGACCACGTGCTGCCCACGATCACCCCCCACATCTCCGGCCTGGGCTCGGTGTCCGACGACCCGCTGGCGGACTTCGTCGGCTCGCTGGACAAGGTGGCCCGCCTCGAGGGGGTCGGCACCTGCCTGCCCGCCCACGGCCACCCGTTCACCAACCTGCAGGAGCGGGTGGACGACATCAAGGAGCACCACGTGGAACGGCTGGAGAAGCTGGCCGAGATCTCCCACGCCGAGGGCGAGGCCGACGTCGAGACGCTCATGAAGGGGCTGTTCAGCGAGCGGGCCTGGGGCAACATGGCCGAGGCCGAGACCTACGCCCACCTCGAGCACCTGCGCATCGCGGGCCAGGCCGAGAGCCGCTGGCAGGACGGGCTGCTGCGCTACACGGTGGACTGAGCGCCGCGGGGCGACACCTTCGTCGACGAGCGCACCTGGCCGTCGACCACCCACCACTGCAGGAAGCCCCCGTCGGCATCCGCCGTGACCAACGTGACCGCCTCGTCGCGGACCACGCCCTCCCGGTACTCGATCTCCGCCCGCAGCGGAGCCACCAGGTCCCGACGGGCGGCGAGGTCCTCCTCGACGGGGAGCCAGTAGGCGGTGTTGTTCACGTGGGCCAGGGCGTCGAAGTCGCTGAGCCGCAGCGCCCAGGGCCGTGACGTGCCCTCCGGTCGGTCCGGCAGCCGGCGGCGGGCGGTGACCGAGGTGTCGATGACCCCCGGGCCCCAGACGGCGAAGAAGGTCGGGCCCAGCGGGACGGGCCGGCCGTTGGCCCGGTCGACGTGGATCCAGAGCGACTCGGTCTCGACCCGACCGCCGTCGGCCCCGACCAGGCGGGTGCGGCGCACGGCCCACCGCCGGCCGTAGCCGGAGCACCAGGTGTGGACCTCGAGGCCCTCCCGGAGGCGGGGCCATTCCTCGACCTCGATGGCCGTGCTGCGCACCACCCACCCGGCGTCCTCCCCCGGGGCGCCGTCCTCGGCGTCGTCGGTGGCCACGTCCTGGAGCAGCTTGGCGATGCCGTCGAGGCGGAGGCGACCCCGGGGGCTGACGTCACCCAACCGCACCCGCGTGGTGAGGGTGAACACCCGACTCTCGGGCGCCGGGGGCGGGAGGCTCACGACGCTGAACCTACGCTTACGGGAATCGTTGACGATAAATACGTTGACGGGCGCCGGACCATCGTGCTTCGATGGCGCAGCCCCCGAGACCAGGCCCAAGGAACCCGACCGATGACGAACGACGCGACGAACCCGGTGAGCAGCCTCACTGCCACCGTCGGCGCGCGCTCGTCTGCGTCCGCGTCGACCTGGCAGCCGTGCCCCACCGTGACCCCGAACGCCACCAAGGCGATTCGTGTGCGGATGCATGACGGCTACGGCTTTCTCACCACCCGCCGGCTGAAGGAGCGCTCCTCCCCCTGACAGGGACAAGAGGATCGAGAACTCCAGAAGCCGTCGGGAAGATCCCGGCGGCTTTCTTGGTTTTTCGGCCGAGCTCCCGCCCCCGTCAGGACCAACGACCAGTCATCCACCCGCCAAGACGAACATCACCAGAAGGGGACATTCCGATGCTCGCCGCACTACCCGACATCTACGAGGAGCCCAAGGGCTGGGAGGCCAAGGCCCGCTGCCGCGACGGCACCGGCGCCCTGACCCACCTGTTCTTCTCCGAAGAGCTCCAGGACATCGCCCGGGCCAAGCGCATCTGCGCCGAGTGCCCGGTCATCGAGCCCTGCCTCGCCGGCGCTCTCGAACGGCACGAGCCGTGGGGCGTCTGGGGTGGGCAGCTGATCCTCAACGGGCGGATCCTGGCCCACAAGCGGCGTCGGGGGCGTCCGCCCAAGGTCGCACGACCTGAGGACCAGCTCCCGGTGATCCCGATCCCCGAACGCCTGCGGGAGACCGTCGGCGCGGCGATCGGGGCCGCCTGAACCACCGAAGGCGGACGGGGGTGACGTGGCCGTCGTGGGGATCCCCCCACCACGACGGACTGCGAACCCCCGTCTGCCCGGTGGGCCAGCGTGACCTAGGGTCGCTCCCCATGATGAAGACGACGTGCGGGAAGGGGGCGGCCCTGCTGGTCGCCCTGGTGATCATCAGCTCGGCCTGCAGCTCCGACGACAGCGCTGACGACACCGACACCGCACCGGCCGAGGACACCACGACGACCACCGCAGCCGAAGCTGCAGCCTCGGGGGTCGATGCGGCCCGGGCCCGGGCCGTGGTCGAGACCCTGGCCGCCGACGAGCTCGAGGGCCGGGACAACCAGACGCCCGGCTCCGAGGCCAGTCAGGCCTACCTGGTCGAGCAGCTGGCCGAGTTCACCGAGCCCCTCGACGGCGACAGCCTCGACGGCTATGGCCACACCGTCCCCGACGGCACCAACCTCCTCGGCCTGATCCCGGGCGGCGACCTGGCCGACGAGTACCTCGTCATCGGGGCCCACTACGACCACCTCGGCTCGGACTGCGTGACCGACACGCCGGGTGACGCGATCTGCAACGGGGCGGCGGACAACGCCAGCGGCGTGGCCACGGTCCTCGAGGTCGGCCGGTCGCTGGCGGGGGCCGAGGAGCCCCCCCGCCGGTCGGTGATCGTCGCGCTGTGGGACGCCGAGGAGGACGGCCTGCTGGGCGCCGAGGCCTATGTGGCCGATCCCGTGGTGCCCCTCGAGGACACCGTCGCCTACCTCAACTGGGACATCCAGGGTGCGAACCTGAGCCCGGCGCTGGCCGGCGTCACCGTGATGGTCGGCGCCGAGACCGGCGGGCCGAACCTGCAGGCCGCGGCCGCCGCGGCCACCGAGGCGTCCGGCCTGGAGACACTGGCGCTGAGCCTGCTCTTCGGCCAGGGCCGCAGCGACCACGCCGTCTTCGCCGACGCGGGGGTGCCGATCGTGTTCTTCACCGACGCCAACACGCCCTGCTACCACACGTCCCAGGACGACGTCACCAACCTCGACTTCGACAAGCTGGGCCAGCAGATCCTGACCTCCGAGGCCCTCGCCCAAGAGATGGCGGCCACCGACGACCTGCCCGAGTACGACCCCACGGCACCGCCGGCCACCTACGAGGACGCGGTCTCGATGCTGGCGGTCGTGTCCTCCGCGGAGGAGGACTTCGACCTCTTCGATGCCGCCGCCCAGGAGGCCGCCGCGCAGTTCCTCATCGACCTGAACGCCATGGTCGACGCCGGCGAGGCCGCCTTCGACGATGCCGCGGTGAGCACCCTGCTGGGCGGCTCGGTCGAGGTCGTCGAGGCCCTCAGCACCGGGGCGTGCGACGGCTTCCTGAGCTGAGTGAAGGGCCCAAGGACCCGAGTCGGCCGCCACCGACCACGGGTACCGTCCCCGCCCATGGCCGGATCGCGGGTGCACAGCCCGTTCGGGGTGGCGCTGGTCGCCACCGTCTTGGCCGGCCTGGTGACGGCACTGGTCCTCAGCTTCGTGCTGGAGGACGAGGCCCCCACTGACGAGCCCGCGGTGCTGACTCTGGCCCCCGGCCCCGACGACGGCACGGTCCCCCAGAGCGACCTCGAGGGTGAGCCGGCGCCGGACTTCGCCTACGCCCGCCTCGCCGAGCCCGACGGCGACGAGGTCGACTTCGAGGACTTCCGGGACGGTCGGCCCGCCGTCGTCAACTTCTTCTACAAGGACTGTCCGCCGTGTGTGGTGGAGATGCCCGCCCTCCAGGAGGCCTACGAGGCCTATGGCGACCGGGTCGCCTTCCTGGGCCTCTCGTACCAGGAGAGCGTGGAGGACGGCCGGGAGTTGGTCGAGCGCACGGGGGTGACCTACGAGGTCGGCCGGGACCCGGCCGGCGAGCTCGTCACCGCCTTCGCCGCCGTCGGCCTGCCCACCACGGTGTTCATCGCGGCCGACGGCACGATCAACGCCACCCACACCGGTGACGTCCGGGGCGACCTGGACGCCGAGCTGGAGGAGCTGGTGGCGTGATCGACGCCGGGCCGCAGGAGATCGACGCGTGATCGACGCCCCGCTGGCGCTGGCCTTCACGGCCGGGATGGTGGCCACGGTGAACCCCTGCGGGTTCGCCATGCTCCCGGCGTACCTGACGTTCTTCCTGGGCCTGGAGGGGGGCGGGGCCGACGAGGACCGGCGGGCGAGCGTGGCCCGCGGCCTGGCCGTCGGGGCGGTGGTGACGCTCGGCTTCGTGGCCGTGTTCACCACCATCGGCGCCCTGATCTCCCACCTCTCGCTGGCGGTCGAGAAGTGGTTCCCGTGGATGACCATCGCCGTCGGCATCGGCGTGTTCGCGCTGGGCATCGCGCTGCTCTTCGGCTTCGAGCTGCGCCTGGTCCTCCCCCACCTCGAGCGCGGCGGCCGGGAGCGCACCCTGCCGTCGATGTTCGTCTTCGGCGTGTCCTACGCGGTGGCGTCACTGTCGTGCACCCTGCCGGTCTTCCTGACGGTGGTCGCCGGCACCTTCAGCCGGTCCAACACCCTGTCGGGCATCGCCATGTACGTGTCCTTCGCCCTCGGCATGGGCTTGGTCCTCACTGTGTTGACGGTGACCCTCGCCGTGGCCCGGCAGTCCCTGGTCAAAGGCCTCCGATCCTCGCTCCCCCTCATCAACCGCATCTCCGGCGCCCTGCTGATCGTGGCCGGGGCCTACTTCACCTGGTACGGGATCTACGAGCTGCGCATCCGGGACGACCCGCTGACCGAGGACGGCCCGGTCGGGACGGTCACGGGCTGGAGCTCGGACATCTCCAACTGGGTCCAGGACATCGGAGCGACCCGGCTCGGGCTGCTCCTGGGCATCGTGGTCTGCGTCGCCCTCCTGTATGTGCTCCTCCGGCCCGCGGATGACCACACCGCCGAGGAGCCCGACGAGGCCATGCGTGCTGGCTGAGCTGCTGGCCCACGACGGGGTCGTGGAGGAGCTGGCCCTGCGCTCGACCGTCGGCTTCCTGGCCCTCCACGGCGGCTCCCTGGAGCGGGAGACCGACCAGATCGCCAGGGAGGCGGCCGAGGTCGCCGGCGCCTCGCTCTACGCCCTGAGCCAGCCCGACGACCTGCGCTGGCACATCCCCTCGGTGCGCATGGACCCCGCCGACAGCCCGGCTCTCGGCCGGTTCCTGGACCACGTCGAGGTGGTGCTGTCGGTCCACGGCTACGGCCGCGACGGCATGTTCACCACCCTCCTGCTGGGCGGGGGCAACCGGACCCTGGCCACCCAGGCCGCCGGCCACCTACGCGACGCCCTCCCCGGGTACCGGGTCGAGGACGACCTCGACGCCATCCCCAAGCTGCTGCGGGGTCTGCACCGGGACAACCCCGTCAACCGCACCCGCGGTGGCGGCGTCCAGATCGAGCTCCCCCCACGCATCCGCCTCCAGGGCCCCAACGCCGATCCTGCGGCGCGTGCCGCGCTCGTGGAAGGTCTCGTGACGGCCGCCCAGTCCCTCTCGTCCGGCTGACCATCTCCCCCGCCGGCCTTCGGGCTGGGCGACACCGACGGCAACGATGGGGGCGGGCTCCTCGGGCCGGGCTCGGCGGTGCCCTCACAACTGATCCTGCTATTGCTGGCTCTGAGGTGAAATTGCGCCGACTTGTAACGCCTGGCGTTACAAATCGGCGCAATTTCAGATCCCCGGCCCGGCGGGATCAGGGCCAGAGGCGGGTGATGGTCCAGGCGCCGTGGCCGTCGGGCTCGTAGACGAAGCGGTCGTGGAGCCGGTTCGTCCCGTGGTTCCAGAACTCCCAACGCTCGGGGACGAGCACGAAGCCGCCCCACCCCTCGGGGCGGGGGACGTCCCGGTCCGCCCAGCGAGCGGCCTCGTCGGCGACCGCAGCCGTCAAGGTCGCTCGGTCCGCCAGTGGTCGGCTCTGGAGGGACGCCCGGGACGCCAACTGGCTGGCCCGCGGCCGGGTGGCCCAGTAGGCGTCCGACTCAGACGGGTCGGCCCGGTGCACCGGGCCCTCCATGCGCACCTGGCGACCGATGATCACCCACGCCAGCTCCAGGGCACCCCAGGGGTTCTCGTCGAGTTGGCGGGCCTTGGTCGACCCGTAGTTGGTGAAGAAGCGGAGGCCGTCGTGGTCCAGCCCCCGCAGGAGCACGAAGCGCACCGACGGACGGCCGTCGGCATCCGCCGTGGCCAGGGCCACGGCCTCCGGTTGGTGGACCCCGACGGCCATGGCCTCGTCCCACCAGACCTGGCACTGCGCCACCGGGTCGGCGTCGAGGTCGTCTCGACCGAGACCCTCTTCCATGTGCTGCGCCCGGATGCGGTCGAAGTCAGCCACCCCCCGAGTCTCGCAGTCGCCCGGTCAGACGCCGAAGTCGAGTTGGCGGGTGGGGGCGACCTTCACCGGCGCCGGGGCCGTGGGTCGGGCGCCCTTGCCGTAGAGGGAGCGGACCGGGGCCTTCGGCGGGGCGTCGTCGCCCAGGACCGCTCGGAAACGGGCGGCCAGCTCCTTGCGGTGCGGGGCCGGCAGGTAGGCGGTCCGGTAGGAGCGCCGGTACTGCTCGGCCAGGTCGGGGCGGTTCTGGTCGACCCAGGCCAGGACGTGCTCCTTCACGCCCGGCCGCAGGTGCAACGGCACGGGGCCGGCGGGGCGCACCCCGATGGCCTTGCAGGCGTCGGCCACCTGGGCCAGTTGCTCGGGAGCATCGGACAGGCCGGGGAGGACCGGGGCCATGAGCACGCCGCAGTCGACGCCCGCTTCGAGGAACTGCTCCACCGCCCGCAGCCGGCGCCGGGGGTGCGGGGTGCCGGGCTCGGTGAGCCGCCAGACGTCCTCGTCCAGCGTCCCCACGGAGAAGTCGACCCGGACCGCGGCCCGCTCGGCCGCCTCGGCGATGAGGGCCAGGTCCCGAATGGCGAGGGTCGACTTGGTCAGGATCGAGAAGGGGTTGGCGAACTCGACCAGCACCTCCAGCACCTGGCGGGTCAGGCGGAACTTGCCCTCGCAGCGCTGGTAGGGGTCGGTGTTGGTCCCCATGGCGACGGCCTCACCCGCCCAGCGCCGGGGCGAGAGCTCGGCCCGCAGGACCTCGGGGGCGTTGATCTTGACCACGATGCGGGAGTCGAAGTCGGCCCCGATGTCGAGCCCGAGGTACTCGTGGGTGGGCCGGGCGAAGCAGTAGACGCAGGCGTGGCTGCAGCCCCGGTACACGTTGATGCTGTGGGCGAACGCCAGCCACGGCACATCGACCTTGTTGATGATCGACCGGGCCCGCACCAGGGAGAACTCCATCCCCCGGTACTCGCCCCGCCCGACCTGCCGTTCCACCAGGTCGCCGAACAGCGACCCCTGCGGCCGGGGCGCGTCCTCCAGCTCCCACCGCAGCTGAGGCTCGGCCGTCGCCATGACGCCCACCCTAGACGAACGTGTGTTCGTTGTGAACCCTCCCGGCGCCCTCGGGATCGGCGGTGCCCTCCGGTCCGGCTCGCCACCCTCCGTGGCCGAACGAGTGGCTTCTGCCCTTCGTCGGCGAACTGGCGCCCGATCTGCCGCCAATAGGCGGAGGATCAGGAGCCAGAACGAGGACTCGCCACGGCGGGTGAGATTCTGAGCCCGACAGAGGGCCCAGGTCGCCCCCGACGGCTGGCGGCCCGTCCCCACGCCCCCGTGGTTGCCTCGGATTCGGTTCCTCAGCCCCTGCGGGCCACGCACCAGGTGCCGGTGCCGGCTGCGCTGGCGGTACCCGTCCAGCCGGGGCCCATGGCCGCCACGACGTCGTCGGCGGGGAGGTGGATGGGGGTGCGGTCGCCGCTGGTGTTGACCCAGACCAGGACGCCGTCGGGCGCGAGGACGCGCGCCATCTCCTGGGGGAACAGGAGCATGTTGATGGCCAGGACGACCGTCAGCGCACCGGCCGGGAAGGGCAACCACGAGCTGTCCAGCTGGACCCTCGGCGCGGCGTCGGCGGGAGCCAGGCGGAGCATCTCCCTCGACAGGTCCGCAGCGACCAGGCCAGGGAAGCGCTCGACCAGCAGCGGCGTGGACAGGCCGGTGCCGGAGCCCAGCTCCAACGCCGGGCCGTCGGTGGGAACGCTGCCCCGGCCGAGGGCGTCGTTCAGGGCGTCGTAGCGGCCGGGGACCTCACGGGTGTGCCACTCGGGGGCGAGGCCGTCGAAGAGCTCGGTCACCTTGGCCTTGCGCTCGGGGGTCCAGCCGTCGGGCTCGAAGGCCACCTGGCGGGTCACCCGGCGCATGGGGTGGTCGGCGTTGGCTCCCGCCTCGCGCTCGTGGTGCACCGCGATCACCGGAGGGAGGTGATCGACCCCCATCAGGTCAGGAATACGTGACGATGACGAGGGTGCCGTAGGCGAAGAGGCCGCCGGTCACCGAGTACAGCAGGGCCTTCAGGCCGGCCCGGCGGCCGGGCCGGGTGACGTAGTCGTCGATGCTCCAGCGCACGCCGTTGACGCCGTGGGCGAGGGCCAGGGCCAGCAGCGCCCAGTCGAAGAGGCGCCACAGCGGGTTGTCCCACCGGTTGGCCACGAACTCGGCGTCGGTCTCCACCACGTCGTTGATGATGTGGGTGATGGCGAAGTGGGTCAGGGCCAGGAAGAGCAGGATCAGGCCCGAGATCCGCATGGCGTACCAGGACCAGGTCTCGAAGTTGGCCTTGGGCTTGCGGGTCAGGGCGCCCCGGGTCGAGGCCTTGGGGAGGTGCTCGGTGGTCGACGCCATCAGAGGATCTGCCCGTCGATGAAGGGCCAGAGGATGACCAGCGAGCCGGGGATGCCGGCCAGCAGGGTGAGGGCGACCACGCCGGTGGTCAGGGCCTTCTCGTTGGCCACCGCCCGGGGGAAGAAGTCGACGATCACGATCCGCAGGCCGTTGAGCGAGTGGAAGAGCAGCGCCAGCAGCAGGCCGCACTCGAAGAGCCGCAGCAGGATGTTGCCGTAGAGGGCGTGGACCTCGTCGTAGAGCTCGACGTCCGCGTTCACCAGCGAGACGTCGATGATGTGCAACAACAGGAACATGAACACCAGGAACCCCGTGGTGCGGTGGGCCACGAAGGCCCACTGGCCGCTGCGGCCCTTGTAGATCGTGGCGTCGCCGGCCCTCATCGACCGGACCCCTTGGGGTACCAGCGATCGGCCCAGAACGTGGTGCGGGCGACGTAGAGGCTGAAGCCCGTGATCAGGAGGGCGACGGAGCCCAGGGCGATGCTGAAGATCACCTGCGCCGTCGTGATGGCGAACACGTCCGGACGATACCCGCGCCCGAACGGGCGCTCCTAAGCGGGAACGGGGATCTCGGTGGCACCCCGGAGGTAGGGGTGGAGAGGCTCGGGCAGGGCGACGGAGCCGTCTCCGCGCCGGTGGACCTCGAGGAGTGCGGCCAGCACCCGGGGGACGGCCAGACCGGAGCCGTTGAGGGTGTGCAGCAGCTCGGTGCCCTTGCCCTCCGCCGGCCGGTAGCGGAGGTTGGCCCGTCGGGCCTGGTAGTCGCTCAGCCACGACACCGAGGACGCCTCCAGCCACTGACCGAGGCCCGGGGACCAGACCTCGAGGTCCCAGGACCGGTGGTGGGCGATGCCCATGTCGCCGGTGCAGATGTCGATGACCCGGTGGGTCAGGCCCAGATCGGCCACCAGGGCCTCGGCCCGGGCCATGATCTCGACCTGCAGGTCGGGCGCCTGAGCCGGGGTGGTCAGGGCCAGCAGCTCGACCTTGTCGAACTCGTGGACCCGCAGCAGGCCACGCGTGTCCCGGCCGGCCGAGCCCGCCTCCCGACGGAAGCACGGGGTGTAGGCCATGAAGCGCAGGGGCAGGTCGGCCTCGTCCAGGATCTCGTCCCGATAGAGCGAGGTCAGCGGGACTTCGGCGGTGGGGATGGCCCAGAGGTCGTCGCGCTCGAGGTGGTAGGCGTCGTCGCTGAACTTCGGGAGCTGGCCGGTGCCGACCATGATCTCGGTGCGCACCACCGAGGGCGGCCGGACCTCCTCGTAGAGGTCGGCGTTGCGGTCCAGGGCGAGCTGGCACAGCGCCCGGCTGAGGGTGGCGCCGAGGCCCCGGAAGGCCACGAACATCGAGCCCGCCAGCTTCACGCCCTCGCTCGACGTCGATGATCCCGAGGGCCTCACCCGTCACCCAGTGGGGCACCCGGTGGTGCTCGGCGTAGCCGCCGGGATCCGGGCCGCCGGTGCGCAGGACCGGGTTGTCGTCCTCGCCGGCCCCGTCGGGCGCGTCCGGCGACGGCAGGTTGGGGACCTCCAGCAGGATCGCCCGGATCTCGGCCCCGAGCGCCTCGGCCTCCTCGGCCAGCGCCGTCTCCCGGTCACCCAGGGCCCGACTCTCGCCCTGGAGGGCCTCGGCCTCCCCCCCCTTGCCGTCGCGGCGGAGGCCACCGACCTCCTTGGACAGGGCGTTGACCCGGTTCCGGATCTCGTCGCGCTCCTGGGTCAGGTCCCGTTGGCGGCGGTCCAGCTCGGCCACCCGGTCGATCGGCGTGAGGTCCTCGCCCCGGCGGCCCAGGGCGGCCTTGACCGCGTCGGGGTCGCTTCGGATCAGGCGGACGTCGATCACCGCAGGGAAGGTACCGCCGACCACCCCCCGAACCCGGGCCTTTCGGCCTTGGCCCGGCCCCGACGGCAGTCGGTAGCGTCGCCCCGTGAGCGATGCCCCCGCCGTCCAGGTCGACGACCTGCGGATCACCTACGGCGACGTGGTCGCCGTCGACGGCGTCTCCTTCCGCGCCCACCCCGGCGAGGTCCTGGCCCTGTTGGGGCCCAACGGGGCCGGGAAGACCTCCACCATCGAGGCCCTCGAGGGCTACCGCCGCCCGGCGGCGGGCACGGTGCGGGTCCTGGGTCACGACCCCCTGGCCGACCACGCCGCCGTGGTGGGCCGGATCGGGGTCATGCTCCAGGAGGGCGGCCTCTACCCGGGCATCCGCACCGCCGAGGTGCTCGACCTCTTCGCCGCCTACTACGACGACCCGGCCGACCCTGCCACGCTGCTGGAGCGGGTGGGCCTGGCCCCTCAGGCCAAGGCCACCGCCCGCCACCTGTCCGGCGGGCAGCAGCAGCGCCTCGCCCTGGCCCTGGCCCTCGTCGGTCGCCCCCGGGTCGCCTTTCTCGACGAGCCCACGGCGGGCCTCGACGTCGACGGGCGCCTGCTGGTGCGGAACGTGGTGCGGGAGCAACGCGACGCCGGGGTCTGCGTGATGCTGGCCACCCATGACCTGGCCGAGGCCGAGAAGGTGGCCGACCGGGTCGTCATCGTGGACCGGGGCCGGGTGGTGGCCGACGGCACGCCGGCCGAACTGATGAGCGCCACCGGGGCCGAGATCCGCTTCGCCGCGCCGGCCGGCCTCGACGTGGCCGCCCTCGGTCAGGCCCTCGGGGCCCCCGTGAGCGAGGCGACCGACGGCGAGTACCTGGTGGACACCGAGCCCTCCCCCCGCACGGTCGCCGCCCTCACCGCCTGGCTGGCGGAGCAGGACCTGGCCCTGGGCGACCTCCGGGCCGGTCGCCAGCACCTGGAGGACGTCTTCGTCCGCCTCACCCGGGAAGAGGCGCCGTGAGCGGCGCCACCGCCCTGCGGGCCCAGGCCCGGGTCGAGACCACGCTCTCGCTGCGGCGAGGCGAGTCCCTGCTGCTCACCCTCGGCATCCCCGTCGGGCTGCTGGTGTTCTTCTCGACCGTCGACGTGCTGCCCATCGATGCCGACGACCCGGTCGCCTTTCTGGCTCCCGGGGTGCTGGCCCTCGCGGTGATGTCCACGGCCATGGTCAACCTGGCCATCGCCACGGGCTTCGAGCGCCAGTACCTGGTGCTGAAGCGCCTCGGCGCCACCCCCCTCGGCCGGGGTCGACTGCTGGGGGCCAAGACCATCGCCATCGGCCTCGTGCTCGCCGTCCAGGTCGTCATCCTCTCGGTAGTCGGCCTGCTGCTGGGCTGGGAGCCCGACGTCGCCGGCGTCCCGCTCGCCCTGGCCGGGGCGGTCCTGGCCACCGTGGCCTTCGCCGGCCTCGGGCTCCTGATGGCGGGGACCCTCCGGGGCGAGATGACCCTGGCCTTGGCCAACGGCCTCTACCTCGTGCTGCTGCTCCTCGGCGGCATGGTGATCCCCCTCGACGAGCTGCCCGCCGCCCTCCAGACCGTGGCCGAACTGCTCCCGGCCGCAGCCCTGGCCGACATCATGATCGGCGCCCTCACCCCCGGCGGCGAGATCGCCACCCGCTCGTGGGTGGTCCTGGTCGTCTGGGCGGTGGCCATGCCGATCGCCGCCGTCCGCTGGTTCCGCTGGGAGTGAGCCCGTGACCGAGACCCCGACCCTGCCGGCCGCCCTCGTGGGTGACGGTGACCCCGTGCCCTGCGTCGACGGCGTCGACCGGCCGTACCTGAACCTCGACGCCGGGGCCTCGACCGCCGCGCTCCCGGCCGTCGCCCAGCGGGTGAACGCGTTCCTGCCCACCTACTCCAGCGTCCACCGGGGCGCCGGGTACCGCTCCCGCGAGGCGACCACCGCCTACGAGCTGGCCCGCCAGGCGGCCCTCACCTTCGCCGGGCGGGACCCCGACGGCGACGACATCGCCATCCTCTGCCGCAACACCACCGAGGCCATCAACCACCTCGCCTACCGGCTCCGACTGGCCCCCGACGACGTGGTGGTCACCACGGTCGTCGAGCACCACGCCAACCTGTTGCCTTGGGCCCGGGCCTGTGCGCGCCGGTTCGTCGAGTGCGGTACCGACGGCACCTTCACGCCTGACGCCGTGGCCGCCCAGCTCGACGCCGGTCCCCGCCCTGCCCTGCTCGCCGTGACGGCGGCGTCCAACGTGACGGGATGGCGCCCCGACATCGACGCGATCATCGCCGTCGCCCACGAGCGGGGGGTACCGGTCCTGGTGGACGCGGCCCAGCTGGCCGCCCACGGCCCGCTGCCGACCACCGCGGACTACCTGGCCTGGAGCGGGCACAAGATGTACGCCCCCTTCGGCACCGGCGTCCTCGTCGGGCCCCGGGACGCCTTCACCGATGGTGACCCGTTCCTGGCGGGCGGCGGGGCGGTCGACCTGGTCGACCTCGACGAGGTCATTTGGACCGAGCCCCCGGAGCGGGAGGAGGCCGGCTCCCCGAACGTGATCGGGGCCGTCGCCCTCCACGCCGCCATCGACGAGCTCGCGGCCATCGGCTGGGAGGCCGTGGCCGACCACGACGACGAGATCGCGGCCCGCCTGCGCCCCGCCCTGGCCGCGGTGCGCGGGGTCCGCCTGCTCGGCCCGGCCCTGGACGTCCCGACCCTGCCCACGGCGGCCTTCACAGTCGAGGGCGTGCCCCACGCGCTGGTGGCCGCCCGTCTCAGTGCCGAGTTCGGCATCGGGGTCCGCCACGGCTGCTTCTGTGCCCACCCCTACCTGCTGCGCCTACTCGGCCTCGACAGCGACGAGGTGGCCGCCTACCGGGGCGCCGTGCTCCGCGGCGACCGCCGGGAGATCCCGGGGGCCGTGCGGGCCAGCGCCGGGCTGTCCACGTCCTCCGAAGACGTCGACCGCCTCGTCGCCGCGGTGACCCACATCGCCGCGGGCGACGCGCCACCGGTCAGCTACGAGCAGGACGCCCAGACGGGCGACTTCTGGCCCCGGGGCGACCACCCAGGCTGGACGACGGCCGACCGCGGCTTCGGCGCTGCCTGCGCCCGGGGCTGACCCGCTCGACTCAGGCCGCGGGGAGGGCGATGCAGACGACCGTGCGGTCGCCGTCGAGCCAGCTCCCCTCGGTGGGCAGGACCACGAAGTCCTCCTCGCCGCCGCAGTGGCCCGCGACCACCGCGTCGAAGTCGGCGTTGGTGGGGAACGAGCCGAGGGGCATCGGGATGACGGCCACGATGCGGGGCGAGCTGGCCAGGCAGGGGGTGTCCCGGCCCTGGGGGATAGGACGCCCGTGGTCCTCGACCACGTCGGTCTCCACATAACACTGCCCCGGTGCCATGGCCCGGACGTCGGTGCCGTCGGCCCCGCCCCGCAGCAGCGCCAAGGCCACCGCGACCACGGCGGCGACGACCACCAGACCGGCACCGAAGGCGGCCCCGCGGCCGACCCGGGTGCGAGGTGGCGCCTCGGCCGCATCGATGACGGGCCGGCCCGAAAGGGTGGTCGGGCCCGGCGCCACGGAGACCTCGCCCGTCGACTCGACGGCGAGGGGCGGGCAGGGCTCGGTCACGGGTCCCCCGTCGGCCCGGTTCGGCCGGTTCTTGAGGCTTGGCGTCAGCCCTTCAGCTCGCCGGCGTTCACCATGAGCGACTGGCCGGTGATCATGCGGGCCCGATCCGAGCACAGCCAGACCACGGCCTCGGCCACGTCCTCGTCCGCCGGGATCTCGGGGATCGACATGCTCGCGGTGATCTCGGCGATGACCTCCTCGGGGGGGACGCCGCGCTCCCCCGACTGCCAGTCCACATACATCTGCACCGGCGGGCCCCACATCCACGTGGGGATCACGGTGTTGACCCGGATGTGGTCCGGGCCCAGCTCGTCAGCCAGGTGGTACATGGCCGAGAGCAGCGCGCCTTTGGAGGCGGCGTAGGCGATCTGGGGCATGGCCGACGGCGGGAGCAGGGCCGACTGCGAGCCGATGAGCACGACGGCCCCGCCGCCGGCATCCCGCAGGGCCGACGTCGCGGCCCGGACGAGGTTCATGGACCCGACCACGTTGGTGTCGAAGCAGCGGCGCCAGTCGTCGTCGCTGGACGCGGCCAGGTCGCCGAGGGCGGTGTCCACCGCGGCCACCTGGGCGACACCGTTGAGGGCCCCGAAGCGGTCGACCGCCGCGGCTACGAGGGCCTCACAGGCGGCGAGGTCCACGATGTCGGTCGGCACCGCCAGCACCCGCTCGCCCGTGGGATCCAGTTCGGCCGCCACGGCGGCCAGCTTCTCCGCCGAGCGGGCGGCGACCACGACGTTGGCGCCGTCGCGGACGGCGAGGCGGGCCACCTCACCGCCGAGGCCCGGGCCGACGCCGGCGACGATGACGGTCTTGTCCTGCAGGATCACCACGGGCCTCCGGCTCGATGGACGGAATCAGGTCGAGTGCGATTCGAGCGGGGCGTGACCCGCGGCCGCGAACGCGGCCTCGACCTCGTCGTAGGTGAGCGAGCCGTCGGGGGCCACCGGGTCGTGACGGGCCGTGCGGGTGGCCTCCATGCGGGCCGGGTCACCGCTCTGCTGGGCGTAGGCCCAGCGGAAGAAGATGACCGCCATGATCGTCCAGAGGTAGAAGCCGCCGCCCAGCTTCATGATCACTCCGGCGGCCTGCTGATCCGAGGTGACCGAGACGCCCCACAGGCGGAACGCGGTGTCGTAGACGTTGTAGACCGAGCCCTCGGCGAAGATCAGCCACGAGGCGGGGACGGTCGGGAGCAGGGACATGGCAAACAGGTAGCTCACGGCCACGGGACTCGCCATGCGCCAGTCGGCAAAGGGGCCGAGCACCGGCATCCACATGAGCAGGGCGCTGGCCACCACCACGATGTGGACGCTGTAGTGCATCGGCCCGTTGGTGACGACCTTGTTCACCAGCGCGGGCCAGTGGGTGAACACCACGACAGCGTTGAAGAGGAGGCCGGCCACGAGGGGGCGGGAGAAGCGCTGTAGCCAGCGATAGGCGGCCGATCCGTCGGGCACGACCAGCCGGGCCAGCCACGGTGGGGTGGCCAGGAGGAAGAACAGCGGCATCACGTAGCTCAGCAGCAGGTGCTGGGTCATGTGCAACGAGAACAGGTACTCCTCGCCCAGGTCGTGCAGCGGCCAGTCCGAAGCCACCCAGAGCGTGAAGATGCCGGCCACCAGGTTGATCCACTGGAACCGGGTCAGGACGGGTTGACCAGCCGGCACGACCTTCGGGCCGATCACCCGGACGATGTAGACCGACATCGCCACGACTCCCAGGACCAGGAGCCAGACCTCCGGGTGCGGCTGCCAACGCCAGGCGTCGACGGCGGCCGCCACGGGCATCACGCCTGCCAATACTCGAAGGTCGTCAGCGCCACGATGTAGACGGCCACGGCCAGGAAGAGCCCGGCGACGAAGACCCACGTCAGCAGCCGGTTGTCGAAGCGCAGGTGCATGAAGAAGCCCACGACGAGGGCGAACTTGACGCTCATCATGACCATCAGGGCCGGAATCAGGAAGTCCCCGATGTCCACCACGTAGGTGGCGACCTCGGCCGCGGTGATCAGGCCGAGGATGATGGCGATCTTGACGTAGAGCGCATCCGACGCGTGGCCGTGCTCGCCGGTGTCGTCGGGCTCGGTGAGGTACTGGTCGTGCTCGACGGTCTCGGTGGTGCTCATCGTGGCCTCAGACTGTCAGGTAGACGACGGTGAAGATGATGATCCAGACGATGTCGACAAAGTGCCAGTAGAGGCCGATGATCTCGACCGTCTCGGCCTTGTCCTGTCCGAGCTGACCCCGCAAGGAGAGTCCGACGAGCGACAGCAGCATCAGGATGCCGACCGTCACATGGACCCCGTGGAAGCCGGTCAGTGTGTAGAAGGCCGAACCGAAGATGTTGGTCGTGAAGCCGAGGCCCTCCCGGTAGAAGGAGGTGAACTCATACACCTGGCCACCGATGAAGATGGTGCCCAGCAGGGCGGTGGTGACCAGCCAGAGCCGACTCCGGGACTCGTCGCCACGCGTGATGGCCGACACGGCCAGCACCATCGTGAGCGAGCTCATCAGCAGGACGAACGACGACACCGAGGTGAAGGGGATATCGAAGACGTCCTCCGGAGTCGGTCCGCCCACCGACTTGTCATGCAACAGCAGGTAGGTCGAGATGAGGCCGCCGAAGAGGAGACACTCCGAGGACAGGAACACCCACATGCCGAGCTTCTCGTTGGAGAGCCCGGTGCTGGTCGCGAAGGTCTCGTGCCCGGTGGCCGGGTCGAGCGTGGCCGCCTCGTTCATGCTCCGGCCTCCTCGGTGTCGGTGACCGTTGCCGGTTCGTCCTCGCCGGCCTCGAGCGCAGCGGCCGGGGCGTCACCAGCCTCCAGGGCCTCGGCCGGCGCGTGGTAGTGCGGCGGGTTCTCGTCGTCGTCGGCGGGCTCGAGGGCCCACCCGTAGATGCCACCGAGCAGCAGGAGGGCGCCGGGCACGGACCAGGCCAGGTTGAAGATCAGCCCGTAGCCGACCAGGGGTAGGCCGACGGCGACGACCAGGGGCCAGTATGACGGTGACGGCAGATGGATCCCGGTGGCGGCGCCATCCTGGGTGACGTCCTCGGTCGCCGCGATGCGCACGGTGCGGCCCTCGTCGTCCTCGCCGTACTTGCGATGCCAGAACTCGTCGAGCCGGGTGACCGTCGGGATCTCGTCGAAGTTGTGCTCGGGGGCGGGCGAGGCGACCATCCACTCCAGGCTGCGGGCGTCCCACGGGTCCGGGCCGGGGGCCGGCTGATTGGGAGCGGCCCGCCGGCTGCTCACCACGTTGCCCAGGAAGACCAGGACCGACACGGCGATGACGGCGGACCCGATGCTGGACACGAGGTTCCAGAGGTCGAAGCCGAGCCCCTCCTCGTAGGTGTAGATCCGGCGGGACATGCCCTGGAGACCAAGGATGTGCATCGGCCCGAAGGTCAGGTTGAACCCGATGAACATGAGCCAGAAGTGGACCTTGCCCAGCTTCTCGTTCAGGAAGTGGCCGAAGACCTTGGGCCACCAGAAGTAGAAGCCCGCGAACAGCCCCATCATCGCCCCACCGAAGAGGACGTAGTGGAAGTGCGCGACGATGTAATACGTGTCGGTCTGCTGGGTGTCGGCCGGGGCCACGGCGTGGGTCACGCCGGACAGGCCACCGATGGTGAACATGCCCACCAGGCCGATGGCGAACAGCATGGCGGTGGTGAACTCGAGTTTGCCGCCCCACATGGTGGCCATCCAGTTCAAGATCTTCACACCCGTCGGCACGGCGATGAACATCGTCGACAAGGCGAAGGCCGCCACCGAGATGGGCCCGAGGCCCGAGGCGAACATGTGGTGGGCCCAGACGCCCCAACCCATGAAGCCGATGGCGATGCCCGAGGCGACCATGAAGGGATACCCGAAGATGGGCTTGCGGCTGAAGGTCGGGATGACCTCGGAGACGATGCCGAAGCTGGGCAGGATCAGGATGTAGACCTCGGGGTGGCCGAAGATCCAGAACAGGTGCTGCCACAGGAGCGGGTCGGCGCCCTGGGAGACGTTGAAGAAGTTGGCGTCGAAGAGCCGGTCCAGGGTGAGCAGGACGAGCGCCACGGTGATGACTGGCAGGGCCAGCACCAACAGGACCTGCACGACGAAGATCATCCAGGTGAAGACCGGCATCTTCATGAGGTCCATGCCCGGGGCCCGCATGTTGAGCACCGTCACGGTCAGGTTCACCGCACTGACCAGGGAGGCGATGCCCGTGATCACGAGCCCGATGGTGAAGAAGTCGAGTCCGTGGCCCGGTGAGAAGGTGACACCGGTGTTGGGGGCGTAGGCGAACCAGCCGCCGTCGGCGCCGCCGCCCAGGAACCAACTGGTGTTGAGGAAGATCCCCCCGGCCAGGAAGCACCACAGGCTGAAGGCGTTCATCCGGGGGAAGGCGACGTCCCGGGCCCCGATCTGCAGGGGCAGGAGGTAGTTGGCGAACGCCGCGGCCATGGGCATGACCACGAGGAAGACCATGGTGACGCCGTGCATGGTGAAGACCTGGTTGTAGGTCTCCGCCGAGAGCAGGTCGCTGCCGGGACGGGCCAGCTGGGCCCGGATGAGCAGGGCCTCGCTGCCGCCGACCAGGAAGAAGAAGAAGGCGGTGACCCCGTACATGACGCCGATCTTCTTGTGATCGACGGTGGTGACCCAGCTGCGCCAGCCGGTGGTCGTGGCCGGGCGGCGGAAGACGCCGAGCGGCTGGAAGTCGTCGTCGGCGCCGGCCCCGGAGGGCAGGGCGAGTGGGCGTTCTTCGGTGAGTGCCACGGGTGTGCCTCTAGTCCAGGGTCTGTAGGTAGGCCACGAGCTGATCGATCTGCTCCTCGGTGAGCCCCAGGTCGGGCATGCCGCGAGGGAGGGCCCCGTTGAGCGTCGCGGTGTCGGCGTACATGGGCTTCTCGGCCGGCGGGTCCCGCAGCCACGCCTCGAGCTGGACCCGGTTGAACGTGCCCTCCTCGGCCAGGCGGTCGTAGAAGGTGCTCAGGTCCCCGTCGTCGGCCTGGGCGTAGAGCCGGAAGAGCGAGCCGGCGAAGGTCGAGCGCGTCATCAGGTGGGTCAGATCCGGCGCGGAGCCCGAGACCGTGGCGGCACCGGTGTAGTCGTCGTTGAGGCCCCGGATCTGATGACAGGAGGTACAGGTGGAGGTGAAGAGCTCCTCGCCGGCCACGGCGTCGCCGGTGGCGGCCTCGGCCGGCTCGACCTGGTTGGCCAGCCAGGCGTCGTACTGCTCCTGGGGCAGGGCGATCACCCGCATGCGCATGTTGGCGTGCGAGAGGCCGCAGTACTCGGTGCACTGGCCCCAGTACGTGCCGGGCTCGTCGGCCTCGAGGGTCCAGGAGTGGTGCCGACCGGGGACGGCGTCGCGCTTGCCGTTGAGGGCCGGGATCCAGAAGCTGTGGATCACGTCCCGTGAGGTGATGTCCAGGTCCACGGCCTGGCCGGCGGGGATGACCATCTCGTTGGGGGTCCGGAAGTCGTACTCGCCGTCGCCGTCGACGTCGTAGCGGAACTCCCACCACCACTGCTGGCCGATGACCTCGATCTCGAGGGCGTCCTCGGGCTCTTCGGCCAGGTCGAAGAGCGTGGCCAGGGTGCCCACGGCGACGAAGGCCAGGATGACCGCGGGCAGGATGGTCCAGCCCAGCTCCAGCACGAGGTTGCCGTGGGTCTGGGCGGGCAACTCCTCGCCGTCGTCGTCCTTGCGCCGCCGGAAGCGGACGGCGAGGAAGACGATCCCCAACTCGACGAAGAGGAAGACCAGGCCCGCGATGATCATCACGGGGTTGAGCAGGTTGTCGATGGAGCGGGCGGCGGGACCCTGCGGCTCCAGGGTGTCCAGCGGGGCGTCCGAGGCGCAGCCGGCGGCCACCAGGACCACGAACAGGCCCAGGGCCAGGGTGCGCAGGCGGGGGGACCTCACTGGCCGAGTGTGACCCAGGGGCTCGGGGGTGTCCAAGTCGGCCACCCGCCTCACCCCCCGCTCTCGTGGGCCGGCTCCTCGTGATGGAACTCACGCTCCCCCGCGACCACGCCGGCGATGCCGCCGCCGAGCACGGCGAGGGTCAGGATCAGCAGCAGGGCGGTGGCCAGGCGCTTGGTCTGCTGGGGTCGGGTGAGCACCACGACGGCGCCCAGCACGATCAGGAAGGCGACGAACGTGCCGATGATCCACGCGCCGGTGGAGGACACGGCGAGGAACACCCGGGAGAGCCCGAGCACCAGGAAGGCGATCACGATCACCGCCGCCACCGGCACCTCGAACGGGGCCATCAGGCGGTTGCGGATGGCGCGGTTGACCTCGGGGTCGCCGGTGGCCCGATCGGCCCAGACCCTGACGGCCCACTCGACGGTGGTGACCGCGAGGATGACGAGGCCGAACATGAAGTAGCCGGCGCCCACGACCAGGCCCAGCGCGGTGATGACCAGGCCCACCGCGCCGACGAGCGGCCAGGGGCTGGTCGAGTTCGGGGCCGGCACCTCGGGCAGCGCCTCGACGCCGGACAGCGCCGCAGTGGCGTCGGGGTCGGCGTCGCGGATGGCCGCCGAGACGAGGCCGAGGCCCAGCGCGGTCACGCCGAAGGCGGTCAGGAGCGCGTAGCTGAAGTGCTCGCCGACCCCTCCCTTGTAGCCCAGCGAGAGGACCCCGACAGGATCGCCACCGCTGGCCAGGCCGAAGGCGACGGCGCCGAGCAGACCGATCGTGGCGAGGGCGAAGAACAGGCGAGAGCCGGTACCAACCATGAGCTCCTACTTGGTCACGTAGACGGCGAGCCAGGACACGAGGTAGACCGCGACGGCGGCGTCCCAGAAGACGGCGGCCGCGGCCACACCCTCACTGTCCCGGCCGGAGTACTGGCCGCCGAGGGCACGGAACGCCATCAGGGCGACGAAGACCATGCCGACCGCGACGGTGGCGATGTGGAAGCCGCCGACGGCGTAGAGCATGAACTCGGGGACGCTGCGGGCGATGGCCGCACCCATCTGGGTGAAGAGGTAGACCGCCGAGTTCACGAAGGCCAGGCCGAGCACGAGGGTGAGCCCGAGGGCCACATAGGCGTTCGGCCGGTCGTCGTTGCGGATCGAGTACTGCGCCCAGTGCAGGGTCACCACCGACATGAGCAGCGTGACCGCCGCCATGTTGGGGGCCGAGAGCGGGATGACGACGCCGTCGGGCAGCCAGGGCGAGGCGCTGGTGGCCCGGGTGGAGACGTAGACGCCGATCAGGCCGGCATAGCCCATCACCATGGCCGCCGAGGCCAGGACGGTGCCCACCAGCAGGACCCGGGGCCGGGCCGGCGGTGGCGGGGCGGCCAGAGCGGGGTACAGGGGCTCGGTGGTGGCGGTGGCCGTCGACATCTACGCCCCTTCCTCCTCGGTGGTGACCAACGGCGTGGCCGAGGTCACCTCGGGCACGGGCCCGGTGAAGTTGCCGACCGGCGGCGGGGACGGCGTCGACCACTCGAGGGTCTGGCCGCCCCACGGGTCTCCGGCGTCCTCGGCGGTGTCACGGCCCACCATGGCCCCCAGGAGGGCGAGTACGAGGAGGACGGCGCCGAGGGCCAGCAGCACGGCCCCGGCGGCGGCGACGGCGTTGAAGGTCTCGACCCCGTCCCGGGGGTCGAAGCCGGCGAAGGAGAAGGCGGGCTGGTCGAGGATCCCGGCGACACCCTCGGCCGCGGCCAGCACGACCCCACCCCCGACGAGGAGCAGGCCGGCGGCATAGGCCAGCAGGGCGGGCACGTGACGGCCCCAGAGCTTGGGGGCCCACCAGCACAGCGCGGCGGTGGCGCCGACGAGGGAGGCGGTGAGCACCAGGTTGAGGTGGCCGACCTCCCAGCTGGTGCCGAGCAGGTGGAAGGGCTCGATCACCCCGGCGGCCCCGGCGCCGACGGCGGCGAGGAGGACGAAGAGGGCCAGGACGGACAGGACGAACGCCGGACGGAGGGCGGGGCGGTCCTTCCGGGCGCTGTCGGCCACACCGCCGAGCACGATGAGGAGGGCCAGGCCGATGGCGAAGGCGAACCCGACGTAGACGGCCTCGGTGAGGAGCTGGCTCCGGTAGAAGGGCTGGGCCCAGGCGCCGAAGGCGAAGGCGCCGAAGCCACCGACCCCGACCCACACCGCGCCCCGGCCCCGCTGGACCACGCCGGCGGAGACCGGCACGATCTCGGCCGCCACGCCCAGGACGGGGATCGCCATGGCGTAGACCTGCGGCTGGGCGAAGACCCAGGCCAGGCGCTGGTAGAGCTCGCCGGGCTGGGCGAAGAGCAGCTGGCCGTAGCGCAGGTCGAGGTAGGCGAGCACGAGGCCCGCCATGAAGACGGGCAGCGACAGCAACCAGATCACCCCGGCCACGACCATCGACCAGGCGAAGGGCGGGACCTGCAGCAGGGACATCCGCACCGGCCGCAGGGCGAAGACCGTCGTCACCACACAGACGCTGGCCATCAGGAGGCCGAGCACCACGAGGCCCAGGCCGAGCACGCCGATGGCGATGGACTCGGGGTCGAGGTTCGGGGCGGCTACGGGGCCGCCGTCGACGGCGTAGCTGACCAACAGCAGCAACGCCCCGCCGAGCCAGGTCCAGAGAGCGGCGCCCGCGGCCCGGGGGAAGGCGATGCTCGATGCCCCGACCTGGAGGGGCACGATGGCCGTGGCCAGGCCGAGGAAGAACGGCAGCACGACCAGGAACGTCAGGCCCACCCGGTAGAGCGAGAAGAACTGCAGGACGTGGTCGTTGCCGAGCACCTCGAGCTCGTCCACGGTGATCCGCTCGATGCCGAGCAGGACGCCGACCACGACGGTGAGGACCAGGAACAGCGCCGAGGCGCCGATCCACATGCGTCCGATGGTCTTGTGGTCGCCCGAGCCGAGCAGCGCAGGCACGCCGCGCGGCTCGCGACGGGATTCCTGGGTGGCCTCGGGGGCGCGGAAGAGGGTGCCTCGATCACGGTCATGGCCGGTTCGGGACTTTACACAGGGGGTATCCGACGGGGGGAATCCACGCGGTCACGTGAGCAGCGGATCCACCGCCATGACACCGAAGAGCAGGCTGATGTAGGTGATCGACCAGTGGAAGAGGCCCATGGCCCGCTCCGGCGTGGGGTCACCCTTGAGCCGGACGCTCTGGTAGGTGAACACCGCGCCGAGCACGACGGCGGACACCGTGTAGAGCCATCCCATGTCCCCGACCGGGACGAAGGCCAGGGTCAGCGCCCAGACCACGAGGGTGTAGAGGACGATCTGGGTGCCGACCGTGTCGTCGTCGGCCACCGACGGCAGCATCGGCACCGACGCCGCCGAGTAGTCGTCGCGGTAGCGGATGGCCAAGGCCCAGAAGTGGGGCGGGGTCCAGAAGAAGATGACGGCGAAGAGCACCACCGGCGCCCAGGCCAGGCTGTCGGTCACCGCCGTCCAGCCGATCAGCGTGGGGACGGCCCCGGCCGCCCCGCCGATGACGATGTTCTGCTTCGAGGTCCGCTTGAGCCAGAGCGTGTAGACGAACACGTAGAAGAGGCAGGCCGACACGGCCAGGACGGCGCTGAGCAGGTTCACCGTCGACCAGAGCAGGGCGAAGGCGGCCACCTCGAGGGCCAGGGCGAAGGTCATGGCGGCCCGGGGGGTCAACTCGCCGGTGACCAGCGGACGGTTGCGGGTGCGCTCCATCAGGGCGTCGATGTCGCGGTCCACGACCATGTTGATGGCGTTGGCCCCGCCCGCGGCGAGGGAACCGCCGAGCACGGTGGTCATGACGAGGAGGAGGTCCGGCACCCCCTGCTCGGCCACGAACATCACCGGCACCGTGGTCACCAGCAGCAACTCGATGATGCGGGGCTTGGTGAGGGCGACGTACGCACCGAGGCGCGAACGCGTGGCCGTGAGGGTCGTGACCGCCATGAGGGCACTGAGCCTACGGTCCGAGACCTCGCCGACCCCAATGGGGAACCGAAGGTTGGCCATCCCTAGCCTGGGACCCCGTGACGCGGCTCGAGGTGACCCCGGAGCGCTACCGGAAGGTCACCGCCGTCGCGCTCCTGGCGCTGGTCTTCATCGTGGTCACGGGTGCCGCCGTGCGCCTCACCGGTTCCGGCCTCGGTTGCCCGGACTGGCCCACCTGCGACGGCACCCAGGTGGTCTCGGAGTTCCGGGACACACCCGAGATCATCGAGTTCGTCAACCGGATGATCACCGGCCTGGTGTCGGTCGCGGTGGCCGCCGCCGTCCTCGGCGCGCGCCGCCGCGCGCCCTACCGCCAGGACCTGGTCCTGTTGGCCTGGGGACTGGTGGCCGGGGTCGTGGCCCAGATCGTCCTCGGCGGGATCACCGTGCTGCTGGACCTGACCCCACCCGCCGTGATGGGCCATTTCCTGCTCTCCATGGCCCTGGTGGCCGATGCCGTCGTGCTGCACCGCCGGGCCGGCGAGCCCGACGAGGGCCGGCGCCGGCCGGACGTGCCGGTGGCCACCCGGCGGCTGAGCTGGACACTGGTCACCCTGACCGGGCTCGTCCTCCTGGTCGGGACCGCGGTCACCGGGACCGGGCCCCACGGCGGTGACCCCGACGTCGAGCGCCTGCCGTTCGCCATCCGCGAGGTGGTGCGGCTCCACGGGGGATTGGCGTGGCTGGTCACCGCCCTGCTCCTGGTGCTCATGGTCCGCACCCGACGGGGTGGGGCGGTGCTGGCCGCCGTCGCCGCCCAGATCACGATCGGCTACATCCAGTACTTCAACGGCGTGCCCGAGGTCCTGGTCGGCCTCCACGTGCTCGGGGCCACCGTCGTCTGGATCACGGTGCTGCAGCTGCACCTCTCCCTCTGGGTGGTCGAGCCCACCGTGGCTTCCGGGGCCGAGCCCGCCCTGGCCGCGCCGTGAGCTCGACCAGCCCGGTCGAGGTCGGGGACCCGGATGTCGTCGAGGTCACCGACGTCGACCGGCCGTGGATCGTCCTGGTCTGGAACGACCCCATCAACCTCATGTCGTATGTGACCTACGTGTTCCAGAAGCTCTTCGGCTACTCCCTGGAGAAGGCCACCGCCCTCATGCTCGACGTCCACGAGAAGGGCCGGGCGGTCGTGTCGAACGGCAGCCGGGAGAAGGCCGAGCTGGACGTCATGCGCCTGCACGAACACGGCCTCTGGGCCACGATGCAGCAGGAGGACGCTCCGTAATGGCCTTCGGCTTCGGCGGAGGGCCGGTCCGCCGGGAACGGGACGGCTCCTTCACCGTCCGCCTGAGCGAGCCCGAGCAGCTGCTGCTCAAGTCGCTGCTCGCCCAGCTCCGCACGCTGCTGAAGCTGGAAGGGGGCGGCCAGATCACCGAGGACTCGGGCGTCCGTCGCCTCTTCCCCACCGCCTACCCCGGCCGGGACGACCTCGAGGCCGAGTACCAGGGCATGGTCCACGACGACCTGCTCGCCCAGCGGCTGGCCGCCATCGACCAGGTCGAGGACACGATCGTGCTCCCCGCCCTGGACGAGGAGCAGTTGGGTACCTGGCTGCGGACCTTCAACGATCTGCGCCTGGTGCTCGGCACCCGCCTCGACGTGTCCGAGGACGACACCGGCCCCATCGACCCCGACGACCCCGAGGCCCCCGCCCAGGCGGCCTACGAGTACCTGGGGTGGCTCCTGGAGAGCACGGTCAACGCCCTCACCGTCGCCCTCCCCGAAGCCGAAGCCGACTGACCGACACCGAAACCGACGGCAACCACGGGGCCTGGCTCCCCCCGCCGGGCTCGGCGATGCCCTTCCAGCGTCATTTCGCCACCCTCCGTGGCCGCACCGCTGGGTTGCCCCTCCTTCTCCGTTCTGGCGCCCGATCTGCCGGTCATAGGCGGCAGATCGGGCGCCAGAACGAAATGTGATCACCGCCAGTGGGATTTCAGGCCGGCGGAGGACCCGGATGCCCCCGAGCGGCCGGCGGCCCGTCCCCACGCCCCCGTGGTTGCCGCGGTTTCGTCCCCCCCCAGCCCGACGACCCGAAGTGGTCAGTCCTCCCGACGGCGGCGGAGGTGGACGAAGGCCTTGGCCGCGCCCCACTCGAGGCCGAGGTCCTTCAACTCCGGAGCGACGTCCTCGAAGGTGGCCGGGCCCAGGCCGTAGACGTCCTCGGGGAAGGCCCGAACCGCGAACGGGTCCCGGTCGACCGGCACGGCACCGAGCTCGGCGAGCACGGCGGTGGCCGGGCCGACGGCCTCCCGCAGCAGCGCGAGCGGGGTGGTCGTCTGCTCGTCGATGTCGGCGGCCAGCAGCGCCCGGACCTTCGGCACGACGTCGGCCTTCGCCGCGTTGGCGGCCGCCTCGGCGGCCAGGAGGAGCCGGTCGCCGATGTCCAGGCGCTGGGCGGCGGCGACCCGCCGCACGGACCCGATGAGCCACGGCCCGACCGTCGCCTCGATGGCGTCGCCGAGCGCATCGGCCATCTCGGCCAGGGCGCGCTCGGGATCGTCGTCCACCGGGCCATCCTGTCGGTCATGAGCCGTCGCCCCACCCGCATCCCGCCCGGCCCCGGCCAGGAGTCGGTGTGGGACTACCCCCGTCCGCCCCGGGTCGAACCGACCGGCGCCCGCGTCCGGGTCCAGTTCGGGGGTGTCCTCGTCGCCGAGACGACCCGGGCCCTCCGGGTCCTGGAGACGAGCCAGCCGCCGGCCTTCTACCTCCCGCCCGAGGACGTGGCCCTGGAGCGCCTCACGCCCACGCCACGGCACACCTTCTGTGAGTGGAAGGGCCACGCCGACTACTGGGACGTCCACGTCGGCGACCGGGTCGCACCCGCCGCGGCCTGGTCCTACCCGTCACCCACCCCGGGCTTCGTGGCGATCACCGGCCACCTCGCCTTCTACCCCCGGCTCATGGATGCCTGCTGGGTCGACGACGAGCAGGTCCAGACCAACGAAGGCGACTTCTACGGCGGCTGGATCACCTCGAAGGTGGTGGGTCCGTTCAAGGGCGCTTCCGGCACCGGCCACTGGTAGGGCTCAGCCGCGGACGATGGGGCCGGCGTCGCCGAGGACCCGGTTGACCACCGGGGGCAGCTCGTCGGTGACACAGGTCAGGGTGACCTGTTCGTCGGCCACGGCCACCTCGGGGTCACAGGGCAGGAACCGCGAGAGGCGGATGGGCACGGGGACGCGCCCGAGACCCTCGCCGGTGAGGACCAGTTCGCGGCCCTCCATCGCGGCCTGCGCAGTGGCCCCGCCGGCGGTCACCGTGCCGTCGGCGGCGATGGTCACCGGCACGCCGGCCAGGTCCTCGATGCTGGCCTCGCTCAGCGAGATCGAGGTGGTCGCCTGCTCGAGGTCGGTCACCCGGACGTCGCCGTTGAAGGCCGACACCCGATCGAACACCAATCCGTCCACCTCGAGGTCGAAGGCGTCGACGGACACCCCCCGCTCCTCGATGCCGCCGAGGTGCAGTGAGGCGCTGACCTCGCCCACGGCCCCCAGGCGGACGAGGAAGGGAAAGGAGTCGATGGCGAAGTCGACCTCCTGCACATCGATCCGACCACCGTTGCGGAACTCGTCCTCCACCCGGGCCTCGACGAAGCCCTTGGCCACCACGTCGAGCACGACGAGGACCAGCAGGAGGGCCAGCAGCAGCCCCACCGTGACCCCCAGCTTCCTCACGCGTCGCCGTCACCCAGGCCGAGGGCTCCGTTCAGGTTGCCCGAGCGCAGGCCCTCGAGGTCGAGGGTGACATACCGGTAGCCCGCCGCCTGCACGAGGGTCACCACCTCCCGACGGCGGTCCAGCACCGCGGCCAGGTCACCCACCGGCACCTCGATGCGGGCCAGGTCGTCGTAGTGGCGGACCCGCAGGTCGGCGAAGCCGAGGGCCCGCAGCCCGGCTTCGGCCCGTTCCACCCGGCCCAGCACCCCGACCGACACCTCCGAGCCGTACGGGACCCGGGAGGCCAGGCAGGGGGCGGCGGGTTTGTCCCACACCTCCAGGCCCAGGTCCCGCGCCGCCGTCCGGACGTCCTCCTTGGTGAGGCCCGCCTCGACGAGCGGGAAGCGAGCCCCTCGCTGCCGGGCCGCCTCCTGGCCGGGGCGGTGGTCGCCCAGGTCGTCGACGTTGACCCCGAGCAGGACGGTGGCCTCGGCCTCGTCGGCCAGGGGGCTGAGCGCGTCCATCAGGGCGTCCTTGCACCAGAAGCACCGGTCGCCGTCGTTGACCCGGTAGGCGGCTCGGGCCATCTCCTCGGTGGTCACCTCCCGCCACCGGAGGCCCCAGTCAGCGGCCAGGTCCCGGCAGGCGGCCCGCTCGGCCGCGGCCAAAGACGGGGAGACGGCCGTGGCACAGAGCACCCGGTCGACGCCGAGGGTCTCGGTGGCGACGTAGGCCAGCAGCCCGGAGTCGACGCCGCCGGAGAAGGCCACGACCGCCCGGTCGTGGTCGCCCAGCGTCCGGCGGAGCCGCCCGAGGGTGTCAGTGCTCATGGCTCTTCGCCTGACGGCTCATCGCCCTGCGGCCTCTTCGGCCCGCCGCTCACCCCATCGGTCACCTCGAGGCGGATGCGCTTGTTCGCCTTGCCTTTGGACTCGGTCTTGACCACCCGAACCCCGCCGACCTCCGCGGTCGAGGCCACGTGGGTGCCGCCGTCGGCTTGCTTGTCCAGGCCGACGATGTCCACCACCCGGATCTCGGTGACGGACCCGGGGATCATGTTGACCTTGGTCCGGATGAGGTCCTCGTCGGCAACGGCGGTGTCCCGGGGCAGGAAGCCGACCTCGATGGGCCGGTCCGCGGCGATCTCGGCGTTGACCAGCTCCTCGACCCGGGCGCCGAAGCCCTCGGGCAGGGGGTCGAACTCGAAGTCCATCCGAGCGGCGAGCGGCGTCATGTTCCCGCCGGTCACCGCGGTGGCCCACTCGTTCCAGATCACCCCACAGAGGATGTGCAGTGCGCTGTGGGTCCGCATGAGGCCGTGGCGCCGCTCCCAGTCCAGGGTGCCGGTGACCGTCGCGCCCACCGCCGGGACCGGGCCCTCGAGGGTGTGCCAGGCGTCCGCATCGTGCTTGGTCACCTCGGTCACGCGGGCCTTGCCGTCCTCACCGGCCAGGGTCCCGGTGTCGTGGGGCTGGCCGCCGCCCGTCGGGTAGAACGCGGTGCGGTCGAGGCGGACCCGGTTCCCGTCCACCTCGACCACCGTGGCGGTGAAGCCCCGCAGATACGCGTCGTGCAGATACAGCAGTTCGGTGCTCAACCGGCCCGGCCTCCTCGTGTCCGCAGGATTGTGCCTCTGTTACAGCTCGGTTGCGCGAAGGACACTGGCGGGGTCGAGGGCCTATGCTCCTCCCCGTCCGTGGCGATGACGCCACGGCATGCTGCTTTCCGAGGGGAGAGAAATGCGATTCAAGGGACGTCTGTGGCGTCTGCTGGCCCTGTTCTTCGCTTTCACACTCGTCGCCGCTGCTTGCGGTGACGACAGTGGGGACGACGAGGCCAGTGACGACACGACCGATGACACGACCGACACCACCGAGCCTGCCGGTGGCAGCGCAGACGGGGTCCTGGCCTTCGGTGGCCTGCTGCCCCAGACGGGTGACCTTGCGTTCCTCGGGCCACCCGAGGAAGCGGGCGTCCAGCTGGCCGTCGAGGACATCAACGCCGCCGGCGGTGTGCTCGGTGCCGATGTCACGTTCGATCCGGGTGACTCCGGCGACACGAACACCGACATCGCCAACCAGACCACCGACCGTCACCTGGCCAACGGGGTCGACGCCATCATCGGCGCCGCCTCTTCGGGCGTGTCGTTCACGGTCATCGACAAGATCACCGGCGCCAACGTCATCCAGTTCTCCGGGGCCAACACCTCGCCGGACTTCACGACGTACGACGACAACGGGCTGTACTTCCGTACCGCCCCGTCCGACGTGCTCCAGGGCCGCGTGCTGTCCGACCTGATCGTTGCCGACGGCAACGCCACGGTCGGGATCATGGCTCGCCAGGATCCCTACGGTGAGGGCCTCCTGCAGTACACCGCAGAGCCCCTGGCCGAGGCCGGTGCCGAAGTCGTCAACGACGGCGGGATCGTCTATGACCCCGCAGCCGAGAACTTCGACGCCGAGGTGGGCGAGATCGTCGCCGCCGACCCTGACGCCTTCGTCATGATCGGGTTCGAGGAGTCCGCGCAGATCCTGACCTCACTGTTCGAGGCGGGCTACACGCAGGGCGAGAAGAACATCTATCTCGTCGACGGCAACATCGGGAACGCTCTCGCTGAGAACTTCACCGATCCCGGCATCCTCGAGGGCATCCGGGGCACGCTGCCTTCGGCTGAGGTGTCCCAGGAGTTCAAGGACCGCCTCCTCGAGGTGGACCCGGCGCTGGAGGACTTCTCCTACGCCCCCGAGAACTACGACGCCATCATCATCACCGCCCTGGCCGCCGAGGTGGCCGCCACCGACGATCCGGTCGAGGTTGCGGCCCAGATCAACGGGGTGACCCGGGACGGCACCACCTGCACCACCTACGAGGAGTGCCTGGCGCTCGTCGGGGAGGGTGAGGACATCGACTACGACGGTGCGGGCGGTCCCTACACCTTCGGTGACGCCGGTGAGCCCACGGAGGCGAGCTTCGCGATCCTCCAGTACGGCGCCGACAACACCATCGATGACAGCCTGACCGAGTTCCAGTTCGCGGCGATCGAGGAGTAACCACTCCCCGGTCCGAACGGACCACAGCGTCGGAGCCGCCCCTTCGGGGGCGGCTCCTTCGCGTCAGGCCGACTGAACGGTGCTCAGGCCTTGGCCAGGGTCCCGAGGTAGAGCTCGATGACCTTGGGGTCGTGGAGGAGGGCGTCGCCGGCGTCCGTGTAGGCGTTCTGGCCCTGGTCCAGGACATAGCCCCGGTCACAGACCTGCAGGCAGCGGCGGGCGTTCTGCTCGACCATGATGATCGAGACGCCGGCCTGGTTGATCTGGTCGGCCCGCTCGAAGACCTCGCTCTGCAGGGCGGGGCTGAGGCCGGCCGACGGCTCGTCCAGCAGCAGCACCGAGGGCTCCATCATCAGGGCCCGGCCCATCGCCAGCATCTGGCGCTCACCACCGGACAGGAGCCCGGCCCGCTGATCGGCCCGCTCGGCCAGGCGGGGGAACATGCCGTACACCCGGTCCCGCTGGGCGGTGAAGGTCTTGGGGGCCTGGTAGACGCCCATCTCCAGGTTCTCGGCGACGGTCAGGCGGGGGAAGACGTTCTCCCGCTGGGGCACGTAGCCGATGCCGGCTCGGACCAGCTCGTGGGCGTCCTGGCCGGTGACGTCCTCGCCCCGGAGGGTGACCGAGCCCTCCCGGACCGGGAGGAGGCCGAACAGGGCCTTGATGAGGGTGGACTTCCCGGCGCCGTTGGGGCCGATGATGCCGACCAGCTCGCCCTCCCGCAGCTCGAGGTCACAGCCGTTGAGGATGTTGACCTCCGGCACGTAGCCGGCCACGATGCCGCTGGCCTCCAGCAGGAACTCGTCAGACATCCTCAGGGGTCCCTTCGACGGCTTCCTCGCGTGCCTCGATGACGTCTTCGCTCTCCTCGTGGGCGTGGGTGACCGGGCCCGCGGCCGCCGACTCGCCGTGATCGGTGCCGAGGTAGGCGTCGATCACCGCCGGGTCGCCGGTGACGTCGTCATGGGTGCCTTCGGCGATCACCGCGCCCTCGGCCATCACCACCACCCAGTCGCTGATGTCGCGGACCACGTCCATGTCGTGCTCCACGAAGATCACCGACATGCCCTCGTCCCGCAGGGCCTTCACGTGGCCGAGCAGGGACTGGGTGAGGGCCGGGTTGACCCCGGCCATGGGCTCGTCGAGCATGACCAGCGCGGGCTCGGTCATCAGGGCCCGGGCCATCTCCAGCAGCTTGCGCTGGCCACCCGAGAGAGTGCCGGCGTACTCGTTGGTCATGTGGGCCATGCCGAAGCGGTCGAGGAGCTCGACGGCCCGCTCCCGGAGCTCCTCCTCCTGGGCCCGCCAGGTTCCAGGCACGAACGAGGCGGTGAACTTCTCGCCCGTCTGGTCGATGCCCCCGAGCATCATGTTGTCCAGCACGGTCATCTTGGACAGCGCCTTGGTGAGCTGGAAGGTGCGGACCATGCCGTGGCCCGACATGAGGTGGGCCACGGCACCCGCCATGTCGACGCCGTTGAACTCCCAGGTGCCCTCGTCCGGGGTGTCGAAGCCGGTGAGCAGGTTGAACAGGGTGGTCTTGCCGGCCCCGTTGGGGCCGATGAGGCCGGTGATCACCCCGCGCTGGATCTCGAGGTGGTCGACGTCGACCGCCGTGAGACCGCCGAACCGGCGCTGCACGTTGTCCACCACGAGGATCGGGTCCGGCTTGGCCACGCCCGGTCGGCCCTCGACGTCGGCGAACACGCCCGTGGCGGCGATCGGGCGATGGGCCCGGGTGACCGCGAGGGCCGAGGCCATCTTCCGCTTCGGGCCCAGCAGGTAGAAGGGCCCGGCGATGAAGCCGAAGAAGGCGATGGCCACCAGCCACACGGTGCGGGGCAGGTGCACCGCCTCCCAGGCCGAGGCGGGCTGGGAGAAGGCGTCGATGCCGGCGGTCACCCAGAAGGCGACGCCCACCGAGCCGAGGATCAGCGCGAGGGCGCCGACGAGATCAGCCATGCCGCTCACAGCTCAAGGGCCATCTCCTGCTTGTTCCCGAACAGGCCCTGCGGCCGGAAGATCATCAGGAGGGCCAGGCCGGCACCGACGAGCATGAACCGGATCTGGCCGACCTGGACGCCGTCCATGATGTTGTCGATCCCGAGGAAGCTGTTGTCGACGGCCTCCCGCAGGAAGTTGTCGGTCAGGGAGAGCAGCATCCAGAAGATGATCGAGCCCACGATGGGCGTCCACACCCGACCGAGGCCGCCGAGGATGAGCACGGTGTAGAGGAAGAAGGTGATCGGCGGCGAGTAGGCGTCGGGCTGCACGGTCTGGGAGCCGATCGAGAGCACCATGCCGGCGAGGCCACCCATGACGCCGCCGATGATGAGGCTCTGCACCTTGTAGCCGTAGGCGTTCTTGCCCAACGCCCGGGCGGCGTCCTCGTCCTCCCGGATCGAGCGCACGACCCGTCCCCACGGGGCCCGCATGAGGGCGAAGGTGACCAGGGTGACGAGGCCGACGATGGCCCAGCCGGTGAGGATGATCCAGAGCTGGTTGCCGAAGAACCGGAACGGGCTGAAGCCGTACTCCTGCTGTGGGTCGAAGGGGTTGAAGTAGTAGAAGCCGCTGGCGAAGCCGTTGATGCCGTTGGACCCGCCCGAGAAGTCGCGCAGCGACACCGAACGGAAGACGGTTCTGATGATCTCGGACGCGGCGATGGTCACGATGGCGAGGTAGTCGGCCCGCAGCCGCAGCGCCGGCAGGCCGAGCAACAGGGCCAGGATCACGCAACCGAGGATCCCCACGATGAGGGCCGTGACGGGGTGCCATCCGTAGTAGGTGATCCCGATGCCGACGCCGTAGGCCCCGATGGCCATGAACCCGACCTGGCCGAAGTTGAGCAGGCCCGTGAAGCCGAAGTGGACGTTCAGCCCCATGGCGGCGATGGCGAAGACGGCGGCCTCCCGGCTCACCCCCGCCCGCAGGGCGTTCTCGATGATGTTTCCCCAGTCCACGTGTCGCCTCTCAGCCGATCCGCTCGCGTTGCCCGAAGATGCCCTGGGGGCGCACCACGAGGATCAGGATCAGCAGGGTGAGGGCGCTGACGTTCTTGAGCTCGGGGGAGATCCACAGGGTCGAGACCTGGATGATGATGCCCACGATGAGGCTGCCGACGAAGGCGCCGAACGCCGTGCCGAGGCCACCCAGGGTCACGCCGGCGAACATGAGCAGCAGCAGCTTGAAGCCGAACTGCCAGTCGACCAGCTCGCTGCTGGCGAAGAGCACCCCGCCCAGGGTCGCCAGCGAGGCCCCGGCACCCCACACCACCAGGATCACGCGGTCCACGTCGATGCCCGACGAGCGGGCCAGGTCCGGGTTGTCCGCCACCGCCCGGATGGCCTTGCCGGTGCGGGTCCGGGTGAGGACCAGGCCGACGGCGGTGAGGACGATGAGGGAGAGGCCGATCGACCAGAGGTCCTTGGGCACCACCGTGATCGGGCCCCAGTCGTAGGGGGTCTGCACCGCGAAGTCGAGGAAGGCCTTGGGCCGGCCCCCGAACACGTACAGCACGAGGTACCGGATGACCAGCGACACGCCGATGCTGACGACCAGCATCGAGATCAGGCTGGTCCCGCGGTGGCGCAGCGGACGCCAGAGGCCGCGGTCGAAGCCCGCGCCGGCGAAGAACATCACCGTCATCCCGACGAGGGTGGCGAAGGGCAGCCAGACCCCGGCGTCGTTCAGGTACCAGACCAGGATCGTGCCGACCACGACCATCTCGCCGTGGGCGAAGTTGGTCAGGCCGGTCGTGCCGAAGATGAGCGAGAGGCCCACGGCCATCATGGCGATCACGAGGCCGAACTTGATGCCCTCGACGGTGAGCTGCAGGAACCGGTCGAGGTCGCTCGACTGGTCCCGCGTGCTGACCGCTCCCTCCTCCTGGAGGGCGAACAGGACCCGTTGGGTCTCCTGGGGGCTGACCTCGACCGTGCGGCTCAGGGTCTCGGTGTCGACCAGCTCGACGCCGTCGGGGACCGTCTCGGGGTCGACGGTGACGGTGTACTCACCGGGGCCGGGCACCTCCAGGAGGAACACCCCCTCGTCGTCGGTCTCGCCGGTGCCGATCTCCTCGTCACCGGCCGTGACGGTGAAGGTCACGCCCACCGCGGGGGTGTCGACGGCGTCCTCGCCCTCGCCCACGTCGTAGGTCAGGGTGGCCGACACGGACGTGACCCGTTGCTCGCGCTCTTCGTCCGCGACCTGGCCGGACGCGGGTGAGGCGAGGAGGCCGATGGCACACGCGACGAGGACCGCGGAGGGCACCACCGTCCGGATACGCAACGTCCCTGCCGTCTCCCCTCGGACCCACCCCGTCGGTGGATCGCCGGAGTCTAGAGAACCCTTGGCCCCGCGCAAGTTACGCGTCGACGAACAGATCCTCGACCGGGGTCACCATGCCCGCGTAGAAGGGGCCGAACTCGGCGTACACCGCGGAGGCCTCGTCGAAGCGCATCGTGTAGACGACCTCCTTGAGATCGTCGGGGTGCACGGCGAAGAGGGTCACCCCCCACTCGTAGTCGTCCAGGCCGGTGGAGCCGGTCACCACCTGTAGGACCCGCCCGGCGAACTTCCGGCCCGAGGTGCCGTGCTCGAGCATCAGCTCCTTGCGGCGCTCGTAGGGCTCGGTGAACCAGTTCTGCCCCGGCTCCCGCTTCTTCGACATCGGGTAGAAGCACCAGGCGGACTTGCCCTCCGGCGGGAGCTGGGGGTGCAGCCGCGGGATCTTCATCTCCTCGGGCATGCCCTGGGCGTACTCGCTGACCTCGGTGAGCGAGACGTAGGAGTCCACGATCTCGAGGCCGGCGGCCTGCAGCTCGGTCTGGAAGCGGCGCTGACGGCGCAGCTCGTCGCCGAGGACCATGAAGGCGAGGTCGGCCTTGTGACCCAGGACCGCCACGGGCACGACCTGGTCGCCCGCGCCCTCCGCGGCCTTCACCGCGGCGATCACCGCCTGGGGATCGGTGGCGGGGGTCGGCTTGCAGAAGAGGTGGAGGACACCCCACCCGACCTGGGGACGCAACGGCTCGGCCATGGGCCCACTGTACGGGTGGGCTGGCCCGCTGGGCCTGTCGTGTGTAAGGCTTCCCTTACATGTCGTCGACTGTCCGCCTCCCGCAACGGCACCGCGGCGCCTGGCTCACCGTGGTCGGCCTGGCCAGCACGGCCCTGGCCGTGGTCCTCATCGCCCGCGGGGTGGACCGCGAGGCCCTCGCCGACGCCTACCACGCCGCCCGGGACCGGCCCGGGCCGGTCACCGTCGCCGTGCTGGCCCTGGCCTCGGCCTTCGTCGTGCGAGCCTGGGCGTGGCACCGGGTCCTGCCCGGCCTGAGCCTGGCCCACTCGCTGGCCGGCATCCACCTGGCCTATGGGGCCAACCACCTGCTCCCCCTCCGGCTCGGCGAGCCGCTGCGGATCCTGAGCGTCGTGCGCCGGGCCGGCATCGGCGTGGGCCCAGCCACCGCCTCCACCGTGACCCTGCGGGTGGCCGACCTGATCACCCTCGCCGCCATCGGCGCCGCGGCCGGCGGGGCCGTCCTCTGGTCGCTGGCCGGGCCCTGGTTCGCCGTGGCCCTCGCCTTGGCGGCGGCCGCGGGTTCGGCGGCCTGGTGGTGGCTGCGCCGCGCCGCACACGGCGGGGCCGAGGTCCGGTTACCGACCGCCGCCGTGCTGGCCGCCACCGCCTCGGCCTGGCTGCTCGAGGCGGTGCTCGTCATGGAGGGGGCCCGCCTGGTCGGCCTCGACCTCGGCTACCAACAGGCCCTGCTGGTCACGGCCACGACCGTGTGCTCCCAGGTGGCGGCCGTGGCCCCCAGCGGGCTGGGCACCTTCGAGGCGGCGGGCACCGCCACCTTCGTCGCTCTCGGCTATGGCGCCGCCGAGGGCCTCGCCGCCACCCTCGTGGTCCACGCCATCAGCACCGCCTACTCGTTCCTGGCCGGGGGCAGCGCCGTGCTCTGGCCCGCGCCCGGGTTGGCCGGCCGCCTGCGCCTGCAACCCGTCGTGGCCCCGCCCGGCGCCCTGCCGCCCGGTGACGGCCCCGTGCTGCTGTTCCTGCCCGCCCACGACGAGGCCGCCACCGTGGGCGAGGTGGTGGCCCGGGTGCCGACCACCGTGCTCGGCAGAACGGTCGACTGCGTGGTCATCGACGACGGCTCCCGGGACGACACCGCGGTGGTGGCCCTCCGGGCCGGTGCGCAGGTCATTCGCCGAGAGCGGAACCGGGGGCTGGGGGCCACCGTCCGGTCCGGCTTGGCCGAGGGCCGGCGCCGGGGGGCGGCGGCCGTGGTGTTCTGTGACGCCGATGAGGAGTACGACCCCGGCGACCTCGAGGCGATGGTCGCCCCGATCCTGGCCGGGGAGGCCGACTATGTGGTCGGTGACCGCTTCGCCCACGGACGGCCCGACATGCGCCCCCACCGCTGGGTCGGCAACCGCCTGCTCACCCGGCTGACCTCGTTCGTGGCCCGGCGGCCGCTGGCCGATGCCCAGTCGGGCTACCGGGCGCTGTCCCCCTCGGCGGCCGCCGAGGCGGAGATCGTCCACGACTACAACTACGCCCAGGTCCTCACCCTCGACCTGCTGGCCAAGGGCTACCGCTACGCCGAGGTGCCCATCGCCTACCGCCACCGCCGGCGCGGCCGCTCCTTCATCACGCCCGTGGGCTACCTCCGCAAGGTCGTCCCCGCCGTCTACCGCGAGCTCAACCAGGCCTGACCCCGTTCACTCGGTGGGGGCGACGGGGGCGACGGTCAGGGGGCGGTGGCCGTTGGTGAGCTCGGGGAGGCGGGCGTCGACCGGGGCGTGGTCCCGATGGGCGGCCATGGCCACCTCGTGGTACCGCTCCAGCACCTCCTCGGCCGTGGTGTCGTGGTACACCCGGCCGTCGACCAGCGGTCCCTCGGTCCCCTCGATGACGGCGATCACGTCCTCGCCGGCCAACGTCTTGTGCTGCTCGAGGGCGTGAGCCACGGCCAGGATCTCGTGCCGGTGCTCGCGGACCAGCTCGACGGTCTCCTCCAGCAGGCGGGCCAGGTTCTCCTCGATGCGTTGGCCCAGCGCGGCGTGCTGGAGCAGGTCCTTCTCGTGCTCGTCGTCACCGGTCGGGCGGCCGCCGCCGCCCACCCCGACCCGGTGGGTCACGCCATGGCTGGCGACGGTCGAGCCCATCCCCCAGAAGCCCTCCATGAGGGTGGCCAGGGTCGTGGCCCCCTCGAGGTCGGCCGACACCCCCGACGAGCTGTCGCCCGAGAAGAACTCCCGCTCGCCGGCCAGGGAGGCGAGGGAGACCTTGATGTCGGCCTCGTACTCGGAGCGCCAGCGGGTGAACTGGTCCTCGGGCTTGATGGAGCTGACCATGCCCAGGTAGCCGCCGCCCTTCTCGATGGTGGCGAGGTCGATCTGGAGGTGCTTGCGCTCGCGGTAGGCGATCACCGCGTGGCAGGCCTCGTGCACGGCGATGGCGTGGCGCTCCCGCTCGATGTACTCGACGTCCTCGGGCGGGCCGAGGTCCTTCATCTGCTTGGCCACCAGCACGTCCCGCCAGGTGATCCGGTCCCGGCCGCTGCGGATGGCGACGATGAGGGCCTCGTTGACCAGGTCCTTGATGGTGGCCCCCGTGGCGTAGGGGGTCATCGTGGACAGCTTCTCCATGTCCTCGTCGGTGAGGTCGTGGGCCACCTTGTCGAAGTAGCCGGCGTAGGTGCGCTTGCGGCCCTCCTTGGACGGATACCCCACCTTGTAGATGCGGTCGATGCGGCCCGGCCGGAGCATGGCCTCGTCCAAGGTCTGGGGCATGTTCGTGGCCATCATCACGAGGATGCGGTACTTCGGCGGCGGCTTGGGTCGCATGCCGAACAGCCGGCGGCCGTAGCGGTTGAGGAAGCCCCGGGGCTTCTTGAGGCCGGACAGCTCCGTCAGCAGGGCCTGGAGCGTGCCGCCCCCTCCGCCCCCGCCGCCCATCCCCATCATGATCCCGTCCCGGGTCGGCCCCGTCGCCTCTGCGGCACCGCCCAGGCCGGCCCGCAGCACGGCTTCGCGGGAGGCGGGCGACAGCCAGCGCTGGTGGTCGTCCCACGCCGCCGGGGCCGACGTCGCCTGACCGCCGAGCGGTCCCGGCGTCAGGTTCCCCCGGCTGCCCAGGGCGTCGGCCTCGTCGAAGAACACGATGACCCCGCCGTAGCGGAGGGCCAACTTGCGCAGCTTCCGGAAGAGCGACTTCACCTTGAGGATGCCGACGCCCATGAACATGTTGATGAAGGCCCCCGGGTCGACGAAGACGAACGGCTTGCCCGTCTCCCCCGCCACCGCCTCGGCCATCAGGGTCTTGCCGGTGCCCGGTGGGCCCCACAGCAGGATGCCGCCCGGGACGTAGCCGCCCTTCTCCTCGATCTTCTCAGGCTCCTCGAGGAAGAGCATGTTCTCCCGGACCCGGGCCACCACCGCGTCCTGGCCCCAGACGTCGTCCATCCGGGTCTCGATGTCATCCGGGAAGTAGGTGTCGATGCCGCCCTTCGACAAGAACCAGAACAGCCCGATGAACTGGAACATGACGAAGAAGAAGCCGAAGGCGAGCTGGAACACCCACGGCAGCGCACTGACCAGGCGGGCCGGGAGCTCGAACAGCGCCGTCAGCGGCGAGACGTCGAAGATGGCCCCCAGCACGATGCTGAGCAGGACCAGGAAGACCACGAACTTGACGACCCGGGCCACCCGGAAGCGGTTCCAGTCGTCGTAACGGGCGGCTCGGGCCTCGAAGCGGGCGAACACACCGTGGGCCCAGAAGCGGTGGTAGCCGGGCCAGGACTCGGCCAGCAGGAAGTGGGCCTGGCGCATGGCCTCGAGGCCCACCAGGGCCAGGATCCACCACTTGGCCTCCAGCGTCCGTTCCAGGGCCTCCTCGAAGGGCAGGATCGGGTTGTCGGCCATCTCGGACCACACGAAGAACCAGAACAGGACGCCGAGCAGCAGCAGGATCTTGATCCGGTCCCACAGGGCCAGGGGCTTGCGGGTGGGACGGTCGGCGTCGCGGACCCGGGACAGCACACCCGGCTCCGGCAGGCCCGCCTTGTGGTCGGTGACCGCAGGTGGGCCCGTGGGGACGTCGGGGCTCATCAGCTCAGTCCTCCTGCTCGATGGTCCACGAGTCGACGATGGCGTCGATCTCGTCCCGGTTGGTCTCGTAGCAGTGCGCCTCGCACTTGAGGAAGAGCCGGTAGATCTCGGTGGTCAACGGGTTGACCAGCGCCGTCTGGTCGAAGGTGACCAGGGCGCCGTCGTCCTGGGCGACGGTGAAGACGATGCGCTCGCCCCGCAGGCCCTCCTCGGTGGTCACGTCATCGAGGCTGACCAGCTCGACCCCACTGTCCACCGTCGACGCCAGCTCCAGCGGGTCGTCCTCCCCGCCGAGGGCCATGGACCGCAGCGCGACGTAGTCCAACGCGTCCCGTTCGGTGTTGGTGGCCACGGAGGAGACGCTGGCCAGGCCGACGGGCTGGGTGGGGAGCACGGCCTGCAGGTTCGCCAGATCGGGGTCCGACGACCTGTCGAGCAGGCGGACCCACTGCTCGGACTGGAGGAGCGTCTCCGGGATGCCCTCGTCGGTGGTGTCCACCGGCACGACCGACCAGGTGTCCGGTACCCGGAAGTAGAGGCCGGCGTCGTCGTTCTCGACGTACTCGTAGCCCGAGCCCCCGCAGGCGGCCACGGTCAGCGCGATGACGACCACCACGAGCCGCGAACCCCTCCGCCGGTCCATGGAGGACCAGTGTGCCGCTTGTCGCCCGATTGCGACAGTCGACGACGCGATCAGCCGTCGAGGGCGAGCAGGCGGCCCTGGACGGGCACGGCGAACCACCGCAGTCGGGTCGTCGACATCAGTCGCTACGGGGTGGGGGGCCTTGGACGTAGCGCCAGCCGAAGCGGCCCTTGATGCAGAGATGGCCCTCGGTGACCTCGTGGTCGACGGGGCTGCTGACCTTCACGATGCGCTCGTCCTGGACGTGCAGCTCGAGGTTGCAGCCGACGCCGCAGTAGGAGCAGACGGTGGTGGTCACGGTCTGGTCCTCGGGCCGCCAGTCCCCGGCCTGGCGGAGGTCGAACTCGGTCGTGAACTGCAGGGCGTTGGTGGGACAGACCCCGATGCAGTTGCCGCAGTAGACACAGGCCGAGTCGGGCAGCTCGACGTCGAACTCGGTCGAGATGCGGGCGTCGAAGCCCCGGCCGCTGACGGCGATGGCGTAGGTGTGCTGGGCGTCGTCGCCGCAGGCCTCGACGCACTTGTAGCAGAGGACGCACTTCTCGTAGTCCCGGATGTAGAGCCCGTCCTGGACCTTCACCGCCTCCTGCACCCGCTCGACGGGGTGCGCGTCGGCGCCGTAGCGGTCCGGGTCCGCCTCGTAGCGCTCGATCCACGGCCCGAGACCGTCGGTCTGGGAGAGGTCGACGCCGGAACCCAGGAACTCCAGCACGATCTTGCGGCTGTGGCGCACGCGGGCGGAGTCGGTGTGCACGACCATCCCGTCCTCGGCGGGCCGGGAGCAGGCCGGGACGAGCGCCCGGGAGCCCTCGACCTCGACCACGCACACCCGGCAGACGTTCACCGGGGTCAGGTTCGGGGCCCAGCAGATGGTCGGCGTGTCGATGGCGGCCTCCGTGCAGGCCCCGAGGATGGTCGTGCCCTCCTCGACCTCCAGGTCCTGACCGTCGACGGTGAGCCTGATCACGACCCCACCAGCCCGAGGTCCAGCGCCGAGCGGACGGCGCCGACCGCGGTGTGGCCGAGGCCGCAGATGGAGGCGTCGGTCATGGCCGCGGCCATCTCGTCCAGCAGCGCGCGCCGATCGTCGGTCAGACCCCCACGGTCGCGCATCTGCACCATGGTCTCGTGGACGCGCACCGTACCGACGCGGCAGGGCACGCACTGCCCGCAGGACTCGGCCCGGAAGAACTCGGCGATGCGCACGACCACGTCGGTCAGGTCGTCGGTCGCGACGAAGGCCATGACCACGCCCGACCCGAGGGTGGCCCCGGCGGCCCGGGTGTCCTCCAGGGTGAGGGCCAGATCGAGGGCGTCGGGGCCGACGAACATCCCGGCGGCGCCGCCCAGGAGCACGGCGGCCAGATCCCCCGCCACGCCGCCGGCCAGGTCCAGCAGGGCGCCGAGCGCGATGCCGAACGGCGCCTCGTAGACGCCAGGACGGCCCACCCGACCCGACAGGCAGAACAGCCGGGTCCCCGGTGAGTGCTCGGTGCCGAGGGACCGGTAGGCCTCGGGGCCCTCCAGGAGGATCGGCAGCACGTTGAGCAGCGTCTCCGGGTTGTTGATGGCGGTGGGCTGGTCGAACAGGCCATTGGTCGTGGGGAACGGCGGCTTGTTGCGGGGCTCCCCCCGGAACCCCTCGATCGAGTTGAAGAGGGCCGTCTCCTCACCGCAGATGTAGGCCCCGCCGCCGCGCCGGACCTCGATGCGCAGACCGTCCCGCAGCCAGCCCGCCTCGCCGGCTTGCGCCGCGGCGGCCTCGATGCGGCCCGCGGCCTCGGGATACTCGCCCCGGATGTAGACCCAGGCCTCGCGGGCCCCGACCGTCTCCGCCGCGATCACGGTGGCCTCGACGACGGCAAAGGGGTCTCGTTCCAGCAGCACGCGATCTTTGAAGGTGCCCGGCTCGGACTCGTCGGCGTTGACCACGACGTGCTTGCGGTCACCGGCGGCGTCCCGCACGGCCCGCCACTTCACGCCGGTCGGGAAGGCGGCCCCACCGCGGCCGGACAGACCGGCGTCGCCGAGGGCGGCGATGACCGCGTCCGGACCCAGCTCCCGGGACCGGGCCAGGGCCGCGCCCCCGTCGTGGGCGAGGTAGTCGTCGAGGCTCGTGGGGTCGACGATGCCGACCCGTCGCAGCAACCGCAGGCTCGGGTCGCCGGCCTGGGGAAGGGTGAACGGCGTCGGGCCGGGTAGGTCGTGGGCCGGGCCTCGGCGTTGGACCCAGGCGGCGGGGGCCTGCTCGCAGCGACCCAGGCAGGGGGCGTCGTGACGGACCGTCCCGTCGGGCACCGGGGCCTCGTCGGCCGTGATCCGGCAGGCGGCGTCCACGCACACCCAGGTGCTCGGCCCGGCGTGGGCGGGCTCGGTGGTGCGCAGCAGCTCGTAGAAGGTGGCCACGCCGTAGACCTCGGCGGGCGGCACCTGCAGGCGGTCGGCGACGTGGTTGAGGCCGCCCGGGCTGATCCAGCCCACCTCTTCCTGCAGCGCGATCAGCGCGGGCAGCAGCCGGTGACGCCGCTCGCGTTGCCGGGACCGTCCGCTGAGGACCAAGCGCCCGGTCTCGACCTCGACGGCTGGGCCGGCCGCGCCAAGGACGGCGTCGACGGCTCGCTGCTCGAGGTCGGTCGGTCGGTCGGGGCCGATGAACAGGTCACTCATCGTCACCGTTCCTGGTCACTCCGTGACCGGGTCGCAGGGCACCGCTCGCCTTCGGCTCACTCACGCCGTGATCTTGTCAACTCTGATGGCGGCGGCCTTGAACTCGGCCGTTCCCGACCGCGGATCCCAGGCGTCATTGGTCAGCAGGTTGGCATCGACCAGCTCCGGGAAGTGGAAGGTGGTGAAGGTGAGGCCGGCCGGGATGTCGGGCTGGATGCGCACCGGCATCTCCACCGCCCCCCGGGGGGAGGTGACCAGGACCCGCTCGCCGTCGACCACGCCGAGGCGCTCGGCATCGGCCGGGTTGACGTCCAGGGCCTCGCCGTAGCGGATGGGCGAGTCGAAGCCGCCCGATTGCACGCCGGTGTTGAACGAGTCCAGCGCCCGCCCGGTGGTGAGCCGGAGCGGGAACTCCTCGGAGAGCTCGTCGAGGGGGCCGGCGTGCTCGACCACGCTGAACGGGGCCGGCGCCCGGCCGCCGAGGTCCGGCTCCCACAGCCAGCCGTGCAGGAACGGGCTGCCGGGATGGTCCTCGGACGGGCACGGCCACTGCAGGCCACCCTCGGCCTCCAACCGGGCGTAGGTCATCCCCCGGTGCATGGGCGACAGCGAACGCACCTCGTCCCACAGCTGCTCGGGGGTGGGGTCGCCCCAGTCGTAGCCCATGCGCCGGGCCAGCTCGCCGATGATCTCGTGGTCGTGGCGGGCCTCTCCCGGCGGCGGCACCGCGGCCCGCACCCGCTGGACCCGCCGCTCGCTGGAGGTGACCGTGCCCTCGCACTCCGCCCAGGCCACCGACGCCGGCAGGACGACGTCGGCCAGCTCCGCGGTTCGGGTCAGGAAGATGTCCTGCACGACCAGGTGGTCCAGACCCGACAGCAGCGAACGGGCGTGCTCGACGTCGGCCTCGGAGTCGGCCGGGTTCTCACCGATGACGTAGAGGCCGCTCAGGTCCCCCCGACCCATGGCCTCGAACATGAGCGTGAGGTGCAGGCCGGGCTCGGGGTTGAGCGGCACCCCCCACGCCGCCTCGAAGCGGGCCCGGGCCTCGTCGTCGTCGACGTCCTGGAAGCCCGGGAACTTGTTGGGCAGGGCACCCATGTCCCCACCGCCCTGGACGTTGTTCTGGCCCCGCAGGGGCACCAGGCCCGAGCCCCAGCGACCGACGTGGCCGGTGAGCAGGGCCAGGTTGCAGAGGGCCACGACGTTGTCGACGGCGTTGTGGTGCTCGGTGATGCCGAGGGTCCACAGGATCTGGGCCTTGGCCGCGGTGGCGTAGGCCCGGGCCATCTCCCCGATGGCCGCGGCCGGCACCCCGGTCAGCGCCTCGGCCCGCTCGAGGGTGTACGGCTCGACCGCGGCGGCGTAGGCGGCGAAGCCCTGGGTCGAGTGGGCGATGAAGGCATCGTCGGTCAGGCCCGCGGCGATGATCTCCCGCCCGAGGGCGTTGGCCAGGGCGATGTCGGAGCCGACCTCGATGCCCAGCCACACATCGGCGAACTTGGCCGACGACGTGCGCCGCGGGTCCACGCAGTACATCCGGGCGCCGTTCTCGATGCCCCGGAGCACGTGGTGGAAGTAGATGGGGTGGGCCTCACGGGCGTTGGAGCCCCACAGGAGGGCGACGTCGGCCTCCTCCACCTCCTCGTAGGAACAGGTCCCACCACCGGCACCGAAGACTGTCGCCAGACCGACGACGGAGGGTGCGTGTCAGGTTCTGTTGCAGGAGTCGATGTAGTTGGAGCCCAGGACGGTGCGAGCGAACTTCTGGGCCGCGAAGTTCACCTCGTTGGTGGCCTTGGAGCAGCTGAAGAGGCCGATACCGGTCGGGCCCTTGGTGTCGAGGACCCGGCGGAACCCCTCGGTGGCCCGGTCCAGGGCCTCCTCCCAGGTCGCCGGGCGCAAGTCCCCACCCTCCCGGACCAACGGCCGCTCGAGGCGCGCACCGGTGGCTCGGCGGTCTCGGCGGTTGCGGCCCGGCATCGTCCTGAGGCTACGCCAACCGCTCGGGGGCGTAGAGGTTGAGCTGGCCGTCGCGGGCGAAGCCCGCCAGCTGCAGCCCCGCGGCGCGAGCGGTGTCCACCGCCAGGGCGGACGGGGCGCTGACCGCCACGACCGCGGCGAACCCCGCCGCCCAGGCCTTCTGCACGATCTCGAAGCTGGCCCGGCCACTGACGAAGAGCCCGAGCCCGGTGGCCGGCAGGGCCCCCTCCAGGAACAGGTGGCCCACCACTTTGTCCACGGCGTTGTGGCGTCCGATGTCCTCCCGCACGAGCAGGGGTGTCCCCTCCCGGTCGAAGGCGGCGGCGGCGTGCACGGCCCCGGTGGCGGCGAAGAGCTCCTGGTCCACCGCCGCCTTCGCCGCGGCCTGGAGCAGGAGGCCGGGCGTGAACGGCTCGGTGGCCGGCAGGGGCGAGAGTTGCTCGGACAGCTCGTCCAGCGAGGTCGAGCCGCACAGCCCGCAGCTGGAGGTGGTGGTGGTCAGCCGGGACGTGGGGGTCGGGGCCCGGCCGCCGGTCTCCACCGAGACGGCGTTGAACTCGGTGTCGACGGCCGAGCCCGTCCCGCAGTAGCGACAGCGAAGGACCGGTGCCCCGCCCAGGAGGCCGTCGGTGAAGCAGAGTCCCACGGCCAACTCGAAGTCATGGCCCGGGGTGCGCATGGTGGTGGCCACCAGGGTCCCGTCCAGGTCGACGGCGAGTGGCTCCTCGACGATCAAGGCGTCGGGCGTCCGGGCCAACGCACCGTCCCGGAAACGGTGGGTCAGCGTCGTCACCGTGCGACCCCTCATCGAGCCGAGGGTACCCACCGCCCCGACCACACGGCCCGGCCCGGGGGCGCGTTCAGGCCCGGGTCAACGTCGCCGCCAGGTGATGGGTCATGGGCTGGCCGACCGCCGCCATCGCCAGCGAGTACGTCAGGTCGTCGCGTGCGACCCGGAAGGTCCGCTCGACCGCGGTCACCTCCTTGGCCGTCGCGGTGGCCGCCACCGTCGTGCTGACCAGTTCGATCACCCCGTCGGCCACCGTGCCCTCGCCCAGCTCGGCGTGGCCCGTCGGATGGCTGATGACCACCTCGAGACGCCCGTCGGGCTGAGGCCGCCAGAAGCCCATCTCGGTGTGCAGGGGCGCCCCGTCGTCGAGGTCGGTCGTCTGCTGGCTGTAGAGCAACACCGGCTTGCCCCCGTGCCAGAACCGGGTCGTCTCCCGGTACCGGAAGTCCCGGATGTCGGTCGGATACGACCCTTCGCCCTCCCCCACCCACTCCCCCAGCAGGAAGGCCAGTGGTTCGAGCAAGGGATGCAGCGCAGGTCCGGTCACGACGCCGAACCTAGGCCGAAAACGACAGCGACCTGCCGACGTCACCGCCGACAGGTCGCCATCTTCAAACTCGAGCTGGGGTCCCGGAGGACCCGCGACCCCGGCAGGGGGCCGCGCCGAGAGGCGCCGCTAGAAGTCCATGTCCCCACCGCCGGGCATGGCGGGCTCGTCCTCGGGCTTGTCGGCGATGACGGCCTCAGTGGTCAGGAACAGGGCGGCGATGGACGCCGCGTTCTGCAGCGCCGACCGGGTCACCTTGGCGGCGTCGATGATGCCGAGCTTCATGAGGTCGCCGTACTCACCAGTGGCGGCGTTGAGGCCCTCGGTCGGGCTCGGGAGATCCCGGACCTTCTCGACGACCACGCCACCCTCCATGCCGGCGTTGACCGCGATCTGGCGGAGCGGCTCGGACATGGCCCGCTGGACCAGCCGGGCCCCGGTGGCCTCGTCGTGCTCGGACTTCTCCAGCTTCTTGATGACCTTCTCGACCGCCTGGGCGGCCCGCACCAGGGTCACGCCACCACCGGTGACGACGCCCTCCTCGATGGCCGCCTTCGTCGTGCTGACGGCGTCCTCGATGCGGTGCTTCTTCTCCTTGAGCTCGACCTCGGTGGCGGCGCCGACCTTCAGGACGGCCACGCCTCCCGACAGCTTGGCGAGGCGCTCCTGGAGCTTCTCGCGGTCGTAGTCGGAGTCGGTGTTGTCGATCTCGTTCTTGATCTGCTGGATGCGACCCTGGATGTCGGCGTCGTCACCCGAACCCTCGACGATGGTGGTCTCGTCCTTGGTCACCACGACCTTGCGGGCGGAGCCCAGCAGGTCCAGCGTGGTGTTGTCGAGCTTGAGCCCGACCTCCTCGGACACGACCTGGCCGCCCGTGAGGATGGCGAGGTCCTGCAGCATCGCCTTGCGGCGGTCACCGAAGCCGGGGGCCTTGATCGCCACCGACTTGAAGGTGCCACGGATCTTGTTGACCACGAGGGTGGCCAGGGCCTCGCCCTCGACGTCCTCGGCGATGATGACCAGCGGCTTGCCCGCCTGCATGACCTTCTCGAGCACGGCCAGCATGTCCTTGACGGCCGAGATCTTGGAGGAGACCAGGAGGATGTAGGGATCCTCCAGCTCGGCCTCCATGCGATCCGGGTCGGTCACGAAGTACGGGGAGATGTAGCCCTTGTCGAAGCGCATGCCCTCGACCAGCTCCATGTCCATGCCGAAGGTCTGGGACTCCTCGACGGTGATGACCCCGTCCTTGCCCACCTTGTCGATGGCGTCGGCGATCATCTTGCCGATCTCCTCGTCGGCGGCGGAGATGGAGGCGACCTGGGCGACCTGGCCCTTGTCGTCCACCTCGACCGAGAGGTCCTTGATCGTGGCCACGGCGGACTCGACGGCCGCCTCGATGCCCTTCTTGAGGCTCATCGGGTTGGCGCCGGCGGCGACGTTGCGGAGGCCCTCACGGACCATGGCCCAGGCCAGGACGGTGGCCGTCGTCGTGCCGTCACCGGCGACGTCGTCGGTCTTCTTGGCCACTTCCTTGACCAACTCGGCGCCGATGCGCTCGTAGGGGTCCTCGAGGTCGATCTCCTTGGCGATGGAGACGCCGTCGTTGGTGATCGTGGGCGCACCCCACTTCTTCTCCAGGACGACGTTCCGGCCCTTGGGGCCGAGGGTGACGCGTACAGCGTCCGCCAGCTTGTTCATGCCGTCTTCGAGGCCGCGACGGGCCTCTTCGTCGAAGGCGATGGTCTTTGCCATTCGGGTGGTCCTCCCTTTGAGGATGTTGCGTTAGCACTCTCGCATCGAGACTGCTAACAGCAAACCACGGCGACACCCGGAATCGCAACACGGGCCGCCGGGAAATCTGGCGGGCGGGACCTCAGAGCTCGATGCGCTCCTGGGTCAGGAGGACGTGGTCGACCGCGGCCCGGACGCTCTCGGCGTCCACCGGCTTCACCAGTTGGGCCTCGGCGTGCAGGAGCATGGCCTCGGCCGCGGCGGCGGGGTCGTCCGGAGGGGCCAGGGCCACGATGGCCGGGTGCGGGCCGGGGACCTCGTCGCGCAGCGTGCGCAGGAGGGCGATGCCGCGGTACCCCTCGCTCACGTCGAGCACCACGACGTCGGGATGACGGGTACGGAGCATGCCCACGGCGTCGCGGACCGAGCCGGCGTCGGCGACCACGTAGCCGGCCGCCGCCAGGGTGACCCCGAGCTGGGCCCTGAGCCGCAGGTCGCCGTCGGCAACGAGTACCCGACCGATTCCCCTCATGCTCTCGGTTTCGACCCCGGAAGGCCCCGGGTTGACAGGAATGGGCCGAACGGCCCAGTTACATCTTGCCGGACTCCGTCCGGCCGGCGTCGCCGTCGTGGAACGACCACCCCGCTGCTCCGCTCCGCTGCGCAGCCCTACTACGCCGTCCGGCCGGCGTCGCCGTCGTGGAACGACCACCACCGCTGCTCCGCTCCGCTACGCAGCCCTACTACGCCGTCCGGCCGGCGTCGCCGTCGTGGAACGCCCCACCGGCTGCTCCGCTCCGCTACGCAGCGCCACGACGCCGTCCGGCCGGCGTCGCCGTCGTGGAACGACCACCCCGCTGCTCCGCTCCGCTGCGCAGCCGGACTACGCCTGGCGGAGTGCGTCAGTTATCCCCCAGCCACGGCGGGGACGATGCTGACGGTCTCGCCGTCGGGCACCGGGGTGGCCAGGCCGCCCAGGAAGCGGACGTCGTCGTCGGCCACGAACACGTTGACGAATCGACGCAGCTTGCCGTCCTCGTCGAGCAGGCGGTCCTGGAAGCCCGGGTGGGCCTCCTCGAGGGCGTCGAGCACCTCGACGAGGGTGGCTCCCTCGACCGCGACGGTCGACTCGCCCCCGGTCAGGGTCCGGAGGGTGGTGGGCACGCGGACGGTGACGCTCATCGGATCTCCTCTTCCACGGCGTCCCGCAGGGCCGCCAACGACGGGTCGATCGTAACGGCGACCCCCGCGGCGGCCACCGGAGCCGCGGGCCAACGGGGTGGCCCGCCCGTGAGGACCACGATGGTGCGATCGGCGGGGTCGAACACGCCTGTCGCCACCGCGTCACGGGCGGCCGCCACCGCCACGGCCGACGCCAGGTCGACGGCGAGGCCGGTGTGGTCGGCGACCAGGGCGACGATCTCGTCGAGGTCGTCCTCGATCACGGCCAGCACCGCCCCGCCGGAGGCCCGGGCCGCGGCGAGGACGTCGGGCCCGTCGGGTGGGTCCCCCATCGCCAGCACCTCGACCCGGGTGGCGGCGCGCACGGGCGGCACCTCGTCGGCCCCCGCGGCCCAGGCCGCGGCCACGGGCGCGCAGCCACTCGGCTGACCCACCACGAGGCGGGGCCGGACCCCCGCGGCGGCGAAGGCCCGGACGCACTGGTACGCCAGCGCGCCGGAGGCCATGGGCAGCACGACCTGCGCCGGCGGCGGGCCCTGGCCGGAGACCTCGACCGCCACCGTGCCCGCCCCGGCGCCGTACCAGGGCCGGAGGTTGCCGTTCACCCACCCCCAGTGACCGAGCTCCTCGGAGCCCTCCGTGGCCACGCGGTTGGCGGCGTCGTAGTCCCCGCGCACGACCACCACCGTCGCCCCGTGGGCCACGAGGGCCTCCCGCTCGTCGCCGGCCAGCCCCTGGGGCACGACCACCACCGACCGCAGGCCGGCCTCGGCGGCGCCGACGGCTACCGCCCGGGCGAGGTTGCCGGTGGACGAGCAGGCGAGGACCGTCGCGCCGATCTCACGGGCCCGGGTCGCGGTGGCGGCCACCACCCGGTCCTTGAACGATCCGGTCGGGTTGGCCGTCTCGTCCTTGAGCCAGAGGTCACCCAGGCCCAGGGCGACACCGAGTCCGGGGGCCGCCGCCAGCGGCGTCGGCGGACGGCTGATCGGCGGCGGGGCCACCACGAGGTCGAGCGGACCGAAGCAGCGGTCGCAGTACTGGACGCCGAGGGGCCGGGTCTCGTGACCACAGGCTCGGCAGGCCAGGAGGGGTCCGGGGTCCGCCACGACCCCCATTCTCGGCGGGTTGGCCGTACCGTGCGACATCGATGGCTGCGGTGCGCACCTTCCACCACGCCCGCTTCGCCGCCGATGACCTGGTTGCGGCGAAGGGGAGCCGGCAGATCTCGCTGTGCCTGCCCGCCCGGAACGAGGCCGCGACCGTGGGTGCGATCGTCGCCGCCGTGCATCGGACCCTGGTCCTCGAGGCCCCGCTGGTCGACGAGATCCTCGTGCTCGACGACCACTCGACCGACGCCACGGCGGAGGTGGCGGCCGACGCGGGGGCACGGGTCGTGGCTGCGGCCGACGTGGCCCCGGAGTTCGGTGCCGAGCCGGGCAAGGGCCAAGCGCTGTGGAAGACCGTGCTGGCCAGCACCGGCGACCTCATCGTGTGGTGCGACGCCGACCTGCGGGCCTTCGACCCCGCGTTCGTGACCGGCTTGGTCGGACCGCTGCTGACCGAGCCCGACGTCCAGTTCGTGAAGGGCTTCTACGAGCGGCCCGAAGCCGGGGGCCAGCCCGGCGGGGGTCGGGTCACCGAGCTGCTGGCCCGTCCGGCCCTCGCCCTGTTGCACCCCGCCCTGGCCGCCATGGTCCAGCCCCTGTCCGGCGAGTACGCGGCCCGGCGCTCCCTCGTGGAGGGCCTCCCGTTCGTGGAGGGCTACGGGGTGGACGTCGGGCTCCTGCTCGACGCCGTCGCCGCCGTCGGTGTCCGGGGCCTGGCCCAGGTCGACCTCGGGTCCCGCGTCCACCGCAACCGGAGCCTGACCGAGCTCTCGGTCCAGGCCACCGAGGTGCTGCACACCATCCTCGACCGGGCCGGTGTGGCCGACCTGCCCGACACCGTCGTGCTCGACCGACCCGCCGCCGGGCCCGCCCGGGTCCGCATCGGCGAGCGGCCCGCTCCTCGCACCCTGGACACGTACCGGCGCCGCACCGCCTGAGGCCGGCTCGTGCGCAGGCCACTAGAAACGGGCCATGAGCACGACGGATCTCTTCTCCCTCGACGGGCGCACCGCGGTCGTGACCGGCGGCACCAGCGGCATCGGACGAATGGTCGCCGACGGCCTGGTCGACGCCGGGGCCAAGGTCTACGTGGCCTCCCGCAAGGCGGACGCCTGTGCGCGGGTGGCCGCCGAACTCTCCGAGCGCGGCACCGCGGTCGGCATCCCGGCCGACCTCGCGACCGAGGCGGGGTGCCGGGCGCTGGCCGCGGCCGTGGCGGAGCGGGAGGACGCCGTCCACGTGCTGGTGAACAACGCCGGCGCCACGTGGGGGGCGCCCCTGGAGGAGTACCCGGACAGCGCCTTCGACAAGCTCTGGGCCGTCAACGTCAAGGGCGTCTTCCACCTCACCCGGGCCCTGCTCCCCCAGCTCCGGGCCGCGGCGACCGAGGAGGACCCGGCCCGAGTGGTGAACATCGGTTCGATTGACGGCATCCGGGTCCCGGTGATGGAGTCCTACGCCTACTCGGCCACCAAGGCGGCGGTGCACATGCTGACCCGGCACCTGGCCGCCAACCTGGCCGCCGAGCACATCACGGTGAACGCCGTGGCCCCCGGCCCCTTCGACAGCAGGATGATGGCCTTCGTGCTCGACGACCCGGCCGGGCGCGAGGCCGTGTCCGGCTCGGTCCCCCTGGGCCGGGTGGGGCGCCCCGACGACATGGCCGGGACGGTGGTCTTCCTGGCTTCGAGGGCGGGCGCCTACCTGACCGGTGCCGTCATCCCCGTCGACGGGGGTACCAGCTCGCGGTGACCCTCAGCTCGCGGTGATCGGGGGCGTCCGGTCGGCCCAGGGGGCGGCCGCCTCGAGCTGGGACGCCACCTGCAGGAGCTGATCCTCCCGGCCGAAGGCGGCCACGAGCTGGACCCCGACCGGGAGCCCGTCCTCGGTCCAATGCAGGGGCAGCGAGATGGCGGGCTGGCCCGTGATGTTGAACGGCGCGGTGTAGAGCACCACCGTGGTCGACAACACCATCTCGGCCAGCGGGTTGTCCGGCGTGGCGGCGAAGGCCCCCAGCGGGGTGGGCAGGACGGGCATGGTCGGCAGGACCAGCACGTCGTGGTGCTCCCACCAGGCGGCCACCCGGCGGCTCCAGGTCTGGAGCCGGTCGAGGGCCTCCAGGTACTGGACGGCGGTCACCGAGCGACCCAGCTCCGCGATGGCCGCCGTCCCCGGCTCCACGTCGCCGTCGACCATGGGCACGCCGACCAGGGCCTCGAAGTGGGCGAGGTCCAGGGCGGTCCAGGCCCCGAAGCAGGCGGTGAAGTTCCCGACCACCTGCTCACTCTCCAGCCCGTCGGGGGCGGAGGCCTCGATTCGGTGGCCCAAGCCCTCCAGCAGCCTGAGGGCCGACTGGACCGCGGCGGCGCACGCCGGCTCGGTCGGGACCGCTCCGCCCGGGTCCTCGACCAGCCAGCCGATCCGCAGCGCGCCGGGGTCGGCCCCGACCTCCTCGGCGTAGGGCCGGACCGGTGGTGGGGCCTGGTACGGGTCCCCGGGCGCCGGGCCGGCGATCACGTCGAGGGCCCCGGCGGTGTCCCGGACCGAGTGGCTCACCACGTTGCGGCCGACCAGGCCGGCCCAGGCCTCGTTCTCCGGGGCGTTGGTGTGCCGGGCCCGGCTGGGCTTCAGGCCGACGAGGCCGCAGGCGCTGGCCGGGATGCGGATCGAGCCGCCACCGTCGCCCGCGTGGGCCATGGGGACGAGCCCGGCGGCCACCGCCGCCGCGGAGCCGCCGCTGGAGCCGCCCGGCGAACGGGTGGGGTCCCACGGGTTGTGGGTGGGGCCCTGGGTCGCGGGCTCGGTCGTGGGCTGCAGGCCCAGCTCGGGGCAGTTGGTCCGGCCGGTGATGACGAGACCGGCGGCCTTGTACCGCCGGATCAGCTCGGAATCGGCCGTCGGCGTGTACCCGTGCTTCTGCAGGTAGCGGGTCCCGGCGTGGTACGGCTGGCCCGCCTCGTAGCTGCTGTCCAGGTCCTTGACCAGGAAGGGCACGCCCCGGAAGGGGCCGTCGGGCAGATCGCCCGCGGCCAGGGCCCGGGCCTCGTCGAACTGGCGGTGGATGACGGCGTTGAGCTGGGGGTCCACGGCTTCGATGCGGGCGATGGCCGCCTCCACCAGCTCGGTGGGTGAGGCCTGGCCCGAGCGGACCAGTTCGGCCTGCGCGGTGGCGTCGAGACGGGCGAGCTCAGCTGCGGAAGGTCCAGTCACGGCGCCAGACCGTACTCTTGGCCCATGAGACTCCTGGCCCGGAAGGCTCTCGGCCCGTGACCGACCCGGAGGCCGGCGACCGGCCCCCCGAGCGGCGCCGGATGCCGTGGCCGACGCTGGTCGTCCTGGGCCTCGCCCTGTTCGGGGCCATCACCCTGGTCCAGTTCGTCATCGGCGCGGCGTTCACCCTGGCCAAGCTGCTGATCATCGTGGCCATCGTGGCCGTGTTGGTCATGTTCTTCCGAGGTCCCCCCAACACGTGACTGGCTTCGCTGCGCTCAGCAAGTCGGGCGCCTCCCTCGTGGAACGTCGCCCGTGCTGCTCCGCTCCGCTGCGCAGCGTCGCTGCGCTCAGGACCGGCGCAGGCGCTCCGCAACGACCTCTTCGATGCAGGCGAGGGTGTCGAGGCGGGAGCGTTCACCACCGAAGCGCGCGGTGAGGGACACGGCGTCGAGGTCCTCGGGGAGGTCCTCGATGACCTCTCCGGCCACCACGAGCACGGGCACACCCAGTTCGGCGGCCAGCGCCACGACCCCACCCACGACCTTGCCGTCGAAGGACTGCTCGTCGAGATAGCCCTCCCCGGTGACGACGAGGTCGCAGCCCTCCAGGCGCTCGTCGAAACCGACGGTGTCGGCGACCAGGTCGAAGCCCGGCTCGAGGTGGGCTCCGAGAGCGGCCAGGCCTCCCGCCAGCCCTCCGGCGGCGCCGGCCCCCTCGAGGGAGGTCACGTCGACGCCACGCTCCTCGAGGTAGATCTGGGCCAGTCGCTCGAGGCGGCGGCGCAGCAGCTCGACCTGGGCGGGGCTGGCCCCCTTCTGGGGGCCGAACACCTCAGCCGCCTCCACGAACGGGAGGCGGACGTCGCAGGCCACCCGGAGGTCGACCCCCCGGAGCCGTTGGGTCGGTTCGAGAGCCCGGAGGGCACCGAGCCCACCGTCGGTCGTGGCCGACCCGCCGACGCCGACGATGACGTTCCGCGCCCCGCGCTCCACTGCCGCCGCGATGAGCTCACCGGTGCCGTAGGACGAAGCGGCAACGGCGTCGTTTCCCTCCGGCCCCCCGACGACCTCGAGGCCCGAGGCCCGAGCCATCTCGATGACCGCGCACCGGCGGTCGAGTCGCCACGCCGCCTCGACGGGATCTCCGAGGGGGCCGGTCACGGTGGTGACCTTGTTGGCCCCGCCCAGCGCGTCGAGGGTGCCCTCGCCGCCGTCGGCCAGCGGCACCTCGTCGGCCTCGGCCCCGGCGGCAGTGGCAGCCCGGGCGACGGCGGCCGCCACCTCGGGCGCGGTCGCGGTCCCGCGGAACTTGTCGGGCGCGGCCAGGACTCGCACCCTCCTATGGTGCCTCGCATGGCCGAACGACCCTCGGCGGGTTCCTCCGGGCGCCCGCTCGTCATGGTCTCCAACCGGGGGCCGGTGACGTTCCGTCACGACGACGACGGCGGGCTGGTGGCCCGACGGGGCGCCGGCGGGCTGGTGTCGGGGATCGGGCCGTTGATGGCCGGGTCCAACGCCGTGTGGGTGGCGGCGGCCATGTCCGCGGCGGACCGGGAGGCCGCGGGCGACGGGGTCACCGACGTCGAGGGCTTCCGCTTCCGAGCCCTCGCCGTGGACGCCGACCGGTACCGCGCCTTCTACGACGTCATCGCCAACGCCGCCCTCTGGTTCGCCCACCACGGCCTGTACGACCGGGCCCGCCGCCCCGTGATCGACCGCCACTGGTGGGCGGCATGGGACGCCTACGTGGCCGTCAACCACACCTTCGCCGAGGGGGTGGCCGACGTCGCCCCCGAGGGCGCCGCGGTGCTGGTCCAGGACCTGCACCTCTGCCTGTTGGCCGGGCCCCTGGCCGAGCACCGCCCGGACCTGGACCTGGTCCACTTCAGCCACACGCCCTTCGCCGGCCCCGACGACCTGCGCGTGCTGCCCGAGGGCCCGCGGACCGCCCTGCTGGCCGGGCTGGCCGCCCACCGGGCCTGCGGGTTCCACACCGAGCGGTGGCGGTCCGGTTTCGTCGCCTCCTGCGAGGCCGACGCCGTCGTGGCCCCGGCCACCTTCGTCGCCCCCCTCGGCCCCGACGTCGCCGATATCGCGGGGGTGGCCGACAGCGCCGCCTGTGCCGCCGCTCTCGCCGACATCGACGCCACGGTCGGCGACCGCCGCTTCCTCGTCCGCGTCGACCGCATCGAGCTGTCCAAGAACCTGGTGCGGGGCTTCCTGGCCTACGAGGACCTCCTCGAGCACCGGCCAGAGTGGCGCGAAGAGGTGGTGTTCGGGGCCTACGTGTACCCGTCGCGGGAGGGCCTGCCCGAGTACCTCGCGTACCGCACCGAGGTCGAGGGCGTCATCGCCCGGATCAACGAGCGATTCGCCACCCCGGCCTGGACGCCGGTCCTCTACGACGCCTCCGACGACTTCCCGCGCTCGGTGGCCGCCCTGCGCCGGGCCGACGTCGTCCTGGTCAACCCCGTACGCGACGGCCTCAACCTGGTGGCCAAGGAGGCGGCCGTGGTCAACGAGCGCGACGGCGTCCTGGTCCTGTCGCCCGAGGCCGGGGCCTGGGACGAGCTGGCTGACGCCGTGATCCCCTGTGACCCCTTCGACGTGGCCGGGACCGCCGACGCCCTGCACCACGCCCTGACCCTGGCGGGCGACGAGCGCCGTTCGCTGTCGGCCCGCTGGCGAGATCGTTCCACCGCCCGCACTCCCGCGGACTGGCTGGCCGACAACCTGGCCGCCGCGGACTGAGCCGGCCGTAGGTCAGGCAGTCGAGGCAATACCTTGCGGTTTCCGCCAGTTATTGCCTCGGGAAGCCCCAAACCTGGCCATCTGGCCTGGAGCTCACCACTGACCGTGAGATTCGCGAGACTCGAGGGCACGGACATGCGCCGTCACGAGCACCCCGCCCCCATCCCTGCCATCGGTTTCCTGCATTCACCGGCCAGAACGCCTCAGGTCAGGGATTCGAGGAGGGCGACGAGGCCCGCGGGGCCGTCGACCACGACATCGGCCCGGTCCAGGAGGGCCAGAGGGGCCTCGGGGCTGTCGACGGCGATGCGCAGGGTGGCCACGCCCCGGTCGGCCAGCTCGTCCAACGCGTCGAAGCCCGGCAGGTCGCCCACGTCGTCACCGGCGAAGGCCACGGCCCGCAGGTCGTCGACCAGGTCGAGCACCGCGGTGCCCTTGTCGACCTCGATCGGCGGGTGCAGCTCCCAGGACATGCGCGCCGGCCGGGCCTGCAGGCCCGAACGTAGGGCCTCCTCTGCCGCGTAGGCCGCGGTCGCGGCCTCCTGGTCGGGCACGGTGCGGTAGTGCATCGTGATCGACAGGCCCTTGCGCTCGACCCCCACCCCCTCGGGGCCCCGGAGCTCGGCCCGGCCCGCCACGTCGTCGACCACCTCGCGCCAGTTGCCCGCCTGGGGGTGATCCCGGCGCTCGCCGTCCACGACCAGCTCGAGACCGTAGAGCCCGGCCAGCACGAGGCCGGGCGGCAGCAGGGGCACCAGGAACTCCACCGGGCGACCGGACACGACGGCGACGAGGCCGAAGCGGCCCAACAGGCGGGTCAGGAGATCGGGCACGTCGGTGTAAGGCACCGCGGCGGCGGCGTCCTCCACGATGGGCGAGAGCGTGCCGTCGAAGTCCAGGATGAGGGCGACCGCGCCGGGGTCGACTCGGAACGGCGTCAGACGCTCGTCGACGGCGGTCACCGGCGGGACAGCACGCGGCACGCCGACCGGCGGGTCAGCCGGCGACGGTCGTGACGGTGGCGCCGGTGGCCGTGGTGGCGAGGCCGCCCGGGCTGCTGCCCAGGACCACGAGGACGGCGGCGAGGCCGAGGTCCTCCGGCGCGACCGGCAGCGTCGCGGGCATCTCGAGCACGGATTCGGCCGGGAGCCCCAGGTCCACGGCCACCTGCTGGGCCTGGGCCTCGAAGCTCTCGGGTGTGGTGATGTAGTACACGGTGTCCAGCGCGGTCTCGCTGGTGGGCACGTTCGTGTCCGTCGGGGCCCCCGGGTTGTAACCGGCAGCCACGAGCATCTCGGTCACCGCGCCGGCGGCGCCGGACACGCCGCTGCCGTTGGCCACCACGACCGGGACGTCGGTCGGGACGAACCCGGTGTCCACGGGAACGGTCTCGGTGGTGTCCGTCGCGCCGGTGGCGACGTTGTCCGCGTCGGCGGCGTCGGCGTTGATCGGCTCGGAGTCGTCGAGGCCGCTGGACAGGAGGACGAGGCCGATGACCACGGCCACGGCGATGAGGATGATCCCGCGAGGGGCGCCGTCGTTCATGGGACCGGGTGGCTCACCGAACCGCCCTCGAACCGCGCCCGGCGGCGCCGGTCACGGAGACGGCGGAGGCGGCGCACGACCAACGGGTCGTAGGCCACGGCGTCGGGATCGTCGAGGAGTTCATTGAGGATCTGGTAGTAGCGGGTGGTCGAGAGGCCGAAGTTGGCACGGATCGCACGCTCCTTGGGGCCTGGCGTCTGCCACCAGGACCGTTCGAAGTCGAGGATAGACCGCTCTCGGTCCCCCAGGTCCATATGAGCAGAGTCTGACCGACCCACCCCCGCCGTCCGCGGATGGGCGGTCAGTAGCCTCCGGGGGTCGCCCGAGTAGCTCAGTTGGCCAGAGCACCGCTCTTGTAAAGCGGGGGTCGTGGGTTCGAGTCCCACCTCGGGCTCTGTTACATCTGCTCCGCTCCGCTCCGCCGGCTCCGCCGATGCCGCCGGGGTTCTGAGCTGCTGCGCTCCGCTCCGCAGCCTCACTGGCGGGCTCCGCTCCGTCACACTTGCTCCGCTCCGCTTCGCTCCGCCGGCGTCGCCGTCGTGGAACGTCCTGCGAGCTGCTGCGCTCCGCTGCGCAGCGTCACTGACCGCCTCCGGCGCTGCCGGCCACGGCGTTCGTAGGAACGCCCCACGACCAGCGCGGTGGCTTCAGGTGCCGAGGAGTAGGGCGACGGCGGCGGCGGTGGCGGTGAGGGTGAAGGCGAGGAGGACGTACTGGGCGGTGAGGGCCTGGCGGGGGTCGAGGTCGGTGATCGCGCGGTCGTGGGCGACGAGGACGGCGCCGACGCCGCCCAGGGCGATGGCCACGGCCTGGACCCAGGCGATGGCCGTGGGGCTGACGAGCGTGAAGTCGATGGTCCCGTCACCGGTGCCGAACAGGTCCCAACCCTCGCCGTACGGGTCCGAGGCCAGGAACCAGAAGCCCTGGCCGTCGAGCACGAAAGCGCCGACGTAGTGGGCCACGGTGTAGGCGGCCACGATCGGGACGAGGACGGGGGCGAACCGCCGGGCGACGCTGTCGGCGTCACCGCCGACCAGTGACGAGATGATGCGAGACACGCTCAGGTACACCAGCGCCACGACCCCCACCGCCCACAGCAGGCCGAGCGTGTTGACCGTGGTGTAGCCCCACCCCACCCGCTGCAGGGTGAGGTCGGCCCAGAACGCGGTGCGGGTCAGGCCGTCGAACACCGTGGCCCCGAGGGCCACGAACAGCAGGGGCAGAGTCCCCGGCCGCACGGTCACCCGGGCGAGGCCGGTGAGCGGCCACCGCACCCGGATGCCCCCGTTCCCCCCGCCGTGCAACGGGGCCATGGCGGCGAGCAACGAGAACAGAGCGGCGAACCCCTCGCCGGTGCGAAGCCAGCCCCGGCCCCGACGGGCGGCGACGCCCAGGACCAGGATGCCGTACGCCAGGGCGAGGCCGCCCAGGGTCCGCGGCACCGTCGGCGCGTGGTACGCCAGCTCGAGCCAGACGAAGCCGCCGACCGCGGCCACCGCCGGCCAGTGGGTCGCCCCCGACTCGGCCGCGGCCGCCCTCCGCGGCCCCGTCCGGAGCCGGGCGCGGACCCAGGCGCCGACCAGGGCCAGCGTCTCGAAGGGGCTGAGCAACCGCCAGAGGTCGCCGACCAGGATCGAGACGAACTGGAGGCCGACCCAGAACGTGATGAGCACCCCGATCGGGGCGATGTTCGCCGCCGGGAAGACGCTGCCGAACAGTCCCGCGGTGACGATCACGACGTAGACCACGACACCGATCACCCGCGTCGCGACGGCGAGGAACCGGGTCACGAGGGTTCCCGGTACGGCCCGTCCATCGGCCGCGCCATCGAGCAGAGGACGGCGCCAAAGCGTCCCGGCGGCGAAGAAGGCGATCACCACCGTTGCGCCGATCGCCCACGAGAACTGCCATCGCGGCAAGGGGAGCCCGCTCAGGGCCCCGGCCCCGTGGGCCGCCGCCGGGGACGCCCCGGCCAGGATGGTGCCGACGGCCCCCGCAAGGGCGAGTCCGACGCGGCGGGAGGTCACGCGGGGCGAGGCTAGGCAGGAACCCCGGCTGCCCGTCAGGCGGGGAGCGGGGGGGCGGGCAACGTGAAGCCGATGTCGAGGCCACCCTCAGGGCGGGCGGTGGCGTGCACGGTCCCGCCGTGGGCCTCGACCACCTCCCGGACGATGGCCAGGCCGAGGCCCGAGCCCGGGACGTCCTGGCTGCCGTCGGCCCGCCAGAACCGGTCCCAGAGCCGCTCCTGGTCCGCCTCGGCCACCCCCGGGCCCTCGTCGAGGACCCGCAACCGGCGGTCGGCCAGGACGGCCTGCACCCGGCCGTCGGCCGGACTCCACTTGCCGGCGTTGTCGAGGAGGTTGGTGACGGCGCGCTCGAGCAGCCCGGCGCTGCCCAGGACCGTCGTCGGCTCCAGCTCCAGCACCACCTCGCACCGGTGGTGGCGCCGGGTGCGCTCGGCGGCCCGCTCGACGATCTCGTCCAGCCGGATCTCCCGCCAGTCCTCGGTCGCCCGCCGGGCGTCGGTAGCCAGGTCGACCAGCTCGGCCACCAGGGTGGACAGCTCCTGCACCTCGAGGACGGCGTCGTCCACGATCTGGCCGCGCTCATCGGCGGGGAGGGCCTTGGCCCGCTGGAGCAGCTCCACGTTCATGCGCAGGCTGGTCAACGGTGTGCGCAGCTCGTGACTGGCGTCGGTCACCAGACGCTGTTGCTGCTCGCGTGAGGTGGCCAACGCCGCGAGCATGGCGTTGAACGCCTCCGCCAACCGGCCGAGCTCGTCGGGCCGGTCGACCACGATCCGGGCGCCGAGCTCCTGGGTGACGGCCACGTGCTCGGCGGTCTCGGTGAGGGCCTGCACGGGACGCAGGGCGCGGCGGGCCACGGCGATGCCGAGCAGGGCGGCCACCCCGACGCCCAGCACGGCGACCGCCAGGAGGGTGCGCCGGAGCTCTGACAGGCTCGACGCCAACGGGTCCAGCGGGCGGGCCAGCTGGACTGCCCCCGACCGTTGCGAGGTCTGCACCTGCAGGGGCACGGTGATGAGGCGGTACGAGCTGCCGTCGACGCTGACGTCGGTCAGGACCTGGAGCCGGTCCCCTCGGGCCACCTCGAGGTCGGCCTCGCTCACGGGCAGCTCGACCTGGTCGGGCGGGCGTCGCACCCGGCCCGCCTCGCCCACGACCTGGAACAGCAGGTCTTCTGCCGCGAAGGGGTCGGCTCGAGCGGGGAACCGCGAGGTCAGGTCGACGACCAGTGCCGCTCGCGACGCGGTGGCCCGGGCCTGGGTCTGCAGCGCCTCGTCGAGGGCCTCTCGCTGCTGGTCGGCCGCGGCCCGGTAGGTCACGACGATCACGACCACCACCGCCACGGCCACCGCACCGGCCACGAGAGCCGCCAGACGGGCCCGAAGGCTCACGGGCCGGTCACGCCAGACGGGCGACGTAACCGACGCCCCGCACGGTGTGGATGAGCCGATCGCCCCCGGCGGCCTCGGTCTTGCGCCGTAGGTAGCCGACGTAGACCTCCAGGGAGTTGGACGTCGTCTGGAAGTCGTAGCCCCACACCCGCTCCAGGATCAGCTCCCGGGTCAACACCTGGCCCGCGTTGCGCAACAGCAGCTCGAGCAGGTTGAACTCCGTGCGGGTCAGCTCGACGGGTGCACCGGCCCGTTCGACCAGGCGACTGCCGGGCGCCAAGGTGAGGTCCCCGAGGGACAGCACCTCGTCGGCGGCGGCCTCGGACCGGCGCAGCAGGGCCCGCAGCCGGGCCAGCAGCTCCTCGAGCGCAAAGGGCTTGACCAGATAGTCGTCGGCTCCGGCGTCGAGGCCGGCCACCCGGTCGGCCACCGTGTGGCGGGCGGTCAGGACCAGAATGGGCAGATCGTCGCCCGTGGCCCGCAGCTCGCGGCACACGTCCAGTCCTCCGACCTCGGCCATGACGACGTCGAGCACCATCGCATCCGGCCGCTCGGCCGCGACCAGCCGCAGGGCCTCGGAGCCGTCGCCCGCCTGCGTGACGTCGTAGCCCTCGAAGGCCAGCGCCCGGCCGACGGCCTGGCGCACACCGGCGTCGTCGTCCACCACCAGGATGCGCATCGCCCGCCAGTGTGACGGACCGGGGGCGGTGGTCGCCGCCCCTAGGCGTCCGCCGCGGCTCCGTCGCGACCCGCGAGCCGGGCGCCCCGGCCGGGGCGGCAGCGACGACGCTGGTCGATGCCCTGCTCCTCGGCGCAGGTCCGGGCGGCCTCCCGGAACGCGGCCCGCTGCTCGTCGGTCATCTCGTCACGGTCGGGTCGCGCCCCGTCAGGGCCGAGCACGCCGGCGTCGGTGAGGCACTGGCGGAACGCCGCCCGCTCCTCGGCGTGGGGCAGCAGGTCACCGCAGGCCTCCCGAGCGGCGGCCACGGCGGCCCGCTCCTCGTCGTTCAGCGGCTCGCGGTCCCGGCGGTGCTGCCGGATGTCGGGGAGCTCGATACCCGCGTCCTCCGCACAGGCCACGAACGCCTCGATGGCCGCCCGGCGGTCGGGTTCGGCGGCAGGTCCCGGGTCCTCGCCCTGGGCTCCGGCGCTCAGGACACCGGCCCCGAGCGCCACCCCGAGCACGGCACTGCCGACGGCCACCACCCAGGGGGGGACACGACGACGGGGAGCATCGGTGTTCTGCATGGCCACAGCGTCGACCCCGGCCCTGAACGGGACGGCGATCGGACCTGAAGATCCGCTGAGAATCGCGGCGCCCGTGACGGCGCCTTCAGTCGCCGTTCAGCACCGGGGGGCCAACCTGAGCCCATCCGATCGAGGAGGAGATCCACCATGCACCGATTCCGCGCCCTCACCGTGGCCACCAGCCTGGTCGTCGCCCTCGGGGCGACGGCCTGCGGGAACGACACCTCGACCGCCGACCCGCCGTCCGCCACCGATCCGCCGGCGACGGCCTCGCCGAGCGAGACCACCGCCGTGACCGAGCCGGTCATCGATCCTGGTGACGGCGGCGACTACGCCCCGGAGCTCGATCCCGCCGACTTCGTCGCCATCATCGACAACCCCTATCTGCCCTTCCTGCCCGGGCAGCCGCTGGACCTACGAGGAGACCAACGGCGACGGCGAGACCGAGGACATCGCGATCGTCGTCCAGGACGAGACCCGCGAGATCGCCGGCATCACCGCCACGGTCGTCCGGGACACCGTCACCCTCGACGGCGTGCTCGTCGAGGACACCCACGACTGGTACGCGCAGGACACCGGAGGCAACGTCTGGTACCTCGGCGAGGATGTCGACAACTACGACGACCAGGGCGAGCTGGTGGATCACGAAGGCTCCTTCGAGCACGGTGTGGACGGCGCCATCGGCGGGATCGTCATGCTCGCCGACCCCGAGGTGGGCGACGCCTACCGCCAGGAGTACTTCCCCGGCGAGGCCGAGGACCTCGGTGAGGTGGTGCGCACGGGTGAGACCGTGTCGGTCCCGTTCGGCGACTTCGAGGACGTTCTCGTGACCCGGGACTGGAACCCCCTCGAGCCCGAGGTGATCGAGGAGAAGTGGTACGCCCCGGGTGTCGGCCTCGTTCGCGAGGTGAAGGTCGCCGGCGACACGGGCGAGGGCGTGCTGGTCGACGCCGCGATCGCGACCCCGTGACCGACCGCACCCCGCGGCGGGCCCGCACGGCACCGGCGAGACTGGTGCCGTGCGGGTCCTGATCGTCGAGGACGAGGTCTCTCTCGCCGCCGGCATCCGCCGGGGGCTGGAGGCCGAGGGGTTCGCCGTCGACGTCGCCCACGACGGCCTCGACGGCCTCTGGTGGGCCCGCGAGCACGCCTATGACGTGATCGTGCTCGACATCATGCTCCCGGGCCTCAACGGCTTCCGGGTCTGCCGCACCCTGCGGGACGAGGGCGACTGGACACCGGTGCTGATGCTCACGGCCAAGGACGGCGACCTCGACGAGGCCGAGGCCCTCGACACCGGCGCCGATGACTACCTCACCAAGCCCTTCGCCCATGTCGTCCTGGTGGCCCGCCTGCGGGCCCTCGTGCGCCGGGGCCGTCCACCGCGGCCGACGGTGCTCGTCGCCGGGGACCTGCGCCTGGACCCCGCATCCCACCGGGTGTGGCGGGGCGAGGACGAGGTGTCCCTCACGAGTCGGGAGACCGCCCTGCTCGAGTACCTCCTGCGCAACGCCGGGGCCGTGGTGTCCAAACGGGACATCCTCGGCAACGTGTGGGACGACGACTTCGAAGGCGACCCCAACATCGTCGAGGTCTACGTCCGGCACCTGCGCAACAAGCTGGACCGGCCCTTCGGGCGGGCCGCGATCGAGACGGTGCGCGGGTCCGGCTACCGGCTGGCCGAGGACGGCGGGTGATGCCGGCCTCGCTGCGGGCCCGGGCTGCGATCGGGGCCGTCGTCGTGGTGGGCGCCGCCCTGCTGGTCGGGTCGGTGGCGATGGTGCTGCTCACCCGGTCCTCACTGACCGGCAACGTCCGGGAGGCCGCCGAGCTCCGGGCGGAGGACGTGGCCACCGCTCTGGAGGCCGGTGCGGCCGAGCCCGCCGATCTCGCGGTCGAGGACGAGGGGGACGCCTTCATCCAGGTGGTCGACGCCGACGGCGCCGTCGTGGCGTCGAGCACGAACATCGACGGGCTCCCCGCCGTCACCGACCTCGGCGACGAGGCGTCGACGGTCGTCGACGACGCCCCTGTGGGCGGGGACCGCTTCGTGGTCGTGGGCATCGCCGCGGCCGACGGCGAGGCCACCGTCCTGGTCGGCCGGGCCCTCGACGGCGCCGACGAGGCCACCCGGGCCCTGCTGCAGTCCCTGGCCATCGGCGTGCCCCTGCTGCTCGCCCTGGTCGGGCTGGTGGCCTGGCGCCTCGTGGGTCGGGCCCTGACCCCGGTGGCGGCGATGACGGCGGCCGCCCGCGAGATCACCGCCACGGACATCAACCAGCGCCTGCCTGAGCCGGACACCACCGACGAGATCGGCGACCTGGCCCGGACCCTCAACGCCATGCTCGGCCGCCTGGCCGACGCCCGTGACCGGCTGTCGACGTTCGTGGGCGACGCCGCCCACGAGCTGCGTTCCCCGGTCAGCGCGCTGCGCCAGCACGCCGAGGTGGGCCTCGAGCACCCGGGCTCGACCGACCTCGCCGACCTGGCCGGGGTGGTGCGCGACGAGAGCCTCCGCCTCCAGCACCTGGTCGACGACCTGCTCCTGCTGGCCCGGGCCGACGACGGGGTCACCCCCGCCACCCCGGTCGCGGTCGACCTCGACGACCTCGTCGGTGCCGCGGCCGGTCGCGGTCGACCCGACCGCCACGACCATCGACCTCGCGGCCATGTCCGGTGGCCAGGTACGCGGGGATCCCGTCGCCCTGGACCGCCTCGTGACCAACCTCCTCGACAACGCCGTCCGCCACGCCCCGGAGCCGTGTGGCCGTCAGCGCTCACCGAGACCGACAACGGACCGTGACCCTCACGGTGGACGACGACGGTCCCGGTGTCCCTCCCGCCGACCGTCGGCGGGTGTTCGAGCGCTTCGTCCGTCTGGATGAAGCCCGATCCCGCGACGGCGGCGGGAGCGGCCTCGGACTGGCCATCGTGGCGGCGGTGGCCAAGGCCCACGCCGCGAGCGTCGCCGTCGAGGGGAGCCCGTTGGGCGGCGCCCGCTTCCTGGTGGTGTTCCCGGGGCGCTGACCGACCCCGTCGTTCTCGGCGCGGTCGCCCGTCAGCCCTCAGGGTCCCACGCGAGCGGATGCACCGTGTGGGTCCCGTCGATGCCCTTCAGCGCCACCGATCGGCCCTCGCCGAACACGAGGTCACTTCGGTTCGAGGCGATCTCGACCACCACGCCCGAGGCCAGGATCTCGCCGCCCGCGGGCCAGGTTGGCGATCCGGGCGGCGACGATGACGTGCTTGCCGAAGAGATCCCCGGAGGGGTCGACCAGCGCCTCACCGGTGTGCATGCCGATGCGGACGCGCAACGCCTCGTCGGGGTGCTGTCTGCTCCAGCGGGCCAGGGCCTGCTGGACGTCGATCGCGAAGTTGAGGGCCCGACGGGCACTGGTGAACGTGAGCATGAACCCGTCACCCTGGGCTTTGACCTCCCGGCCCTGGTGACGCACGAGGTTGTTCCGCATGATGCCGTCGTGGATCGCCAGCAGGTCGAACCAGCGGCCGTCACCCAGGGCCAGCGCCCGCTCGGTGGACGACTCGATATCACTGAAGACGATGGTGATCGTGTCGCCGTCGCCTGCCTCGGGCACACCCCCGCCGAGCTCGGTAGCCGCCAGGGCGCGGTGGGACACCCCGGCCACCGTTGCGGTCGGGTCCACCGCGAGGGTCGCGTGGCCCTCGACCGCAGCCTGGACCCCCCGGACCAGGACGACCTCGGTACTGCCCAGCAACGCCCGGTCGCCCACCTCGAGCGGGGTGCGCTCGGTGACGAGGCCCCCGTTGACCATGGTCCCGTTCTTGCTGCCGAGGTCGCGCACCCATACCCGACCACCGTCGACCTCCAGGCGGGCGTGACGCCGCGAGACGCCGGGGTCGAGCAGCAGCAGGCCGTCACAGTCCCGGCCCAGATCCAACCAGTCGTCGAGCACGACCCGGATCGGGCGGCGGGCTGGGGGGCGGATCTCGACGACCGGATCGGTATCGCGCATGGCGGCGACCGACGCTACCGGTACCGGAGGGTCCTGCCGTTTGGGGCAGGATGGGGCCGTGGATCTGACTCCGGGAATGAAACTGGCCAGCACCGTCTGTGCGACCGAGGTGATCGTCGTGCGACCGCCGAGCGGTCCCGTGGCCGTCGAGTGCGGTGGGGCCGCGATGGTGGCCGCCGACGCGGCACCCGGCGAGGGGGACCGCGGGACCGTCGACGGGGTCCACGCCGGGAGCACGCTGCTGGGCAAGCGGTACGTGCACGAGGAGAGCGGCCTCGAGCTGCTGTGCACCAAGCCGGGCGAGGGCTCCCTCGCCGTCGCGGGTGTGGCCCTGCCCCTCAAGGAGGCCAAGCCCCTCCCGAGCTCGGACTAGGCACACCGTGTCGATCCTCGGGAACCGGGTCCAGCGGGTCGAGGACCCGGAATTGCTCACCGGCGCCGGCGACTACGTCGACGACGTCACGCTGCCCGCCGGGGCGGTCCACGTCGTCTACGTGCGTTCGCCCCTCGCCTACGCCCGCATCGAGGCGGTCGACACCAGCGAGGCGCTGAGCGCGCCCGGCGTCCTGGCCGTGGTCACTGCCGCCGACCTCGACCTCGCGGACCTCGACCCCGAGATGATGTTCCTCAACCCCGCCATGAAACGGCCCCTCCTGGCCCGTGACGTGGTCCGGTTCGTGGGCGAGCCGGTTGCCGCCGTCGTGGCCGAGACCCGAGCCCAGGCCGTCGACGCGGCCGAAGCGGTCGTCGTCGACTACGACCCCCTGGACCCCGTGGTCGACCCCGAGCGGGCCCGCGAGCACGGCACCACGGTCTTCCCCGAGGCGGAGTCGCCCCTGGCCATGGAGATCCCGGGCGACCTCGTGGCCGACTTCGACGGCTGCGAGGTCGTCGTCGAACAGCGCATCGTCAACCAGCGGGTCTCCGCCGCCCCGATCGAGGCCCGCGCCGCAGCGGGCTGGTGGGAGGACGGGCGGCTCATGATGTGGTCCAGCTGCCAGGGCGCCCACCCCGTCCGGGACAAGCTGGCCACCGTCTACGGCCTCGAGCCCGACCAGGTCCGCGTCGTCATCCCCCACGTGGGCGGCAGCTTCGGCGCCAAGAACGGCGAGCTGCCCGAAGAGCTGCTCATCGGCGAACTGGCCCGCCGGGTCGAGCGCCCCGTGCGTTGGGCCGAGACCCGCACCGAGTCCATGACCTCCTTCGTGCATGGCCGGGGCCAGACCCAGCAGGTGCGCATCGGCGGGAATCGGGACGGGCGCATCACCGCCTACTCGCTCTCGGTCATCCAGGACTCCGGCGCCTACCCCATGCTGGGCGCCGTCCTGCCCTTCATGACCCGGATGATGACGACCGGCGTCTACGCCATCACCAACGTCGGCTTCGACTCGGCTTCGGTCATCACCAACACCACGCCCATGCGCCCCTTCCGGGGGGCCGGTCGCCCGGAGGCCGCGGCGGCCATCGAGCGGGCCGTCGACCTGTTCGCGGCCGAGATCGGTATGGACCCCGCCGAGGTCCGGCGCCGCAACCTGCTGGGCGACGACGTCTACCCGTACACCACGCCGGGTGGGGCCACCTACGACATCGGGGCCTACGCCACCGCCCTCGACCGGGTCCTCGAGACGTCGGGCTACGACGACCTGCGGGCCGAACAGGCCCGGCGGCGGGCGGCGGGCGACACCCGCCAGCTCGGCATCGGTCTCGCCGTCTACGTCGAGATCACCGCCCTCGGCGGCGGGGGCGAGTTCGGCTCGGTGACCGCGCTGGAGGACGGCACCGTCGAGGTCCGCACCGGGGCGACACCGTTCGGCCAGGGCCACGACACCACGTGGGCCATGCTGGCCAGCGACAAGCTGGGCGTCCCCATGGAGGCCGTGCGGGTCATCCACGGCGACACCGACGACCTGGAGTCGAGCACCACCACCGGTGGGTCCCGCTCGGTCCAGATCGCGGGCTCCTCGATCCTTTCGGCCTCCGGTCACCTCATCGACCAGGCCCGGGAGCGGGCCGCCGAGCTGCTGGAAGCCGCCATCGACGACGTGGTCCTTGACACGGTCAGCGGGCAGTTCCACGTCGCCGGCGTCCCCGCCGTCGGCGTGGGCTGGGCCGAGGTGGCCGCCCGGTCCGACGACACGCTGATCGGGGTCTCGGACTTCACCGCCGAGGGCCCGACCTTCCCCTTCGGCGCCCACCTCGCGGTGGTCGAGGTCGACACCGAGACCGGCGCGGTCCGACTGGTGCGCATGATCGCGGTGGACGATGCGGGCACGCTGATCAACCCGCTCATAGCCGACGGCCAGATCCACGGCGGGCTCGCCCAGGGAGCCGCCCAGGCCCTCTTCGAGGAGATGGCCTACGACGAGGACGGGAACCCGCAGACGGCCAACCTGGCCGACTACTCGGTCCCCGCGGCCAGCGAGGTCCCCAGCTTCGAGCGCATCGAGATGGTCACCCCCACCCCCCTGAACGAGTTGGGGGCGAAGGGCATCGGTGAGTCCGGCAGCATCGGCTCCACCCCGGCCGTGCAGAACGCGGTGGTCGACGCAGTGAGCCACCTCGGGGTGCGCCACATCGACATGCCCTGCACCCCCGAGCGCGTCTGGCGCGCCATCCAGGCCGCCGGCTGACCCGAACCGACACCGAGGCAACCACGGGGGCGTGGGGTCGGGCTTCGGGTCGTCGGGGGCAGGAACCGACGGTTTCCCCACGCTCCGTGACCGAATCGCCCCGTCGAGAGCAAGCCGCACGAACTGGCTCCTGATCCGCCGCCTATAGGCGGCGGATCAGGAGCCAGAAAAGACAACGGTCACGACGGGTGAGATTCGAGCGCTCGAGTGCCCCCGCCGACCCTCGGCGGCACCCCACGCCCCCGTCCCTGCCATCGGTTCACCGGCCCGAGGGCCGTCAGCCGCGGCGGAGGCGGGCGATCTCGTAGCAGGCGACGGCGGCGGCCGCACTGACGTTCAGGGAGCCGAGGTTGCCGGCCAGGGGCAGGGCGGCGACGACGTCGCAGCGCTCCCGGGTGAGGCGGGCCAGGCCCGAGCCCTCGCTCCCCAGGACCAGGGCGACCGGCTCCTTGGCCACGGACAGGTTCCAGACGAGCTCGTCGGCGTCCTGATCGAGGCCGACGACCCAGACGCCCTTGGCCTTCAGGTCCGCCAGGGCCGTGGGCACGCCGGGAACAACCGCCATCGGCAGCCACTCGACCGCACCCGCGGCCGTCTTGGTCACCGCCGGGGTGACCCGCACCGAGCGGTGACGGGGCAGAACGATGCCCGTGACCCCGGCGGCCTCCGCGGTGCGCAGGATCGCGCCGAGGTTCTGGGGGTCGTGGATGCCGTCGAGCACCAACAGGAACGGGTTCTCCACGGCGGCCAGCGCCTCCAGCTCCACGGGCTGGATGGGCGCCACCGTGGCCAGGACCCCCTGGGGCGCCTCGGACCGGGCCTGGGCCTCGAGCGCGGCGCGTTTCACCTCGCGGATCGCGACGCGCTGCTCCCGGGCCAGGTCCCGGATGTCGTCGAGGACGGGAGCGGGGTCGAGGTCGGCGGCGAGGAGGATCTCGCGAACCGACCGGGGCCCCAGCAGAGCCTCCCGGACGGCTTGGCGACCCTCCACCTGGTCACCGCCCAGTCCGGGCGCACCACTGCTACCCGATCGCTTGGGCCCGGCGCGGCGCGACGGTGGCCCCTGCCGCGGCGAACCGGAGCGACGGGGGCTGCCCCGTCCCGGCGGGCGGCCCTTGCCCCCGCCCGCGGGTGGACGGCGCGACGGCATCAGGCGGACTCCACGAGGGCGACGGCGAGACAGGCGATGCCCTCACCCCGGCCGAGGGCACCCAGGCCCTCGTGGGTGGTGGCCTTCACCGACACGGGCGCCCCGAGCACCGCGGAGAGCCGCTCCGCCATCTGCGGCCGCAGGACGCCGAGCTTCGGGCGCTCCGCCACGACGGTGGCATCCACGTTGACGACGGACCATCCGGCATCGGCCGCCAGCCGGACCACCCCGGCCAGGAGCGTGAGGCTGTCAGCGCCGGCCCACTCCTCCTCCGTGTCCGGGAAGTGGTCACCGAGGTCGCCGAGACCGGCAGCCCCGAGCACCGCGTCGGCCACGGCGTGACTCAGGGCGTCGGCGTCGCTGTGGCCGACGAGGCCGGACGCGCCTTCGACGGTGACCCCGCCCAGCACCAGCGGCCGGCCGGGGTCGTCGCTGAAGGCGTGGACGTCGTAGCCCTGCCCGATCCGGTGGCTCACGGGCCCACCACCGTCGTCGGGCTCATCGGGGTGCCTGGGCGGCGAGGAGGGCGGCCGCGACCACGAGGTCGTCGGGCGTGGTGATCTTGCGGTTGTGGGCCTCGCCCTCGACCAGCACGACGGTGCCACCGGCAGCGTCGATCAGGGACGCGTCGTCGGTGGCCTCGGGCTCATCGGCATGGACAGCACGGAGCCGGTCGGCGGCGAAGGCCTGCGGGGTCTGTACGGCCACCAGCGTGTCCCGATCGACCAGGCCTCCGCCCCGCCGGCGGATGGTGTCGCTCAGCGCCACCCCGGGCACCGCGGCGTCCGCGCCCCGCCGCACCGCCCCGATCACCGCCGCGTAGAGCTCGACGGAGGCAGCCGGGCGGGCCGCGTCGTGGACCACGACCACCTCCGCGGTCGGCGGCACCGCGGCGAGGCCCGCCCGCACCGAGGCCGACCGGGTGGCGCCTCCGACCACGGTGGTGTCGGCTCCCGGCTCGTCGGCTGCCCCCTCGGCCACCACGGCGACGACACCGTCGCCGGCCTCGGCCGCGGTGGCCAACGACCAGTCGATGACCCGTCGGCCCCCGAGCAGCTCGTACTGCTTGGCCCGGCCGAATCGGGACCCCGAGCCGGCGGCCACGACGATGACCCACACCGCGCTCACGCCGGGGGTGCCAGCGGCGAGTGGTCGTGCATACCCGCCGGACGGTACCGGCCGGACCCGGTCCGTGACCTATGTCACTACCCTGACCGTTCGTGGTTGCCGCCGATCTGCTCGCCGACGTCCAGCTCTTCGCCGACTTCCCGCCCGAAGCGGTCGTCGCCATCGCGACGGCGGCGGTCGAGCGTCAGCTGGAGCGCAACGATGTCCTGTTCGACGAAGCCGACGAGGCCGGCGAGCTCTTCGTCGTCGTGGACGGACGCATCGCCATCGCCAACGTGGCCGTGGACGGACGCGAGTCGGTCGTGGCCCTCATGGAGCCGGGCGACCTGTTCGGTGAGATGGGCCTCTTCGACGGGCACGGCCGGTCCGCCGCGGCCCGGGCCCTGGAGCCCTCCACCGTGGTCGTGGTCCCCTACGGGGCCGTGCGCGGCGTCTTCGAGAGAGACCCTGCCCTGCTCTGGCCCGTCGTGGCCCTCCTGGCCGGTCGCATCCGCGTCACCGACGAGGCGCTGGCCGACGCCATGTTCCTCGACGTCACCGGGCGGACGGCCAAGCGCCTGCTCGACCTGGCCGGCGAGAGCGATGAGTTCGATCTGCCCGTGACCCAGGAAGAGCTGGCCGGCATGGTCGGCGCTTCCCGCGAGCGGGTCAACAAGGCCATCTCGTCGTTCCTGCGCCTGGGCTGGTTGGAGCAGATCGACGGCACCTACCGGATCACCAACCGCCAGCAGATGGAGATACGCGCCAGCTGATCCCCGGCGCCCGCCGGTTGGGTCAGCCGTAGCGGTCGAGGATGCTGGTCTCGGCCAGGCGGTTCAGGCCCTCTTTGATGGCTCGGGCCCGGGTCTCCCCCACCCCGTCGACGTTGACCAGGTCGGCGATCGTGGCCCGCATGATCTTCTGCAGGCTCCCCATGTGCTCGACGATGGCGTCGACCACCGTCTCGGGCAGGCGGGGGACCTTGGACAGCAGCCGATGGCCCCGGGGCTCCACGCTGGCGTCGAGGTCGTCGGCGTCCAGGGGCAGGTGCAGCACACCCGCCACGCTCTTGAAGTCGAGGAGGTGGTCGGTGTCCAGGGAGGCCAGGCCGGCCATGGCCTCCTCGAGGTGCCAGCCCGCGTCCTCGTGGAAGTAGTCCTGGAGCACGAGGCGGCGGTCGTCCTCGACCCCGGAGTAGAGCTCGTCGAGGTGGAGGCGGACCAGGCGCCCGTCCTCGCCGAGCTCGACGACGAAGTCCTCGACCTCGGCCGCGATGCGCCGGACCATCTCGGTGCGCTGCAGCACCTGGACGACGTCGCGGACCGTGACCAGGTCCTCGATCTCCAGTGCGGAGAGGTTGCTCGACACCTCGTCGAGGCGGCTCCGGTACCGCTCGAGGGCCCGCAGGGCCTGGTTGGCCCCGTCCAGCAGCCGGGGGATGGGATCGAGGCGGTACTTCTGCTCGCCCACGTAGACGGCGATGGCCGTCATCCGCTCGGAGACGGAGATCACCGGCACGTCGATGGAGCGGGCCACGCGCTCGGCCGTGCGGTGCCGGGTACCGGTCTCGGAGGTGGGCGTGTTCGGGTTGGGAACCAGGTGGACGTTGGCCCGGGCGATGCGGCTGGCGTCGGGCGACAGGATGATGGCGCCGTCCATCTTGGCCAGCTCCGACAGGCGCTGGGGGCTGAAGGCGCCGTCGAGCAGGAAGCCGCCCGAGCAGATGTTCAGGACCTGTGGGCCGTCCCCGATGACGATCAGGGCGCCCATCCCACTGGACAGGATTCGGTCGAGGCCCTCACGCAGGGCCGTCCCGGGGGCGGTGGCTGCGAGGGCGGCGCGCATGGCGTCGCTGGCCGGTTCCACGGAGGGATGTTACCCCTGTGACCGATGTCGCAGTCCGGGACCTTCCTCAGGCCGCCGCGGTCCGGACCTCGGAGTCGCTCAGCAGGCCGACCGCCGCGGCGGCCTCCAGGACGATCCCCACCTCGATCAGGCGGAGGCCGGCGACCGGAGGGGTGCCCCGGGGGACCACCGCGTAACGGAAGCCCAGGCGGGCAGCTTCGGCCAACCGGTGCTCGATGCGGCCCACCGGCCGGACCTCGCCGCCGAGGCCGACCTCGCCCACCGCGACGGCATCCTCCGGCAGGGCGACACCGGTGGAGGCCGAGATCACGGCCAGGGCGATCCCGAGATCGCCGGCGGGCTCGACCAGGCGCACCCCACCGGCGGTCAGGGCGTAGACCTCCGCCTTGGCCGTGCTCACCGACACCCGGGTCTCCAGCACCGCCAGCAGCAGGGCCAGGCGGCCGCTGTCGATGCCCTGGGCTGACCGGCGGGGCGGCACATAGGAGACCTCGGCGCAGAGGGCCTGGACCTCCACCAGGATCGGCCGGTGGCCGTCCAGAGTGGGCACCACGACCGAGCCGGGCACGCCCGGGCGGCGACCGGCCAGGAAGAGGCCGCTGGGGTCGGGCACCCCGACCAGGCCGCCCTCGGTCATCTCCAGCACCCCGAGGTCGTCGGTCGCCCCGTACCGGTGCTTGACCGCCCGGAGCAGCCGCAGGGCGTGGTGCTTGTCGCCCTCGAATGCCAGGACCGTGTCCACGATGTGCTCCAGCGCCTTGGGCCCGGCCAGGTGGCCGTCCTTGGTCACCTGGCCGACCAGCACCACCGCACACCCCCGGGCCCGGGCCTCGATCACCAGGCGCTGGGCCACGGCCCGGACCTGGTTCAGGGACCCGGGGGTCGAGGCGGTCTGCGGGTCGAACGCGGTCTGCACCGAGTCGACCACGAGGAGATCGGGACGGACCTCGTCGAGGGCGCCGAGGAGGTCGTCGACCGAGGCCTCGGCGTGCAACCACAGCCGGTCGGTCAGCGCCCCGAGTCGCTCGGCCCGGGCTCGGACCTGCACGCGGGACTCCTCGCTGCTGGCGTAGAGCGCCGTGCGCCCGGAGGCGGCGACGGCGGCGGCGGCCTGGAGCAGCAGGGTGGACTTGCCCATGCCCGGGGCCCCGCCGATGACGGTCACCGAGCCGGGGACCAGCCCGCCGCCCAGCACCCGGTCCAGCTCCTCGACACCGGTGGCCACCGGCCGGCGCTCCTCGGTCGGGACGTCGGCCACCAGCAGGGCGGGTCCGCCCGTAGACGGTGCCGCACCCACTGGGCGCCCGCCGGCCCGCACGGCCTCCTCGACCAGGGTGTTCCACTCGCCGCAGGTCGGGCACTGGCCGGCCCACTGCGGTGAGGTCCCCCCGCAGGACGAACAGCGGTGGACGGTCTTGGCCCGGCTCATGGCCGGACCCTACGGAGGGGGGGTGACAGGCTCACGCCGACACTCTAGAACAGGTGTTCGCTTCCGCAGGACTTTGCCGAACCTTGACCAGGAGGTGGACGATCGCTGGTGCACCCCTCCGTACGTTCGCCCCATGCCCGCCCGCCGGATGATCGCCCTCGCCCTGCTGGTCCTCGTCCTCGGTGGGGGCTGCAGCCTCCTCCCCGACGACACCGAGGTCAGTGCCTCCTGCGCCCGGTCCCTGGACCGGGCCGAGCAGGCGGCCGAGGCCCGCACCCGGGTCATCGACCGCACCGACGCCGTCACCGAGATGGACCCGGTCCGCACCACCGCCGTGCTCGCCCACCGCGACGAGGTGCAGCGGGCCGTCTTCGGCCCCATCGCCCAGGTCGCCACGCGGGCCGAGGCGCGGTCCACCGCCTCCGAGCGCCTCCGCGGCGAGTGCCGCCAGGGCTCGACCGAGGTGCCGGCGCGCTGTCGGGTCGCCTTCACCCAGGCCGGTCGGCTCGAGCGGACGGCGGCGGCGGCGCTGCAGACCCGCATGGACTTCTGGTCGACCCAGGTCCGCATGGCCCAGCGGGCCACGGCCGGCGACGCCGACGGCACGCGCCAGGCCGTCGACCGGTGGGGCGACCTGCTCACCGACTACGAGCACCAGCTCACCCGGTTCGACCAGGCCCAGGCCCGTCACCAGCGGGCCGTCCTCGACTGCCGCGACGACCTCTGAGGTAGTCGTCAGCCCCGGACGCGCTACTTGCGGCTGCTCATCGCCCGGTCGATGAGCATGAGGATCACGGCGCCGACGATCGACCCGATGATCCCGCTGGGCCGCAGGTTCAGGCCGTCTCCCGCGATGAGGCTGGCCAGGAGGCCACCGACGAACGAGCCGAGCAGGCCGTAACCGATCCGCTTGCCCCAGGACTCGGTCCCGGTGATCCAGCCCGCGATGAACCCGACGATGATCCCGAAGCCGAGGATGGCGAAGATGAGCATCGGAGGAGTCTCGCGCGCCGTACCCCGTGTCGAGGGATCCGGTCAGCGCCGGTGGAACACGGGTCTCCGGTTGCGGCGAAGGAAGCGCCAGACCAGCACGACCACCAGCAGGACGACCGCCAACGCCGCGCCGGCGGCCAGGCCCAGCGCCAACGGGTTGCGCTCCTCGGTGCTCGCCGCCATCGTGACCGGGTCGTCACCGAGCGCCGCCTCCCAGGTGAACGTCCTCGTCTCGTCGCCCTCGGGCAGGGCGATGACGAAGGTGAAGGAGGTCAGCTCGCTCAGCGGGGCCCCCAGTTCGGCCTCGAGGGCGGCCTGGTCCTGCCCGATCGGGAAGCCGTCCAACAGTTCGGTGAGCCGGCGGTCGCTGAAGGTCGCGACCCCCCGTGACAGGTCGAGGGTGCCGGCGAAGTCGTAGGTGGTGGTGGCGAACGACCGACCCCGTTCCAGCGACGGGTCGAGGATCGGCCCCCGGTTGCCGCCGATCTCCCCGAGCACCTCGGCCAGTTGCCCGGGTGCGAAGAAGTCCTTGGTGGCGGTGATGATCACGCCGCCCCCGTCGACCGGCTCGGGCCCGGTGACCTCCCAGCCCGTGCGCCGCAGGTCCCGGACCCGCAGTTGCTCGGCCAGATCGGGGATGCGGGCGGCCGCCTCCTGGTCGAGGACGACCTCGACGGCGACCGTTCCGGAACCGTCCTCGGCCACGTCCACCCGCACCGCGGTGTCCACCTGGCATCCCGTGATCACCAGGACCGCCAGCGCGACCGCGACCGCCCCCCGACGCGTTCTGGCGCCCGATCTGCCGGTCATGACCGGGAAATCGGGCGCCAGTTCGCCGTTCTGGGTCTTCGGGATCGGTTACTCGCCACCCTCGTCGGTGGCCCCGACGGTCTCCAGCGTGGGGGGCTCGAAGCCCTCTCGGCTGTCGAAGACGATCACCGTCTCGTTGGTCTCGGGGTCGAGCTGCGCGTCGACCAGCACGATCTGGCCGGCCCGGAACTCTTTCCACAGGAGCTTCTCGGACAGCGGATCCTCGACCAGGCGCTGGATGGCCCGCCGCAGCGGTCGGGCGCCCAGGCTCGGGTCGTAACCCTTCTCGGCCAGGTGGTGCTTGGCCTCGTCGGTCAGCTCGATGCCGAGGCCCTGGCCCTGGAGCTGGGTCACGATGCGCCGCATCATCAGGTCCACGATCTGGAAGACCTCGTCTTGGGTCAGCTCGTGGAAGACGATGGTCTCGTCGATCCGGTTCAGGAACTCGGGGCGGAAGTGCTGCTTGAGCGCCTCCTCGGCCTTGGCCTTCATCTTGTCGTAGGTCAGCTGGGCGTCGGCCTTGCCGAAGCCCACGTTGGCCTTGCGCAGGTCGGCCGTGCCGAGGTTCGAGGTCATGATCAGCACGCAGTTGCGGAAGTCGACGGTGCGGCCCTGGCTGTCGGTCAGGCGACCTTCCTCCAGGATCTGCAGCAGCGTGTTGAACACGTCCGGGTGGGCCTTCTCGATCTCGTCGAAGAGGACCACCGAGAACGGCTTGCGGCGGACGGCCTCGGTGAGCTGGCCGCCCTCCTCGTAACCGACGTAGCCCGGGGGCGAACCGACCAGCCGGCTGACCGTGTGCTTCTCCATGTACTCGGACATGTCGAGGGCGATCAGCGCCTCCTCGTCACCGAAGAGGAACTCGGCCAGGGTCTTGGCCAGCTCGGTCTTCCCCACGCCCGAGGGGCCGAGGAAGATGAACGAGCCGCTGGGGCGCTTCGGGTCCTTGAGGCCGGCCCGCGTGCGGCGGATCGACTGGGAGACCGCCTTGATGGAGTCCTCCTGGCCGATGACCCGCTTGTGGAGCTCGTCCTCCATGCGCAGGAGCTTGGCCGTCTCCTCCTCCGTCAGCTTGTAGACGGGGATGCCCGTCCAAATGCTGAGGACCTCGGCGATGGCCTCTTCGTCGACCTCGTCGAACAGGTCGACACCGGCCGCCTTGATCTCGGTCTCCTTCTCGGCCTTAGCGTCGAGGAGCTCCTTCTCCTTGTCGCGCAGCGAGCTCGCGTCCTCGAAGTTCTGGGCCTCGACCGCGGCCTTCTTCTGGCGGACGACCTCGGCGATCTCGGCCTCGATCTCCTTGTAGTCGTCCGGCGTCTTCATGCGCTTCATGCGCAGGCGGGAGCCGGCCTCGTCGATGAGGTCGATGGCCTTGTCGGGCAGCTGGCGGTCCGAGATGTAGCGGTCGGCCAGGTTGGCCGCGGCCACCACGGCCTGGTCGGTGATCGTGACCCGATGGTGCTCCTCGTAACGGTCTCGGAGGCCCTTGAGGATCTCGATGGTGTGGGCGACCGTGGGCTCCTCGACCTTGATGGGCTGGAAGCGCCGCTCGAGGGCGGCGTCCTTCTCGAGGTGCTTGCGGTACTCGTCCAGGGTCGTGGCGCCGATGGTCTGCAGCTCGCCCCGGGCCAGCATGGGCTTCAGGATCGAGGCGGCGTCGATGGCGCCCTCGGCGGCCCCCGCCCCCACCAGGGTGTGGAGCTCGTCGATGAACAGGATGATGTCGCCGCGGGTGCGGATCTCCTTCAGCACCTTCTTGAGGCGCTCCTCGAAGTCACCGCGGTAGCGGGAACCCGCCACCAGCGCCCCGAGGTCGAGGGTGTAGAGCTGCTTGCCCACGATGGTCTCGGGCACGTCGCCCTCGGCGATCGACTGGGCCAGGCCCTCGACGATGGCCGTCTTGCCCACGCCGGGCTCGCCGACGAGGACCGGGTTGTTCTTGGTCCGTCGGGACAGGACCTGCATGACCCGCTCGGTCTCGCGCTCGCGGCCGATGACGGGGTCCAGCTTCTTCTCGGCGGCCAGCTGGGTCAGGTTGCGGCCGAACTGGTCGAGGACGAGCGAACCTGACTGGGCCCCCTGCTCGGAGCCCTGGCCCGTGGTGGCCCCGGCCTTCTCGCCCTGGCCCGAGCCGGAGTAGCCCGACAGCAGCTGGATGACCTGCTGACGGACCCGCGACAGGTCGGCGCCCAACTTCACGAGGACCTGGGCGGCGACGCCTTCGCCCTCGCGGATCAGGCCCAGCAGGATGTGCTCGGTCCCGATGTAGTTGTGGCCGAGTTGGAGGGCTTCCCGCAGGGAGAGCTCCAGCACCTTCTTGGCGCGGGGCGTGAACGGGATGTGCCCGGACGGCGAGGAGCCGCCCTGGCCGATGATCTCCTCGACCTGGGAGCGAACCGCCTCCAGGCTGATGCCGAGGGACTCGAGGGCCTTGGCGGCGACGCCTTCACCCTCGTGGATGAGGCCGAGCAGGATGTGCTCGGTCCCGATGTAGTTGTGGTTGAGGAGCCGTGCCTCTTCTTGGGCGAGGACGACGACTCGGCGAGCCCGGTCTGTGAACCGTTCGAACAAGATGTTCCTCCCGAACTGAGGGCTCCTGGTTTGGATCGAGTCTACCGACGCCCTGTACCTACGCACGTCGGTCGATCGGGCCGTCCTCCCAAGGGATTCGGCACCCGTCAAGGTCTACAACCGGTGCGGGCCGACGCCTCTTCCCGGTTTCGTGTGGCGGTTGGCACCTCCCGAGCACTCGGTGGTCGGCTACCGGTTGGCCGGGGTTCCGGCCTATCGTCGCTGCGTGGCCGGGAACCCTCTCACCCACCTGCCCGGCATGACCGAGAACCTGGTGCGGGTCGAGGCGCGCCTGGCCGAGTCGGTGCGGGCCGACGACGACTTCCTCACCGAGGTCGCCAGCCACCTGATCCGGGCGGGGGGCAAGCGGGTCCGACCCACCCTCACCATGGCCGCCGCCCTGTCCGCCGACGGTGAGTTGGGCGACGCCACCGAGGACTCGGTCCTCGGTGGGGTGTCGGTCGAGCTGGTCCACCTGGGCTCGCTCTACCACGACGACGTCATGGACGACGCCACCACCCGGCGCACGGTCGAGAGCGTGAACGCCCGCTGGGGCAACCTCAAGGCGATCCTGGCGGGCGACTTCCTGCTGGCCCGGGCCTCCGAGATCGCCGCCGGCCTCGGCACCGAGGTGGCCGGCCTGCTGGCCGCCACCATCGCCCGGCTCTGCGAGGGCCAGGTCCGGGAGCTGCAGGACGCCTACAACGTGGGCCGGACCGAGGCCGACTACCTCGCCTCGATCGAGGGCAAGACCGCCGCCCTGTTCGCCTCCTCCTGCCGCATCGGTGGCATCGTCGCCGGCTTCGACCGCGACCGGATCGACGGCCTGACCCGGTTCGGCCGGGCCTACGGCATGTCCTTCCAGGTCATCGACGACGTGCTCGACGTGGTCGCCAGCTCCGAGCAGCTAGGCAAGCCCGCCGGCCACGACCTGGTCGAGGGCGTCTACACGCTGCCCACGCTGCGGACCCTGCAGGGCCCCGCCGGCGGGGATCTCGCCGACCTCCTGGGTCGTCCCCTCGAGCCCGAGGAGGTCGACAAGGCCCTGGCCATCATCCGCAGCGAAGGGGCCGTGGCCGCCGCGCTGACCGACGCCCGGGCGTACGTGGACGAGGGCCGGGCCGCGTTGGACGGGTTGGGCTCGTCGCCGGTCGTGGAGGCCATGGCCGAGGCCAGCGACGTCCTCGTCGCCCAGATCGACGACTTCGGGTACTGACTTCTGCCTGACCGGGCCCTGACCGAGGGCCCACCGCCACAGGACCTTCGCCCCTGGGCCGCCGCGCCCCAGCGCAGGACGCTGGACCCAGCGAGCAAGGAGGCTCCCATGGGCACCGTGATGCAGGCCGACTGGGAGCGACGGCCCCGGAACGGCGGGCTGATCGCCATCGCCGGAGGGGTCCTCATGGTGGTCGGCGTGTTCCTGCCCTGGCTGACCGGAGGCGGCAACTCCCTCACCGGTTGGGAGCTCTACGACCGCCGCCAGGAGGCCGGGGACAACCCCTTCGTGGTCGACAAGATGTTCGACAGCACCTTCGACCCGTTCTTCACCGGGGCACCGGTCCTGGTGCTCGGGGTGCTGCTCGGCCTGATCGGTGTCGGCATCTACGCGGCGAGGAAGCGACCTCCACCCAGCCGTTACCGGGTCAGCCCCGGCCTCTACATCACCGGGATGCTGCTCGGCGTCGTGGCCTTCCTCATGGTCTTCCTGGACGTCTTCAGCACGCTACGGGCACCCGAGTTGATGGACGTCTCGATCGGCATGGGCTTGATCGTGAGCGGCCTGGGGATCGTCGCCGTCGTCGTCGGCATCGGCCAGAGCTCGGCCACCCGTCGGGAGTTGGCCGCCGGCTCGGCGTGGACGCCACCCCAGGCGCCCGCGGCGCCGGTGCCGCAGCCGGTGGTCGGCGCACCCCAACCGCCCAACTGGTACCCCGACCCGGCCGGCCACCACCAGATGCGCTTCTGGGACGGTGCCACCTGGTCGAGCCACGTGAGCGACAACGGAGTCCAGAGCGAGGACCCGCTGGTCCCGACCGGCTGAGGGGACCGCGGTCGGCTCCTTAGGCTGAGGGCTTGCCCGCCGCCCCTGCCGACCGCCATGTCGGCGCCACCATGTCCTTCGCCGTCGAGCCGGGCACGGTGCTGGCCCTGCAGGTCGCACCGGCCTCCACCGCGGGGGCATGCTCCGACGAACTGTTCACCGTCACCCTCGACGGCCGGCCCGTCCCGGTCCAGGAGCTCCCCGGTGAGCACGGCGGCCGGATCCACCTCGTGCGGGCCGACGCCGGCGCGCTGCAGCTGGTCTACTCGTCCACCGTCCACCCGGTCACCGCCGAGGGAATGGCTGCCCCTGAGCACGACCCTGAGGCGATCCAGTACCTCCGCCAGAGCCGGTACTGCCCCTCCGACGCCATGGTCGGCTTCGCCGGCGCCGAGCTCGGCCACCTCGCTCCGGGGCCGGGGCTGGCCACCGCCATCGCCGAGTGGGTGTTCGAGCGCCTGGCCTACGTGCTCGGGATGAGCACACCGACGACCACGGCCCTCGAGACCCTGGCCGCCAACGCCGGGGCGTGCCGTGACTTCGCCCACCTCACGATCGCGCTGTGCCGGGCCCGCGGCGTCCCGGCCCGCTTGGCCGCCGTTTACGCCCCCGGGCTGACCCCGATGGACTTCCACGCCGTCGTCGAGGCCCGGGTCGACGGGGTGTGGCAGGTCCTCGACGCCACTCGCATGGCCCCCCGTTCGTCGCTGGTCCGCATCGCCACGGGTCGAGACTCCGCCGACACGGCCTTCGCCACGACCCTGGCCGGCGACGCCGAGCTCCTCACCTTCGAGGTGACCGCCACGACCGACGGCGGCCTCCCCAACGACGACCACCGAGGGTCCGTCACCCTTTCCTGAGCACGCATCGGTCAGGCGACGGTCGGCAGCCCCGACGCGGGACCTTCGTCCCTGGGTCGTCGCCCCCTGATCCGGGAAGCTGACGGCGACGAACGAGGAGGCGGTGGTGGCCATGGCCGACACGACGGACCGGGGGCGGCGCGCGACCTGCGGCGGGCGGAGATGATCCGGATTCCCGTCCTCTGGTCTCCTGGCGGCGGCTGACACCATGCGGGCCATCGTCCTCGTCAAACAGGTCCCGGACCTCCGGACGACTGCGGTGGGGGTCGCGCCCGATGGCACGATCGCCCGCGACCAGGCCGAGGCGATCAGCAACCCCGCCGACCTCCACGCCCTCGAGGCCGCACTCACCCTGGCCGACGAGGTCTGGGCACTGACCATGGGACCGGCCCGCGCCGAAGAGGTGCTGCGCGACGCCGTGGCCCGGGGGGCCGACCGCGGGATCCTGCTCTGTGACCGGGCCTTCGCCGGGTCCGACACCTGGGCCACGGCCAATGCTCTGGGCGCCGCGGTGGCGGCGCTCGGCGGGGCCGATCTGGTGATTGCCGGGTTGACGGCCATCGACGGCGAGACCGGGCAGGTCGGTCCGCAGGTGGCCCAGCGACTGGGCCTCCCCCAGGCCACGGCGTGCGAGGAACTGACCCTCCATGACGGGCGACTGCTCGCCCGCCGCATCGTCGAAGGGGGCTACGAACGCCTGTCGGTGCCCCTGCCTGCGGTGGTCACGGTGGCCGAAACCGGCTTCACCCCCCGCTACCCGACCCTCCCCGGCCGGCGCCGGGCTGAGCGGGCCACCTTCGACACCCTCACCGCCGAGGACCTCGGGTTGGGCCCCGACCGGGTGGGCTTGGCGGCTTCGCCGACCAAGGTCGCCCAGATGACCCCGGCCCCGCTGCCCGACCGCACCTGCCGCCTGGTCGACGCCGACTTCGACCTGGACGCCCTGGTGGCCGAGCTGCTGGCGTCGGGGGCGCTGGATCCCGGCAGCCGGGCCCAGGACACCGGACCGACGACCGCGGCGGCCCCCCGGGAGCCCCGGGCCGGCGGGGCCGCCCTCTGGGTCGTGGCCGAGGTGGCCGACGGGCGACTGGCCGACGTCTCGGCCGAGTTGGTGTCCCGGGCCGTCGACCTCGCCCCCGCGCTGGGTGGCGGCGTCGGCGCGGTGGTGGCCACCGACCTGCCCTCGGCCGCCGTCGAGGACGCGGCCGCCCACGGCGCCGATGTCGTCTACCAGGCCGGCGATCCCCGCCTGGCCCCCTACCGCTGCCTGCCCCACGCCCGGGTCGTGGTCGATGCCATCCGGGCCCATGATCCGGCGGCAGTGCTGTTCGGCGCCACCACCACGGGCCGGGACCTGGCGCCCCGGGTCGCCGGCATGCTGGACGCCGGCTTGGCGGCGGATTGCACCGACCTCGCGGTCGGACCCTGGGACCGCCTCCATGTCCACTACGACGCCCTCCTCCACCAGATCCGCCCGGCGATGGGCGGCGGTGTCCTGGCCACCTGCCTGGCCCCCGAAGCCCGCCCGCAGATGGCCACGGTCCGGCCCGGGACGTTCCGAGCCCTCGCCCGCCCCTGCCGGGCCCGCGTCGAGGACCTCGACATCCGCCTCGACCCCGCCGACCTCACGGTGGACGTGGTCGACCGGGACGTACGCCTGGGTGACACCCGCCTGGCTGACGCCGACGTAGTCGTGGCCGGCGGGGTCGGCTGCGACGCCGGGTCCTGGCCCCTCGTCGAGGACCTGGCCGAAGCGATCGGCGGCACCGTTGCCGCCACCCGGGCCGCGGTCGAGGCGGGCCTGGCGCCCCGGTCTCGCCAGGTCGGCCAGACCGGCCAGGCCGTGCACCCCCGCCTCTACATCGGCTGTGGGGTCTCCGGGGCGCTGCAACACCTGGTGGGCATGCGCACCGCCCGCACGGTCGTGGCCGTCAACCGGGACCCGGATGCCTACCTGTTCCAGGTCGCCCACTTCGGCATCGTGGGCGAGGTCGCCGACGTCCTGCCCCGGTTGACCGAGGCCCTCCGGCGCCGGAGCGGCTGACCGGGCGCCGAGCCCGACGGGAGCTTCCTCAGGCGGCGGGGAGACGGCGGACGACGCCGGATGCTTCGGCGCTGACCGTGTCGAGGAAGCTCCGCACGGTCTCGTTGAAGACCCGGGCATGCTCGAACATGAAGCCGTGGGCCCCACCCCGCACGACGGCGAGCAGCGCGCCGGGGACGGCCTCGGCGATCTCCTCGGCGTCGGCCATCGGGGTGAGCACGTCCTGGCTGCCCACGATGACCAGGGTCGGCACCGTGATCTCCGACAACGAGTGACGCAGGCTCTCGTCGGCCTGGAGGATGGCGTCGACCTGAGCCCCGAACGCCTCCGGCTCCACGTTGAGGGCCAAACCGCCGAACAGGTTGAGCACCGGCCAGAACCGGCGCACCGATCGGGGCCCGACCAGCCACTTGGCGTTGTCCTCGGCGAAGCCGCGCATACCGCCCTCGAGGGCCGTTGCCTTCCAGCCCGAGAGCAGCTCGCGGCGCCAGGTCTCATGGCGACACGCGGTGCAGGCCAGGACCAGCGACCGCACCCGATCGGGGTGCAGCACGCCGAGGATCTGGGCGATCACCCCGCCCATGGACGCACCCATCACGTGGGCCGAGTCCCACCCGGCGTCGTCCATGACCGCGATGACGTCGGCGGCCATCTCCCCGAGGTCGTAGGGGCCGGGCGGACGGTCGGACTGGCCCACCCCTCGGTTGTCCACCAGCAGCAGGCGATAGCGCTCACCGAGGGCGCCGCGCTCGGCGGAGCCAACCCCGGCGGTCCGCGCTCAGGCCCTGGATGAGGACGAGCGGCTCACCGTCCTCCCGGCCGCACACCTCGTAGGCGATGCGGGTCCCGTCACCAGCGGTGGCATGCGGCACGGGAAAACCCTACATCAGCGCGAACGCGGCATGAACAACCGCGAGCGCGTAGCGCCGGAGCTACGACAACGAAGCAGGGATGGGGCGGTTGGAACCGGTTCGAGGCGCTCAGGGGCACTCGATCCCACGCTCCGTGGTCAGCCCAACGACCTCGAGGCAATAGCTGTCGGATTCCGGCAGCTATTGCCTCGAGAGTGGGGTCGACAGGCCTTGGCGGGCGAGGTCGCCACGGAGGGTGGGCTGCGAGGGACGGCCCGCCCTCGTAGACCCGCGGCCGGACCGGAGGCCCCGCTCTTGCGTCGGTTCGTTCTCAGGCGGCGACGTCGCCCGGTCGCATGTAGACGACCGGGGCCCAGTCATAGAGCCCCCGCACGACGTCCTCGGTATGGCGCTCGGGAAGGACGCCCAGGACCTCGGCGGCCCGGCGGCCGTCGGCGAGGCGGCCCCGGGTCAACAGCTCGTGGAGGTGGGCGGGGATCGGGGTGCCGGCCAGGCGACCGAACAGCCGGGTCGGGACCCAGCCCAGCGGCAGGATCGGCAGCGGCACCCGACCCCCCAGGCGCGCCGCGGCGTAAGGGGTGATGGTGCCCTCGGCCACCACGTTGACGGCGCCGTCCACCCGGCGACGGAGGGCCGCCAGGAATGCCGCGGCGGCGTCCTCGACGTCGAGCAGGCTGAAGGCCGCCGGCTCCAGCGCGGTGAGCGACAGGGCGTTCACGGGCACGACCGGTTGGCGCAGCAACCGCACCAGCGGGCTGGGGTACTGCACGCCGACCGTCGGGGCGAAGCGGAGATGGGCCACCGGTACCTCAGCTGTCCGTCCGGCAGCGGCCGCGGCCTGCTCGACGGCGTGCAGCGTGCGGCCGTAGGGCGAGGTGGGCAGGACCGGGTCCTCCTCGGTCGGGCACCGGGGCGTGGCCGGCCCGCGGCCGTAGACCTCGATGCCGGACCGCACGAGGACGTGCTCCAGCTTCCCGGCCGCCACGGCGGCGCCCAGGGCGGCCTCGGTGCCCGCCATCGTGCGGCGGTGGGCGACGGCCGGCTCGGCCCGGGCGTCGGGCTCCCACACGCCGAGGTGCAGGACGACGGTGGGCTCGAACGCGCGGACCGCGGCGCCGGTGCGGGTGGTGTCCCGCGGGTCGATGCGCAGGAACCGGCTGTGACGGAGCCGACGCCGGGGTGGGTAGGCGTCGATGCCCAGCACGGCCTCCACCGTCGGGTCGGCCTCCACCAGGGCCGCGGTCTTGGCGCCGAAGTCGCCCCCCATCCCGGTCAGCAGCACACGCATGGTCAGGAGTCCTGTTCAGGTCGGAGGGTGGGGAAGGCGATCACGTCCCGGATCGCCGACGAGCCGGTGAGCAGCATCACGAGGCGGTCGACACCGATGCCGAGGCCGCCGGTCGGCGGCAGGCCGTACTCCAGAGCCCGGAGGTAGTCCTCGTCCACGACCATGGCCTCGTCGTCGCCGGCCTCGCCCTGGCGCACCTGGTCCTCGAAGCGGGCCCGCTGCTCGACGGGGTCGATCAGCTCGGAGAAGGCGTTGCAGAGCTCGCGTCCCGCCACGATCGCCTCGAAGCGCTCGACCATCCCGGGCAGCTCCCGGTGGTCCCGCGACAGCGGCGAGACCTCCTGGGGGTAGTCCACGACGAAGACCGGGTCCCAGAGGCCGTGCTCGACGTGCTTCTCGTAGAGCTCGAGCAGGATCTTGCCGCTGCCCCAGGACGGCTCGGGCTCGAGGCCGTGCTCCAGGGCGATGGCGCGGACCTCCTCGACCGGCCTGCGGACCTCGACCCGCACGCCGAGCGCCTCCGCCACCAGATCGGTGAGCGAGGCCCGCCGCCACGGGGTGGACAGGTCGAGCTCCCGGCCCTCGAGAACGACGGAGGTGCCACCGGTGACCTCGACGGCGCAGTAGGCCACCAGCTCCTCGGTCAGGGCCATCATGTCGCCGTAGTCGGCGTAGGCCTGGTAGAGCTCCAGCATCGTGAACTCGGGGTTGTGGCGAGGCGACAGGCCCTCGTTGCGGAACACCCGGCCGATCTCGAAGACCCGCTCGAAGCCACCCACCACCAGCCGCTTGAGGTACAGCTCAGGGGCGATGCGGAGGAAGAGCTCCTGGTCCAGCGCGTTGTGGTGGGTGGAGAACGGTTTGGCCAGCGCCCCGCCCGGGATCGGGTGGAAGATCGGGGTCTCGACCTCGATGAACTCCCGATCCTCCAGCCACCGGCGGCAGAGGGAGACGATCTTGGACCGGGCGAGCAGGGCGGCCCGGGCCTCCGGCGTGACCCAGGTGTCCACATAGCGCTGCCGGTAGCGGGTGTCGGGATCGTGGAGGCCGTGCCACTTGTCGGGGAATGGCCGGACGGGACGGGCCAGCACCTCCCAGTCGGCCACCTTGACCGACAGCTCGCCCTTGCGGGTCTTGACCACCTCACCGGTGGCCCGTACCCAGGTGCCCAGGGGCAGGGCGATGAGCTCGGCGTAGTCGGCGGTCGCCTTCTCCAGGGAGAACAACTGGACGTCGCCGGTCAGGTCCCGCAGCACGGCGAAGGCCAGGCGTCCGTGAGGCCGCTGCAGCATGAGGCGGCCGGCGACGGTGACGACCACACCGGTCTCCTCGCCGTCGGCGATGCCGGCGTACGCCTCGACGATCTCGGCCGCGTGGTGGGTGGGTTCGACCCGGTAGGGGACCCGGGAGGGGTCGGTCATCCGGCGGTCACTCGACGTTCATCGCGTAGACGATGCGGAGGCCGTGGAGCGTCAGCCAGGGCTCGATGTGCTGGATCGACGCGGCGAAGGGGGCGATGAGCGGTGACAGGCCGCCCGTGGCCACCACGCTGCACTCCCCCAGCTCGTCCTCGATGCGGGTGCAGAGCCCGTCGACCTGGGCGGCGAAGCCGTAGACGATGCCGGACTGGATCGACTCGACCGTGGTGCGACCGAGGACGGAACGGGGTTCGGCCAGCTCCACCTGGCGCAGAGCGGCCGCCCGCCCGACCAGGGCGTCGAGGCTGATCTCCACACCGGGGGCGATGGCCCCGCCCAGGTACTCACCGTCGGCCGACACGGCGTCACAGGTGGTGGCCGTGCCGAAATCCACCATGATCGTGGGCCCGCCGAAGAGGTCGTAGGCGGCCACCGCGTTGGCGATCCGGTCCGCGCCGACCTCCCGGGGATGGTCGGTGCGGATGGGCACCCCGGTGCGGGTCCCCGGCTCCAGCACGACCGCCGAGCGACCGAGGTAGCGCTCGGCCATGTTCCGGAGGTTCGCCATCACCCGGGGCACCCCCGACGAGATGACGATGCCCTCGATGTCGTCCAGCCAGTTGCGGCGCTTGGCCGCAAGGAAGCCCTGGAACATCACCGCGTGCTCGTCGGCGGTGCGCTCGGCGTGGGTGGCGATGCGCCAGTGGTCCAACAGGCCGTCGTCCGCGGCCTGGGGATCGGTCACCGACAGGTCGTACAGCCCGATGACGGTGTCGGTGTTGCCTGCGTCCACAGCCAGCAGCATCAGGCAGAACCCTCCCTCTCCACGTCGAGGCCGAGGTCGAGCGCCTTGGCCGAATCGGTGAGCGCGCCCGCCGAGACGGCGTCGACGCCCGTGAGGGCGTAGGCCCCCACGGTCTCGAGGGTGATGCCCCCGGAGGCCTCGATGAGGCAGCGGCGGCCGGCGAGCGCCTCCCGGGCGGCCAGGACGGCCTTGGCCGCGTCCTCGGGGCCCAAGTTGTCCAGCAAGAGCGCGTCGGCCCCGGCCTCGGCCGCGGCCACCGCCCGCTCCACCGAGTCGCACTCGACGTGGATGGTGCGGCCGGGCCACACCTCGCGGGCCCGGCGCACGGCGGTGCCGACGTCCAGCACCGCGAGGTGGTTGTCCTTGAGCATCACCCAGTCCGAGAGGTTCCCGCGGTGGTTGGCGCCGCCGCCGGCCCGCACCGCGGCCTTCTCGAGGGAACGCAGGCCCGGGATCGTCTTGCGGGTGTCCCAGATCAGCACGCCGGGGCCGACGGCTTCCACGAAGCGGCGGGTGAGCGTGGCCACACCGGAGAGGTGCCGGGCGAAGTTCAGGGCGGTGCGCTCGGCGGTGAGGATCGGGGCCAGCGGGCCCGACACCCGGGCGGCCACCGTGCCGGGGGCCAGGTCGGCTCCGTCCTCGAGGAGCCAGTCGACGGTGACGGCCACGTCGACCTGGGCGAACGCCTCGTCCACGCAGGCCCGCCCGGCGAAGACCCCGGTGGCCCTCGACGCCAGGACCGCGGTGGCCCGGGCGTCGGCCGGTACGAGCGAGGCACTCAGGTCCCCCAACGGGGTGAGGTCCTCGGCCAACGCCAGGGCGACCGCCGAGCGCACCGCATGGCGCGGCGGGTCGACGGGCCGGGACGTCACCATGACCTCAGCGTACTTGCCCGCCATTCACGCCCTCCCAGCCCGTTCTCCCGGGACAGGGGCCGTCTCGGCTCCTACCCTCGGTGGATGCCAGCACCTGGACAGATCGACGAGGACGAACTCCCCGGCATCGGGCGCCGGTACACCTTCGGCCTGGCCGACGACGGCCAGATCTGCGTCGTCGTCCACCACACCGGCCGCCGCGACCTGTACGTCACGGCCGATGTCGACGAGGACGGCGCGGTCGTCTCGGTCGACGACGACCTGGCCCGCCGCCTTGGGGCGGTCATCGCCGGCTCCTACTTCACCCCTGCCGCGGTGAAGCGGGTGGAGGCGGTCATCGGCGGCCTGCTGATCGACTGGGTGACCGTGCGGGAGGGCTCGACCCTCGCCGGGAGGTCCATCGCCGAGGCCGGTGTCCGCCAGGCGACCCGCATGACCGTGGCCGCCATCGTGCGCGGTGACGAGTCGATCGTCTCCCCCGAGCCCGACGAGGTCGTGGCGGTCGGCGACCAGCTGGTCGTGATGGGCCGCCCCGAGGACCTCCCGGGCTTCCTCGACCAGTTCATCAACTGAGCCATGGGCCACACCCTCGTCGCGCTGGGGGGCGCGTTCATCGCCGCGGCCGTGGTCGGTCGCCTGGGCCGACGCCTCGGCCTGCCCACCATCCCCCTGTTCATGCTGGCCGGGATCGTGTTCGGGCCGAACACGCCGGGGATCGAGCTGGTCAGCCATCCCGAGGACTTCGCGCTCATCGCGGCGATGGGCCTCGTGCTGCTGCTCTTCTACCTGGGCCTGGAGTTCTCCCTCGGTGACCTGACCGGCGGCGGGACCCGGCTGCTCGGCAGCGGCGGCCTCTACATCGCGCTGAACGTCGGCGCCGGCCTGCTGCTGGGCCTGGCCATGGGCTGGGGCGGGGCCGAGACCCTGGTCATCGCGGGGGTCGTGGGCATCTCGTCCTCGGCCATCGTCACCAAGCTGCTGGTCGAGCTGCGGCGCCTGGCGAACCCCGAGACCAAGCTGATCCTCGGGGTGATCGTGGTCGAGGACGTCTTCCTCGCCCTCTACCTGGCCGCGCTGCAGCCGCTGCTGGACGACACGTCCGGGGCGGCGGCGCTCTGGAGCTTCACCAAAGCCGTCATCTTCCTCCTCGCCCTCACCGCCTTCGCCCGCTGGGGTGGGGGCCTGGTGGGCCGTCTGCTCGGCCCCAGCGACGACGAGCTGCTGACCATCGCCTTCCTCGGCATGGCCCTCCTGGCCGCCGGGGTGGCCGAGGAGGTCGGGGTCTCCGACGCCATCGGCGCGTTCATGATCGGCATGGTGATCGCCGAGAGCCCCGTGGCCTCGCGGGTCGAACGCCTGGTGCTGCCGCTGCGGGACGCCTTCGCCGCGGCCTTCTTCTTCACGTTCGGCCTGACGGTGGACCCCGGGGACGTGGCCTCGGTGGCGGTCCCCGTGGCCGCGGCCGTCGGCCTGACCCTGGTGATGGCCGTGGTGGCCGGCTACGGCGTCGGCCGCCTCAACGACCTGCGCGCCAAGGGGGCGGCCAACCTCGCGCTTACCCTGGTCTCCCGGGGCGAGTTCGCCCTGATCCTGGTCGCGCTGGCGGTCCCGGCCGGCCTGGACGAGCGGTTGGGCCCGTTCGCCGCGGGGTACGTGCTGGTCCTCGCCCTCGGCGGCCCGTTGCTGGCGGCCAACACGGGCTGGCTGGCATCCCTCTACCGGAAGGTGCCGACCCGTTCGGCGAAGCAACCCGCCTGACGGGCGCCTACGGGACGGTCGTGCCCGTGGTGGCTTCGCCCTGGATGTCGTCCACCGACTGGTAGACGACGCCGTCGATGCTGTCGGCGGCCCAGACCCGGTCCTCCCAGTACACCGCGCCCCGGATGATCGCGTTCTCGAGGGCCACCTGCTCGGCCGCCTCCGGCTGGAGGGGGTCGGTCGCGACGAGGACCATCATGCCGCCGCTGCCGGTGACCACGAGCCGGTCGTCCACCAGGACCATGCCCGAGGGCCGGGTCCCGCCCACCACGACCTCGGTGGTCTGCTGGCCACTCGCCAGGTCGACGGTCACCACGGTGCCCTGCTCCAGTTCGCCGTCGATGTCGGTGAGCAGCCAGATGGCGTCCTCGCCCACGGCGTAGCCCCGGATGGTGCGGTCGCTCTCGATGACCCGGAGCTCATCGCCGGTGTCGAGGTCGTACTCCCCGAGGCCGTCGGAGCGCACGACCCAGAGGACGTCGCCCACGACCTGGGGCTGGACGATGCTCTGGCCGATGTCCAACGTCTGGGCCACCTCGCCGGACTCGGCGTCCACCTGGGCCATCAACCCGGAGGCACCACTGGTGACCCAGACCCAGCCACCGCCGGCCGCCAGGTCCTGCGCGGGCCCGTCCAGGGGCCCTTCGACGTCGATCCGGTCGGTGATCTCCTCGCTGACCGGGTCGAGCAGGGCGAGGGTCGTCCCGTTGTCGAGCAGCACCCAGGCGCCGTTGTCGTCGGCGGTGATGGTCGGCGCCACCTCGTCACCGACCGACGCGGTGAACATGACCCCGACGTCGTTCGGGTCGACCAGCGTGACCGAGTGCTCCTCGTAGTTGAGGACCCACACGCCGTCCGCGGCGGCGGCCACGTCCAGCGGGCCGTCACCGGTGTCCAGCTTGTCGAAGCCGCTGCGGGGGAACACGAGCCGCAGCCCGAAGAGGACGACCACCGCGATGAACAGCCAGAACATGAGGGTGCGCGGCAGACGGCGGACGTAGTGGCGGAACGGCATCATCGTGGGGGGTCCTTCGGAGGGTGGCTCAGTTGAAGCCGCGGTCGTCCTGCTTCAGGGCGACGTCCACGCACAGGGCACTGGCGACGACGAGGGAGCGCAGGGGCTCGTCCAACGGACGGTGGATCTGGACGACGAAGTTGTCGGCGGCGGTGAAGAGGGTGGTCGCCAGGCCCTCCCACGTCTTGGTGATGCGAGCCACCTCGACACCGGCGTGGTCCTTGATCGAGAAGTTCCAGGCCCGCCAGTTCTCGGCGTTGATGCTGCCGAGGGTCTGGCCGCCCGACTCGAGGGCGAAGCGGATCTTGCCGATGGCGTTCTGCTGGACGACCTCGCCCAGGGGGCGGCCCTGGCCGTCGGCGACCAGGATCCGGGACTTCACGAGCTTGGCCGGCCGGGTGAGCGCCATGAGGACGTTGCCCTGGACGTCGACGATCTGGAACTTGTGGGTCAGGAACTGGTCGACGTTGGCGAGGAAGCGCACGGCCTTCTTGGCGGTGCTCTGGCCCACTTGGCGCACGGCGCCGATCTGGGTGCCCTGCTGGTCGTAGACGGCGAACTCGGTGTTCAGCTCGATCAGCTTGCGCTTCTGGTTCACGACCAGGACCGGCTCGGTGAAGAGGGTGCCGCCGCCGGGGCCGGTCGCCTGCACGCCCGCCCGTTGCTGCACCTGCTGCTGGACCTTCTCGGCCGAGTGGGCGGTGGTGGGCACGTGGGTGCCGACGAGGGGGTCGACGGACTGACGGCCGTGATCGGCCACGTTGTCGGTCCACTGCGAGCCGTCCCAGTAACGGTGCTCGTGCTTGCCACCGGGATCGGGATACCAGCCGGCCGCGGGCGTCTGGGCCTCGGTCATCGTTGCGAAAGCGTAACGGTCAGGTCCCGTGGAGGAACCGTGCCCGCAGCGCCGGGTCCGTCACCGGGAAGTCCTCGCGGGTGTGGGCGCCTCGCGTCTCCTCCCGGACCGTGGCGGCCCGGACGATGGTCGCGGCCACGTCGGCCAGGTTGCGCACCTCGGCCCAGGCCACGCCGTCCCGCTCGGCCGTCGCCGTCTGGGCCTCGCCGACGGCCAGCGCGGCCCGGCCCAGGGACTCGACGTCACGGCGGACGCCGGCCCCGAAGGTCATCGCCTTCTGGAGCGCCGCTCGCTCGTCGGCGGCCGAGGTGGGCTCGGTCGTCGGAGCCGCCGGTCGCCCGGGACCCGCCTCGCCCGGAACCGGGACCCCCGGGATCACCCCCGGCGCGTCCGTGCCGAGCACCGAGCGCATGGCGCCGGTGGACGCCGGGCCGTCCTGGCCCCGCTCGATCGCCTCGACCACGCGGGGCCCGAAGACCATGCCCTCCAGCAGCGAGTTGGACGCCAGTCGGTTGGCCCCGTGGACGCCCGTGCAGGTGACCTCGCCCGCGCCCCACAGGCCGGGGAGCGACGACGCGCCGTCGAGGTCGGTCACCATCCCGCCGCACGTGTAGTGGGCGGCGGGGGCGATGGGCAGCCAGTCGGTCGCGGGATCGAGGCCGAGCTCGGTCAGGGAAGCGGCGATGGTGGGGAAGCGCTCGTCGAAGTTCGCCAGGACCGTGGCGTCCAGCCAGAGGTGCTCGACGTCCTGCTCGATCATCTTGGCGGTCATGGCCCGCGACACCTGGTCCCGAGGCAGCAGCTCGTCGACGAACCGGTTGCCGTCGTTGTCCCGGAGCAGGGCGCCATGGCCCCGGAGGGCCTCGGAGAGCAGGGGCCGCGGCATCTGCGGGTGGTGGAGGGCGGTCGGGTGGAACTGGACGAACTCGACGTCCGCCAGCACCGCACCCGCCCGCAGGGCCATGGCGATGCCGTCGCCGGTGGCCTCGGCCGGGTTCGTGGTGACGGCGAAGACCTGGCCGGCCCCGCCCGTGGCCAGGAGGGTGTGGCGGGCTCGGATCGTCACCAGCGACCCGTCGGGCCTGAGCGCGGTGACCCCCCGGCAGCGACCGCCCTCCACGAGCAGGTCGACGGCGAAGGTGTGCTCGTACACCTCAGCCGCGGTGGCCCGGGCCGCGGCCACCAGGGCCCGCTCCACCTCCACGCCGGTGGCCGCCCCGCCGGCGTGGACGATGCGGGGCTCGGAGTGGCCGCCCTCGCGGGCCAGGGCCAGCTCGCCCCGGGCGTCGAGATCGAAGACCGCCCCGAAGGCGATCAGCTCGTGGACCCGGCGGGGGCCCTCGTCGACCAGGACCCGCACGGCGGCCGAGTCACAGAGGTCGGCGCCGGCCTCGAGGGTGTCGGAGATGTGCAGGTCGAGGGAGTCGGGGTCCTCGTCCAGCACGGCGGCCACCCCGCCCTGGGCCCAGCGGGTGGTGGCCTGGTCGAGGACGCCCTTGGTCAGCAGGCCGACCCGCAGACCCATGGGCCCCGCGGCGCGGACCGCGGCGGACAGACCCGCCACCCCACTTCCGAGAACCAGCAGGTCCAGCTCGGCCGTCACTGCCGGGGGACGCTAGGGCGCTTCATCCGGGAACGTTGAGGGCGATGTTGTCGAGCAGGCGGGGGATGCCGAGGCGGGCGGCGGTCAGCAGTCGGTAGGTCCCCGGCCGGAGCTCACCGGTCGGTGGCTCGAGGGTGGCGGGGTCGACGAGGGCGACGTAGTCCAGCTCGGCCGAGGGCTCAGCCGCGATGATCTCGCCGACCAGGTCCGTCACCGTCGCCGGCTCCCGCTCCCCGGCGAGGACCGCCGCCGCGCCCGCCTTCAGGGCCCGCTGGAGCACGGACGCGACGTCCCGCTCCTCCGGGGTCAGGTAGGCGTTGCGACTCGACAGGGCGAGCCCGTCGGGCTCGCGGACGATCGGACAGCCCACCACCTCCACCGGGAAGGACAGGTCGGCGGCCATACGGCGGACGACCGCGAGCTGTTGGAAGTCCTTCTCGCCGAAATAGGCCCGGCAGGGGCCGGCGATGGCGAACAGCTTGGCCACGACGGTGGCCACCCCGGCGAAGTGCGTCGGACGCGACGCACCCTCCATCGACCGGCTCAGGCCGCCCACCGACACCGTGGTCAGGACCGGCTTGGGGTACATCTCGTGGTGCTCCGGGCAGAAGAGCAGGTCCACCCCGGCATCCTCGGCCTTGGCCCGGTCCCCCTCAGGGTCCCGGGGGTAGGAGTCCAGGTCCTCGCCGGGCGCGAACTGCAGCGGGTTCACGAAGATGGTGGCGATCACGAAGTCGGTCTCGGCCCGGGCCGCCGTCATGAGCGAGAGGTGCCCGGCGTGCAGGTACCCCATCGTCGGCACCAACCCGACCGTGCCCCCCTCCCGTCGGACCTCGTCCAACGCCCACCGGGTCTCCGCGATCGTGGTGGCGACCTTCATGGCGCCAGTCTGCGGGCCTGGGCCACCATCGCCTCGTAGGCCGGGCGCTCGTCCTCGGGGAGGGCGGCGAGGTGACGTTCGACGGTGGCCCAGTCGCCCCGGGCCACGGGTCCGGTGAGGGCGGCGGCGGGGCCGAGGGCGTCGACGTTGTCGACCGTGCCCCGCACCAGGGCCAGGAAGGCCTCCAGAGGCACGCCCGGCGGCGCCACCCGCTCGACCTGGCCGAGAAGCGCTACGAGGTGGTTGGAGGCGATGACAGCGGCGGCGTGGTAGCGGGTGCGGTCCTCGTCGGCGACGGTGAACGCGTGACCGCCCAGGTCAGCCACGACCCGTTCGACGAGCGGGTCGCCGGCCACGGCGAACCACGCGCCATCGGCCAGGCGGGCGGCCCCGGTCTCGGGGTCGGGCAGCGCCACGAGGGGATGAAGGGCAGCCGGACGGGGGTGCCCGGCCAGCACGTCCAGGCCGTGCGAGCCGGCGACGTGGGCCACGACGGTCTCGGGATCCGGGCCGATGGCCGCGGCCACCTCGGCGATGGCCCGGTCCGGCACCGCCAGCACGAGCAGGTCGACCCCGCGTGCGGCGTCCGAAAGGTCGTGATCGCGCCCGAGGGCCGGTTCGACCGTCCACCCGGCCCGCTCCAGCGCGAGGCCCAAGGCGCCCCCGGCCCGCCCCGCCCCGACGACCCGGACCCTCATCCGCCCGGTCTGGGTACATCCCCGTGTCCTGGGCGACACAGGGGTGTACCCAGAACCGGGGTGGTGGGGGTCACGGGACGAGGACGGCCTTGCCGGTGAGGTTCCTCGCCACCAGCGCGGCGAGGACGGCGGGGCCCTCCTCCAGCGGGTACGCGGTCGGCGCCGACGGGTGGAGCCGACCCTCGGCGAGCAGATCGAGGAGCCGACGGATCAGCACCGCGTTCTCGGCGGGGTGGAAGATCGCCCAGCCGCCCCACTCCACGCCCACCACCGACCGGTTGCGCAAGAGGACCTGGTTGGTGGGCACCTTCGGGATCCCACCCACGAAGCCGATCACCAGGTAGCGACCGAAGTCGCCGAGGGCCCGGATCGAGGCGTCGGCCATGTCCCCGCCGATCGGGTCGTAGATCACGTCCACCCCGGTGCCTCCGGCCAGCTCGCGGGCCCGGGCCTTGAGGTCCTCGGTCGTGTAGTCGATGGTCGCTTCGGCCCCGGCAGCGAGCGCGGCGTCCCGCTTGGCCTCGGAGGACGCCGCGGCGAACACCCGGGCACCGAGGGCCCGACCGACGTCGACCGCAGCCAGGCCCACACCACCGCCGGCGCCGAGGACCAGCAGCGTCTCGCCCTCCTGCAGGCCGGCCCGCATCTCCAGGGCGAAGAGGCCGGTGCCATAGGCCTGCACCACGGTCGCCGCCGTGGCCGGGTCCAGCCCGTCGGGGATGGCCAGGGCCTGGTCCGCCTTGACCACCACCGCCTCGGCGAACCCGCCGAAGCCACACGAGGCCAGCACCCGGTCGCCCGCGGCGACTGTCTCGACGCCCTCCCCCACCGCGTCCACGGTGCCCGCCACCTCGGAGCCGGGCACGTACGGCACGTGGGGGCTGAACTGGTACCCGCCGCTGGCCATGATCGAGTCCACGTAGTTGACCCCGGCCGCCTCGACCCGGATGCGCACCTGCCCTGGCCCGGCCTCGGGCTCCGGTCGCTCCTGCACCGTCAACGACTCCGGCGGCCCGAACTCCTCCACGACGATCGCACGCATCCCCGCAGTATCCCCGTTCTGGTAGCAGCAATCTTCACCCCACAGCGAACGTTGCTGCTACCAGAACGATCGGGCGGGGCCGACGGGGCTGCTGCTGGGCTCGACGGTGCCCTTGCATCCTCGAGCCAGGCGAACGAGGCGACCACGTGCGGCCGGGCGTCTCGCGCCGGGGTCGGTGACGCCGTTTCGGCCCGTTTCGCCACCCTGAGTGGCTGATTCGTCCCGACAAGAGCCCCCTCACCGAACTGGCTCCTGATCTGCCGCCTATAGGCGGCAGATCAGGAGCCAGAACGAGAGATAGTCACGGCCGGTGAGATTCCGGGCTCGCGAGGGCCGGCCTGCCCCCGACAACCGGCGGCCCGACCCCTCGCCCCCATCCCTGCCTCGTTTCGGTTTCCGCAGACCGACGGACCGGGCCCTACAGCGGCCCCACAAGGCGGACGTCGCCCTCGGCCGCCTCCACCTGTTCGGCCGACACGAGGTCGGGGGCGAGGTCGCGGAGGGGGGCCAGGACGAAGCGGCGCTGCCCCATCCGCGGGTGGGGCACCTCCAGGTCCGGCTCGGCCACGGTCTCGCCGTCGACCCAGAGGACGTCGACGTCGAGGGTCCGGGGGCCCCAGCGCACCTCACGGACCCGGTCGGCGGCGGCCTCCAGCTCTCCGCACAACGCCAGGAGTCCCCGGGCGGAGCGGGCCGTGTCGAGCTCCACGACCAGGTTCAGGTAGGCGCCCTGCTCGGGACCGCCGACCGGGTCGGTCTCATAGAGCGGCGAGACGGCGACCAGATCGGGCATCGCCGCGACCGCGGCGGCCAACAACCTCCGGCGCTCACCCAGGTTCGAGCCCAGCCCGAGGAACGCGCGGGTCAAGTGAGCTGGGCGCGGGTGCGGGTGATGCGCACGCCGGAGGTGTCGAGGTGGTGGGGCACCGGCGGGCGCAGCTTGCGCACCGCGACCGTTACGGCCTCGACCCGCTCGTCGGCCATGACGGCCTCCGCCAGACGCCGGGCCAGGGCCTCCAGCAGGTCGAAGCGCTCCGCGCTGATGATGCGCTCGATCAGCCCGCAGAGCGCCCCGTAGTCGATGGTGTCTTCCACGTCGTCGGTCTCCCCCGGCCGGGTCAGGTCGGCGACGACGTCGAGATCCACTTCCAGGGGCTGGGCCCGGGCGTGCTCCTCGGGCAGCAGTCCGCAGAGGCCGAGGACCCGCAGGCCCCGGAGCTCGATCCGATCCGGTTCCCCCATCGCGGCCCCCTCGGTCGTGTCGGTCAGGTCGAGGCCCGGCGACGGTCGCGCAGGGCGATGGCCAGGGTGACCAGACCGCGCCCGGTCGGGCCCATCTGGCGGTCGACCATGCGCTCGACCACCGAGATGGTCTGGGGACCGTCGTCGAGGAGGCCGGCCCACAGCACGTAGCCGGCCATCACGCCGACCAGCCGGTCGCTGAGCTCGTCCTGGTGGAGCAGCACCATCGTGCCCTCGGCCCGCAGGCGGTCCAGCTCGGGGTAGAGGTCCTGGAGGTAGGCGGCCTCGTCGTCCTCCGCGGTGAAGGGCCGGTGCTGCCAGGTCACGCCGAGCTCGTCGTAGTTGTGCAGGTTGTGCGGCGAGGGGATGAGCGAGATGACACAGCCGAAGCCGGACTCCCGCAGCCAGATGATCTCCTCCTGGCGCCGGACGCGCCGGTGGTTGGCGCCGTACCCGCCGGGCCGCTCGCACACCGCGAGCTGGTCCTTCACGATCCAGTGGAAGTTGCGCGGGACGATGCCCCGGGCCCACTTGCCCTTCGGCGTCATGATCGTCGACTCATTTCGATATCTCTCCCTGCACGACGCGGGCAGCCTGGGCCGTCGCCCGCACGTCGTGTGCACGGATCATGCCCGCTCCCCGGGCCATCGCGTACGTGGCGGTCGCGATCGAGGCCTCCATACGGTCCTCGGCGGGGGGCGGATCCGGGGTCCCGTCGCTGTCGGCCAGGAGCCGGCCGAGGGTGGACTTGCGGCTGGTGCCGACCAGGACGGGCCAGCCGGTGGCCACCAGTTCGTCGAGATGGGCCAGCAGGTCGAGGTTGTGCTCGACGGTCTTGCCGAACCCGAACCCGGGATCGATCCAGACCTCGCTGACCCCGGCCGCCACGGCGGCCTCCGCCCGGGCCACCAGGTGGTCCCGCACCTCGGCCACCACATCGTCGTAGCGGGGGTCGACCTGCATCGTGCCGGGCTCGCCCTGCATGTGCATGGCCACCCAGGCCACACCGAGACGGGCCGCCGTCTCGTGCAGCGACGCCGAGACGTCGTTGACCATCGTGGCCCCCGCGGCCACCGCCGCCTCCGCCACCACCGCGTGACGGGTGTCGACCGAGACCCGGGCCGAGCCGGCGAGGGCGGCGATCACCGGCTCGACCCGACGGATCTCCTCGTCCACGCTCACGGGCTCGGCGCCCGGTCTGGTGGACTCGCCGCCCACGTCGATCACATCGGCGCCTTCGGCGACCAGTCGCCGGCCGTGGGCCACCGCGGCGTCAGGGTCGAGGTACCGACCCCCGTCGGAGAACGAGTCCGGCGTGACGTTGACCACCCCCATGACCAAGGCCCGCACGCGGGGCAGGCTACCGGTCCGTTCACCCGCCCCTGGGGGTGGCCCGGGGTGGCCCGGTGACGGCGTGGACCAGGCCCGCGCGGGTGCCCACGAAGATCTGTCCCCGCCACACCGCCGGGGTGGACTCGATGCAGCCCCCCAGCTCGATCTGCCACAGCTCCGGCGGCTGGACCGTGGTGTCCGAGACGTCGTAGGCGTGCAGGGACCCGTTGCAGTCCCCCTGGATGAGGACGTCGTCGACCACGACCGGTGACTGCCAGGTCGGTCCCGGCAGCGAGAGCTCCCAGCGCACGGCGCCGGTGCGGCGGTCGATGCCCTTGATGGCCCCGCCGGTGGTGGCCACGATGACGATGTCCCGGTGCAGCGCGGGGGTGGCCCACACGCCGGCCACATCGGCCCCCTGGTCGTCGATCGCCCAGACGACGGGACGGTTCGGGTGCCGGGGATCGAGCTTCAGGATCTGGCCCACGTCTGCGGCCCTGGCGTTGTGCCGCTCCCATTCCACCCCGACGTAGAGGAAGCCCTGGCCGTCCACGACGACGCTGGCGTCCATGTCGTCCCCCGTCCAGAAGCGGAAGGTCCGCCGGGGCGGCCTCCCGTCCCGGAAGCCGCTGAGGTCCCAGCCCTGGACCAGGCCGCCACCGTTGCTGAAGTAGACGGTGTTGCCCGACATGGCCACCGAGTTCTCGATCGACACCTGGGTGTCGCCGATGTCGGCCAGGAGCTGGTCGTCCCAGCCCGGCGTGTTGAAGACGAGCTCTGGGGCCACCTGGGCCAGGCCACCGTCGCCGTAGCTGCGGTTCAGCTCGACGATGTGGAACTGGCTGTTCTCGCCGCCCTCCAGCAGGTGGTCGCCGATGACGAGTGGGGAGCCGTCCCAGTCGTTGTTCCACAGGGTCGGCGAGACCGCATCGGCCGACAGCGACCACAGCTCGGTGGGCTGGGGCCGGTCGAAGGCCACGACCCGCAGGTAGTTGTCCCGGGACCCGAAGTAGACGAGCGGATAGCCCTCGGGGTCGATCGACACCGAGCCCTTGATCAGGTCGCCGGTGGGGAACGGCGGGAGGATGTCCTGGCCGGTGTCGGCGTCGACGAAGTGCAGCGCCCGGTCATAGGCGCCGAAGACGACCCACGTGCGCCCGTCCCGCTCGAACACCGCCGGCTCCCCGGTCCACCCCGTCCCGCACCAGCTCCGGACCCCCTCACCGTCCTCGGACTCCGAGCACATGGCCGACCCGGGGTACGTCCACTGCTCGCGGGGCTGCCGCGGCACCGGGCCCTCGCCGTACCAGCTCCGGGTGGGGTTGCCCCGGAACGTGAGCAGGCCGTCCACGGTGGCGTCCGGGAACGGCCGACCGGACGACGCCGGGTCGACCCACCCCCGGAACGGCGGGACCGTGGTGGTGGTGACCGGCGGTGCCGTGGTGGAGGGGGCCGTGGTCGACGCGACCGGGGCGGCCGTGTCCTCCTCGGGCCCGGCGTCGTCGACCACTTGGGTCCAGGCGTAGGCCGTGCCGGCGGCCACGATTGCGGCCGCACCCACGAGGAGCAGCAGCCGCCGGCTCACCGCCGGGCCGCGTCAGGCTCAGTCACGACCGATGAAGCGCATGGCCTCCGTGCGGGTGGCCACGTTCTCCCGGAAGAGGCCCCGCACCGCCGAGGTCACCGTCGAGGACCCCGGCTTCTTCACCCCGCGCATGGACATGCAGAGGTGCTCGGCCTCGATCACGACCAGCACGCCCTTGGGCTGCAGGGTGCGCTCGATCTCGTCGGCGATCTGGGTGGTCAACCGCTCCTGGACCTGGGGTCGCCGGGCATAGGCGTCGACCAGGCGGGCCAGCTTGGACAGGCCCGTGATGCGGCCATCGTCGTTGGGGATGTAGGCCACGTGGGCCTTGCCCATGAAGGGCACGAGGTGGTGCTCACAGGTCGACACCAGGGCGATGTCGCGGACCATCACCATCTCGTCGTGGCCGGCGTCGAAGGTCACCTGCAGGTGGTGATCGGGCATCTCCCGCAGGCCGCAGAAGATCTCCTCGTACATGCGGGCGACGCGGGCCGGCGTGTCCTGCAGGCCGTCCCGGTCCGGGTCCTCGCCGATGGCGGCGAGGATCTCGCGCACCGCGGCCTCGATGCGAGGCCGGTCGATCGGGGGCAGTTCCCCGTTCACCTCTCCACCGTCCGGCACCTCAGAGCTGCTCGTTGTAGACGCAGATGTAGGGGAGGTTCCGGTAGCGCTCGGCGACGTCGAGGCCGTAGCCGATGACGAAATCCGGGGGAATCTCGAAGCCCACGTACTTGAGGCTGGACCCGTCGGCCGCCCCCTCGCGCAGCAGCAGGGCGCAGACCTCGAGGCTGGCCGGGTTACGGGACTCGAGGTTGCGCTTCAGGTAGCGCAGGGTCAGGCCGCTGTCGACGATGTCCTCGACCAGCAGGACGTCCCGGCCCTGGAGGTCGATGTCCAGGTCCTTCACGATGCGAACCACGCCGGAGGTACGGGTGGCGGCGCCGTAGGAGGACACCGCCATGAAGTCGAACTCCACGGGGAGGGCGATGTGGCGGGACAGGTCGCTCATGAACATGAACGCCCCCTTCAGCACCCCGACCAACAGCGGGGGCCGGCCCTGGTAGTCCTCGGTGATCTGGGCCCCCAGCGCGGCCACCCGGGCGGCCAGCTCGTCGGCGGGCACCACCACCCGGCCCAGGTGCGGATCCTCGACCCGCACCACGGATTCGTCCTCGCCCTGCTCGCCCATCGTGCCGGGACCTTATCGGCGGCACCGATGTGGGTCCCGATGCGCTCAGCGCTCGAGGCGGAGGCGGCCGTCGGCCCGCAGCACCCGCCAACCCGCCTGCACGTCGGCGCCGCGGGACTCGTGGCGGACCACCGCCAGCACCCGGTCGACGGCGGCGGCGTCGACGGGGTACTCCGCACCCATGCCCCGCCACAGCCACGCTCGTAGGGCCCGACGGGCCAGGGCGGGCTCGGCGGCCTGCAACGCCCGGGTGTCGGTGGGGTCCAGGTCACCCGCCAGCCGGTCGAGCAGCTCGGTCTCCTCACCCAGGATCTCGGCCTGGCGGGCCAGCACGGGCACGACGTCGCGGCCCGCGACGTCGTCGAGCAGCGGCAGCACCTCGTGACGCACCCGGGTCCGGCGGTGGGTCGGGTCGACGTTGGTCGGGTCCTGCAGGGCGTCGAGGCCCTCGGCCACGCAGAGCGCGGCCGTCTCGGCCCGGCGCAGGCCCAGCAGGGGCCGGCGCTGGTCCCGGCGCATGCCGGCCAGACCCGGGCGCCCCGCACCCCGCACCAGGTTCAGGAGCATGGTCTCGGCCTGGTCGTCCGCGGTGTGGCCCGTGAGCACGTCGCGGGGCAGGACCTTGTAGCGGGCGGCCCGGGCCCGGGCCTGGAGGTTCGGGCCGGGTAGGACGGTGACCTGCTCGCGCCGCAACCGGGCGCCGTACCGGGCCGCGGCGTCGCCCACCCGGTCGGCCTCGGCCACCGAGCCCGGGCGCAGGCCGTGGTCGACGTGCACCGCGGTGACCGAGCACCCGGCGGCGACGGCCAGGACCAGGAGGCTCAGCGAGTCGGCGCCGCCCGAGACGGCACAGGTCACCTGGGTGCCGGCGGCGGGGAACTGGCAGCGGCCGAGCAACTCCTCACGGAGGCTCACGGCCGGGACCTACGCCGCAGCCCGGTCGATCCGGGCCAGCCACCCGGCGGGATCGCGGATCTCGGCCAGGGTCGGGAGGCGGGACGGGTCCTCCCACACCGTGTCGAGGGCGTCGGGGCCGCCGACGGACTCGATGGCGGCGATGAACTTCTCGCCCTGCTCGTACTGGGCCAGCTTGGCTTCGAGGCCCAGCAGGCGCTGCAGCAGGCGGGCCAGGCCGTTGCCCTGCTGGCGGCGCTGACGCAGGACCCGGCCGAAGCGGGCGGCGGAGGGGATCTGGTCGGCCCCGGCCCGGTCCATGGTCACGTCGCCGTGTCCCTCCAGCAGGCTCATGAGGCCGGCGACCCGCTCGAGGGCCACGCGCTGCTCGGGGCCGGCCAGGACCGCGGCCAGGCCGCCGTCCTCGAGGGGCTTGCGCCCCTCCCGCAGGTCGTCGGCCACCCGGCCGATGGCCACGATGAAGCGCTTCGGGTCCGGGTCCACGGCCCCGATCACCTCGTCCACGAGGCCGAGGTAGTGGGTCCGCAGCCAGGGGATGCCGGTGAACTGGGCCCGGTGGGTGACCTCGTGGAGGGCCAACCAGAGGCGGAACTCCCGGGGCGGGAAGGCGAACTTCTTCTCCAGGGCGAGGACGTTCGGGCCCACGTAGTAGACGAGGTCCTGGTCCTCGGGGGACTCGTCCTCGGCCACCAGCAGGTCGTACTGGCCGAGGACCCGGGTGGACATCCAGCCCAGCAGGGCACCGACCTCGGCCCCGGCGATCTTCTGGGTGATGGGCGTCAGGGGCCCGGCACCCATCCGTTCACCCAGCTTCTCGGTGAGGGGGCGCAGCAACCGCTGGAAGGAGGCGAGGTTGGCCGCGATCCACGCCGGCCGGTCGACCACACGGGCCCGGGCGGGACCCGCGGCGGAGATGAGGCCGGTGGTCTCGGCCACCCGCTCCTCGGCGATGGCGGTGAGCTCGGTGAAGTCCGGGGCCAGCGCGTCGTAGTGGTACGAGTCGGCGAAGGGCTCGTGACCGGAGAAGCGAACGGCGACCCGTTGGGCCAGGGCCCAGTCGATGGCGTCAGTCACGGGCGACGCGCATGGGGGTCAGTTCTTCGGGTAGCGGGGGGCGGACACCTTGCGCAGGTAGCCGAAGATGGTCACCGCCAGGATGGCGAAGACGGTCAGGACCAGGATGGGTGCGAACCAGAAGTGCCAGACGACGCCGAGAACCATGGGCGCGGAGCATAACGGGTACGTTCTCCCACCCAGATGCACCGAATCGGGGGGATCGCGGTTGTCCTGCTGCTGTTCGCCGGGGCCTGTGGCGACGACGCCTCGGACGACGTCGCCGTGAGCGAGGACCCGGAGGCCGAGGTCACCACCACGACGGCCGCGACCACGCCAACGGAGATGCCCCAGTTCACCCTCGACCTGGTCGACACCTCCCGGCCGACCGAGGCCGGTGCCGGGATGCCCCACCGGGACGAGCGCCGCCTCCCCACCGACGTCTACCTGCCGGCCGGGCCCGGGCCGTTCCCGTTCGTGGCCTTCGCCCACGGCCTCGACGGCCACCCCCGCAAGTTCACCCAGCTCCTCAGCGCCTGGGCCGAGGCGGGCTACGCCGTGGCCGCGCCGGCCTTCCCGCTCTCCAACGACGAGGTCCCCGGCGAGGCCACCTGGACCGACGTGGGCAACCAGCCCGGCGACATCAGCTTCGTCATCGACGAGCTGCTGGCGGCCAACGAGGACCCCGCGTCACCCGTCTACGGGGCCATCGACCCCGAGCGCATCGGCGTGGCCGGCCTCTCCCTGGGCGGAGCCACCACCTACGGCGTGGCCTTCAACGACTGCTGCCTGGACGAGCGGCCCATCGCGGCGATGGTCCTGGACGGGGCCCGGCTGCACGTCGGCGGCGAGTTCGACTTCTCCCGGGGCCTTCCCCTCATGATCGTCCACGCCGACGAGGATCCGACCCTCCCCTACGAGGACGCCGTCGAGGCCTACGCCGAGACGGCGGCCCCGAAGTGGTTCGTCACGATCCACGAGTTCGCCCACGCTTCCCCCTTCGAGAACGACCCCGACCCCGCCGACGACCTCGTCACCGCGTCGACCATCGCCTTCTGGGACCTCTACCTGGCCGGCGACGCTGACGCCGAGCAACGCCTGGTCGACGCCGTGGTGCCAGCAGACCTGGCAACGCTGGAATACGACCTCGGCTGACAACTCGATTCCTCGCCTCGGCAGGGTCTAGACGAGGCGGTCATTGATGGCATCGGCGGCGCGGCGAACGATGGTCGGCTTGTCGTCGTCCGTCTGGATCGGGGCATTCAGCTCTTTGAAGATGACCTCCTCGCCGGTTCGCAATCGGAACTTCAAGTGTTCGCGATCAGGGCCCAACATTCCAGTTCGGCCATTGACCACCTGCACTCCGGACAGCTCCGACAACAACAGCCGTCTCGTGCGAACGATCGACCGCAGCGACACGGCTGCCGCGTCAAGAAGCACGGCCGACGTGCGCCTGGACCGAAAGACGAAGAACCCACCGATCACGGCAAACCCGAAACCAGGCACTTGTGGCGGCGACTGAGCGAGACCAGCCAGTCCGACTAGCACCACCAGGAGCGAGAACCCTGCGAGGACTCGCTGCGCGACTCGGTTCTCGAACCGCACGACTGGAGCATCGCGCCCATTTGTCACGCCGCTAGCCCGCACATCTCGTCGACGCAGGCCGCGAGACCGGCCACTTCAGGTAGAGCATCCGGCCGCCGACCAGTCGGACGATGCAGCCGCATCGGCACCACCGTAGGTGGCCCCGTGAACGACGGGCGATGCAGTTGCATCGGGGGCTCCTACCCGGTCGAGAGACGGGACCTCGTCGCCCCAGCAGCCTGCGCAAGCAACGCCGGAGACGAGCACGACCAGACCAATTCGTCCCTGGCCTGACCCAATCCAGCTAGCCACCTCGCACGAACGCCACAGCAAGGGTGATGGTGACCCCGAGTGCGAAGACTGGGATCAGGTATGACAGCACACGGTCGCCGGAAAGCATCTCGCCCTCGCGCTGACGCTGACCCTTCCGAAACATGAGGGCTGTGTAGAGGAGGCCCGCTCCTACGGTCGCGAAAGGAACAAGTCGGATCACATCGGGCTCCGAAGGAGCTTTCTCACCCGCACCGGTGGCCTCGGCCCATCGGCGGTACCGGACCCAACCATGGTCAGAGCATCGGTCTGCTCAGGCCCCAATGAAGGACCCCGCCCCCGACCTGGCTCCAGGATCCGGCCAGAACGGGCAGCAGGGCTCAGGTGATGGCGAGGATTCCGATGAGAGCGAACACGCCTGCACCCGCGAGGAGAATCGATACTTCGAAGAACCACGCCTTCTCGGGGTGAGCCAGCGCCGCCGACTCAGATGAGGTGTCGCTCGCTCTGGACCGCCAACTCCGGTACACCGAGCACCAGCCGCCAACCGTCCGCAACACGAGCAGGAAGAGGCCCGCGAAGACGAGGTACAACACGGCTGGCCCAAAGGCGGCCACTCTGATCTACTCGGCCACCCAGCGATCGGACGGGGGAGGCGCCCTACAACGCGTCGGGCTCGTCAGAGCAGGCCGCAATGATGCGGGCCCGGAGCTCGTCGGGGACCTTGTCCACGCACTTGGAGGCGATGACCTTGCGCAGCTCGACCTCGAAGACGGCGATGTCCCCACACGGTGGGCAGTCGTCGAGGTGGAACCGGATCTTCTCCCGGACCTCGACCGTCAGCTCCCCGTCGAGGTAGCCGTAGAGCTCAGCGAGGGTCTCGTCGCACTTGTCGGACATGGGGCTCAGGAGGTGGTCGGGGACGGTTCGGCCTCGCGGGGCACGAGGTTGCGCTGCTTGCCGTACTCGTACAACTGCTTCTGCATGGCCTTTCTTCCCCGGTGCAGCCGACTCATCACGGTGCCGATCGGGATGTCCAGGATCTCGGCGATCTCCTTGTAGGCGAAGCCTTCGACATCGGCCAGCAGCACGGCCATGCGGAACTGCTCGGGCAGGGCCTCCAGGGCGTCCTTGACCTCGGAGTCGGTGAGGTGGTCCAGCAGCTCGTCCTCGGCGCTGCGCCCGGCGGTCGCTCCCTCCAGGCCGCCGAGGCGGCGGTAGAGGTAGAGGTCCTCGACCTCCTCGAGGTCGGTCTCGTCCGGGCGGCGCTTCTTGGCCCGGTAGATGTTGATGTAGGTGTTGGTGAGGATCCGGTACAGCCAGGCCTTGAGGTTGGTGCCCTCCTGGAAGCTGTGGAACGCCCGGTAGGCCTTGAGGTAGGTCTCCTGGACGAGGTCCTCGGCGTCGGAGGGGTTGCGGGTCATCCGCAGGGCGGCGCCATAGAGCCCGTCCATGAGCGGCATGGCCTGCTCGGCGAAGGTGGCCTGGTCCGCCATGGGGCGAACCCTACGGGACGACCGTGGTCGGGGGCACGGTCGTGGTCGGCGCCGTCGTGGCCGGAACGGTCGTGGGGGGCGCCGTGGTCGGGGCCAGCGTGGTGGCGGGCACGGTGGTCGGGGGCGTCGCCGGCGAGGCGGGAGGCGGCGCGGGATGGAGGAAGGCGTGGGTGGCCTGGAGCCACACCGCGACCTGCGCCCGGTCGACGGTGGCCCCGGCCCGGAACCGGCCGTCGATGCCGGTGAGGATCCCCTCGGCGTACGCCCACTTCAGGGCCAGGCGGAGGGACGGCGGGGCATCGGCCCAGGGATGATCGCCGGGGTAGCCCGTCGGCTTCCCAGCGGCGCGCCAGAGCCAGGTCACCAGCCGGCCCCGGGTGAGCTCCTCGGCGGGCCGGAAGGTGCCGTCGGCGTAGCCGTCGAGGACGTCGCGGAACCGCCCCCAGCGCAGCGCCGGCGCCAGCCACGGGGGGACGTCGCGCCAGCCGTGGCCGTCGCCCACCGGGGGCTCACCGCGGAGCCGCCAGACCATCTGGGCCGCCTGGCCCCGGGTCACCGTCGGCCGGAACTGGCCGATGACCGCCCGGTAGCTGCCGTTGTCGTACCCGGTGACCAGGCCTTCGGCGGCCGCCCAGGCGATGGCGTCCGCGGCCCAGAAGTCGTCCTGGACGTCCCAGAACGGCCCGCTCGTCCGGTCCGGATCACAGCCCCGGACCGCACTGCTGACCAGCAGCGCCAGGCCCCGCTCCCCGGCCGTGGTCAGGTGCAGGTAGTCGCCCAGGAAGTAGGGCGAGGGGGCATCCGCGAGCCGGGTCCACTCGGCGTAGTGCACGTAGGTCGCCTTCGGGTGCTCGTTGGCCACCCGGTGGACCACCTCGTTGTAGGCCGCCGCCCGGTCGTTGATCATCGGGTAGGCCCGGTTGCCCCCCGGCTTCTGGTCCAGCCAGAGCACGCAGTCCACATACGGGGTGATCCGAGCCAGGAACCGGCGCATGCTCGTCTCGAACTGCTGGACCGTGTTGCTCCAGAACGCATCCCCGGTGCCCAACTCGGCCACGACGATGTCGGGGCCGTTCGGCGCCTGGACGATCGGCAGCAGCAACGGCAGGTGGTAGTCGGTGTAGCCCGCCCCGACGGCGTGGTAGTAGGCGATCGGATTGGTGGGCGTGACCCGGGCGGCGATCTCGGGCTCGGCGTCCCGGCCGATCGAGTCGCCCACGAAGGCCACGGAGGCAGGGGCCTCGGCGGCGGCCGGCCGCGGCGTGCCGCGGCTGGACAAGGCCGCCGTCACCGCCAAGGCGACCACCAGGAACGCTCCGAGCCTCCGCACCCTGTCTCTCACTCGCCTCGCCTGCGCTGGTCCCGCACGGTACCGGCGCCGTCCGCCCGTCGGCCGTCGTGTGCATAGGGTGCGACCGTGGCTTCGAACGCGGTCAGCCGGGTCCGAGAGGTCCTTACCGTCGTGGCCCTGGCCGGGGTGCTCCTCTGGGCGGTGGGCGGGTCCGATCCCGGCGAACCACTGGAACGGGAAGAGGCTGAGGCCGCGCTCGCGGTGATCGGTGCCGAACCCCGGGCGGGCGGCTCCGAGCATGCCTGGGTGCTCGTCGAGGCCGACCCCGTGGTCGAGACGGGGAAGGACCCCGACGACGCCGAGGCTCGAGCGGTCACACGGGCAGTGGGCTCCGACGACGCCGAGGAGGCCTGGTGCGGGCGCTATGACGTGTTCGGGCGGGGCAGCGCCGCGCCGGCGACCGATTCCGCGAGCCGCTGCGTGTGGTTACGACGAGACTGGGTCAGGAGTCCTGATTACGGCGGGGACCCGGCTTCCTACCAGGTGTCCGAGGACTCCGGACCGCTCGATCCCTCGACGTTGCCCGAAGGTGCGATCCTCCCCGCGTGGTACGACGACCGGGCCGCACTCGACGAGGCCTGACAGCGCCACCCTCGCAGCCCTGTGGCCATCCGACGGCCGCTCAGGGCTCGTACCAAGCCAGGCGCTGGCTGCCGCCGACCGCAACCCAGAGTCGATGACCCTGGCGCACGATGCCCAGGGGCTGGTTGAACGCGGTGGCTGGTGTCACCCTGCTCACGGCGCCAGCCGTCGTCACCCGGCCGAGCCCGTCACCGGTTGGCCGCGTGTACCAGACCGCACCGTCGGATCCCACGGCGAGGTCGAAGAGACGACCGCCACAGGTGGTCTGCCCCGGCGGCGGGCAGGTGTCAGCGTCATCGTCGCCCTTCGGGGTCATGAACTCCACCGTCGCCGCCGGGTCACCGTTGAGCGGGTTGATCCTCGCCACCTGTGAGGTCCCGTTGGCAATGAACCACAGCTTGGCGTCCGGCCCTCGGACGAGCACGCGCGGAGCCGACACATAGTCGACACCCCCCTGCACAGGGAACACGCTGACCGTCGTCCCGGGATTCGCGGCGTCGGGGTTGAGCACGGCCCACCCCATACCCAGGTTGTCGTCGTCGCCGTTGCCGACGAGCCAGAGCCGGTTGTTCGGGCCCATCGTCAGTCCTTGGAGATCCCGCAGACCCTGGACCCGCCAGGTCTGCAGTGACGCACGAGGGTTTGCGGGCCGGAATCGGCCGACGAGGCCACCTTCGGTCGCTGCCCTGCTGCGGTCGGTGGCAACGAACCAGAGATAGGCGCCGCGGGCGAGAGCAGAGTCCGGTGATCGCACCTGGGGCCCGCTGTTGACCGGGTCGAAGTCGAACAGCGGCACGAAGTCGACCCGCCCACCGACGACCCGGAAGACGCTGTGTGAGTACTTGTCGATCACGAACATCGACGTGCCGAACCTCGCGAGGTTCCCCGGCCGGTTGAGGAAGCGGTGCGTGAAGAACTGCATCGACCCGGCCACACCCGGCGTGTAGCGACCGACCCGGCCGCGCAGACGCTCGCCGCCGCTCAGCCGGTCCGGCGAGCTGAACCAGATCCGTCCATCACCACCCACGGTGACGTCTCGGATCGGGTAGGTCCCGGAGTGCGTCCCCGTGCCCCGCACGAGCACCGAGCCGGCGTCACCTGGCGCGCCGTCGGCCGGCACGGCGCCGACGGCCATGGCCGCGATCAGAGCGAGCGCGGCTACGACCACCCACCGCTTTCGACCTGTCGTGTCCGTCATGGTCCGCCTCTCGTGTCCGCTAGCACTCTACTGATGGGTCACAGCTCGGATTCGGCGGGACGGGAACGGGGACGGGGCCGCCGCCACCGCCACCGCCGCCACCGCCACCGGACGGATCGGTCGTGCCCGGGTCCGTTGTGCCACCGGGGTCACCCGACGGTGTGGCAACGGTCGTGGTCGTGGTGGTGGTGGTGGTCGTTGTGGTCGTCGTGGTCGTCGTGGTGGTCGGGGGGGTGGCCACGCCATCAGCGTTCTTGTTGAGCCGCTCGTAGTCGCCACCATCTGGTGACAGCACCCCGGCACGAGGGCTCAGCTCGTCGTCGAACACGACATAGCCGTCACTCGAGCGGAGCACGAACGTGCCCCCTCCCGGAATGATGCTGATCTCGTCGATCGGCGCACCACCCTCCTCGGCGTCGACCAGGAAAACCGAGCCGCGGGTGAGGTTCGCCACGTAGACGATGCCCTCGGCCACGATCGGCCGGCCCAGACGGTCCTGCGGAGCCCCCAGGCCCACCGGTGTCAAGACCGTGCCGTCCGCGAGGTCGACACCGAGCAGGTGGCCGTCGTCGGGTGACGCCACCCAGGCCACCGAGCCCCCGTCGGACGCCTGCGCGGGGAGCAACCGGGAACCGTCCTCGGCCTCGAGCGGGTGCCGATCGCCGGACCCGTCGATCAGTTCCGCCGCCGCAGGGTCCACCACGAACGGAGCCTCGCCGGTGAGGCCGATGCTCGAGCCCTCGTCCCGTGAGCCAATCTGCTGCCGGCCCTGCACCACGGCATCGGCGATCTCGACCAGCTCGCCGGTTCCGAGGTCGACGAGCCAGAGCGTTCCCTCGTCGTCCACTGCAGCACCGGTCAGCTCCGTCGACAGTGTCAGTTCGTCGGCGATCTCCCGCCCGTCGGGGCTCAACAGACCGACGGTGCCGCCGGCTTCGACGACGTAGGCCTGTCCTCCCCCCCCGACCAACGCGGCATCAGGACCGGTGCGGGGACCTTCGAGGACGTCGGTGCCCGAAGGACTGACCACGCGGATCCTTCGGTTCTCGCGATCGTGGACGAGCGCTCCCTCACCGTGCTGCACCAACACGAGGTCGTCGCCGGCGCCGGCGATCGGCGCCCTCGCATCGACGGTCCCGGATGCCGCAGTGATCTTCACTGCGGCGCCGCGGTCCTCCATCAGCAGGAAGACGGTCCCATCACCGGCGAGCCCTGCCGATCCCGATGGCGACACGTCGTCGTCGTCAGAGGAGCTCACTGCCACGGCGGCACCGAGGCCCGCGAACACCACCACGAGTAACAACGCGCCGCCGATACGAAGTCCGCGCCGCATCCCGCTCCTTCCCGTCAGCACCGCTAGCGTCGCATCCTACCGAAGGAGACGGGGGACCGGATTGGCGCCGCGGTTTGAAGGCTGCGAGGACGTGGAGCGCATCGGCCGAGGCGGCTTCGGAACGGTCTACCGCGCCTACCAGACGGCCTTCCGTCGGCAGGTGGCCATCAAGGTCCTCAGCATCGGTACCTCCGACGACTCGACCATTCGGAGGTTTCGCCGCGAGGTCGGTGCGGTCGGCTCGCTCTCCGGCCATCCCAACATCGTCGTGGTCCATGACATCGGCGCCACCGAGCACGGCGACCCCTACCTCGTCATGGCCTACCTCGCCGGCGGAACGTTGACCGACCGGATCGAGCAGCGGGGAGCGCTCCCGTGGCGGTCGGCGGTCGCGTGGACCGTCAAGCTGGCCGGGGCGCTCGAGGCGGCCCACACCGCTGGTGTGCTTCACCTCGACGTCAAGCCGGACAACGTCCTCTTCGACGAGTTCGGCGAGCCGCAGCTGGTGGACTTCGGCATCGCCCGCCTGGAGGGCGTCACTCACTCGCGGTCGAGTAGCGTCAAGGCCACACCGCTCTACGCCGCCCCCGAAGTGTTGTCCGGCAGCAAGCCGTCGCCTGAGGCTGACGTCTACTCCTTGGCGGCGACCGCCTACGCCGCGCTACGAGGCCGGCCGGCGTTCCTGGAGGACACCGACGAGACGCTGGCGCCGGTGCTCACCCGGGTCCTTACGCGGCCACCCGATCCCCTGCCTGCCGACCTCGCGCCGCCACCCGTCTGGTCAGTGCTCTCGAAAGCGCTGATCAAGGACCCCACCGAGCGTTACCCCTCGCCCGCGGAGTTCGGTCGGGCGCTCCAGGCGGCCCAGCGGAGCCTCGACGCGCCCGTGACCCCGATGACCATCCCCGGCTCGCCCGAGGACAGAGACGACGCCACCGGAACCATCGATCCCGTGATCCGGATGCCCACCCCGGAGAGCGGGGACCTCAACGCGACGCGGACCTCGGCGGAGATCCCGCCCCCGGCACCTGGCACAGCGGCCGCGGACGCTCCAGGGCGGATGCGTCGTCACCTGTTGACTGCCCTGGTCGTGCTCCTCCTCGCCGGGCTGGCAACCGGGTTGGGCTTCCTCGTCGCCGGACTCCTCAATGAGGACGAGGAGCCCGGCACGGAGTCGGTCACCGCCCCCATCGACGCGGAGGAGATCGACCCGGCCGACTTGAGGGAACCGGCGGCGGCCAACCCAGCCGCCCGGCCGACCGGCCTGGAGATCGAACCCACCGGCGACGACCTCCGCCTTACCTGGGTGAACAACAGCCCGGCGGCGCGGGGCGTCGCCGTCCAGGTCGACGGTCGGGTACAGACCGTGCTGCGCCGCGACGTGACCTCCTACGTCGTCCCCGGTGTGGCGGACGACGAGCGCGTGTGCCTCCTCGTCGGCGCCGTGGGATCGAGCCGCAATGCCGTGTCCTGGGCTGAGGCCCCCGCGTGCTATGCCGCCGACTCTCCCACGGCCCCCGCGAGCCTTGCCGCCCAGCGGGGCCAGGGGGGAACGTCGAGCTCATCTGGTCGATCTCGTCCGCCAACGAGGCCGGATTCCGCGTCCTCGCCGACGGTGATGAGGTCCTCGAGCGTCCAGCCGGGTCGGCCCGGGCTCTGCTCCAGGACATCGCAGAGAACCGGCGGGTGTGCTTCACCGTGGTGGCCTTCAACGAAGCCGGTCAGTCCTCTCCCTCCAACGAGGACTGCGTGCCCGGGCGGTGAGTCCCAACTCGCGCCGAGACCTGCAGTGGCCAGCATCAGTCGAAGTGCACGCGTGTCATTGTCTCCGTTCGACCCGGTCGGTTCCGGGTCGGTTCGAGCGCGTGCGATATGGACCTTCAGAACTCCTTCAGGTGACTGAGGACATGGCCCTTCCGATGCACAAGCCACCCGGCCGGCATGCGCCCTGCCCCAGTAATGTCCGACCCGGTGAGTGCCCCCGAACTGGCCGGCTACACGGATCTCGAGCCCATCGGGCGGGGCGGAGCCGCGGTGGTCTACCGGGCTCGGCAATCTGCCATGGGCGGCCGAGACGTTGCGGTGAAGGTCCTGAACGCCGCTCACTTGGGTGACAACGTGCGCCTGCGCTTCGAGCGAGAGTGTGCCGCGGCCGGCCGCCTCTCCTGGCACCCCAACGTCGTCAGCTGCTACGACGCCGGCTTCACCGATGCCGACGAGCCATTCCTGGTCATGGAGTACCTGCCGGCCGGATCGCTCGGTGATCGGATCCGCCGAGGCGACAGTCTCCCGTTCGACCGCGTCGTGACCGTCGGGATCGAGATCGCCGATGCCCTCCAGTCGGCCCATGCCGTCGGCCTCGTCCACCGCGACGTGAAGCCGACCAACATCCTGGTCGGGGTCCGTGGACGCCCGATGCTCACGGACTTCGGCGTAGCGATCATCGACGGGTCGGCGCGGTCGAGGTCCGGCACGTTCAACGCGACGATCACGCACGCTCCGCCGGAGGTGCTCGCCGGTCGACGCGCTGATCATCGGGCCGACATCTACGCCCTCGGGTCGACCCTCTTCACCCTCGCAGCCGGACATCCACCCTTTGACGATCCTGACGACACGTCGCTGCTGGGATTGGTCGAACGGATCACGGAAGACCCCGTGCCCGATCTCACCGCGTACGGCCTGCCCGCTGACGTCGATGCCGTCATCAGGCGAGCGATGGAGAAGGATCCTGCCGAACGATGGCCGAGCGTCGGCGAACTCGGTGAGGCGCTCGCCGCCACACTCCGATCGGGCTGAGGTGCAGACCGTCTACAGCGAGGCGCACCGCCTCCACCACGCCCGGGGGGAGCTGATCGACGGGGCGCTGCGGCCACCGTTCGAGAAGCCGGAGCGGGCCGACCTGATCCTGGCCGCGGTGCGGGACGTCGGCCTCGGTGACGTCATCGGACCGACGGCCCACGGGATCGAGCCACTGGCCCGGGTCCACGACGAGCGCTTCCTGGCCTTCCTGCAGGAGGCCTGGGCCCTCTGGTTGGAGGAGCACACCGACGAGACCGACGCCCTCCCGCTGGCCTGGCCCGTCCGGCGCATGGGCCAGAAGGAGCCGGAGGCCATCGACGGACGGCTCTCCTACTTCTCCTTCGACGCCGGCTCGCCGATCATGGCGGGGACCGCCGAGGCCGTCCTGGCCTCCGCCGACGTGGCCCTCACGGGGGTCGACCTGGTCCTGGGCGGCGAGCGATCCGCCTTCTCGCTCTGCCGGCCGCCGGGCCACCACGCCGCCCTGGACCTCTACGGCGGCTACTGCTTCATCAACAACGCCTCGGCCGCGGCACAGGCCCTGCTCGACGGCGGGCTGGACCGGGTGGCGGTCGTCGACGTCGACTACCACCACGGCAACGGCACCCAGGACATCTTCTGGGCCCGGGGCGACGTGCTGGTCACCAACCTGCACGGCGACCCCCGCCAGGAGTACCCGTTCTTCACCGGCTACGCCGACGAGCGGGGCGAGGGGGCCGGGGTCGACGCCAACCGCAACTACCCGCTGCCCATGGGCACGCAGGCCCCGGCCTGGTTCGCCGCCCTGGACGATGCCCTCGGCCACGTGCGGGCCTTCGCCCCTGACGCCGTCGTGGTGTCCCTCGGCGTGGACACCTACAAGGACGACCCCATCTCCTGCTTCGAGCTGGAGACCACCGACTACCCCGTGCTGGGCGCCCGCCTCGCCGATCTGGGCGTCCCCACCCTGTTCGTCATGGAGGGCGGCTACGCCGTCGAGGCCATCGGCACCAACGTCGCCGGCGTCCTCACCGGCTTCGAGACCGGCTGACTCACCACCGCGCGCCGAGTTCGGGCAACGGCCTCCGTCAGAGGCCCCAGAACCCGCCCTCGAGGCCCACGTCCCGGAAGTAGGCGTGGGCCTCCTCGGGCTCACGGCGGACGTAGCCGCGGTCGAGGCGGCCGGCGTACCACCCCTCGGCCAGGCGCCAGAGCGTCGGGAGATCCATGACGTAGCCCCGGTCGTGGCCCGAGTCGGCCAGCCAGCGGTCGACGCAGGCCTCGCCACAGAACAGGCGCTGGTGGCCACAGGTGTGGACCACGTCGTCCCACAGGTGGGCGGTGGGAACGAGGAAGTGGGCCACCTCGTCGCCCTCGGGCGGCGCCTCGGTGCCGACCACCCACGAGAGGGCGGCCCCACAGCCGCGGCAGATGGTGGCCACGAGGACGTCGTCCTCGCCGGGCAGCAGATGGGGCAGGGCGAAGCTGTCCCAAGCGCAGCCGCCCCACCAGAGCGTCTCGCGGCCCATGACCGAGAACCCCAGGGGGATGGTGGCGAACGGGTGGGCCATGACGATCCGGCCGTCGCGCAGGACGAGGTGGCGGGCCTCGTCCAGGGCCTCGAGGCCGGCGACCACCTCGGCCTCCTCGACCTCGAAGACCGCGGCCAGCGCGGCGTTGCCCGGGGCCCGGCCCGTCTCGGCCAGGTGGTGGTAGACGGCCAGACGGAGGTCCTCGGAGTCCATCGGGTGAGTGTGGCATCCCGACCCAGGGCGCCTCGCCACCGTGACGCTCAGAGAGCGCCCGGCGGCTCCCGTCTGCCCGTAGGACAGGACTTTCGGCCCCTGACGACCATCGGCTCCGGGCGCACAGTCGAGGTATGACCAACACCGTGGAGACCATGGCTCCGGGTTGGTACCCCGATCCGGAGCAGCGTCATCAACACCGGTTCTGGGACGGCACCCAGTGGACCGACCAGGTCGCCGACCAGGGCACCCAGACCAAGGATCCACTGGCCACCGGCCCGGCCCTGACCCCCGGCCGTGGCTCGCGAACACCCCTCCTGACCGTGGCGCTCGTCCTGATCGGGCTGGCGCTGCTGGCGCTCGGCGCCTTCGCCCTCTTCGGAGGCGACGACGACGGGGGCAACGGTGGGACCGAGCCCAGCGGCGGGCCGCTGGCCGGCAACTACGAGGTCGAGGGCACCAACAGCGACGGCTCCGCGTATCGAGGGCACCGCGGTGATCAGGGGCAACGGCCCCGACTACCGGGTCGCCTGGACCAGTGGCTCCTCGACCTCGTCGGGCCGGGGCACCCTCGAGGGTGACACCTTCACCACCACCTTCCACGGGGACCTCACCGGCTCGGGCACCGCCACCTACCAGCTCGAGGACGACGGGCGCCTCGTCGGCACCTGGACCGTCCAGGGGGCCACCGTCGGGGGCACCGAGACGCTGACCCCGGCCTGAGCCCGGGGCCCGACCCGCCCACGGGCGGGTCGCTCGTAGCCTCGTCCGGGTGGTGCCCGTCGACCGCCGGTCCAGTCCCCATCGCGAGGCGGGCCGGGACGGTCACCGGCCCCTGGGCATCGTGCTGCACACCGCGGTGGGCGCCCTCGACGGCACCGTGAGCTGGTTCGCCCATCCCGACAGCGGGGTCAGCGCCCACTTCGTGGTCGGCCTCGACGGTCGTCTCGTCAGCGTCGTGGCCGAAGAGGACACCGCCCGTCACGCCGGCCGCCGTCGGGACGCCTCGGCTCGGTTCCTGCCCGCCGACGTGGACCCCAACCGGGTGACCATCGGCATCGAGTTCGCCGACGACCACGACCCTCTCGGCGTGCCGCGACCCGACGCCCAGTACACGACCGGGGCGGAACTGCTGTGGGCCCTCAGCCTGCGGTGGTCGATCCCCCTCGATCGTGACCACGTGGTCGGCCACCGGGAGATCGACGCCGGCCAGTCCTGCCCCGGCAACCTCGACATCGACCGACTCCTGCGCGAGGCCACCGCCCTCGACGCCGAACGGTGACCATCGCCGTCCTCCTCCCCGTGCGCAACGGCGAGGCCGACCTGCCGGGGTGGTTCGAGGGCGTGCGGCCCTGGGCCGACGTCGTGCTCGCCCTGGACGACGGGTCGACCGACGCCACCCGCGACGGGTTGGAGGCCGAGCCGCTCGTCGACGTCCTGCTGGCGAACCCGCCCCGGCCCACCGCCGCCGGATGGGACGACGGCGAGAACCGCCGCCGCCTGTTGGCCGCGGCGGACGGCGTGGAGCCATCCTGGATCGTGTGGTTGGACGCCGACGAGCGCCTGGCCCCCGACGACGGGGCCGCCCTCGCCGCCTTCCTCCGCACCGACGGCCTCCCGGGCATCGCCTACGGCCTGACCCACTGCCGGATGTGGGGCCCCGACGCCTACGACCCGGCCATCCGCTGGGTCTACCGGGTCCACGCGTGGCGCCCCGACCTGCACCTGCCGGAGGGCCGGCTCCACGAGCCGCCCGTGCCGGTCGAGATCCCCCGACCGGCGTGGGTGCGGACGACCATCCGCCTCCAGCACCTCGGCGGGGTCGATCCCGGCCACGTCGAGGCGCGGCTGACGAAGTACCGCCAGGCCGATCCCGACGGCCAGTGGCCGACCGACTTCGGCGGCTTGGACGCCGCACCCGCCCGCACGGTGCCCTGGACGCCCCGCGATCCGGGCCAGCCCGTCCTCCTCGAGCCGGACGGCCCCTTCGGGATCGGCCCCCTGGTGGAGGAGGCCGGCCGGTCGGTGACCACCGACGACAGCGAGCGGCCGACCCTGGTCGTGCTGCTGCCGGTCCGCAACGGCGACGCCGACCTCCCCGGGTGGTTCGCCTCCGTGAACCACTTCGCCGATGCCGTGGTCGCCCTCGACGACGGCTCGACCGACGGCACCCGGGCGCTCCTGGAGGCTGAGCCACGGGTCGAGCGCCTCCTGCGCCGCCCGGTCCGCCCCGACCATGCCGGCTGGGACGACGCCGCCAATCGGTCGATGCTGCTCGAGGCCGCGGCCACGCTCCAGCCCCGTTGGATCCTGTACCTCGACGCGGACGAACGCATCACCGCCGACGACGCCGCCGCCCTGCGGGCCTTCATCGAGGGCGACGAGGCCCTCCCGGGCTTCGCCTACACGTTCCTCGTCCACCGGATGGTGGGCGACCTCGACCACTTCGACCGGGCCGAGTTGCCGGTGGCCCGGCTCTTCGCCTGGGAGCCCGGTCAGCGCATCGACGGCGACCGCCTCCACCTGGTGCCCGTGCCGTCGTCCATCCCCCCGGCCCGCTGGCTGCCGACCACGCTGCGCATCCAGCACCTCGCGTCGCTGGACGAGGCCCGGCGCCGGGCCCGCCGGCGCAAGTACCAGGAGGCCGACCCCCTCCAGGAGCACCAGGCCGACTACGGCCACCTGGTCGAACCGCCCGGCCCCCGCCACGAGTGGCGCCGCCGCCCGGATGACCTCCCGGTCCTGGTGGAGCCCGCCCCGGAGGCCGCCGACGCCGACGCCGAGGACGACACCGTCGACCTCGACGCCCCGGTCCTGTCGGCCGTCGTCATCTCCCGCGACGACGAGGACCGGATCGAGCGAACGGTGCGTTCGGTCGTGGACCAGGTGGTGCCGGTGCCCTTCGAGGTCATCGTCGTGGTCAGTGGCACCGACCGCACCGCGGCGATCGTGCGGGAGCAGTTCGCGAACCAACACGATCCCGAGGTACGGGTCATCGAGCTCGAGGGCGTGGCCCTTCCGGGGCGGGCCCGCAACGCGGGTCTGGCGGCGGCCCGGGGCGACTACGTCTCGTTCCCCGGCTCCCACGTCGTGCTCCCGCCCGGAAGCCTGGCCGCCCGCATCCGGGCCCACGAGCGGGGCTACCCGATGGTGACCGGCACGATCCGCAACCTGACCACGACCCGGGCCGGCTGGGCGTCCTACTTCCTCGACCACGGGACGGTGCTGCCCGGCCGGCCGTCCGAGGAGCTGGCAGTGGCGCCGCCGCACTGCTCCTATGACCGAGAGCTGCTGCTGACGGTGGGCGGGTTCCCCGAGGACCTCCGGGCCGGTGAGGACACCGTCGCCAACACGGCGATGTTCCACCGCGGCCTGAAGGCGTGGCGGGACCAGGACGTCGAACTGCTCCACGAGAGCCCGTGCCGGACCGTGGGGATCCTGGTGCGCCACCACCTCCAGCGGGGTCGGGGCTTCGGCCGGATCCTGCTCGACCGGGTGACGCCGGGGGGGCGGGCCCTGGGCGACGGGGCGGTGGGACCGGGCTACGTGCGCCGGCGGCTGGCGATCATCGACCGGCACGTGGCCCGCTACGGCGACGCCGATCTGCAGGCGACCTACCGCCGGGTGCGCCCCCTGGTGCGGCTCGGGGCCACGGCGGCCTGGGTCGGCGCATGGCTGGAGCTGGCCCGGCCCCGCCGGGGCGGCCTGCGGGCCCTACTCGGCACACCCGCCGTGCAGGTGGTCCTGGCCGGCGTGGACCGGCGGGAGCGCTTTCCCGTCGGTCGGGCCGACGCGCTGGTGCTGCTCCGGGCCGAGCCGGTCCGTGGTCGGGTGGCCCTGTTGCTGCCACCCCGGGACCTGCTGGTGGGCGACCCCGACGACGGGCCGCTCCGCCTCAACGAGACCTACTTCGAGGGCGCGGCGGCGGGCGGCGACGACGACCCGCGTCGGGGGCTGGCCCGGCTCCGGGCCGAAGCCTCCCGAGCGCTGGGGGTCCCGGTCCACACCGGTGTGGCGGTGCACATGGCCGGGTTCGCGGCCCTGGTCGACGCCCTCGGCGGCGTCCGGGTCGACGTGCCCCAGGAGATCGACGACGACTACGTGGAGGACGGCGAGCGCTTCGTCGCCCGCTTCGCTCCCGGGCCCCAGACCCTGGACGGCGACAGCCGCCCTCGTCTACGCCCGGACCCGCATGGCCGACGGGGACCGCTGGCGGCGGGACCGCCACGCCCAACTGGTGCGGGCGCTGGTCGCCTCCGGACTGCGCTCGCTGCGCACGCCGCGCCGCTGGCCCTTGATCCTCCGGACGCTGCGGACCGCGGTCACCGTCGAGCCCGGCCTCGGCCGACTGGCGCTGGCCGCCCTCACGGTGGCCAGGCGTCCGCAGGCCCTGGAGGTCGTCGCCGTGGTCCCGCCGGCCGTGCGATCCGTGCGACTGGACCGGGGGTGGTTCCACGTGGCCGACCCCGAGGGGCTGGCCGAGGTCGTTCAGCGCCGTTTCGTCGCCGGCGAACCGGACGGCGGCTGAGTGCTCAGGTGACGTTGATCGCCCGCACGACCGACCAGTCGCTGGTCTGACCGTTCGCCGGCCGCCGTACGCGGGCCCGGAACCGGAACATCCCCCGCCGCCCTGGGGTCATGACCCCAGACGTCCCGATCACGCCCCGCTTCCAGGCCACCCAGTTGGCGGCCCCGGGGACCTTGCGGTCGACATCGAACTTGAGACCCACCGGCGGGCCGGCCGGTGCCCAGGTGAGGGTGAAGGCGGTGCCCAGCGGCCCCGAGGTGGGCGAGGCCAGGAGCGGGACCCGCAGCTTCCCGCTCACCGGGTGGACGTCGCAGCGGAACGGGTACTGACCCGCGCCGGGCGGCGCACGCACGGTGGCCACGGCCTGCGGAGGAAGCGAGCCGGTGTCGAAGAGCTGGAGGCCGGAGGTGTCCCGGGCCGTGTGCGCCACGCCACCGTGGTTGGCGAAGTAGACCCCTTGGCCCTGGGTCAGGTTCGCCGGGCTGCCGTTGTTGAAGGCGACGTCGGAGATGACCAGGTAGAAGTCAGCGGGGACCGCGCCCGCCGGGGCGGCCTCGAGCAGCCCGGCGTAGGACAGCGCCGCCGCCGCGGACACGCCCGTGGCGACCAGGCGACGGATGAAGACGCGCCGGCTGAGCTGACCGTCGAGGTATCCCTGGACCAGCTCGGCTCTCGACATCGGACCTCCTGGGTGCCGACCACGAACCTAGCCGGGACCGGGGAACGGCCTAGGGCAGGACGATGACCTCGTCGTGCTCGGGATCGGGGCAGAGCGGGGGCGGGGAACAGGATCGCCCGGGCCTCCCGGGTCATCGACCACCCCCAGGCCACCATCGTCACCACGACGGTCACCCCGACCAGATCACTGACCGAATCCATGTCGACCTCCCCCTCGCGATGCTCTGCGCCCTACCCGACCACGAGGTGGCCTCACCCCGCCCACGGTGCTCCATCGGCCGACGAGCCGTCGCCCTGAACACGGTGGGGTGGCAGGGGAACTCAGGTGACCCGGATGGACCCGACCGGTGACCAGTCCGAGGATGCACCGCCCGACCGGCTGGCGGACGCGAGCCCGCAGCACCCACAGCCCCCGCAGCGAGGGTCGGAAGGTCGCCGCGGCCGCGGTGACCCCGACGCGCCAGTCGACGAACCGGTCGGTGCCGGGGCGACGGCGCTGGACGTCGAACACCAGCCCGGACCGCGCCCGGACCGCCGCCCATCGGACGGTGACCGGCGAGCCGACCGGGCTCTGCGTCCGGCTGACCCTCACCGGCACCCGGAGACGCCCGACCATCTCGGGGTGGAAGGTGCAGTAGTACCGGTAGTCACCCGCGCCCGGCAACGGCCCGATGGCCACCGTCTCCGGGGGCTCGATGATGCCGGTGGCGAAGAGGTCGAGGCCCGTGCCGTCCCGGGCGTCGTGCACCACCCCGCCGAAGTTCGTGAACTCCACGCTCTGGCCCTGGGCCACGACCGCGGTCACCGCGTCGAACCGGTTGTCGAGCATCGTCACGTCGCGGGCCGGTATTCCGCCGCTCCGGCCGGCACCGGTCCCAGCAGGGCGCCGCTGACGAGCACCGCTCCGGCGGCGAGCAACCACGTACGGACGGGACCGGGCCGTCCGTCCGACGCCCGCGGCACCTGGTCCCGGCGAGACATCTCGGCCTCCTCAGGGTCGGCAACGGGCCGCTCCACCTATCGGCGCGCCCTGGTGCCGACCTGAGGCCACCGCATCACCTCCACCCCCGGACGCGATCGCTTCTGTCTGATTCCTGATGTTCGTCTACTCGCCGAGATAGGCGACCTTCACCTCGGAACTGCCGGCGAGCACGGATGCCGGGCCGCTCGGCCGCCCCACCACCGCCCCACCACCGCCCCACCACCGGTCCGGTAGACGATCAGCACCAACAGATCGTTCGCGATCGATCGCGGTGACGCCCGTCATGTCGACGATCGGTCGACGGGTCGTCGGTGGCCTGCACAGGCCTGGTGTGACGATCCGGAGGTGTTGCCGGACGAGCCGGTGACATCCCGGGCCGAGGGTTCCCGGGGGGTTGAGAGCCCGCTGATCGGCCCGGTGGCTCGAGGGTCACCGAGACCAGGAGGAAGCCATGTCCACCACCTCTGTTCGCACGCGCCCGTTCCCGGTCCTCGGCCTGGCGCTCATGGCCATGGTGCTCGTCCTCACCGGCGCGGCCTTCGTCACCCCAGTGGCCGCCCAGGGCGAGCCGGCGCCGACCACGGTTCCCATCCCGACGACGGTGCCGCCGCCGACCACGGTTCCCATCCCGACGACGGTGCCGCCGCCGACCACGGTTCCCATGCCGACGACGGTGCTGCCGCCGACCACGGTTCCCGTCACCACGACGGAGCCCACGGCGCCCCCCACGACGGCGCCCCCCACGACAGCACCGACCGGCGAGGCCGTACCGACCACCGTGCAGGACGTGCTCCTGGTCGGTGACTCCATCATGAAGTCGGCGGGACCGGCACTGGCCCGCCAGCTCGGCGCTCACTGGCGGGTCCACAACGAGGGGGTCAACGGCTCCGGCCTGCTCACCCCCGGGGTGTTCAACTGGCCGAGACACCTCCCCGCCTCGCTGAACCGCTTCGACCCCGACATCGTGGTCATGCTCTTCATCGGCAACTACACCTCGGACCCCGCCCAGAAGTGGGTCGACGCCGACGGTCGTCGAGTGCCCGACGTCTACTCGCCGGCGTTCGCCCGGGAGTGGGGGCGTCAGGCGGATCGGTTCGTGACCCAGATGATCGGCTCCGGCGCCGCCGTGGTCCTGGTGCTCCCCCCGCCCATGATCAGCGCCCGGGTCCAGACCGTGACCGACCGTCTTCGGGCCGAGTACCGGGCCGTGGCCGCCCGACACCCCGAGGTGACCCTGGCCGACGCCACCACCGCCGTAGGTGGACCCCACGGCGAGTGGGTGGCCACCCGCCCCATCGCCTCGGGTGGCTGGGCCCCCGTGCGGACCGCTGACACCGTCCACCTCGCCCCCCACGGCCAGCGCCTGGTGGCCCGCGAGATCCGCTTCGGCATCGGCCGGGCCCGGAGCTGACGCAGGTGTTGCCCGACGACCCGGTGACACGGCGGAAGCCATGTCCACTGCGACGACGGCGCCGGGTGCGGCCAGCCAGGCGTGGCGGTCCGTGTCCCAGTGCGCGAACGACCGCCAGTCGAGCGCGAGGGACACGGTGGTGGTCCCGCCGGGCTCGAGGGTGACCTTGTCGAACGCCTGGACCAGCTCTCCCATCACGGTCGCTTACGGCCGAAGCCCGGCCGGCAGGACGTGGCCGACGTCGCCACCCTCGAAGCCGACGAGGCGTCGTCGGTGCCGCTCACGGTCACCGGTGGCGACGGCTCCCGCGGCCAGGCCGGGCCTCAGGCCAGGGGGTTGCGCCAGTCGACCTCGGTGAAGCGGGCGAAGTCGGTGTCGGCGGAGATCATCGCCAGGCCGTGCTCGATGCACAGGGCGGCGAGCACGGCATCGGGGATCAGGTTGGCCCGCAGGTCGAGGTCGCCGATGAGGCGACCGAGGATGGAGCGGTGTCCCCGGCCCGGGGCGGGCACCCAGACGGTGGCGGCGTCGAGCCATGCCTCGACGAGGGCCCAGGCCTCGGCTGGAGCGAGGGGCTCGGCCAGCGCGCGGGGGTTGGTGACGATCCGCAGGAAGGCGCTGAGCGACGCCCACGGCAGGCCCACCCGGCGGCTCCCGTTCAGGGCGTCCTCCAGCCACGGGCGGGCTCGCCGGTGGAACGGGCTGGCCTCGTCGACCGCGTACAGCAGGATGTTGGCGTCGACGAGCACCTAGCGGGCGTCCGGGCCCTCGAGCAGGTCGAGGGCCTCGACGACGTTGGTGACGTCGACCTTGAGCCCCAGCCGGTGGGTGGCCTGCCGGAACGGTTCGCCGGCGGGCCGCGGGAGCAGCCCACGACGGATGAGCTCGTTGACGGCCTCGGAAACCCCGATGCCCCGCTCCTGGCGGAGCTGGTCGACCACCTTGGCGGTGTCGTCGTCGAACTCGACTGTCGTCCGCATGCTTTCATGTTAGCACGGGCATGCACTTCGAGGAACACGCGCGTGCACCCGGGACCGGACACGACGATGAAGCGGAGGCAGGTGGCGCTCCCGCGGACGCTTCCGCGAGATCCGCCCATCGGGAGAGGAAGACGATCGAGGCGCCGACGGCGATCGCCGCTCACCCCTCGTCGCTCAGGGTCCACCGGGCCGTCTGGTGGATCGCCCGGGAGGAGGACCCGACCAGGATCTCGTACGCGCCGGGTGGGGCCAGCCAGGCGTGGCGGTTCGTGTCCCAGTGCGCGAACGACCGCCAGTCGAGCGCGAGGGACACGGTGGTGGTCTCGCCGGGATCGAGGCTGACCTTGGCGAACGCCTTGAGCTCACGGTCCGGCCGGGCGACGGGGGCGTCGAGGGGCTTCACGTACACCTGGACGACCTCGCGGCCCGGGCGCGTGCCGGTGTTCCTGACGTCGACCGACACCCGCGCGACCGCCGGGTCGTCGACCGTAGAGGTGGCGGTGACGGTGAGCGCGGCATGGGTGAACGTGGTGTAGGACAGGCCGTGGCCGAAGCACCAGCGCGGCTCGACGCCGTGGGTGTCGTAGTGGCGGTAGCCCACGAAGACGCCCTCGGCGTACTCGACCGTGCCGTCCTGGCCCGGGAAGTGCCCGTGGGCGGGCGCGTCCTCGAGGCGTCGGGGGTAGGTCGTGGTCAGGCGGCCGGAGGCGTCGGCGTCGCCGAACAGGACGGCGGCGAGAGCGGCGCCGGTCTCCTGGCCCAGGTAGGACATCTGGACGACTGCGGCCACGTCGTCGACCCAGTCCATGGTGACGGGCGACGCGGTGTTGACGACGACCACCGTCCGGCGGTTGGCGGTCGCGACCTGGCCGATGAGCTCGACCTGCTCGGGCGGCAGGGCCATCGAGACGGCGTCCATGCCCTCGGTCTCGAGATCGTCCTGGCCGACGACGACGATCGCGATCTGGGCCTCGGCCGCCGCCTGCACGGCCTGCTCGACGGCGTCGGGCTGGGTCGGGGAGCGGACCTCGACGGTCAGGCCGGCGATGGCGATCGGGCCGTCGGCGGTCGCCGGGTCCAGCTCCGCGGTCAGCTGGTGGGTGGCGCCGGCGACGAGCTCGACCTCGGCGGCGACGGGGGTGGTGAACAGGCCGAGGATCCCGGCCCCGGACGGGGCCCCGGTGGAGTCGGCTACCAGCACGCCGTCCAGGAAGAGGCGGGCGGAACCGACGCCGGACACGGAGATCGACCAAAGGCCGTTCACGTTCGGGGTGAGGGAGCCGCTCATGCGGGCCGAGAAGTCGCCGGCGGGCACACCGGGCGCGGGATCACCGACCCAGACCGCAGTGGTCTCTCGCAGGGTCTCGGTGCGCAGGGGCGTGCCCGACAGGTCGCCGGCGGCGAAGTAGTCGAGGGTCACGGCCCCGGTGAGGGGCGCGGGACGGGGGGTAACCCGGCCCGCCCGATAGGTCACGGCGTCCGCACCGGCGCGCGCGGTGATGCCCTGTAGCGGCGTGATCACGTAGGACGGGTTCACCTGGGCGCTGCCTCCGCCCTGGAACTCGGGCCGGTCGGCCCGCCAGCCGATGACGGCCAGGTCCGCACGGTTCGGATCCAGGGGGAGCACGCCGTCGTTGGCGAGCAGCACGATCCCTTCGGTGGCGGCGGCGCGGGCGACCTCCGCCGGATCCTCACTGGTGTCCGCCGAATCGGGTGGTGAGGTGCGTTCGAGCAGCCCGAGCACCCGCTCGCCGGCTTGGTCGACCTGGTCGGCCGTGACGGCGCCGGCCTCGACCGCCGCGGTCAGGTGGTGGCCGAGCACCAGGGCCGGCCCCGGCATCTCCAGGTCGAGCCCGGCCGCGAGCGCGGCGGGACTGTGGGTGCCGAACCAGTCGGACATCACCACGCCGTCGAAGCCCCACTCGCCGCGCAGCAGGTCGGTCAGCAGGCCCAGGTTCTCGCTGCAGTGACGGCCGTCGACGCGGTTGTAGGCGGCCATGACCGCCCAGACGCCGGCCCGGCGCACGGCGGCCTCGAAGGGGACGAGGTAGATCTCGCGCCGGGTGCGCTCGTCGACGACCACATCGATGTCCATGCGGTCGGTCTCCTGGTCGTTGTACGCGAAGTGCTTGACCGCGCAACCCACGCCGCGGCTCTGCACGCCTTCGATGTAGGCCACGGCGATCTCGGCCGTCAGATAGGGGTCCTCGGAGTAGCACTCGAAGTTCCGCCCACCGAGAGGGTGGCGGTGGATGTTGACCGTCGGTGCCAGCAGCACGCCGGCGCCCTTGGCGCGGGCCTCGTCACCGAGGATGCGCCCGACTCGTCCGATCAGGTCGCGGTTCCAGGTGGCCGCCAGCGCCGTGCCGCAGGGCAGCGAAGTCGAGCTCGACCCGGTGAACTCGGTGCCCCGGGCCCCGCTCGGCCCATCGGTGACGCCGATGCCGGCGATGCCGAGCCGGTCGACACCGGCCGTGTGCCACATGTCGACCCCGGCGGTGAGCGCGGCCTGCTCGTCGAAGGTGAGATCCGAGGCCCTCATCGGTTCGCCAGCCCGTCCAGGAAGCCGGTGAGCGTCGTCCACCACGCCTCGGGGGTCTCGAGCTGCGGGCTGTGGGCCGCGCCCGCCAGCAGGACGAACGTGGCGCCGGGGATGGCATCGGCCATCCGCCGGGACCCTTCGACGAAGCCCGGTATGTCATGCTCGCCGACGATCACCAGTACCGGGAGGTCAAGGGCGGCGAGCTTGGGCACGCGGTCGGCACGGCGGCCCAGGTCCGCCGTCATGGCCCGGGCCATCGTGGGTGAGCTGGCGAGGATCTTGGCCTGGGTCCACTCGACGTAGCCGGGCCGCTCGGCGTAGAGGCGCACCACCGACTCGGGCGAGCGCGGTGGGGGCTTGCGCAGGAAGCGGGCCAGCGCCTTCATGCCGAAGAGGCGCATCACGACTTTGAGGACGAGCATCTGGGCACCGCCACCCTCCAACGACGATGCATCGGCCACCGTGTCCATGAGCACGAGCCCGTCGAGCCGATCAGGGTGGTCGACGGCGATCGCCTGGCTGATCATGCCGCCCATCGAGTGGCCGAGGACCACGAAGCGGTCCCAGCCGAGGTCATCGACGAGGGCCAGGACATCGGCCTCGAACAGCTCGAGGGTGTAGTCCTGGGTGCGGGGCGGGTGGTCGCTGGCCCCGTGACCGCGCAGGTCCGGAGCCACGACGTGCCAGCCGCGCTCGGCCAGCTGACCCCACCAGTCACCGAAGTCCTCCTTTGCTCCGGTGAGCCCGTGGAGCATCAGCAGGGGCCGGCCGCCGACTCCCGTCTCGGCGATCTCGAGGGTGACGTCGCCGACCTCCACCTGGCGGATGGTGACGTTCGCAGCGGGCAAGGGCATCAGTGTCTCCCGGTGGTGATGGTGCTGGCGGCGGCGCCCGAGCGGCGGATCGCCCGCTCGTCGGTGCCGAGGTACGAGGCGATGACACGGGGGTCCTGGCGCACCTGCTCGGGTGGGCCCTCGGCGATGATCGTGCCCGTCTCGAGGCAGTAGACGCGGTCGCTGATTGACAGCACGAAGGGCATGTCGTGCTCGATGACGAGCAGGGACGCCCCCAGGTCGGCCTGGACGCGGGTGATGAGCGGGGCGAAGGCCTCGGTCTCGCGCTGCGCGACGCCGGCGGTCGGCTCGTCGAGGCAGATGACCCGGGGCTCGAGGGCGAGGATGCAGGCCAGCTCACAGATGCGGCGGGTCCCCGTCGACAGGGTGGCGACGAAGTGGTCGGCGAAGCCACCGAGGCCCAGGTGGTCGATCAGGTCCCGGGCCCTGGCGAGCTGTTCGCGGTCGCGGCGCCGCCAGGTGGGGACGGCGGCGAGCACCGCGAGCATCCGGGTCGGCAGCACCCGTTCATGAGCCAGCGCCACGGTCTCGAGCACGGTCAGGTCACCGAAGAGGCGGGCATCCTGGAACGAACGTCCGAGGCCACGCTCAGCCCGCCGGGCGGCCGACAGCGAGGTGATGTCCCGGCCGAGGAACTCGACGTGGCCGTCGGCGGGGACGAAGCCGCCGATGGCGTTCATGATCGTGGTCTTGCCCGCGCCGTTCGCGCCGATCAGGCCGACGACCTCGTTCCGGCCGACCTCCAGGTCGACGCCGTCGACCACCCGCCGCTCGCCGAAGGTGACGCCCAGCCTCCGCACGGCGAGATCGGGCTCGCTGGTCGGTGTCTGGGCGCCGGTGCCCCGCCGATCCCTGCGGGACGGGGCGGCGACGCGGACCGGGGACGACCGGGCGGGGGCGGGGGGCAGGCGCCGATCCACCGCCCGGACGATCGCCGCTCGGAGGGCGTAGGCGACCTCCATGAGGCCGCCGGGGAAGTACATGATCAGCACGAGGAGCCCCAGGCCCGACGTGAGGAGGGTGACCGTCTGGCTGGCACCGAAGACGGCGGGCAGGCCGACGACCCAGAGCGTGCCGAGGATGGCGCCGGACACCGAGGCCAGACCCCCGATGACGGCCATCGAGACGGCCGACAGCGAGAGGTCGACGGGGAACTGGTCGGGCCGGGCGTTGGTGAGCAGGGCCATCAGCAGCGCGCCCGCGAACCCCGCCAGGCCACCGGCCAGGGCGAAGGCCGCGAGCTTGGTCGCTCGGGGGGCGAGGGTGAACGCGGCCGCCCCCTGCTCGTTGTCGCGCACGGCCACCAGCGCCCGGCCCACCCCCGAGCGACGCAGCCGGTTGGCCAGCAGGACGATCACGACGAGGGCCGCCAGGCAGGCGAGGTAGTACGTGCGGCGGTCGCTGAGGTCGAGCGACCCGATGTACAGGTGATCGGGCTCGTAGCGGGCCGCTTCCCGGCCGGCGTTGAAGATCCGCTGGTGGAAGAGCCACGCGTACGCGGCGTTGGCGAACGCCAGGGTGACGATCGCCAGGTACATGCCGCGCACGCGGAAGGACGGAATGCCCATGACCACCGCGGCCGCGATGCACACGACGATCGAGAGGCCGAGCGCGGGCAGGAACTGCAAGTTCAGGTGGATGTCGGCGCCGGCCATGGTCATCGCCCCCAGGCCGGCGAGGGCGAACTGGGCCAGGGACAGCTGCCCGGCCCACCCGGTCAGGATCGTCACCGAGATGACGATGATCGCGATCAGCGCCATCCGCGAGTAGAGGAAGTACTTGGCGTTGGTGTCGATCATGAGGGGCACGACGACCGCAACGGTGAGAGCCAGCACCGCGGGTATCCACGGGAGCCGGCGCACGAAGGGGTGTGACCGGAGCCGATCGGGCAGGGGAGCCACCCGGCTGGAGAGCGCCCAGGCGCCGCCGTCGCCGCCGGACGCGTCCCGGTGGGCCACCAACACCCCGGCCAGCACGATGCCGAACAGGACGAACTCGATCAGGCCGGACTGGTTGGCCCAGTTGTAGAAGACGATCCGCTCGATCATGCCCAGCGCGACACCGGCCACGACGGCGACCGACAGGGACCGCATGCGGGCGAGGAGGGCGACGGCCAGCGCGATGACGAGGAGCTGGATGCCGCTGACCTGCGGGAGGTTGCTCACCGGCGTGGATCGCAGCGGGGCGGCGAGCACGGTCGTGATCCCGGCGAGGGCGCCGGCGAGCACCCACACCATCGTCGACACCCGCCGGGGGCTCAGGCCGGCCAGGCGGCTGGCGTCCGGGTTGGCCGCGGTGGCGGTGATGGCGATGCCCCAGATGGTGCGGTTGAGGAACCAGCCGAGCGCGAGCGCCAACAGCGGGAGGATCGCCAGGGCCATGATCTGGGGCGCCCGCACCGTGATGTCCCCGACCTGCCAGGAGCTGGTGATCGGCACCGGGAACAGGGCACCGACGCCCTCGACGCGGGGCACGTTGATGGCCAGCACGGTCACGAGCTGGGCGGCCCCGATGGTGGCCACGAACAGGGTGATGCGGGCCGAGTCGAACAGCCGGCGCACGACGGTCAGCTCGATGGCGCCCGACACGGCCGCCGCCGCGGCGACGCCCACGATGAGCGCGGGGAGATACGGCCAGTGCCAGTCGATGACCATCTTGGCCACGAGCACGGCGGCCAGCGACCCCGTGGCGCCGTAGGCGAAGTTGACGATCCCGCTGGCCCGGTACAGCAGGATCATGCCGATGCCCAGGAAGCCGTAGACGAGGCCGGTGACGGCGCCGTCGAACAGGTCCTGCGGGTTGAGGTCGATGCCGCCGAGGGTGATGACCCCGACGAGCAGGCTCACCGGTCGCCGCCCAGGAACACGGCGCGCAGCAGGTCGCCCCGCTCGAGGAGATCGGCGGCCGGCCCGTCGAAGCGCACCTGGCCCTTTTCCATGAACACGGCCCGGTCGGCGATCGACAGGGCGACGTTGACGCTCTGCTCGACGATGACGATCGTCAGGCCCCCGTCACGGAGCTGCTCGACCTTGGCCAGCACCTGCTGCGCGGCGACGGGCGACAGGCCGAGCGACAGCTCGTCGATCAGGAGCACCTCGGGCTCGAGGAGCATGGCCTTGGCCAGCGCCACCATCTGCTTCTGCCCGCCCGAGAGGGTGTCAGCGGGCTGACCCAGGAGGTCGCGCAGCTCAGGGAAGAGGGCCAGCGCCCGGTCGAGGCGCCGTTGGCGCTCGTGGTCGTCGTTGCGCAGCACGAATGCGCCCAACCGGAGGTTGTCCTCGACCGTGAGGGGCTCCCACAGGGCGCTGCCCCCCGGCATCATCACGATGCCGAGCCGCACCCGGTCCTCGGGCTCCACGTAGGTGACCGTGTGCCCGTGCAGCCGCACCACGCCCCGGCTCGGTACGCCCAGGCCGGCGATGCAGCGCAGCAACGTGGACTTGCCCGCGCCGTTGGTGCCGAGCAGAGCGAGCACCTCGCCCCGGCGCACATCGAGATCGACGCCGAACAGCACCTGCACCCGGCCGTACGAGAAGTCCAGGTTCCTCACCTGGAGGACGTCGTCGTCGTCGTCCTGATCGCGCACCCGGTCGGCCTCGGCGCGCTCTTCCTCGAGCTCCTCCATCACCCGCCCGATGTCGCCGCGGATGTGGGCCGCGCCGCCGGCCAGGAGGGCGCCGCCGATGAGTGAGGACGGGATGACGAGCAGCGAGAGACCGGCGCGGACGCCCCAGGCGTCGCTCAACAGCCCGGCCAGGACCGCGCCGAGGAAGGCGCCCGACAGGAACACGTACACCCCGACCATCGCGTAGCCCTGTGTCCGCAGCCGGTAGGGCACCACCGCAGCCACGATCGGCCCGATCAGCATGAACCCGCCGTTGGCGCACATCGTCGCCAGCGCCAGCACGGCCGCGAACAGCGCTCGGTTCGGCATCGACAGCGCCACGGCCACGAACACGCCGAACAAGGAGATCAGCCCTGCGCACAGCACCAGCGAGCGGGGCGGCGACGCCCGGAACAGCCGATCGTTGAGCCCACCCAGGAACGGCAGCGCGACCAGCGAGGGCACCACGACGATCGACCCGACCACCCCGCGTTCGAAGGCCGAGAGCCCGAACGTGTCCTCCATGAAGATGTTCAGGAAGATCGGCACGCTGAAGAGGCCGAACCCGAGCGCCCCGATGCCGATGAGCATGTACCGGAACGTGGTGATCTGCTTCAGCCGACCGAAGGCCATCGACGTCGAGATCGGCACCGGGCTGCGCTCGGCCTCGATGGTCTCGCCCAGGACGGCGATCTGCTCGTTCATCCCGCGGCGCGGCTCACGGCGCGTCCCGACGAACAGGGCCAGCCCGAGGGCGGGCACGCCGACCGCGACGAAGGCCCACCGCCAGCCCTCGACCCCACCGACGAGGCCGGCGATGGCGCCGACCGTCACCGGGCCGAGCAGTTGGCCGATGGGCGTGCCCAACCCGTAGATCGAGTAGATCCGTCCCCGGGCCCCGATCGGGTAGGCGTCGGCCAGCAGCGAGTTGTGGACCGGCAGGATGTGGGAGGCCGCGAGGCCCGAGCCCATCCGGGCCATGAACAGCCAGAAGGCGTTGCCGACGGCCGCCGTGGCGATCGAGAGCACGCCGTAGGCGAACGTGCAGACCCCGGCGATGGTGGTGCGCCGCCGGTGGTCCGCCAGACGGGCGATGGGGATCGACCCCATCACGAACAGGACGCCCGCGGCGCCGCCGATGGCCCCGAGCACCGCGCTGGACACCCCGAGGGAGTCCTTGATGTCGGGCGCCAGCACGCCCAGGGCCGCGTTGTCGAGGCTCTGGACGACGGCCACGGCCATCAGCGCGACCAGCAGGCTCACGCTGCCCTGACCGAAGGCGGTGGCCAGGGTCACGTCCTCGCCCACGACCATCAGCTCGTCGTCGGCATACTCCCGCCGGGGACGGTCGTCGGAGGCGCGGCGACGCGCTTCCTCCTCGAGCACCAGCGCGGCCAGCGCCGCGGGATCCGCCGGCTCCCCGGCCGGCGGACTGGGCTCACCCATCCACGTCGACCCAGTCGCCCTCCGCCGTCCAGCACGCACAGCCTTCGAGGTCGAACCGCACGAGCCGGACCTGGTCGGGCATGGAATGGTCGTCGGGCCCGAAGCTGCCCCGGCCGCCGCCACTGGTCGTGAAGTCGGTGAGACCCTCCATCGCCTCGATGAAGGAGCCGCGGGTGAGGGTGTCGCCGGCTCCCTCGAGGCCCTGGCGGACGAGCTCCAGGAGCTCGCACGTCTGCGTCGCGCCGACCTGCTGGGTCACCGACGTGGCGTCGGGGGCGTAGTCGTCCAGACAGGCCTGATCCTGATCGGTGGGAACCGGCTCGGGCGGCTTGCCCTTCCAGCTCGACCCGATCGCCGTCTCGAGCTGCTCGGCGGGCGCGAAGCCCAGAATGAGGTCGTCGGTGCCCTCGGACAGGTCGGACATGACGTAGGTCGGGTGGTAGTCCTGCTGTTCGGCCTCGGTCATGAACCCGCCGTTGACGTAGAAGTTGCCGGTCGCGAAGACCGCGTCGACGCCTTCGGACTTGAAGCGGCTGACCACCGCGGCCACCGCCGCGCTGTCGAGGGGAACGGCGTTGGGGATGGTGCCGTCGGCGGCGAGCTCGGTACCCGCCTCCTCGAGCGCGGGCACGAGGCCGCCGTCGATGGCCTCGCGCATGCCCGGCTCCAGCGGCCCGAACACGCCGATGCGCTCGAACTCGTCGAGCTCGCCGGCGTCGTCGGTCACCCGCACCGCGCTGCGGAGCGCGTCCTCCCAGACGAAGTTGGCCAGGAAGATGTTGTCGTTGCCGGTGTCGAGGACCGTGCTCGGCAGGGACGTCTGGACGACGAGCGGTGTGTCATGGTCGCCGGCGAGGCAGGTGACGGCGTCGCCGAACCAGGCGAACGCCACGGTGGCGAACACCTGCTCGTCCTCGGTGAGCTCCAGGCACGCTTCCTGCATCTCCGGGAGGATGTTCACGGGGTCCTGGCCGAAGGTCGCTCCCACCAGCTCGACCTGACGACCGTTGACGCCACCGTCGGCGTTCCAGTCGTCGACGATCGCCTGCGCCACTGCGCTGGTGTCGCCGAGGTCGGTGGCCAGGCCGGCCTCGACCAGGGCCGCCTGGTCGATGGTGGGCCAGCCGATCCGGATCGTGTCATCGGTGACCCCGGTGCTGTCGCCGGGCGCGCTGTCGCTGGTGGCGCCCCCACTCCCGCCCCCTCCGCCGGGGTCGTCGTTGGTGCAGGCACCGCCCGCAGCCAGCACCACGGCGCACACCGCCGCGACCACCCTCGTCCTGTGCCGTCGATCGCCCATGGGGCCCCCTGCTCTCGGCTGTCGCCCCGCAACTTAAACGTGTAAGTTCATTGGTGTCAACGCCGAGGAGGGCTGCGGTGCGCCACGATGACCAGAAGCCGGGGCTCAGGGGCAGACCTTCCGGCCAACCGTCGAGGCCCACGAGGACGGGATGCCACGCGCCCCGCGGGTGACCGGCCAGGACGTGGCCGAACGGGCAGGCGTGTCGAGAGCCACCGTCAGCTATGTCCTCAACGAGGCCCCCGGTCAGCCCATCTCCGCGGCGACACGTGCTCGCGTGCTCAGCGCCGCCGACGAGCTCGGCTATACGCCGCACGCCGCGGCCCGCCAGCTCCGCACGGGGGTGAGCGACCTGGTCCTCATGGCCCTGCCGGCGTGGCCGTTCAGCCAGGCGCTCAGCCTGTGTGTCTCGACGGTCACCCAGCGCCTGGGGGCCCACGGCTACACCGCGCTGGTCGACCCGGCCGCGGAGGAGGTCGCCGGCCTCGAGAACACCCTGAGCCGCGTGCAGCCGATAGCGCTGACCGCCAGCAGCGACCAGCTCTCCGCGCCCCTGGTTGCCCGACTGCGGTCCGCCGGCACGCGGGCGGTGATCGGCTTCGGCGACCGGCCGCTGGGCTTCGCTTCTGCCGTCGTGTTCGACCAGACGGCCCTGACCCGTGTCGCCGTCGCCCACCTCGCCGAGCGGGGACACCGTTCCGTCCTCGCCCTCATGCCGTCGGATCCGACCTACCAGTGGTTCCGAGCCGGCCGTCAGGTCGGCGCGGAGGAGGCCGCGGCGGAGCACCGCCTGGCCCTGACCGTCGTGGAGAGCCCGCTCGACCATGACCGCGTCGCGGAGGTCGTCGGCGCCGCGGTCGCCGGTGCGACGCTCCCCGACGCCGTTCTGGCCTACAACGACGACTACGCCCTGCTCGCTCTGCGGGCCCTCCTGGATGCCGGCGTCCGCGTCCCCGAGGACATCGCGGTGATCGGCTGCGACAACCTGCCCGTGGCCGAGCTGTTCACTCCCCGTCTCACGACCATCCACGTCGACATGCGCGAGCTGGGCACGGCGATCGCCGACACGCTGCACCAGATCCTCAGCACCGGCGAAGGACCGGATGTCGTCCCGATGCCGAAACCCGAGGTCATCGTGCGCGACTCCGCTTGACCACGGTCTGATGACCTCCGGGCGGACTCGGCGGGTGCTTGGCGTGGTCGGACACGGTCTCACCCACCTGCCCGTGGCGGCGGTGCGGTGCCCTCCGGCCAACCGCTGCCGTCGCCGGTGACGATGCCCCGTTTCGGGCCGTCGGGGCGGGGGAGGTGGTCGCCCCGGAAGCGCCATCGCGGCCGTTCTGGATCAGCACGACAGCGACGACACCGACCACGATCAGCGCGGCGACGGCGGCGAGCCATGGCCGGAACGGGCCCGACCCTGCGGGCCGAGCGAGTACGGCCCGCGTGCGCTGTCCGGCCGGTCATGGGACCGTGGGGCTCGGAGTGTTCCCCTCATCAGCCTCCGTGGTCGTCGGGGTCGCCGTGCGGGCCTCTTCGAGGGCTCGTTGGGCGGCGGCGATGGTGGCCGGATCGATCACGCCGGTCGGCTCCACCCCGAGATCTGTCTGGAACGCCTGGAGCGCCGCCGTCAGGGCGTCGGTCCACTCCCCGTCGATCGGGCCGGTCCAGTGACCCGTCACCGTCAGCACGGTCTGGAGCGCGGCCGTGTGGGCCACCTCGGCCGCGGCGGCGTCGCCACCGGCCGCGGTCACGGCTTCGTCGAGTGACTCGGCGGTCGCCTGGTCGACGAGCCCGGTGACCGGGAGGCCGGCGTCGGCCTGAAGCTGCTCGACGGCCTCGACCGTGGCCGGGCCGTAGACACCGTCGATCTCCCCGTCGTGGTAACCGGCGGTGGTGAGCGCCGACTGCAGCGCCCGGGTGTAGTCGGCGACGGCTGTCACGAGCTCCTGTTGGTTCTCGTCGCTCAGGCAGCCGGCGGTGGCGAAGAGCTGCATCCACGCGACCTCGACCGAGACCGCCGCGGCGTTCACCTGCTGGGTGGCCTCGGCCAGCGGCGTGGACTCGTCGACGCCCTCGAACGCGGCGCTGAGGTCGGCCTCGGCTCGCTCGACCCGCGCCACCGCCTCGTCCGGGACGACGGGCTCGGTCGTAGTGGTGGTGTCGTCGGCCGGTGGGCCGGTCGTCCCGGTCTGGGCCTCGGCCAGGGCGACCTGGGCGTCGGCCAGGTGTTGCTCGGCCTCCGCCCGGTCCGCTCGCGCCTGGCGCACCTCGTCCGCGCTGGAGGTGACCGCTTCGCGTGGCTGCTCGAGGTCGGCGCCGGCCGTCGTCACGTCACCTACGGTCGCCTCGGCATCACTGACCAGGCCGCCGTACCGGTCGACCGCCTCGATGTACTCCGCGCTCTCGTCGCAGAACCGGGCGCTGGACTCGTCGAGCGTGGCGTCGGCCTCGTCCAACGCCCGCTCCGCCTCCTCCAGGTCCTGCTGAGCGGCCGCGACGGGATCGGACTCGGCGTCGCCGTCGTCGGCGTCGCCGCAGGCGGTCAGCGCCAGGACAACGGCACCGACCGCCAGTGCTCGCCGTGCCACCGTCACCCCCTCAGCCGTCCTGAGCCGTCCTGAGCCGTCCTGAGCCGATGATAAGCACCACGACGCTCGGGACGGGCGGACGCCCAGGCGCAACCGCCACAGCACGCGCCGGTACGCGCCTCAGCGCACGCCGGTGATGGCGGGACAGCCGGAGCACGCCGGCCACCGCCAGTCGATCTACCGCAGCGTGGGCAATTGCGCGGGTGGCATCGGCGAGAAGAGTAGGAAGGACCTGCCAACGGCGCCTATCCGGGCGGGACCACCTACGGTCCCTATGGTGGGCATTGCCAGCACGCTGGGCTATCGGCACCGACGACCCAACGTCGTCCAGCGCGGCTTCCAGGCCCTCGGCTCCACCAGACCCGGCGCCTGGGCCTTCGCCAAGACCCTGGTGCCCATGGACAAGGCGGTGAAGGCCCTCAGCCGTGGCCGCACGAGCGCCCCCGCCATCTTGGCCGGGCTCCCCGTGCTGTGGGTCACCACCACCGGCGCCAAGAGTGGCCTGGCCCGCACCACCCCGCTGATAGCGGTCCCGGTCGGCGACGACGGGCTCGCCCTGCTCGGCACGAACTTCGGCCAACCGAAGACCCCGGCCTGGGTGCTCAACCTCGAGGCCGAGCCCGCCGCGTCCGTGCGCTACCGGGACCAGGAGTGTGCCGCCACGGCCCGGCCGGCCGCCGAGCCCGAGCGCGACGAGGTCTGGCACCGATCGACCGGCATCTACGGCGGCTATGACAAGTACCAGGAGCGGATCACCGGCCGGACGGTCCGGATCTTCGTCCTCGACCCCGCCTGATCAGCCCCTGCCGGGCGCCGCGCCCGCTGGAGTTCTGCGAGGGCCTCGAAGTCGACAACACCAAGGCGTACGGGACCGACCACAAGGCGTTGTGCAAGGACCCGGTCCGGGCCCCGATAGATGGGTGGCTCACCCCGACGGCTCGATCGAGCTCCTCAGCATCCGAATCGACAGCGGGGCCCTCCTTGAGCTGGCGATCGCGATGGGAGAGGCGACCACGCGTGTCAGAACACCGGCCGGCGAGCCTCTGCAGCTGCGCATCGGGGTCGGCTGCGCCGGTCATCGCGGGGGTGATCGGGCATCGGAAGTTCAGCCATGACGTGTGGGGCGACACGGTGAACACCGCGAGCCGCATGGAATCCCACGGCCTACCCGGTCACATCCAGGTCACCGAGCGGGTGGCGCGGGCCACCTCACCGCAGTTCGAGTTCGAGCCGCGAACGACGGTCGAGGTCAAGGGCAAGGGGCGATGAAGACGTTCCTCCGCGTCGGAGTCCGGCCGGCTCACAAGTCACCGTCACCCCGTAGGGCAGGTCGTTGCGGATCGCCTTCGGTCATGCCGGTCCAGGATCAGCCTGAGGCCCCGCCGTCGCAGACGCAGAACTCGTTGCCTTCAGGGTCGGCCATGAGGATCCAGTTGGCGTCGTGCTCGTGTACCGGTTCGGCCTCGACCCGTCGGGCGCCAAGGGCTTCCAGGCGGGCGGCTTCGGCTTCGATGTCGACGGCGTCGATGTCGAGGCGCATCCGATCGAGTGCAACATGGTTCCCCTTCAGGATCCCCCACTTCGCGGGCTCTGGCCCCACCCGGCCACGAAGCGACTCACCCCGCGCCCGGCCCTCTCCATCGGCCCTTGGGCCGAGCACCATGAGCAACGCCGGACGTCACTACCCGCCTTCGCCCGTCCTGGCCAGGTGGGTCTGGCAGGCCGCGGTCTGGCCCTCGTCACAGATTGTCTGGAGGGTGGCGTCGGACAGCTCGGCACAGTCCTCGAAGTCACCGGCCCGACAACCCTCCTCGAACGGCTCGGTGCCGTCACCTTCCGGGTCACCCTCGCCCACGCGGGCCCCACCGACCTGGCAGGCCACCGTCTGGCCCTCGTCGCAGATCTCCTGCAGCGTGGCGTCCGACAACTGCCGACAGCCCTCGGCATCGCCTTCCCGGCACTGGGCGGTGAACTCCTCGATCCCCGGCTGGGTGCCCACGTCGTCCGGCGTGGTCGGGGGCGGTGCCGAGGTCGTCGACGGTGCCGGCGGGATCGTCGAGGTCCCCGCCGGTGCTCCGGTGTCGACCCGGCTGTCGGCGTCATCGCCGCATCCGGCGACCAGGAGGAGCGCCGCCAATGCCAGAGCCGCCGAGGTGACCTTCACCGTCCGGACCGTACCGGGCCGGGGTCGGCCACGACCAGCTCATCGGTGCCACCGGGCGCGACCTCTGTTCGGGCGGGCCCGGCGACGACGTCGCCCTCTCCTGCGAGTCGCCGCTCCTGCCTGGTGGGCGTACGTAGCCGGTGCGGCCTACCGTCTCGGCATGGCGTTCCCGGGGTGGCCGGTGGAGGCGTTGGAGTTCTACGAGGGCCTCGAGATCGACAACACCAAGGCGTACTGGACCGACCACAAGGCGGTGTACGAGGACCAGGTCCGGGCCCCGATGGAGGCGTTGCTGGCCGACCTGGCGGCCGAGTTCGGCGAGGGGAAGATCTTCCGCCCCTACCGAGACGTGCGCTTCAGCGCCGACAAGTCGCCGTACAAGACGACGATGGGCGCCCGGCTCGGCGGCGGAGGCTACGTCCAGCTGTCATCGGAGGGGCTGGCCGCCGGGCTCGGGACCTACGTGATGGCCAAGGACCAGCTCGAGCGGTTCCGCCGAGCGGTCGCCGATGATCGCACGGGTGTCGAGCTCGAGGCGGTCGTCGAGCAGGTGCGCGGCTCGGGCATCGACGTCACGGGCCGGGAGGTCCTCAAGACCGCCCCCCGCGGCTACCCCAAGGACCACCCGCGCATCGAGTGGCTCCGCCACAAGAGCCTGATCGCCTGGCGGGAGTGGTCCGCCGGCGCCTGGCTCGGCACTCCGGGAGCCAAGGACCGGATCGTCGAGTTCCTGCACCAGGCCCGACCCCTGCAGGACTGGCTCGACACCAACGTCGGCGACTCCGCGCTCGAAGGCGCCTGGGGCCGCTGAAGCACGGCGCCGGCTGTGGCATGGCCGAGAACCAGAGCCCGAGGGGGGAATCGAACCCCTTGACCTGCCCATGGATGATTGATGCTCGAGCGGTGGAGGGGGAGGGTGGACCTGGTGTTCACGCGGTGGGGTTCGCCCTCAGCGGATCAATCGGGCCCGGGGCTGTCGGCCCACTCGGCGTCGTCAGGCGATGGGCTTGTGCCAGGTGAGCTCGGTGAAGCGGGCGAAGTCGGTGTCGGCCGAGATCATCTCCAGGCCGGGCCAGACGGCCAGTGGCGCAGCGGCAGGAACTGGGTCAACGACCATCTCGAAAGCAGGTACGGGGGCCCTGGCTGACATCGGTGCCTGAGACGTTCGGTAGGCGCCTTGTTGGCGTCCGAGCTTCGACAGGCCGCCGAAACCTAGAGCCCGAGAGGGGAATCGAACCCCTGACCTGCTCATTACGAGAACTCTGCGCCCACACAGCCCTGGACGGTCTTGGACGGATATGCACGCCGTGCCGGGGATGGTGCACACCCCTGGACGGCACCGGACGGAGTGGGACGCGGGATGAACGCGGGATGGAAGCCGGATTGGCCGCGGGGTTCAACGGCGGCTGGTGACGAACTTGACGACGTCCTTCCGGGTGGTGTCGACGGTCGAGGTCGCGGTCACTTCTGGGGCTCGCAGTTCGATCGTGGGCGATCAACACGAGGGTTCGTATCCGCCGGCGGACGGGAGGTACTGGTCCCACTCCGCGCGTGTCAGCTGGCGGCCGGCCAGCTCGCAGGCCGCGTCCCGCCAGTGGCCCCCGTCGAGGTCGAGGAGCACCGAACCGGCGGGGCCCGGGAGCACAACGACGGAGCCGTCGGGGGCGAAGCCGGACCGGCCGATGCCGACGCCGTTGCCCGAGATCGCCTCGCCCAGAGGGGCCCCGTAGCGCACGTCGACGAGGCGCCGGGAACCGTCGAGGTCCATCACCGCGGCGAGCGCCCCGTCGGCGCTGAACGCGGTCCCCACGATCATTGTGGGGGACACGGAGATCGGCGCCTCGACCGGCTCGAGGGTCTCGGCGTCGAGGAACTCGAGGGTCCCGTTCGCCGTGCCGACCGCGAGCCGGGATCCGTCGGGTGAGTAGAACGCCGAGGCAGCGGTTCCCTGGAGGGCGTCGATCGGGCTCCCGACGCCGACCTCGCCGTCCGAGACGGGGAACCGGAAGGCTTGGGCGCCGGTCAAGCTGGTGAGGACCAGCTCGGAGCCGTCGGGGGTGAACGTGGGCCCGAGCGCGAAGGGAACGGCGGGTTCCAGCGCCTGCACCGATCTGGTCGCGACGTCGACGACGTGCGCCCCGTTGGCCGGGGTGACGTTGCTGATGACGACCAGCAGACGACCATCGGGGCTGAAGCCGAGGCTGACGATCGGGACCGAGTAGATCGTGATCGGGGGACCGAGCGCCCGGACGGGCTCGGTGTCGAATAACTGGACGCGGCCGCGGCGGTCGCCGACGGCCAGGGTGTCGCCATCGGGGCTGAAGGCCACCGGGGTGGCGCCGATCAGGTGGCGCCGCACCCCCGGACCATCCACCGAGAGGGTCGCCAGGGGCGTGAGGTCGTCGGCGCGGTAGAGGAAGGCCCGGTCGGCGTTGTCAACCGTGACCAGGGTCGCGCCGTCCGGGCTGAAGAAACCACCGGCGCTCGGTGCACCAGGGACGAGCCGCGACACCAGCGGCAGCGCGTCGAGGTCCCACGAGGTGATGGTGCCGTCGGTGCCGCTCACCAGGATCGGGTGGTCCGGAAGCGAGATGACGTGGCCCGGGCCGTGGTGGGTCTCGATCGGCTCGTCCACCTCCGCCCAGGTCGAGGCGTCCCACGCCCGGACCCTGAGCCCCGAGGACACCAGGAGCTGTGAGCCGTCCGCGGTGAACTCCACGGTCGTGAACCCGAGGCTGCCGGTGACACCGGCATCGACCTCGCGGTGGGTGTCCACGTCGAACACGCCGGCGGCGCGGCCGCCCGGCCCGGTGTCGACGGAGCCCGCCGCGACCAGGCGGCCGTCGGGCGAGAAGGCGAGGGAGTACACGCCGGCGAACAACTGGATCGGGGACCCCAAGGTCTGACCCGTGACGGCGTCGTGCAGCACGATCCGCCCGTCGTTGCCGCCGGTGGCGATCATCCGACCGTCGGGGCTGAAGGCGATCGCGTTGACGGTGGTCCGGTGGCCCCCGAGGCTCGTGCCGGTCGGGCGACGGGAGGCCACGTCGACCAGTTGCGGCGTGGTCCGGGTCGTGGCCGCCGCCCTGCCCCCGATCCTGCCGATCGACACCCCGAGGGTCCGGTCGTCGGGCGAGAACGACAACCCGGTGACCCGCTCGTCGAAAGCGACGGAGTCGCCCACCTGCTCGAGCCGCTCGCCGTCCCAGAACGTGACCGTCCCGTCGGCCCGGCCGACGGCGATGAGGGCGCCATCGTGGGAGACGGCGATGGCCGAGGCGCCGTCGACATCGAACCGGCCGAGGAGTCGGCGGGCCTCGATGTCCCACACGTCCACGCCGTCCGGGCTGAGGGCCGCCACCCGCCCGCCATCGGGGAACCCCGTCGCCCCGACATAGCCCGATCGCCCACCGTTGAGCGTGAACCGCAGGCGGGGCTCGTCGGTGAGCGTGCTGAGGAGCGCCCCGCGCGCGGCCGGCGACGGTCGTAGCCGCACCGCTTCGACGGCGAGCAGGGCGGCCAGAGAACGGTCACGGTCGAGCAGTCCCGGCACCTCGGCCACGATGCGATCCACCTCGGCGGACACGGATGCGGCCTCGGCCCGGGCGGCCTGGTCGCTGGCCCGGTCCCGTTGACGCAGGGCCACCACCCCCGTCGCCGAGGCCAGGACGAGGGTGATCAACGCCGCGACGAGCAGGAACCGGAGCCTGCGGTTGGCCCGCTCGCGTGTGACCCGCTCCCGATCAGCCAGCTCGTGACTGGCGGCCAGGAAGTCGCGCTCGCCGCCCGTCAGGGTCAACGTCTGGGCCACCTGGTCCGCGGCCACCAGGCGGGTGCCGCGGTAGAGGGTGGACTCGTCGGCGGGGTCGGCCTGCCACTCGTGGGCGGCCACGGTCAGGGACCGCCGGACCCGGATGGTGTCGCGGTCGCCGTCGATCCAGCCCGCCAGCCGGGGCCACTCCCGCAGGAGGGCCTCATGGGCGACCTCGACGGTGGGTTCGCGGGTGACGGGATGGTGGTCGGTCACGATCAGCCGGTTCGAGCGATACTCCTCGATCACCCGGGGGGCGATGTCGGCCAGCTCCTCGACGGTGGCCCGGCGGCGGAGGTCGTCGCTGTCGTCGCCCGGGGTCACCAGCTCGGTGAAGAGGCGGTGCACGTCAACGCGCTGCTCGACCGCGGTGGCCTCGTAGAGGTCTTCGGCCCGGCGGGCCAGCGCCCCGCCGATGCCACCCAGGTCCTCATAGGCCTCGGTGGTCACCGTCGCGTTCTGGCGGCGCTCGAAGAGCTCGGTGAGGGCGAACTGCAGCAGGGGCAGGGCCCCGGGCCGGCTGACCACATCGCCGACCATGGTGGACACCAGGCCAGCCTCGAAACGGACCCCGACCCGCTCGGCGGGCACCACGATGGCGTCCTGGAGCTCTGCGGCGGTCATCGAGGTGACGGCGAACGTGCTGGCGCTCACCACCGGGCCGAGCGTGGGGTGGTGCAGCGGAAGGTCGTACTGATCGGCGCGCAACGTGGCCACCACCCGCAGGAGGTCCTGAGACCCGGCGGCATGGGCCAGCAGAGCGGCGAACCGGTCCCGGGCGTCGACGTCGGGCACCAGGGTCCAGAGCTCCTCGAACTGGTCCACGACCAGCACCAACTGCACTCCCGGCGCCAGCAGGTCCCGGGCCGCCGCCACCAGGCCGCCCGGCGTGCGCAAGCGGGCCCCGATGGTGGCCTCGTCCTCGACCGTGGCCACCCGACGCAACGCGGCCTCGAGCTCGACAAGAGGGTCAGAGCCGGGCACCATCGACACCACCAGCGCCCCGCGGCGGCGGAACTCCGGGACCACGCCGGCGTGCACCAGTGAGCTCTTGCCCGACCCCGAGGGACCGACCACCGTCACGAACGGCTCGGCGGCCACCCGCTCGACCAGGTGGGTCACCAACTCGGCCCGTCCGCAGAACTCGCCCGCGTCGGCCTCCTGGAACGAGCGCAGGCCCTTGTAGGGGTTGACCCCGGCGACCCCCAGGCTGGCCAGGGTCTCCACCACCGACCGGCCCGCGGCCGGGGCACCCGTCTCGCCGGTCGTGCGGACCAGGTCGGGGCCCGCAACGGCGGCCCGCCACGCGGCCACGAACTCGACCACGGACCCGAAGCGGTCGGCCGGGTGCGGGGCGGTGGCCTTCGCCAAGACGGGGCCCACCGCCTCGGCTCCGTCCACCCCGGCGTCCAGTGGGGGAACGGGGTCGACGAACTTCACCCGCCCGAGCTCGGTCACACTCGACCCGCCAAACGGGGCCCGGCCGCTCAGCGCCTCCCACGCCACCACCGCGAAGGCGTACTGGTCCGACGCCGGCGACGCCGTCGCGTCGCGGATCTGCTCCGGGCTGGCATACAGCGGCGAACCCGCCGACCGCAGGTCCAGGTCCTCGTCGACGTCGTCGCGCTCCGCGATCCCGAAGTCGGCCAGGTAGCTGTTGCCCGCCTCGTCGAAGAGGATGTTGGCGGGCTTCACGTCCCGGTGGACCACGCCCAGGGCGTGGGCCGCCGCCAGCGCGCCACCGACTTCGTCGACCAGGCGGGAGACCGCGTCGAGATCGACGGCCCCCTCGGCCTCTCGCTCCGCCAGCGAGCCGCCCCGCAGCAGGCGGAAGACCAGGAACGCCCCACCGGGCCGACGCCAGTAGTCGTAGAGCGGTACGACGTGGGGGTGCTCGATGCGGGCCACCAACTGAGCCTCGGCCTCGAAGCGCTGGACGAAGCGGGGGTCGTCGGCCAGCTCGGGGCGGATCACCTTGACCGCCACCTCGCGGCCCACGCTGGGCTGCACCGCCCGGTAGACCGAGCCGAACGCGCCCTCGCCGATGACCTCGGCCAGGTCGTAGCCGGGCACGGCCTCGGTCGCCATCGGAGCCAGCGACGGGTCGCCCACCGTGATGCGCTGCTCCAGGTCGACCAGCGCATCCGACGGGGGAAGGCCCGTCTCCTCGGCCAGGTAGTCCCGGAAGCGCTGGAAGGCCCGCAGCGCCTCGGCCTGACGGCCCGCCAGGTACAGCGCCCGCATCAGCAGGTCGACGAACCGTTCCCGCAGCGGCTGTTCGGTGACCAACCGATCGAGGTCGACCACGGCCTCGGCGTGGCGGCCGCCGTCGATCAGGCGGTCGGCCCGCTCCTCCTCGGCCAGGAGGCGGAGCTCTTCCAGGCGGGCGGCGACGGGCTGCAGCCACCACTCGCTCCCGTCGTGCCCGAAGGCCCGCCCCGACCACAGCGCCAGCGCAGCGTCGTAGGCGGCCACGGCGTCCTCCCCCACGAGCTGGCGGGCCTCCGCGAGGAGAGCCTCGAACTCGGCGGCGTCGTAGGTCGCCCCGTCCAGCTCCAGGACGTAGCCGTTGTCCCGGGTGACGAGGTGATCGGTGCCGATCGCGGCCCGCAGCCTGGACACGTAGGACATCGCCGTCCGGCGCGCCCCCTCGGGGGCCGAGTCGTCGGGCCAGACGGCCTCCACCAGACGGTCCGCGCTGACCACCACCCCCGCCTCGGCCAGGAACGCCGCCAGCACCCGCCGCTGCTGCGCACCCCCGAGCGCGACCGGGTGACTGGCTTCAGACACGCCGACCGTGCCCCCGAGGACGGTGAACCGCAGGTCGACCTTCTCCCCCTTCACAGAGGCAGTATCAACCATTGCCGGCCGCCCAGCTGATCGGGTGCAGCTGGTGGGCGCCGGCCAGGCCCTTCAGCTCGGCCTTCCGCGTCTCGCCGAAGGCCAGGTCCCCGCGGGACTCGACGATCTCCCGCACCAGCGACGACACCAGGATCTCTCCACCCCGGGCCCGGCCGGCGATCCGGGCGGCCAAGACAACGGAGTGCCCGAAGAGGTCGCCGTCCTCCATGATCGCCTCGCCGGTGTGCATACCGATCCGCACCCGCAACAGTTCCGCGGGCTGGGACCGGCCGTGAGCGTCGAGGGTGCGCTGGACGCCGATGGCGAACAGCACGGCGGCCCGCGCGCTGGGGAACGCCAGCATGAAGCCGTCGCCCTGGGCCTTGACCTCGTGGCCGCCATGGCGCTCGAGCTGGCGGCGGACGACGCTGTTGTGGAGACCGAGCAGCCCGAGCCAAGCGGCATCGCCCAGCTCCTCGGTGCGGCGGGTCGACTGCTCGATGTCGGAGAACACGATCGTCAACGTCCCGCCCCCGAACGGCGTGGCGGGCATCGGGTCGGCGACCGCGGCGTCGGCGAGGACGTCGATCGAGGTGCGGCGCAAGGGGTCAGCGGCGCTGGAGGCCGCCCGGCCGTTCACCGGGGCGACCAGCTCCAGGCGACAGTGCCCGAAGGTGACCACCTGACCGGGGGCCACCCGGGTCGGTCCCCTCAGTTCGGCGCCGTCCAGCTTCGTCCCGTTGGTGCTGCCGAGGTCGGCTACCACCAAGCGGCCGGCCGTGGCGCTCAGCCGCAGGTGTTGACGGGAGAGTTCGGCATCGGCGAGGAGGAGGCCGTCGCAGTCACGACCGACGTCGACCGGCCGGCGGACCACCAGGTGCAGCGGCGTGCGGCCGGGCTCGGTGATCATGACGGTCGGACACGGCCTCGCCTCCACTCGGCCAGTCTCACTCTCGGCGTCTGCAGAACTTCGACAGTCCCCCTCCGCCGGCTTGGGGTGGCGGGTGTGACGCCCGTCATGTCGACGGTTTGTCGACGGTTCGTCGACCCCCTGCAAACGCCTCTTGTGATGATCCGCAGGTGTTGCCGGACGACCAGGTGACACCCCGGGGCCGAGGGTGCCGGGGGGTGAGAGCCCGCTGATCGGCCCGGTGGCTCGAGGGTCACCGAGACCAGGAGGAAGCCATGTCCACCACCTCTGTTCGCACGCGCCCGTTCCCGGTCCTCGGCCTGGCGCTCATGGCCATGGTGGTCGTCCTCACCGGCGCGGCCCTCGTCACCCCAGTGGCCGCCCAGAGCGAGCCGGCGCCGACCACGGTTCCCATGCCGACGACGGTGCTGCCGCCGACCACGGTTCCCGTCACCACGACGGAGCCCACGGCGCCCCCCACGACGCCCCCCACGACGGCACCGACCGGCGAGGCCGTACCGACCACCGTGCAGGACGTGCTCCTGGTCGGTGACTCCATCATGAAGTCGGCGGGACCGGCACTGGCCCGCCAGCTCGGCGCTCACTGGCGGGTCCACAACGAGGGGGTCAACGGCTCCGGCCTGCTCACCCCCGGGGTGTTCAACTGGCCGAGACACCTCCCCGCCTCGCTGAACCGCTTCGACCCCGACATCGTGGTCATGCTCTTCATCGGCAACTACACCGCGGACCCCGCCCAGAAGTGGGTCGACGCCGACGGTCGACGGGTGCCCGACGTCTACTCGCCGGCGTTCGCCCGGGAGTGGGGGCGTCAGGCGGATCGGTTCGTGACCCAGATGATCGGCTCCGGCGCCGCCGTGGTCCTGGTGCTCCCCCCGCCCATGATCAGCGCCCGGGTCCAGACCGTGACCGACCGTCTTCGGGCCGAGTACCGGGCCGTGGCCGCCCGACACCCCGAGGTGACCCTGGCCGACGCCACCACCGCCGTAGGTGGACCCCACGGCGAGTGGGTGGCCACCCGCCCCATCGCCTCGGGTGGCTGGGCCCCCGTGCGGACCGCTGACACCGTCCACCTCGCCCCCCACGGCCAGCGCCTGGTGGCCCGCGAGATCCGCTTCGGCATCGCTCGGGCCCGCAGCAACGCCTGAGACGAGGAAGCCGGGCACCAGCAGCGCTGTTCGAAGGCTCCCCCCGTTGACCGGTCACGTGGGTTACGCGGCCTGGTCGGCCTGGGGTTGACGGTAGTGGTCCTCCCACCGATCTCGTTCCATCCGCAACCGGGCGTTCTCCCGGCGCAGCTCGACCAGCTGGGCCCGCTCACCGGTGGTCATCCCGGCCCGCTCACCCCGATCGACTCTGGCTTGGTGCACCCAGTTCCCCAACGTGCCCTCGCCGATACCGAGACTGGAAGCGACATCGACGACCCTGCGCTCCTCGTCGAGCACCAAAGCCACGGCGTCACCCTTGAACTCCTCGGAGAACGAGCGCCGGGTCCTCGCCGACTCTTGGTCCATCACTGACATGAGGCCCTGCAGCCGACCCGATCCCCTCGAGCGCTGTCCAGGGATGGTCGTATTCCATCCAGCGTCCTTTCCCCAGCAGCAGCACGAGGTCCGACCGACCCAGGTCCGCCACACCGGCACCTTCACCGGCCGGGGGACACCTCAGATGGATGCTCAGCGAGAGGCAGGGACCTCCGCTGGCCACCAGCGAGGACATTCTCATGGCCATGGACACGCGGTTACCCCCGCGGTATTCGACTCAGGCCGAAGTCGGCGACTCGGACCGCCTGCCCAGAACTCACTCCGTCCTCTCGTTAGCACCTCGTTAGCATCCGGTCGCCGAAACAGCCGAAGATCCAGAGCCCGGGAGGAGAATCGAACTCCTGACCTGCTCATTACGAGGGATCTCCACCCGAACGCGTGCGGCCGTCCCCGACCATGAGCGGCCGACCGGCCCGGCAGCCGAATCCCGACGGACGGGGCCGAACGCGGGCGGTCGCGAGATATCCGCGGGATGGCTCAGGGCCTCAAGCGCGAGGCACTCCCCGGCCTCGGACGACCGCCCTCTCGTCTCGCTCGCCGTCGACTCCGGGTGCGGGCCACCTACTCCCACCCCGATGACGGGTGGTCACAGACGGCCGATGGGTACCTGGCCTACGAGTCGAGGAAGCCGCCACACTCGCCGCCCTCCAAGATCGCGACGAATTCCATGGATCCACCGGCGAGCGTGCTGACCGCCTCGGCGTCGAAGGCGTCCTCTCCCGCATCGACAATGGCGTGGAGATCGATGAGGAACTGTCCGGCGGTGGCCTGCGCATCGGGCGAGAACAGGTCGAAATCCGGTTGGGCGGCGCTGACCACGTCGAGCATGGAGACGGCGTCGTCGTAGGTGACCGGTGGCGTCGTGCCGTCGTACTCCGGCGGGTCATCGGTGGCCACCAGGTCCCGGGTCAGGGCCAGGCCGGTGAGGATCTGCCGGCCCAGCTTGTCGAAGTCGAGGGTGGAAACGTCGTCCTGGGGCGTGTGGTAGCAGGGCGTGGTGCCGTCGGTGAAGAACACCGTGGGCACGCCGGCGGCCGCGAAGGTGGCGTGGTCGCTGCTGCGCCCTTCGCCGAACCCCAGGCTCAAGGCGAGGGTCTGCAGTGACGAGTCCTCGGTCGCGGCCCAGGCCGCGGCGATCAGGTTCGGACCGCCCGTCTCCGCCCCGATCATCACGGTGACGTCGGCCAGGGCCGGGCTCAAGTTCGAGCCCTGGATGTCCCAGTTCAGGTAGACCGCCGTGTCCTCGAGGGGCACCGGTGGATCCTCGACGTAGGCCACCGAGCCGAGGAGGCCGTCCTCCTCCGCATCCCACAGGGCCAGGACCACGGTCCGCGGCGGCGGCACGGGGTCCGCCGCCAGGGAGCGGCCGATCTCGAGGACCGTGGCCACGCCGCTGGCGTTGTCGCCCGCCCCGTTGCAGACCAAGTCGTCGGGCGTGTCGGTCCCGCAGCTCCCCGTACCGAGGTGGTCGTAGTGCGCGCCCAAGACGACGTACTCGTCGGCCCGGTCGCCGCCGGGGATCACCCCGATGAGGTTGGTGCCCAGGGCGAAGGTGTGGCCGTAGCCCTCGAGGCTGTCGCCGTCCGAGGAGTCGGTGAACTGGCCCAGCTGGTCGGCGAGGAAGTCCTGCGCAAGGGTCGGGCCGTCCGACCCGTCGTTCCGGCCCTCCATCTCGTCGGCGGCCAGGGCCTCGACCACGCCTCGGTAGCGCTCGGCGTCCGGCGCGGCGTCACCACCGGAGTCGCCGGAGCCGCAGGCCGCCCCCGCCAGCAGCACCGCCAGCAGCGCCACTGTCCGCTTCGGTCCGATGGTCTGTATGGGCGGTGAACCTAGGCGATGTAAGGACCTCAGATCCCCGACGGGGACCGGGATCCAGAGCCCGAGAGGAGAATCGAACTCCTGACCTGCTCATTACGAGTGAGCCGCTCTACCGACTGAGCTACCCGGGCGGGTCCCGACAGGCTAGAGGCCCGGCCCGGCCACCCGGCCCGGGTTCCCGGCTCGTCCCGGTCAGTGGCAGGTGACGGCGGCCTTGACCGTGTCCTCGATCATGGAGTCACCCTGGCTGCCTGGCGTCCGCGGTTCCCCCTGCGGTCATCGTTTCCTGAAGGTCGGCATGTGGGCGTTCACCCGACGCGAGGCTGTACGCCATCTCACGATCCGCGACACCGTCAGGCTCGTCGCCATGGGCGTCGGTTCAGGGAACCGGGCCGCCGTCGAGGACCTGGGCGGCCACGTCGGGGCCATAGAGCGTCTCACAGGGGATGCCGTTCAGGTCGGCGTCCATCCGGTCGGGTTCACCCTCAGGCGACCAGTACACGAGCGACCAGAAGTACCCGCTCGCGGGTGTGCTGGGGGCGCGGGCAGTGCGCCGGTGGCTGGGGACATCCACGCGGACGAACTCGGTCCGGGAGTGTCGCCGCCAGCTGCCGGGGCCGGTCCAGCCCCTCGTCGTTCTGGCGCCCCATCTGCCGGTCATGACCGGAGAATCAGGCGCCAGAAGCACGGATCAGGGCTCGTCGAGGGCGCCAGGGTCGTCGGGGACGTCGACGGCGTAGTCCGCCAGCACCTCCATGGGCACGACCTCCAGCGTGCGTTCGTTGGTCGCGGCCAGGACCACGGGCGCCGCGGCGCCGTCGTGATGGGCCCGGAGCCAGTTGGCTGCCGTGACGCACCAGCGGTCGCCCGGCTGCAGGCCCGGGAAGCCGTACTGCGGCATCGGCGTCACCAGGTCGTTGCCGATGCCGCGCTGGTGCTCCAGGAACTCGGTGGTCACGGTGGCGCAGATCGTGTGGTAGCCGATGTCGTCAGGGCCCCAGTCACAGCAGCCGTTCCGGTAGAAGCCCGTGACCGGATCGTTCCCACAGGGCTCCAACCCGCCGCCGAGGACGTTGTGCTGGGTCACGGCCCGAGTATTGCGTGACGCTGCCGGCGCGGAGGGCCGCGAGCCGTTCGGCCAGGTACACCAAGGTCCCCTTCCCGGGAACGTTCGTCGCCCCAGACAGTGCCCGTCGGCCCCTCCGCAGTCAGGGGGCGACCACGCCGTGCACTGGCGGCGGCGGCCCCGACTCCCCCGCCATCCGGGCCAGCAGGCCCGCCGCCTGGTCAAGGCCGACGACCTCCCGGGGCAGGTCGGCGAAGGGGTAGTGGCCGGTCGCCAGCAGCTCGAGCGCCGCGACGTAGTCGTCGCGATCGACCCCGAGAGCGCCGAACACCCGGAGTTCTCGACCGACGAGGTCGTCGGGGTGGAAGCCGGGCGCCTCCGACGCCGCCCCCCGGGTGCCGGCCACCACCACGGTGCCCCCGCTCCGAGCGAGGGCGACGGCCTGGGCGAAGGCGTCCGGGGCCATGGCCGTGACGTCCAGCACGACATCGGCCCGACGACCGCCGGTCGCCCGCCGCAGGGCCTCGACCGGGTCCTCGGTCGCCACGTCCACCGTGAGGTCGGCGCCGAAGCGCTCCGCCCAGGCCAGGCGTCCGCCGTCGCGGTCACCCACGCCGGTGACCATGACGAACCCGGCCCCGGCCTCCTTCGCGGCGGCGACCGCACACAGCCCGCGGATGCCCGGGCCGAGGACGGCCACCACGTCCCCGGGCCCGGTCCCGGGGAGCCGAGCCGCCCACCGGATGCCGGCCCCGAGTGGGTTGAACGCCGTGGCCAAGACCGGGTCGAGCCCGTCGGGGACCTTCAGCAGCCGGGAGTCCGGGCGCAGCTCCAGATGCGTCGCGTAGCCCCCGGAGAGCCCGCTGCCCTCGTCGCGACCGACGAGCCCGTACATGGTGCGGAGCCCGTGTCGGGCACAGCGCCGGGTCTCGCCGGCCCGACAGTCGGGGCAGGCGCCACAGCCCAGGAAGACCTCGAGGGCGACCCGGTCGCCTTCGGCCACGCCCCACCGAGCGGCCGCCTCGGGGCCGATCTCCTCGATCACCCCGACGACCTCGTGGCCGGGGACGAAGGCCCAGCCCGGATGCAGCGCCCCGGTCCACTGCTCGTGGTCGGTCCCACAGAGGCCGCAGGCCTCGACCCGCAGGATCCCGGTGTCGGACCGCACCGCCGGTACCGGCTGCTCGACGGCAACCAGGTGCCGCGGCGCCTCCAGCACGAGGGCTCGGACCGTCTCAGCCACACTGTCCCCCATGGCCGACGAGCCCCTGTCCGACGAGGAGCAGCACCGACGGCGTCAGGCCATCAAGGGGATCTTCCCGGCCACGCCCTTCATGGGCCTGCTGGGGATCACCTTCGACCGTTACGAGCCCGACGACGTGGTCGTGCGGCTCCCGTTCCACGAACAGCTCACCAATGACGGCGAGGTCTACCACGGGGGCGTCATCGCCACGATGCTGGACACCGCCGGTGCTGCCGCCGCCTGGTCGAACCACGACTTCGACAAGGGGTCCCGGGCCTCCACCGTATCGCTTTTCGTGCAGTACATCGGCGCCGCCCGTCGCTCCGATCTGCTCTGCCACGGTCGGGCGGTGCGACGGGGCCGGGACCTGATCTTCTGTGAGATCACCGCCGCCGACGATGACGACAGGATCGTGGCCCACGCCCTGCAGACCTACCGCATCGTCTGACCGGTCGGCCCGTGCGGAAGCGTCCGTAGGACGCGACGACCAGACTGTGGCCGTGCTGCACCACATCGTCAGTATCCAGGTCCCCGACCCGCTCCAGGCCGAGGAGATCACCCGCCGGCTGCGGGCGCTGCCCGGCCTCATACCCGAGATCGTCACCTACGAGGTGGGCGTCGACGTCGTCGGGGGCCCGACCAGCTACCAGGTGGGGCTGCACTCGACCTTCGAGGACGTCGAGGCCCTCGAGCGCTACCGGGTCCACCACGCCCACCAGGCCGTGGTCCAGCTGATCGCGCAGGCCAGCACCCACCGCGTCGCCGTCGACTGGTTCGACTGACGCTTCTGGCGCTTGATCTCCCGGTGATGACCGGCAGATCAGGCGCCAGAACGAGGGTCAGCCCGCGACGCGGTCGTTGTAGGAGGCGATGGCGGCGTCGGCCTCCTCCTGGAGGCTGGCCGCGGTCGCCGCGGGGTCGGCGCCGTCGAGCACCAGCGCCTCGATGGCGTCCTCCAGGGCGTTGCGGAACTCCACGTAGGCCCCGATCACCGGGCCGCCGCCGCCCGGCGGCAGGTTGTCGTCGGCCAACTGCTCGTAGGCCACCTGGTAGCCGGGGCGCTCGGCCCACAGCTCCTGGACGGCAGGGTCCTCGCTGGCCTGGAAGCTGATCGGGATGTAGCCGGTGTTCACGTGCCAGTAGGCCTGCTGCTCAGGCGCGACCAGCCACTGGACGAAGTCCCAGGTGGCGGCGATCTGCTCGGGGCTGGACTCGTTGGCCACCAGCCACAGGGCAGCGCCACCGGCACTCGTCGGGCCACCGGCGACGGGTCCCGGCAGGGGGCCGATGCCGATGTCGACGTCGGTCTCCACCGTGCCGGAGTCGAGGGCGTCGTACACCGAGCCGAGGGCGCCCGAGGTGCCGATGGTGAAGGCCGCGTCACCGCTGGCCAGGGCGAAGAAGTGGTCGGCGCCCGAGGGGTTGCGGCCCACGTTGAAGACCAGGTCGTTGTCGACCATCTCCCGGATCCAGGTGAAGATGTCGACCATGGTGGCGTTGTCCACCGTGGCCGCCTCGGCTCGGGCGTCCCGGCCGTTGGTGCTGTCCACCAGGGTCTGGTCGGCCATCGAGGACCACTGCTCGGGGTACCAGGGCTGGACCTCGAGGGACATGGCGTGCTCGGCCGCACCCGCCCGCACGATCTCGTCACCCATGTCGTACATCTCGTCGAGGGTGGCCGGCGGGGCGTCGGGGTCGAGGCCGGCGGCGATGAAGTCGTTGCGGTCGTAGTAGAAGACCGGGTTCGACACGTTGAACGGCATCGGCCACAGCGTGCCCTCGACCTCGAACTCGGCGAGGACCGACGGCAGGATGTCAGACGTGTCGTAGTCGGAGGCCGCCACACACGCCGCCGCGGGCACCGTGCTGCCGCTGTCGATCATCGTCTGCAGCGTGGTCTCCTCCAGCTGCGCGAGCTGCGGGAGCTCACCGCTGCGCAGGCCGGTCAGGTACCGGTCGAGGGTCTCGTCGTAGGACCCGGTGAACACCGCGGTGACCTCCACCGCGTCCTGACTGGCGTTGTAGTCGGCCACCATCTCGTTGAGCGTCTCCTCGTTGGAGGCGGTCATGGCGTGCCAGAACTCGATCGGGACCGGGCCGTCCGCGGTCTCGAGGGCGGCGACCGGACAGAGCGAGGCGTCCACCTCGGCGTCCCGGCCCTGCGCGCCCTCGCTGCTGCCACCGCCGCCGTCGTCGCCACCGCACGCGGCGGCGACCAGCGCCAGCACGGTCAACAGCACCAGGATCAGGGGGGTTCGCTTCATGGGACGTCATCCTTTCACTGCCCCGGCGGTGAGACCGCGCACGAGGTGACGCTGGAACAAGATCAGGACCAGCGCGATGGGTAGGGCGGCGATGATGGTCCCGGCCATCACCAGGTTGAGCTCGTCCACGTTGGCCGAGTTCAGGCTCTTCAGCCCGATCTGGACCGTTCGGACGTTCGGGTCGTCGGCCACCAGCAGCGGCCACAGGTACTGGTTCCAGGCGTAGAGGAAGCTGAAGACCGACAAGCCGGCGATGGCGGGACGGGCCAGCGGGATGGCCACGTGCCACATGAAGCCGCCGTGGCCGTAGCCGTCGAGCGCGGTGGCGTCCCGCAGGTCACCGGGCACGTTCAGGAACGACTGGCGGATCATGAACGTGCCGAAGGTCCAGGCGATGAACGGCACCACCAGGCCCTGGTAGGAGTTCAGCCAACCCAGGTCGGACACGATCTGGAACTGGGCCACGATGATCACCTCGGTGGGGACCATGAGGGTGGCCAGGAAGGCGTAGAAGACCCAGCGCTTCCCGGGGAAGCGCAGGAACGCAAAGGCGTACGCGGCCAGCACCGACGTCGTGACCTGCGCCACTGTCGTGAGCGACGACTGGATGAGGCTGTTGCGCAGGTAGCGACCGAGGTTGCCGGCGTTGAAGGCCTCCGAGAAGGCCGAGAACGAGATCTCGTTGGGGATGATGATCCCGGGCCAGCTCAGCAACGATGAGGCCGGTTGGATGGCCACGACGACCGCGCTGTAGATCGGGAAGAGCACGATGAAGGCGGCGATGCTCAGGGCCGCGTAGCGGCCGGCCCTCCGCCAGGCCGCACCCTTGACGCTCGGCGGGACGGGCGGCGCCCCGCGGTCGGCGGCCAGGACCTCGGTCACTGCTCGCCCCCGGCGTAGTGCACCCGCCGCTCGAAGAACCGGAACTGCACCAGCGACAGGGTCAACACGATCAGGAACAGGATCACGGCCTGGGCCGAGGCCACCCCGGCGTTCCGGTTCTGGAAGGCCTCCTGGTAGATCGAGTACACGATCACGTTGGTCGAGTCGCTGGGCCCACCTTGGGTCAGCAGGTCGATCTGGCCGAAGGACTGGAACGCGTTGATCGTCAGGATCACGCTGACGAACAGCAGCGTGGGCGACAGCATCGGGAGGGTGATCTCCCGGAACTGCAGCCAGGCGCTCGCCCCGTCCACCCGGGCGCTCTCATAGAGGTCGTCGGGGATCCCCTGCAGGCCCGCGATCAGGATGATGAAGGTGATCCCGAGGTTCTGCCAGACCGTCGTGGCGGCCACGGCGAACAGGGCCGTGCTGCTGTCCAACAGCCACTGGACCGGCTCCTGGCCTATCGACTTGAGGAACTGGTTGACCACACCGATCGAGGGCTGGAACAACACCAGCCAGATCAGGGACGCCACCGCCACCGACGTGGCCACCGTCGAGGAGAAGATCGTGCGGAAGACCGTGATGCCCTTGATGCGCTGGTGGGCCAACGTGGCCAGGGTCACGCCGAACACGAGGCCGAAGCCCACGGTGATGATCGCGAACAACAAGGTGACCCAGAGGCTGTGGCGGAAGTCGCCCGAGGTGATCGCGTCGCGGTACTGGTCGAAGCCGGCGTAGACCCGGCCGCCGAAGGGGTCCTCCCGGTAGAAGCCCAGCCAGACGGTCCGGGCCAGGGGGTAGAAGATGAAGACGCTGTAGATCAGCAGCGACGGGGCCAGCAGGAGCAAGGCCAGGGGGATCTCGCTCAGCCTCTTGCGCCCGAAGCCCTCGTCACCGTCGGTGTCGAAGGCGGGCGTCCCCTGCATCGTCATCGGGCGGGTCCCGTCATGCGATGCGCTCGGTGCTGGTCGGGTCGAAGAGGTGCAGGTGCTCGGGGTCGGCCACGAGGGTGACCGTCGCGCCCTCGGCGGGCGCGACCTCGTCGGGATCCAGGCGGGCGATCACGGTGGTGCCGTCCTCGGCGTCACAGACGAGGTGCTGTTCGGAGCCGAGGGCCTCGACCACCCGCAGCCTCACCTTCACGCCCGGACCCTCGTCCTCACCGATCGACAGTCGCTCGGGCCGCACGCCCACGACGATCTCGGTGGGCAGAGCCGTCGAACGGGTCGGGGCCGGGATGGTCCCGCCCGCCACCGTGATCATCCCGTCCGCGACCGTGCCCGGCAGGGTGTTCATCGGGGGATTGCCGATGAAGCGGGCCACGAAGAGGTTGGCCGGCTTGTCGTACACCTCGGTGGGCGGCCCCACCTGCTGCAGGATCCCCTCGTTCATCACCGCCACCCGCTTGGCCATGGTCATGGCCTCGACCTGGTCGTGGGTGACGTAGACGAACGTCGTGCGGAGGCGGCGTTGCAGCTCGACCAGCTCGGCCCGGGTCTGGGTCCGCAGCTTGGCGTCGAGGTTGGACAGCGGTTCGTCCATGAGGAAAGCCACCGGCCGTCGCACGATGGCCCGCGCCAGGGCCACCCGTTGGCGCTGACCCCCGGAGAGCTGGCCGGGCTTGCGCTCGAGCAGCGGCGTCAGGCCCAGCTGCTCGGCGGCCTCCTCGGCCATGACCCTGCGCTCCTCCTTGGGCACCTTGCGGGGCCGGAGCGGGAACTCGATGTTGGCCCGCACGGTCTTGTGGGGGTACAGCGCGTAGCTCTGGAACACCATGGCGATGTCCCGGTCCTTGGGCTCCACGTTGTTCACCGGCTCGCCGGCGATCTCGATGACGCCTTCGGAAGGCTCCTCGAGACCGGCCAGCATGCGCAGGAGGGTGGACTTCCCGCAGCCGGAGGGTCCGAGCAGCACGAGGAAGTCGCCGTCGTCGACGTGCAGGCTGAGGTCAGACACGGCCTCGACGTCGCCGAACCGCTTCGTGACCCGATCGAAGTCGATGTGCGCCATGTGGATGCCAGGCCTCCCTCTTCGCCGCGGACGTTAGCCAGCGGCGGGCGACGCCCCGCCAACGGGGTTGGGCCTGGCCCCAGGGGGCACCGACCCCACGCCCCCATGCCTGCCTCGGTGTCGGTTCCCTAGGCCGGAGCGGGCGTCCGGGTGTCGATGCCGAGGCTGACCGCTGCACTCACGAGACCCAACGCCACAAGGGCCCACCAGAGGGGGTCGAAGTCGCTGATCGGGTCGCCGGCGACGACGCTGCCGACGAGGACCACCGCCAGGGCTATGCCGAGCGTGCCGGACAGGCGGACCACGGTCTGGATAGCCGCGGCGGCCACGCCGAACCGGGCCTCGGCCACCCCGTGGACCGCAGCGCTCTGGAAGTTGGGGAACACGAGGCCGATGCCGATGCCGAGCAGCAGCACACCGGGGATCCACACCGTCCAGATCGCAGGCTCCTCGCCGATCCCCAACCCGAGCCAGGCCCCGCCGAGGGCGAAGATCAGGGCCCCGGGCACCATGACGGCCCGGTGGCCGTAGCGGTCGGCCAGCCGACCGCCGACATACGAGAACACCGCGGCGGCCGCAGGGCCGGGGGTGACAAGCAACCCGGACTCGCCGGTCGAGTAGCCCCAGCCTTCGGTCAGGAACCGGACCAAGCCGAAGAACATGGCGAAGAAGGCCGCGCCGAAGAGCAGGGCGACGACGTTGGCTCGGCGGAACAGCGGCGCGGCGAACAGGTCGGGGGCGATGACCGGGTCCGGGTGACGGGTCGAGCGGCGCACGAGCAGGACCGTGGCGGCCACCGAGACCGCGAACGCGGTGAGCACACCCGGCGAGCTCCACCCCCAGGACGGGCCCTCGACGATGCCGAGGGCCAGCGAGCCGACGGCCACCATCACCAGGAACGAGCCGAGGAGATCGGTCAGGCCGTCGACGTCGGGGTCGACCGACTCGACCAGGACGGCCCGCCCCCAGACCAGCACGATCACGGCCAACGGCACGCTCAGCCAGAAGGCCCAACGCCACCCCCCCAGGCCCACCACGAGGGCGCCCAGTGACGGGCCGGTGGCCGCCGCCACCCCGCCCACGGCCCCCCAGGTGCCGATGGCCATCGCTCGCCGCTCGGGCGGGAACTCCCGCAGCACCAGCGCCATCGCCGCCGGGGTCATGAGCGCACCACCACAGGCCTGGAAGGCCCGGGTGGCGATGAGCACTCCGGGGTTCGGCGCCGCGCCGCTGGCCAGGGCGCCGGCCCCGAAGATCACCACACCGGTGAGGAACACCCGGCGCCGGCCGTACAGGTCGGCCAGGCGGCCACCGGGCACCAGCAGCGCGGCGATCACGATCCCGTAGATGGTGAGGACCCACGACAGCAGCGCCGTCGAGGCTTCGGGGAAGGCGTCCTCGATGTCGGGGAACGCGACGAAGACGACCGAGAGGTCGAGGGCACCGGCGAACCCGGCCATGCAGGCCAGCAGGAGGACGACCCACGCCCGCTTCGGGACCTCGGGCTCGGTCGACGCCAGGTCGGCCTCGGTCACGGGAGGCGGGGCAGCGCCAGGAACAGGCCCAGGAGCAGCAGTTCCTCGCCCGGGTTGCGGACGAGGTCCTCGGCCGCGACCTGGATGGCCGCCAAGGCCTCGACGATCGGCGCGGGGTCCACAGCATCGGCCAACGCATCGCGGTATCGGCCGGCCAGCATCGCGAGGCCGAACCGGAGCTCCTGGCGCCGCAGCGTGCGGACCTGGCGCTTCTGGCGGGTGACCAGCTCGCCGGCCAGGCCCTTGCGCAGCCCGTAGCGCTCGATCTGCTCGTCCAGGTCGGCCCGCTCGCCGGCGTGCTGGTCGTCGAGCGGCGCCTGGGCGGCGTCGATGCGGCCCCGCAGGTCCGCCACCAGGTCCACCGTCCCGGCGCCCGTGCCGTCGAGGCGCTCCGGTACCCGCCGCCACGCCTCCCGCCGGTCGGCCAACTCGGGGTCGGTGGCCAGCAGCCGGGCCCGGGTGATGTCACCACCCGCCGCGTCGGCGGCCTCCTGGGCGGTCTCCGCCGTGACCCCTTCGGCCAGGAGGCGCTCGACGAGGGCCTCGACCGGAACCGGCCCGAAGTCGATGCGCACGCACCGCGACGCCACCGTCACGAGGTCGGGCGGGATCTCGTCGGCGACGATCACGATGATCGTGCGGGGCGGCGGCTCCTCGATGGTCTTCAGGAAGGCCCCGGCGAACTGCTCCATCGTGTGGAACTGGCCGAGCACGACCAGCTTCCGGTCCGCCTCGACCGGCGCCCGGTTGACCTCCTGCAGGATGACCGGCAGGTCGCCCTTGTCCATGTCCACGCTGAGTCGGGCGCCCTCGGGCTCGAAGACGACCAGATCTGGGTGCTTGCCCCCCAGCGCCAGCCGGGCGTGGCGTTCGGCATCCTCGCCGGCGACATCGCGGGAGAACAGCGCGGCAGCGAAGGCCCGGGCCGCCGCCATCCGACCGCTACCCGCCGGCCCCACGAACAGGTAGGCGTGCGACGGCGCCAGCACGGCGGCCTTCAGGTCGCCGACGGCGCGGGCCTGCCCGACCACATCCGCCCAAAGTCCCGCGTCGACGGTCATCGAGGGAAACGATGGCATGCAGCGCGCCGGGGTTCGCGCAGATGTCGTCAGTGGCGCCCCCGCCTGCGGACCAGACGAAATGACGGCAGGAACGGGGCGTGGGGTCGGGCCCATGGTCGTCGGCGGCAGGCTCGCCGTCCCCGCATCGGGACCATTCGCCACCCAGCGTGAGATCCCGACTCGTTCGGCTCGTTGACGACACGTCTCGAGGCAATACCTGTCGGATTCCGACAGGTATTGCCTCGAGGTCCATGGCCCGACCACACAACGTGAGAGCGAGCCTCGAATGCCCCCGATCGGTCCCGGCCCGTCCCCACGCCCCCTTCGTTGCCTCGGTTTCGGTCTTCACGACAGGCGGGTCTCGACCGCCGCGAGCACGAGGGTGAAGACCTCGTCGACCGTGCCGGCGCCGTCGACCACCACCCAGCCGTCGGGGTCCTCGTCCGCCAGCGTCCGGTAGCCCTCGGCCACCCGTTGGTGGAAGCCGTCGCCCACGGCCTCCAGCCGGTCCAGGTCGGTGCCCATGCGCTCTGCGGCCACGGCCTCGGGGACGTCGATCAGGACGGTCAGGTCCGGCCGCAGGCCACCGGTACCCCAGTCGTTGACCAGCGCCACCTCGGCCACGGGCAGGCCCCGGCCGTGGCCCTGATAGGCCAGCGACGAGGCGATGTAGCGGTCACACACGACGTCCTGGCCCGCGGCCAGGGCCGGGCGGATGACCTGGGCGACGTGGTCGGCCCGCGCGGCGGCGATCAGCAGGACCTCGGCCCGGAAGTCCAACTCACCGGTGGCCGGGTCCAGCACGATGTCCCGGAGGCGCTCCCCCGCGGGGGTGCCGCCGGGCTCACGGGTCAGGCGAGCGCCGAGGTGCTCGGCCAACCGCTGGGCCTGGGTGGACTTGCCGCAGCCCTCTCCACCCTCCAGGGCGATGAACCGCCCGGGCATGACCCTCAGTCGCTCGACTCGGCCACGGCCGGCGTCGCCGCGGGCTTCTTCTTCGCTGCGGGCTTCTTCTTGGCCGCGGGCTTCTTCTTGGCCGCCGGCTTCTTCTTGGGCGGGGCCTTGAGCCGACGCTCGGCCAGCAGCTCTGCGGCCCGCTCCGGGGTGATGTTCTCGACCGTGTCCCCCTTGCGCAGCGACGCGTTGCTCGTCCCGTCGGTGACGTACGGGCCGAAGCGGCCGTCCTTGAGCACCATCGGCTCGCCCGTGGCCGGGTCCTCGCCCAGCTCCTTCAGGGGCGGCTTGGCCGCGGCCCGGCCCCGGGTCTTGGGCTGGGCCAGGAGGGCCAGGCAGGCCTCGAGGTCGATGGTGAAGAGCTGGTCCTCGTCGGTCAGCGACCGGGTGTCCTTGTCCTTCTTCAGGTAGGGCCCGTAGCGCCCGTTCTGCACGGTGATCTCGACCCCGTCGGCCGGATCCACCCCCACGCGGCGGGGCAGCGACAGCAGCTGCAGCGCCTCCTCCAGGGTGAGGGTGTTGATCGTCATGGTCTGGAAGAGCGACGCGGTCTTGGGCTTGCCCTCGACCTCTCCGGTCTCGAGGTCGCCGAGCTGGACGTAGGGGCCGAAGCGCCCGGCCTTGGCCAGCACGGTGAGGCCGGTCTCGGAATCCTGGCCCACGACCCGGTCGTCATTGGGGGCCTCGAGGATCTCGATGGCCTTGGCCGGAGTCAGCTCGTCGGGCGGCAGGTCCTCGGGAATGGACGCGGTGTCCTCGCCCCGCTGCAGGTATGGCCCGTAGCGGCCGGGCCGGGCCACGATCTCGACCCCGTCCGCGTCCGCGCCGATGGGGATGGTGTTGACGGCCCGGGCGTCGATGTCGCCGAGGCGGTCCGACACCATCTCGTGCAGACCGATGCCGTCGCCGTCCCTGCCCCCTTCGCCGAAGTAGAAGCGGCTCAGCCACGGGATCTGTTCGGCGGTCCCGCTGGCGATCTCGTCCAGCTCGTCCTCCATCCGGGCGGTGAAGGCGTAGTCGACGAGGTCCGGGAAGTGGTCCTCGAGGAGGGTGATCACGGCGAAGGCGGTGAACGAGGGCACCAGGGCCGACCCCTTCTTCCAGACGTACCCCCGGTCCTGGATGGTGCCGATGATCGAGGCGTAGGTCGACGGCCGCCCGACGCCCAGCTCCTCCATGCGCCGCACCAGCGAGGCCTCGGTGAAGCGGGCCGGCGGCTGGGTCTCGTGACCCTTGGCCTCGATGCTGCGCACCGCGACCCGGTCGCCCTCGGCCATGTCGGGCAGGATCCGCTCCTGGTCCTCGAGGTCGCCCTCGGGGTCGTCGGAGCCCTCCACGTAGGCCCGCAGGAAGCCGGGGTGGTGGATGGTCTTGCCGGTGGCGGAGAACTCGGCGTCCCGTCCGTCGGACGCCGTGGCGCCCAGGCGGACCTGGACCGACTGTCCGCGGGCGTCGGTCATCTGCGAGGCGACGGTGCGCCGCCACACCAGCTCGTACAGGCGGAACTCGTCGGCCTGCAGCTCGCCCTGGACCTCTTCGGGGAGCCGGAAGCGGTCGCCGGCGGGCCGGATGGCCTCGTGGGCCTCCTGGGCGTTCTTGACCTTGCGGGTGTACTGCCGGGGGGCGTCGGGCAGGTAGTCCTTCCCGTACTTCTCCAGGATCTGGGCGCGGGCCGCCCCGACGGCGGTCTCCGACAGCGTCGTGCTGTCGGTGCGCATGTAGGTGATGTAGCCGTTCTCGTAGAGGCGCTGGGCCACGGCCATGGTCCGAGCCGAACCGAAGCGCAGCTTGCGTCCCGCCTCCTGCTGGAGGGTGGAGGTCATGAACGGCGCGTAGGGCTTGCGGGTGTAGGGCTTGGACTCGACCGAGCGCACCGCGACGTCGGCGCCGTCCAGAGCATCGGCGAGGCCCCGGGCCCCGGCTTCGTCGAGCAGAGCCACCTCACCCTGGAGCGTGCCGTTCTCGTCGAAGTCCTTGCCGGTGGCCAGGCGGGCACCGTCGACGGCGACGAGCGTGGCGCCGAAGTCCGTCTGCGGGGTGCCGCCGGCGAACACGCCGTCGAGATCCCAGTAGGACGCGACGGTGAAGCGCATGCGGGCCCGTTCGCGCTCGACCACGATGCGGGTGGCCACGGACTGGACCCGACCGGCCGACAGGCCCGTCTGCACCTTCTTCCAGAGGACGGGGCTGACCTCGTAGCCGTAGAGGCGGTCCAGGATCCGGCGGGCCTCCTGGGCGTCGACCAGGCGACGATCGATCTCCCGCGGCTCGTCGATGGCCCGCTGGATGGCCTCGGGGGTGATCTCGTGAAAGACCATGCGGCGCACGGGCATGCCCGACGGGGGGTTCAGCACCTCGAGCAGGTGCCAGGCGATGGCCTCCCCCTCGCGGTCCTCATCCGTCGCGAGGTAGAGCTCGCTGGCGGCCTTCATCTTCTTGCGCAGGTTGGCGACCACGTCCTTCTTGCCCTTGTTCACCACGTAGAGGGGCTTGAAGTCGTTGTCGGTGTCGACGCCGAGGCGGGCCCAGGGCTCACCCTTGTAGGCGGCGGGCACATCGGCCGCGTTCTGGGGCAGGTCCCGGATGTGGCCGACGGAGGAGTCGACCACGTAGTCCGAGCCGAGATAGCCCGCGATGGTCTTCGCCTTCGCGGGGCTCTCGACGATCACCAGAGGGTTGGCCACGGCGCGGAGGGTACGGGCAATGACACGCTCCGTGTCAACCACCCCGCTCCGGGGTCAGCGGGAGTGGATGCCCCCGCCGTCCACCAGATGGGCCTGACCGCTGACCTGGCGGGCCTTGTCCGAGGCCAGCCAGACGACCGCTTCGGCGATGTCCTCGGGCTCGAGCAGGTCACCGGTCGGCACCGCCGACGCCATCATCTTCCGCAGGCCCTCGTCGTCGCCGATGAAGCCCCGGATCATGGGCGTGTCGGTCGGTCCGGGCAGCACCGCGTTGACCCGGATGCCCGCCCGGGCGTACTCCGCCGCCGCGGTGCGGGTGAGCCCGAGGACCCCGTGCTTGGCCGCCACGTAGTGGGGCAGGCCGGCGAAGCCCACGACGCCCGCGCCCGACGAGGTGTTGACGATCGCCCCGCCCCCACCCCGCCCGACCATGTGGGCCAGCTCGTGCTTCAGGCAGAGGAAGACGCTGGTCAGGTTGACCGCGATCATCCGGTCCCAGTCGTCCTTGGCCAGCTCGTGGAAGCTGGTCATGTCCCCGGTGATGCCCGCGTTGTTGAACGCCGTGTCGAGCCGGCCGTGCTCGGCCACGATCCCTGCGACGAGGTCGGCCACGGCCGCCTCATCGGTCAGGTCGACGTCGATCCAGGAGGCGACCGCACCCGCCGCTTCCACGGCGGCCACCGTCTCGCTCGCGTCCTTCACGTCGGCGACGACGACCGCCCGAGCGCCGTCCCGGGCGAACAGGCGGGCGGCGGCCGCACCGATGCCCCCGGCCCCGCCCGTCACCAGCACCACTGCGTCCTCGACCATCGGCGGGACCCTAGGGCTCTAGCCGGCCTCGAGGCGCCCGTCGGTGATGTGCACCACGCGGTCGGCGTAGTGGGTCATCCGCTCGTCATGGGTGACGATCACGGCCGCCGTCCCGCGACCCTTGACCTCGTCGGTGATGAGCTGCATCACCTGCTCGCCCAGTCGGGTGTCCAACGCGGACGTGGGCTCGTCGATGAGCACCAGCTCCGGCTCGTTCATCAGCGCCCGGCCGATGGCCACCCGTTGGCGCTCCCCCCCGGAGAGCGCATCGGGGAGGTGACCCCTGCGCTCACCCAACCCGAGCTCGTCGAGAAGCCGGTCGGCCCGGGCCCGCGAGGAGGACCGGTCCGAGCCGCTCAGCTCGGCCACGACCAGCAGGTTCTCCCGAGCCGTGAGAAAGGGGACGAGGTTCACCGCCTGGAACACGAACCCCACTCGCCGGCGACGGAACTCGGTCAGCGCCTTCGCCGAATACTCGCCCAGCGACTCGCCGCCGACCACCACCGAGCCGGACGTCGGCGCCAACAGGCCACCGGAGACCGACAACAAGGTGCTCTTGCCCGACCCGGACGGCCCGACGAGCGCGATCATCTCGTCCTCGCCGACCGTCAGCGTGGCGTGGTCGAGCGCGGCCACCTCCTCGTCACCGCTGCGGTACACCTTGCGGACGTCCACCAGCTCCAAGGCGGGCATCGGTTCTCCTCCGGGGGTCGGGTCAGCTGATGGCATCGGCGGGGTCCACCTTGATCACACGGCGCAACGACACGGCACTGCCGACCACGGAGGCCACCAGCACCCCGGCCACGACCTGTACGGCGCGCTCGCCCTCGAACTGCACGGGCACGCCCGGCGGTACGGCCAGGCTCAACAGGAAGGTGAGGAGACCGCCGACCGCGAGGGCGACACCGGCCACCACGACCGCCTGGACCACCACACCGGCCAGCAGCTGGCGGGACGAGGCCCCGACGGCCTTGAGCACGGCATAGAGCGCGGTGCGCTCGAGGGTCACCAGGGCGAAGAACAGGGCCACGACGATGCCCACCACCAGGAACGTGGTGTTGATGATCGCGGAGAGGGTGCTGCTCTGCTCCTTCACCCCGGGCAGCGCCAGCACGGCGTCTTCCCGGGTCACCGTCTCGGTCGAGCCGGTGGCCGCGTCGACGGCGACGGCGACGGTCGCGGGGTCCGCGTCGGGCTCGACGACGACCGCCAAGGCCTGGAACGTGTCGTCGGGCAGGACCGCGTCGGGCCGCGACGACCCCAGCACCTCGCGCCAGGTCGTGGGGCTCACCCACAGGCCGCCCTGGAGCAGGAACGAGGTGTCGTCCACCCACCCCACGACCTCGACCTCCAGGCCCTGCGGACCGAGGCCGAGGCGGTCGCCCTCCTCCACGCCGAAGGCCTCGAGACGGCGGTCGGCGTAACCCACGAAGTCCTCGGTGGGCGGCTCGGGGACGCCGTCGGCCCCACCCTCGTAGCCCACCACGGAGACATCGGCGAGCTCGTCCTCGCCGGGCACGGTGGCGGCCACGAGGGCCACCCCGAGCCCACGCACGGCCTCGACCCCGTCGACCACCTCGACGGTGGCCCGGACGTCGGGATCCACCCGGGATCGAAGGAGCGAGAGCCGGGCGTCGTCGGAGAAGGTGAGCAACTCCGCCTCCTGGGAGCGGAGCAACCCGGTGCCACCGAGGTACAGGCCGTCCAGGAGGCCGCCCAGGAACAGCAGCAGCACGCTCAGGAAGGCCAGCGCGCCGCCCGCGACGGCGAACCGGCCCGGCCGGCGACGGAGCTCGCGCAGCGCCAACCTCATGTCAGGCCCCCCGTCGGCTGCGCGGCGTCGGCCGGATCGAGCCGGCGGACCCGCCGCAACGAGGGCAGCGCCGCCACCAGGGCGAGGACCACGATGATCGACCCCGTCGACAGCACGAGGGCGGGCTCGGGTACCTGGGCGAACTCGTCGTCGACCAGCACCGCCACGAGCGCCGTGGAGCCCGCGCCCAGGGCGATGCCGACGACGGTGACGACCAGGGCCTGCACCAGTACGGCGCCGGCGAGCACGCCCCGGCCGGCCCCCACGGCCCGCAGGAGGGTGAAGGCGCCCTCCTTCTGGATGGTGAGGATCAGGAAGAAGAAGCCGGTGACGATCGCCACCACGACGTAGGCCAGCAGGAACACGATGTTGAAGGACTGGCGGGTCTCGGCCACACCCGGCGCCTGGGCCACTGCGTCGTCCCGAGTGAGCGCCTCCACACCGTCGACCTCGTCGTTGATGCGCTCGGCCAGGTCCGCGGCGTTGATGCCGTCGGCGGGCTGGACGGCGACCAGCGAGGCGGGCACGAGCGGCGCGTCGGGGTTGACGGCCCGCCGACCCGCCTCGAACGTGGCGAACGAGGTGAAGACGGTGGGCTCCACGCTGAAGCGGAGATCGGACGCGAGGCCCACGATCTCGACGGGCACCTCGCCATCGGGCCCGAGGAGGACCACGTCACCGATGTCGAGACCGAGGTCCACGTCCAGGTCCGAGGCCACCCCCTCCCCGTCGTCCTCGGGCAGACGGCCCTCCACCAACGTGGTCGGCGCCCCGGGCCCACCGAGCTCGTAGCCGAACACGACCACGTCCTCGAGGCTCCCGCCCACCTCGGCGGTGAAGGTGTTCTCGCCCAACGGGGCTGACTCGCCCACGCCGTCCACGGACGCGACGGCGTCGACGGTCGGGGGCAGGACCACACTGGCCTCGACGCTGGTCCGGGCCTCCTCACCGTAGACGAGCACCTCGGCGGACTGGTTCTCGAGCGCCCCGGTGAAGTAGCCGAGCAGGCTCGTGAGCAACGTCTGTTGGAAGAGGACGAGGAACGCCAGCAACCCGAGGGCGCCGGCCAGGAGCCCGAAGCGCAGCCTCGCCCGGCGCATCTCCCGGAAGGCCAGGCCGACGGAGGGGCGCAAGGCGGGCAACGTAGCCCCTGCGTCCCCGAGAGTGGCATCGGGGCCGGGGAGTAGGTTCGCCGGCGATGGACTTCGAACCGAGTGCCAAGTGCCGCGAGCTGTCCGAGCGCCTCGAGGCGTTCATGGCCGAGAAGGTGCTCCCCGCCGAGCCCGTCTGGGCCGAGCAGATGGCGGCCTCCGGTGACGGCCACCACCACGCCCAGGTGATGGAGGACCTGAAGGCCGAGGCCCGGGCCCGGGGCCTGTGGAACCTGTTCCTCCCCCACGCCACCGAGTGGACCGAGGGCCTCTCCAACCTGGACTACGCCCCGCTGGCGGAGATCAGCGGCCGCAGCCACCTCGCCCCCGAGGCCCTCAACTGTGCGGCACCGGACACGGGGAACATGGAGGTGCTGACCATGTTCGGCACCGACGAGCAGAAGGAGCAGTGGCTGCGCCCGCTGCTGGACGGTGAGATCCGCTCGTGCTTCGCCATGACCGAGCCCGACGTGGCCAGCTCCGACGCCACCAACATCGCCCTGCGCATCGAGACCGACGGCGACGACTACGTCCTCAACGGGCGGAAGTGGTGGATCTCCGGCGCCGCCCGGGAGCGCTGCCGGATCGCCATCGTCATGGGCAAGACCGACCCCGACGCCCCCCGCCACCTCCAACAGAGCCAGGTGCTGGTACCCCTCGACACCCCCGGACTCACCGTGGTCCGGGACCTGACCGTGTTCGGGTACACCGACCAGGAGGGCCACTGCGAGCTGTCCTTCGCGGACGTGCGGGTGCCCCGGTCGAACCTGATCGGCGAGGAGGGCGGCGGCTTCGCCATCGCCCAGGCCCGCCTCGGCCCCGGCCGCATCCATCACTGCATGCGGGCCATCGGGGTGGCCGAACGGGCCCTCGAAGCCATGTGCCGCCGGGTCACCAGCCGTACCGCCTTCGGCAAGCCCCTGTCCGACCAGGGCGTCATCCAAGAGTGGATCGCCGATTCCCGCATGGACATCGAGCAGGCCCGCCTCCTCGTGCTGAAGACGGCGTGGCTGATGGACACCGTGGGCAACAAGGGGGCCCGCATCGAGGTGTCCGCCATCAAGGTGGCGGTGCCCAACATGGCGCTGCGGGTGGTGGACCGCGCCATCCAGGCCCACGGCGCCGGTGGCGTGGGGCCCGACTTCGGCCTCTCCTCGATGTACGCTCACCTCCGCACCCTGCGGCTGGCCGACGGCCCCGACGAGGTCCACCGCATGCAGTTGGCCAAGCGGGAGATCCGGAAGTACGAGACCGCCTGAGCCCGACCGGGCTCAGGCCCCGGCCCGGAGGTGGAACAGGACCATGCGCACGGTGGTGCCGTCGTCCTTCACCAGGAACTGCACGTCGTCGGCGAGGCCCCGCACCAACGGGATGCCCAGGCCGCGCTCCCGCTCGAGTCGGGTCGGGTCGGTGACCGCGGGCAGGGGGTTCAGCGCGCCGGGGTCGAAACCCCCGCCGTGGTCCTCGATCTCGATGGTGACCCGGTCGTCGTCGAGGATGCAGCGGATGGTGAGGGGCTCGACCCGGTCCAGGCGCTGCTGGGACTCGATGGCGTTGGCGCAGAGCTCGGAGACGGCCAGCCGGAGATCGGCGACCCGGGCCGGCGGGAACGCAGGATCCACCGAGGCCGCGGCGCTGACCACCACACGGGCGAGGTCGAGGTACTCCATGATGGGCGGGATCTCGAGCTCGACGACCTCGCCCACCCCGATCACCCCGCGCTTTCGGCCATGGCGTCGGCGACGCTGTCACGCACCACGAAGGCCTGGTCGAGGCGGGTGATGGCCAGCACCTTGGCCACGTGGTCGGTGGCGCCGGCGAGGCGGAGGTCACCGTCGTGGGCCCGGGCCCGCTTCAGGCCGCTGACCAGCGCGCCCAGCCCCATCGAGTCGATGAAGGTGACGCCGCTGAGGTCGACCACGAGCTGGGGCGGGCCCTCGGTGACCAGTTGCACGAGGCGGTCCCGCAGCCGGGGGGCGGTGGCGACGTCGATCTCACCGGCCAGGCGCAGGACGCGCCAACCGTCGTGGTCCTCGACCGCGACCTCCTCGTATCGACTCATGGACGTTCCAGCGTAGGACCGTTTTCGTCATGGATCCGTAACGCTCGAATGCCGTCGGCGTAACTACGGCCCTGTCACCTGTCAGCGCGCGGCCGTAGGCTCGCGCGATGGCGCTCGCGCCGGTGTCGCCGCTCGCACCCCTCCCGTTGGCCGAACTGGTGGCGGGCCGCGGGCTGGTCCACCTCGAGCGGCTGCCGGCCCGCCCCGCCCGGTACGGCGAGTTGGCCCGCCCCCTGCCCGACCGGGTGTGGGACGCCCTCGGGGTCGACCGGCTCTGGGGCCACCAGGCCGCCGCGATCGACGAGGTGCGCGCCGGCCGCTCGGTCGTGCTGGCCACGGGCACGGCCTCGGGCAAGTCCCTCTGCTACCAGGCCCCCATCGCCGAGGCCGCACTGGCCCCCCTCCGGCCCAGCACCGCCCTCTGCATCTTCCCCACCAAGGCCCTGGCCCAGGACCAGGCCCGGGCCCTGTTCGAGCTGGACCTGCCCGGCCTCGTGCCCGCCACCTACGACGGCGACTGCTCGCCCGAGGAGCGCACCTGGGCCCGGGGCAACGCCACCGTGCTGCTCACCAACCCGGAGATGCTGCACGCCGCCCTGCTGCCCCACCACGCCCGGTGGTCCACCTACCTGGGTCGCCTCGAGCACGTCGTGATCGACGAGCTGCACGTCCTGCGGGGCATCTTCGGCACCCACGTGTCCCACCTGCTGCGCCGGCTCCGCCGGGTCTGCAACCTCTACGGGTCAGACCCCACCTTCGTCTTCTGCTCGGCCACCATCGGACAGCCGGGCCGCCTGGCCACCGAGCTGTGCGGCCTGCCGGTGGCCGAGATCACCGACGACGGCTCCCCGAAGGGCGAGCGCCTCGTCGCCCTGTGGAACCCGGCAGTGGAGGAGTCCGTCGACGTGGACCTGACGGCGGTTCCCACCACCGATCACGACGACGGCCGGGAGAAGGACGGCCCCAAGCGGTCGACCAACAAGGAGACCGCCGACATCGTCGCCCGCCTGGTCCTGGAGGGGCACCGCACGATCGCCTTCTGCCGCAGCCGCCGGGGGGCCGAGGTGGTGGCCACCGAGGTCCAGCGCCGCCTCCCCCGGGAGCTGCGGGACAGCGTGCGGGCCTACCGGGGCGGCTACCTCGCCGCCGAGCGGCGGGAGATCGAGGCCGACCTGTTCGCCGGGCGGCTCCGGGCGGTGGTGGCCACCACCGCCCTGGAGCTGGGCATCGACGTGGGCGGCCTGGACGCCTGTGTGCTCAACGGCTTCCCGGGCACCATCGCCTCGCTTTGGCAGCAGGCCGGGCGAGCCGGGCGCGAGGGCCAGGAGTCCGTCGCCGTGCTGGTGGCGAGCAACGACCAGCTCGACCAGTGGCTCATGGCCTACCCCCAGGAGGTCTTCACCCGGCCGCCGGAACCGGCCGTCATCAACCCGGCCAACCCCTACGTGCTCCTGCCCCACCTGGCCTGCGCGGCCTACGAGCACCCGTTGACCCCGGCCGATGAACGGTGGTGGGGTGACCTGCTCGACGACGGTGTCCGTCGCCTGGTGCTCGACGACCAGCTGCGCCTACGCCCCCGGCGCGACCACGCCGCCGCCGTCTGGTGCGGCTCGGGCTGGCCCGCCCACGGGGTCGGGCTGCGCGGCGGATTCGCCTCCGAGGTCCGCATCGTCTCCCGGGCCACGGACGGCGACGAGCTGATCGGCACCGTCGACCTGGGTCGAGCCCCCAGCCAGGTCCATCCTGGTGCCGTCTACCTGCACCAGGGCACCCACTGGAAGGTCACCGAACTGGACCTCGATGCCCGGCGGGCCGTGGTCGAGCCCGACGACGGCGGCGAGTGGACCCAGCCCCGGACCGAGACGCTCGTCCGCATCGCCGAGATCGAACAGGAGCGCATGGTGGGGCGGTCCCGCCTGGGCCTCGGCTCCATCGAGGTCAGCAGCCAGGTCACCGGCTATCGACGCCGGGACGCGGCCACCGGCGAGACCCTCGGCCACGAGGAGCTGGACCTGCCCACCCAGCACCTGAGCACCCGGGCGGTCTGGTACACGATCGACCCCGGGGTGCTGGCGGCGGCGGGGATCGGCCTCGCGGCGGGGCCGGGCACCCTGCACGCCATCGAGCACTGCGCCATCGGGATGCTGCCCCTGTTCACGATCTGTGACCGCTGGGACGTGGGCGGGGTCTCCACGATGCGGCAGGGCGAGACCGGCCTGCCCACCATCGCCATCTACGACGGCTACCCCGGCGGGGCGGGCATCGCCGACCTGGGCTACGAGGCGGCCGACCGCCACCTCCACACCACCCTCGACGCCATCCGCTCCTGTGGCTGCCGCGACGGCTGCCCGTCGTGCGTGCAGTCCCCCAAGTGCGGCAACTTCAACGAGCCCCTGGACAAGGCGGGCGCCATCCGCCTCCTCGCGGTGATCCTGGACGGCGCCTGATCAGGGCCGGGTTCATTCCACGCGCATCGTGGCCTCAGCGACCAGGACCCGGTCCCCGAGGAGGGACCCCACGAGCGGGACGGCAGTCGGTGACCGGTAGCGAACGGTCACCGTCAGGCGGGCGCCCGGCTCGGTGGACCCCGACAGCTCGACGCTGAGGCGGTCGGGGTCCAGCCGGGCTGCCCCCACGGCACCGTCCCGGGCGACGTCGGCCTGGGGATCCACCGCCGCGGCCCGGGCCGCCTCGCGAGCGGCGTGGGTGACCAGCACCTGGTCCCGGATCACGAGACCGACCTGGACCACGGCCAGGAGCAGCAGGGCGAGCAGCGGCAGCAGGAGGGCGACCTCGACCGTGGCCTGACCGCGCTCGCTGTCGCCCTCCTGACGCCTCACGGGATCTGGTCGAGGATGCTGTCCAGCACCCCGTCGAGTAGACGCCCGATCTTGTTGGTGTCCGACGCCCAGGCCACGACCAACAACGCAATGGCGGCGACGCCGACGAGCACGAGGGCGTACTCGGCCGTCGTCTGGCCGGTGTCACCGGTCCGGGCGCGGAAACAACGGGGGAGCGCCACACGGGCGCGTACGTACAGAAGGAGCAACACGGGAACCTCCGGAGGAGGTCGGGATCGGCGAGGGAGGAAGCGCCGGAGCGGGCCGTGGTCCGCGAGAGCCCCAACGCTACGGACACCCGCCAGCACCGTCAACGCCCGGAAGCGGGGACCTTCGGCCCGTTCCGACCGCGCCGACCTGCAGGACACTGCCAGCATGGACACCGACGACGACCCGGCGGGCCGATCCCGCCAAGCCAACCTCGGGCTGGTCGGCGCGGTGGTCGTGCTCGCCCTCGTCGTCGTGGGCCTTCTCGTTCTGCTCGTACGTCAGGACGAGGACGACGGCGACACCGCCTCGACCACGTCGGTCGCGGTGACCACCGCGCCCACGACCGCCCTTCCCACGACCACGTCCACGACGGTGCCACCGCCCACCACCACCCCCGCGCCGTCACCCGAAGACGGTCGCTTCCCCGGGTTCGTCACCCGGGCCTTCGTCGCCGCCGACGGCACGCCGCACGCCGAGCTCGACTACGTCCTCTTCTACACCGGTGACGAGGCCCACGCGCAGGCGGCCGCCCGAGGCACCGAAGCCCCCAACGACATCTTCATCGTCAACGACAATCCCCGGCTGCGTGACTTCGTGATCGAGCCGGCGACCACCGTCCAGATCGTCTGCTTCGACGGCGACGAGGGGTGCACGCCGACGGCGTCCGGTGGGCTGAGCTCGATCACCTATGCGGTGGACGACTGGATCGCCCAGACCGGCCTCCTCGCCGAGACCGACCTCTTCGGCCGGAGCAGCGACCTCTTCTGGGTGACGATCGCCGACAACCGCATCGTGGCCATCGAGGAGCAGTACCTCCCCTGACGGCTCACGGGGGAAGATCCGGCAGGGCGCCGACCAGCAGGGGCACGACGGTGAGGAGGCCGAAGGCCGGGAGCACGCACAGCACCAACGGGAACAGGAGGAGCACCGGGACCCGTCGGGCCCGCTGCTCGGCTCGGCGGCGGCGGTCGAGGCGGGCCTCGCGGGCGACACGGTCGAGGCTCTCGCCCAGGGGCACGCCATAGCGCTCGGAGGCGAGGAGCACGTCGACCAGTGGGCGAGCAGGCGGGCCGAGAGCGACGGCGAAGTCGTCGAGTGCCTCAACGGTCGGTCGGCCGAGATCGAGCTCGTGGGTCGCCCGACGGAGGGCGGCCCCGACCGGGTCCGGGGCCCACCGGCCGGCGGTGGCGAGGGCCAATGGGACCGTGAGACCACCCGCGACGGCGAGGGCCAGGAGATCGGCCGCTTCCGGTAGGCCGTCGACCACCGCCGCTCGGCGTCGCGCGGTGTCCCGACGGTCCTGCAGTCGGGGCCAGGCGCCCACGCCACCGAGGAGGACCAGGCCGAGCCACGGCGACACCGCCACGGTGAGCAGCCCCGCGACGGCGATGACCGGGAGCCGCCGGTCCGAGGGACGCGCCGGCGGCTGCCCGGTCGGTCGATGACCCAGCGCACCGGTCGACCGGATCGACCGCGGCGACGAGGCGGGCCGCGTCGGCCAGGCGAGCACGACCCCGACGGTCACGGCGAGGAGGAGGGTCATGACGCCCTTCCCGCGATGCGGTGCATCCACCAGGCCCCGACCCCGTCCAGGGCCACACCCGCCGTCAGGCAGGCCAGGCCGGCCGGTGCGCCGAGGAGGAACTCGGCGGTGCGCTGGTCGCCCACCACGCCGAGGAGGCCGAAGGCCAGGGGAGCGGCACCCACCACGAATGCCGAGGCCCGGGCCTGTGTGGCCAGGGCCCGGGCTTCTCGGTCCACCTCGGCCCGTTCCCGCAGGGTGATGGCCACGCCGTCCACGCCGCGGGCCGGGCTGCCACCCGAGACGAGGGCGACCGTCAGCGCCCCGACGACCAGCCGGACCGCCGGGGTCGGTCGGTGGCGGGCCCAACCGTCGAGCGCGTCGGCGAGGCCCAGCCCGCGATCGGCGTCGGCCAACACGAGGACCAGGTCCTCGGCGGCGACGGATCCCGTCGCCGATGCCTCGCGGAGTGCCGTCGGCAGCGCGGCCCCCGATCGCAACGAACGGGCGACCGCCTCGAGGAGCTCCGGCAGTTCGGTCTCGATGCGGGCGTCTCGCCGGCCCCGGGCCAGGTGCAGGGCCAGCCCGGCGGCCGCCCCGGTGGCGACGGCGGCCACGCCGGCGAGGACGGGTCGGGTGGCGAAGGCCACGACGGCGAGGACGGCCGCGCCGATCGCCGTCCCCCTGGCGACCGTCGCCGGAGGCCAGGCCAGATCAGCCGCCCGCAGATGGGGCGCCAGCCATCGTTCCGCGCGGCCCGGGGGGGCGTTCGCACCGTCCGCCACCCGGGGGGCCGTGACGACGACGCGGGTCCGGACCGACCGGCCCGCCCACCGGGCCGCGGCCGGCCGTCCCACCAGTACGACGACCAGGCCCGTCAACAGGCCGAACATCACGAGCGGGGCTCCGGCGGCACGCGGGGAGGACGCGTCGGGGCACCCACCACGCCGTCGGCGTCGGCGAGGAGACGGCCGGCGGGATCGTCACCGGGGACGGGCACCTCCCACACCGCGGTGATCGAGCGCCCACCCGACGGTCGCCGAGCGACCTGCACGACCAGGTCCACCGCAGACCGGTACTGGTCCCGGACCGCCGCGAGAGGCAGCGCGACCTGCCCCGTGAGCGCGAGGGTCGACAGGCGTTCCAGCGCGTCCGACGGGCTGTTGGCGTGACAGGTGGCCATCGATCCGGCGTGACCGGTGTTGAGTGCCTGCACCAGGTCCAGGCTCTCCGCCCCACGGACCTCACCGACGACGAGGCGGTCCGGTCGCATGCGCAACGCATTCCGCACCAGATCCCGGATGGTCACCGCTCCCACCGCCTCGGCGTTGGCCGGCCGCGCCTCCAGGCGCACGACGTGGTCACCGGGCAGGGCCAACTCCGCGACGTCCTCCACCGTGACCACGCGTTCGCCGGCGGGCAGCAGGCCGCCGAGCGCGTTCAGCAGGGTGGTCTTGCCCGCCCCGGAGCCACCGGCGACGACGACGTTGGCCCGAGCCGCGACGGCGGTGAGGAGCAGGTCCTCGACATCCGGCCCGGTCACGTCAGCGAGGACGACGCGCCGGGCCCGAAAGCGACGGATGGTGACGTACGGCCCGTCTACGGCCAACGGGAGGAGGGCCACGTTGACCCGAGAGCCGTCGGCCAACCGGGCATCCACCAACGGCGCCGTCCGGTCGGCCCGCAGGCCCAGCGGAGCCATGATCCGTTCGACGAGGTGGTCGATCGTCCCCGCGTCGAGGACGACCTCGGTCCGCTGCAGCCGGCCGTCCCGCTCGATCCACACCGGCCCCGGGCCGTTGACCATGACCTCGGACACGTCGGGATCGGCCAGCAGCGGGGCCAGCGGGCCGAGGCCGTGGATGCGGGCCGTGACCCGGTCGGCGGCTCCGGACCGCTGAGGTCCGGTGAGGAGGGGAGCCTCCCGGGCCAGGGCCCGGTGGACGACGTGCGGATCCCGGCCCGGGTCACCGGCCCCACCCAGCAGGCGACGGTGGACCCGCTCCTCGAGGGGCGCCTCCGAGGGCTCAGGCGGCACGACGGAGTGAACGCTCGAGACCGCGCGGGAGGCGGCTGGCCAGCAGCCCTGCGTCGACGGCCCGGGCCACCGCCGGGTCGAACGCCACCTCGGCCCGCACCGGTGCCCCCACGACCTGCTCGACATCGGTGCGGTCGAGAGCCCGGCCCGGCTCGGTGACCAGAACGACCCCCGAGGGCCGCAACGGGGGGTCCGCAGCTCGCCGCAGGGCCAGGTAGCAGGCCCGGGTGACGAGCAGGGAGTGGGTCGAGCGGGCCGCGACGACCGCCCGACCGGGCTCGTTGCGGTCGAGCACGCCGCAGTCCACGACGACGGAGCGTCGGGGGTCGAGGGCGGCCACCAGGGCCTCCACCCGGGCCGTCGGGCCGAGATGCTCCCGCCCCCGCGGGAGCACGGCCAGGCCCGCGGCCGCCGACAGCTCGATGCGGCCGAGGCCGTCGGCGGGTACGTCGGGCCCCGCGGCCAACCATTCGGTCAGGCCGGGCCCGTCGGGCTCGGGCAGGCCCAGGGTGGCGGGCAGGTCGCCGGCCAGGTCGACCAGCAGCACGTCGTGACCGGCGCGGTTGAGGGTGAGGCCGAGGGCGGCGGTGACCACGGTGGTCCCCACACCGCCTTTGAGGGCCCAGCAGGAAAGGAGCACAGGACGTCCCCCGGAAGCAGGTGGCAGGAGGGGGAGGCGCCGGGGCGGTCGGCCAACGGGTGAACGCCGGCCGACTCGCGAGGACCCCGACGTTACGCGTGACGACCTTCACGGACAAGGGGTGGATCCGGTTCCTAGGGTGGGCGCCCATGGAGGCCGCCTTCTTCGACCTGGACAAGACGGTCATCGCCCGCGCCTCGATGGTGGCCTTCGGCAAGCCCCTCTACCGAGCCGGCCTGCTCTCCCGCTGGTTGTTGCTGCGGGCCCTCTACGGCCAGCTGGTCTACCTCTACCTCGGCGCGGACGAGGCCCGGATGGCCAAGATGCGCGAGGCCGCCCTCCGGGTGACCGCCGGTTGGTCCCGGGACCACATTCGCTCCCTGGTGCGCGAGACCCTCGAGGAGGTGATCGAGCCGATCATCTACGAGGAGGCCCTCGACCTGATCCGCTTCCACCAGGGCGAGGGACGCAAGGTGTTCATCGTCTCCGCCTCGCCCGAGGAGATCGTCGACCCCCTGGCCCAGTACCTCGGGGTGCACGACGTCATCGCCACCCGGCCCGAGGTGGACGAGCACGGCCGCTACTCCGGGGGCGTCGACTTCTACTCCTACGGCCCCACGAAGGTGGTGGCCATGCAGGAGGCGGCCGAGCGGTACGGCCTCGACCTCAGCGCGTCGTACGCCTACTCGGACTCCATAACCGACGAGCCCATGCTCTCCGCCGTGGGTCACCCGGTCGTGGTCAACCCCGACCGCGCCCTGGCCCGGATCGCGGCGGAGCGGGAGTGGGAGGTCCGGGTCTTCGAGCGTCCCGTGAAGATGCGCGACCGCGTGTCGATGCCGACCCCCGGCCAGACGGCGGCCATCAGCGGCGGCCTCGCAGCAATCGTGGCCGGGGTGGTCGTGTTCTGGTTGCTGCGCCGCGAGCCCGAGCCGTCCCGCCGCGAGCGGTGGGAGCGGGCGATCCGACGCCGCCTGCGACGCTAGGGCGTCGGCCGGACGCGACGAACGGCCCGACCGATGGCCGGACCGCCCTCCCCCGGAATCAGGTTGATCAGGTCTCCTGGAGCTTCTTCGCGACGACCACGCCGAGAACCACCACGACCAGGAGAATCAGCAGCTTCTTCATCGGGCCAGCCTAGGGGTGGATGCCCCTAGCGTGTCGGGCGGAGGTGTCCGAGCACCTGGTGGGCTCCCCCGCCTTCAAAGCGGGTGGGACGGGCGATCCCCGTCCGGCGGGTTCGATTCCCGTCCACCTCCGCCACCGGGGTCGCGACCTGAGGCCCGCAAGGACGTTCCGCGGAACGGCTTCGAGTCGGCGGTGGCGGTGACCCGGTCGGCGGTGGCGGTGACCCGGTCGGCGGTGGGGCGACCTCAGACACAGTGGTTCCGCAGGGAGCCGATCCCCTCGATGTGGGACTCCAGCACGTCGCCCGGCGCCAGGAAGCGGCCGTCGGCCATGCCGACGCCGGAAGGCGTGCCGGTGAAGATCAGGTCCCCGGGGTGAAGGGTGAGGATCCCCGACAGGTACTCGATCAGCGTCGGGACATCGACGATCAGGCCCGCGGTGCGGTCGTCCTGGCGCACCTCGCCGTTGACCGAGCAGGACAGGCCCAGATCGGCGGGATCGGGGACCAGGTCGGTGGACACGACCACCGGCCCGATCGGCCCGTAGCCGTCCCGGGACTTGCCCAGGTCGAAGTGGGGCGGGGCCGAAGCGAACTGGAGGGCGCGGTCGGAGATGTCCTGGCCCACCGTGAGGCCGGCGACGTGGTCCCAGGCGTCGGCCGCAGTGATGTCCCGGCCCCCGGGCCCGACGACCACGACCAGCTCCACCTCGTAGTCGACGGTCGCCGCCCGCAGCTCGATGTCGGCGGCGGGACCGACCAGGCAGCCGGGGAACTTGGTGAAGATCAGGGGCGTCGGCGGGGCGTCCATCCCCGACTCCTCGGCGTGGGAGCGGTAGTTGAGGCCTACGGCGAACACGTGTCGCGGCCGGGGCACAGGTGGCCCGAGGAGGGCAGGGTCGGCCGTGCCTCCGGGCGGGGCCGCCGCCAGCCCGGCGGTCGCGGCGTGCAGCGCCTCCGGGTCCGCCAGGGCCACGAGCGGGTCGGCCAGTCGGTCCTCCCCAGCCACGGCCGCGAGGTCGTACCAGTGCCCCGCCTCGTCGACCAGGACGGCCCGGTCCTCCACGTTGGCCAATCGGTACCCCATGCCGTCACTCCTCGTCTCGCGGATCCAATGCGTCAGGGATCCGATCAGGCGCCGAAGGTCCGTCGGACGATGGCGATGATCGCTTCGATGTCGTCGTCGGTCGCCGTCAGCACGGGCTTGAACTGGAGGACCCGAGGGTCGTAGCTGGCGAAGAAGGCGTAGATGCCCTCGTCGAACAGGGCCTTCATGGCATGCATGCCGCCGTGGTCGTCTTCGAAGACGAAGGCCAGGAGCATCCCGCGGCGGCGCACGCCGAACGGCAGATCGGCGAAGGCGTCGCCCAGGCGCTGACCGGCGGCCTGCACCCGCTCGAGGAAGCCGGGTGCGGTGACGATGTCGATGACCTCGGCCGCGGCCACACACCCCAGCTCCGCGCCGCCGAAGGTCGAGACGTGACAGAACGGGTGGTCGGCGAAGAACCGGTGCACCTCCGGGATCATCAGGGTGGCGGCGATCGGATAGATCCCGCCCGACAGTCCCTTGCCGGTCACGAGCAGGTCGGGGACTCCGTCCTCCTGGTCCACGTACCAGACCGATCCGGTGCGCCCCAGGCCGGTCTGGACCTCATCGGCGATGTAGAGCGCACCCCGCTGGTGGCACAGGTCGGCCACGCCGGCGAGGTAGCCGGGCTCGGGCATCGGGAACCCGGCGGTGGCGGGGATCGACTCGAGGATCACCGCGGCGGTGTCGTCGCCGATCGCCGCGTCCATCGCCCCGAGGTCGTTGTGGGCCACGTGCACGAAGCCGGGTAGGTCGTGGCCCCACAGGCCGTGGTCCCGAGGGTCACCGGCGGCCAGGGCCAGGCCCGTGTGGCCGTGGTAGGCGCCGGTCACCGACACGATCGTGCGCCGGCCCGTGTGACCCCGGGCCACCTTGAGGGCGAGGTCCACGGCCTCCCCCCCACCGACGGAGAAGACGACGCCGCTGAGGCGGTTGCCGGTGGTGGCCGACAGGCGCTCGGCCGCGCCGGCCCGGTAGGCCGACACCAGGTGGTGGTTACCGACATCCGCGTGGTCCATGGCCGCCCGGACGGCGGCGATGACCCGGGGATTGCGGTGGCCGAGGTTGAACACGCCGCCGTTGCAGTGGCAGTTGAACCACTGTCGCCCGTCGTAGGCGTCGCTGAAGGTCACGCCCTCCCGGTCACCCATGACCACCTGGAGGCCACCCATCGACCAGATGTCCACCTTCGCCGGGTCGACGTGGGCCGCGAAGGCGGCCTCGGCGGCGGCCCGGTCGGGATAGGCGTCGGGTCCGGTCGTCACCGCCAGGCCGCCTGCTTGGCCTTCCAGGCCGCGGGGTCGTAGTCGGGCGGCGGGACGAACATCGTCGGTGCGTTCCGCCGCACCTTGCGCCGCCACCAGTCGTAGCCCCGCAGCACCCGGTTCAGCATCGTCCAGGTCCTGACCTCGCCCGAGTAGTAGGCCCGGGCCTCCTCGACGGTGATCGGCGGATCGACCCGACCGGCGGTCGCGTCGATGACGGGCTGGACCCAGTCGTCGAGGTCGAGCTTGTAGAGGTTGCCCACCAGGTCCACGAGGGCATGACGGGGATCCAGCCACCGCTTCATCGACGTCGGCAGCTCCCGGAGGTAGATCGGGCGCATGATCGGCGGGCCGGCCCGGAGGAACACGTCGAGGTCGACCTCGATGTCGCCCTGGTCGTCGACCGAGAACGGCGTGGTCACGTCGATGTAGGTGACCTGCCCGTCGACGACGGCCCAGTTCCCCACCTGGGCGTCCACGCCCCGCCGGTCGGTCGTAGCGGTGATCACGTGGTCGATCATCGCCACCACCAACGGATGGTCCGACGCCGGCGCAGTCTCCTTCAGGATCGCCTCGCCGAGGCACTCGGCGGGCAGGAGGGGCTGGACCACATACCCGGCGAGGTGGCCACCGTGCTCGACCAGACGCACCTCGGTGGTCACCACGTGCATGCCTGAACGCCCCAGTTCGACCACGTTGCGGTCCACCACGTCGCGGTAGGCGGCGAAGGCCTCGCGGCTGGCGAAGGGTGGCACCCGTTTGCAGGCCACCCGGGGTGCACCGAGGGGGGCGGCGAGGACGACGCTGGTGACGCCGAAGCCCCGTAGGTCCAGCGCGGAACGGTCGCCGGTGCGGAGCGCGTCCTGAACCACCGTCTCGAGCTCGATGAGCTCGGCGTCGCTGATCAGCTCGGCCCCCACGGCATCACCCTCCTCGGTCGGAGGGTGAACCTAGACGGCCAGGAGGTCCCGGGCGCCGGTGTCGCTGCTCGGGTGGCGCAGCTTGGACATGGCCCGGGCCTCGATCTGGCGGATGCGCTCGCGGGTGAGGTTGAAGTGCTCCCCCACCTCTTCGAGCGTCCGGGGCTCGCCCCGGTCCAGGCCGAAGCGCAGCTTGAGGATCTCGCGCTCCCGCTCGTCGAGGGGGGCGAGCAAACGCTGGATCTCCTCGGGCAGCAGCGCGGTGGCCGCCACCTCGAAGGGGGACTCGGCGGAGCGGTCCTCGACCACGTCGCCCAGCTCGGCGTCGCCGTCCTCGCGCAGGGGCTCGGACAGCGAGAGGGGCTCGGCCGCGAAGCGGAGGGCCTCGGTGACCTTGTCCTCGGGCATCTCGACCTCGGCGGCCAGCTCGGACAAGGTGGCGGGGCGGCCGTACTTCAGCTCGAGGCGGGAGCGGGCCTTCTGCAGGCGGGCCAGGGTGTCGCCGGCGTGCACGGGCAGGCGGATGGTCCGGCCCGTGTTGGCGATGCCGCGGGTGATGGCCTGGCGGATCCACCACGTGGCGTAGGTGGAGAACTTGAAGCCCTTGCGCCAGTCGAACTTCTCGACGGCGTGCATCAGGCCGAGGTTGCCCTCCTGGATCAGGTCCAGCAGAGGCAGGCCCGACGCCTGGTACTTCTTGGCGATGGAGACGACCAGCCGGAGGTTGGACTGCACAAACGTGCGCTCGGCGTCCTCGCCCAGGCGGATGGCCTTGCGCAGCTCCCGCTTCTTGGTGGGGGTCAGCGCCGTCGCCGCGTCCATCTCCTCGCGGGCCGCGGTGCCGCCCTCGATCTGCTGCGCGAGGCGGACCTCGTCGTCCTTGGTGAGCAGTGGGTACTGCCCGATGTCGGTGAGGTACAGGCGAACGAGGTCTTCTTCGTCCCGCTCGACTCGTTCCTTGGCCAACGACCATCTCCCTGCGTGGTGGAACTTCGATGGACGGTACCGGCGACCAAGACGGAATCCCGTGGCCGCCGGTGGGGCCTTGCCTACGATACCGAGGCGGTCAAGAGGCCCAAACCGGCCCCGGCCGCTCCCCGTGGGCCTTCGGCCCCAACCCCCACGTCTTGAGGTCCTGCCCCGTGCCCACCGAGCCCGACGAGGTCGAACTCGCCGTCGTGGTCATGCGGTTCCGGGCCGCGGACCCGGAGCGCCTCGTCGCGGTGCTGGCCAAGTACGTCGTCCTGGCCCGGGGCCACCCCGGCTGTCGCAACATCGACCTGGTGGCCTCGGTCACCCACCCGGGACGCCTCCTGGTCATCCAGAAGTGGGCCTCTCCCGAGGCCCAGCGGGCCCACTTCGACTCCCCCGACATGGTGGAGATGGCCGAGGCCTGCCACGGTCTGCTGGCCGAGCCCCCCGACATCGACCTGCTCGACGCGATCAGCGCCCACGATCTGGCCTGACCCCCGAGCCGGGCCAGGCGCCGCGGCTGGTGGCGGGACCGGACGAGATCAGACGGAGGCGTCGGCTTGCGCGGTGGCCGAGAGGGACCGGACGTCGGCCCACGTGAGGTCGTCGGCGGACCAGAGCCGGTCGAAGGCGGCGTCGGCCTCGTCGCTGAAGCCGTGGCGGTTGCGGAAGTGGTAGATCCACCGCTGACGCTGGGCCTGCCGGCCGGTCCGGGCCAGGCGGCCGGCGGCGTAGACCTCCCACGCGATACCCGCCGCCGGCTCGAGGTCGGCATCCTCGGGCGCGTCGGCGAAGCCCTCGGTCAACCGATCGGCGGCCCGGAAGAAGAGGCGACCCAGCACACCGGCCGTGAAGGACTCGGAGAGCTGGCGGGGGTGCTTGGGGTCCTCGAAGGCACCGCTCTCCATCGACACCACGATGGGGTCCATCGAGTCCAGGCTGTACCGGCCGAGGGGCGAGGTGTCATCCAGTTCGACGACCACCTCGCGGTCCGCGGGCAGGCCGGCGGCATCGGCCACCTCGGCCGCGATGGCCAGGAGGCGCTCCGGGTCGTAGTCCACCATCGCCCAACGGTCGGGCCGCAGGACCACGTTCGCCATGGCAGTGGCGCTCAAGCCGTGGCGAGGGCGGCGGCCGCCTCCTGGCGGGTGCGGGCCTCCTCGAGCGCCTGGCTGGCGAGGTCGGCGATCTCGTCGATCTCCTCGTCGTCGAACCCGGCCAGCTCACGGAAGCGACGGGCCAGCTTCACGGGGCTGTCGTCCTCGTCGCTGCGGAAGCCGCCGAGGGAGAAGAGCTTGTCCACCACGCGCTGGAACTCGAGGGCGTCCTTGCGGCGTTCGGGATCGTCGGCGGTGAGGCGACGCAGCCAGTCCGAGCCCATCTTCACGTGGGTGACCTCGTCGGCCAGCATCCAGTCCTCGCAGAACTCCAGCACCGGGTCGCCGGCGATCTCGCCGAACTCCCGCATGGTGTTGAAGACGTCGATGGCCAGGCCCTCCAGGGCCCGGTTCACGCCGGTGAGGCGCAGGACCGGGTCGGGGTTGCAGGCCGCGGCGTAGAGGAAGGCGCCCTCGGAGAACTCCCCGATCTCGGTGCCCATCCAATCCGACAGCTTCACGGAGATCTCGCAGTGACGGGCCTCGTCCCAGCACTGGCGGGCCATGTCGAGCTTCAGCGCGAAGGGCGCCTCGTCCCGGCCGTCGCCGGTGTCGAAGTCCCAGCAGGTGCGACCCGCGCCCTCGAGGGCCTGGATCTCGCCCACGAAGATCCCGTGCATCAGGGCCCGGGCGGCATCCGCGGAGTCCGGGCGCTCCGGCGTCAGCCGGGCCTGGGTCCGCATACGGCTGTTCTTGACCGAGCGGGGGTCACTGATGCGGTCCTGGATGTCGACCCGGACGAAACGCTCGTCGCGGGCCAGGTCCTCGACCGGATGGGCTTTCCTCATGCCGTCACCTCCGTGGGCTGTGGCTCAGCGTAGGCGTCGCCGATGGTGCCGGGCCCGGCGATGCCGCCTGCCGCCAACATCAGCTTCTCCAGGTGGGCCACCCGGTCGGCGGCCCGCTGTACTTCCTCGTCGGTCTCGATCAGCGACTGGATGAGCATCTCGCCGTCGCGCCAGTCGTCGAACTCGTCGGCCAAGGCGAAATCGAGGGAGCGGATGGTGGGCGCGTCGGTGATCCGGCTCGTGTTGTTCCGGTGATACGTGTACGCCGCGATCTTGTGCGGGATCAGCACCCGGTAGACCCCGACCAGCTTCTCGATGGTCAGCTCCGGGGCCTCGGGCTCGGTCATGGCGTCCACGAACGCGACCAGCTCGTCGTTGGGTGGCCCGGTGAGCTTCTCGGGGTTCATCTCCCGCAGCTCGGGCAGCCGCTTGTGCCAGAGCTCGCTGTGCCAGGCATGGTGGTAGCAGTGGGTGCCGAGGCGCAGCTTGACGTCGATCTCGGGCACGGTGGCCACCCACCCGCCGAGCACCTCGAACAGGCGCATCTCGATCCACTTGTAGTGCCCGACCCGCTTCGCGGTCTCCTCGACGGAGAAGGACCCCGGCAGTTCCCGCCGGTCCCACGGGGCGAACGCGGCACGAGGGCGCTTCGGGTCGGCCATGAGACAAAACCTAGCGCTTTGCCTCAGCGCGAGTTGACCGAACGGTCAAGTCTCAGGGCCCGTCGGTCACCGACGCACCTCGGCATGCGATGCTCGGCGCCCTGCGGGCCGCCCGACGGCGGACGGAGGTCATGTCGGAAGCGGTCGCCCTGGCGGGCCAGCAGCACGGCCACGCCGACCAGCACCGCGCCCGCCACCATGATCAACAGCGGGGCCCGACCTTCGCCGGGGAACAGCTCACCGACCGCCCAAGGCACGAAGATCAGGAGGCCGAGGGCCCCGACCAGGGAGAGCAGGACGCGGCCGGGCTGCATGCCCAGGATGACCAAGCCGATGGCGGTCCCGAGGCCGAAGACCGGGGCGAACGCCTCCCACTGCAGCCCGGTGAGGGCCGCTCCGGCCAGCAGGGTCAGGCCCCCGAGGAGTTCGGTGGGCACCGGGTCACGTCTCGGACCACCACCACGACCAGGAGGGCGCCACCGACCCAGGTGAGCAGACCGGTCACCAGCCCGGCGTCCCGGGCGAAGTACAGGAGGGTGGAGGGCACCGCCTGCAGGCCCACGACGAGGGCCGGCGCCCCGAGGGCGACGCGGTCGACGAGCTGCAGCTCCATGCGGGTCGTGCTCACCGCACCCAGCAGGCCGACCACGGTGACCAAGACCACGACGAGGCCGGCGCTCATCGAGCCCGAGATCATCATTAATCCACCCGCCAGGAGGGCGACGGACGCGACGAGCTCCGTCAGCGGAACGGCGGGCGTCCGACGAGTCAGTCCCAGGAAGAGATAGCCGAGCCCCAGGGCCCAGAGCGCCGCGCCGGCCGGGACGTCGCCCGCCACGAGGGAGACCCCCGTGGCGACGGCGACGGCAAGGCCGCCCAACGCGACGAGCTGCTGCACGGGTCGCTCGCGCCACCACCAGAGCACCCCGCTCTGCACGGCCACGGCCGCCGCGCACCAGAAGGCGACCGTCGGGTCGGCGAGATCGCGGCCCTCGGTCACCACAACGCCGATGAAGACGGCCGTAGCGGCGCTCGACAGCAGCCAGAGGAAGGCCCGCAGCCGGACGAGGGCGGGATCGGCCTGGTCGCGCACCGCGAACCCACCGGCGACGAGGGCTACCGCCCCCACACCGGTGAGCGCGAGCCGGCCCGCCCAGGCGAGGTCGGGCCAGTAGTGGACCAATACCAGCACCAGGCCCGTGAGGGCGAGCGCTCCGCCGAGGTAGCCCAGCGCCTCAGCCACGACCGGGAACCGGGACGACGGACCGTGGACGGCGGGCGTGGTCGGCTGCGGGGTGACGACCTCGGGCGGCGGCCGGGAACCCTCGTGCTCGAGGATCGCCTTGGCCTGGTCGGGGGCGAGCAGGCCGGCGGCCACCCAACGGTCGAGGTCGTCGGCCACGGACGCCGCCGGACGCGGTGCGGGCCGTCTCGGGGCGTTCCCCGACCTGGCCTCGAACCCCGCTCCCGCCTCGTCCTGCCTCGTCTTCTGCGTGACGACGACCACGACGACGACGATCAGAACCAGCAAGGCCAGGAGTGCGATCACTGCATGCCCCTCTCCGTACCGCCCAGCATCACCGGTTCGACCCCGACACCCCAGGGTCGAAGGTCCCCCCGCTCGCGGGCGCCGATCCGTGACAGGCTCGTGTCGTGCGCATGCGGCCCGGGGGGTGGTTGCTCCTGGTGGTCCTGGCGCTGGCCACCGCCTGCTCGGCCGACGACGGCACCGGGGACCGTGGGTCAACCGACGACCCGACCGTCACCGTCGTCAGCCAGAACCTGCTGCACGGCACGGCCTGCCCCGACGACTCGGATCGCTGCGATCTGCCCGACCGGGTCGACCTGTTCGTGCAGCAGCTGGCCGCCGCCGGCTGTCCCCCGCTGGTGAGCATCCAGGAGGCCAACCAGGAGACGGTGGCCGAGCTCGAGGCGGCGATGGGCGACGGCTGCACCGCCGACTACGCGATCGTGGGCGACGACGACCCCAGCCTGGACCGCGAGGTGGTACTGAGCACCGAACCGGTGTTGGGGTCCCGCCGCATCCACCTGGCGGGGCCGCTGCGCACCGCCCTCTGGGTCCGGGTGGCCAGCGATGTCGGCATGGTCGACTACGTGAGCAGCCACCTGGCGAGCAGCAGTGACGACCGGCCCTGTGACGAGGCCACCTGCCCGCCCCCGTGCGAGGGGGACGACACGCTCAACACCTGCCAGGCCCGTCAACTGGTCCAGTTCGCCGCCGAGGTGGCCGACCCCGAGGCGGTCGTGGTCGTCGGTGGGGACCTGAATGCCCAGCCGGGCGGGCCCACCATCGAGGCGATCACCGGGGCCGGCTTCGTCGACACCCACCTCGCCGCGGGGAACGGCGAGTGTGAACCGACAACCGGAGACGAATGCACCTCCGGTCGGATCGATGACGCGTTGACCGACCTGGTCGACCCCACCAGCATCCAGACCGAACGCATCGACTTCCTGTTCGTCGACGAGGGGCGCTCGTGCGTGCCGGTCGATCCGACAGGCCTGTTCAACGCCGAGCCCGCCGAGGGCGAGCTGGCCCACCCGTCGGACCACACCGGCGTGCAGGCGACCCTGCGGTGCCCCACCAGCGCCGACCAGGTCGAGACGGCGACGACGGCGACGGTGCCCGACGTGACGACGACCACCGGCGCGCCGACCGCTGGCGTCGACGCCGATACCGAGGCGGCGGTCACCCAGGCCTTCACCAACCTGTTCGACGGCTCCGTGACCGACGTGGAGGTGAAGCTGGACTCCCTCGAGTCGGCGGACGATCTCCGCCCGTACTTCTTGGAGTCCTACGAGGCCACCCGCGAGGTGGCCGCGGACATCCGGGTGCGCATCGACGCCATCGAGGCCGTCGACGCCACCACCGCGGCGGTGACCTACACCCTGCTCCTGGACGGCGACGCCGTCCTCGACCACCTCCCCGGTGAGGCGGTCCTGGTCGACGGCCGATGGCTGGTCAGCCTTCGCACCTACTGCGACGTCAGCACCCAGGGCGCCGAGGTCATCCCCGAGCCCTGCACGTGACACGACGTCAGGGGTGCGGCGACTCCGGGCGCAGCAAGGAGCGGAGACGGGCCACGCGGTCGACCGTCCCCCGCGGCTCGGCGACGTAGGCCAGGGCGAGGGCACCGCCGAAGGCGTGCGCGACCCCGGCCTGATCCAGTCGGTCATGGACCGTCACCACGAGGTCGATCAGCCCCACCGGCCGACCCGGGCCTGGTGGTCTGCGGCCTCGAGCACGGCGGTGATGACGCGGAGCCGTTCGTCGATCGGGGTGTCGGGGCCGACGACCGGCGCCTCGTCACCCGGGTCGCCCGGATCCGGGCCGGGCAGCCCTTCGTCGGGGAACCACCCGACCTCGGGCAGTGGGCAGTGGACCACCTCCTCGCCGGCGACCGCCGCCAGCTCGAACCCGCAGGCGACCACCAGGCGGTTGAGGCTGTCAGCGGACGGGACGCGTCGGTCGTGCTCGATGGCGGAGATGTTGGGCTGGGAGACGCCCGAGACGTCGGCCAGCTCTCGCTGACTCAGGCCCCGGGCCCGCCGGATCGTCCGGACGAAGGCGCCGTACACGACCGTCAGTGTAGACATATCGATTTCGATATACCTCGCGGATCAGCCCCGGTAGCGGTTGGTGATGGGGAGGCGGCGATCCCGGCCGAACGCCTTGGTCGTCAGCTTCGGGCCGGGTGGGGTCAGACGACGCTTGTACTCCGCAACGTCGACCAGGCGCACGATGCGCTCGACCGTCTCACGGTCGTGGCCGGCGGCGACGATCTCGTCGATGGAGCGGTCGTCCTCCACGTAGAGCTCGAGGATCGGGTCGAGGACCTCGTAGGGGGGCAGGCTCTGGTCGTCGCGTTGGTCGGGGCGGAGCTCGGCCGACGGTGGCTTGGTCAGCACCGCCTCCGGGATCAACTCGCGGCCGGCCACCCGGTTGCGATGACGGCAGAGGTCGTAGACCAGCAGCTTGGGCACGTCCTTGATGACCGCGAACCCGCCGGCCGTGTCGCCGAACAACGTGGCGTAGCCGACGGCGCTCTCGCTCTTGTTGGACGTGGTCAGGACCAGCCAGCCGAACTTGTTGCTGAGGGACATCAGCACCATGCCCCGGATCCGAGACTGGAGGTTCTCCTCGGTCAGGTCCGGCTCCCGGCCGGCGAACGACGCCGCCAGCATCCCGAGCATCCCGGTGTGGGCGGCCTCGATGGGGATGGTCCGCCGGTCGATGCCCAGGGCGACGGCCAATCGCTCGGCGTCGGTCACCGAGTGGTCGCTGGAGTAGCGGGACGGCATGAGCACACCATGGACCCGATCCGCGCCCAGGGCGTCGACGGCGATGGCGGCGACGAGGGAGGAGTCCACCCCGCCGGACAGGCCCAGCACCACGCCGCCGAAGCCGTTCTTGGTCACGTAGTCCCGGGTGCCGAGCACGACGGCCTCCCAGACCTCACCCTCGGGGGACAGGTCCCGGGGCACGGGGGCCACCGGGAGCGGCGCGGCCGGGGTGACCGCCGCCGTGACGGGCACGATCGGCAGGGTGACCGGCCGGGCCGGGCCGGGCTCGATGTCGACCACCAGGACCTGCTCGACGAAGGCCTCAGCCCGGGCCACCACGTCGCCGGCCGCATCGCACACGAACGAGTCCCCGTCGAAGACCAGCTCGTCCTGGCCGCCGATCAGGTTCAGGTAGACGATCGGGCAGTCCGCGGCCCCGGCCAGGGCGCCGATGAGGCGTTCCCGCACCCGGCCCTTGGCCGCGTAGTACGGCGAGCCGTTGATGTTGAGGATGACCTGGGCGCCGCCGGCGCCGAGCTCGGGGATCGGGCCGCCGTGCTGCCACGCGTCCTCACAGACCGATACGGCGACCGGGACGCCGGCGATCTCGAACAGCGGCAGCTCGGTGCCCGGCTCGAAGTAACGCTGCTCGTCGAAGACGGCGTAGTTGGGCAGGTGCTGCTTGCGGTAGATCCCGACGACCTCGCCGTGGGCGCAGACGGCAGCCGAGTTGTGGAGCACGTCGCCGTCGTCCTCCACGAAGCCGACCACGGCGACGGTCGCGCCCACCAGGGCGGCGAAACGGTCCACCGCCGACCGGTTGGCGTGGACGAAGCCGCGCTTGAGGACCAGGTCCTCAGGCGGGTATCCGGCGGCGCCCAACTCGGGGAAGCAGGCCACGTGGGCGTCGGCCGCCTCGGCCTCCTTCAGGGCCCGGGCCATCACCTCGACGTTGCCGTCCAGATCCCCGACGGTCAGGTTCACCTGGCACAGGGCCACCCGCAGCGCGTCCACCCCCTGACGCTACCGACCGTCCCGGTTACGTTGCCGACGTGAGCGACCTGCCCGCTGCGCTCGCCGAAGCGGTGGCCACCTCCGCCGTACCCAGCCGGGCCGGCGCCGCCGTGCGGCGACTGCTCGGCGCCCGACCCGACCTGGCCGAGCGACTGGGGCCCGACGCCGTCACCGCCCTCATGGCCGTGGTGGGCGCCAGCCGCTCCCTGTCCCGGGTCCTCGACGCCGATCCCGCCGCCCTCGACGTCCTGGTCGACCTGGAGCGGCGACCGGACGAAGCCGCGGCGGATGGGTCGGCCCTCCTGGTCTGGAAGCGCCGCGAACTGCTGCGCATCGCCGCCCGGGACCTCACCGGCCGCGACCCGTTGACGGTCACCGCCGCCGCGTTGGCCCGCCTCGGCGACGACGTCCTGGCCGCGGCCGTGCGCCTGGCGGGGGCCGAGGACCTGGTGGTCATCGGCATGGGCAAGCTCGGCGGCGCCGAGCTCAACTACGCCAGCGACATCGACGTGCTCTTCGTCGGCGAGGGCGACCCCGACGACCTGGCCCGGCGCGCCCGACGGGTCCTGGACCTGGCCCGACCGTGCTTCCGGATGGACGCCGACCTGCGTCCCGAGGGTCGCGACGGCCCCCTGGTCCGATCGGTCGCGTCCTACGCCGCCCACTGGCGGCGCTGGGCGCAACCCTGGGAGCGCCAGGCCCTGCTCAAGGCCCGCCCGGTCGCCGGTGACGCCGCCCTCGGCCGGGCCTGGACCGCCGCCGCCGCGGACGCCCTGTGGTCCCGACCGGTCGACGCCGATGACATCCGCGCCGTCCGCGACATGAAGCGCCGGGCCGAGGCCGAGGTGTCCCGGCGGGGACTCACCGACCGGGAGATCAAGCGGGGGCCCGGGGGGATCCGGGACATCGAGTTCGCCGTCCAACTGCTCCAGCTCGTCCACGGCCGCCTCGATCCGGCGCTGCGTTCCCCGACCACCCTGCGAGCCCTGGTCGAGCTCCAGGGCGCCGGCTATGTCGCCCTCGACGACGCCGACCAGCTCGGGGCCGCCTACCGCTTCCTCCGTCGGGTCGAGCACGTCCTGCAGCTGGAGGACGAGCACCAGGTCCACGTGGTGCCCGACACGCCGGTGGCCCGGGCCCGCCTGGCCCGGGTCCTGGGGTACCGCAGCGAGGTGGCCGCCGGCGCCCTCGACCAGTTCGACGCCGACCTCGGCGCCCACCGCACCGCCGCCCGGGCCATCCACGAGCGCCTGTGGTTCCGGCCGCTGCTCGAGGCCTTCGCCGGTAGCCAACGCACCTTGACAACCGGACTCTCCCCCGACGCCACGGCTGAGCGCCTGGCGGCCTTCGGCTTCGCGGACCTCGAGCGCACCCGCCAGGCCGTGGCCGACCTGACCCAGGGCCTCACCCGCTCGTCCCGGCTGATGCAGCAACTCCTCCCCCTGGTGCTGGACTGGCTCTCGGAGACACCGGACCCCGACCTCGGCCTCCTCACGCTGCGCCACCTCACCGAACAGCCCGACCGGGCCACGCAGCTGGCCGCCACGTTCCGCGAGGCCCCCGACGTGGCTCGGGCCCTCTGCCAGGTCATCGGCACCAGCGAGCAGCTCGGCGCCGTGCTGCGCCGCAACCCCGACCTCATCCCCCGCCTGTCGGCGCCCGAGGACCTCCGGACCCGGACCCGGCCCGACCTCGTGGCCAGCGCCGGCACCGCGGCCGCATGGCGGCCCGACGAGGACGACCGCCAGGAGGCATTGCAGCGCTGGCAGCAGCGGCACCTGCTGGGCATCGCCGCCCGGGACCTCCTGGGCCACGCCACCACCGCCCGGGTGGGACGGGATCTGGCCACCCTCGCCGAAGCCACCGTCGAGGTGGCGCTGGCCACGCTCGAGCCCGGCCTCCCCTTCGCCGTCGTGGCCGTGGGGCGCTTCGGCGGCCAGGAGCTGTCCTACGCCTCGGACCTCGACGTCGTGTTCGTCTACGACGGCGCCGGGACGGGGGACGCGGAGGAGGCCGAGCGCCTGGCGACCGGGCTCCGGCGCCTCCTCGACGCCTCGCCGTCCCGACGCATCTGGCCCCTCGACGCCGACCTCCGCCCCGAGGGCCGCCAGGGCCCGCTGGCCCGCAGCCTGGTCGGGTTCCACGCCTACTTCGAGCGGTGGGCCCTCACCTGGGAGCGCCAGGCCATGACCCGGGCCCGGCCCGTAGCGGGCGACCCGGCGCTGGGCCGGGGTCTGGTCGGGGTGCTGGCGCCCTTCGTCTGGCGGCCACCCGGCGACGACGAGGTCCGGGACATCCGGCGCATGAAGGCCCGCATCGAAGCCGAGCGCCTGCCGGCGGGCGAAGACCCCGACTTCCACCTCAAGCTGGGTCGGGGCTCACTGACCGACATCGAGTTCACCGTGCAGCTCCTGGCCCTGCACCACGACGTCCGCTCGCCCGCGACGCTCACCGCCCTGGACCGCCTGGAGGGCATCGGGGCCGTCGACGGGGCCGATGCCGAGGCGCTGCGCACCGCCCATGAGTTCTGCGAGCGGACCCGCAACCGGCTGTTCCTGCTGGGCGGCCGCGACGGTGACGCCCTCCCCCAGGACCCCCTCGCCCTGACCCGGCTGGCCCGCTCCCTGGGGACCACCGCCACCGGTCTGCGCAACGAGTACCGCCGCGTCACCCGTCGAGCCCGGGCGGTGGTCGAGCGACGCTTCTACGGCATGGAGGTTCCGTAAGGTCCGGCGGTGCGCCGACGTCTAGGTCGGGGCCGACAGCGCCCCCGAGCCCGGCACCAGCAGGGAGGGCGGGGTGGGCTGCGCCGCGGAGGGCCGCGAGGGCGGGGTGGGCTGAGCCGCGGCAAGCAGCGAGGCCAGCGCGACCGGGCCGCGGGGCCCCGCGTAGAAGAACCCCTGGGCCCAGGCGATGCCCACCGCGCACACCACTTGGTGCTGCTCGTAGGTCTCGACCCCCTCGGCCACGACCTGCAGGTCCAGGCCGGCGCACAGATCCACCACGGCCGCCATGAAGTCCGGCCCCGCCGTGGCCACCGACGCCAGGAAGGCCCGATCCAGCTTCACCAGGTCGATGGGCAGGCGGTGCAGGTGGGCCAGGGAGGAGTACCCCACACCGAAGTCGTCGAGGGCCAGGCCGATGCCGCGGGCCCGCAGGCGATCGAGGGTCGGGGCCACGCTGTCGGCGTTGAGGATCATGGCCCGTTCGGTGAGCTCCACCCAGAGCTGGGTCCCCTGGCCACCGGGTGAGTCCAGGAAGGCATCGATGCGCTTCTCCAGCTCCGGGCCGACCTCGGCCACGGTGATGTTCACCGACAGGGGCAGGTCGGCCAGGGCCGGGGCCTCGGTCCGCCAGCGGGCGCGGTCCAGCGCCACCCGATCCAGCACGCACCAGTCGAGCACGGCGGCCAGGCCCATCTCCTCGGCCACGGCCAGGAAGTCACCGGGCCGCAGCAGGCCGAGCTTCGGATGGCGCCAGCGGGCGAGCGCCTCTATGCCACAGATCCGGCCGGTCGCGGTCTCGACCATCGGCTGGTAGTGGACCTCGACGGCGTCGGTGCTGAAGCCGTGCTCGAGGTGCTCCCGGATCCCCAGCGAGGACGCCGCACGCGAGCGCATCGAGGGCCGGAACGACCGCCAACGGCCCTTGCCCGCCTGCTTGGCGGCGTACATGGCGAGGTCGGCGTCGGCGACCAGCTCCTCCACGCCGCGGGCGTCGTCGCGTCCCGCGATCAGCGACGCGATGCCGACGCTGGCGCCGACCCGCAGCCGGCGCCCACCCACGGTGAAGGGGGCGTCGAAGAGGGCCACGATCTCCGCGGCCAGGCGCTCGGCGTCGTCCGCCGAGCCCGACTCGTCGAGGAGCACCGCGAACTCGTCACCGCCCACCCGGGCCACGGTGTCGGTGGCCCGGAACCGGTTCGTGAGCCGGTCGGCCACGCCCCGCAGGAGCTCGTCGCCGGCCGCGTGGCCGAGGGCGTCGTTGACCGTCTTGAAGTCGTCGAGGTCGACGAAGGCGATGGACAGGCCCGCGCCGTAGCGGCGGTGCCGGTGGTGGGCGACGGTCACCCGGTCATGGAACAAGGCTCGGTTGGCCAGGCCGGTCAGCGGGTCGTGCAGGCTGCGGTGCTCCAGCTCGCGCTGGAGCTCCCGCTGGTCGGTCACGTCCCGGAGCTGACCGAAGACGAGGCGCACGCCGTCGGGGTCCTCGACCATCGACACGGTGAGCTCACCCATCCGCACGGTGCCGTCCTTGCGGACGATGCGCTTGTCGGTGGTGAAGCTGGGCCGCTCACCCTGGATCACCGCGACCATGGCGTCCTGCTCAGCCGCCAGCTCCTCGGGGTCGGTGAGGGCCTGATAGGTCTCGGCCAGGAGCTCGGCCTCGGAGCGACCGACCAGATCGCAGAACGCGGGGTTGACCTTCACGAAACGCCCGTCCAGGGTGCACAGGGTCATCCCGATGGGGTTGTGGGCGAAGGTGTGGTCCAGGACCCGCTCGGCCGAAGCCCGGCCCCGCTCGGCCGCCCGACGCTCGGTGATGTCCCGGATGGCCAGGATCAAGCCACCGAAGCGCTCGTCCTGGAGCCGGTTCGTGGCGACCAGCTCGACCTGACGCCACGCGCCGGTCTCCGTGCGGACCCGAACCTCGATGGGATCGCCGGGCCGGTCCGTCCGGATGAGCATCGACTCGAGGGAGCCCAAGGCGAGCGCCAGGTCGTCGGGGTGCACGAGGTCCAGAACCGATCGACCGCGCCAGGCGTCGAGGTCGTAGCCGAACAGGGCCTGGGCGGCGGGGTTGGCGTAGAGGAGGACACCGTTCTCGTCGATGACCGCGACGACATCGGCCGACGCCTCCACGAGGAGGGCCAGCCAGCGGTCGTCGACCGGTCGCGGCGCGGCACCCATGGTCCTACTGGTCGGTCGGAGCCAGCCCGAACTGACCACTCGCCACGGCCGGTGGAGGTGTCCGGATCCGGCCAGATCGGGCAAGCTGACGGGGGGATCATGCGACCATGAGCACGCTCGAGTACACCGGCGTCCGCACCACGGGCATCTACTGCCGACCGGGCTGCGGCGGCCGCCCCCACGCCGAGAACACGACGGCGTACCGATCCGCCGCGGCGGCCGAGGCGGCCGGGCTGCGGGCCTGCTTCCAGTGCCGGCCGTACCGGGTGTCGGACCTCGAGGACTGGGTGGACGGCCCCGAGCTGGTCTGCCGGGCCGTGCGCCTGGTCATCGACGGCTATCTGGATCTCCGCACCGAGACCGAGCTGGCCGCCCACATCGGCGTGAGCGCCCGCCACCTGCGCCGCCTCTTCGCCGAGCAGGTCGGCGCCACCCCGGACCAGGTCGCCCGGTCCCGCCGGGCCCACTTCGCCCGGCGGCTGCTCGACGACACCGACCTCTCGTTGACCGACATCGCGTTCGCCGCGGGCTTCGGCAGTGTCCGGCAGTTCAACCGGACGATGCAGGACACGTTCCGGTCCTCGCCCCGGGACCTGCGGGCACGGCGCCGCAAGGCCGACCGGCTGACCGCCGACGGGGGGCTGGCGTTGCGCCTGCCCTTCGCCGCGCCGCTCGACTGGGCGGCGCTGCTGGAGTGGTTCGGGCGCCGGGCGGTGGACGGTGTGGAGGTGGTCGACGGCGAGACCTACCGCCGCACGATCCTGGTCGACGGTGAGCCGGGGGTGATCGAGGTCACGCGCGGCGGCGAGGACCACCTGCTCCTGCGGGCCCACCTGCCCTACTGGGAGGGGCTGATCCACGTCGTCCAGCAGGTGCGTCGGATGTTCGGACTGGACCACGAACCCGCCACGGACGACCGCTTCGCCTCGGATCCGACGCTGGCCCTGCTGGTGGCCGAGCGGCCGGGCCTGCGGGTGCCGGGGAGCTGGGACGGTTTCGAGGTCGGCGTCCGGGCCATCCTCGGCCAGCAGGTCACGGTCACCGGGGCGCGGACGTTGGCGGGTCGACTGGTGCACCAGCTGGGGACCCTGGTGCCGGGATTGCAGGAGCTGGGCCTGACCCACACCTTCCCGGCGGCGGCGGTCGTAGCCGACGGCGACCTGAAGGGCGTGGGCCTGACGGGAGCCCGGATCACGGCGCTCGGGGCGTTCGCTTCGGCCGTCCGGGACGGCGAGGTGCGGCTCGACGGCAGCGTGTCCCTGGAGGACTTCGTCGCTTCGGTGGTGGACCTGCCGGGGCTGGGTGACTGGACAGCGCAGTACCTCGCGCTCCGGCTCGGCGAGGCCGACGCCTTCCCCGCCGGTGACCTCGGACTCCGCAAGGCCCTCGCCAACGGCACCGTGCCGACAGCCCGGGAGGTGGAGCAGCGCGCCGAGGCCTGGCGCCCCTGGCGGGCGTCGGCGGCGATTCACCTTTGGGCCATGCGGCCTTGAGGGGTTCAGCGGATCACGAAGACGGGCAGATGGACGAGGCCCGGGTGGACCGGTGGGTGTGGGCGGTGCGGGTGTTCAAGACCCGGTCCGCGGCGACGGCCGCTTGCCGAGGTGGGCACGTGAAGGTGAACGGGCGCACGGCCAAGCCGGCGACGGTGGTGCGGGTGGGCGACCGGGTCGAGGCCAAGGTGGGTCAGCGACGGCGGGTGCTCGAGGTGGCCCGGGTGATCGACGCCCGGGTCGGGGCACCGGTCGCGGCCGAGTGCATCGTGGACCACTCGCCGCCCGAGCCGGCCCGGGCCGCCCCGGTCCCGGTGCCGACCCGGGAACCCGGGAGCGGTCGACCGACCAAGAAGGACCGCCGACAGCTGGACCGCAGCCGCGGTCGACGGGGCTGATCCGGGCTCAGCCCACGGGCCGGTCGGGGTCCTCGGGCAGGCCGAACAACGGGAACAGGACGTCGGTGTCCAGGAACGAGTTGACGGCGGTGACCCTGCCGTCGGCCATCTCGATGACCTGCACGGCCCAGGGCTCCCAGGCGCCCTCGGGAGCGGGCCGGTACTGGCCGAAGGCGAAGGTGCCGTTCGCCGCGACCGGGATGCAGCGGGAGCCGGCGCAGCCGTGGCCCGGGCCCTCCATCCAGCCCCGCACGTTCTCCGGGCCCTGCAGCCACAGGGCGTAGGGAGGCATGGACAGCGTGGCGTCCTCGTGCAGGAGGGCGGCGAGGGCGTCCATGTCGTAGCGCTCGAAGGCATCGAGGAACCTCGCCGCCAGCGCCTCGTCGGCGTCACCGACCGTCGGGGCGGGGTCCTCGGTGGACAGGCCCCGCTCGGCCATGGTCGCCCGGGCCCGCTGCAGGGCGCTGTTGACCGAGGCCACCGACGTCTCCAGCAGGTCGGCCACCTCGGCGGTCGGCCACCTCAGGACCTCCCGCAGGATGAGCACGGCCCGCTGCCGGGGTGGCAGGTGCTGGAGGGCGGCGACGAAGGCCAGGCGCACGGTGTCCCGGGCCGCAGCCCGCTCCGCGGGATCGCCCTCGGACGGCAGCACCCGACCGTCGGGGACGGGCTGGAGCCAGAAGGCCTCGGGCCGGGCGTCGCCCAGGACCGCCTCCCCGATGGGCGAGGACGGACCCAGCTCCACCGGGCGGGCCCGGCGCTGGCGACCCTCGAGCATCGTCAGGCAGACGTTGGTGGCGATGCGGTGCAGCCAGGTGCTCACCTGCGAGCGGCCCTCGAAGCGGTCATAGCTGCGCCAGGCCCGGACCATCGTCTCCTGGACGGCGTCGTCGGCCTCGAAGCCCGAACCCAGCATCCGGTAGCAGTGGGCCGTGAGCTGGACCCGGTACCGGTCCAGCTCCGGCCCCAGCTCCTCGGCGGTCAGCGTGGCGGTGTCGGCCATCGTCCCAGGGTAGGACGCCCCGATCCGGGGGCGGCCACGGGCTCAGGCCCGACGGCTCAGGCCCGGCTCGCCCATCCGGTTCGCTCACCCCGGACGCGACGAAGGGGGGCGGGCCGTAGCCCGCCTCCCCTTCCCGAGCTCACTCCACGACGACGGCGGTGACCATGCCGAACATCCCGGTCTCCCGCTCGGCATGGCTGAGGATGTGGCAGTGCCAGACCCAGGTGCCCCGCTCTTCGAGCTGGACCAGCACCGAGTACCGCTCACCGGGCGCCACGTTGAGCGTGTCCACCGTGTACGGGTTGTTCAGGGGGTACCCGTCCTTGGCGATCACGATCTGGTCGAACTGGTGGAGGTGCATGGGGTGGATCATCGACCCCTCGTTGGCGTAGGTGATCAAGACCCAGTCGCCCCGGTTCCCCACCACCGGGGCCGTGGCCGGGAAGCTCTTCCCGTTGAGCGAGAGGCCGATGGCGCCGGTGTCGTTGAGCACCATGGGGATCTCCTGGGCGATCTCCACGTTGTCGGGCACCGGCTGGCCGCCGATGGTCTGGCCCTCGGGGAGGGGCAGGTCACCGACGTAGAACATGCCCAGCAGGCCGTTGGGGACCGTCATCTGGGCGTGGTGGTGGGCGTGGTACATGGCCACCGCCACCTCGTCGGTGGTGAACTCGTAGGTGAAGCTCTCGCCCGGCTGGATCAGGTCCTGGGTGATCGGGGCGACGCCGTCCATCGTGTTGGGCACGTTGATGCCGTGGATGTGGAGGTCCGTGGCCATGGGCAGCTCGTTGATGACCTCGACCTCGACCCGGTCACCGATGTCCACGAACATCTGCGGCCCGGGGACGATGCCGTTGTAGCTCCAGGCGTCGACGACCTGGCCGGGGGCCACCTCCCACGGGGTGATGGCCGCGGTCAGCTCGAAGTGCTTGGTGCCGTCGGGAAGGATCTCGGGCTCGAGGACCTGGTTGCCCGCGCCCTCGGTCTCGGCCGGGAACTGGCTGATGCTCTCGTTCATGGCGGCCGACATGGCCTCGTAGTCCATCGCGTCGTGGTTGGCCATGGTGGTGTCGGTGGCCGCGGCGGTCTCGCCGGCTCCCCCGGCGGTGACCTCTAGGGTCCCGGTCATGCCCGCTTCGGCGTGACCGGCGATGAGGCAGGACACCTCATAGGAGCCCATGGCGAGGGAGGAGACGTCCAGCTCCTCGGCGCCGCCCGTCGGGATGTCGGGCGTGGCCAGATCCGTGTCGGCGATCGTGAGGTTGTGGGCGGTCGCCCCGTCGTTGGTGACGTGCAACGAGCCCCCCTCGGGCACGCTGATGGCCGACGGGTCGATGGCGAAGTCGCTGAGCGACACGTGGACCGGGGCCGCCGCACCACCTCCGGACGTACTGCTGCTGCTGCCGTCGTCGCCGGCGGCGAGGACGACGGCGGTGAAGCCCAGCACCAGGGCCATCACCGCGGCGACGCCGAACAGGGCGACCATGCCGCTGCTGCTGCCGTTCTTCGAGGTCTCTTCGGACACCGTTCCTCCAGGAGTCGGGGGTATCGGAGCACTCGTGCACGGTCCGGCAGGTCGGGAGGGTCGACCGTCGCCCGTGGTCGGGACTTTGGTCCCTTTCTCGGCGCGCCGCCGCCCGTCTCAGGCCTTGACGAGGCGCTCGATCGCCCGGGTGGCCTCGGTCACCATCGTCTCCAGGGCCGCCGGGTCGCCGTCGGCCACGGCGTTCTTCACGCAGTGGCGGACGTGCTCGTCGAGAAGGCCCACGGCGACGGCCTGCAACGCCTTGGTGGCCGCGCTCACCTGCGTGAGCACGTCGATGCAGTAGGTGTCCGCCTCGATCATGCGCTCGATGCCCCGGACCTGGCCCTCGATGCGCCGGAGGCGCTTGGTGTAGTCGTCCTTGTTCATCGTGTAGCCACGCACGTTGTCGACCGTACCCTCCCCGGGTACCCCTGCCGGGCTCATCGGGTCTCGAACCGCCGGAGGCGGAGGCTGTTGGTCACCACGAACACACTGGAGAAGGCCATAGCGGCCCCGGCCAGCATCGGGTTGAGCAGACCGGCGGCGGCGAGGGGGAGGGCGGCCACGTTGTAGGCGAACGCCCAGAACAGGTTCCCCTTGATGGTCGCCAGGGTCCGCCGGGACAGCCGAACGGCGTCGGCCGCCGACCGCAGGTCGCCCCGCACCAGGGTGATGTCGCTGGCCTCGATGGCCACATCGGTCCCGGTGCCCATGGCGAGGCCGAGGTCGGCCTGGGCCAGGGCGGCGGCGTCATTGACGCCGTCGCCCACCATGGCCACGACCCGACCCTCGGCCTGCAGCCGCCGGATCTGCGCCACCTTGTCCTCCGGGAGGACCTCGGCGATCACCTCGTCGATGCCGACCTCGGCCGCCACGGCTTCGGCGACCCGACGGTTGTCCCCGGTGAGCAGGACGGGGCGGAGCCCGAGGCCCCGGAGCTCGGCGACCGCCTCGGCCGAGGTGGCCTTGACCGTGTCGGCCACCACGAGCACGGCTCGGGCCTCGCCGTCCCAGCCGATCAGCACCGGGGTGCGGCCAGCGGCCTCGGCGGCCTCCTTCGCGACCCGGAGGGTGTCGGGCAGACGCAGCGACCAGTCGGCCAGAAACCGCTCACTGCCGGCGACGACGGCCCGACCGGCCACGACGCCCTGGACGCCGAGACCCTGGGTGTTGGCGAACGACTCGGTCGCCTCGAGGGTCGCGCCCCGGGCGCGGGCACCCTCGGCCACCGCCCGGCCGATCGGGTGCTCGCTGGCGTCCTCGAGTGAGCCCCCGAGCCGCAGCACCTCCTCCTCGGTGGTGCCCTCCGCCGTCAGCACCTCGGCCAGGGCCATGTTCCCGGACGTCACGGTGCCGGTCTTGTCCAGCACGACGGTGTCGATGCGGCGGGTGGACTCGAGGATCTCCGGACCCTTGATGAGGATGCCGAGCTGGGCCCCCCGGCCGGTGCCGACCATCAGGGCCGTGGGCGTGGCCAGGCCGAGGGCGCAGGGGCAGGCGATGATCAGCACCGAGACCGCGGCGGTGAACGCGGCCGTGGCCGCGTCGGTCGCCGCCGCCGTGAGCCAGAACCCCAACGTGGCCGCGGCGAGGGTGATGACCACCGGGACGAACACGGCGGCCACCCGGTCGGCCAACCGCTGCACCGGCGCCTTGCCGGTCTGGGCGTCCTGTACGAGGGTGGCGATCTGGGCCAGCGCCGTGTCGGCCCCGACCCGGGTGGCCTGCACGACCAGCCGCCCACCGGCGTTCACCGTGGCCCCGGCGACGGCGTCCCCGGGGCCGACCTCGACCGGCACACTCTCGCCGGTGAGCAGCGACGCGTCGATCGCCGAGGTGCCCTCCTCGACGACCCCGTCGGTGGCGACCTTCTCCCCTGGCCGGACCACGAACCGGTCACCTACGGCGAGGTCCTCGATGGGGACCCGGACCTCGGTGCCGCCGCGGAGCACGGCCACGTCCTTTGCGCCCAGCTCCAGCAAGGTCCGCAGAGCCGCTCCCGAGCGCCGTTTGGCCCGGACCTCCAGGTACCGGCCGGTGAGGATGAAGACCGTCACCCCGGCCGCCACCTCGAGGTAGATCTGGGAATCGCCCGCGCCCGGCTCGGCGGTCCACGAGAAGCCGTGGGTCATGCCGATCTCCCCCGCCGTCCCCCAGAACAGGGCGTACAGCGACCAGCCGAAGGCGGCCAGGACCCCGACCGAGATCAGGGTGTCCATCGTGGCGGCCCCGTGCCGCAGGTTGACCCACGCCGCCCGGTGGAACGGCAGGGCCCCCCAGACCACGACGGGTGCCGCCAAGGTCAGGGAGAGCCACTGCCAGGCGTCGAACTGGGCCGCCGGCACCATGGCCAGCACCACCACGGGAACGGTGAGCGCGGTCGAGATCAGCAACCGGTTCCGCAGGTCGGCGACCTCCGGGTCGTCGTCGGCCTCCGACCCCGCCGCGGCGATCGGGCCCGGTTCGGCCGCGGTGTAGCCGGCCGCTTCGACCTCGGCGATCAGGGTGTCGGTGCCGACGCCCTCCGGCACGGTGACGTGGGCCCGCTCGGTGGCGAAGTTGACCGTCGCCGAGACCCCCTCGAGCTTGTTCAGCCGCTTCTCGACCCGGGCGGCACAGGAGGCGCAGGTCATCCCGCCGATCTCCAGGTCGACCTCGGCGGGCAGGGTCGGCGACGTCATCCCGGTGCCTCGTGGTCAGCCGGGTGCCCGACCGTCGTGGTCGGCGGGTCCTCGTCGTGGACCGCTGGGTGCTCGGACGTGTCGGTCACCTCGATCGGGCCGGCGACCGCGCCCACTGCGGCCCCGGCACCGAAGGCGGCGGTGAGACCGACGGCGAACGCCGCGAGCTTGACGACCGGCCTCACGCCGCGACCTCATACCCGGCGTCGGTCACGGCGGCGGCCACCGCGGCGGCACCGACGGGCTCCCTCGACTCGACGGTGACCGTGCCGGAGGCCAAGTCGACCGCGACGTTCGTGACGCCCGCGATCCCACCGACCTCCTCGGTGACCGCACGCACGCAGTGCTCACAGGTCATCCCGACGACGGTGTAGGTGTTCGTGGTCATGACTGCTCCTTCGTGCCCGCAGCATACCCCTGGTAGGTATCAACGGCCGGCGGGGCCAGGTCCACCCGACGCAGGAGCTGGGCGTTGAGGGCCACCACGATGGTCGACACGCTCATGAGGATCGCCCCGACCGCCGGCGGCATGTCGACCCCGGCCCACGCCAGGGCCCCGGCCGCCACCGGGATGGCGACGACGTTGTACCCCGCGGCCCAACTGAGGTTCTGGAGGCTCTTGCGGTAGGCGGCCTTCGACAACCGGATGGTGCTTACGACGGCCCGGGGGTCCGAGGTGGCGAGGATGATCCCAGCCGACTCGATGGCCACGTCGGTGCCGGCGCCGATGGCGATGCCGACGTCGGCCCGGGCCAGGGCCGGAGCGTCGTTGACCCCGTCGCCGACCATGGCCACCGACAACCCCCGGGCCTGGAGCTCGGCCACCTTCGCGTCCTTGTCCTCGGGCAGGACCTCAGCGAAGACCTCGTCGAGGCCGAGGTCGGCCCCGACGGCGTCGGCCACCTGCTGGGCATCACCGGTGATCATCACGACCCGGCGACCGAGGGCCCGGAGCGAGCGGACCGCCTCTCGGGCCTCGGGCCGGATCTCGTCCTCCAGCGCGAGGGCGCCGAGGATCTGGTCGCCCCGGGCCAGGTAGAGCACCGCGGCACCCCGCCCCCGCCAGCCGTCGGCCCAGCCGGTCAGCGCCGCGGGCTCCGTCAGTGACCGCTCCCGCAGGAACGCCGGGCCGCCCACGGCGTAGCGCCCACCCTCGACGTCGGCCTCGACCCCCCGACCGGTCAGCGACCGGAAGTCGGTGGCGGTGGGGATCTCGCCCCGATCGCGGGCCGTGGCGACGATGGCCCGGGCCAGCGGGTGCTCGCTGTCGGACTCGACGGCGCCGGCGATGCGGAGCACCTCGTCCTCGGTGGTCCCCGGGATGGCGCCGACCCCGGCGACGGTGTGCTCGCCCCTGGTGAGGGTGCCCGTCTTGTCGAACAGGAAGGCATCGACGTCGCGGCTGGCCTCCAGGGCCAGGCGGTCCTTGATGAGGATCCCGTGGCGGGCGGCCATGGCCGAGGACAGTGACGTCACCAGCGGGGTGGCCAGGCCGAGGGCGTGGGGGCAGGAGATGACGAGCACGGTCACCACCCGGACCACCGCCTCGTCGGTGTCCCCGAGGGCGGCCCAGGCCACGAAGGTGATCGCCGCGGCCAGGGTGGCCACGTAGAAGAGCAGGGCGGCGGCCCGATCGGCCAGGACCTGGGCGCGGGAGCGGGACGCCTGGGCCTGGGCCACCAGGCGCTGGATGCCCGCCAGGGCGGTCTCGTCGCCCACGGCGTCGACCCGCAGGCGCACCGCCGAATCAGTGGCGATCGTGCCGGCCACGACCCGATCACCGACGGTGCGGGCGACCGGGCGGGACTCGCCGGTGATCATCGACTCGTCGAACTCGGCACGGCCGTCGGTGATCTCGCCGTCGGCCGGCGCCCGGCCCCCGGAGCGGACCAGGACCACATCGCCGCGCCGCAGGGCGTCGGCGGGAACGGTCTCGATCTCACTGTCGGGGCCGATCCGATCGGCCTCGTCGGGGAGCAGGGCCGCCAGGGCGGCGAGGGCGTCCTGGGCCTGGCCCAGGGACTTCATCTCCTGCCAGTGCCCGAGCAGCATGATCGTGATCAGCGCCGCCAGCTCCCACCAGAAGTCCAGGTCGAACCACCCCAGGCTCGTGGCCGCCGAGGCGGTGTAGGCCACGGTGATCGCCATGGCGATCAGGAGCATCATCCCCGGCTGGCGGGCCTCGATCTCCGACCGCCCACCCGTCAGGAACGGCCAGCCGCCCCAGAAGAAGATGACCGAGCCCAGGACCGGGCCGACCCAGGCCGTCCCGGGCCCATCGATCGAGTACCCGAACCAGTCCATGACCATCTCGCTGGTCAGCACCACCGGGACGGTCAGGAACAGCGACCGCCAGAACCGGCGTCGGAACATCTCGGTGTGGTCCCCGTGGCCGCCGTGTCCCTCCGGGGCCGATACCTCGTGGTCGTGGGTCAGCAGGTCGGTCATCCCGATCACCTCCTGCATATACCCTAGGGGGGTATGGGTATATCGTCAACCCCCCAATCAGCCGTCGGCCACGACCGTCGCCGCGAGCGCCATGCGATGGTCCTTCGCCCAGGGCGGACCCATCGTCCCCCGCGGACCGAACAGGACCTCGTCGGCCCGCTCCCCCAGCAGGCCGACGGCTCGGGCCTCCACGTCCTTGGCGTCATAGAGATGGACGTCCCAGCCGCGGGCCCGGGCGACCTCGGCCAGCACCTGGCGGTACATGACGGAGTCGGCCCGGCTCTCGTAGGGCACGCGCCGTTGGGTGGCGATGTCCCCGGGGAAGTCGAGGGGCCAGGCCCGGAGCGACAGCGAGGTGATCGGTCCGGGCACGGCGCTCGCCAGCTGGTCCAGCGCCGATGCCGTCGCTCGAACCGCCGACGCCCGCACCTGCGCCACCAGCACCGCGCAGGCGGCATCGTCGAGCGACTTGCCTTCGTGGTGGATCGGTGCGGTCGACACACCGGGCTCGATCAGTTCGATCCGCCGGCGGTCCACGACCTCGTGGTCGACCGACGCCGTGACCGCCACGGCCCAGCCGAAGTGGTGGGCGATGCCCAGACGCACGCCGCCATGATGCCTCGCCCAACGGCGCGGCTTCGTCGGGCCGGCTGAAGCCCGCGTTCCAGCGGCGGTGCGCAGGAGCGGCGGGCCGGGGACCTTCACCTCCTCCTGTTCGGTGCCCGGCCACCGGGACGAAGGCATGGAGGGCACGACTCATCGTCGAGTTGGCGGGGGTCGCTGGGCCTCAGCCTGCGAACGTCAAGGGGATGCGGATGAGGGCATCCTCGTCCTGGAGGGCGGAGTCGTTGATGACGAGCGTGCACGGGTGGGAGGCATCGCAGACCCCCGTGCCCACGACGCCCACGACCATGTCGACCTGGGTCGAACCCTCACCCGTCGGGTTCGGCTGCAGGATGTAGGCGTCGTCGAGGTCGCAGGCCGCGCTGCCGCCCGTCCGGCCGTCGCCCGCGCACTGCACGATGTTGATGGTCCCGTCGGGGAGGAAGCCCTCCCAGGTGACCGTCACCAGCTGGCCGTTCGTCAGCTCCGTGGTCGGGGTGGCCGAGGCCATCCGGTTCGTCTCCGGTTGGGGCAGGGTCGGGATGGTCACCGTCGAGCCCTCCTCGGCGACCCAGTCCAGAGTCATCGCCGGCGCATCGAAGGCGGCCAGCCGGTCCTCGGCCTCAGGGACATCGCCGAGCTCGGCGTCGAGAAAGTCGGTCGACGCCTCGACCACCCCGTCGAGGCCGCCATCCTCGAGCCAGGAGCCGTGGGTCCCCCCATCGATGGTGAGCAGGCCCTTGGGACCCACCGCCTCGTTGAACATGGTGACCGCGACGCCGTAGGCCAACTGGGCGTCCTCGGTCCCGTGGACGAAGAAGATCGGCGGCGTGTGGGCCAGGTCGTACTCGCCGTCGGCGAACGGGGCATTCGTCCCCGCCAGGACCAACGCGGCCTCTGCTCGCGGCTCCCGGCAGCAGCTGTTGGCGGCGAGGCCGAGGGTGGTGATGGCGCCGTTGGAGTGGCCGGCCACGCCGATGGCCTCCGGCTCGACCAGGCCGGCGAGGGGGCCATCGCCAGCCGACGCGGCGAGGAGCTGGTCGATCACGAAGCTGACATCGCCCGGCTGCTGCTGCACGTCGGCCCCGTCGGTGCCCCCGGGGGTGTCGGCGTAGGTCAGGGGGAAGCGGGGGGCGGCCACGACGTAACCGGCGGCCGCCCACCCCTCGAGCAGGGCCTGGTAGTACTCGAAGGACCCGCCCAGACCGTGGGAGAAGACCACCAACGGGTACGGCGCTCCGGTCGGGTCCGGGGCCGCGCCCTCGACCGCCGCCCCCGAGGCCGGGTCGCCGTCGGCCGGGTACAGCACGTCGGTCACCAACGTCCGCTCGGGCAACTCGCCGTCGCCGTCGTGGGCCGGCGTCGAGCGCGAGTCATCGACATAGGTCTCCTGCTGGAGCCCGACGGCGTAGGTCTCGACGGTGGATCCCGAGGGGGCCGAGGCCGACCCGCCGCCGCCGTCACCACACGCGACCGACAGCGTCGCCAGCACGACCCCACCGACCACGACCCCCCCACGTCTCACCCGCGGAGGCTGGCCGGGCAGGCTCGACCTGTCAATCCTGCGGGCCGCTCACCCCCGCGGGCCAGGGACCTGGGAGTGATCCTCGATGGCTCCGCGTCAGATGTCGTAGATCTGATCCTGGGGTGAGGCGGACCTGGGCTCGCGCACCGATCTGCCTGCTGACCTGCGGAAACGTTGTCCGCCAGTGACCGCCATGAACCGGCACGGGCCGCCCTCTGACGGCCCAGAGACGGCCCAGCGACGGAACTCCAATCACGGCCGCCAGGTGACGAGCACCCACTCGTACCCGTCGAGGTCAGTCATGGCGTTTGCTCGCTCCAAGGCCTCGAGCTCTGCCGCGAGGCTTGCCACCGAGCTGACGTCGCCGGCAGGTCCCGGCTCGAAGCTGCCCCAAGGCACCTCCGTCGGGAGGTCCTCCCGATCCGATCGCAGGTCGAGCCCGAGGATGACTCGGCCCACTGACGCCATTGCCCTGAGCACGGCCTCGACGTCATCCCGACGCCACATGACCTCGTGGCCGTCTGTCACGAACCTCGCTCCCTGGCGAAGGTCCAGCGGGAGAAACGAGAGGTCGCGGGCACTTGCGGGTCGCAGCTTGTCGGAGGTCAAGGCTCGCTCGAAGCGCCGGGCACCCGGACCTTGGGCGCGATGGGGTTGTTGACTTCCTCTGAGCGCCAGATACGACGCGCCTGCTCCATCAGGTCAGGAGGAACAGGACCACTCTCCTCAGTCATGACCGCCAACATCGCACCGATGCGATCGCGTTGAGGTGAGGTCCCTGCAATCACACCTCCACGGTACGCCGGCTCATCAGGCGAAACCGGCGACGTAATACGCCGCGACGCGGATCTCCACCCCGAGGTCGTCAGCGATCTCGCGCAATCGGATTCCGATGTTGCGCGGGTTCCCGAACCAGAGCTGACGCCCGTGGGCGAGGCCAGCGGTGATCGATTCGGCGACCAGTAGACCGGTACGGCCGTAGCGCGCTGCGACCTGCGCGGCCTCGTCGAGCAACGGGCGAGGGTCGAGCACCTCGAGGACCGTCGGCGCTGGCCGTCGAAGGACATCGCGGCCTGCGGGCGACAGTGCGGCAAGGGCCCGCGAGAGTTGCCCGCCACTCGGCGCATGAATCCGCTGCAGCAGCCGCCAGTGGGCCGACGCGGTGAGCGCGAGCGGCTCGTCAGGCAGGTCGTCGGGAAGGTCCCCGAGCAGCGATCGGATCGCCAGGTATTCGTCGACGACGATCACGCGCTCGCCGAGTGATCAGTCGTCGTCGGTCGCCGGACCGCCACCCAGCAAGGGATCGGCGTCGCTGATCGCCGCAAGCGAGTCAGCGAACTCGTCGGCCAGGTCCCCGGTGGAGATGCGACGAAGGATCTCCTTGTCGCCCTCCGTCAGCCGAGGATCGCCGGCACGACGCTGGCGTCGGAACTCCTCAAGGAGATCCTGTCCGGTAGTCACCCCACCAGTGTGGCCGTCGAGATCACCGAATGCACTTACCGTCCGCGGCGGATCGCGCCAACGCTCAAACAGCCTCCTGCTCGACCTTGGCTTCGACAGGCTGCAGGTCAGCAACAGCAATGAACTCGGGACGGTCCTGCATCAGGTCAAGGTAGGGCTCGACTGCGCTCCCGCCGTCGGCAAACCACCAATCGTTGAACCACCCGAGAGCCTTTAGCTCGGGCGTCGGCTCGAACTCAAACCTGCAGTGGAGCTGCTCGTAGCGATCGTGCTCGCCGTCCTCACAGGTGACCTCGAACTGCCTGAGAAAATCGAACGTATACCTCTCTGGGCCGTGAAACGAGTAGGTCCCCGCCTGTACGAGAACACCATCGCTCCTGGTCTCGACTTCCTCGCGCACGAACTGTCGAAACACCGACCACGTCTCGCGCAGGGTCGGGGTCGTCGGATCGAATCCCAGCCTCACGAAGGAGGAAGTGAAGGCGGGCTTCAGCCTCGTCAACGCGCACCGCAGCACCTTAGGAAGGGGCACGCTTCCGTGCTGTGACGGCCCAGATACGGCCCGAGTGGCCCGCTGACCTGCGTTTCCACAGGTCAGCGGGCCATCCGCTCAGATGTCGTAGTAGAGGTGGAACTTCCGGCGGGGTCGCAGTGAGGTGCGCCAGTCCGCCAAACAGGGCCCCTGACCTGGGGAAACGCCTGTCCGTCACTGACCGCCAGAATCCGGCGCAGACCCCTGTTTCGCGGGCTCCCGCGGCCTGGCCGCGGCCTGAGGACGCTCTGACCGCGTTTCGTCTCGTCAGGATCCCAGATTCGAGTACACGCGACGCGGACGGATCAGGACCGCGGTGTGGCCTTCCGCCGCCATGACGCTGTCCAGCTCAGCCCAATCGTCCTGCGCGCCGCCCACCGCGGCGGCGTACACGGCCCGCAGGAGGCCGGCTACATCACCAGGAGCGAGGTCCTCGAATGAGTCGTCCGGGCCGACGAGCTCAGCGTCGCCCTCCACGGCAACCCATTCCCAGCCCGACCGGAAGACGACGGTCACGCGGGGTCGGGCCCGGAGGCGGGCGAGCTTGCGGGCGCCGCCCCGGGCCACGAAGCCAACGGTCGGCTCGGACGTGATCGGGTGGTCAAGTACGCCCGCGTTCACGACCGATGCGTGGCCCGAGCCGTCCGATCGGCTGACGAAGACGACGGCCAGCCCGCTCTCACGACCCGCCAGCTCCTGCACCCGATCCAAGCTGACCACTCGGCCCTTTCTACTGCGGTACGCCTCGCCTTCGGCGACCGCGGGGCTGGCGAGCCAGAACGCGGCGAACCCAATGGTTGCCAACTCGAGGGCGAGGGTGCCATGGCCATCAGTTAGGAGTTCCGGACGCTGCCATCGCAGCAGCCATCGAAGTCATGCCCACCGGTCATGCGGTCTGAGGTCGCCGGACAACCCCGAGCAGAGCGCCTTCGGGCGCGGTGACGATCATTTCCGCCACGTTGCGACGGGCCATTCGGTCGAGAAGTTCGTCGAGCGGCTCGTGGGCCCGCACCGTTGCCGGCCCGGGCTCCATGACCGTCTCGGCCACCTGGCCGCTCGGACGATCGCCCGCGCGGACTCGTCCGAGCACGATGCGCTCGTCGATGACGATCACCGAGCCGTTGTCGAGTTCATCGAGGGGAGTGTCGGGCGAGCACGTTCGAGGGTTGCGGTCGGCGGCATCGAGTGCGCGTCGAGGCCCGGGCTGAGCGCGAACCGTCGGGAGGCCGGCGGCCAACCAGTCGACCTTCCCGGCGGCGTAGTCGTAGGCAACGAAGCCGAATCTCTTGAGCCGGCACGCGGCTCGTGGACTCATGTCTCAAAGCCCGTCCCAGCAGTAGACGATCACGGGCCGACCCCGATCGAGCACTCGTGCGGTCGCGGCGTCGAGCGACTTCAGGGGCAGGTGGATCGCACCCCGAAGGTGCTCCTCGGCGTACTCCTCCCGGGGAAGGACCTCGACGAGCTGTGCGCCGGTGTCCAACAGGTCGAGCAACGTCGAACGATCGATGGTCGTCGGCACTACTACGGCCTCGCTTCCTGCAGGGCGGCGACGAGCTGGTCCACCGAGGGAGCTCCCTCGATTTGACCTCCTACGTCGAAGAGCCGGCACGACAGCGAGGTCAGTTCGTTCGGCTGCATGAATGGGTCCCGTCGGTCGATGAGGATGGTGGGCGAGCCGCGCAGGCCCGCTAGGGCGGCAGCCTTGGGCGTCGCGACCTCGGCCTCGTTGATCGTGGCCGTGAGGCCAGCGATATCGAGGGAGGTCCGCAGCCGCCCCCGGGCCAGATCCAGGTTCGGGCAGCCCGGGACGTAGAGAAGATCGATGACCACGCCGTCAGCCTGTCACCTCATCGACCCGAGCTGACCCGTCACCCGTGGCCACGTCGAAGACCATCCCCTCCTTGTGGTCGCCGCCGACCTCGCCCGGGCGGTCTTGGTCTGCGTGCTCGTGGTTTCCCGCACCTCCCCAGCGACCGCGTCCGTTGGCACCGGCCCCGGCGGGCAACGACCTGAATGTCGAGCTCCCGGGGAGGGTGACCGACCTTTCTCGGTGCGCCTCGCGGGTGATGGCGCACGGCCCGGGCGGGGCTGAGCAACCCAGTCCTCGGATGGAGACTTCAGCGGTCGAGGTCCTTGGCGAACTCGGCGCGGCAGGCGTCCGAGCAGAACCACCACTCCTCCTCGCCGACCTGCAGGTCCGATGCCGTAGCCAGGTCGACGGCCATGCCGCACACAGGGTCGGTGGCCATGCGGGCGAGTTCGCTGAAGGTGCCGTCCTCCAGCCAGAGGACGCGGTCAGCGACCTCTCTGAGTCGGTCGTCGTGACTCACGATTACAACGCTGCGGCCGTCTTCCTCGGCGAGGCGGCGCAGTAGTCGGGCGATCTCGCGGCCGTGCCCGGAGTCGAGGTTGGCTGTTGGCTCGTCGGCCAGAAGCACGATCGGGTCGTTGGCTAGTGCTCGGGCTATGGCCACGCGTTGCTTCTCGCCGCCGGAGAGTTGGTCCGGGCGGAAGTCGAGGCGGTCGTCCAGGCCGACACGACTGAGCAGTTCCGTCGCGCGGTCGTGTGCCGGGCGGCCGGTGGTGCCGGCGATGTTGCAGGCCAACTCGACGTTCTCGCGTGCACTGAGGGCGCCGAGCAAGTTGAAGTCCTGGAAGATGAAGCCCAGGTGCCGGGCCCGGAGGGCGGGGAGGCGTCGCTCGGGGGCGGTGGCCAGGTCGATGCCGTCGACGAGGACCGAGCCGCTCGAGGGGCGCAGCATGGCGCCGAGCATCAACAGCAGCGTCGTCTTGCCGCTACCTGAAGGCCCCATGATGAGGATGACCTCCCCGGCGCCGATGTCGAGGTCGACGCCGCGCACAGCCCGCACGGCCAGATCTCCGTCACCGAAGGTCTTGGTGAGTTGGCGGACCGAGACGGCCGTGTGGTCGTCAGTCATGAGGCCCTCCTGAAGGCGGTGGCCGGGTCGACGCGCAGCACCCGGCGGAGGGGGACCAATGCCGCGATCCCACCAACGAGGAAGGCGCCAACGGCGGTGCGCAGGACCGACCCGGGCTCGATCACCACGGTCACGTTGGGGGTGAGCGCACCCACCGCTCGGCCGATGACGAGCGCCGCGGCGACGGCCAGGACCAGCCCGAGGGCCACCGTCCACACCGCCTGCGCGGCGACGGTCGCAGCCAAGCGCCCGGGCCCGGCGCCGAGAGCCTTGACGACCCCGTATTCACGGAGCTTGCTCAGGGTCGCGGTGAACAGGGTTAGACCGACGACGGCCAGCGCGATGAGGAAGCCGATGACGGTCATGATCGCCATGACATCGGCGGCCATGTCGCGGACGACGTTGCTCTCCTGGCGGGCGAACTCGGCGCGGGTCTGGGCGGTGGTCCCGGGCACCTCGGCGGCGAGCCGGCCCGCGACCCGCTCGGGCGTGACGCCAGCCTCTGCGCCGGCCAGGACGTAGGCGATCCCGTCTCCGCGTATGCGGGCGAAGTCCGCGCTGCGGATGAACACCGTCGTGTTGACGATGTTCGTCCCGTTCGTGGAGAACCCGCTCACCTCGAACGGCTGGCCCATCACGGTCACGTCGTCACCCAGATTGATACCGAGCTCGTTCGCGGTGACCTCGTCGACGAGCACCTGACCGGCTCCTGGCGGCCCGCCCTTAGCCAGTCGACGGGGGCCGCCGCGACCGGTGCCGACGTCGTAGCCCATCACATAGGTGAGCCGTTGGCCGTCACCGGTGTCGACGATGCTGGTGGTGTAGCGCAGGCCTTCGGCCCAGGCGACACCGTCGACGGATCGGACGGCGTCGACGGTCTCGGGCGGGAGCACGGACTGGGTCATGTGCATCGTGCGCACGTCTTGCTGGGCGACGAAGACGTCGGCGGGGGAGTTGCGCATGTAGGCGCTCACCTGTCGCATCGCACCGGCGAAAATCCCGTTGAGCACGAGGACCAGGAGGAGTGAGGCACTCACCCCGAGGATGGCGAGCGGCGCGCCGACGGTCATGGAAGAGGTTCCTGCGCGCCAGGGACACCCGTCCGGTCATCCTCAGCCCCCCGGTAGGCGGTGGCCGGCTCGAGCTTGGCCAACCGACGGGCGGGCAAGATGGACACGACGAGGCCCATGAGGCCCGCGGTGACCACGGCTCGGAGGATGCTCCCGGGCGTGGCGAGAATGATGAACTGGGGCCGCACCGAGGTGATGAAGGCCCGAGCCCCCAGGAAGAGCAGTGCACCCGCCATCAGGCCGAGGGCGGAGACGATGAGACTCTGCTGCACCGCGAGTGAGACCAGCCGGCGGCTGCCGGCGCCGATCGCCTTGACGATGCCGTACTCGCGGCGACGTTCCACGATGGCGCTGTACCACGGTCAGGGCGATGACAAGGCTGCCGATGACGAAGGCCACGCCGCGCATCACCTCGAGCGGCACCTCGTACAGCCCGCGCAATGAGGGACAGGTCGTTGCGGGCGAGCTCATCGCGGTCCAGAACCGCCAACCCGGTCGCCGAGCGCGAGCACGAACGGCGCCGGGGTCATCGGTGCCGACTAGGACGAAGCTGGTGGTTCCGGGGCGCGGAGCAGGGCGTCGGTGGCGGCGTGGGTCATGAACACGAACGACGCCATGAAGGCGTCGGTGCTCGTGCCGACGATCGTGAACCGCTGGCCCATGATCTCCAGGTCCTCGCCGACGTCGAGCCCGTGTCTTTGAGCGATCACGCGGCCGATGGCCACTTCGTCGTCGGCGACGGGCGCCCGGCCGGTCCGGAGCTCCCACGGCCCTCCGCTCTCCCCAGGGGTCGATCCGATCACGTAGGTGGGGACCTTGCGTCCGTGGAGCTCGACGATCGAGAAGAACCCGCGAACCGCCGCGGCCCAATCGACATCCGGGTCGGCCTGGACGCTGTCGACCGTGTCGGCCGGGATGGCGCTCACCGCACCGAAGAAGTTCCGCGTTTCCCGGCTGGGCGATGAAGAGGTCAGCGCCGACGTTGTCCTCGTAGGTGGTCACGTTGGCTTTGATCCCGGCCCAGAGCCCGTCCAGGAGCAGTATCAGCATCAGCGCCATCCCCACCCCGGCCGCCGCCGCGGCCAACCGGCGAGGTTCGGCGAGCAGGTTGCGCCGGGCGAGGGGGACCGTGCGGGCCATCACCGGTACCCCGCGACTCCCACTTCTGACCTCGGCCTCCGATCGACGGCAGTCATCGCTCGCCGCCATGGACGACCGGTGTCCAAGACGGGCTTTCGGCGGCGGCGGCGTCGCTCTCTCGGGGAGGGTCGAGCGTGCCGGCTGCGGTGTCGGTATCTGTTCGACCGGGATCGGACCGAGTGTCCACGGGAGGGGTGAATCGACGGAGGCGACTGGCGTTGCCGACCACCGAGAGTGAACTGGCCGCCATGGCCGCGGCGGCGATGATGGGCGACGGCAGCCAGCCCGTGAACGGGTAGAGGACCCCTGCGGCCAGTGGGATGCCGGCGGCGTTGTAGCCGAAGGCGAACCCGAGGTTCTGGCGGATGTTGCGCATGGTCGCTCGGGAGAGCGCCATTGCGGTGACCACGCCGTCGAGCCCTCCGCTCATCAGGGTGATGTCCGCGGCCTCGATGGCGACGTCGGTGCCGGTGCCGATGGCGATTCCGACGTCGGCTTGGGCTAGCGCCGGGGCGTCGTTGATGCCGTCGCCGACCATCCCGACCTTGCGGCCGTTGGCTTGGAGTCGGGCGATCTCGCTGGCCTTGTCGCCCGGGAGGACCTCGGCGAGGACGGTGTCGATGCCGACGGCTCGGCCGATCGCTTCCGCGGTCCGACGGTTGTCGCCGGTCATCATCACCACATCGATCCCCGCTCGCTGCAGGGCGGCGACCGCGGCTGCGGATTCCGGCTTGAGGGTGTCGGCCACCGCGATGACCCCTGCGGGGGCGGCGTCGACCGCGATCATCATGGGTGTCTTGCCGTCGCCGGAGAGGCGGTCGACGAGCGGTTCGAGGATGGTGGTGTCGACGCCGTTGTCCGACAGCAGGCGCCGGTTGCCGACGAGGACGCTGTAGTCGGCGACCTCGGCGACAACGCCTTTGCCGGTGGCACTGTCAAAGGTGCTGGCGGCCAGGGCTGGCGCACCTCGGGCTTGCGCTCCGGTGACGATCGCCTGGCCGAGGGGATGTTCCGAGGACCGCTCCGCGCCGGCCACGAGGGCGAGGAGTTCGTCCTCGTCGAGGTCGGCGACCGGGATGACGTCGGTGAGCGCGGGCCTTCCCGCGGGTCAGGGTGCCGGTCTTGTCGAGCACGATGGTGTCGAGCCGGTGCCGCGGTCTCGAGGGCCTCGGCGGACCGGATCAGCACGCCGTGCTCGGCGCCCTTGCCGGTAGCGACCATGATCGACAACGGCGTCGCCAAGCCGAGAGCGCACGGACAGGCGATGATCAGCACCGCCACCGCGGCCACCAACCCCCGCGTGAACGCAGGGCTCGGACCGAAGTCGAACCACACCACGAACGTGGCGATGGCGATGAAGATGACCACCGGGACGAACACCCGGGAGACGGCGTCGGCCAGCCGTTGGATCGGCGCCTTCGATGCCTGGGCCTGCTGGACGAGCCGGATGATCTGAGCCAGGACGGTGTCGTTGCCGACGTTGGTGGCGCGGAAGCGGAAGGCGCCGGTCTGGTTGATCGTGGCGCCGATCACCGGGTCGCCCGCCTGCTTGGTGACTGGCATCGGCTCGCCGGTCACCATCGACTCGTCGATACTGGACCGTCCATCGACAACCTCGCCGTCGACAGGGACCTTCTCGCCGGGTCGGACGGCGACCAGATCACCGGGTTGGACCTGCTCGGTGGTCATATCCACTTCGATGCCGTCCCGGACGATGTGAGCCACGCGGGCCTGGAGGCCAATCAGGCGCTTGATCGCCTCGCCCGTGCCCGCCTTCGCCCTGGCCTCGAGCAGCCGGCCCAGCATGATCAGCGTGACGATCACGCCCACCGCTTCGAAGTAGACGTCCCGCACATCGGACGGCAGGACGCTCGGGGCCACGGTGGCCAGCACGCTGTAGCCGAACGCCGCGGAGGTCCCGAGGGTGATGAGGCTGTTCATGTCGGCGGACCGGTGGGCCAACCCCAGCCAGCCGGTGCGATGGATGGGCCAGCCCACCCACGCCATCACCGGCAGGATCATCGCCAGCTGGACCCACGGTTCGAGCAGAGCCTCGGGAACCCAGGTCGCGTCGAACAGCTCCATGGCCATTACCGCCACGGAAACCGGCAAGGTGAGGACGGCGCCGACGACCACCCGCCGGGTGAGATCGGACAACTCAGCCCGGTGGGGACGGCCTCCTCGGCATCGACATCGCCACCGGCGCCCGGTTGTGACCGATCGACCGATACGGGGGATTGAGGCTCGCTCGGGGCCGTGGCTTCGCCCTCGAGTACCAAGGTCCCGTGGATCATGTTCATGCCGCAGGCGAACTCGAAGGTGCCGGGCTGGTCCGTGCGAACGTCGAGGGTAGTCGTGGCGAATGGCGAGAGGAACCGGTTGACCCCCAGCTCCGGGAACACCACCCGCGAGGTGCAGTCGCCGTCTTCACGACGGTCGAAGGTGAGCCGCAGGGGGAGCCCTGTGCGGGCGTGGACGACATTGGGCTGGTAGCCCCCTTGCACGACGATCCGTCGCTTCCTGGCCGTGGGTCGTGACCGCGGCGGCCTCCCCTGGACGAACGGAAGAAGTACCGGGACAGCAGTGCGATGAGGATCGCCCCCGCTGCGGTGACGACGAGCTGGGCTGGTGACATGACGATCTCCTCTGTCCCGTTGATAGTGGCGGTCCATACGGAAGGGGGGTAGGGGCTTAAGTCCCGAGGAATCGGGACGATGGCCTCCTGCATCGCCTCCCCAACGGCCGCACAATCGAGACGACCGAGGAGGTCAGACATGAAGAACCTTCACTACGGACACTGCATCATCGGAGTGGCCGTCGCCGTGGTCCTGCTCGTCGCGCTCGGTGTCTCCGCCAGCACGCTCGGCATCGTCGCCGTCGCCCTGGCCTGCCCGCTGATGATGTTCGTGATGATGCGAACGATGATGAGCGACCGGCCGGCTGCTCCCGGAGTGACGATCGTCCGGTTGACGACTCCAGCGTGCGGTGATGCGTGGCTACAGCCTCGACACCGAGGACTACCTGACCCGGCTGCGCAAGATCGAGGGCCAGGTACGCGGGCTACAGCGTCAGGTCGAGGACGAGGCCTACTGCATCGACATCCTCACCCAGATCAGCTCGGTCACCGCCGCCCTGGGAAAAGGTCGCCTCGGTCTCGTCGACCAACCTCCGCCACTGCGTCATGGACGCCCTGACCGACGAGCCCGAGCTCGCCGAGGAACGCCTCGCCGACGCCACCCGAGCCGTGGAGCGCCTGCTACGGCTCTGAGGGCAACTGGTCCCGCTGGTATTCGAGGGCGGCCGGATCGTTCTCGACGGTGGCCTCCGTCTCGATCTGGATCGTCGACAGGCTGAAGCCGTGGTCGCGGTCGAGCATCTCCTCCGCGGCGTCCAACACCTTCTGTTGGTCGACCCCTTCGTCGACCACGAGGTGGGCGCCGAAGGTCGTGATCTGCCCGGTGACCGTCCGGGCGTGGAGGTGGTGGGCCGACCGCACCCGGGGATGGCCAGCGGCGAGGATCCAGGATCGCCTCCACGTCGTGGTCTCGAGGAGCAGCGTCAACGAGGATGCGCAGGGCGTAGCGGACGATGCTGAACGCAGCCACGAGGAGGACGACCGCGAAGACAAGCCCGGCCCACGTGTCGGCCTGCACGTAGATGTCGGCCGCCGCGATGAACGTCGCCGCGATGATCACCACGACGCTCCCCAGAAGGAGGAACACGTTCACCTGGCGCCAGAACGATGCCCGGATGTTCAGGTCCTCCTTCTGGCCTCGGTACATGATGACCAGTCGACACGATCTCCAGTCCGATGCCGATGGCCATGGCGAACATGGGACCGGGGGACATCTCCACCGGGTCGGCCAAGCCGCCCGATCCACCAGGACCACGATGAAGCCGGCCATGCCGACCAGCAGCACGCCGTTGAGCAGTGCCGCCAGCGCCTCCGCCGGAGCAGGCCGAAGGTGCGCCGCGCCGTCGGCGGTGTCGCCGCGAGCCTCATGGCGACCAGTGAGATCGTGATGGCCACGACGGTCGACAGTTCGTGCGCGGCATCGGCGAGCAGCGACAGGCTTCCTGTGACCAGGGCGACAGTGATCTCGGCGAAGAAGTAGAGGAATATCAGCACGGCACTGATCTTGAGCCCGCGAGGGTGACCGCCCGAGCCGTGGTCCATGGACATGGGGCCTCCCAGGCCGATCACGCCGAACTCCTACAGAACGTAGTCGAGTCGGTCCATGGTGCGCCCGAGCGAAAGGGACCTATGACCCTGACTCGGCCAGCCATTGCCGACCACACTCACTACGTCACGTAGTAGCCGACAACTAGGAGGACGCCGGTGATGTACTGGAACGGCGATTGGAGTTGGGCCGCCTGGGCCGGGATGGTGCTCATGATGGTGGTCTTCTGGGGCGGCCTGGCAGTGGCGGCGGTGTTCGCGCTAGAAGCCGAGCGGATTCCCCCACCGCGTCAGCAGAGTCCCGGCCTGGCGGATCGCCTGGCCAGCGGTGAGATCACCTCCGAGGAGTACCGAGACCTTCGAGACACGATCCGCAGCTGAGAGCGACGACCCGGGCACCGGCTGGCGTCCGTCTGGCCGTGGACGAGAACTGATGGCCAAGAAGCGCCCCATGGGGGCTCTCGAAGCGGAAGTGACCGCGGCGCTCTGGGCTGCGGACCGGCCGCTCACCCCGCCGAAGCACGTGATGCCGTCGGCGGGGATCTCGCCTACACGACGGTCCTCACGATCCTCACCCGCCTGTGGCAGAAAGGCCGGCTCGAAAGGGAGCCCATCGGCCGTGCTTACGCCTACCGGCCGGTCGTGGACGAGGCCGGTCACTTACGCGGCTCGCATGCACGCATCCCTCACCGAAGCCGGCAACCGGCAGGCCGCCCTCTCCCGGTTCGTCGAGGAACTGGACCCGGCCGAAGCGAAGCTGCTCCGCGAGCTCCTTGCTGAGACCGATCGTCGGTGACCGTTCATCTGGTCATCGTGTTTGGCCTCGCCGGGGCGGCGGCGGCGGCAGCTGAGCCAATGAGTCGCCGTCTCGCCCCAGGACGGCCACCCTCCTCCTGACCGTCGGCGGGCTTCTGTCCTTCGGTCTGGTCGTCTGGGTTCTGCTCGCCTTGTCCGTCGGTGGGCTCGGGGAGATGGACTGGCTCGCGACGATGGGCTTGTGTCCTCCGATGACGTCATTGAGTCACGACGTGCCACTCCCGGTGGCCTTGATGACGGCTCTACTGCTGTGTGGCATTGCGGCTCGCTGTCCAGCGCTGGTGGGAGTGGCATCGCCTCACCCCCGACGCACCCCATCAGGGGCTGGCCGTCCTGGCGATCGACGAACCCGTGGCCTACGCCGTACCGCACGGGCCGGCCGGGCGGCATCGTCACGTCCCGGGGCTTGCTGGCGCTGCTCGACAGACAAACGACGTGCGCTCCTCGCTCACGAGCAGGCTCACCTCGATCTCGGTCACCATCGCTACCTCCGGGCCTCTGAGATGACGGCGAGCTTCCCCCTGCTCGGCCCGCTGGCCCGCGCCGTCCGCTTCAGCACCGAGCGCTGGGCGGACGAGGAGGCCGCCTCGGTAGTCGGTGACCGGCGGGTCGTCGCCCGACGCTCTCCCGGGCTGCGCTGGCGGGCACCGACCGCCGCGTCCGGACTCGCAGGGCTACTCGACGGGGATGAACGAGCGGGTATCCGAAGCTGCTCGACGGCCCCCCGGTCGGCTCAACCTGGGCCAGGGTCTCCTGGTCGCGGCATCGGTCGTCGGGCTCGCCGCCGCAACAGGGCTCACCCTTGGCCTGCACGACCTCGTGGCAGTGCTCGCCCATCTGTGCGGAGCAGGCTGACCCCTACAAGCTGTAGGAGTCACGCTACCCTCGGCCGCACCCCCCACCCCGACCGGCCGGTCGTCTCTCGATGCCCCCCGGCGCGACCCCGAAGGAGTTTCCCCGTGAAACGGATCCTCATGTCCGGCCTGTTGGGCCTGGCTGTCCTCTTCCTGGCCGCTTGTGGCGACGACTCGTCCACCGTGGATCACGGCGGAGACGGCGGCTCCACGATGTCCGATGGCATGGGCGGCGGCGGGATGTCCGGGAGGACCCATGACGGCGAGGAGAACAGCCCCATGGTCGACGGCGCCCGAGAGATAGCGGTTAGCGCCTCCTCGTTCGCGTTTCGACCCGGACAGCATCACCATCGGTGCCGACCAGGTGGCATCACCATCGTCCTGACCGCCGAAGACATCCTGCACGACTTCACCGTCGAGGATGCGGATGGCCACGTGGCCGCGGCTGCAGGGAACCACGTCCGGCGGGATCCGCATCGACGAGCCCGGTACCTACACCTACTACTGCTCGGTAACGGGCCACCGCGAGGCAGGCATCGAGGGCCACCCTCGTCGTCGAGTGATGCCAAGGGGTGATGAAGACAGCGGCATCCATGGAGTCGAGGAGGTGCTCAGCAGCAGTCGTCGACCGCCTCGGCGTGCCAGTGGTCGATGCCCTCACGGGCCGCGACGTAGACCACACCGAGGGCAGCCAAGGGGATCGGCCCACCACCAGCCGAAGAGGGCATTGGCCCCCAACCCGACGAGGAGGATGGCCGAGAGCCACACGCAGAGCACGGTCTCGGTGGCGTCCGCGGTCACCGCCCGGCTCCCGAGCTGTTCGCCAACCCGGCGCTTGGCACAGGGCCAGGAGGGGCATGACCACCAGGGAGACGATCGCCAGGCCGATGCCGAACCAGCTCTCGTCGGGGTGCTCGCCGGAGAGGAGTGCGCCGAATGGACTCGATGCCGACGCCGACCGCCAGCAACAGGAAGGTGATCGC
>CAWJSC010000017.1:0-443233 GCA_963845425.1 uncultured Microthrixaceae bacterium
CGTTCCGGGCGGAGAAACGGAAGGCGGCAAGGTCGCCGTTCTCCTTCATCTTGGCGATCGTGCCGAAGAGCTTCTCGGTCGGTACGCCATTGCGCTCGGCGGGGCCGGTGTCGGTGGTCTGCGTCATGGACACGCTCCCTTCTCGGGTGCGCCGAGATTACCATCCGGGCCGAGAGGGGTTCGGGCTGAATGGTGCGCATCCGCCTGCTCGATGTTCGTCGACGTTCGACCGCTAGCCCGAGCGCGACAGATGGTCGTGGAGATGGTCGGCCAGGTCGGCCGAGTCGTCCCCGGCGCCGTGGATGAAGCTGGATTTTCGCCGCCTCAGGAACGTGGCCCCGAGCAGGTAGACACCGGGCGCATCGACGACACCGCCGTCATGTCGGAGTCGGCCCCGGTCGTCGAAGACCGGGAGCTCGAGCCAGGAGTAGTCGGCCTTGAACCCGGTGGCGAACACGATGGTGCGGACGTCGCCCTTGGTGAGGTCGAGGGTGAGCGGGACCTCTGACGGCACCACGGTCGGCGACGGCCGTTCCGGCGGGCCGGTCTCCGGCTCGAGCCCGTTGGTCGTTATCCACTCGTCGATGTCGTCCAGGAGGCGTCCCAGCTTCTGATCCGCGAGTGCGCAGTGGTTGCGCAGGCCACCGGAGAACAGCGCCCGGCCGTCGCTGACTGTCCCGAGGCGACCGCGGAGGGTGACCCCGGTGTCGCTCAGCACGTTCAGGTCCAGCGAGACGCGCTCGGGCGTCCCGACGAGCTGCGGCGAGGCCACGCCCCGCGCCCGGAGGATCTCTTCGACCTCGTCGTACCGCTCGTCGAGGCGCCCGGTGAGGTCCATCCAGTGCTGGATGTCCCGTCCTCGATAGGTGCGTGGCATCCGTACGTGCTCCCCGACCGACAGCGTCACCGGTCGGCCGGATCGATGGATCTCCTCGGCGAGCTGGAGGCCCGTCGCGGCTGCTCCCACCACGAGGACACCGCCGTCGTCGAGCTGGTCGGGGTGCCGATACTCGAGGGGCGACACCCGGGCGATCTCCGCCGGCACGGCCTCGGCCCAGTCGGGGATGTTGGGCAGGTTGCACGCCCCGCTGGCGAGCACGACGCAGCGACAGGCCCACGGGCCCTGATCGGTCATCACCGAGTACCCGTCACCGGCGGGACGGACGGCGGTCACCGTGGTCTCGGTCTCCACGGGCGCATCCACGACGGTGGCGTAGGCCTCGACGAAGGCGATCACCTCCGGCATGGTCATGAAGCCGTCCGGGTCGTCACCTGCGTACGCCTGGCCGGGTAGCCGGCTCTGCCAGTTCGGGGTGAGCAGCCGCAGGGACTCCCACCGTTGCGTCCGCCAGGAGTTCGCGACCTGTCCTCGTTCGAGCACCACGTGGTCGATGCCCCGGTCAGACAGGCGCTTGCTCATGGCGAGGCCGCTGTGGCCGCCGCCGATGACCACGACAGGAATGGTGCGCATCAGCGCCCCTCTAGCGCTCGACGTGGGCTGAGGGCCCGGTTCCGCCCGCCTCCGGGCTCACCCGCAACCTACACATCTCGATGATGCGACGACCGCTGACCGCCGCGCAGTCCCCACCCGCCCCGCCCCGTGCGCCAGCGGGTGCGAAACCGGCTGGGCGTCGAGCCTGACGAGTCCGCCACCGCGACCCTTGGCGGGGCGTGACCTTCGGCCCTGTCCCCGCCGCCCGGGCGAGTACACGCTGAGGGCTCAGAACGGCTGAGTGATGAGGAGCGATGAGATGCAGGCCAAAGTGGGAGACCGAATCGTCATCCGCGGCCACCGGGTCGGTGAGCCCGAGCGGGACTGCAAGGTCCTCGCCGTCCAAGGTGAGGACGGCGGGCCGCCGTATCTCGTCCAGTGGGAGGACAACGACCACGAGAGCCTCTTCTATCCCGGCTCCGACGCCGCGGTCGTGCACTACGACAAGAAGCCCCGCCCCCGGGCGAAGGCGAAGGGAGCCTCACGGTGAGGACGATCGACGGCATCCGTCGCTCCGGTCTGGGCATCGCCCCGGATCGCACCATCACCGACGCGGCGAGGATCATGGAGGCCGCCGCCGTCGGGTCACTGGCGGTCGTCGACGGCGAGGACCTCGTCGGCATCGTGACCGACCGGGACCTGGTGCGCCGGGGTATGGCCAAGGGCCTGTCGCCCGAGGCCCGGGTCGACGGGGTCATGAGCACCCCGGTGGTGACCATCGACGCCGAAGCGGACCTGCACGGGGCCTTCACCCTGTTCCGCACCCATGCCGTGCGCCGCCTGGCGGTCGTGCGGGACGGTCGATTCGTGGGGGTGATCTCCGTCGACGACTTGCTCATCGACCTCGCTGCTGACCTCGTCGACCTGGCCCGGCCGGTGACCGCCGAGGTCCTCTTCGGCCACCACGACGCCCCGGTGCCTGCCGTCGACTGAGTTGGACTGCCGCGCACACACCAGCCGCAGGGCGCTGTAGCCGATGACCCACGTACCCCGCAGGCCGTAGAGGTAGGGCGGATCGACACTCCTGCTCGGCAGTTCTAGCATGACCGACCGCCCCGGACGGGCGGCCCGGCCACGGCGTTCAGGCCGACGTTCGTGGCCTCCGAAGCGGTCACGGGCCCGGGATGTCGCGGTCGTCGGCGGAGGGCAACGGCCCAGAGTTCGGCGGCCTCTAGGACGGGGCACCACTTGGGATGCCATTAGGGGGTCTGATTCACACAGCCGCCATGGCGGTAGCGCTAATCCGACCCCTTATGACCTGTTCTGGTGAAGATCACGGTTGCCGGTTGCCGGTTGCCGGTTGCCGGTTGCCGGTTGCCCGGCTGTCCGCCCTGGGCCGTCAGGTTGAGGCCCAGCGGCGGGATTGTCGAGTAAACGTTCGGGGGCCTTGCGGCGTGTAGCCGCTGTGGAGGTCGCCACCGTGCCCGCCGATTACGTCACTCGACCGGAGTTCGAGGACTTCTTCGCCGCCGAGTACGGCCGCGTCGTCGGCCTCGCCTTCGTCCTGTGCGGCGGACGGGCGCAGGCCGAGGAGCTGGCCCAGGACGCGTTCGTCCGGGCCTTCGAGCGCTGGTCGACGGTGTCGGGCTACGACGATCCGGGTGCTTGGGTGCGGCGCGTGGCCGCCAACCTGGCCACCTCGTGGCTGCGCCGCCGGGGCCGGGAGGTCCGAGCGCTGGCTCGGACCGCGACCCGGAGACCACCACCCAGCGACGTGGAGGGCGAGGACCCGGCCTTCTGGGACGCCGTGCGGCGGTTGCCTCGCCGACAGGCCCAGTGCGTGGCCCTTCACTACCTGGAGGACCGGTCCGTGGCCGAGATCGCCCTCGTGCTGGACATCGCCGACGCGACGGTCCGGGTCCACCTGCACCGGGGGCGGGCCAAGCTCGCGTCCACCCTCGACGAACGACTGCACGACCAGGAGGAACCACCATGACCCTCGACCAGCGCGCCCGAACGGCGGTCGACGACGTCCGCGCCGGGGTCGCGGACGTCACCGCCCCGGACGCGGGAGCAATCGCCCGGCGGGCCCACCGTCGACGCACCTCCCGACGGGTTGGAGCGGGGGCGGCCGTGGTGGTCGTCGTCGGCCTGGTTGCCGGAGCGATCGCCCTCGACGACCGCTCGGACACGACGCAGGTCGCGGTCGGCGACGATGCCGGTCCCGGCTGGAGCCGCATCATCAAGGCGGACGCCGGACTGGACGGTGCCTCTCCGTCGGCGGTGGCTTCAGACGGCGAGGACGCCGTGCTCGTCGGCTCGGTGCTGTATGGCGATTGGTGGCGTTCGGCGATCTGGTGGAGCGAAGACGGCCGCTCGTGGCAGGCGGCGGACATTCCGATGATGTCCGGTTCGGTGGGGGCGGTCGCCGTCCACGACGGCACCGCGCTCGCGTTCGGCACCGAGGGTGACCGGGACGAGCCCTATCGGCGGAACGTCGTCTGGCGGTCCGAAGACGGGGGTCGGACGTGGCGGGACCTCCAGCTCCCGGCGGACGCCTTCGGGCCCCCCGCGCCGGAGATGGGCCGCCCGAACGCCAGCCAGATCATCTTCCACGACGGGTGGTGGGTCGCCGCAGGCGGCAGCTCGACCGGGTACGCCGCGATCTGGGTGTCGCGCACGGGAGAGGAGTGGGAGCAGGTCCTGGAGTCCGACGAGGGCGGCGGCACGACGCTGGCCGACCTCCCCGACGGCGACCTCTTGGCGTACTGGACGACGGTTGGGTGGGCGACCGATGACCCCACCGAGTGGGGCCCGCACTTCGACGTCGACGCGCCTCGGGACCTCTACCCGAACTCGATCGCCTCCGGGGCGGAACTCGCGGTCGGCCAAGGCTTTGAGCGCCACCCGGACACCGCGCTGCTGCGCAGCGACGACGAGGGGCGGTCGTGGCGGCTGGACGCGGAGTTCGCGGAGGCGTTCCCCGGTGTCGATCTGGCCACAGCCGCCCAGTTCGACACGACGTCGGTCCTCGCGGGGTTCGACGACGAGGGATCTCCAGGGGCCTGGGTGTCGATCGACGGTGCTCCGTGGAGAGAAATCCCCGAGGCCCTCCGCCGTCCGGTCGGCGGGATGCTGAACCTGGTGACCGAGGTGGACGGCCAGGTCGTCCTGTTCGGCACGGCCCCGGAGCTGAACCGCTTCTACGTCTACGGCCCATAGCCACCTCGCCACGAGAAGCCCGCCATCTACCCCCTCGACCTACTCCTCCCGGTCCTCGACCTCCACCAAGACACCTTCTGGGCACCGAACGCGGCCCTGCAGGTCGGCGGCGAGGTCGTCGAGGGTCCGCAGCGGTGCGGTCGGCTCGTCACTCCGACCCGCGCGCAGGAAGGCGGCCACCAAGCGGCGCAGCCGACCTCCGGGACGGTCGGAGCGCGGGCCGTCCTCGGCAAGTAGGTTGCCTGGCCACATGAGCAACACCGAACAGGTGTCCGTGAGCCGGATCATCCCCGCTCCGCCTGAAGCGCTGTTCGTCATCGTGGCCGATGCCAACCGGCACGCCGACTTCGACGGCTCAGGCTCGGTCAAGGCGGCGGTGGGCGATCCCGAGCCACTGGTGCTCGGCTCCAAGTTCGGCATGAACATGCGGAACGGCCTCCCGTACCGGACCAAGAACGAGGTCGTCGAGTACGAACAGGACCGCCTGATCGCCTGGGCACACATCGGCAGGCACCGCTGGCGCTATGCGTTCGAGCCCGTCCAGGGCGGCACCGAGGTGACGGAGACCTTCGACTGGTCGACGGCCCGTTGGGTCTGGTTCATCAAGCTCATGGGCTATCCGAAGAAGCACCCTGTCGACATGGCCAAGACACTTGAACGCTTGGAGGCCGTCGCCACTGGTGGCTGACGTGCTGATCGCGCTGATGGACGGCCTCCCGCGCTCAGTGCCCGCCACCGCTGGCGGTGGCGGGCCTGTGGGCGACTACGGCCCAAACGCCACCATCGTGGGCGAGGTGCGCGGCCGCGAGGCGCTACGGCCCCTGGCTGTCCGCAGGTGGATCCAGTCGTAGCCGATGCTGGGAGCGGGACAGTCAGGCAAGTTCTGCTTTCCCGCCGAGAAGGATCGGCTGGTCGCCTGAGTGGACGGCGAAGTCGAAAGTGTCGGTGCCATCGCCTTGAACTCGCATCGTCAACGGTTGGCCGATGGGGTGGGACCCGGCGAACTCGACCGCGATGCGAGACAGCGCCCTGTGGTCTCCGTCGGCGTACTCGCTGGTGAGGGTGAGAGCCGCCGCGCCGATCAGTAGTTGACCGGCCGAGATCGGATCGGGAAGGCCCATCTCCGCCGCGAAGGCTGGATCGAGGCTGTGGGGGTTGTGCTCCCCGACCAACTGGTAGAGGGCCGCACTGTTGGCGGGGAGGTCGATGTCGAGGTCCACCGCGTCATCGAGTGCGGGGGCGGGCGTCCGGCTCGGGCCGCGCTCGCCGCCAAAGTCCCCGCGCCCTTGGACCATCATCGTGGTGATCACCGAGCACACCACCTGCCCGTCGATGGTGACGCCGGACTCGGTGACCACCAGCACTGACGAGACCTTGTCCCACACCTCGATGGCTTCTGTCGCGGACTCACCGTCACCGTCAGCGGCGGAATCACGGTGGTGGAACGACATGTCACAGGACAGCGTGAGGGTGGCGTGGGGATCGAAGGCCCAGGACTCCCAGAGGTTGAGCTTCTGGCCCTCTCGGAAGAGCCGAGCACCGAGAAACGTCGGGAGCACCGCCGGACCCCGCGAGAGGTCGAGGTAGTCGAGGTCGGTGACGGGGTCAGCACCGACCGCGGCGGCGTACACCACGTTGTCCTCTGGGGTCCAGGTGATCGGTGTCCGGGCCGAGTTCCCGAGGGCATCGAGCATCGACCGCGGGCCGTCCTGTGTCGGGTCCATCCCCGTCGATCCCACCGCGCCCTCCCCGGCGTCACGCCCCGGATCGTTCGACCACGAACGATCTCTGCGGGTCAAGGGAGCCGCAACGCCCACCAAGTGTGGCACCGCTCGGCGTGGTGCGCCCGGACCTCGCCACCCGCGAGCCTCATCGACCAAGACAGGAGGGGTGTCACCGACCAGACGCCTCCGCAGCCACTTCGCTCCGCTCCCCAACCTCGGTGAGGTTCCGCGAGTAACGCCGAGGCGCTACGTACGGTCAGCCGTCGTCCAAGTTCTGGCCGCCTTCGCGCCACCGCTGCTCGACCGCAGCGCGCAGACGTACCTGCTGGGCCTTGGCGTTCTCGTGCATGAAGCGGGCGACGGGAGGGCCGAGCAGGCGTCCCAGGATCCCGTGGCCCTCGAACGCCATGGCCCATGTGTAGGTACAGGCATCGCCATCAGGCTCGAAGATGTGGGTCGCGGTCACCGTCACCGGACGCCGAGGCTTCACGTTCTCCATCACCATCCGGTGACCCTCCTCCCAGTTCAGCACGACCGACACGACCCGCAGCGGGATCCCCCACATGCGCAACCGGATGAGGTTCCGGGTACCCACCGCCATGGGCAGGTGGTCCGGCCGGTACTCGCGTACCGCCGGATCGATCTCGGGCGCAGTGGCCGGGTCTGCCAGGAAGGCAAACGCGAACGGCGCAGGGACCGACAGCCGACAACGTTCCGCGAATCCCTCGATGACCACCCGAACAGCCTCTCAGACGCGTCGAAAGACCTGACCGACCACGCCCCCGAACGTCTTGGACAGCGTCGCGAACCCCCTCCATCGTCGGTGAGGTCCGCGAGTAACGCCGAGCCGCACCTACCGTTACGCGATGAAGCCTGCCGCCGACATCATGGTCTGCCGCACGAGTCATCGGCACCTACTCGCCGACTTGGCGCCGCTCACCGACGACGACGTACGCGGGCCGAGCTTGCTGCCGCGGTATTCGCGGGCGCACGTCCTCACCCACCTCGCCAACAAGACCAAGGCTCACGTTGTGGTCTTCGGGGGTCCGGCCGCCGGGGAGATCCGCCAGCTCCACGCCGATGGGTACGACGCCGATCGGGCCGCAGATGCGGGCGCGGGCCGCCCGGCCGTCGAACTCCGTGAAGACCTGGAGCAGTCGTTCGCACTCCTGGAGGCGGCCTGGGACGCCCTCGATGAGACACACTGGGACGAGCAAGGAATCATGCAGGCCGGTCCCCGAACGATGGCCGAGATCATCACCCATCATCTGCGCAACGTCGAGGTGCATCACGTGGATCTCGACATCGGCTATCGGGTCTCCGACTGGCCCTCGGCCTTCGTCGAAGGCGAACTGGCCAAGCGGCTGAGAGCGCTCCCTGACCGGGCCGAGCACGCCGACCTTCTGGCCTGGCTCCTTGACCGAGCACCCGCACGCGGCCTGATGCCCTGGTAGCCACGTCACCGCGCTTGCCCTCGGAGAGGTCCCGCGAGCAACGCCGAGGTGCAACCCCTCACTCCTTGCCGACGCTGGCATTGTCCCCGACAATGACGAGCGGGACCTCCACGGTCGGAGTTGAGGGCGCTTCGCGAACGGTGTGGGGTCAGGTGACGGTGAAGGGCACCGCCATGCCCAACGCGGCGTGGGGCTGTCCGTCCGCGCCGGAGATGAAGCACACCGCCCCGTAGTCACCCGCCTCGACATCGAAGGTGACCACCTCTTCGTCCTCGCCGCCCGGTGCGGCCACAAGGGTCGAAGCCGATCGCCCGCCTGGCCACCGGCGTCGACGACCGCCAGAGCCACACCCTCGCCGGCGCGCAGGTGACCCTCGACCGCCTCGCCGCCGCCGCCGAAGCCGAAGCGGGTTCCCCGGCGGGCTGATCCACCCGAACGGCTGAACGGTGCCCCGCCCGGGAAGATCCGAGCCGACGCCGGGGTTGGCCGGACACATGGAGATCCGCATCGACGACGACGCCCTCGCCCTCATCGAGTCCAAGGGTGGGGTGGTGGCCCTCGACTTCATCCCTCCGGTCGGCTGAGGCAAGGACCTCGAGGTGTCGGTCGACACCAACACCAAGCACAAGAACCTCTCGCCGTACCAGGTCAACCTGCTCGACGGCATCCGGGTGCTGGTCGCCCCCCGGTTCGAGCAGTACTGCACCGAGGTACACCTCTACACCCGCCGGGGAGCCTTCGGCCGGAAGCTGAGCATGGACACGGTGCACGCCCACGGCCCGGCCTGCCGCCACTGAAGCCGGCGGGGGTCGGTCGGCCGGCCGGCCCGATCACCGGACGGTCGGTCGGTCACGACGGTCTGGCCCCCGACGTCGCCTCAGGTGACCTCGACCCCGTCGAGGGCCGTTCGCAGGCCGGCGGCGGCCCGGTCCCCGATCCGGCCGAAGGCCAGGCGCAGCAGCGGATCGGCGATGCGGAGCACGCCGTTGAGCGTGAGATCGGCCTGGTAGGTGACGAGGGTCTGGTCGCCGTCGGCCTCCACGGTGATGCGGTCGTCGGAGGTGAGGAACCGATCCTCGGCCACCGCCCGCACGAACCCGGGCGGCGAGTGCTCGACGGTGACGTAGCGCAGCTTCAGGTCCCGCCCCGGGCTCTTGACGGTCACGTCGAAGGCGCTGTCCGGCCCCGGCCCGTCACCCTCCGCCAAGACCGCCGCCGTGACCCCCGGATCCCACTCGGCGAAGTTGCGCAGATCCGCCATGTAGGCGAAGGCGTCCTCGACGCTGCGCGGCGCGCGGACCTTGGTGACGTACCGGGCCATGGTGCTCCTGAGGTGAGAGGGAGGGTCCAGCCTGCCGTTGAGGTCGACCGATCCGTCGTCAGGCCGCAGTCGGTCGGCGGCCTTCCGGGCAGTAGGAAGCGCAGTGCAGTGACGTTCGCCTCTACTGCGTGTTGGGGGTCGGTCGGATAGTCGAATCGTGCGATGTCATCGATCGATCCGTTTCGGCGTCGCGGAGTCATGAGCGCGCGTCGCTGGTCCGTGGTGGTGGTCACGGTCGTGGTCGTGGTCGTTGTGGTGCTGGTCGCCTTTCTCGCCGGGGGAGGTGACGACGAACGCGCGCAGCCCGCCTCCACGACCACCACGTCGGTGTCCGCCTCCATGACCACCACGTCGGTGTCCGACTCGACGACGACCTCGCCGCCGTCCAGCCAGGTGCCCGACACGTGGGTCGCAGGCCCGGACGCTCCGTTCTGGCTGGGTGGACTGGTGGTGCCGGCCGGCGAGGTGGTGGTGGCCGGGGCGGGTGGGTGCTGCTCGATGCTTCCAGGACCGGAGCTGGCTGCGTACCGTGCGGCAACGCGAACCTGGAGCCTTCTGCCCTCGTCTCCTACTGGTTGCGGGCCGACGGCCCCGGTCTGGACCGGACAGGAGCTGGTCGTCCTGGCCGGTCGGACCTCACCGACCTGCGACGGCCCTGAGGCGGTGGCCGATCCGTCCGCGTACGCGCTCGACCCGTCAGCGGAGACGTGGCGGCGGCTGGCATCGGCACCGGTCACGTTGTCGTACGGGGAGGCGTTCTGGACCGGGCGCGAAGTCCTCGTCCTCGGCAGCGAAGGCACACGCCCAGGCCGTGACGTCCTCTTGAGCTACTCGCCGGACCGCGACACGTGGCGGATCGGTCAGGCGCCCCCGGTACCGGAACGATTCGGCTCGTCGGTCGTCTGGACGGGCGACGTGCTGCTCGTCTGGGGTGGCGAGGTCGACGCGCCGGGCACCGCGGCGGGGATCATGTCCCTGCGAGACGGGGCGGCGTATGACCCTGACCGCGACACGTGGACCACCGTTCCGGCCGCGCCGATCCCTGGCGCCGCCGGGGCCGTGACTGCATGGACCGGTGAGGAGATGGTGGTCTGGGGTGGGCAAGGCACCGAAGGCGGCGGCGCCATCAGCGTCCCGCGCGACGCCGGCGCGGCCTACGACCCCGACACCCAGCAGTGGCGCATGATCGCCACCGCGCCGACGTCGGTGCGTCAGGTCATCGCCGAGAGCGAGGGGTTCGCTGGCCGCGGCGCCTGGACCGGGGGCGAGCTCGTGGTGCTCCTCGGGCAACCGGGACCCGGAATGGATCAACCACTGGCGGGCGGGGCATACGATCCGGCACGAGACGTCTGGAGGGTGCTGCCGATGGACTCAGGCATGTCCTATGCCGCGTCGGTGGTTTGGACCGGACGCTCGGCGGCCGTGATCGGTGGGTACCGGGTGGGTGAGGAACGCCTCGAAGGCGTGCCACCCCACGTGGTCGAGCTCGTTCCCGATGCTCGATCGTGATTGCAGGCGCCGCCGTCTCTCAGGGCTTGGCCGTCGTGTCCACCGGCCACCACGGATGGCATGCACACGAGGCGGTGGGGCATCATCTGACGGGCGACTGCGGCCCCTCGATGATCTGTTGCAGGTGCGCGGCGATGGTCGCGACGTCCGAATTACCGCCGGACACCCTGATGACGAGGTCGTGGACGTCGGCGTTTCGGGCGCGTTCCACGGGCGCCCCATTGAGGTTGAGGAAGACGGCGGTCGCCAGCCAGCCGAGGCGCTTGTTCCCGTCGACCAGGGCGTGGTTGATCACGATCGACTCGAGCAGTGCCGCGGACTTGGTCCAGATGTCCGGGTAGGCGTCCTCGCCGAACACGCTCGCCTGCGGACGAGCGACCGCAGATGCCAACAGCCCGATGTCGCGAACCGGTGGCGGATCACCGAGTAGCCGTCGAGCGAGCGCCAGCAGGTCCTCGAGGTCGAGGTACTCGGGCCGGTCGCTCATTGACCGAGACGCTCGAGCGCCTCGGCGTGGGCTTCGGTGATGACCACCGCGGACGCTTCGACCCGTTCTTGGTGGGCCTGACGGGCGAGATAGTCACGGACGGCCCGCCGCGCTGCCTCCTGCATCGAGATGCCCTCGGCTGCGGCGCGCTCGCGAAGAGCGGACTGCTCGGCGTCACTGAGGCGAAGCGTCATGGCCACGACAACGACGGTATCAGAGTGATACCTCACGGCTGCGAAATTGTCGCAGTCGGAGGGCCGGTCCGAATGCGCGTCGACGGGCCGGTCTGTCCGGACCATGGGCCGGGCCGATCGCGGTCGCGCCGTGCCCCTGGATCGAGCACACTGGTCAACGAACGAAGGAGCAAGAGCTGATGAGTGACGCCATCGACGAACGATCCGACTACCTGGACGCCGACATCTGGACGCCCGAGATGGAGATGGCCGAGAAGGGCGCAGGCGTGCCCGACGCCGCCGACCTGGCCCTGGCGGACATCAACCCCGCCAACCCGCATCTGTTCAAGGAGGACCGGTGGCACGACCACTTCGCCCGCCTCCGGGCCGAGGATCCCGTGCACCTCAACGAGCTCGAGACGGCGGGCCGCTACTGGTCGGTGACCAAGTACGACGATGTCCGAGCCGTCGACGGTGACTGGGAGACGTTCTCGTCGGCGCACGGCATCACCCTGGGCCTTCGCCCGACTCCCGAGAACGACGCGCAGTTCGAGAAGATCACGTCGTTCATCTCCATGGATCCCCCGAAGCACACCGAGCAGCGCAAGACCGTGCGCTCCGTGTCGGCGCCCAGCAACCTGCGCAACCTCGAGCCGCTGATCCGTGAGCGCACGGTGGAGGTGCTCGAGGCGCTGCCCGAGGGCGAGAGCTTCGACTGGGTCGACCGCGTGTCGGTGGAGCTCACGACGTTGCTGTTGGCGACCCTGTTCGATTTCCCGCTGGAGGACCGTCGCAAGCTCACCCGTTGGTCCGACGTCGTCTTCGCCGTCCCCGAGCCCGGCGGCCTCGTCGAGACCCAGCAACAGAAGATCGACGAGCTGATGGAGTGCGTCGCCTACTTCGAACGACTGTGGGAGCAACGGCGGAAGGACCCCGGGTTCGACCTCGTGTCGATGCTGGCTAACGGCGAGGCCACCAGGGACATGCCCACCCTGGCCCATCTCGGCAACCTCATGTTGCTGATCGTCGGCGGCAACGACACGACCCGCAACACCATGTCCGGCAGCGTCTACGGGCTCGACACCTTCCCGGACCAGTACGACAAGCTGGTCGCCGACCCCGGCTTGGTGAAGAACCTCGTGCCCGAGATCATCCGCTGGCAGACCCCGCTGCCGTACATGCGCCGCACAGCCACCCGCGACTGTGAGATCCGCGACCAGAAGGTCCGCAAAGGCGACCAGGTCCTGATGTGGTACCTGTCGGCCAACCGCGACGAGGACGTGTTCGCCGACGCCGACGTCATCGACCTCGAACGCCCCAACGCCGACCGACACCTCTCGTTCGGCTACGGCATCCACTACTGCATGGGCAGTCGCCTCGCCGAACTACAGCTCCGGGTGCTGTGGGAGGAGATCCTCGAGCGCATCGAGCGCATCGAGGTCCAGGCCGAGCCGGAGCGGACTTTCTCGTCCTTCGTGCACGGCTACACCAACCTCCCGGTCATCCTGACTCGCCGCTGATCCGGCGTCGAGCGCCGGATCGGACCGGGTCGGCGCCGGCCGTCGACCACCGGTGACCGGCCGATACGGGAAACGAGCGCCGAGCAGGAGTGTCGGAGCCGCCCACGGCGCCTGACCGCAGGCGCCGGCTGCTACCCGGCGGTACCGGCGGGCCGTGTGGCGCCAGATCCACCCGCATCTCCGCGACGAGCCGGTGATGCGCAAGGAGTGCGCCACCTGTGGTGGCCGGGTGGTCTACGGGGGTCACGGGCCGGCGGGGTGCTGTGTCTCGGATGGCTACCAGGGCCCGGAGTGCACCTACTTCGACTGCGAGTCGTGTGACATCCGGTGGTGCGTCCAGATGGACGAGCGGGAGCCGTGACGGATGTACCGGCGGAGGACCTCCATCGAGGTGTGACCAGTCGATTGGCGATCTGACGCTCGTTGGCCCCGTTGGCCGCCGCGGTTGTGGCGAACCCCGCTCGGAGGGAGTGGCCGGAGAACTCGGCGGGGTCGAGCCAGGCCCGCAGGGCGGTGACGGGACAGGTCCGGGGGTCGACGCCCGCCGGAGGTGGTCGTCGGCGGTGCCAGGGGCCGGTGGGGTGCTGGGCAGATTCGCCACCAAGGAGGAGGCGGAACGGGCATTACGTGAGTGGGAGGAAGAGGACGGACGTCTACGTCACGTTCCAGAGTGACGAGATCGAATCACACGATGAGGCCTTGTGCGGGAGGGTGATCTGGGTGGCCGACTCGTCGGATCGCGGCCGGATATGGGCGAAGGTGCTCTTGGCCTATCGCTACTGTCGAAGTTGTGACTGCTGTGGAACTCCTCACCGGAGCGAGTGTGTGGTCCGAGATCACGGCCAAGTGCAGATCGACAAAGCAGCACGCTGTGGCAGTCGCGTACCTGGGTGTTGGCTCGCACGAGCGTCTGCCCCTCACCAAGGGCGACATCCTGGTCGTGAACGGGTCGGACCACAGCTTCGGGACCGGTGCAGTCAACCCCGGATCGCTGGCCCGCTACTTGTCCGCGGGTGTCGAGATCTCCTCAGATCCGACGTTGCACGCCAAAGTCTTCGTGCTCGGCAACACTGCCTTCGTTGGCTCCGCAAATAATTCCCAGGCGTCGGAGAAGGAACTGAACGAGGCCATGGTGCGCACGACGGACGCTGGTGTCGTCTCGGCATCCCGCAAGTTCGTTGAGCGGGTCGCAGGAGAGGGGGAGGCCGTTACCGACGAGTTTCTCGCTCGTGCCCACTCGCTCTGGAAGCCGCCGGAGCGTGGTGGTGGTCATGAGCCGCGTGATCGAGGACCACTAAAGCCGGTCCCTGATGAACCGTTCCGCCTTGTGGTGGTCGAGACGGTGCCCTGGGAGCCGGGCGAGAAGGACACGGCCGTGATCGAGCGGATCGAGGACGAGGTGATCCGACGAGTTCCCAGTGCTTACGCCACGACGTACAACTACTTCCGAGATGTCTCTGTGCGGGTCGGGGATGTGCTTGTGTTGGCCTGGAAACCGAAGGTTGAACCGTATCTAGCGCCGCCGCAGGTAGTTGTCCACGTCGAGAAGGTGAAAGGCCGCTGGCCCCACGACATCGTGTTCACCCGGTACTCCACCGAACTTGAGGAGGTGCCGCTACCGGACGACTGCACGAAACTGCTTCCCGGCGGCGAGCGATCACAGCGACTGATCAAGAGGCCCGAGGATCGCAAGAAGTTGCTCGCGCTCTGGGAACTCGACGACCCCGGCTCGCCCTGACCTATGACCCGATCACCCACAGCCCGATCAGGTGCCCCCGATCAAGTCGGCGATCTGCTGTGCCGCGGCGGCCTGCATCCCAGGGAGCACGTGTACGTACTGCTTCATGGTGAACTCCGGCGAGGCATGACCGAGCCGCTCGCTCATGACCCGCACACCAACGCCGGCGGCGAGGCCGAGCGTGGCGTGCGTGTGCCGCAGGTCATGCAGACGGATCCGTGGCAGCCCAGACCGTGCGACGAGCCGGTCGAACCGTTGTGTGAACAGATCAGGATGCAGTCGGACTCCGTTCTCGTCCGTGAAGACGAGATCGGTCGGCCCGGGCTCGCTGCCGACGCCCGCGACCTTGTCACGGTGCCGGCGAAGGACAGACGCCGTTTCCGCGTCGAGCTCGACCATCCGGGGCCGGTGGGTCTTCGGCGTCGAGTCGACCACCTCGTAGGCAATGGACACCAGGGTGTGGCGGATGACGACCTGGCCGCGGTCCAGGTCGAGATCGCCCCACCTCAGACCGAGGACCTCGCCACGCCGCATCCCCGTTAGTGCGGCGAGACGAAATGCGGCATAGAGCGGTTCATGCTCGAGCGAGGCCAGGAACCGCTGGAGCTCGTCGGCGTTCCAGACACTCATCTCATGGCGCGCCCCGCTGGTCGCCCTGGGCGGCTTGGCCTTGGTGGCCGGGTTCTCCGCGATCAGGTCGAGGTCCACAGCATCGGCAAGAGCCCCGTGGATGATCACGTGGATGTAGCGGACGGTGGACACGCTCAACCCACCTGCGCCGTTGCACCGGCCAGCCTCGAGGAGCATCCCGTACAGGGCGTTGAGCTCTCGGGCGGTGAGATCGGCAATCGGCTGAGATCCGAGGGTGGGCAGCACGTGCAGCAACATGTTGCGCCGGTACGAATCCCACGTACTTGGCTTCAGCCGGCCTCGCATCAACGGGAGCCATTCGGTGTTCACGAAGGTGGCGAACGTCGTCGTGGTGGTGTTCGTAGGCTGGGTCATGCCAGGACCTCCTGAGGTTCGGGCCAGGTCCCGGGGGTGTTGCCGCATCGCCCGGGACCACTGCACTGTGAGTGTCGAAGGTTATAGACTACCAAGGTTCATGGTCGAGCAGTCGATGCTTCTAGACTCCGCGTATGGCGCCCGTCGTCGAGACAGACGATCTTGTGGACGCCCGGTGGATCGCCGAGTACCTGGGCTTGGCGCAGCCGAACAGTGTCAGCACGTACCAGCGTCGTTACGACGACATGCCCCGTCCTGCGGTCGACCTTGGTCGTGGCCGGTGTCGACTGTGGGTCCGTCAGGAAATCGAGGCCTGGGCGGTGCAGACGGGCCGAAAGTGATCAGCGTCAGCTGCGAGTGCGTCGATCTCGTCCGGCTGCCCTGAGGCTCGCCAGCGTGCTGGCCCAGCAGGCCGGTGGAGACCGCCTCGACTGACCCAGTTCAGGCCCAACGCAAGTTGGGCGGCTCACCGGCCAACCTTGCAGTGGGAGGAGAGTTCTGGTCAGCGGACCTCGGGATAGGCGTGGATGCTGATGTCCCACTTCCAGCAGAGGGCCCTGAGCGCTGGATCAGTCTCGCCGACCACGACGCTGCGTCGGATCACGGCTCGGCTCGGGTACGCCCGGGCGAGCATGTCGATCCCGGCCAGGACCTGGCCGATGACGTCGTGGTTGAGGTGGCGCTTGGCCTCGATGACCTCGATCTCGTCGGTGTCCAGCTCCTCAGCCAGCACGTCCGAGGACCGGCGCCAGAGGGTCGGGCCCCTGTCAGGGGTGTCGGGAACCCAAAGCCCGTCGAGCCGACGGCCGGTCGCGGCGGGGAAGTTGCCCAGCCCTTTGCCGAGCTCCACTTCCAACCAGAGCGTGCCGCGGGTCAGCACCTCCTGCCAGTGGCGCTCGAGCAGGCGGTCCTCATACGTCCTCGGAAAGTTCATGGGGCTGTGCTCCGGAGGACAGCCATCCCGTTGCGCTGGTAGACCCAGTCCATGTTCGGCTCGGGCTCGTCGCTCAGGGCCGCACAGCGCAACGACAAGTGTTGCGGCCATCGCTGGGCCAGGAGCTCTCGGGCCACCACGAGCTCACCGAACAGCGTGCGGTCGGCGTAGCCGCGAGCCCCGAGGACCACGGCGTCGTGCTCAGCGAGGTCGTCGATGAACTGATCTTCGTGGTCTCGGCCCTCGAGCTGAGGTCCGTCGGGCAGGTCAGGGAACCACACGGATGGAGCCGTGTGGTCGTGGCGCTCATCGGGATCGTCCTCGTGGCAGGTCGCCACCACGACCCGGCGGTAGAGGCGGCCGCCGTTCTCCCGGAGGTGCTGCTCGAGGCGCCGCCACTCGTGATGCTCCCGTGACGGCCAGGTCCTCGATCGGCTGACAGATCCCGGGTGGGCCAGTGGGAGCCAGCGGACGGCTCGACCATCCAACTGGACCTCGATGGCTCGCCCATAGTCCCACCAGCGCAGGCGAGGCGGTGCGCCGTCGGCGTCAGCGAGTTCGGCGAAAACCCAGAGGGCGTCGTCGCCCAGGGTGATGACGAGCTCCGGCCGAGCGGCGGCCAGCTCCGTCCTGATGCGTCCGAGGTGGGCCGCCTTGGCCTCGGTGGCGATGTCGCCACGGTTGGGGTGGGGTGGGAGATCCCAGGCCTTGCCTGGTCCGGGGGGACCGAACGCCTCCTCGATCCGGGGGCGTCCGTTCTCGCTGGTCCGGTAGGTGTCGAGGCAGTCGGTGATCCAGCAGGCATCCCGTTCGAGGCCAAGTGGCTCGAGATACCAGGCGTCGAGTTGGCGACCCGAGGACCCATAGCCTGCTGAACTGACGCTCCCATGGGCCGTGGGAGCGAACCCAACGGCGACCTTCCAGGCCTCGATCCGATCGACAGCATCGCTGCCATCCCAGAACGGTTCCGGCTCGTTGTCCACCGGGATCGCTCCGTACACCTCGCCGGGCCGACCCGGTGGGGAGTCCCAACGGACGTGCAGCGCGCTCGGGTACGCACCGAGCACGAAGGTTGGACGATGGTCAGTTGCGGTTGGCGCCGTGCGGGCCAGCGGTTGACCCATCGGAAAGACGCCCTGTGGCGAAGCATCCATCAGCGTTCCGGTCCCATTCGTGAGTCCCTCAGCCACCGCGTCGCAGGAGGAGGATCATCGCAGCCAGTCGGACGGCGTGGTCGACCTGACCGTCGGACACCAGGTCCATTGCGGCCTTGTCGCCTGCGGTGAGGTGGTCGATGTCGCCCTCGACGGCCTTTGCATCGGCGACGAACCACGAGTTCGTCTGGAACTCGACCCGGCCAGTCGTGGCATTGACACTGCACAGCCGACCCCGGCCATGGCCTGACGCCGGCTGAACGTTCAGGTAGTTGGGGCGCTGTGCGTCGGGCACCTCGACCTCGCAGCCGAGGGCGACGAGCTCGGTTAGGAAGCGGCGGAGATGAGGAGCCCGGTCGGCGAGCTGTCGGCGGAGGAGTCGGTTCTCGACGGCCGTGGACCACGGGGGCTCGGTGAGGTCGTCTTCGGCTGCCTGCGGGGCAGGCCCGGGCACCCAGTGTCCGGTCAGCAGGCCGCGAGGTGAGCGCAAGACCTCCCAGTGCCACGTCATCGCCGACAACTCGACTTCGGCGAGCGATGCGTGGGCGGCGCACGGGGCCCAGACGGTGGCCACGGTGGACGCTCCCAGGTCGAGCACGAGATCGTCGGCCAGCGACACCGTGATCTCCCAGCCGGACTCGTTGCAGACCGGGCACTCGGGCTCGTCCCATCCGTCGAAGGCGGAGGCGATGATCTCGCGGGCGATCGCTTCTCTCGCTCGTCCCGTCGCGACAGTGCGCCAGGTCAGGCCTTGCTCGTCGAAGAGCTGCCAGCCCAGGGACACGTCCCCGAGCACCAGACCCGTCGTGTTGACGACCGCGCCGGTCATGCTCGCGCTCTGCCAACAGCTGACGCTGGCCACGGTCTCTGCTGCGGCCAGGTAACCGAGGGGGAGCAGGAACCAGTCCGCGTCGCCGAAGCCGAGTTGGTCCACGTCGATGGTCCAGCCCCAGGGTGTTCCGTTGATCTGTACCCCGATGTCAAGGGGCGCGATCCACTGGGGGTAGTCACCCCAAGGCTCAACGTCCTCCACCTTCTGTAGTTGGTCGAGAGCGACAGGCGACGGTCGCAATCGCTCGACCCAGGGCCCGATGTTGCCGTCGGCGGGTGCCTCGATCACGACCTCGGTGTCCGGTTCCACGAGGTGCTCGTCGTGGTCGGCCGACGGAATCGACAGCTGCGGGTTCAAGGGTTACCTCCCGTGACCGCCTCGATGCGGGGCTCGTCGTCGACCTGGCCTTCCCACGATTGCGGGGTACGGGTCCCCTGTGACGACTGAGATAGTCGGATTATCGGGCTGCCCGGCGGCGCACTCGGGCGGCCATCACTTCAGGAAGCCGGGATCCGCCGTCGTTGGCCGGCACGCCGAGTGCCCTGCAGATCTCGAGGCACTGCTCGGTCGTGATGTCGAGCTCGTCGGCCAGGTCGTTCACCGCGATCAGCTCGACGGGCGCGAGCGCCGGGTTCATCGCGACCTGTGCATCCGGGGCCGGAGCCTCAATCGCTTCGTCCTCCGGGAGGGTGGCAACCGTCGGCTCCGCTTCCTCTGGTAGAGCGGGCTCGACAGCGATCCGGTCCTCGGCCACTGCCGTGAGGTCGTCGACTTCGGGCGGGCTGGTTGCTTCAGGCGGCTTGGCCCAGGACGACACCCCGGGAACGGCATTCCTCGCCCCGCCGAGTGCCTCGGCGACATGCGCGGTCAGGAACGCGTGCTCGGCCTCGGTGAGTGGTTCGCCCAGGGCGAGGTCGGTCGGATCCAACCCGGCGACGAGCTCGGTCGCCCAGCGCAACCGATCGGCGACATCGGATCGCTCCGGACCGGCGAGTCGCAGGGCCAGGTCGAAGTCCGGGATCTCCCGGGCGCAGCGCAGGGCATCGTCCCCACGGCCCCTGGACTCGAACAGCTCGGACGCCTCCCGCCATTGCCCCATGCCTTCGAGGCACGCGGCGACGAAGTCGATGTCGGTCGTCGGGAGGCGGCGGTGGAGCAGGAGAGCCCGCTCGAACCGGCCCGAGTCGGCGGCACGAGCCGCCTGTGCCTCGACGATGCCGTTGCGTGCCTCGGGGAGCTCGGGATGGTCGGTCTCGAGGGCCTCGACGAGCTCCTCGAGCGTGTCGAGCACCTTGATGACCTGCTCGTCGTCGTCGGACAGTTCCGCGTCGGGCAGCACCTGTACCCACCGCACCAAGAGGTTCTGGAAGGGGGCCAGGAGCTCGGGAAGTTGTCGGGCGACATCGGTGTGGCGGCGACCGGCTTCTCGGACATTGGACACGACGCCGGCGGCAGCCGGTTCCTCCAACACCGACGGCTCGACTCGGGCCACGACCCCGTAGAGCTCACCGAGGTCGACCTCACCCAGCCACCGGGTCGCTTCTTGGAGGAAGTGCTCCCGACGCTGTTCGTCCAGGCTCGGGCCTCGACGATTGAGGGCGATCGCGGCGGCGACCCCTCGGATGCGCAGCGTGTCGTGGACGATCTCGTCGAGAACGGTGTCGGACGAACGAGCGCGCTCCAGCATCCGATGCGCGCTGACCGCCAGGCGAAGGGCCCGCTCGGGGTCGTCGTCGAGGACCTGCCGGATCCGCTCCAGCTGGGCGAGTAGGAGGTCGGCGGGATCCGACTCCTCGTCGACGAGCTGGTGCAGACCATCCGGCTCGACCTCCTCCATCTCCGCGGAAGCTTCCTCACCGATGAGCGCTCTGACCGTGGTCGTGTGGTCGATGTCGCCTCGGTCCAGGAGGACCAGGGTCTCGGTCGACCGCGAGACCGCCACGTGGAACTGGTCGGCGAGGGTTCTGCCCCACAGCGACAGGACGGGCTGGGTCTCGGCCTTCGCCGCGATGTCGATGAGCTCCTGCTCTCGCCGCCCGGCGTCGACGATGCCGACGAGGGGAAAGTCCAGGCCTTTGACCTGGTCGGAGGTGGCAAGGTCTACCGCCTCGTCATCGACGGTCGGGACGGGGAGGTCCGCCGGGAGCCGGTGTCCGGGGTAGACCAGCTGAGCGGAGGGAGTGCCGGCGAAGAACGCCGCGACGTCGGCCCAGTCCTGGTCCTCCGGGGCCCGGCAGTAGAGCACCCGGCCGACCGTTGTCTCATCGGCTCGGACTGTGGTCGCACCGCCCGGCCGAAGGTCCTTCTCGAAGCGTCGGTACTGCAGCCGCGAGCTCTCGATGACCGAGGCGATCAGCTTGGGTGAGCGGAGGTTGGCATCCAAGGCGTGCGGTTCGCGGGCCCCGAGACGACGGCCGAGGACGGTAGCAATGAGGTCCCCCAGCCAGTCCCAGCTGAAATCGGTGGGCCGAACGGTCTGGGCCTCGTCGCCGGCGATCAGGAGCTTCGGCATCTTCCCTTCGGCCACCGCGATGCGCAGCGTCAGCGTCAGGAGCAGCATCGCCTCGACCTGGGTGAGGTCCTGGATCTCGTCGACCATGATCGACGTGACGCCGGCGAAGCGAGCGGGCGGCGGCTCATCCACTCCCAGCAGCAGGCGGCGGGCATGCGACGGACCGGGGAACAGCCGCTCGATGGCGTCGTCCTCGACCAGCCGCTGAGCGACCTTGTCGACGATGCCGGCCTGCGCCTTGGAGAGCACGTCCTTGCGGGCCTTCATGTAGCCGGCGGTCGACAGCACCGGACCGGTCGTCTTGTCGATGCCGCGGAACTCGACGGGGAGCGCCCGGCCGACGGAGTGGGCGTGGAGCTCGGCGTAGAGCTCGTCCCACCGATCGGTCCACTGCCCGAGACCCTGTCGGTGGTCACTCAGGTGTCCGGCCAACCGCTCGGCTCCGGATGTCGGCGCCATGAAGTCGATCGAGCCGGGGACCGCGCCAGCGAGGTCGACGAGGAGGTCCTCAAAGGTGAGGACGCTGACTGGCGACTCTTCGGGGCCGAATGCCCGGAAGTAGTCCGTTGCCGTCCGAGCGAGCCCGCGGCTGTAGGTGATGTAGAGGGACCGTGGGCCGCTGGAGAACGATCCGGCCAGCCACAGCGCCGTCGTCTTGCCCGGATCCCGGCGTGCCCTTGACGATGGTGACCGGCTTGTCACCATGGGTGGCGATCGCCATCTGCTGCTCGGTGAAGGGCGAATCGCCTTCCGGCTGGAGGACCTCCTCCAGGGTGATGGGAATCCAGTCGTCCAGCACGCCCGGATCGAGCCCGAGGTTCGTCTCGTCGTGGTGTCGGACCCGCCGCACGAGGATCTGGCGGTCCTCGAGACCGGCGCCGTCGACGGCGGACGAGCTGTGGGGCGCCCACCAGAGGTAGTAGTGGAACCCGCCCGAGCCGCCGAGAGGGGTGCGCAGCCAGCCCTTTCCCGCTCCCCGCACCGACTTCACCCGTCCGCTCTGGCCGCTCACGAGCATCTCGCGGAGCACGAAGTAGACCCGTTTACGCAGCGCGCCGTCCGTCGCCGGGTCGGTCAGCCACTCGAAGACATCGCTGTGGAGGAGGAGCTCCCAGCCGGCGTCGTCGTTGAACGCAGGCCGATAGTCCGGTGGGACCGGGAGCTGGAGCCCGTCGATCGCCGAGCCGGCCCAGACGGATCCACCGTCGTCCTTCGCCATCAGTCCCCCCTCGTTTCCGCCGTACCGCTGGTCAGGGTCGTGGCACGTCCGGTGGGGGGAACCACACGTCGTCGTCGAGCGCGCCGAGGTAGATGTAGTCCTCGCCCAGCTTCGCGGGCGGGGAGAAGAACTCGCCGCACTCGTTCAGGTAGATCCGGCCGCCTGCTTCGCCCTTCACCTGAGCCAGCCGCACGGCGAGCTCCGCCGCTGCGTCCTCACCGTGGTGGTCCGAGAGCAGGTCGGTGCGGACGATGTTGGGCTTCGGCTTGGTCGAGTACTCGATGTCCCGGCCCCCGGCCTTCAGCTTGTAGCGGATGCCCACGTGTGGCCCGGGCCACGGTTCGCCCGGCTGCAGGCCGGGAGGGGCCTTGGGGCTGATGACGTCGCCCTCGAACTCGAAGGCCAGCGGCTGCTGGTACTGCCCGGCGAAGTAGCAGTTGCCGTCGACGGTCGGCACGAGCACGTCCAGGTACTCGTTGATGTAGAAGGCGCCGCCCTCCTTGCCGTTGTGCTCGAGCTTCACCTCGTTGACCATGTCGACGAGGGGTTGGTGGTGCTCGGTGGTCAGCAGGGCCTCCTCGCGAGCGCTCAGCCGGTAGATGAGCCGGATCTCGTACCCGTTCGTCCCGTTGACGACGGAGTACTTGGCGTCCTTGTTCACGTTGGAGGGCACGTAGCCCGGGTACTTCATCGCCATCTAGTCGCTCCCCTGTTCGTCCGACGGCCAGGCGAACCCGCCGACCACCCTGGCCAGGAAGCGGCGTTCGCCCCCCGCCTCGTACCACGCGTCCCCGAGCCCGTTGACCGAGAAGGGGATGCCCCGACCCACCGCGTCGCGCCAGGCGTCGAGCAGGCGCAGTGCATTCTCCACCAGATCGGCTCGGTCTGCCCCTTCCGTGAGTGCGAACTCGTACCCGCCGCGGCCGGCCTTGCGCTCGATCACGCCGCCTCGCTTCATCCGCAGGTGGTAGTCGCCGCCTTCGTTCGTGGCCGGACCCGGGTAGCGGTCGCCATGGGAGAGGAGGGCCAGGTCGAGGTCGCCGAGCCCAACGGAGGGGTTCTCCTCGACTGCTCGGAACGGCTCGGTCAGCTGACCCGCGACCATGAACTCGGTCCGGTCGGCTCCATCGCGGGAGACCAGCACGAGTCGGTGGGCCGGCGTCACCCGGAACCGGCCACCGGGACGACCCCGCACGGCCTGGACCATGGCGTCGACGCCCTGAGCGTTGGCCATCGTCGTGCCCCACTCGTTCTTCACGGTGCCGAGGGTGTCCACCGAGTACTCCTGGCCGCTGAGCACGCCTTCCCACCGTTCCGGCTGTTCTGGTGCCCGTTCGCCGAGACGCTCCCACTCCTGTTCCTCGGTCGGGCGGGGCGAGGCGGGTGGTCCGGGCTGGGGCTCTGGAGATGCCTCCGGGTCGAGGCCCCACTTCCAGTAGCGGTTCTCGCCCTCGCCGGTGAGGTCCGACCAGTCCTCCCGGGCGTAGATCAGCTCGTCGACGCTGTCGGCCACGTAGAGGACGTGCATCTCGGCCTGCTTCGGGCCGTCGTCGGCGCCGAACGTCGCGGCGCAGGACGCGGCCGAGGGCCTGGATCCGCTGGCGGACGCTGGCACTCGATGCCACGGAGACGCCGATGTCGGCCTCGGGCACGTCGATGCCCTCGATGAGGGACTTCACCGACACCAGCACCGGTGCCTCGCCGGTGCGGAACGCCGCCACGGAGGCGGCCCGCTCGGAGTCCGGCAGGCGGGAGTGCTCGAGGGCGACCCGAACCTCGGGCAGCGCCTCGCTCAGCGCCCCGTGCAGCTGGGTGGCCTGGTCGACCCGCTCGTGGAAGAGCAGCACCCGACGTTCCCGTCGGCCCATGGCCTCGGTCACGAGGTGGGCGGCGACCCGGGTGCGCTCCCGGGCCCGGTAGAGGAGGTCCTTGCGCTGCGCGGTGGCCCCCACGTAGGCCCGCACGGCTTCGCCGAGGTCGCCCTGCTTGCCGCGGAGCGACATGGCCCGGGTCGTGTCGACGCCCATCTGGCGTAGCTGGTCGGCCAGGTCGTCGACCCGGCGGCTGACGGTGTCGTACTCCTTGCGCTCGTCGGGGTGCAGGGTGAGGCCGTGGTGGTGGATCTCGTAGTCGGGCAGCCACCCGATCAGCCGGGCGTCCTTCAGGTTGAAGCGGTGGACCACCCCGCCGAGGGAGCGCCCGACCAGCTGCTCGTCGAAGACGAGGGGCTCGCCGTCGTCGTCCAGCTCCTCCCGTTCCGGTGTGGCCGACAGTCCGAGCCGGAACGCCGACGGGGTGTCGAGCACCCGAGCGAAGGACGGCGCCCCGGCCCGGTGGCACTCGTCGACGACGAGCATCAGCGGCTGGTTCTGCCGGGCCATTGCCGGCAGCTGCTTGGCTGCGCTGTTGAGCACGGCCACCAGCGCCCGGCGGTCGTCGAGGCTGTCGTGGCGCCCGGCCCCGAGCAGCCCGATCTCGTGCGCCTCGAGGTTCGTGTAGCGCTCGATGCTCACCATCCACTGACGAGCGAGCGCCTCGGTCGGGACGACCACCGCCAGCTTGAGGTCCGGCTCCGTGGCCGCGGCCCGAGCCGCAGCCGCGAGCGCGATCAGGGTCTTGCCGCCACCGGTGAAGATCTCGAGCGTTCCGCGGAACGGTCGGTCGTCACCTTCGACCCAGTCGTCGACGGCGCGCTCCTGCCAGTCGGCAAGCTCGAAGCCGTGGGTGACGATCGGCCTCACCGGTCGATTGGCCCGTCGTCTCGGGCATCCAGCTGCCGTTCGACTTCGGCGCGGATCAGCGAGGGGAGCTCATCTCGCCGCCAACGGTCGAGTTCAAGGCGGACGGCCTCCACGATCTCCAGATCGCCTTCAATCGACGGCTGGGGCTCCCCGGGCAGGGCGGATTGGACGGAGCCGAGCTGGGAGAGGCTGTACGCGACTGCCGGGGGAGCGTCGACCAAGCGAGGCGCTGGGACCGGCTCGTCAGGCGGCAGCAGGATCGATGACGTCTCGGTCGAGCCGCCCTCGACCCGCTCACTCAAGCGCGGCCAGGTCGACGAAGCTCATCTCGAGAGCCTCGGCGATCTGGCGGAGCGCCTTCGCCGAGGGCTCCTTGACGCCGTTCTCGATCTCGCTGATGTAGGGGTAGCTGAGCCGAGCCCGTTCGGCCAGCTCGCGGCGCTTGAGCCCGAGTTCGGTGCGGCGGAGCTCAACGGCCCTGCCGAGCCCCACGTCCTGGCGGTTTTCTGCTGACATCGTAAGAAATCTGCTCTCAGTGTTGCTATTCTGCTGCCGGTGGCGTAACTTCTTGTCCCTGGGCAGAACAACAGGGACTACCGGGAGGATTCCTACGCCATGAGCAGAGGGTACAGGGACAGCAGGGAGGAACACAAGGGTCGGGGCGGTGACGGGCGGCACGCCGTGCGTACGCCTCGCCTCAGCATCGTGAAGCCGGTGCCCCGTAATCGGCTCGTGCCGGGTGTGGTCGTCTGGGCCCACGTACCCTTCGACGACGAGCCGGGGGAGAAGACCCGGCCCGCCGTGGTCGTGTCGGCCTCCGCCCACGACGTGGTGGTCCACCCGGTCACCACGACGCCGAAGCGCCACCACTACCCGGACCGCTACGTCGAGATCATCGACCTCACCGACGCAGGCGTGATCCGTCCGTGTGCCGTGGCCACCCGCACCGTCGAGGTCCCCCGCATCGACCTCATCAACATCACCGGCGAGCTCTCGACCGCCGACGCCGAGCGGGTGTTCGGCGCCGGGGTCGAGAGCGACACGGTGGTCGACGATCGGCGGGTCGATGTCTGCTGAGCCCCGCGTTTCCAAGGACGAGCTGCAGCGCATCATGGCCGGCGTCGTCGCCGGCGAGGCGCCGGCCATCGGAGCGCTCTTCGACGCTGCGACCGTTCCGGTCCGTCGCCTCCTCCTGGCCCGCTTCCAGGAGGCCGGGATCTGGCTCAGCGCCGACCGCCTCGAGGACCTGATCCGGGACTGCATCGTCGAGCTGATCGACCTTGCCCCGAGCTGGCGCTCCGACGGCGGCGCCCCGCCCTGGGCCTGGGCCCGCCAGCGCCTGGTCGCCTTGGCCTTCGCCCGGCTCGGGATCCTGGCCGACGACCTCGACCGGCACCACTCGCTGGTGGACGACCGCGGCGACCCGCACCAGGCGGTCAACACCCCGGCGCCGCCGGCTCCCCTCGAGGTGCTCGATCGGCTCGCCGCCGACCGGCACGAGGCGGCCCTCCTCGTCGAGGCCCTGACCGGTGGGATCAGCCGTCGGGACCAGGTCGTCTGGCTCGACGTCCTGATCGAGCACGGCGCCGGCAACCGTTCGCCGGCGGTGACGGTGGCTCAGACCCACGGCCTGTCGCCCGCCCTGGTCCGCAAGATCTGCCAGCGCGTCCGTGAGCGCCTGGCCCGCATCGGTCGCAGCGACGACCGCTTCGGTCCGTTGCTCGACCTCCCCGTACTGGCCGCCTGAGCCCCATCCACTGATCCATTCCCACGAACCACGAAACCAACGGAGACCATCACCTTGAGTACTGACCCGATCCCCCTGCACCCCGATCCGTCGACCGTCGTCCTCGTCGATGGCGTCGTCGTCATCACCGCGATGGAGGACACCGATCCCGTCCTCGTCGACCTGGTCCGTGAGGCCGAGGACGCCGGCGGCGCCGTCCGCTCGGCTCTCCACGTCGGCGCCCGGGCTGTCCGCGCCGCCGGGGTCAACGTCGACACCGAGGTCATCGACCGCCGGTTCGCCTCGATGGCCGAGCAGATGGAGCGCCAGGTCGACCAGGCCGTGGACGGTCTGTCCAAGGCCATCGGCGAGGCGGTGGCTCCCGACGGCGGGGCCATCCCGCTGGTCTTCGACAAGCACCGGGCCGACCTCGAGGCCCTGCTCGGCACCACCTTCGATCCCGAGTCGAAGTCGAGCGTCATCAGCCTGATCGAGAAGATGCTCGACGAGGCACAGCGCAGCCAGGTCGACGCCATCTCGGACCTGGTGACCGTCGACGGCGACGACAGCCCGTTGGCCAACCTCCGCACCGCCGTCGCCCGGGACGTGAAGGAGAACCTCAAGGACCAGCTGGAGGGGGTGCACGCCGAGCTCAAGGTGGTCTCGGAGACCATGGCCGTCAACGCCGCTGTGGCGCCGGTCATCGCCATCACCACGGCCAAGGGCTTCACCTTCGAGGACGTCCTCCACGCCCGGGTCGAGACCCTGGCCCTCGGCCACGGGGACCTCGCCGAGCAGACCGGTACGACGGCCGGCGTCGCCGGCACCAAGAAGGGGGACGAGGTGGTCACCCTCGACCTCGACGACACCCGGGGCACCGAGGTCCGCTTCGTCCTCGAGGCCAAGTCCACCAAGCTGAGCCTGCGCAAGGCCTATGACGAGCTGGACGCCGCCATGGAGAACCGGGACGCCGTCGCCGGCGTCCTGGTGTTCAGCTCGATGGACCAGGCGCCGACCACCGTCCCGTTCCACTACTCGGGCAACCGGGCGATCGTGGTCCTCGACGAGGACGGGGCCGACGACGGTGCCCTGCGCCTCGCCTACATGTGGGCCCGCTGGATGGCCCGGCGGGAGCTGTCCGATGCCGAGACCGACTCCATCGACCTCGACCGCATCGCCGCTCTCATCGACCAGGCCCGGACCGCCCTCGGGCGGGTCCAGACGATCCGCTCCTGCCACTCCAAGTCCCTCAAGGCCATCGAGCAGGCGGGCGACGAGGTCACCCGCCTGACCGACGATGTCCGCGCGTTTCTCGGCGATCTCGCGAGCGAGCTCGATGGCGCCTGAAAGTCCGGTGCCGCGGGTCCTGCCGCGCCACGTCGCCAGCGCCGTCGGCACCTGCGTTCAGGCACGGCCCATTCACCGGCTGGCAGAGCGGTACGGTCGAGGCGGACTTCGTGCGTCGGAGATGAAGGGGGGACACCACGCATGCCGCGGGTGGAGCTGAGCGAGGGTTGCCCGCAGCATGGCTGAGGGTCCGCTGTTCATCGTCGACAACGGGCCGTCGGGGCGCAACGGCCTGGACTACCTGCGCGAGTGGTCGGAGCTGGCGAGCAGCATCGACATCGCCACTGGCTTCTTCGAGATCGGCTCGCTGCTTGACCTCGACGGCCACTGGCAGAAGTTCGACAAGATCCGGATCCTGATGGGCGATGAGGTCTCCCATCGGACCAAGAAGGCGCTGCTGGTCGCGGTGAAGCAGCGGGCGGAGGATCGTCTCGACGAGAGCATCGAGGACGACAAGGAGAGCGACCCGTTCCTCACCGGGATCGATGCGATCATGGCTGGCTTGGCATCCGGCCAGATCGAGTGCCGGGTCTACAACAAGGACAAGTTCCACGCGAAGGCGTACATCACCCATGGCCGCTTCGAAGTCATCGGGTCCCAGGCGCTGGTCGGGTCGAGCAACTTCACGCGACCCGGCCTCACCCAGAACGTCGAGCTGAACATCAAGATCGAGAGCAGCACAGAGGTCGCGCAGCTCCAGGAGTGGTACGAGCACCATTGGGACGACGCCGTCGACATCACTGACGACGTCGTGAGGGTGATCGAGCGACACGCCCAGCTGTTCAGTCCCTTCGACGTCTACGCCCAGGCGCTGCGGTCCATGTTTGGCGAGCTGGAGCCCACGGCGAACGACTGGGACCAGCACCACTCGAAGATGTTCCCGAAGCTCGACCGGTACCAGCAGGAGGCCTACTGGTCGATGGTGAGCATCGCCCGCCAACACGGTGGCGCGTTCCTCTGCGACGGCGTCGGGCTCGGCAAGACCTACGTCGGACTGCTGCTCCTCGAACGCCTCGTCCTCCACGAGAACAAGCGAGTGGTGCTCTTCGCCCCGAAGTCGGTGAAGGACTCCGTGTGGGTACCCGAGCTCAAGAAGCACCTGCCCCACATCGGCGGTGTCGACGGTTCGGCCGACTTCTCGAACCTGTCCGTGTTCAGCCACACCGACCTGACCCGGGCGCTGGAGTACCCCGAGCGGTTCGAGCGGATCACCGAACTGGCCGACGCGGTGGTGATCGACGAGGCCCACCACTTCCGGAACACCGGCAAGCGTGGCGATCCCGAGGACCCGTTCACCCGGTCCCGCTACTACAAGCTCTACGACCTCATCGGCGAGGCACGTCACAAGAGCGTCTTCATGCTCACGGCGACGCCGATCAACAACTCGCTCAACGACTTCAAACACCTCGTCGAGCTGTTCAGCCGGGGCGACGACGCCTTCTTCTCCCGCACCCTCGGTGTCACGAGCCTGAGCGGCCGGCTGAACTCGATCACCAAGACCCTGAAGCAGCAGCTCGGCGACGAGGTCCCCGAGGCGGAGGCCACCGAGGAGGCCGCCGACCTGCTCAGCGGCGACGACCTTTTCCAGGGCCTCGTGGTGCAGCGGAGCCGGGCCTACGCCCGAGCAAGCCAGATCCAGGAGACCGGCGACGCCGCTTCGTTCCCCGAGCGTGAGGACCCCAAGGTCGCGGAGTACTCGATCCGCAAGAGTTACGGGAAGCTCCTCGACCTGGTCGACACCGCGTTCCAGAACGCCAAGCCGCTGTTCGCGCTGCCGATGTACTACCCGCTGGCGTACTACACCGGGCCGGACACCTCGATCGACCCGCTGGAGTGGAACCGTCAGGCCCAGGTGGTCGGGCTCATCCGCACGAACTTCCTCAAGCGGTTCGAGAGCTCGGTCTACGCCTTCGAGCTGTCGTGTGATCGGCTGCTGCGCAAGCTGCTCGCCTTCGTCGACGTGAACAGCGAGACGCCGTCGGAGCGCAAGCGCTACGAGCGCTGGCTGGACCAGCACGAGGAGATGCTCACCCAGGCCCGGGTGCGGCAGCTGACCCTGTGGGGTGATGACGAGGAGCCCGAGGAGGAGAACGAGGACATCGTTCCCCCCGAGCTGCTGGAGAAGGCCCACCACCTGCCCCGCGACGAGTACGACGTGCCCGAGATCCTGGCCGAGACCTATCTCGATCTCGATCAGATCGCCTTGCTGCTCGACGAGTCCCGGTCTTTCGAGCCGTCGCACGACGACAAGCTCAAGAAGCTGGTGCGGCTCCTCAAGTCCAAGGAGCTGGCGGAGCGCAAGGTCCTGATCTTCACCGAGTTCGCGGACACCGCCCGGTACCTTCGCCGCGAGCTGGAGAAGGCAGGGATCGAGGGCGTGGCCGAGCTCGACAGCAGCACCAAGACGAACCGCGCCGACGCCATTCGTCGCTTCTCGCCGTACTACAACGGCCTCTCGTCGGACGAGCTGGCCGCGAGCGGCCAGGAGGAGACCAAGGTCCTGATCGCCACCGACGTCCTGTCGGAAGGCCTGAACCTCCAGGACGCCACCCGACTCGTCAACTACGACATCCACTGGAACCCGGTGCGCCTCATGCAGCGCATCGGCCGAGTCGATCGCCGCCTCAACCCGGATGTCGAGGCGCAGCTCGTGGCCGATCACCCGGAGGTGGCCAGGCAGCGGGGCCGCATCGCGTTCTGGAACTTCCTGCCCCCCGACGATCTCGACACCCTGCTGCGCCTCTACGGCAAGGTCAGCCACAAGACGCTGCTCATCTCCAAGACGCTCGGCATCGAGGGCAAGAAGCTCCTGAAGCCCGAGGACGACTACGCCGCCCTCAAGGAGTTCAACTCCTCGTACGAGGGCGAGACCACCGTCCAGGAGGAGCTCCACCTGGAGTACCAGAAGCTCCTCGACGAGCACGACGGGCTCGAAGAACGCCTTCGCCGGCCTGCCGAGAGCCATCTTCAGCGGACGCCAGCGCACCGAGGCAGGCAGCGAAGGCGTGTTCTTCTGCTACCGGCTCCCGGCGCTCGACACCGAGTCGGGCGAGTTCACCCTCGAGGCCGGTGTGACCCGCTGGTACTTCCATCCCCTCCCTGACGGCACACTGCTCGACGACCCCAGGCAGATCGCGGAGTCCATCCGATCGGGACCCGACACCCCCCGGGTCTGCACCACCGACCGCCCGCTCCTCGTGACCATCCGCGACGGCGTGCTCAAGCACATCAAGAACACCTACCTGAAGCAGCTCGACGTGCCGATCGGATCCCCGAAGCCCCTGCTCGTGTGCTGGATGGAGCTGAACGCCGCGCCATGACAACGCTCGACCCGAACCATCTCCGTGACATCACGTCCTTCGAGGACGTCATCGAGTACCTCACCGACGAGCTCGACTGGCCCATCGGCGTCAGCGATCTCGAGGAAGCGACGTTCGACTGGGACCCAGACGAACTCGGCATCCCCGCCGAGCGGGTCCCGCACCTCGCGTCGCTCCGCCAGCTCCGACCCCTGGAGAGCACCCAGCCCTGGGGCATCTTCTTCCTCGAGTTCGACGGTCCCCGCCTCCCGCTCACGGCGCTGCGCCGGCTCCTCGACAAGCTCGTCACCAAGAAGCGGGCGTCCGGCTCGGGAACGCTTCGCACCTGGAAGCTCGACGACCTCCTCTTCATCATCACCACCAGTACGGGCGACACCGTCGAGCTCCACTTCATCGCCTTCTTCGAGCAGCCCGACAAGCCTGCCGAGATCCGATCGATCCCGTGGCGCCCGGGCCAGTCGCCGGCGCAGCACCTCAAGCGCCTCGCTACTGAGCTGCTCCCGCATCTGGCCTGGCCCGACGACCCCGCCGAGGTCGACGACTGGCGAGCCGAGTGGCGCGCCGCTTTCAAGCTTCGCCACGGCGAGGTCATCGCCACCACGACGAAGCTCGTCGACCGGATGGCGGCGACGGCTACTCGGGTCCGAGACAACATCGCTGCAGCGCTCGTTGCCGAAGCGGGCTCAGGGCCGTTCTCGGTGCTCCTGGGCGAGGTGCGAGAGGAGCTCGTCGGATCCGTGACGCCTGGCCAGTTCGCGGACATGTGCGCACAGACGCTCGTCTACGGGGCCCTCACCAGCCGCGTGACCGACCCGGTCGCCTTCGGTGCCAGCCCCACCCTGTCGTCGATACCGCTCGCCAATCCCTTCCTCACGGCCTTCTTCGAGGAGGTACACGACCACGCCGTCCAGCTCGACAGCGAAGACCACCTCGAGCAGCTGGTCGCCGATCTGAAGGTCTCGAACGTCGAGGCGATCCTCGACAAGTTCGGTGCCACCGAGAAGGGCGGCGACCCGGTCATCCACTTCTACGAGGACTTCCTCGCTGCCTACGACCCCGAGATGAAGATCCAGGTCGGTGCGTTCTACACACCACAGGCGGCGGTGGGGCACATGGTCGGCATGGTCGATGCGGTGCTCAAGGAGCGCCTCGGCCTCCCGCTCGGCGTAGCTGATACCACCACCTGGGAGGAGCTCACCGGACGGCTCGGCCTCGACCTTCCGGGGGTCATCGATCCGGCTTCGCCGTTCGTCTCGATGCTCGACCCGGCCACCGGCACGGGGACGTTCCTCGTCGAGTGGATCCGCCGTGCCCGGGCCTCCTATGTGGCGGTTCACGGTGCGACTGGATGGCCGGAGCACGCCCGGGATGTCGTGCTCCCCAGCCTGCACGCGCTCGAGCTGATGTTGGCGCCGTACGCCATCGCCCACCTCAAGACCGCTCTGGAGCTGCACGAGGCCGACATCGAAGGGGCCGATCTGGCGATCTACCTCACCGACACGTTGCAGCGGGGTGGTTCGGGTCAGCTGTCGATCGAGGCGGATCCCATATCCGTCGAAGGCGAGCGGGCCGACCACGTGAAGCGCACGGTCCGTTCGACGATCGCCATCGGCAACCCTCCCTACGACCGGGTGGCCCAGGACGACGGGAGTGGTGGCTGGATCACCGACCGGTCAGGCGGCCGCAGTCCGTTCGACGACATCCTCGACCCCGCCCGCGAGCACACGATCTTCAGCCATCACGCAAGCCTCTACAACAAGTTCGTCTACTTCTGGCGCTGGACCCTCTGGAAGGTGTTCGAGGACCGTCCTGGGCTGCCGGGCGTGATCTCCCTCATCACCCCGAGCTCCTGGTTGACCGGCCCCGGGTTCCTCGGTCTGCGCCAGCTCGTCCGCGAAGTGGCCGACGAGATCTGGGTGACCGATCTCGGGGGCGACAACCGCGGCGCTCACAAAGACCCGAACATCTTCGACATCGAGACACCGGTGGCCATCGTCACCATCGGCCGCTTCGGTGGCGGCGACGACACCACTCCCGCCCGAGCGCGGTACCGCCGAATCGAAGGAACCCGGGCGGAGAAACTGGCTTGGCTCGCGATCTCCGGCCGGTCGCTCGAAGCGGACGAATGGGCCGAGGCCCCCGCTGGTTGGCATGACCCGCTCGTTCCAAGAACGGGCGGCGACCTCTGGCATGAGGCCCCCGCCCTGACGGACCTGTTTCCCTGGCAGCAGCCAGGCTGCAAGTACGGGCGTACCTGGCCGATCGCTACGGCCAAGGGGCCGCTCGCCGCGCGATGGGCCCGGCTCGTTTCGACGGACGATCCCGACGATCGAGCACGTTGTTTCATCACACCCTCGTCTGGCCGAAATGTCAATTCTCGAGTCGCCGGGCGAAAGCGGATCGTGGACGAGGCGATTGGTGCGCCACATCCTCGGATCGCTCGCTATGGCTTTCGATCGTTCGATCGTCAGTGGGCCTTCGACGACCCGCGTATGGCAAAGACCGAGAGTCCGTCTCTCTGGGCAGCCGTCAGCGACAAACAGATCTTCATGACCTCGATGCTCACCCTCGCGCTCGACGACGGTCTCGCTGCATCGGTCACGACTCATGTCCCGGACCTGCACCACTTCAACGGCAGGGGCGGCAAGGACATAGTTCCCCTCTATCGGGATGCTGACGCTACGCCGAACGCCGACCCGGAACTGCTCGACGCCCTCAGCCACGCCCTGGGCGCCGATGGCCCGGTCAGCGTGGAGGATCTCTTTGCGTATACCTACGCGCTGCTCGCGGGCGCTGACTACTCATCTCGCTTCTCTGATGAGCTCAAGACCCCGGGACAGCGGGTGCCGTTGACCGCAGAGGCTGAACTGTTCGCTGAGGTGGCCGAGTTCGGCCGGCAGTTGCTCTGGCTACACACATACGGCGAGCGATTCCCCGAGGGACGAGGATCATTCCTCGTGCCCTCCATCGTGGTCGAGGGTGAACTCACCATTCCCGAGAAGCCGAGTGACATCAAGTACGACGCGGCGGGGCAGTCCGTGAAGGTCGGGCGCGGGGCTGTCACGGGGGTAGCCCCTGACGTGTGGGCGTTCGAGGTGAGCGGGATGCAAGTGGTGAAGAAGTGGCTCGGCTATCGAACGGTGAAGGGCTCGGGCAGGGCTGCGAGCAGCAGCTCTCCCTTGGACTACATCCGTCCCACCGAGTGGCTCGACGAATGGACCACCGAGCTCCTGGAGCTGCTGTCGGTGCTGCACCGCACGATCGAGCTCAAGCCGACAGGCATCGAGTTGCTCGGTCGCATTCTGGCTGGACCTCTTCTCAGCCGGTCCGACCTTCCCGAGCCGCCACCTGAGCTGCGCCAGCCCCCCGGCAGCAGCCGCGGCCCGACGCAGTCGACGTTGGAGCTGTAGGTCGTCCGATCGTTCGCCAGTCGACCTCGCGTACTGCGGAGATCGTCACTGACCGTTAATGCAACTAGCAGACTCGTCCAAGGGAGGGCGTGTGAAAGGCCACGACATCTGGGGCAATGCCTTCATTCCGACCGCCGTCGACCATTCACACACAGCCCGTCAGGAGGACCGCATCCTGCACCAGTGGTGGCGGGACAAAGGCGGCGCGGGGGGCTCGGTCGTCACCGAGGTCCCGCTGATCACCGAGTCCGAGGGGCCGAGGGTCGACGCCATCCGGCTGCCGAACCGTGAACTCGGAGCACTCCGGTACCGGCACGACACCAGTCGGGTGGATCGGCGGTGGAACGCCGATCTCAGCCGGATCAAGAAGCTGGTCAGTGGCCATCTGGTCCAGGTCATCGAGGTCAAGCGGGATTTCTCCCGGGACGGGATCGGCCAGTTGCTCGTCGCTCGAGAGCTCTTCGCTGATCGGTTCGGCCGTGACGCCGGGCTCATCGAGTCGGTGCTGGTTGTCCAGCGAACGCCGAGAGGGCCGAAATCGCTGATCCGCGTCTGCAACCGCCTTGCCATCCGCATCGAAGCCCCCGCCGGGACACCGGCTGATCTCGTGTGGCACGAGTCGTGATGGGGCGCCGGCTCACAGGGGAATCCGACTGATGGCACTGGTCTACCGATCGATCTGGCAGGACGACAGCGATGACCTCGTCGCCGTCGCTCACGAGTGCTTCGCCGCTTGGGTGGTCCACAAGTACCCGGGATTCGTCGTCCCCGATGAGGGGGAGGCGATCGGCCAGTCCCTCGAGGTGTCGGTGCGTCGGGGGTCCGATGAGCGGGGGTGGGTCCACCGCTCGGTCCTGCACGAGGAGAAGGCCGGCGCCCGTTGGTCGACCACGCTCACGGCGCTGGGTGCGACCGACGAGCAGCAGTGGCTCTGGGTCGATCTGGAGCGGGTGGCCAACGACACGTTCCGGCGGGTCGACATCGCCGCCCCGCGACTGGTGCGTGACCTCTTCGACGTCGGGAGGGATCCGCGGCGGGGTGATGTGCGCCTGACGCACCGACCACGCGCCTATCGCCCCGACGAGGTGGGTGAGCTGACCGCCTTGCTCGGTAGCCCCGAGCGGGACGTCCCTGTCGTCGTGTTCGCCCACGACAGCCGCATGACGGCCGAGGAGTGGGTCGGGCGGGTGCGGCGGACCGCCCAGATGCTGGCGGGGGTGGTCCAGGTGGCGATGCTGCCCCCTGAATCGGTCGACGGGCTGATCGCCACGATGGGGCGAGACCTCGCCGTCTGGGGTGGTGCGGCGCGGATCTACATCCCGGGTCTCGACCTGCGGGATCCCGATCCCTGGCGGCACCGGGTGCTGACGCCACGCCAACTGGGCACGGGGAACGAGCGCCCAGGCCAGTTGCTCGGGCGGATGCTCGCCACCTTCGCGACGTCCCGCCGACCGCCGGCGCTCTACGACAGCATCCGCTCGCTCCTCATCCAGCCCACGGGTGAGCCCGATGCCGGTGCGCTTCTCGAGGACGCGTTCGAGGAGCTCGGTCGGCTTGCCGACGAGGTCCGCCAACTCCAGCGGGAGAAGGCAGCGCTCGAGGCGGAGAACTTCGACGTGATCGCCGATCTCGAGGTCGCCGAGCGGACCAACAACCTCCTGTCCAGGACGCTGCAGATCGGGAACGATCCCGAGCAGGCGGAATCCGAGGCCCGGATGCCCGTGGGTGCGGTCGACTGTTCAGCCGCCGCCGACCAGTGTCGTGAGTTCCTCGATCACGTGGTCCTGCCCGCAACGGTCTGTCGAGACCTCGAGCAGCTGGACTCCACGGTCGAGTCCGAAGCCTGGGGCCAGACGGCCTGGAGGGGCTTTCGGGCCCTTGACGCGTACGCCCGCGATGCCGGCGAATCGAAGGGCGGCTTCTGGGAGTGGTGCGAACACAGCGGTCATCCCTGGGTGTGGCCCGCCACGGACAAGAAGCTCGCCATGCGGGAATCGGAGTCAGTGCGGAAGAACAGGAGGTTCTGGGACGCCCGGCGGTTCTCCGTCGCTGAGGAGGTCGACCTCGCCGGCGAGCTCCACATGGAGGCGCACCTGAAGATCGCCCAGGGTGGCGGCGATCTCGCTCCTCGGATCTACTTCTATGACGACACGAAGGGACAGACCGGAAAGGTGCACGTCGGCTTCTTCGGCCCCCATCACCATGTGCCCAACACCAAGTCCTGAGGACAGCATCGCAGAGGGCGAGCCTGTTCGATCTGGACCTCGCCACCGGGGCGCCGAGCACGGGCTACGCGGGAGCTCCGGCGGCGAGGGTGGTTATCGACTGGTCGAGCTGAAGCGCGACCGGGAGCATGCTCGACAGTTCTGTCGCGGTGGGTTCGAGTAGGTAGGCGTGGTGATGACACACGGTGGAGAGTCGGTTCCACACATAGTCGACTTGGCGGCCTCCTGGCGGAGTGACAGCAGCTGTGCGACCTCTGACCTAAAGACCTGTCGAGCGGTGCCGTCTGGTGACCATGAGCCCAGCTCCGAGCCGATCGGGTGCCAGTGACCCGCCCGTCCACGTCGTGATGGCGAACGGGCGGAACAATGCCCGCCTCGCGGTGCCCTTGTCGGCGTTCACGGCTGTACAGGTGCGGCTCGCCGAACATCGCCTGCCCGTCGAGGCATCAGGCCGGAAGGGCCATGTCGAACTCGTCGTCGGTGCGGCGGGCAGTCGCTACATCGCGGATGTCGTCGGCCTCGCACCGAAGCCGAAGGACTGGCCACCCAGCTTCTCAGGGGCGGCTCAGTGGATTGCCGGCGCCGTGCCGCACAGCTGGCGGCGCATCGACATCGAGCAGCGGAAGGGCAGGCCGCTCCGCGTCGTGCGATGCGGTGACCTCGCGCGGTCCCGAGGCGACTCCGTTGCCGAGATCGAGCGCCGGTACGAGGCATCCGCAGCCCCGTCCGCCGCCAACCCGGGGTACCTGAAACAAGATGCAAAGGCCTCACGTCTACTCGCCGCCCCCGAGTCGGACGCGCATCCTCGACGTCGCCGGACGCTACCTCTCGGTGGCCATCCCCGATCTGCGATGCCACCGCAGGCGATCGATGGGGTGTGACCAGTCCGGACCGACGGACCCTGCTCCGTGTCAACTGTGGCCGTCAGGAGGTCTTCGCGTGTCGCCGCGCGGCCGACGGCGTTCTCGTCTGGCGGGTCTGGCGTCCCGACCGATGACAACGAGGTCGTCGCCCGCCGGCTGGCCAGCGTCGCTCGACGGCGAGCTCGGGACCTTCGAGTACAAGGGGCCACCGGTGAACCGGTCGATCATCTTCACCGATCGAGCCATCGATCGGAGCGCTCCGCAGCAGATGCCCTGGTGGCCGCCTCGCTCTCCCTGACGTCAGCGCTGACCACGTCGCCGACTGTCCGGGCAGGGCAGGCACAACCACGCGGTCTACCAACTCCTCCTGCCCCGGTTGCCGACGTCCTGAGCGACCTGAGCAGCGGACCGGATGGTCACGCGGTGTCACGGCCAGGCATTACTCATTGGTCATGGGCAGGGACGCAACGACCATTCGACGAGGCCGTCGTGACGGATCGCCTGCTCACCCCATCGAAGATCACGGCGTGGCTGGACTGCGCCCACTTCCTGACGCTGCAGCACCAGGTGGAGGCCGGCACGCTCACGGTCGAGGGGCAGCCCGTTCGGATCGTTCGCCCAGCTCCTCGTCGACAAGGGCCTCCAGCACGAGGCCGACTGCCTGGCGGCCTACGCCGCGGAGGGGAAGTCCATCCTCGAGGTCGCCGGTAGGCGAGCGAGGTGAGTCGTTCGCCGACTGGGTCGCCCGGATCGGTGATCCGTTCGCCGGCGGCTACGACGTCATCTACCAGATGCCCTTCGTCCACGACGGGGTCCGGGGGATCGCCGACTTCCTGATCCGCGTCGAGGACCCGGACACGGGCGACGGTCGGCTACGAGCCGGTCGACGCCAAGCTGGCCCGCGCCGAGGCCAAGCCGGGCCACGTCCTCCAGCTGTGCTTCTACGCCGACGCCTGGAGGCGATGACCGGACGCCGGCCCGAGCACGTGCACCTCTGGCTCGGCTCGGGCCGGGTGGAGTCGCTCCGCACCGACGACTTCCGGCCCTACTGGAACCGGCTGCGGAGCCAGCTGCGCGGATCTGCTCGCCGACGGACCCGGTCGACGCGGCCACGATCGCCGGAGCCGTGCGCCCACTGCGGGTTCTGCGAGTTCTCCGCCGTCTGCGAGGCCGAGTGGCGGGACGGCGACTCGCTCGATCTACGTCGCCGGCATCCGCAAGCGCCGATCGGGACGCGCTGGAGGACGGCGGCGTGGCCACGCTCGGCCGCGCTCGCCGAGCGGGACCGAGCCCGGTGGACGGCCTGCGGCCCGAGCGGCTCGACCGGCTGCGTCGGGCAGGCGGCGCTGCAGGTCGAGGCGCGAGCCGACCGCCGACGCGCCGCCGCCGTCTCCGGATCATCGAGCCGGGCGACGACCCGACGTGGGGCCACGGGTTCGACGTCATGCCCGAGCCCGACGACGGCGACGTGTTCCTCGACTTCGAGGGCCACCCGTTCTGGCGGGCCGACGCCGGGCTGTTCTTCCTGTTCGGCCTCATCGCCCGGGACGCCGACGGCGAGTGGGCCTACCGACGCTCGGTGGGCGCACGACCGGGACGAGGAGGCCGAGGCCACCGCGGTCGCTCGATCGAGTGGTTCGTCGACCCGGCGGGCAGCGCATCCCGGCATGCACGTCTACCACTACAACCACACCGAGCGGTCCGCCCTCGAGCGGCTGACCGCCGACCACGGCGTCGGCGAGGCGGCCCTGGCCGCGCTGGTCGAGACCGGGCTGTTCGTCGACCTGCTGACCGTCGCCCGCAACGCGCTGCAGGTGGGCACCGAGTCCTACGGCCTGAAGCACCTCGAGCGGCTCACCGACTACGAGCGCGGCCACGACATCGACGCGGGTGCCGGGGCGGTCGTCGAGTACGAGGCCTTCATGGCCGAGCGCCGATCCCGGCGGCCTCGACGCGCATCGCGGCCTACAACGAGGACGACGTGCGGGCCACCCTGGCGCTGCGCGACTGGCTCGTCGACCATCGTCCGAGCGACCTCGACTGGCGGGCACGCCGTCATCGAGGGCGAGGAGGAGACCGCTCGAGCTCGACGCCCAGGTCGAGGCGCTGCACGCCTTCGGCCCGGAGACGCCCCAGCACCTGCTCGGCGAGCTGCTCGGCTACTGGCTGCGCGAGTGCCGGGCGTACGTGGCGCCCAAGCTGGCGAAGTCGACCCAGGACACCGTCGATCCTCCTCGACGACCCGGATGTCGTCGCCGGCCTCACGTGCCGGGGTCTGGTCGAACGCACCGGCAAGAACGGGAAGGCCGCTCATCCCGGCGATGACGCTTCGACTGGCCCGAGCAGGCCATCGGCAGCGACCTCGCAGACGGGAAGCAGCGTGCTCTACAGCACCCCCGACGGCCCCACCGGGTACGCGAGCATCGCCGGGCTGGACGCCGACCGCAGGGAGCTCGACCTGCTGTGGAACGAGCGGGCCGAGGAGCTGGGCACGATCCCGTCGGCGGTCGTCCTCGACGACTGGGTGTCGCCTCGAGCCCAAGCCCGAGGCGCTCTCGGACCTCGCGGCCAGGGTGCTCGACCCGGCCACGGCGGGCGCGCCGAACGCGGCGTCGCATGGCCCTGCTCCGAGCGCGATCCGCCGGCGTTCGCGGCCGGCCACGGCCCGGCCGACGGCGACTTCACCGACGACCTCGACGAGATGACCACCTGGGTGCGGCACCTCGATCACACCTGCGTGGCCATCCAAGGTCCGCCGGGCACCGGGAAGACCTACCGAGGCGCCCACATCGTCCACAGCCTGATCACGGCCGGTCAGCCGCGTCGGCATCACGGCCATGAGCCACAACGCCATCGACAACCTCCTCGAGGAGGTGGTCGAGGTCTTCGCGCAGAAGGGAGACCTCGGCGTGCTCAATGCCGTTCGACGTCGCAGCCGACGCCCGACGACGGCGGCTTGCCGGGCGTCACCTACGTCGGTGGCAACGGCCCCTGCGCGAAGCCCGAGTTCAACCTCGTCGCCGGCACCACCTGGCTGTTCGCCGGCGACGCCATGCGGGATGCTCCGGTCGACGTGCTGATCGTCGACGAGGCCGGCCAGCTCGCGCTGGCCGATGCCTTGGCCGCGTCGCGGTCGGCCGGCAACCTGATCCTGCTCGGTGACCCGCTGCAGCTCCCGCAGGTGGCGCAGGCCTCGCACCCCGGTGGCGGCGGGCGCAGCGTGCTCGAGCACGTCCTCGGCGACGAGGTGACGATCTCGCCCGACCGCGGGGTGTTCCTCGTCGAGACCCGCCGGATGCACCCCGACGTGTGCGGCTTCATCTCCGAGCAGATCTACGAGGGCCGCCTGGCCAGCCACCCGAGCTGCGCGACCCAGAGCACCGTCGCCGGCACCGGGCTTGCGATGGCTGCGGGCCGACCACGCGGATGCTCCACCGAGTCGGTCGAGGAGGCCGAGCTCGTCGGCGACGCAGATCATCGGGCTGCTCGGCACGCCCTGGATCGAACCAGAAGGGCATCGAGGCCCCCTCGACGGTCGACGACTTCATGGTCGTCGCCCCCTACAACGACCAGGTCCGCCTGTTGCGCGAGCACCTCGACGGCGACGAGCGCACTCGCGGCGTGCCCGTGGGCACGGTCGACAAGTTCCAGGGGCGGGAGGCGCCGGTCGTGTTCTTCACGATGACGACGTCGAGCGCGGCCGACATGCCCCGCGGTCCCGACTTCCTGTTCTCCCGGAACCGGCTGAACGTCGCGGTCAGCCGGGCGCGGTGCCTCGCCTACCTGGTGTGCACCGACGAGCTGCTGAACAGCCGGGCCCGCAGCGTCGAGGAGATGCGGCTCATCTCGACGCTCTGCGCCTTCGTCGAGTACAGCGCGAGGGGGTGACCGAGGACAGCCATGAGTTCGCGGTCGGCCGGCTGGACCCCCACGCCAGCCCATCGCCGGAGCCGCGGTGGCGGTTCTCCCGCCCATCCATTCATTGGTCCGGCGACGCTCCTTGACCTCACGCTCGAGGCCCGCCATCCGGGCCCGTTCATCAATGCTCAGGCCCCACGATGCCCAGCATGGGGTCCGACGCTCTGCCACCGGCCGGCATTCCTCCATTCAGACTCGGCTAGGGGGAGGTCGGCAGTGTTCGCCATAGCGGCCAGGCACCCAATGTCCGCGATCATGCCGATACGTCATCCCTGGGCTGCTTCGGAGGGAGGACTCATACACGGCGGCTGCTAGCCGAAAGATCGGTAGTCGACGACAGCGAGGCCGGCATGCCATCGAAGCGATCACAGAACAGGCTCAAGGACCTCCTGCGGTCGGAGCTCGGACCGGGGGAGGGCGTGGCGCTCGCCGTCTTCGGCGAGTATCTGAAGCCCGGTGACTGGGGTAGCGGTCCGCCGACCATTCTCGCAATGACCGACCGGCGGGTTGTCGGTGTAGTTCGTCGTCTGACCGGAGCCGTCACCATCTCCTGGCCATTCGACAGGATCGTCGGAGTCGCCTCCGAGCGTGGGCGGCGGCGCGGTGTGGGGAGTCTCGCCTTCACGCTCCCGGGCGATGGATTCAGACTGATGGCTATTCATCCAGACGACGCCGAGGCCTTTCGGAAGGCCGTCGAGGCAAGGCTCGGATCCGCGAGGAAGACGGTGCCGTCCAGCACCGACCCGGCTGCACGGCTTGAGAGCCTGGCGACAATGCGCGACAGCGGTCTCATTAGTGATGAAGAGTTCGCTGACAAGCGGGCCAGGATTCTCCAGGAGATCTAGTTCTTCTCGGCGGGTGCTCGCATTCCTACAGTTCGCCAACGTGGGAAGGGCCCGCTGACGACCGGCCGTGACCACCGCCAGGCGGCCACCTCAATAGAACTAGCTGTGACAGCGGGGACGTTGTACTTGGCGGAATGGTGGTGGGATGAGTGGGCTCGCTTGGGTCAAGGCGGTAACCGGGTAGTCAGGGGCTGCAGATGGCAAGGATGAACTGGAATCGGGTGAGCGCGGAGAACCGGGTCCACCGCGTACTGGGACTACTCCGCGGTGATGGACGCCGCTGACCAGCCGTCGCTCGGCGCTCCGGATCCGAACCCAACGCCAGGACCGTACGCGTCCCCGGCCCATCCGGAGATCGTCCGGCAGAAGTTCATCGACTGGTCGGGTAGATGGGCCAAGGCCCATGTAGCGACGGAGAAGGAGCGGGACAACTTCTATCGCAGGCTCTACGAGCATCCCGATCTCGGCAACTTCAGTAAGAAGGATGTGGTGCGGTTTCTCGCGGCCATTGAGACCCCTGCCGAACTTGCCGCACGAGCCCGCTCGTTCCGGACGAAGCGGCTACAGGTATCCCCCCCGACGCTGCCCAAGACGAAGACGGGCCGGAAGCGACCCACCCCCACTGCCCGGGGACCCAAGCCGATGGCCTCCCGGCGCAAGCGGCCACTGGTGGTGTCATCGGGCAGGTGGGACAAGGCCGAGCAGGCTGTGCCGACGATTCCCGAAGTGGGCACTCGGAGCATTCCACCTCAGCGTCGCTCGCCAGTAAGTGCCATCGCTCAGTGTCGCTCGTGCAGTCGAGCGATCTCGCCGACGGGCCTGTGCGGGTGTTCCTGAGCAACTGTGTGGATGAACTCGTGCAAGTCCCGGCTCTCTCACCGCCGAACGGACTGAATGCCCTTGGTGGACCTGTCTCGGCACAATCAGATGACCAGGCCGAAGCGCATTCGGACACATCGATCGAGGAGGCATCTGAATCCGAATCCGACGGCGATAGCGGATGAAAGACCGCAAAGACCTGGCGCCCGCATGCCTAAAGGCGTCTAAGGGCCGCGGACAGGGCGTCAGGTGGCCTAGGGATGACTTGTAGGTTCAGGATCCGAATACGAGTTCGTGCTCGCCGATTCAAGACTCTTCAAGGCCTTGCTGGCGAAGAAAGCCTCACGGGATTTGCTCGCCTGTCGTATCGATCAAGTTGTTCGTCGAGCCACTCGATGAAGTCTCGCGCAGTGTCGGCGATGACGCGGAGTGATTCCTCGGAGATTACCACTGCGTTGCTCACCAGCGTTAGCCCGATAGTTGCGAAGTCCAACTCCAACTCGCGCGAACCCTTCCGCGCCATTCGGCGAGTTAGCGCGCCCAGCCCATGGGCGACCGCATTCCGCGCGTTCGTCATTGCCTCGACTCGGCGCCAAGAAGGACACTTGCTTCTGGTCAACTTGATGTCGAACCATCGCCCGTAGTGCTCGGTCATCCTCGGCCAAGCTCCAATCGCCCTGTCCTCGGCTCGAACGTAGACATCGTCGAGTATCGCCGGTCGTGGTGGTGGCGCGTTGGCCTCAAACCGTAGGACCAGCTGGTCTGCGACGAACGCCTCGACAATGGACATAATCCGAAAGAGAGTCGCCTGGCGGCGGATCTGGACCGACCCAGCGCTAGCCGTGGGAGTCCGTAAACGCCCTCGCCATGGCCGACGCGACGCGGCCAAGATCGCTTCCTGCCTGCGGTGTTGAGCGAGAGTGGCCATAACCGTTTGCACCGACTGCTCAGCATCAAGCGACGGAACGCGAGGGGGGCTCACAGGTGATCCAATCCCCACTCGATTCGGAGGCGATCGAGATCAGACTCCGCCACGGCGCTTGCCGCCTCCCTGTCACCGAGAGCGGCGAGCGCGAGCACTGCCGTGGGCCTGTGCATGGCCGGAAGGCCGGCAGCGACGTCGAGCACCTGCTCGGCCGTCGCTAGCTGGCGCCGAGCCAATGCGAGCGCCGCCTCGGCGCGGAGGGCGGGTTGTCGGCTGCGAAGCTGCCCCCTGAGCCATCCCACATGGGCGTGCTGGCCGCCACCACGTCGACGTGGGAGCTCGCCGGCTATGTAGGCGATCCATAGGGCCTGCCAGGTACTGACGATGCCGCTTTCACACACCTCGTTGAGGGTGTCCCGCGCCTCACGGCGTGCAAACTCCCCACATGCGCGCACATACCGGGCGATCGTCGGCGTGAGTGACGGCTCATATACGAGCATCGACGCAACGTGCTCGAGGGCGGCTGGGTCCTGACCCCTCGCGTAGACGCGTAGCGCCCGTCCTAGCAGCCTTGCGGTGACGGAGGCTGGCTCGGAGCGTTGGGTGTCCTCGTCCTCCTCTTCCTCCACCCACAGGTCGATGACCTTCGAGGCGGCGATCAGTTGGGCTTCACTGACGACGCTCTGCTCGATTGTCTCGCCTGTCCCGACGTCGCCCTCGTCGAAGTCGTCCTCGTCAAGCAGCGTGGGCTCGTTCTTGACCTCGTTGAGCCCCTCCTCGTCCGTGTACTCGTCGGATTCAGGCTCGTCGAGTGCTTCGACATCCAGATCCGCGAACAACTCGCGTTCACGGTCAGCGACAGCCGTCAGACTGGCTCGGTACTTAGCGATGCCAGGTGTCGCAGTCTTCAGCTCATTGAGGACGAGCCCCAGCAGCCGAGCCCCTTCGTCCGCCGCTTCAAGTGCCTTGAGCGCTTCGTCGTAGCTCCGGCAAGCCACGCGGAAGTCGTCAGCGAAGGACCACACCGGGAATCCAGATCGAACGAGGTGACGTCTCATTGGATCGATGTAGATGTCTGCCAAGACATCGCTCACGGGGCTGAGCTGCGGGAGCCCAAACTGTCGGCCACTGGTCTCGCCGAGCAACTCCACAGCCAGGCTGACAGCTAGGTCGTCGCCCGTTCGAGCGACGACCTCGTCGACCATCCGTTCGTGATCCACGTACTGGTAGTACGAAGCAATGTCGGCCTTGAGCACATAGTGACAACCCTCGAAATCCGCTGGGGCTTTCTGAAACGCGCCGTATGTATCCTGAGACCTGTCCGATGGCCCAGTCACGTCCTCGACCAGCGAGACGGCGGCTCTGTAGAGAAGCCGCTCCTTGAGGCCGAGCAGGGTGCATGGCCTCGCTCCACGGCCCAGCTTCCGGGCCAGGACGACCTCCTCGTGATCGACTTCAACTTCGCGCCGCATCACGGAGGTGATCCAAGCTTCGACTGAGTCCACGTTTTCTCGAAGGGCTCGGTCGCCCCACCGGGGCGGCAGGAGCTTGTTCCACGAGGAAAGCTCCTGGCTGACGACCTCCTCAATGTTGATGTCACGCCGCACTTCAGGAAGGACCTTCACGAGTCTGGAGTCTCGCGTGCCGGGACTGCCCATGTCGGGAAGGAAGGTCGGCAGGTCGAGAGCGCCTTTGGGCGCGAACAGGCCCGGTTTTCGACACCGGCCGGGCGCTCGTGACGGAATGGGCCGGCCGCGTCTTGGGTTTCGGCCAGACGCCGATTCTGAGCGTCTCCATTATCCAGCGCCGGCACTGGCTTCGCGGGATTCGCCCAGGTTTCGCGTGCAGCAAGTGCCACAAGTGCAGGGCGGTTCCTGTCGGCGGGCACGTTCGGGTTCGTTGTCCGAGCGAGGGAGTGGCGTCCGGTTGCGGAGGCAACCTCTGACGCTCATGTCGTGGGCACGGAGGAGCCGGTGAGGGGCCGTGCGTAGCCGGCGCGTAGCCTGGCGGCCGGCGGAGGCGGCGATGGCTGCCCAGACACGAGTGGGGATGGCCCTGCAGCTGGACGGGTTCGAGAGTCTCGAAGAGGTAGGCCGAGGCGGCTTCGGTGTCGTCTACCGGGCCTGGCAGCCAGCCTTCGGGCGACACGTCGCCATAAAGGTCCTCGCGGCGACTGAGGGCGACGACGACTGGAAAGCGCGCGTGGACCGCGAAGCTCTCGCCATGGGGACCGTGACCGGACACCCGAATATCGTCACAATCCTCTCGGCGGGGTCGACACCCCTGGGCGCTCGCTACTTCGTGATGCCCTACTTGGCCGGAGGGTCGCTCGGGGACCGAATTCAGCAGTCCGGCCCAGTCAGCTGGCGTCAGGCGACTGCGTGTGGAGTGGCCATCGCCGGGGCTCTTCACACGGCCCATCTGGCAGGCGTCATTCATCGTGACGTCAAGCCCGACAACATCCTGATCTCGGAATTCGGTGAGCCACAGCTCGCCGACTTCGGCATCGCGCGGATGGCTGGCCTGCCACAGACCGCATCAGGACGAGTGAACGCCACCATCGTGTACGCCCCGCCTGAGGTGTTGGCCGGTTCGCCGCCCTCTGCTTCTAGCGACGTCTACTCACTCGCCGCCACGGTCTACGCCGGTATCGCCGGCCAACCGCCGTTCGCGGCGGTCTCCGACGAATCCTTGGCGTCGGTGATCGGGCGGATCGCGACCCAGCCCCCTTCACGGCCAAGGCCGTCGTTTCCGGACCCCGTGTGGGCTGTTCTCGAATGGGGGCTTGAGAAGGAAGCCGCGGATCGACCGGCCAGTGCCGCCGAGTTCGGCGGCGCCCTGCAGCGCGCAGAACGTCTCGCTGGTTCTCAGATGACGCCGATGACCATTCCTGATACCTCTGCGGGAGCAGAGCAGCGCACACGAGACGACATCGATTCGACCGTCAAGACGCCCGGCACCACGTCTCTTCCGGCCCTGAACACAGTCTTCATGTCCCGGGGTGTCGCCCCGCCGACGCCTCGTGCTCGCCGCCGCCGACGAAGGCGCTGGGCTGCAGCCGCTGTGAGCGCAGCGGCTGCACTTGGCCTCGGCGCCGCGGCTGTGATCAGCCTCGCCGGGAACCCAGAGGACGTTGAGGCAGCCCCTACCGAAGACACATCCCCGGTTCCCGCACCATCCTCAACCGTTCTCGCGACGACGTCGCCACCACCGGCTACAACCGCGGCCCCGCCAGTGACGGTGAACCCAGGAACGGCCACCGAGCTTCCTGACGACGGTCGAGCGGTGGTGACTTCGCTCGGAAACCTTCGGCCCGGCGATTGCTTCTCGAGTGACTTTGTTGGGTCGTTCAGCGGCGTCTCTTACGAGGCACAACGCATTCCGTGCGGCATCGAGCATGACGCTGAAGTCGCGGGAATCGTCAACCCGGGCTTCAGCGAGGACGTCTATCCGGGTCTCGACACGCTGGGAGCCGTGGCCGATGAACGGTGTCCAGAGATGTTCGAGCGATACGTCGGCGCGCCAGTCGGCGTTGAGTTCGTGAGCCTTACCTACGAGGTACCGACCGAGACTGAGTGGCTGAACGGACCATGGGAAGAGATCTTCTGTGTCCTTGTCGGGACCGAAGGTTCGCCCTTGGTCGGGTCGAAGCAGGACCTCAGGGGATAGCGGTTTGGTCCGACACCCCCGAGTCGTCGGCCTGGGGCTTGTTCCCCAACCGGCCTACGGCACGATCGAATTCAGAGCTGCAGAGGGCAGCGGCAACGAAATGTCGCCGTGGTGGACCGCCGCCAGATGAGCCGTTACCGGCGGAAGCACGTGATGATCGGAGTTCGACTCCGACGTCGTTCGGAACTTGGGCAAAGGCGTTGTGTCGCAGTCGGGGGCAGCGCTAGCGAGCGCTGTCACGGGCAGGGTCGCTCGGCGAGAGGAGTCATCTCGTCCCTTGCACCCTGAAGACTGCCGTGAGGACACGAAGTAGCTTCCCATGAACACGGCGACTCGAGCACGGAGGACGGGATGGCCCGGCGCGATGACCCAGAGTCAGGTTTGGTGTATCCGGTATTTCAGGATTGGCTGACCGGTTCGCTGTTGACAGGACGGTCATTGCTAGGGGCGGACCGCTCGCCCTGGACGGCCGCAGCCCTTGCGGAGCTGGAGCAGCACTTCATCGGCGCCCCGGACTACACGGAGAAGATCGTCTTCCTCGACAAGCTCCACGCTCAGCTCGAGGAGGTCTCCGATGATGCCGTCCTGCTGATGGCCGAGCTTCACGTTGTTCACTTCCTGATGGTCTGGAAGGGTGCGATTGGCGCGGCCAAGAAGATCAGCGACATTGAGACGATCCTGAGCTGGCGCGAGGGGACTGCGTCGATTCCGGTGCCGCCGAACATCATCGACGCGCTGCAGGTCGGCATCGCCCACCCGGGCCAGTGGGCCCTGACCTACCGCCACATTCAGCTCGGCTACCTGATTCGATTCGCGCAGGCGGCGGTGGCGGAATCGAAGTGGCACGAGGTCATCAACGATCCGGCGGCGCTGAAGCACTTCGTCGAGGCAGTAGAGACGGGGGAGTCTGACACAGCGCAGCGGCTCGCCGTCCTGCACCTGGCCCTGCCTGACCACTTCGAGCCCATAGCCCAGCCGAAGCACAAGGACGCGATCGTCGCCCGGTACGGGCACCTCGTCGCGGATCTACCCGACGACATCGATGAGGCGATTATCGACATCCGCGGCGCATTGACCCCGAAGTGGGGCGAGCTGTTCGACTGGTACGGCGAACCGCTCGGCCGGACGTGGAACCGGAACGCCAAGGCGTGGACGGCGTTCTGTCACTGGGCACGACGGGTGCGAGAGTTGCCCGACCTGGATGCGCAGGAACGTGACTACAAGCTGGCACTCGTCGAGAAGCTGGTGGCAGCCCGAACCGCTATGGCCGACGGCGCTGAGGACTGGCCAGCTTCGTTCAAGCACGCAATCCGGGCTTCCAATCTCGTCGCCGTGATGACCAAGACCCGGGTTGCCGACTGGGTCGAACAGGACCCCGACGGGGCCCGGGACGTGTTCCTCAAGCTGTGGCAGGGCAAAGACTCGCCGGTGGATCGCCTTGATCGGCTCGACGACGATCGGCCAGAGGATGAGCTGAAGACGCCGGGCGAGCGCCTGTCACTCGGCAGTGTCCTCTTGATGGCCGAAGGCGCCGAAGACCATCCGCCGCTCAAGATCACGGCACTCCAACGGGCGTGGCTGCTCGCCGGCTGGGGAAGTCCCGCAGGCCTTTCGGTCGGTGGGAACTACCTCCAGGCCATGACGTTCTTCGACGAGTTGATCGAGGCAGTCCCGACCCTGCGCGACCGACTCGACGCTCAGAGCGTGGTGTGGGCGCTGTTGAACTACTCCTCCCAGCCCGAGGGCTGGACCGATGACGAGTGGGCTGATCTCCTGGCTTTCCGGGGTGACACCGACGGCGACACTCCTGCGGGCGACGACGGGCCGGAGGTCGAGGAGGAGCGGTCGGAGAACGAGCGCCGATTGGCTCGCTACGAGGCGATGCTGCAGGCCTGGGAGGCCGACGATGACGCGCAGGCGGCCTACGCCGAGGACGTCGCCGTGCGCGAGGCAGCATCGGCCAAGGCCCGAGCCGCGCTCGATCAGGCGGCCGTGGATTTAGACCTCGACAGGCTTCGATCGGCGGTGGCCAACGACGAGGCCATGCCTTCTCAGATGCGCAAGGGAGCGCACCCGAACTTCCTCGCCCACGCAGTTAACGTCGCGGGCGCCTCACTTCCCACCGTCGCTCAGACGATCGTCAGCGCGTATCGACCCCCGGCATCACTCGATGAGGCGGTGACCCAAATCGACAGCCTGCACACCGCCTACTCGTCAATGGACGGGGTCGGTGACTCGTTCGTGGGGATGACGCCACTGGCGGCGTCGGTCTTCTGGGCGCTCCTCGATCGACACCAGATCCCGCTCTATGCGAACAGAGAAGATCTGCTGCGTCGGTTGGGTTGGCTGGGGCCGTCGTCCACGCCGGGCGAGCGGTACCGGGCGTACGCAGAGGTTGTCCGAGCCCTCGATGAGGACCCTCACCGGTGTATTCGGGTCCTCGGTTGGTACGCGAAGGGGGGCCTCGCCGGCGTGGACCCCACCGGTCTGGAGAGGTGTCGCCACAACCAGCGGCTTGCGCAGGAGTTCTACGACAACGCCAAGGAGTACGTCGACCAAGAGTCCCATACGGCGGCCGAGACCAACGCCCAGGCGCTGATCGGCGACCTGCGCTACCTCACGTGGGCGCTGAAGGACGAGGTGGCGCAGGCGCTCGACCTGGAGGTGGGTGATGCCCTGCCGCCGCCGCGCTATGGGGCCACGCTGCCGTACCGGCACGATGCCTTCGCCGGGTGGCGCCTGACGGGCGAGCCCAGCACGCCGTCCGTCCGCGTTTGGGTTACGGCGGATCGGGTCGTTCTCGGTCTACATCCCGGCTGGACGGAGACCGGCTGGTACACCGAAGCGGCCGAACGGATTCAGCCCTACATCCCTGACGGTTGCCAGTTCTTCCGCCTCCGCACGGGAGCGGCCCTTTACCAGCTTGACCCGAAGGGGAGCGACCTCCCCGGCGGTGAGTTCGTACTCGGTCGAGAGCTCGCGCTGGGCGAAGCCACGTCGCCGGACATCCGGGCCGCCGTCGAGGATGCCTGCCTTCGTCTTCGTCCTGCCATCGAGGCGCTTCGGGGGGAGCCATCGTCGGAAGCGGCCGACGACGTCGTCATCGGTGGCGAAATCGATCACCTCGACGCGGCGGCCACGGACCTCCTCATGGATCGTCTCCAGCTCGACGACATCGTGGGGCTGATCGAAGACCGCGGTCAGGTCGTGTTCTATGGCCCGCCCGGAACCGGCAAGACCTTCCTCGCCAAGCGGCTCGCACGAGCGCTCGCCGCCGATCGGGCCGAACGGTTCGCCATCGTTCAGTTCCACCCGGCCACCACCTACGAGGACTTCATCGAGGGGCTGCGACCGTCAGTGACAGATGGTCAGGTGACCTACAAGCTGACGCCTGGGCCGTTGGTCCGGATGGCGGAGGCCGCCGCAGCGGACCCCAGCGGCACCTACGTCATCGTGATCGACGAGATCAACCGAGCGAACCTTCCAAAGGTGCTCGGCGAGCTGCTGTTCCTCCTCGAGTATCGCGAGGAGCCGGTGCGGCTGCTCTATCGACCGGATGAGCACTTCACCCTTCCCGAGAACCTCTATTTCATCGGAACGATGAACACTGCGGACAGGTCGATCGCCCTGGTGGATGCCGCGATGCGCCGGCGGTTCCACTTCGTCGGCTTCTTCCCGCACCAGGGCCTGATGGAGGGACTCCTGCGGCGGTGGCTGGTTGCCCACCGACGACCTGAGCAGGTGGCCGACTTCGTCGATGCCGTCAACGCTGAACTACGGATCCACCTTGGGGATCACCTCCTGCTCGGCCCGAGCTTCTTCATGAAGGAGGACCTTTCCACGGCGGCACTCGCCCGGATCTGGGAGCACAACGTGTTCCCGTTCCTTGAAGAGCAGTTCTGGGGCCGGGCAGAGCTTGAGGACTGGAAATGGCCCGAGGTGCTGGCGCGGCACCGGAGCGCGCTCGACGGCGAAGGACAGTCCCCAGATCTGGTGATCGTCTCGGAGCCCGATCCAGCTGCGGGAGACGGCGAGGGCTCAATCCTCGAATGACTCCGGTCGAGATCCGGGAGTACCGCAGTATCGAACTGGCCTTGCCGGCGGCGGTCGCGCATGAGGTGGCTGCAATTGCCGGCTCGGCGCTCGACGTCAGTCCGGCCCTAGTGCCGGGCCGGTGGCACATCACGGCCAACTCGCATGTTGGAACGGTGTCGGTGGGCGACCTCTCTCTCCTGATTCGTCCAAAGGTGCCGGCGGCCAACTTGTTCCACATGCTCGAGGCGGGGGGCACTCCCGTGCCGGTTCGCCCGGAGACGTTCGACTACGAGCGATCCGGTGATCTCCTCCCGGCATTCGCCACGTTCTTCGCCGCAGGTCTCGAGCGTGCCGTGGCCAGGGGGATCCCGCGCAGGTATGAGGAGATCGAAGACCGCCTGGTGGCGTTGCGAGGCCGGGTGAATGTGAAGGAGCAGTTGAAGCTCGGCTCACTACCCCTTCCAGTGGCCTGCCGGTACGACGAGCACACGGCCGACATTCAGGTGAACCGGATTTCGAAAGCGGCCGTTAACCGACTTCTGCTCCTGCCGGGGGTCAGCGTTGCGACACGTCTGGCCCTGGCTCGGCTGTCTGCACAGTTCGACGAGGTGTCGACGATCCGGCCTTCTGACATCGGCGTCCAGACGACATTCTCTCGTCTCGATGAACACTTTGAGCCCGTCGATCGCCTGTCGCGCCTGGTGCTTTCGGGAAGCTCGATTACGAATCGGGCCGGCGGCGTCCCGGCGTCCACGTTCCTGGTGAACATGAACCAAGTGTTCGAGACGTTCCTCGAGGCATCGCTCGCCCGCGCCTTGCGAGGGCGGCTGGCTGTGATCGGACAGCTGCAGCTTCGCCTCGACGACGAGCGGAATGTCACCATCCAGCCCGACCTGACGTTCCTGCGGGGGCGAGGGCCCGTGTACGTCGGTGACGCCAAGTACAAGCTCACGACGTCAGGGTTCGGCATCAACGCTGACTACTACCAACTGCTGGCCTACACGACCGGGCTCGATCTCCCCGAAGGCGTGCTCGTCTACTGCCAGGATGCCGATGCGCCGGTGCCGCCACAGCTCGTGACGGTCCGGCACTCCGGCAAGCGGCTCCACAGCCGGGCTCTGACCTTGGCGGGTGGCCCTGCTGATCTCGACGCTGAGATCGACCAGTTGGCGGACTGGATCGAGTCAAGGCTCGTCGCTGTAGACGCCGTTTTCGTCGGACCGTTGGGTTCAGTAGGCCGTCGGTTGGTGAGCAGCGAGGATGGCGTCAGGTGACAGCCAGAGTCGCCATGACACAGGTACGGGCGACTGGTCCGAGGAGCCGGCGCCGATGACATCGGTGCCCGAAACCGATCGGGCTCTCTGGCTGGATCGGGTGGGAGCACTTCGCCAATGGCGTCAGCATGGAGAGCGGGCCCCGCACAAGCCACTCCTCTTGCTCTACGCGCTGGGAAGGCTGCGGACCAATGGTCCCAATCCCATTTCGTTTGCGTCGGCCGAACCGAAGCTGGCGGCCCTGCTCGACGAGTTCGGTCCTCCACGAAAGACCACCGCGGCCTACCCGTTCCGACGGCTGGCGAACGACGACAGCCTGTGGATTGTTGAGACGCCCACCGGCGAGGAGCCAGGCGAATCTCCGGCTCGGCTCCGTGACCTGGCGGCGACCGGGCGTCTGGATGAGTCATTCGCTCGGGCGCTCGAACAAGACCCCGGTCTACTGATCCTGATCGCCCGCTACTTGCTCGAGGACAACTGGCCTCCGTCGCTCCACGACGAGATCGCCACCGCCGTGGGCCTCGACCTCGACACCGAGGAGGTGACACTGGTGCGGAAGCGACTGGCCGACGTCGTGCGTCGTCGAGACCCGGGCTTCCGGGAGCGCGTCCTCATGGCCTACGAGTACCAGTGTGCGATCTGCGGCTTCGACGGTCGGCTCGACAACGCCGTCGTCGGACTCGATGCGGCCCACGTCCGGTGGTGGTCCGACGAAGGTCCCGACTCCGTTGACAACGGGACTTGCCTCTGCAACCTGCATCACGTGTTGTTCGACAAGGGCGTGCTCGGGGTGACCTCCGAGCACGAGATCACCGTTTCGAAGCGATTCGTCGGCCGAAGTGCGACCGCTCGGGCGCTCGTGCTCGACTTGGTCGGACGGCCGATCATCGAGCCGCTCGCAGGAGAGTCCCCGATCGCGACCGAGCATCTCGAGTGGCACACCGCCCAGGTCTTCCGACCGCCGGCGAGGCAACCCTGAGCCGCTCCTGGCTATGGCGCCATATCAGCGCGCCCGACGCCAACGAGCTGCTCGTCCTGCCGGGTGAGCTGCTGCCGTCAGGCGACGGCGGCGGCGATCGTCGCGTAGAGGTCGCCCGGTAGGGATTGGTCGAGCCGCCAGGTGATGGCCATCGGCCGTTCGCCTTCGTGGCGCACGTAGGTCGCCGGCCCGAGGAACCAGAACGCCCGATCGTTGGTCGTCGGGCGGGCGAACAGCATCACTGAGGTACCCATGGCTTCGTGTTGTTGATAGCGGAGGCCGGTGTCGCTGTCGGACCGGGTGACCGACTGGCTTTCCCAGTGGATGAGGTCACGGCTGATGGCGTAGTCCCGGTACCGGGTGGTGGGGGAGAAGGAGCCGCTCGACTTGTCCAGGGTGAAGGCGAACAGGTCGGCCTGAGCGCCCTCGGCCCAGTAGACGCCGGTCTGCCAGGGAGCGACCTTTGCGGTGTCACCGACGCCAAAGGCGCTGAGGACCTCGATCCTCGTGTAGCGGGCGTGGACCTGGAGCGGGACGTCGGGTTGATCGGTCAGTGGCGTGTGGACATGGTCGATCTCGCCGACGAGCACGCCAAGGACCTCCACCAGCTCGGCTCGCACCTGTGGGTGGGCCCAGAGCAGGCTCAGTCCATCGTCCAACGAGTCGGACTTGCCTAGAACCTGGTCACCGAGGGAGGCCACCAGCATTCGGGCTAAGCGAGCGGTCCGTTCGGGTAGATCAGCTGCCACGGGGGGATCCGCCGTCGCCAGGAGCTCGAGGTAGCCAGTCAGCCGCTCCTCGTCATCGACGTGCAGGAGTCGGCCGACCGCTCGCCGCAGTGATGTCTCGTCCGGCCCCGGAGCGGCGGTAGGGACACCGGCCGCATCGCAGAGGTCGGACCAACCCCGGCTTCCGGCGTAGGCATCGGCCAGGTCCATACCAGCGTGCTCGAGGTAGGCGGCCAGCGTGACCGGGTGGCCCGAGGCCCGCAGACCTTGGAGCTCCTCGACCTTTGCGTTCCATCGGCTGGGGATGGCCTCCCGGATGTTGCGGAGGACAACTTCCTGGGCGATGGCGTCAAGCTCCATTTGGCATCCCGCCGGCAGGAAGGGGAAGCCGTCGACGACCTGTTCCTCGATGTCCTTTCGGGTGCCGCCGAGGAGGGCCCGCAACCGGCGATCGAATCGGAACTCCTTGCGATGGTGCCCGACGAAGTCGAGCACGGTGCAGGCCGACTTGCCTTTGGCCCTGCGGAGGCCGCGACCGAGCTGCTGGAGGAACAGCGTTGGGCTGTCAGTCGGGCGGAGGAGCAGGAGCGTGTCGACGGTGGGGAGGTCGACGCCCTCGTTGAACAGGTCGACAGAGAACAGCACCTGGATCTGGCCGGCCGCAAGGTCTGCCAGGGCTGCCTTCCGCTCGTCGTCCGGACTGTCACCCCACACGGCGACAGAAGTAATCCCAGCTTCGGTGAAGTGGCGGGCCATGAAGCGGGCGTGTTCGACGCTGACGCAGAAGCCCAGCGCCCGCATGCTGGAGAGGTCGTCGACTCGGTCGCCGACTTCCTTGACGACCCGACGGGCCCAGGCGTCGTCGCCCGTGTACAGGTTGGTCAGCCCCTCGATGTCGTAGCCACGGCCCCGGCGCCAGGGGATCTCCCGCAGGTCCAGGCCGTCGTGGATGCCCCAGTAGAGGAAGGGGGTGAGCCGGTGCTGGTCGATCGCGTCCCACAGACGCAGTTCGGCCGCAATGCGATCGTCGAACCAGTGAAGCAGCGGCAGGCCGTCGCTGCGTTCGGGGGTGGCGGTCAGGCCAATCAGTTCCCGGGGCCGAACGTGGTCCAACACCCGCTCGTAGGAAGGCGCGGCGGCGTGGTGGAACTCATCGACGATGACGACATCGAAGTGGTCGGGTGCCAGGGCTTCGAGGCCGGCGGCGTTCAGGCTCTGAATCGAAGCGAAGACGTGCTCGAAGTGGGTCGGCCGCTTGCCGCCGACCCACGTCTCGCCGAAGGCCGGTTTCCGCAACGCGTAGCGGAAGGTGGCCAGGCTCTGGTCCAGGATCTCCTCTCGGTGGGCGATGAAGAGGAGGCGGCTGCGGGGCAACTCGTCCCGTAGCCGGGCGTAGTCGATAGCGGCCATGACGGTCTTGCCCGTCCCGGTGGCCGACACGAGCAGATTGTGGTGATGGCCTTGGAGGCGGGCGAGGGCGATCTGCTCGAGCAGTCGTTCCTGGAACGGCTCTGGCCGCAGCTCAATGGGGGCCATCAGCACCGTCGGACCCGAATCTCGTTCCCGATGGGTCCACTCATCGAACTCGGCGGGGTCGTAGGGGCGGAAGTCGTCGGCCTCCCAGTAGGCCTCGAAGATCGACGTCATCTTGCGGATCACGTCGGGGTTTCGGGCCCCCGATACGCGCACGTTCCACTCCAGACCGCTGACCTGGGCCGAGTGGGTCAAGTTCGACGAGCCGATGTACGCGGTCGAGAACCCGGAGTGGCGATGGAACAGCCAGGCCTTGGCGTGCAGACGCGTGGTGGTTGTGTCGTAGGAAACCCGCACGTCGGCGCCGAGTTCGGTCAAGAGGTCGAGGGACTCCCGCTCCGTCGAGCCGGTGTAGGTGGTGGTGAGAACCCGCAGCGCCGGCAGGTGCTCTGCCCGCTCGCAGTGACGACGTAGCTCCTCGAGCATGGGCCGGATGCCACTGCGGCGGATGAATGCCATGACCACGTCGATCCGGTCGGCGGAGCCGATCTCGGTCTGGACCTGGCGCCCGACCCGGGGCTCGCCGGGGGCATTGGTGAGCAGCGTGGTATCCAACAGCGGGATGAGCGGTTGGGCCAGAGCGGCCGGGCTCCCGTCTGGCAGTCGGCCGAGAATGGCCGAAAGGACCTGACCTGGGTCAATGGGACGGTCGCCGGCGTTGTTAGCCCCCTCGATGATCTGGTCGATGCGGTCGACCAGCGCACGGGCAAGGCGGACGCCGACCTCGACCCGGTCCTGGTCCTTGATGCCGGCCAGCGACCGCTCGATGACTCGTCCCAGATGCAGGGCGAGGCGATCTGCGGCCTCAGCGTGGTGGAGAGGAAGGATGTCGGGGTTGTGGTCGGCGTCGACGTCAAGCAGTGCCGCGGCGAGGGCTTCGGTGACCAGAGTCTCGTAGAGGCCTCGATGCGGCGGTCCACCTGGTGCGCCCCCGGCCATACCGGAGGATGGCACAGCTCTGCTTCCCCGTCTGACCTCCTCGCGGGCGATTGCTGCCCAGCTGTCGGATCGTGTCATGGTTCGCCGCGTGCAGGACCGGTACGCAGGCGATGTCGGGGACTTCCTGAAGTTCGGGTTGTTGCGGCAGCTCTGCTTGGGGTCAAACGGGGCGTCGGCACTGAACCTTGGCGTCGTGTGGTACCTCACCGCTGATGAGGGGCACAACGACGATGGCAAGCACGTGGGCTACCTCGACGGAAGTACCAAGGCGGCGCGAGAACTCGCACCGCTCGACCCGGACCTCTACGAGCGCCTCGGCCGAGTCGTTTCGGAGGGCCGATCCGTGAGCAACCTGGAGCTTGCTGATGTGCTGCCCGGCGGCAGCCGAACCTTCAACGAGCGTTTGTCATTCGCTGACCGGGCGGGTTCGGACAGAGGCTCATGGCGTGACCAGTGGCTGGCTGGGGCGACGACAGCCATGGCGGGGTGTGACCTTGTCTTCGTTGACCCGGACAACGGCCTGCGCCGAGATGACCACCGGATCCCATCCCATCGGTCGGGCTCGGTCAAGCACGCCTACCATCACGAGCTTCGAGCCCTGGCGGACGGCGGCCGGAGGAGCGTGGTGGCCTATCACCACGCCGACCGCTCAGCGACTGTGCCGGAGCAGGCCCGGCAGCGCCTCGCTGAAGCCGCTGCTGGGATAGGGCTTGCTCCGCTGGCCACGGTGATCGCCCGCCGCGGCACGCCGAGGTTGTTCCTCGTCCTCGCCGCGCCTGCTCATCAACACCACCTCGATCAGCGCCTGCATTCAATCGCTGACGGTAAATGGGGAAATGACTTAACGGTTGCCTGGTCCGAAGACCGGACCATCGGCTCTCCCCTCTAGCCGGCGCGCGGGTGCCTTCACGTCCACAGACGATCGGTCAGGACCCGACAGAATCAGAGGGTTCGCGGTTCTAGGGTCCGCGATAGCCGGTCTGCCAGAGTCCAGACAACCTCATCAGGCCACGGACTGACGACCGGTATCGCTTTAGTTCGGCGTCACCCAGATCGACGGTCTCGCCAGGCCTGTGGGGAGGGCCGCCGGCCTTGGATACTCGGTTCGCCGTCCTCGAGGTCCAAAGGGGGAGTCCATGGGCGACTGCGTTCCGCACCACGTACGACTCGACAAGTCCGCCCCGCCCGTCTGCAAGCTTGGAGAGGGATTGGAAGTTCTGGGCAACGAGCTCCTGTCCCCAATCTTCCACTTTGCTGAGTTCATCCCTGCCCAGCGCGAGTCGGGCAAGCGACTCGGCGAGTGACCACGACTGCACGAGTACGAGGCCAGCGAGGATCGATGGCGACTCGATCGCCGCGAGGTGCTCCTGCAGCCCCACCTTGTAGGTGACCGCTGCCCCCGGCGGTATCGAGATCTCGATGTCTTCGCTCGAGTGGGCCTGTATCGACTTCCAGATGTCGTGTTCCCGCTGCATTGCGATTCTCGAACTGAGGTGGAACCGCGTCAGATCGCCCCACGATCGCCAGATCGCGTCGATTGACACCTGGTTTGTGGATCGGATGGTCTCGACCGTGGATACAGGACTCATTTGTACTAACCGATCGGCCCTCCATCTCTGGTCCTGAGGGAGCCGTTGCTTCGTGGCCGAAGTACTTCGGATCGTCCATCCGACCTGCGCAGCCGACCGATAGGGCCTTGTAGTCGCTATCCGGAACTCGAGGTCGACACGGCTCCGCCCTTACCGAGGTGCACCGGAACCTGGCGGTTCTCTTCGTCGAAGACCGCGACGAGTTCGAGTCGAGCGCCAAGCGCTTCGAGGTATTGCCGCAACGTTGAGACCCTCACGTCTTCGGAACTCTCGAGCCTCGAGACCGCTCCTTGGGTCACGTCGAGTCTGCCGGCCAGTTCGGCTTGGCTGAGCGCCTCGGCGTGGCGAAGCTCGAAGAGCCTGATCTCTTCGAGGGTCTCCGTTCGCTTTGCGGCGAGGCGCTCGGCGGCACCGGGTCGCCCGGTCACCTCACGACTCAGTTCTGAGAACTTGGTTCGTGCCATCAGATCAATCCTTCGTCTCGGAGCTCGTCCAGGTAGTTGTCGTAAAGATCATCGGCCTGTGGCACGGCGTCCTCGTACCAGGCGGTCCAGTCGCCGGACTTGTCGCCACCCAGGAGCAGGATGACCTGCCGCCGAGGATCGAACATGAACAGAACGCGGAGCGCTCCGTCCTGGCTCGCACGCAGTTCCTTCATGTGGTGGTGCCTCGAGGAGTGAATCCGGTCGACCACCGGCCGGCCAAGATCCGGGCCACGCTCCGCCAGCAGATCGACGCGGTCGGTGAGGGACTCCTGCTGGTCCTCGCCGAGATCGCGCCACCAGGTGCGGAACTCGTCGGTGACCTCGACCTCCCACACCGCCCCAGTATGAGTAATAAATCATAATGAGTCAAGACTCATGCGTGACAGCGGCCACCCCCTCCGCTGGCCGAGCGAGCAGAGGAACCTGATGGGTTCGGTCAGACCGTCAGCTGCGGCAGCGTCTACGTGCCACCGAATCGCGGGCCGGAAGCCATTCGGATCCATCGTCCGAACGTGGCTTCGTATGCGGTGTGGCTCTCAGCCGCCGGGCTCGGCCGCTCGCCGACGTCGTCGGATGGCCTCGAGGGCGAAGGCGTAGGCCTTTTCGGGTGGTGGGAGGTCGCCGTGGCGGGCGGCGGTGAGGGCGTCGGCTGAGGTAACGACGGCCATGTGGGTGAACGCTTGGGGGGTGTTGCCGAGCGCCTCGCCGGTGGTGGGATCGACCATCTCGGAGAAGAGGCCCACGTCGTTGGCGTGGCCGAGCAGCGCCTCCATCAGCTCGTCGGCCTCGTCGAGGCGGCCGGCGTGGGTCAGGCAGTCGAGGAGCCAGAACGAGCACAGCAGGAACGCCCCCTCCTTGCCGTCGAGACCGTCCGGGTCGAGGTAGCGGTGGACCAGCGTGCCGTCGCTGAGGTCGCGGGTGACGGTCTCGACCGTGCGGTCTACGGCCGGGTGGGCGACCGGCAGGAAGCCGAGCGCGGGGACGAGCAGGGTGGCGGCGTCGGCCACGGGGCGGCCGCCGGCCTGGGTGAACCAGCCGTCGGGGGAGCCTTCGCTGCGCAGCCAGTCGGCCAGCAGGTCCCGCTCGTGGATCCACCGGTCGATGTCGCCGGCGATGCGCCCGGCCTCGGTCAGGCGGACGGCCCGGTCGAGGGCGACCCAGCAGTTGAGCTTGGAGTGCACGAAGTGGCGGGGCTCGTCGCGGATCTCCCAGATGCCCTGGTCGGGTAGGCGCCAGGACTCGACGGCGAGGTCGGCCACGCGGGTGAGGAACTCGCCGTTGGAGGCGGAAAGCTCGCCGCCGGCCTCGGCGAAGCCGTATGCGGCCTCGATGAGCTGCCCGTAGGAGTCGAGCTGGACCTGTCTGGCGGCCCCATTGCCGACCCGCACCGGTAGTGAGCCCCGGTGGCCGGCCAAGTGGTCGAGCTCGACCTCGGGGAGGAGCCGCTCGCCGGTGACCCGGTACATGATCTGCAGGTCCTCGGGCCGTCCCGCCGCCGTGCGCTCGAGCCAGCCCTTGAAGGCGCCGGCCTCGTGGAGCGAGCCGAGGATGACGAGCGAGGCGAGGGTGAGCGTGGCGTCGCGGATCCAGGTGAAGCGGTAGTCCCAGTTGCGGCCCTCGCGGATCCACTCGGGCAGCGAGGTCGTGCCCGCCGCGACGACGGCACCGGTGGGGGCGTAGGTGAGGGCCTTGAGGACGAGGGCCGAGCGGTGGACCTTGCGGGCGTGCTCGCCGTCGTAGGAGATGTCGTGGGCGAACCAGTCCTGCCAGAAGGCGACGGTGTCGGTGAAGCGGGTGCCGAGCGCAGCCCGGGTGTCGACCGAGCCCTGGGAGGGGTGGTCGGCGGCCGGGGTCCACTCCATCTCGATGAGCTCCTCCTGGCCGGCCTCGAGCGCCCAGGTGGCGGCCACGCCGTCGTCGTTCCCCTCGACCGGCAGGGTGGCCCGAACCCACAGGGCGTCGGGCCCGCCGACGATCGACCAGGCGGTGGCCGACGTGCGGGTGAACCGGGGCCGAACCACCCCGTACTCGGGGCGGGGATCGAGTCGGACTTCGGCGGTGACGCGGCCCTCCAGGCACCGGACTCGGCGCAGGATCGAGTGGCGGGTGGTCACCTGGGCCGGGTGGGCGGGATCGAAGGGTGCCACCGGCATGCAGTCGGTGACCTCGAGCACGCCGGTGCCCGTGTGGAACCGGGTGGCCAGGACGTTGGTGGCGGGTAGGTAGGCGCGCTCGGTGGCCCGGGGCGACTCGGCCGGGGCGATGGTGAAGTGCCCGCCTCCGTCCTCGTCCAGCACCCGGGCCAGCACCGAGGGCGAGTCGAACCGGGGGAAGCAGCACCAGTCGATCGACCCGTCCCGCCCCACCAGCGCCAGGGAGTGGCAGTCGCCGATCACCCCGTAGTCGCCGATCTGGTTCACGGTGGCTCCCCCTGCCCGGGTCGGGCCACGGTAGAGCAGGCGCCGGGACCGTCGGCTGCGATCCACCGGCTTTGCGATCAACCTGGCAGGCGGAGCGCCCGACCACACAGGTCTGGTTGGCTCGCTGCGGCTCCGTGTCGTGAAGCGTTCACCATCCTTGACGGGGAGGTGACGGTGCGCCGCAATGGACACAAGGTGGATGCCAAGTGAGTCGGCGCCCAGCGCTTCGGGGGCGCCCTCCTCGTCGGGCTCGGCGTCGAGGTGGACGGCGATGCGTTGCCGATGGCCGATCCCCAAGCTCTCGACCAGAACGGGTCATCCGGGCCTGGACGCGAGTCGGCCCCCACCCGAGGTGAGGGCCGACGTCAGCTTGTGTGTGGGTCTGTCAGCCTCCGTCGGCGCAGATGAGTGAGTATGCGTGGACTCGGGGGGCTGTGTCGGGCTGGTCAGAAGGGGACGATCGTGGTGAGCAGGCCCTCGCCCTCGGCGCGGCCGCCGAGGGTGCGACAGAACTCGACGGCGTCGAGCTCGAGGACGGCGGGCGTGTCGGAGCTCGTGCCGTCGCCGGGGTCGTCGTGGCGCCAGGAGCCGACCTCGTCGCCTGCTTCGAGCCCGGGCTGGTGACGGAGGTCCCCGGGGGCGCGCCTCCCCGGGCGGTGCCGACGACCGCATCGTCCCCCCCGTCGCCAGCGCTCATCGTGGCACAAGAGTGTGCGCCAGGCGACAGACGCCGGACCGGGGCCGTGCGTTACTGGACGAAGACCCGATCCCCGGACACGAAGGAGCCATCATGACACTCACCGAAGAGCGCACCCAGGTCGAAGAGCGCACCCTGGTCGAGGAGACCGCGCCGCCCACGTCGTCTCTCCCGGCGGAGACGACCCGGGACTGGAGCCCGACATGGCTGTTGGTCCTGGTCGGCGCCGTGGCGGCGGTCATCCTGACCTTCTTCGCCCTCCGACCCGATAGCGAGGTCGATACCCCGAGCCATCAGCAGCTGATCGAGCACGGCAGCCCCACCGCGGTCGACCAAGCCGCCGAGGTCGATACCCCGAGCCACCCGCAGCTGATCGAGCACGGCAGCCCCACCGCGGTCGACCAAGCCGCCGAGGTTGTGGTCCCGAACCACCCGCAGGTGATCGAGCACGGCAGCCCCACCGCGGTCGACCAAGCCGCCGGCACCGGTGGCGCGGTGACCGGGAGCCTTCGGCAGGTGATCGAGCACGGCAGCCCCACCGCGGTCGACCAAGCCGCCGAGGTTGTGGTCCCGAACCACCCGCAGGTGATCGAGCACGGCAGCCCCACCGCGGTCGACCAAGCCGCCGGCACCGGTGGCGCGGTGACCGGGAGCCTTCGGCAGGTGATCGAGCACGGCAGCCCCACCGCGGTCGACCAAGCCGCCTCGTCCTGACGCGAAACCAGCCGAAGCTCGCACCGGCGACGCCGCCCCTCCTCGGAGGCGGCGTCGCCGGTGCCTTCGCCATCTGACCGGGGGAGGCGCTTGGTGGGCCCATACGGGGCTCGGTCTCATGCAGCAAGCGTCGCCGACGCCGGAATGCGACGAAGCACCCAAAGTGTGTATGGCTTCGGAGGTGTCGTAATGGACATGCGGGGCTCGCAGTCCGCGCCGATCATGGTGTGGAGGGAGCGGCCACCCGTGCGCGGTCACAGAGCGTCTGGTCAGTCGGACTTCGACTCCGACGACGAGCTGACCTCGACGTGCGGCGCCTGGAGCGGGGCAGGTGCTCAGCGGTTGCAGTCGACGGCGGCTTCAAGTGCTGCGCAGATCTGGCGCATCCGTTCGCTGCTGAGGGTGCCAAGGCGCTCGACGAGCACGCTGACCGACACGCTTTCCACCGAGTCGAGGTTCACCGCTGTGGTCCGGGGGACTGGGTCCTCGCCAGGCTCCAGGAGGACCTCGCTCGGCAGGTTCCGGACCGTTGTGGTGCAGGGGCCGACGAGGGTTCGTCGGAGTCGTGGGATGGCGGCGTCCCGGGACAGGACGACCACGGGGCGCCGGCCGACCTCGGGGAGCTCACACCACCAGAGTTCCCCGCGACGCGGTGGGCCACTCACGTCGCGCCAGCCGCTTCCCTGAACGACGCGAGGTCGCCCCAGTCATCGGTCTGGTCGATCGGCTGATCGTCGTAGGCGGCGTAGGCCGCGTCGATCTGGCCGGCGCGGTGCCGAGCCAGCAGCGCTCGGAGGGCCTCGTCGAGAACCGCCGCATCAGTTGCGTCGCGGTGGAGGCGCCGCGCCTCGGTCAACATCACCTCGTCGACCGTCGTGCTCACCCGGACCCTTGGCATAGCATGATCATGCCACGCCGATGCCATCATCGGCAACCCTCGTCGAGAGTCGCTCCGCGCATCCGGATTGGTTGTCCGATCTCCCTCTGGATTGGCCGCCGACACTCGTTGGGATGACTACGCCGAGTGCTCCTCGGAGGGCCGGCTGGACGGTCATGACACCTCACGGGCTGGTCTGACGTGATCTGGCTCGTCTACTTCGGGGCGAGCACCTCGATCTCGAGGCGGGTGGCGGCCTCGCTCATGCGCTCGTCGTAGGTGACGAGGCGGTGGAGGGTGTCACCGAGCAGCCTGGCGGTGGCCAGGTGGATGGCGCCGAGCGAGCGGAGCTCGGAAGGCTCGAGTACCCCGGCGGCGTTGAGCACCCGGTCGTTGATCCTGATGAGCTCGAGACGGTTGAGGACGTCGGCGGCGCGTTGGAGCCCGCTTGGGCCGAGTGGGAGCACGGCCCGTTGGACCTCGGTCCGCGCCAAGGCGCTGGATACCAAGGGCGTGCGGCGACGGAGGTAGCGACGAAGCGCCGTCGACTCGGGCTCGCGGGCGACCAGCTTCACGATCGCCGACGAGTCCAGGTAGGTCGCTCGCTCAGCGTTCATCGGAGCGGAGTTGGGCCAGCGCCGCGGATGGGGTTGGCTGCCCGGAGGGGATGTCGAGGGGCTCGGGAAGATCGTCGAGGTCACCGACGGGTTCTGACACCTCGCCGGCGGCTCGGAGTTGATCGAGTGGGCCGGCAGCCGGGATTGGCGAGAGCAGGGCGACCGGTCGACCGCGATCGGTGACTTCGAGGGTCTCGCCGGCTTCCACCCGCCGGAGGTATTCGCTGGCCCGCTGTCGGAGTTCGCGAATGCCGATCTGTGTCATGTGCTATTAGTAGCACAATCGCTGCCAAGGGGCAACGCGTCGAAGGGCTCGAGGGCTCAGGCCGGGCGGGCATGCAGGCGGATAGCTTTCCGTCCATCGACGGGCGACGTACCGGGGAGTGCGACATGAGCTACGCAGTGGACTTCGTCAACGTCTCCACCGTCGGCCTGGAGTCGTCGCCGGTGGCGGCCGCACTGGCCGGGCTGCGGGCGAACGAGGCTCGCTACTTCAAGAACAAGTACGACCACGTCTTCACGGTCGAGCCGGCCGCCAAGGCCAAGAAGACCATCGACTGGGTGCACCGCATCCTCAAGGAGGAGCGCGACATCGTCATCGCGTCGCGCCCACTCGAGGCAACGACCTTCGCGGTCGAGAACATCCGGTGGACCTATGTCTTCTACGAGAGCGGGCTCTCGATCAACGTGTTGCTCGACGAACCGAAGAAGCGAGCGGTCGGGTTCAAGCTCTCCGAAGGGATGGAGATCCCCGCCGAGCTCGGCTCATTCAAGTTCGCCCGACAGAAGTCGAAGCTGGCCGGGACCATCCGCGGCTCGTATTTCTTGATCAAGGGCGACTACTGACCCCTGCGGGCACGGCGGTCGATGGGCATTCGGATCCATCCTCCGGCGGCGGCGTACGTCGGAGCCCTGACTTGGGCGTTGTGGTCGTCAACGGGAGGGAAGGTCAGTGGTGCCGTCCTCGCAGTCATCGGGCAGCAGGCCGCCGTGGGTCTGACACACCTGCCATTGCAGCGTGTCGGACTCGGAGCCACAGGGAGTCAGTCGTGTGGTGATGGCCACGGGTTCGGCGCTGTCGTCGTGGTCGAGGCGATGCCAGTCGTTGCAGCCGTCGAGTCGCACCTGGACATAGGGGCGGTCGCGGTTGCCGGGTGAGGCGTCGACCATCGTGCAGGTCATCTCGAATCCGGCGATTACGTCGTCCCGGGTCAAGGCCTCGCCCGACGCGCAGCGGGCGCTGGTTGCTTTGATGTCCTCCTCGAACCCCAGGGTCACCGGCTGCTCCAGTTGCCAGCGGTGCAGGCCGACGACACCCGCCAGAAGGACGGCAACGGCCGCGAGGACGACCAGGGTCGGGTGACGAGCCCGGGTTCCCGGGCCCCGTTGCGACTGCCGCGGCGACGTCGCCGTGAAGGACCGGCTGAACGACCGAGGTTGCGGCCCGTCTGGCCCGGTGGGTGACCATGGCTGCACGCGAGGCGCGACGGTGGCGGTGCTCGTGGATTCGCCCGACGGGGGAGCAGGCGTCGGGCCGAAGTGGGCCGTCGCCGAGCCCGCCGAGGCGTACGTCGGGGGCGGTGACGCTGCTCGGGGCGGCGGGGGTGGGCTGTTCGGGGTGGTTGCCGCGCTGGCGGTGGGGGCGGGTGGTGGGGTCGTGGCGGCGGCCGGTCTGGGTCGGCTGGTGTCGGTCGGGGTTTGGGTGCCCGGCGCCGGGGGGACTGGGGCGGCGAAGAGGTCGGCTCGACAGGAGCCGCAGCGGGGCCTTCCGCCCGCTCGGACGCGGTTCCGGCGGCCACAGGCCGGGCAATGTAGGACGACCGGGGGAGCGGCTTCTCGGCGTGGCTCCCTCGATGACCTCGGGTCCGGGTTCGGCGCCGTACGTGGCGGCGACTGGGGCCGGGGCGCGTGTCGGTCATAGGTGGTGAAGATCCCCACGGTGAGGTGGCTTTCACAGAGCGGGAACCCAAGCGACGAACAGCGGTTGCGGCAGGGCCGTCCGTGTTGGGTCAGCGCCGCGCATCGACCGGGGTCGACCCGTTGCAGGGCGGCCCGGCGCTGGGCGTCGGTGGCGTGGTCCCAGCAGCGTGCCTCACCGACCAGCCGGTTGTACATGCAGGGCAGGTCGAGTCGTTCGGAGCGGATGACGGCCTCGCAGCGCCATGGGGTGCGCCGGGTCTCATCTGGTCTCGGTGGTGCCGGATCGGCGGTGGTGCCGGTGTCGGCGTGTCGCCAGCAGCGGTCCGATCCTTCGGCCGCGCGGTTGCCGCAAGGCATGCCCGTGCGGGTGAGGCCGGCACAACGCGGACGGATCGGGCCGGCCGAGGCCCTTCGAGGCCTACCGCGGGTCGAACGGCCACCACGGGCGCGATGGCCTGAACGGCGGGTACCGGCCCGAGGGCCTTGGGGGCCGTGGCGGGCCTCGTAGGCCCGCACGTAGCGGGTCCGGCGACTGGGATCGGACAGGACCTCCCACGCGTGCTGCACGGCGATGAAGGCCTCATGGGAGCCCCCGGCATCGGGATGGGCGGATCGACCGGCGGTCCGCCACGCCCGTCTCACCGTGTCGGCGTCGGCCTCCCAGGCGGTGCCGAGCACCGCGAAGAGATCCCGGTCGGCGTCCCGTTCCGGGTCGTAGTCAACGCTGGGCACTGCAGGGCACCTTCGGCGGTCGGCCGCCCGGGCGGACACGCACAGGGGTCACGCCGGTCCGGTACGGGTGGGCTGTGACGGGACCGTCACCGAACCCGAGGCCGGTCCCACGATCGGCCCCTGGGCGGTCACACCCGAGCCGTACCCACTACCGGGCCCGCTGAAGCGAACTCGGGCCCGTGAGGAGCTGTCCCCTTGACCTTCCTGTTCGATGCCGACCTCGAGATCGGGGCCCCGCAGCGGTGCGGGCCCATGTCCCTGTTCCCCCTCCTGCAGGCCGCCGGCCCCGAGCAGCGGTCCTACATCTGCGGACCGGAGTCCACCGGCCGGCTGGAGGTCCACGACAGCGGTGTGGTGTCCGAGCTTCGGGCCCACAACCGGGGCGACCGTCCTGTGTTGCTGATCGAGGGCGAGACCCTCCTGGGCGCCAAGCAGGACCGCGTCCTCAACGTCTCGGTCCTGTTGGCAGCCGGTCAGGCCACGACCGTGCCCGTGTCCTGTGTGGAAGCCGGCCGTTGGGGTTCACCCCAGCCCTCGCAGCTGTCGACCCGCCACGCCCCGCCCCGGCTTCGGGAACGCAAGACCCGATCGGTCATCGAGTCCTCCCGCCGCTACGGAAGCCACGAAAGCGACCAGGGCGCGGTCTGGGACGAAGTCGCCGCCTACGACGGCGCCGTCGGCGCCCTGTCGCCCACCTCCGCGTTGCGGGACGTGCAGGCCACCGCCGCCGGCCGGGTCGAGTCCCTGACCCCGGCTGCCGGCCCCGCCCGGCGCCAGGTCGGGGTGATCGTGGCCACCGACGATCACCCGACGGTGCTCGAGCTCTTCGATGACCCGGTGACCTTCGAGGCCTACTGGTACAGCCTGATCGACGGCTATGCCCTGGACGCCGCCCTGGCGGGCGGTGAGGACACCACCACCCCCGAAGCCGCCAAGTCCTTCCTCGAAGCCGCTCGGCGCGCCCCGTTCGAGACCCGCCCGGGGCTTTCCCTCGGCGACGACGCGCAAGCCGAGACCGGCGACCAGGTGGCCACCGCCATCAGCTGGGGCGGCCAACTCCTCCACCTCGTCTGCTTCGCGACCGCCCCTGGTGCCTGAGCCCCGTCGACCTCGACAGCCTCTGGCCGGGGATGATCCGGTCCGACCCGCCCGTGGCCGTGTGCGGATCCACCGAATGGGACAACGGTCTACGGCACGGCCTGACGGTTCCCCCCGACTCCTTCGTGGTGATCCGGTCCTACCAAGGCACCGACGAAACAGATGACCGCACCAGGGCGTGGTGGGTGCCACGGTGAACACGAGCGCTGTGCCGACTTCGTGGTGGAAGCAGCCGCCACGGGCCTCGAACTTCCAGCGTGGCATCCCCAGGAGCAGCCCGGGGCCGCCGTTCCCGACGCCACGTTGACACCCCAACGCGGGGGTGCATGTTGGCGACTGTGCCGAGCCGCTCGGACCTTCGTATTCAGAGCGACGGGGTCGCTTGGCGGATCCCGAGGCGGATCTCGTGGGCGACCAGCGCTTGACCGTGGTCGGCCAGGTGGACGGTGTCGGCGACCCGAACCGGGGCGAGGGTGCCGGCGGCCGTGGGTCGGGTGGCGACCCACTCCCCATCGGGCCCTCCCACGGCCGTGGCGGCGTCGACCAGCGTGACCTCGGGGTGCCGGGCGGCAACGGCCCGGTACTCGGCCCGGAGGCGGTCCGTCACCCGCTGCACCCGGGCGCTGATCATCGGTGGGGGCAGCACCAGGACGACCTCGGCTCCCGTGCTGATCACCTCGATCACGTGCCGCTCGGCCTGTTGTCCCCACTCCCGGGCGAAGGCCGGCGGGTAAACGTCGGGAACCGTTCGCCCGTCGGCGGCCACCCACATCTGGGCCGGGTCACTCGTGTAGTTGCCGATGAAGAGCATGACCACGACGTCAGGATCGAGCCGGTCCAGCGATTCCGGGAGTTGCGCCGGCCAATCGAACACGTCCGGGGTGAGCAGGCCCGAGCCGTTGACCCCCTCGTTGTGGACCCGGTAGCGACTGCCGAGCTGGTGGGCGAGGGCCGGTCCGGTCGACTTCATGATCGAGTCGCCCACGAGCAGGACATCCAGTGGTGGCGGGGGCATGTTCGGCGGCACCGTGGTGCGGGCCGCAGTGCCGGGGGCCGTGGTCGTCGTGGCCGGTTCGCTCTGGGCGGCGGTCGGGTCGACCAGGGCCAGCCCGGCCAGGAGAAGGGCCGCGGCCACGAGGACCACAACGAGGATCGCCCGGGGGCGCGTTCGAACAGGGGTGGTGGACATGGCTCCCTCCTGATCCTGTTGGGTCGGGTCTCCGCCCAGTAACGCACGGCCCCGGTCCGGCGTCTGTCTCCTAGGGCACACTCCTGTGCCACGATGAGTTGCTGGCGAGAGGAGGACGATGCGGTCGTCGGCACTGCCCGGGGAGGCGCGCAACGAGCCGGTCGCACCACGGCGATGGCCGCTCTTGTCGGTCCTCGACGACACCGACGCCCGTGCCCTCCTCGACCGCGTGCAGCCCCGGGCGTTTCGGCGGGGGCAAGCCGTGCTGCACGAGGGCGCCTCGGCGGCGTGCCTGTACCTCATCGACGACGGCCACGCCGCCGTCCGTGTCGTCACCCCCGACGGTGACACGGCGATGATCCGGGTGCTCGGCCCCGGACAGCACTTCGGCGAGCTCGCCCTCCTGTCGCCGGGCGCCCGTACGGCGGGTGTCGACGCGCTCGACGACCTCTCGGTGCTGGCGCTCGATCGGGTCACCTTCGACAGCCTCCGGCAGCGGTGCCCGAAGCTCGACGCCGTGCTCACCGAGGCGCTCGTGAAGGAAGTGCGGAGGCTGACACACTGCCTGACGGAGGCCTACCACCTGCCGGCCACCGAGCGTGTGACCCGGCGTTTGGTGGAGCTCGCGGGCGTCTACGGCTCGGGCTCCGGTGACCCGGTCACCATCCCGCTCACCCAGGAGACGCTGGCGGAGCTGACCGGGGCGACGCGACCCACGGTCAACCGCGTCCTGCGGGCACTGGAGGACGACGGCCTCATCGAGCACCAGCGCGGCCGCCTTCGCCTGCTCGACGTGGACGCCTTGGCCGGTTCGACCACCGCCGACTGACCGTCGAGGTGCTGCGGTCCCTTGGGACGGTCTGGGCCGAGGTCCCCGCCTACCGGCGGTGAGGCCCCGAACGATCACGCCGTGAGGGGCCAACACAACCGTCGTCCCCGTCGACGAGCCGCTCAGGCCATCAGTTCGGCGGCGGCCTGGTCGGCCGCATTCCGGGTGATCCGGGCGAAGGCCCAGCGGCCGCGGGCCGTCAGATGCAGGCGGTCCGCCAGGAACGAGCCCGGAGGAGCGGAGCGGGCCCAGGCGGCGTAGGGAACGACCGACACGTTGGGATAGCGGGAAGCGACCGCCCGAAGGATGCGGTTGCACATCGCCGCATGACGGTCGACGCCCCGGTAGTAGCCGGTCGGGGTGTCCTTCTGGTCGAACCAGCGCACCTCGGCGACGCGGGGCGACACCAGGTCGAGCATGGCCCGGAGGTCCCGGTCGAAGCGCCGCGGTCCGTGGCGCTCGGCGTCGTTGGTGCCCAACTCGATCACCAGGATCTCCGGGCGGGAGGCGCTCTGGAGCAGTCGGGCGACGGCGGTGCGATGGTCGGCGATGGTGGACCCGTTGACCGAGTCGTAGCTCGTGAGCCGGTACTGGTCGCCGAGCGCCTGGCGGACCTGGGCCTCGGCGCTGTGGCCGATCGAGTCACCGACGAAGGCCACCCGGGGTCCCGCTCCCGCCGCCGGGGCGGGTGCGGTCTGCGCCGCCGCCTCGCCGCTCAGCGGCACCGTGGTGGGGGCCACCGTGGTGGGGGCCGGTTCGCTCTGGGCTGCGGCTGTCGGGTCGACCAGGGCCAGCCCGGCCAGGAAGAGGGCCGTGGCCACGAGGACCACTGCAAGGATCGCGGAGGGGCGCGTTCGAACAGGGGTGGTGGACACTGCTCCCTCCTCGTCGGTGGGGTCTGCGCCCAGTAACGCACGGCCCCGGTCCGGCGTCTGTCTCCTGGCGCACACTGCTTTGCCACGATGACTTGCTGGCGAGGGAGGACGATGCGGTCGTCGGCACCGCCCGGGGAGGCGCGCAACGAGTCGGGCTCAGCTCAGCGGTGGCCGACCTTGGCTGTCCTCCACGACATCGACGCCCGTGCCCTCCTCGACCAGTTGCATCCCCGGACGTTTCCGCGCGGGCACTCCGTGCTGCACGAGGGCGCCTCGGCGGCCTGCCTGCACCTCATCGACGACGGCCGACGTCGTTCGCTCATGGTTCCGGCGAGGAGCTGTTTCGGCTCAGGCTTGGGCGAAGCGGGCGAGGAAGATGAGCTATGCCCGCTGCAAAGGTTCGCTCACCCGGGGCGCCACGGCGAACAGTCTCCACGTACTGGGTATGCCCCTGAGGTCGTGTTCTCCGTTGTCCACGAACTCGATACCAGAGCCCGCAACCAGGTCCTTCACGGTGGTCGAGACCAACACCTCACCTGGTCCGGCGAGTGACCCAATGCGGGCGGCTATGTGCACGGCCAGGCCGGCGAGGTCGTCGCCTCGAACCTCGCACTCGCCGGTGTGCATTCCGGCTCGCACCTCGATTCCCAGCCCACGGGCAGCCTGGGTGATGGAGGTGGCGCAGGCTATGGCCCGACCGGGCCCGTCGAAGCAGGCGTGGAACCCGTCCCCTGTGGTCTTGATCTCTCGCCCGCGGTATCGGCGAAGTTGGTCGCGCACCGCTCGGTCGTGGGCATCAAGCATGGCGTGCCATCGTTTGTCCCCGAGCGACGCTAGGTGCTCGGTCGAGGCGACGATGTCGGTGAACAACACTGTCGTGAGGACGCGGTCGATGTCGACGACCGGACGGGCCCCCGTCAAGAACTCTGCGATCTCCCGGACCAGTGTGGCCCCGCCATCATCGGCCAAGATCCCCTGGCCGGGCAGCTCGATGAACCGCGCTCCGGGGATGTGGTCGGCCAGATATCGGCCGTGGTCGATGGGGATGAGCGGGTTCTGACTCGTGTGGAGAACCAGCGTCGGAGCCTGGATGAGGTCCAGAACCGAACGAACGTCGACGTTCTCCAGGATGTACCGGAGTTGCGCGGCCGCGTTCCGCGGCGTCGCGGAGGCCCGGAGTGTTCGTGCGTACGACCGGGCAAAGTCCGCGTCGTTGGCCCGAGCTGGTTGGGTGACGTTGGCGAGCTCCTCCGTTCCCCACAGCGAACCGATCGTCTCCACGACCGCATCCGCCAAGGCCTGCGGCACCCCGATCGGGTAGTCGTCCGCCTCGAGGTAGCGCGGCGTCGTGTTGGTCAGGATGAGCGCACTGACCCGTTCCGGCTGCAGCGCCGCGAACATCATGGCGATCGGCCCGGCGTCGAGGGCGGCAACAATGGCTGTCCGGTCCGAGCCGACGGCATCGAGAACCGCTCCCAGATCGTCGGCCCACTCCTCCCAGGCCGGCATGGCGTTTGGAGTCAGAGCGTCCGACGCTCCGGTCCCGCGACGGTCGAGGTAGATCAGGCGGCTGAACGACGCGAGTGCATGCAGGAACTGACCGGATCCGGGGTCGTCCAACAGCATGTCGACGTGGCTGCCCAAGCCGTAGAAGAAGAGGAGGTCGACCGGACCGTCACCCACGACCCGGTACGCGACGTCAGCGTCGCCAACCGCGACGTACTTCGTCTCCGCGACCTCGCTCGAAGCAGGCATGGTCCCCCCGGAACCACCCATTGTGCACCCCCGCCGGCCCCGTCGTCTCTCGGCCGTGGGTCCTAGGCCGATGGTCGGCCTCGTCGGCGGCGCCCGCTGGCGGCCGTCAGGACGAGGCGTCGCGGAGCTTGTAGCGAGCGAGGTGCTCGACCTGTCGGAGGTAGCCGACCCCACGCCGGAAGCGCGGCGCCAGGTCCTCGTAGGTGACCCCGTGTTCGCGCCAGGAGAGCACCCGCCGCTCGATCGGGCGCAGGCGGCCGCCGTCGTGGCGGCGTGACCGGTCGGGGCGGGCGCTCAGCTCGCGCACCTGGCGGACATGACGAGGGCTGCGCCGAAACCGCCAGGCGATCTCGACGTCGTTCATGCCCTCGTCGCTCAGGCGCTGCATCCGTCGTTCGATCGGTCGCAGTCCTGGTTGCGTCATGGCCGCGACGGTACCCGACCACGCCACTACGTCGGATCCACAGCCCGACTGCGGCCAGACCCCGGCGTCGGGGCTCAGGCCGGCCGTGCCACCCGTCGCAGGAATCGAGGCTGAATGAGTGCCTCGCTGAGTGCTTCATCGAGCTGCTTGGCAATCTCCAGGGCGTCCCGCCCCCGGTGCGACCTTGGCTCGATGACCAGACGGGTGCCGTCCTGACTCACGATCTCCGCGTCGAGCTCCTCGACCAGGCCACGGACCTTTGCCCCGTCAGCGCGCAGGCTCTCCTCGTCATCTCCCTGGAGTTCCACGCGGACCTCGGGAAGGACGGTCAGGAGGGTGCCATCGGCCGACTCGAGGACGGGTTGGGCCGCGCCCGCGCGGTCCACCTGCTGGAGGCTCTCCGCGCTCAGGTCATCGCTCCTGGCGAGGACGAGGGACCCCCGGAGCGGTTCGGCCTGTTGCCCCAGGGCTGCGAGCTCGTCCTCGGAGAGGAGGCCATGACTGCCGTCGAGGTCGACCGCGACGAAGTCCGTGTCCGTGAGCGTGACCCGAACGTCACCGGCGTCATAGGCATAGGCCACGGGCTTGTCGACCATCACAACCGACGCGACGCCCACACGGCCATGTAGGCGTTCAGGCGCCCGTGGCCCGTGAAGCGGTCCCAGCCAGAGGTCGCCGACACGGGGTCGGCGGTGGATCGGAGCACGGACCTGACCTGGCTCTCGGTCAGCTGGGGCGAGGCCGAGAGGACGAGGGCGGCCGCCGCGGCCACGAACGGGGTCGCCGACGAGGTCCCGTTGAAGCGGTCGGTGGTGTTCGTCGTCGAATAGCCCCGAGCTCCGTGGATGTCGGTCGTCCGGATGGCGACGCCGGGGGCCATCAGATCGAGACCCTGACCCCAGTTCGACCCCCACCACGTCTCCCCGTCCTGGGAGGTGGTGGTCTTGCGCTTGTCCCACTGGTTGGAGGCGCCGACGGTCAGCGTGTTCGGGAGGTTGCCCGGGTAGCTCACCGACGATCTGGCGTCGTTGCCCGCGGCGATGACGAGCACCGCACCGAGCCCGTTGCGGCCCTGAGTCCGCGCCCGCTCGAACGCGGAGCTGATCAGGGGCACCGGAGGCCCGCCCCCCCACGAGTTGGACAGGACATCGGCCTGCGCGTCGTCCCAGCACCAGTCGATGGCATCGGCGGTGTCGAAGTCGTCGAAGATCCAGAACCCTTGAGCGTTGGACTTCGCGATCCGGGCACCGACCAGGCTGACGCGGGGCGCGAGCCCACGGGCCGTCGTGCTGCGGCTGCCCACGATGCCGGCGCATGCGGTCCCGTGGGCGTCGTCGCCATCCGGCATCGCGGTCGGATTGCTGTCCACCGCATCGAGCTCGGCGACGATCGCCGCCTTCAGGTTGGGGTGCTGGGAGTCGACACCCTCGTCGAGGATCGCGACCCGGATGTCCTCGCTCCCCTTCGTGATCGTCCACGCCGCTTCGGCATGAACGTCGGCGCCGACCAGCCCAGGATTTCCGGGGTTGGCGAGCCCCCACTGCCCCGGGATGGCGGTCTGGGCCATGCGCGGTCGCTGCACGACCCGCACGAAGTTCGGAGCGGCGTCGCCGTGGGACGACGAGCGTTTGTGCAGCGCGAGCGCCGCCTGAGCTGCGTGGGCGACGCCATCGTCGGTGTCCTCCGGTGCCCGCATGAGCACCTTGCCGTGAGAACCCTCACGCACGACCTCGAGTCCGAAGCGATCACGAAGGAACTTCAGATCCGCCTTGCTGGCGTCATCGATGGCGACGCTGTCGGTTGGGATCACCGTGGCCTCGCCCGGCGCCGCCGCCGCCACCTCGGCGACGCCCTCGGACAGGTGCACGAACCGGTCCGCCAAACGTTCCCGCTGATCGCTCAGAGTCGCGGCCAACCGGACACCGGACGCTTCGGGCCGCATCGCGGCGACGGCGGGCCGCCCAGCCGGGCCGACCTCGAACGTCTTCGGCCGGTGCTGTCTGGCTTCGAACAGCCCCCGAAGCTCGAGCTTCCGTATCCGCTTCCCGTCGAAGTACTCGATGGTCCTCACGGTCGACCGCCTTCCTTGCTGGAGGGCCCGCCACCTGATCCTCACCACCGCAGCGCCGGGCCGTCAAGTGCTGGGCGTTAACGTCCCGATGAGCAGTCGGACCGCCAGTAGGGTTACGCGGTCCCGTTCGCTGCGGATGGGCCCGAAAGGCACATCACATGACGGCGAACGTCTCCCGGTCGACCCTGGTGCTCTGCCTCGGCGCGTTCGCGCTATTCGCAATCGGGTGCGGCGGGGATGACGGAGATGACGGGGATGGCGGGGATACCGGCGATGGCGGGGGTGGCTCAGAGCTCTCCGAGGACGAGTTCATCGACGAGTTCGACGACGTCTGCGGGGACGTCACCGACGATCTGGACGACATCGAGGCCGAGTTCGCCGACCTCGAGGGCGACGACTTCGACGGTGCGGCCGACCTGAGCGAAGAGGCTGGGGAGGTCCTGTCCGACGGCATCGACGAGCTGAGCGAGGCCGACCCGCCTGAGGATCTCCAGGACGAGGTCGATGAGCTCCTGGGGCTGTTGGAGGATCGGGCGGACCTCTTCACGGACCTGGCCGACGCCTTCGAGGACGAGGACGAGGAGGCGGTCGACGACCTGCTCGACGAGGTCCCCGAACTCGACGCGGACACCCAGGCGGTCAGCGAGGACATCGGCGTCGAGTGCTTCGCCGCCGACGAGGACCAGTCCGACGACTCCAGCGGCGACCTCTCCGACAGCAGCAGCGACCTCAGCGACGACTTCTCCGACGACTTCAGTGACGACTTCTCCGACAGCTCGGGCGACCTGGGGGAGCCGGTGCCGCCGTCGGAGGTCATCCCCGAATACGGCACGGTGGACCGCGACGCCCGCTTCGACGGCCTGGCCGACAGCTGCTATGTGGGTGAGCTGTCCGACTGCGACCGGCTCTACCAGCTCTCGCCGGTCTCGGAGTCGACCAACTCCTATGAGGGATACGGCGCCACCTGTGGAGGGCGCCTAACTGAGGAGGATCCGGGTACCTGTGCCGCGCGGGGCTGACGGCGGCGAGGCTCGAAGGGGCTGAGCCGCCACCGGCTCCTCAGCCACCATCAGCCAGTCCGCCGGCGGGAGCGACGTTGGCGAAGGCGGCGACACGATCCCGCTCGACTTGGTGCGCCGAAGGGTGCGCGGTGCCCTTGGCCAGGTAGTCGTCGGTGAACTCTGCTTTGACGGCTCCCGTTTCGTCGAGCAGCCACTCCGGCGCCATACGGCGGGGCACCGTGACCACGCCGGGATCGTCGTAGGTGCCGAACACCTTGTCCCACAGCGGGCTGGTCACACCGAAGTTGCGCATCGGTGCGCCGAAGTGGTGGTGCAGATGGTTGCGACGGGCCCAACGTCCGTAGCGGTTCCGGGGCGGATGGGTGTGGGTGCGCCGGTGAGCGACCTCGTAGCCGAAGTACATCGAGAGCAGCCCGGCGGTGAAGGCGGTGGCCCAACGCCGGCCCGCCACCGCGGCGGTCGCGGGATAGGCCACTGCAGTGGTGGCCGCGGCCGAGGCCAGCTTGCTTGAGGCCGGGGAGAAGTAGGTGACGTCGGCGTGGTGCTTCAGGTGCTCGACTGAGGCCAGACCTCGACCGCGGAGCTCGTGCATGAGGAACCGGTGCAGGCCGTACTCGGTCGCCGTCCACGAGGCGACCCCGATCAGCGCGGCAGCCCCACGGGAGCGGAGGATCCTCACGGCTTCAGGATCGCAGATCCGACGGCGGTGATCACCGGCGGCGGTGTACGTCGGAGCCCGGCTCCGATGCCGTCGGTATGAGGCAGCCGACCGGCGAGCTTCCCAACCGATCGCTCGGGCACTAGCTCGGAAGGTCGAGGATGACCGCGATCACGTCGCGGAGCTGCGCGAGTGCCACCGAGCCGATGTTGCCGCGTACGGTCTCGGCTCGGCCCGCGGAGACGGCGCGAACGTGCTGGCACTGTGCGGCGAAGCGCTGATCGAGCCCGTTGGCCGGGTCGGGTTCGATGCTCACCTCGGATGCGAAGCCGCGGATCGTGGAGGTCAGGGGAACGACCTGGATCACGCTCGGCGACGCGTCGAGGATCCGCTGGGCGGTGACCACGACGGCCGGATGTCGAAACCCGGCCTCACGGCCTGAAAGGAAGCCGAGGTCGAGTTCGACGATGTCACCCGATGTCAGCATTCAACCCGTCGACCTCGGCGGGCGTGAGGTCTGCCCGCAACTGGGAACCGATCTGGTCCTGGCGCAGCGAGCGAACGGCCAGTGAGACGGTGTGGCCGACGGTCGTTCCGAGGTCCGACGCCAGACGCTTGAGTTCGTCGTGAGTAGCGGCATCGATGCGGACGCTGGTGCTTCGCATGCATCAGAGCATACAGAGATGAATGCAGAAGGGCAGAAGTGCTGAATGGATCCCATGCGACTGCCTCGGTGATGGTCTCACCGGTCCGGCTGGCGATCTCACGGGCGGTCATCAGGAGCTCCCCCGCCGCCGATGATATTCGAGTGGATATACTCCCGCCATGGAGCCTGTGTCTCTGATCCGGTTGGTGGCCGGCTGGACGCAACGCCGCCTGGCGCAAGCAGCCGGGACGTCCCAGCCCACGATCGCCGCCTACGAAGGGGGGTCGAAGAGCCCGACGTGGCGCACGATCTCCACGATCGCCGGTGCCGCGGGCCTGGCCTGCTATCCGTCGGTGGGCCTACCCCTGACCAGGGACCAGGCCCGCAGTCTGGTGCTCCATCGAGCGATCGTCGCCGAGCTGATGGCCCATCCGGACACGGTCATCGCCAGCGCGCAGCGCAACCTCGTGACCATGCGGCACTCGAACCCCGGGGCGTCGCGGCTGCTCGAGGAGTGGGAATCGATCCTGAGGCAGACACCGCAACGGATCGCCTCGCAGCTGCTGGACCCCGGCGAGCACGGCCGTGACCTCCGCCAGGTCACCCCGTTCGCGGGCGTGCTCGACCCGCGGCGTCGACGGGCCATCTACCGGGACTTCGGGGCCGCGGCATGAATCGAGGTGCGTTCGATCACGCCGTTGGCCCAGATCGCCACAGCCCTGCGCCGGGTCGTCGAGAGAGCGCAGTAAGTGGCGCCCTGACGCCGGCCTGATCAACCTGTGGGTCCCCACCAAGGTCTCTGGCCGGGTCCGTGCGGATGGCGGACCTCGGTGCCGTCACCGCGACGGCAGGCTCGTCCCCGGCCGGTCGCCCGAGGGATGGCCGGATCAGGGCTTCGGGCGGTGGCGGATCCCGGTGAGGGTGAATCGGGTGAGCTCGCGGGGGAGTTGGGTCATCAGGGGGTACGCGAGCGCCCGTTTGGGTAGTCGGACGTGGGCTCGGTCCCGCTCGACGGCTCGCACCACCTCGTCGGCCACCCGATCCCGGGGGACGTCGGTGATCAGGCCGAGCCGGTAGGCCCGGTCGAAGGCGTCGCGGGTGGGCTGGTAGCGGTCGACCTTCTCGAGCAGGTCGGTGGGGATCGGCCCGAGCTCAACGAGGGTGGTGCCCACGGGCAGCCCCCGCAGGTCCAGGGCCAGGGTCTCGGTGAAGTGCGACAACCCCGCCTTGGTGGCGGCGTAGGTGGCCATGCCGGGGAAGCCGGCGACGCCGGCCATGGAGCTGATGTTCACGATGCGGCCCCGGCCCCGCTCGAGCATGCCGGGCAGCGCCTGCCGGCAGAGCTGGAGGACGCTGACCAGGTTCACCTGGAGGACGTCGCGCAGCTCGTCGGGATCGAGCTCGGGGAACCAGCCGCCACCGTCCAGCGCCGCGTTGTTCACGAGCACGTCCACCGGCCCGCCGTCGGCCTCGACCCGCTCGAACAGGCCGGCGACCACGTCGGGATCGGCCAGGTCGGCGGGGTGGGCGGTGCCGCCCACCTCGTCGGCCAGGGCCCGCAACGCATCGGCGCTGCGGGCCACCAGGGCCACCCTCGCCCCTGCCTCGGCGAACCGGCGGGCCATGGCCTCGCCGATGCCCCGCGACGCGCCGGTGATCAGCACGCGCCGGTCGGTCAGATCCATGGGGACATCACGGGTGCGTCTTCGCTGCGGTCAGGCCCAGAACGCGTCGAAGTGGTAGGTGTCGTCGTGGTACACGGTCACCTCGGTGACCATGCCCTGATGGATCTCGAACTCGACGGCACTGGCCATGTCCAGCTGACGGTCGCCCCGGCTGGCCGTCATCTCGTGCAGGGCGACCGCTCGGCTCGCGGTGGCCAGGACGTCGACGAGATCGAGCTCGAACGTGCCGCCGCTCAACGTCCCGAACTTCGCCAGGAGCTCACGGACAGCCTCGCGCCCGGCGTGGTCACCGCCGAGGGGGCTCCGGCCGGGCTCGTGCCACACGACCGCGGCATCCAGCACCTCCCCGAGCGCTCCCGTGTCGTCGCTGGCGAAGGCCTCATAGCAGCGGTGGACCAACTTGGCATTGGGGTGCTCGGACATGAGGTTCACCCTCCTTGTCGCCTGCCGCCCATCGTGCGGTCTTCGGCGACCGCGCTCCCAGGGTCCAACGTCCCGATCCCCCTCCGTGGGGGATGGACACCGGCGGCCGGCCGGCGCCCGTCAGGACGAAGCGTCGCGGAGCTTGTAGTGGGCCAGGTGCTCGACCTGTCGGAGGTAGCCGACCCCCCGCCGGAAGCGCGGCGCCAGGTCCTCGAAGGCGACCCCCTGTGCGCGCCACGAGAGCACGCGCCGTTCGATCGGGCGCAGTCGGCCACCGTCGCGGTGCCCGGACCGGTCGGGACGGGCGCTCAGCACGCGCACCTGGCGGACATAGCGCGGGCTGCGCCGGAACCGCCAGGCGATCTCGACGTCGTCCATGCCCTCGTCGCTCAGGCGGCGCACCCGTCGTTCGATCGGTCGCAGTCCTGGTCGGCTCATGGCCGCGACGGTACCCGACCGATCGGCCCCGGTCCCGAGGGGTGGCGGTCGGTCGCCGCCTGCCCCGCCGCGAAGGGCGGGACCCTCACGGCACCTCGGTGCCCCGCCCTCGACTGGCCCCGACACGGGTCCGCTACCGAGGTCGGCCTTCTCCACCTGCGACCCTGCACCGTAGGCTCGGCCGCGGGACGGCGGCCAGGAGGGTCGCATGCACGTGCGGACCGCGACAGCACCGGCGCTCGTGCTCCTCGCCGCCCTGGTGGCGGCGTGCGGCGGCGGCCGGGAGGACGCGGGTGGCGGACAGCAGGACGCGGCGGTGGGCGACGAGCTGGCCGAGGCGCTGCACCTCGACGACTGCGAAGGCCGCTTCACCGAGGGCGTCAGCGAGGACACCATCCGGATCGGGTCGAGCTTCCCGCAGTCGGGCCCGTACGCCGCGTTCGCCGGCATCTCCGACGGCTACCGGGCCTATTTCGACATGGTCAACGCCCGGGGCGGCGTCGACGGCCGACGCATCGAGCTCGTGGCCCTCGACGACGGCTACGAGCCGGGGCGGACGGCGACCAACGTCCAGCGCCTGATCCAGCAGGAGCGGGTGTTCGCCCTCTTCAACATCGTGGGGACGGCGAACACCCTGGCCGTCTGGGACGGTGTCGAGGAGGAGTGCGTCCCCAACCTCTACGTGGGCACGGGGTCGCCGTTGTGGGGCGACCCGGCGCACCCCTGGACCATCGGGTCGTTCCCGGCGTACTCCGTGGAGGTGCTCGGCTATCTCGACTACCTGAGCGAGCTCGACCCGGACGCCACCCTGGCCCTGCTCACCCAGAACGACGACTTCGGCGGGGCCTACAGCCAGACGGTCGCCGAGGCGACGGCCGACACCGACCTCGAGGTCGTCGCCGAGGAGACCTACGAGCCGGCGCTCACCGACGTGACGTCACAGATCACCTCGCTGGCGGCGACCGGCGCCGACGCCGTGATCCTCGGCACGACCGGCCTGGCCTGCCCCAATGCGCTGAACGCCATCCAGTCGACCACTTGGGACCCGGTCATCTTCATCACCGGGACCTGCGCCAACCCGCTCCTGATGGGCCTGGCGCAGCGGGGGGCCGCCGACGGCGTTCTCAGCGGCACGTTCCTCAAGGACCCGCTCGACCCGCAGTGGCAGGACGACGAGGCCATGCGGGAGTACCTCGAGGGGATGGCCGAGCACTCCGACATCGGTGACGACGACATCAACGACGTCATCCGGGCGTACGGGTGGACCATGGGGGCACTGCTCGTGCACACCCTGGAGGAGGCTGAGGAGCTGACCCGACCGGCCGTGATGGCCGAAGCGCTGAGCCTCGACCGGGTCACGGCCGGTCTGACCCTCCCGGAGAGCCCCTTCGACACCGGACCGGGTGACAAGTACCCGAGCGAGGTGGGCCGGGGGATCCGCTATGACGAGGAGGCGGGCCACTTCGACTTCGTCGGCCCGCTCAGTGACTACGAGGACCGAACCGTCGAGGTCACCCCCGACGAGCTCCTCGCCGAGGGCTGAGCCGCTCCGCCGCCGCCACCCACTGGCCCGGGGTGTTGGCGGCCGCCCCGTGACGAAGGGCATTGCCCTCAACACGGTTAGTGGGTAATTTGACCACTGAGAATGTTGGACGCGTCGCCGGGAAGCGACACGTCCAGGGAGCGGGGAGCTCTAACGACGATGACCCTCCGAGTCGACCGAAAGGCACAGGACGTCGAGACGGTGGTACGCCGCGTGCAGGCGGACCACCCGAGCGTGGCGCTCCACACGCTCGAGGCGGTCGTCGAGCGGACCTATGAGGAGCTGGCGGGCGCCCGAGTCCAGACCTACCGGTTGATCCTCACCGAGCGGGAGGTGCGGCGGAACTTGGCCGGTCCCGCCCCGCGCGGCCACCACACCCCACTGGTCGGAGCGCCGCCGACCACGGAGAGCCGTTAGCGAGCCCGGCCTGGACCGGAAGGAACGGCGCCGTCGTGGGAGGCATTCGGATCAATCATCCGATGAGAATCCCCGTGGTCAGACTTGGCCGGATGGGGTGAGCTGCTGGCGGTTCGCGGCGGCGGCCGCGGAGTGACCGAGGTCGAGGATGGCGGCCAGGATGACCCAGAACCACGCCCACCCGCTGAGTCCGCCGACGGTCCACAGGACCGCGTACAGCAGCGTGGCCAACGGCAGGAAGATGAGGCCGAGCAGCGGGAAGATCCAGGTGTCGAAGGCGGCATCGACCTGGGCCGGACGCATGATCCAGAAGATGAAGAAGGCGAACCGTGGTGCGAGGCCACCGATCACGGCGAACAGACAGCCCATCGTCGTCGTCCTCCTCTAGACCTCGCTCCGAGGCGCCGCCGACCGGGCAGCGTGAGACAGTCAAGCAGGCGCGAGCGCGCTGCGCAGCCGAGCGGCACGTAGGGGGTACGGCGTCACCGATTCGACACCCTTGACGGCCCCCGCATCAGCCGCCGGCGGATCAGCCGCCGGCGGGTGCCGGCCAGACCAGGCCGTGGGCGTCGACCGCGTGCCCGACGGCGGCGACCAGCGCCTCGGCATCTCCGGCGCAGGCCTCGATGGCCTCGGCGTCGAGCAGCAGCACCGGCCCGTGCTCGGTCTCGGCGGCCACGTAGGGGAAGGCGGCGCCGAAGCCGGCCAGTGACGGCGGCAGCTCGTCACGGTGCACCGTGTCGAACGGCACCGCCAACCCGGCCCGGCAGGCCTGCCAGTCGGCGCGCTCCCGGAAAGTCCCGTGGGTGATGTCACACAGCGCACAGTGGGCCTGCCCCAGCCGGGCGCCCACCCAGTAGGTGAGCTCGCCCCGCAGGGTGCCGTCGGCGTCGTAGACCCCGACGAGTCGGGTGAGCTCGGCCATCAGGGGCGGTCGCTCACGGCTCGTCCCAGGCCGTCTCGGCGTCGATGGCCCCGCCGCCGGTGACGGTGGCGAAGACCTCGTGCTCCTCGGCCAGGAAGATGGGGGAGTGGGCGTGATCGATGAACCGCTGCTCGTCCTCGAAGAGGGCGACCGCCGCCGCCCGCCCCTCGGGAGTCTCCACCGACGCCGTGATGCTCGCCGTGTCCCGGAACCAGATCTCGGCCACACCGTCGTACGGCTCGGGTGCGCCCCGGGAGGTCCGCACGGCGTCGGCCTCCGGCGACGGCCGGGTGTGGGCCTGGACGTAGCCGACGATGCCGAGGGCGGCGGCGTGTTGCTGCACCAGCGGGGCGTGGGAGTCGCGCCAGTAGCGCTGGAACTCTCTGAGGTCCATGCCCTCCCGGCGCCGGAGACAGAACACGAGCTTGACCATGGGCCACCTTGACACGAAGTCCGAGGGGCCAGGCACGAAATCGTGCCGCTGTACCCGTCGATGAGAAATCGTGGCGCCGTACACCCGCCTCTACTTCTTCCCTGAGGAGATTTCGGTGGTTCGACAGCGTCGGCGACACTCGGCCCCGACCGGGGCTTCGACGGGGGGACCCGGAACCGGCGCGTCCGGACGGCGGCGGTGATGGCGGGCGATCGCGAGCGCACCCGCCGCCAGCAGGACGATCCCCAGCGCGCCGAGCAGCCGAGGCACGTGACGCTCGGCCCAGTCCAGTTTGACCAGCTCGTCGCGGGTCAGGGCGGCGATCTCGGTCACCGAGTCGGGGGTCTGGCCGTAGTGGAGGTGGTACACGCGGGTGGGCGGCGCTTCTTCGAGGGCGTCGAGTCCGGCGGCCAGCGAGGTGGCCGCCGGGGCGTCGGCCCGGTCGAGGGCGGCCCGCAGATCGGCGAGGGGCGTGAGGTCGACGGTGGCGGAGATGCCCTCGTCGGAGACGAGGAGGTCCACGATCGCCCCCGTACGGGGCTCGACGAGGGCGTGGCCGTCGTTGTACCGGAAGAACCGCAGCGGCAGCCGGGCGCTCCGGGCGGCGGCCGCCGTGGCCTGGTCGGCGGCGACCAGACCGGCCAGGCCGGCATCGACGTCGACCCCGTCGCCCGCCAGCCGGGCGGCGAGGGCGTCAAGGGTGAGGGCCAGCGGGAAGCCCTGGCGGCGCAGCTCCTGGCGGTAGGCGGCGGTCACGGGGACGTCGCCGAAGACCTCCTCCATGGCGAGGAGGGTCAGCCCGTGGCGCGAGGTCGGGCGCCCGCCCGGCTCCCCCGCCATCGAGAACCCGGCGCCGGGCTCGTTCTCCCAGACCCGGTAGCTGTGCTCGCCGTCGGTGCCGAGGGCCAGGTTCACGCGGTAGGTGCCCGCCCGGTCGACGACGTTGCCGGGGGAGTAGGACCAGCTCCGGGGGTCGTCCTGGTTCTGCATCGACCGCCGGTCCATGACGTACTGGTGGGTCTCGTGCTGGTCGATCCCCGACACCCGGAAGGTCACCAGCTCCTGGAGCACGACGGTGTCGGCGCTGCTCTCCCCGGGCACCGTGCGGATGCGTCGCTCGATCGCGAGCGGCAGGCGCACCGGTTCGGCCAGCGACGCGCCCGTCTCCTGGTCGACGTAGAGGGTGAAGGTGCCCTCGTACCGGGTGGCCTGGTCGAGATCGGTCGGGAACCGCACCAGTAGGGGAACGGCCACGGGCCGCCAGAGGAGGGCCGCGGCCACCAGCACCAGCCCTGCCGCCACCAGCACACGTCGCATGGCGGACTCCCTTCGCCCCCGACGATCGCGCCGGGGACCGCCCGCCGCCCAGGGACCTAGGTCACTGGGACCCGGCCCGGGACGTTGGCCCGCGCCCGCCGGGGTCGTCCCGGTCCCGTCGAGCTCGACGCCGAGATCCGGTGGTACCTGGCCGAACGCGTGGAGTGACCTTGGGCCTTGCCGACCAGCCTCCGGTGGGCGGACACTGACCCCATGGCAGTACGCACCCGACCCGACGGCACCGTCGCGGCCTCCGCCCCCGGCTACCGGCGCTTCATGCCCGCGCTCATGCCCACCAGGAACGGCTCCGCCGTCTTCTTCGAGCAGAAGGTGCGCATGGACGGCACGGAGCGGTTCGTCCAGGCCGTCCGCGCCGCCCACCCCGACGTCCACGTCACCGTCTTCGAGGTCCTGCTCTGGGCGCTGGCCCACACCTTCGACCGCCACCCCCACATCAACCGCTTCGTCGCCGGGGGGCGTCTCTATGACCGCGACGGCATCTGGATCTCGTTCACGGTGAAGACTGAGCTCAGCGAGGAGGGAACCCTGCTCGAGGTCAAGCACCGCTTCGACCCGACCCAGGGCTTCGTCGACCTGGCTCGCGACCTGGAGGCCTCGGTCGCCGCGGCCCGGGCCGGCGCCGAGAGCCTCGCGAGCAAGGAGCTCGAGCTGTTCCTGCACCTGCCGTCGCCGCTGCGCCGGGGCGTGGTCCGGGTGGCCGGGGCGGCCAACGCCGTGAACCTGCTCCCCCGGGCCTTCATCGACGGCGACCCGTTCTTCGCCAGCGCCTTCGTGACCAACCTGGGCAGCGTGGGCCTCGACGCCGCCTTCCACCACCTGTACGAGTACGGCACCATTCCCGTCTTCTGCACGCTGGGGCGGATCCACGACGAGGTTGTCGCGGTCGACGGGCAACCGACGGTGGCCCGAGTCGCCACCGTCCGCTTCACCTACGACGAGCGGGTGGAGGACGGCCTCTACGCCGGCCGGGCCCTCGACGACTTCCGGGCCATGCTCGAGGACCCCGAGGCCCACGACCCCAGCGTCGAGGCGACGCCCTGACCTACCGCACCTCGTCGTTCCGGTTCCGCCGCCCCGAGTTGGTCGGCGGGCACTGTTGCGTTGGTCGTGACCATGGTTGACGAGACTGACATGATGCGCCGTCGACGGTCCCGCGACGGCGGCTGCTCGTCACGGTGCACCGTGACGAACGGCACCGCCGGCCCGGCTCGGCAGGCCGGGTCGCGGCCCGGTCAGGGGTCGAACCGCCCGATGACATGCTGGTCCGCTTCGGGTCGGGTCAGCTCGTAGACGGCGAACCGCTGGTCGCCGACGGCTCGGAACGCGGCGCAGGGGCCGTGAGGGATCTCGAGTTCGTCCAGCTCGACGCCTGCTGCCTCGAGCGCGGCGGTTGCCTCGGCGTAGTCGGCGACCCGGTAGACGAGGACAGGTCGTTCGCCGTGGAGGTGACCGGCGAGGAGGACGAGGGGGCCCTGGTCGCTCACCCGCAGCCCGGCGACGGTGGTGCCCATCGCTCGGACCTTGAACACCAGCTCCGCGCCGAGTGAGGCGCGGTAGTGGGCGGCCGCCGCGTCGACGTCGGCGGTGGGGGTGTAGATGAAGTCGAGCGACTCGAACACGTCACCGCCCGCTTCGGCGTGAAGGACTCGATGCGGGCCGGGCACCGGTGTGCGCCGCGATGAGGGCGCGGGCTGCGCCCCCGGCCCGGCGGCCGGGGTTGTCCGGGCCGTACATGCGGGTCGCGGCGAAGGCGCCGTCCATGATCAACAGCAACCCGTCGGCGAGGTCCTCGGGCCGATCTGCGCCTGCTGCGTCGGCGAGGTCTCGCAGCCGGGCGCGCACGGCGTTCTTGTGGGCGAGGGCGACCGCATGGCCCGGATGGGACCGGTCGGGGAACTCTGCGGCGCTCACCTGGAACGTGCAGCCCAGGCAGGTCGGGCTCGACGCCAGGCCGCTGACGGCGTCGAAGAGCCCTCCGAGCGCTTCGGCGGGCGCGGCCCTGGGATCGAGGACGCGGTCGAACCAGGCCCAGAAGCGGGTGTCGGCATCATCGAGGTAGGCCGCGATGAGGTCGTCCTTGGTGGGGAAGTGCCGGTACAGCGTTGCCTTGGCGACGCCGGCGCGCTCGATGATCAGGTCGATGCCCACGGCGTGGAACCCGTGCTCGTAGAACAGCTCGTCGGCCGCACGCAGCATCCGGTCCCGAGCGGACTCGGCAGCAAGGGTCGTCACGGTCGAGAAGCTACTACTAGACAGACCTGTCTGTCTATGACAGGCTCCGCTCATGTCCTCGCGCATCCTCACTGACGACGTGCGCCGCGCCCTGAGCGCCGGGCGGCTCGCGCACCTGACCACCATCAACCCCGACGGCAGCCCCCAGGTCAGCGTGGTCTGGATCGGCCTCGATGGCGACGGCGTCGTCATCGGCCACCTCATGGGGGGCCGCAAGGTCACCAACATCGCCCGCGACCCGCGCGTGGCACTCACGGTCGAGACCGAGGGCGCCAATCCGGTGGGCATGGCGAACTACCTCATCGTGTACGGCTCCGCGCACCTGACCGAGGGCGGCGCGCCCGAGCTGCTGCAGCGCCTTGCCGAGGTCTACCTCGGCCCGGGCGTGACGTTCCCGCCCATGGACGACCCGCCCGCCGGGCACGTCATCCACATCGCCCCGGAACGGATCGGCGGCGTCGGTCCCTGGACCGACTGAGAGGAGACCAATGCGAGTCGGCATTCACTTCGTCAACTTCACCCTTCCCGGCGCGCCGGCCTCGTTGGCCTCGGCGCTGGCCGAGACGGCGCGGGTCGCCGAGGAGGGCGGCGTCTCGACGTTCACCCTCATGGACCACTGGTTCCAGATGGAACTGATGGCCACCGCCGAGGACGCCATGCTCGAGGGCTACACATCCCTCGGGTTCCTCGCCGGCCAGACCCGACGCATGCGTCTCGGCCTGCTGGTCACCGGCGTCACCTACCGCCACCCTGGCCTCCTGACCAAGACCGTCACCACCCTCGATGTGCTGTCCGGCGGGCGAGCACAGCTCGGCATCGGCGCCGCCTGGTACGAACGCGAGCACCTCGGACTCGGCGTCCCGTTCCCGCCGCTGGCGGAGCGGTTCGAGCGGCTCGAGGAGACCCTGCAGATCTGCCGACAGATGTGGAGCGACGACAACGGCCCGTTCACCGGCAAGCACTACCAGCTCGCCGAGACCATCTGCTCACCGCCGCCTGTCAGCTCGCCCCACCCGCGTGTGCTCATCGGCGGCAGTGGCGAGCGCAAGACCCTGCGTCTCGTCGCCCGCTACGCCGACGCGTGCAACCTGTTCGCCTCCTCCCCCGACGAGGTCGCGCACAAGCTCGACGTGCTCGCCCGCCACTGCGACACAGAAGGTCGCGACCCCGGCACCATCGAGCGCACCATCTTGGCCGTGGGCAACCCGCTCGACGATCCCGACGGGTTCGTCGCATCGATGGCTGGTTACGCCGAGCTCGGCGTCGAGCTCGTCGAGGTGATGCCCATGGGCGACCCCGTCGCCTTCGCCACCGACGTGGTCACCCGCATCGTCCCCGCGCTCGACGAACTCGGGCCATGAGCAACTCGAGTGCGTCAGGCGTCCTCGTATCTGAACGACACGTCGAGCGGGGCCCGGTACGGCTGCGCCATCCTGATCGTCGGCGTGGCCACCTGGCCCGCCTGTCGCCACTGACCGAACTCGAAGCACCCGGGCTTCGAAGGTGAAAGCCTGCAGGTGAGGACCGGCGCTTCGCCGGCGCCAGGAACCGGAGGTGCATCATGGCCGAGAGCGTGTACAAGGTGATCCAGTTGGTCGGCACCAGCTCCGAGAGCTGGGAGAAGGCGGCGGCGGCCGCCATCGAGCGGGCCTCCGGCAGCGTGCGGGACCTCCGCGTCGCCGAGGTCGCGGAACTCGACGTGGTCGTCGAGAACGGCGCCGTGTCCGCGTACCGGGCCAAGCTCAACGTCTCGTTCAAGTACGAGGACGCATAGGGAGCCCGCTGAAGCGGGGGGAGGGACGCCACCTGGCCGCAGGCTTCAGCGAGGGGCTCGCCCTCGCCGACAGTGCGTAGGAGGAAGGCTCGACCGCCATGGACCGTCTCAGCCCGCTCGATGCCGAGTTCCTCCATCTCGAGGACGGCATCGCCCACATGCACATCGCCGGTGTCTCGGTGTTCGAAGGGCCACCACCCTCCGTCGAGGACCTGGAAGAACTGGTCCGCGCCAAGCTCCACCTGATCCCCCGGTATCGCCAACGGGTGCGGTCAGTACCCCTCGAGCTCGGGCGGCCGGTGTGGGTGGACGACCCGGACTTCGACCTCAGTAACCACCTGCGCCAGGTGCCCCTTCCGGCCGCGGGCGACGACGCGGCGCTCAGCCGGCTGATGGGCGAGCTCATGTCCGAGCCCCTCGATCGCGAACGCCCCCTGTGGGAGACCGTCCTGGTGGAGGGCCTCCCCGAGGGTCGCTGGTCGCTCATCCTCAAGGTGCATCACTGCATGGTCGACGGCGTGTCCGGGGTCGCTCTGCTGGCCGTCCTGCTCGATGTCGACCGCGACGTGGCCCTCCCGGTCCCGGAGCCCTGGCGGCCGGAGCCCGACCCGTCGGCCGTGGCCAGAGTCGTCAACGCCTGGACGGGTCTTGTCGGTGACGCCGGCGCCCTGGCCCGTCGGTTGCCCGGTCTGCTGGCTGACCCGGTGGGCTCGGTTCGTTCGCTCACCCACACCGGACAGGGACTGGTGCGCTTCGGCCGCCATCTGTCCACCACCGAGCCGCTGTCGATCGAGGGCAGCATCGGGCCCACTCGGACCTGGGCGCACTCCTCGGTGTCCCTCGCCGACGTGAAGACCATCCGGAACGCGTTCGGCGGCACGGTGAACGACGTCGTGTTGGGCGCGGTGAGCGGCGGTTACCGCGAGCTGTTGCTGTCCCGGGGGGAGGATCCCGACGCCGCCGTGGTCCGGACCCTGGTCCCGGTATCGGTGCGCGGCGAGGGCGGCGAGGGCGTGCTCGACAATCGGGTCTCCGCCATCCTCTGCGAGCTACCCGTGCACCTGGCCGACCCCGTCGAACGGTTGGCGTACGTGCGCGGGCAGATGGCTGACCTCAAGGGCTCGCACATGGCCGAGGCGGGCGACGCGTTGATGACCCTCGGCGTCCTGGCTCCGCCGATGCTCCTGGAGACCGGCAGTCGCCTGGCCGTGCGCCTCATGCATCAACTCCCCCAGCGGTCGGTGAACACGGTGACCACCAACGTGCCCGGTCCGCAGCTCCCCCTCTACTGCCTGGGCCGCGAGATGCTCGAGTACCGCCCCTATGTGCCGATCAGCCACGGCGTCCGGGTCGGCACGGCCATCCTCTCCTACAACGGGCACCTCGCCTTCGGCGTCACCGGCGACCGGGACACCGCCCCCGACGTCGGCCTCCTGGCCATCGCCATCGCCGCTGGGGTCGACGAGCTCAGGCAGCGGGCCGACACCCTCTCGTCGTGAGGCGGTAACGCGAGGAGGAGCACGGCTGAGCCAGTCGAGGCGAACGATCGGCGGCCGCGTGTCGTACGAGCTGATGGCCCATCCGGACACGGTCATCGCCAGGGCGGGCCAGCCGCAGGTCAGTGGCGGGGGCTGGCTCCCGGCCCCCCGCCGTCCGGGCTGACGCGCACGAGCCAGACCGGCGTGCTCACGCCCTTGACCGGCGCCGGACCCACGGGGTCGAGCCGGGCCGCGGGCAGCCGGCCCCCGCACGCGTCGACCGCGGCCTCGGAGGCGAGGAGCTCCCCGGGGCCGGCGAGCCCGGCGATGCGGGCCGCGACGTTGACGGTGGCGCCGATGAGGTCGCGGCCACGCGCCAGCACCTCACCGGCGTGGAGCCCCATCCGGATGGCGACGGGGAACGCGTCGGTGGTCCGGGCTGCCTCGACCGTGAGGAGCATCGCGATGGCACCCTCGATGGCATCAAACGGGGCCGAGAACCAGACCATCAGGCCGTCCCCGAGCTCCTTCACGATCCGGGCGTCAGGCCGGGCCTCGGTGATCCCGCTCATCATGTGCGTCTGGTGCTCGAGGACCCGCAGCGCGGCGACATCGCCCTCGGTGTCGGTGTACTCGGTGAAACCGACGAGGTCGGTGAAGAGGACGGCCCCGACACGGCTGTCGGCCGCAGGTCCCGGCCTGCCCGTCAAGGTGAGGTGACCGAAACGCGACCACTGACCGCTCGGGTGGCGATGGTGCAGTCCGTTCCGTGACGCTCGAGGTCGGCGGGTAGCGGCCCGGTCACCGAGCGGGCCCGAACGCCTTCGGCGACGTGAACCGTGATCCGCCCGCTCACGGTCTCCGCCTCGATGTCCGCGGCGGCGTCGAGGCGGAGGTCGATCCGGCCGCTCACGCAGTGCGCCGTCGTGGGACCCGAGACCGATCGGAGGTCGATCCGCCCCGAGTCGGTGGCGACGTCGGCGCCCGCCGTCTCATCCACGGTGACCCGACCCGAGTCCGTTCGGACCCGGCAGCATCCCTCGACGCGTCCGATCGCCACCGCGCCGCTCGACGTGCGCACGTCCACGGCGGCGGCCTGCTCGACGGTGATCCGCCCCGACTGGGTGACCACGGCGACGACGCCCAGCGGGCCTTCCACCTCCACCCGGCCCGAGCCCGACCCGACCACGAGATCGACCCCCGAAGGAACCCGGATCTCCACCCGGCCAGGACCGGCTTCGACCGTCGCCGTGCTTGCGTCGTACTGCAGCGTCGCGTCACCCCGGACCAGCACGTCGTCTCGGTCCTCGGCGACCACCTTCACCCGGCCGTTGGTCGCCGACATACGGACCGAGGTGACCTCGGCGCGACCCGACCCGTCAGACACCGTTTGACCGTAGGTCGGGCCGGAGCCGCGGACAAGGAGGCGTCGGGCCACAGCGGTCTCGGGAGTCGTCGCATGCCCTTCCGGGGGTCGGTCCGAGACCCAACGGGCCGGAGCGCATTCGGGTCCACCATCTGACGGCCACTGCCTCGCAGGGTGGCCCCGGTAGGCGCGTCTCGGGGGCCAGCAGTGGTGCGGCCTGTGGGCGAGGCCCGGACCTTTTGCTGGCCGTTTCGCCTCGACGGGCTTACCGTTGCCGATCGAGGCAGAGAGATGGGGACCGGCATGGATGTGATCCGACCGGAGGACGCCGACTACGACGAGGTGCGCACCGTCTTCAACTCGATGGTGGACAAGCGCCCGGCGGTGATCGCGCAGTGCGCGACCTCGGAGGATGTGATCGATGCGCTGGCGATGGCCCGAGCCGACGGCCATGAGGTCGCCGTGCGGGCCGGCGGCCACTCCGTGGCCGGCATGTGCCTGAACGACGGCGGCCTGGTGATCGACGTGCGTCCGATGAAACACGCTGAGGTCGATCCCGGCGGACGGACCATCCGGGCCGGTGCCGGCTTGACCTGGGGCGAGTTCGATCGGGCGACCCAGGCGCACGGCCTGGCCACCACCGGCGGTCGGGTGTCGACCACAGGCGTCGCCGGGCTCACCCTCGGCGGTGGGTCGGGATGGTTGGAGCGCGCGTTCGGCCTCACGTGCGACAACCTCCGTTCGGTCGATCTGGTCACGGCCGACGGGACGGCGGTCACCGCGAGCGAGAGCGAGCACCCCGATCTGTTCTGGGCGCTGCACGGCGGCGGCGGCAACTTCGGCGTTGTCACCAGCTTCGAGTTCGCGTTGTACCCGGTCGGCCCGATGGTGCTCGCCGGGTTGATGCTCTGGCCGGGTGAAGCGGCCGGCGACGTGGGTCGCGTGTTCCGCGACCTCGCGCCCGGACTGCCCGACGAACTCGGCTCGGCGCTGGTGTTTCTCACCGGCCCGCCAGAGGAGTTCGTACCCGAGCACCTGCAAGGGACGACGCTGATGGGCCTGGCCCTGTGCTGGGCGGGCGACCCGGACGCGGGCGAGGACGTGGTCCGCCCGTTCCGCGAGCTGGGCCCCGCGGTCGATCTCGTCGGGCCGATGCCCTACGCCGATTTCAACTGCATGATCGATGACCCGCCAGGGATGCGGAACTACTGGACCGCCGACTACCACGACGACTTCCCCGACGGCGCGCTCGACGTCTTCGTCCAGGCCGGGTCCGAACGACCCTCGCCGCTCAGCCAACAGCTCCTCCTGCCCTGGGGCGGCGCGGTCGCCGCCGTCGACGAGGACGCCACGCCGATGACCAAACGATCCGCACAGTGGATCACCCACCCGTTCGCCGTCTGGGAGGACCCCGCCGAGGACGACGCGAACATCAGATGGGCACGCCAGTTCCGGCAGGACATCGCCCGCTACGCGACCGGTGGCGTCTACCTGAACTTCATCGGCGACGAGGGCGAGGACCGCGTACGCGCCGCCTTCGGGGCCGAGAAGTACACCCGACTCCAAGGCATCAAGGCCGAATACGACCCCGGCAACGTCTTCCACGGCAACCAGAACATCACCCCCGCGGCCTGAGATCGGCCCCGCTCCTTCCTCACCCCTCGTGAGGTCATTCGCTAGCCCCCGCCTGATCGCGAACATCTCCGCCGACGGGCCGTTCGGCCCTGCCCTCGCGGCGGCGAGGGGTCGAGACTGGCGCCATGGGAATCCACCTGAACGACGGGGTCCGCCAGCTGCTGGACCGACCCAACATCGCCCACCTGGCCACGCTGCGGCGCGACGGCGCACCCAAGTGCGACCCGGTGTGGATCCTCCGGGACGGCGACCGGGTCCTCGTCGGGACCCACACCGACAGCCTGAAGGCCGCCAACACGGCCCATGACCCCCGCGTGGCCCTGTCGGTGGTCGACCGGGACAACCCCTACGAGGAGGTCCAGCTGCGGGGCACGGTCATCGACCACGAGCCCGACCACGAGCTGGAGGTCATGGACCGCCTGGCCCGCAAGTACACCGACGAGGACTTCCCCTCGCGGGAGGGTCACGGCCGGATCGCGATGGTCATCGAGGTCAACCAGGCCCGCCACCACGTGCTGCCCTTCATCGACCCGGGAGCCGACTTGAGCGCCAAGGGGCAACGTTCGAACACACCGGCCGCACCTCGGGATCAGAACTCGGGGATCGAGGGGGCGTCGGGTCGGTCGGCGTCGCGCGCGGGATCGCCGGCGGGCAGCGTGCCGTCGAACAACGGGTGTCGCTTCCAGTCGGGCACCGGGGCGTCGCCCTCCGCGGTGGGAACGAAGGGTGAACGTTCGACGAGTTCATAGCGGTGGACGTAGCGACGGCAGTTGGGGAACACCTGCCGGGCTCGGACCCGCACGACGAGCATGGCGCCGGGGAACGCCGGGAGCAGTGGATCGGTGGCGGAGACGGTGGCCTCCCCGTTGACGCGGAGCCGGACACCACCCTCGAGGTCGACGAACAGCAGCCCGACCTTCCGGTTGGCCGTGATGTTCCCGGCCGAGAGGAACATGCCGTTGCCGTCATAGAGCGGGAAGGCGACGGTGTGCTCGTCGACCACCCGGACGAATCCGGGCTCGCCGCCCTTGTAGGAGCACTCGGGCCAGCCGTCGTCATCGGCGGTCGCCAGGAAGAACATGTCGCGCGCCTCGATGAAGGCCTTCTGGCCGGGTTCGATGGTCGCGCTGGTGACCACTTCCAGGCGGTCGGCCAAGCGTTGGGTGTCGAACTGCTGCTGCAGGTCACGCTGCGCCTGGCTGTACGGCAACGGAGATCCTCGCGGGGTCGAGCGGCAGGCCACCGTACCGCGGGGTCAGGCCGCCGGACCGCAGTCCCTCTCTCGCCGGTTCACATCACCGGGACCCGGATCCGGTTCGCGCTCCCGCTGGTGGAGGTCACTCAGGCGGTCGGCTGGGCGGTGGCCGCGACGATCTGGTCGAGGACGGACTGGTCGGGCATGGGGGGTGGGTCGATGGTCGGCAGCTCCCGGATGCGGGCGAAGGCCTTGTCGATGAACTCGCCCTCGATGACCGGGCTGTGGCAGGCGGCGATCGTGGTGATGTCGAGGCTCTGGGAGCGGTCGACGTAGCGGCTGTACTTGGCGGGGTCGACCATGGACAGCCAGGGACTGACCCCGCCCATGGCAAACAGGGCCAAGCCGAAGGCCCAGAACTCCGGGTCGAGGTCGGCGATCCCCATCGCCGGGTCCGGCAACGGGGTGGCGAAGGTGTCGACGGCCCAATAGACGCCGGTCGTCGGGTCGAAGAGCCCTCGGGTCGTCGGGGAGTCGTACACGGGTGGGCGGACGGCCTGCAGGGTGCGGTCGCCGATGTCGATGGCCTCGCCGTCCATGACCCAGCGGCACCGCTCCAGCGGGAAGTTGAAGCAGTTCGTGTGCCGTTCGACCATCGCCCAGGTGCAGATGAGGGTCGCGTTCGGGCACGCGGTCATGACCTCGTCGAGGTTGCCGCTGTGGTCCACGTCGTCATGGGACACGAAGACCCAGCGGACGTCTTCGGGCTCGACCAGGGAGAACGCGTCCTCGAGCCACTGGGCCCGGTTCGCCGGGGTGCCGGTGTCGACGATCATCGGTTCCCGTCCCCGGATCACCATCGAGTTCAGGTACACCGACAGGGGTTCCCCGACGGCGGGCTGCACCTGGTGGATCACGTAGGTGTCTTTGGCGATGAGCGTCGGCTCGACCGAAGTCGTCGGTGCCAGTGGTGCAAAGGTCATGCGGAGCCCTCCCCGTGTCGATCCGAACGCTAGCTCAGCTGGCCAGAGCCCTTCCTCAGCCGGAACCCTCTGGTCCCGCGGCGGCAGGAGCTAGAAGGCCTACAGGGGGATTCTGTTGTAGAGCGCGCTCGAGATCGGGATGCTCGCCGGGTTGGTGCTGGCCATCTTGGCCTGGAGCGCGAGGCCGGCGTCCGAGAACCACGCCGACCCCAAGCGCGCCTGGGCCGCCATGTTCTCCACCTCCCAGCTGAAGGCCGTCATCCCGCTGGCCATCCCTGCATAGGTCAGCTGGAGCAGTCGGGCGTTGAGGGCCCCGTTGGCCTCGACGAAGTCGCAGACCTCGGCCGCCTGCCCGACCGCCTCCTCCATGCGGCCGGGGTTGGGCTTGCCGGTGTGGACCTCGAGGATGCCGCCCTGACCCGGCTTGGGGTCGCGACCGAGCGGGATCTCCATGGTCATGCTCGTCGAGGTGATCTCGCTCGGCGAATCGGGGCCGCTGAGACGCATGGTGAACGCCTGGAGCTCGGCGTCCTCGGCCATCGCGTCGAACGCCGCCCCCAGAGCCTCAGGACTCTCGTATTCCATGGAGAACACGGTCGAGTTGACCTGTTCGCCCGCGACACTCGTCATGAAGAAGTGCACGTCGCCTCCGTGGCGACGCACCAGCCCGGCCGCCTCGTTGGCCAGGGCGACCGCGGCCTCCACTTGGCCATCTCTTACCTGCGCGACAACCGCTTGCGAGACTCGCATCAGCCGACCTACCCCCCGTGGCCCTGGGAACATCCCGTTGGGCCGGGGCCATTCTCGACCCAGACGGCGACGATGTCCACCGGAACGATCCTCCGGCGCTGCGATGGTCGCCGGCCTGTCACTGCGACAGGGCTGACCCGACCGCCAATCGGATCGATGGTCCGAGGTCGGCTGCTCGTGCAGCCCGGTGCCGAGCCGTCGACGGCGGGCGCATCGGTGCTATGACGGGCCGTGCTCGGCCACCACGGGCAGCAGGGAGACGAGTTGGACATCCGGGGACTGGGCTACATCGGCCTGGACGTGGCCGCCGTGGATGCATGGCGGGTGTACGCCGGTGCCCTAGGGGCGATGGTCCGCGACGCCGACGGCGACGAGTCCTTCGGCATCAAGGTCGACGACCGGCCCTACCGAGTCCTCGTCCAGCCCACCGAAGGCGAGGAGGGCCTCGCCTTCGCGGGTTGGGAGCTGCCGGACGAGACCGCTCTCCGGCAGGCCGTCGCCGAACTCGAGTCCGAGGGCCACGGGGTCGAGGCGTCGACCGAGACGGAGCGGGCGGCGCGCCAGGTCCGGGGCCTGGTGCGCACGACCGACCCCGCCGGCACCCCGGTGGAGCTGTTCTGGGGCCCGGTGCTCGACCACGAGCGGTTCGTCTCGCCCACGGGGGTCTCGGGCTTCGTGACCGGCGACCTGGGCCTCGGCCACATCGTGCTGGGCACCCCCGACCTGGAGCGGTCGGTCGACTTCTACACCCGGGTGTTGGGCTTCCGGGTCAGCGACTACTGGAAGCCCGGTCCGACCGACGTGGTGTTCGCCCGCTGCAACCCGCGCCACCACAGCATCGCCCTGGTGAGCGCCGGGGCGCCGGCGCTCTACCACTTCATGTTCGAGGCCAACACGATCGACGACGTCGGCTCCACCCTCGACCGGCTCCAGGCCGGCGGTGGCCGGCTGTCGATGGGGCTGGGCCGGCACACCAACGACCTGATGCTCTCGTTCTACAGCACCTCGCCGTCGGGTTTCGACGTCGAGTTCGGCTGCGGCGGACGGCGGGTCGACGACGCCTCCTGGATCGTGACCGAGATCACCAAACCCAGCTTCTGGGGCCATCGGCCACCGACCATGGCCGGCGACTGAGGCGTCATGACGACGAACCGGCGGCTCGTCCTGGCCCGACGCCCCCATGGCCTGATGGCCGAGGGTGACGTCCGGGTCGAGGAGGCGGCCCTGCCCGACCTCGAGGACGGCGAGGCGCTCATGCGCACGAGCTACCTCTCGATCGACCCCACGGTGCGGACCTGGGTGTCCGAGGCCCGCAGCTACTTCCCGCCCGTGGAGATCGGTGAGGTGGTGCGCTGCTCGGGCACCGGGGTGATCGTGGCCTCGCGGGCCGAGGGCCTGGCCGTCGGTGACCTCGTGTACTCGATGCCGGGCTGGCAGGAGTACGCGGTGGTCCGCAACGACGCCTTCCTCACCCGGCTCGAGCCGGGCACCGATGTGCTCGCCGCCCTCGGGGTGCTCGGCAACAACGGGGTCACCGCCTGGATCGGGATGCTCGACATCGGTCGGCCCGAGGCGGGCCAGACCGTGGTCGTCTCCGCCGCCGCCGGCGCCACCGGGTCCATCGCCGGCCAGTTGGCCCGTCTCCGTGACTGTCGGGTGGTCGGGATCGCCGGACGGGACGACAAGTGCGCCTTCGTGGTCGACGAGTTGGGCTTCGACGCCTGCGTGAACCACCGCCGCCCCGACTTCGTGGATGCCCTCAGGGCCGCCACCCCGAACCGCGTCGACGTCTACTTCGACAACGTCGGCGGGCCGGTGCTCGACGCGGTGCTGCGCCGGTTGGCCCTGCACGCCCGGGTGGTGCTCTGCGGCGCCATTGCCGTCTACAACGCCGAGCACAAGCCGCCGGGCCCGGCCAACTATCTCGAGTTGATCACCGCCCGGGCCCGCATGGAGGGCTTCAACGCCTTCGACCACTGGGACCGCTTCGGCGAGATCACCGGGGAACTGTCCGCCCTCCTCGACGCCGGCCGACTGGTCCACCGCGAACACGTGCTCGACGGCCTCGACCGGGCGCCCGAAGCCCTCAACATGCTCTTCACCGGCGACAACACCGGCAAGCTCGTCGTCCAGGTCGCGTCGCCTCCCCGTTTGGAAGGGTGAACCATGTCCGACTACGTGATCGTGGGTGGGGGCTCAGCGGGGGCGGTGGTGGCGCACCGGTTGTCGGCCGATCCGGCGGTGACCGTCACCCTCATCGAGGCCGGCGGGGTCCCGAAGCGCAAGGAGGTGAACATCCCCGCCGCCTTCTCGGCTCTGTTCACCACCGATCTCGACTGGAACCTCCACACGGTGCCCCAGGAGCGCCTGGGCGGTCGGGAGCTCTACTGGCCCCGGGGGCGGGCCCTCGGTGGCTCCTCGGTCATCAACGCCCAGATGTGGATCCGGGGCCATCGGGCCGACTACGACGGGTGGGCGGCGAGTACCGACGACTCCTGGTCCTACGACCGGGTGCTGCCCTACTTCCAGCGGGCCGAGTGCCGCTCGCCCGACGACCGCGACGGTCACCACGGGCTGAGCGGGCCCCTGCACATCCAAGACCTGCGGGACCCCAACCCCGCCACCTCCGCCTACCTGGCGGCCTGCGCCGAGGTGGGCCTCGAGCCCAAGCCCCACCACAACACCGGGGACAACGAAGGCTTCGCCCAGACCATCGTCAACCAGCGGCGGGGCCGGCGCTGGAGCTCCTATGACGCCTACCTCAAGCCGGCCATGCGCCGGGACAACCTGACGGTCGTCTCCGGCGCGGTCGCCGACCGGGTGGTCGTCGACGAGGGTCGGGCCGTGGCCGTGGCCTACATCGACGCCGATGGCGCCCCGCGTGAGATCCCGGCCGGCCGCGAGGTCATCCTGGCCGCGGGGGCGGTGAGCTCGCCGGCGTTGCTCCTGCGCTCCGGCATCGGGGACCCCGCCCAGCTGGCCGAGCACGGCATCGAGGTGGTGACCGCCTCGCCCCAGGTGGGGGAGAACCTCCAAGACCACCTCATGGTGGCCCTCGTCATGAGCTGCCCCCAGCCGGTGACCCTGGCCGCGGCCGAGACGCCCCGCCAGCTGGTGCGTTACCTCACCCGCCGCAGGGGCCTGCTCACCTCCAACGTGGGCGAAGCCGCGGCCTTCATCAGGACCCGACCCGGCCTCGACGCCCCCGACATCGAGCTCCTGTTCGGCCCCGTGCCCTACATCGACCACGGCCAGGTCGAGGAACCACCCGGCCACGGCGTCACCGCGGGTCCCATCCTCCTGCAGCCCGCCAGCCGGGGCACCGTCCGCCTGGCCTCCGCCGCCCCGGCCTCCTCGCCCCTCATCGACCCCGCCTACCTCCAGGCCGCCGGTGACCTCGAGACGATGATCCTCGGGGTCCGGGAGACCCGGCGCCTCCTGGCGACCGAGGCCATGGCCCCCTTCGTGGGCGCGCCCATCGAGGCCCCGGAGTCCGACGACGCCGCCGCCATCGAGACGTTCCTGGCCGAGCAGGCCGAGACCCTCTACCACCCGGTCGGCACCTGCCGGATGGGGGCCGACGCCGACAGCGTCGTCGACCCCGAGCTCGCGGTACGCGGCGTCGAGGGCCTCCGGGTGGCCGACGCCTCGGTCATGCCCCGCATCAATCGGGGCCACACCCACGCCCCGACGGTGATGATCGGCGAGCGGGCCGCCGACCTCGTGCAGGCCGCCGCCCACCGCTGATCCTCGGGCATTGGGCCGGGCCACCTCTGCCCGCTCGAGGCCTCCGTCGAGAAGCCGGCCCGGGCGCCAGGGGAAAACCCTTCGGTCGGGGAGGCTGGCACCCGTGCGACCTCGACCGGGACGGGTGAGGATGGGCCGGTGCGGGACCTGACGGCACTCCTGTGGCGCCATGAGCTGCGCCGCCGCACCGGCGGCTACCTCGCCATCGTCGTCGTGGTCGCCCTCTCCGGCGCGGTGGCGATGACGGCGCTGGCCGGCGCCCGGCGCACGGCCTCGGCCTTCGAGCGTCACCTCGACGCCTCCGACGTCAGCGACCTGTCCATCAACATCGCCCGCTACGACGAGGCGAACCAGGCGGCGCTGGAGGCCCTCCCGGGCGTGGAGCAGGTCCGCACCTACGCCGCCGTCCTGGCCGGGCCCTTCGACCCGGAGAGCGGCGAGCCCCGTTTCTCGACCACGAGAGCAGAGGCCGTGGTCAGCGTGGACGGGCGGTTCTTCGACCAGGACCGTCCCCAGATGGTGAGCGGCCGCCTACCCGACCCGACCCGGGCCGACGAGATCTTCATCAACCAGACGCTCGCGGACCAGTCCGACATCGAGGTCGGCGAGCGGGTGGCGATCGGGATCCTGGACCCCACCTCCTTCGAGCTGGTGCGCCAGGCCGAGGCCACCGTCACCGGCGTGGGCCAGACCGCCACCGAGGTCGCGGTGGCCGACGTGGACGACCTGCAGCGGATCGTCTTCACGCCGGCGTTCCTCGAGGAGAACCCGGACGCCGTCTCCGACGGTGACGGCGACTTCACCTACTTCTGGTCCGGGCTCCGCCTGGCGCCGGGCACCGATGTGGCCGAGGTCGAACGGGCGTGGGAGGAGTGGGCGCCGGACCGGTTCCCGGGCCGGAACCCGTTCCGATACCTCCGCACCCCCACGCTCCACGCCAGCGTGCAGCAGGCGAACCGCCCCCAGGTCGTCGGGCTGGCCGGGTTCGGCGTGATGGCGGCGCTGCTCGGCACCGCCCTGACGGTGCAGGTGACGCGGCGGGTGGTGCGGGCCGCCCGCAGTGACCTGGCGGCCGTGCAGGGCCTGGGCGCGACCTGGGCCACGAGCGCGGCCGGCGTCCTGCTCGCGGCCGGCATCGCGGTCCTCGCCGGCGCCGCCCTGGCCGTCGTGTTGGCCTGGCTGCTGTCCCCGTTGGCGCCGGTGGGCCTGGTGCGCGCCATCGAGCCCGACCCGGGGCGGTCCTTCGACGCGCTGGTGCTCGGCGTCGCCGGTATCGCCCTCGCCCTGCTGGGCGCCGCCGCGGCCGTCCTGACCGCCCGTCGAGTCGGGCGGGGCGAGGAGCGGGCCCTGGCCGACTCCGGCCTCGCCAGCCGGCTGCCCCTGGTGAGCGGGTTCGGTTTCGGGATGGCGATGGGGCGACGGGGCGCGGCGGCGCGGTCGGCGGTGGTCGGGGCGGTGGTGGCGACGGTCGCGGTCGTCGCCACCCTGGTGGTGGGCAGCGACGTCCGGCACCTGATCACGACCCCCCGCCTCTTCGGCGCGGACTTCGATGCCGCGTACGAGTTGGGCTCGGGGTATTCGCAGTTCGCCCCCGACACCCTGGACCGGTTCCTGACCGAGCGGGACGATCCGGATCTGGAGGGCTGGTCGTCGGTCACCTACACCAACGTGACGATCGACGGCGTCGAGGTGCCCGTGCTCGGGGTGGACCCGGGCCGGGGCGCCATCGGCCCGACCATCGTTGAGGGCCGGGCGCCGGCCGGGCCAGGGGAGATCGCCCTGGGCGAGGACACCCTCGAGGTCGTCGGCGCGGCCGTGGGTGACGAGATCGACATCGAGGGCGAACCGTTCGCGGTCGTCGGCACGGCGGTGCTCCCCGCGCTGGGCCAGGCCACGAGTGATCACAGCGGGCTGGGAGCCGGCGGGTGGCTAGCGACCGAGGACCTCGCGACGCTGTTCCCGGACGAGGAGTTCACCGGTCTGGCCAGCGCCGTGCTCGTCGACGTCCGGGACGGGGCGGATGGGGAGGCGACCGTCGACGGGCTGCAGACCGACCTGCTGGAGGACCTGGCGGCGTGGGGTGTCACCGAGGCCGACATCGAGGAGGCCGGTCCCGACCTCCTCACGGTCTACCGACCGCCGCGCCCGGCCGAGCTGGTCGGGACGGCGAGCTCACTGGCCGCGCCCGCGCTGTTGGCGTCGATGCTCGGTCTCGGCGCCCTCGTGGCCTTGGGCTTCGCCCTCATCGCTTCGGTCCGCGGGCGGCGCCGGGAGCTGGCCGTGGTCAAGTCGTTGGGGTTCGTCCGCCGCCAGGTGCAGGGGGTCGTGCTGACCCAGACCCTTGTCACGGTCGTGATCGGTCTCGTCGTGGGCATCCCCCTCGGCATCGCCCTGGGGGGCATCCTCTGGCGCCTCCTCGCCGAACAACTGGGCGTCGTCGCCGAACAGGACCTACCGACCCTGGCGATCCTCGCCTACGCCGGGGCCGGGCTCCTCAGCGCGATCCTGCTCACCGCGGTGCCAGCCCGGATCGCGTCGCGGACCCCCGCCGCGCTCGTCTTGACCCAGGAGTAGGAGCGAAACGGCTTCGGCCGGCGTCGTTCCGGATCGAGAACTCGATGTTCGGCCGTGCTGGTCGCATGGGGGAGGACGGTCACGTCGCCCGATCGACGTCGCCGGTGTCGGGGTGAGGTACCGCGACGAGCTCGAGGCCGGAGACGTGCTCGAAGTCTCGTGGGTTGACCGTGTAGACCGGAAGTTGCCGGGAGACGGCTACGGCGGCGATGAGCGCGTCGTACGCGCGGGCTCGGGTGGTTCGTCCGGCCTTCCGCAGATCGGATGCCACCTGACCGAAGGCGCGGGCGGCGATGGCTACACCGGCGGTGGGAGCGCAGGGGCACGAACAGCTCAGGCCTCCTTGACGACCGAGTACCAGACCCGCTCGGCGGCCCGGACGACGTCGTCGCCGATCCGGGCACAGCGGCGGTAGAGCTCCCGGCGCTCGAACAGGACCCCGGCGTCGGTGACCGCGACCAGGGAGGACATGGCGTCGCGGTACCGGTGCTCGAGCTTGCGGGAGGCCTTGATGGCGGCGTCGGCCCGCTCGATGGCCGTGTCGCCGTCGCCCGCGATGGCGGCGAAGGCCGCGACCAGCTCGTGGGTGCCTTCGGCGACGTTGACCGCCATGTCGGCGATGGCCGGGTCGGGGCCGAGCGCGAGCAGGTCGGCCTCCCGGACCAGGTTCTTGGCCCCGTTGAGGACGGCGTCGAGGCGCTCGGACAGCTCGTAGAGGTCCTCGGCGCTGAGCGGGGTGGTGAAGGCGATCCGCAGGGCCCGCTGGACGGCCCGCCGGGCGTCGTCGGCCCCGTGCTCCGCGACCCGCACCTCGTCGCCCTTGCCCTCCGCCCCGGCTGCCCATTCGACGAAGGCGTCGATGCCCTCCAGGGTGACCCGGCCCTGCTCGGCGAGCAGCGCCATCAGGTCGGGCTGGGCGGGTAAGAACCAGCGTCTCATGTGATCCACCTCCAGGCGACGAGGGCCAGCATGCCAAGCGCGGCCGAACCGGGCAGCGTCAGCATCCAGCCTTCCACGATCTCGGTGGCCACCGACCAGCGCACGTGGTGGGACCGGTCACCCGCCCCGACCCCGACGACCGAGGAGGCCACGACGTGGGTGGTCGAGATCGGCGCCCCGACCGCCGCCCCGCCGAGGATGATCGCGGTCGAGCCGGACTGGCTGACGAACCCGTCCAGCGAGGTGATCTTGTAGATGCCGCGGCCCAGCGTGCGCACGATGCGCCAGCCCCCGGCGAGGGTCCCCAGCGTCAGGGCGACGGCCGACGCCAGCCGCACCCACGTGGGGACGACGAAGGAATCGAGGCGGCCCTCGGCCACCAGCAAGGCGGTGATCACGCCCATCGTCTTCTGGGCGTCGTTGGCGCCGTGGCTGAAGGCGAGCGCCGCGGCGGACGCCCACTCACCCCGGCGCACGTCCCTGACCACTTCGGCGCGGGCCCGGCGCAGGCCCCGACGGGCGAGGCGGATGCCGACGTAGGCCACAGCGAAGCCGATGAGGGGGGAGACGGCCAGCGCGGTGAGGACCCCGATCACCCCCACGGGGTGGAGCCCGTCGAACCCGCCCCAGTTGACCGCACTGGTCCCTCCCTCCAGGAGGCCGGCGCCGACCAGACCACCGACCAGCGCGTGGCTGGAGCTGGACGGCAGGCCCCGCCACCAGGTCAGCAGGTTCCAGGTGAGGGCCGCGGTGAGCCCGGCCCCCACGACCGCCACCATCTCGTCCGGGGGCACGGTGATGATCCCACCGATGGTGCTGGCCACCGCGGTGCCCACCACGAGTGGGCCCAGCAGGTTGAGCACGCCGACCATGACCACGGCCGGGCCGGGCCGACCGGCCCGGGTGACGACGAGGGCGGAGATGGCGTTGGAGGAGTCGTGGAACCCGTTGGTGACGTCGAAGGCCAACGCCACCACGACGGCCAGGACCAACGCCACCGGCCCAGCGTGTCACCTGGCCGGCGGCCCCACCCGCTGGGCCCCGGGACCACGGCCCAACGGGCGCCGGGGGCTTGCCGAGGTCGACTTTTCCGTGCACGCCCGAGCGATCTGGAGAAGACTGGCCGCGACCCATTTCGCGATCACCGCGAGGGATCACCCTTGCGGGGACCGGGCAAGGAGCTGATGCCATGACATCCACTGCGACCCCCGTCAACAACGGAGTGAACGTCGAAGCGCTGCTGGGCGCTCGGGAGGCGCTGACCGATGCGCCCGCGGCGGCGAAGTTCGAGTGGCGGGCGTCGTGTGAGTGGCAGAACGGCACCCACAGCACGACGGGGGTCGAGGCCTTCTTCGGCCTCGGTGAGGAGCAGAGCCATCGGACCCGGTACTCCTTCGACACCGACCACCCGGAGATCTTCGCCTCCGAGGACAACGGCGCCACGCCGGTGGAGTACGTGCTCGTGGGCCTGGCCGGCTGCCTGACCGCCGGCGTGGCCGCGGTGGCCCAGAACCGGGAGATCCAGCTGCACAGCGTGTCCGCCACGGTCGAGGGGGCGATGGACGTGCGGGGCATCCTCGGCATCGACAGCGACGTCCGCAACGGCTTCAGCGACATCAAGGTGACCTACGCCATCGACGCCGATGCCACGCCCGACGAGATCAAGGCGCTCGTCGCCCAGTCCCAGAAGCGGTCTGCGGTCTACGACGTCATCACCAACCCCACCGACGTGCGCGTCGAGGTGCTCTGACCGAACGGGCTGAGGCAAGGGCAGCTCCCGTGCGCACGAGCACCGTGGTGATCGGTGCCGGGCACGGGGGGCTGGCCATGAGCCGGTGCCTCGCGGATCGCTCCATCGACCACGTCGTGCTCGAGCGGAACGACGTGGCCAGCTCGTGGCGCACGCAGCGTTGGGACTCGCTCCGGCTGCTCACGCCCAACTGGCAGTGCCGGCTCCCGGGCTACGCCTACGACGGCGACGACCCCGACGGGTTCATGACGATGCCCGAGGTCGTCGGGTTCATCGCCGCCTACGCGGCGGCGATCGACGCGCCGGTCCACGCCGGCACGACCGTGACCTCGGTGCGCCGCACCGACGACGGCTACGGGGTCGTCACCGACCAGGGGGAGTGGGAGTGCCCGACCGTCGTGCTCGCCACCGGCGCCTTCAACGTGCCGCATCGGCCCGCCGTGGCCGAGGCGGTGCCGCCGTCGTTGACGACCCTCACCCCCATGACCTACCGCAACCCGGACCAGCTCGCCGACGGTGGGGTGCTGGTGGTGGGGGCGTCGGCGAGCGGGGTGCAGATCGCCCACGAGCTCCAGTGCTCCGGCCGTCCGGTCACCCTGGCCGTGGGCGAGCACGTGCGGGGGCCACGCGACTACCGGGGCCGGGACATCCACTGGTGGATGGAGGCCGCCGGTGTGCTCGACGAGCGCTACGACGAGGTGGACGACATCGTGCGGGCCCGCCGGGTGCCGTCGATGCAGCTGGCGGGCTCACCGGAGCGGGCCCCCTTCGACCTGAACGCCCTCACCGGCATCGGCGTGGGCCTGGTCGGACGACTCGCGGGGATCCGCGACGGTCAGGCGCAGTTCTCCGGCTCGCTCCGCAACAAGTGCGAGTTGGCCGACCTCAAGCTCGGCCGGCTGCTCGACACCATCGACGAGTGGGCGACGGCGAGCGGCCTCGACGACGCGGTCCCGCCGCCGCACCGGTTCGCACCGACGGTCGTGGCGGAGCCGCCGCGGCTCGGCCTGGACCTGTCCAGCGGTGAGATCCAGACGATCATCTGGGCGACCGGATACCGCCCGGACTACTCCTGGCTCGACGTCGACGTCCTCGACGGCAAGGGCCTCGTCCGCCACGACGGTGGGGTGGTCGACTCGCCCGGGATGTACCTCATCGGGGCGCCGTTCCTCCGCCGGCGCAAGTCGAGCTTCATCGACGGCGCCCGCACCGACGCCGAAGACCTGGTCGTCGAACTGGCGGCCTTCCTCGACCGTCAGGTCGCGGGGGTCGCGGACTGATCCCCCAGGGTGACGGGGAGCGCCTCCAGCCCGCGGAGCACGAGACCGTCGCCGTGGGCCCATCGGAGCTCGTCCCGCGGGCCCGCCAGCCGGAAGTCCGGGAAGCGACCCAGCAGGGCGGCGAGGGCGATCCTGGCCTCGAGGCGGGCGAGGGGGGCGCCGAGGCAGAAGTGGATGCCGTGGCCGAAGGCGAGGTGGGCCCGGGCCGGGCGGGCGATGTCCAGGACGTCAGGGTCCGGGTGCGCCGCCGGGTCCCGATTCGCGGCCCCGAGGCAGACCAGGACCTGTTGGCCGCCGGGGATCTCGGTGCCGCCGACGGTGAGGGGCTCGGTCGTCATACGGAAGGTGGCGTGGGGGACCGGCGCCGAGTAGCGCAGGAGCTCCTCCACCGCCACCGGCATCTGGTCCAGGTCGGCGCGCAGCGCGTCGAGCTGGTCGGGGTGGTCGAGCAGGGCGACGACGGCGTTGCCGATGTTGGCCGTCGTCGTGTCGTGCCCGGCGACGATCAGCTGGAAGAGGCTCGACAGCAGCTCCTGGTCGTCCAGGCGGTCGTCATCGCCGGCCGAGACGAGGACGCTCACCAGGTCGTCGCCCGGTGACCGACGCTTCGCGGCCACGAGCTCGCCCAGGTAGCCGACGATGGCGTCCGACGCCCGCACCGCCTCGGGCGGCGGATCATCCCCCCACGGCCGCATCAGGACCCCGAACCCGTCGTGGAGCGGGGGACGGTCCTGCTCGGGCACGCCGAGGAGCTCGCAGATCACCCGGAAGGGCAGGGGGTGGGCGAAGCCCTCGACCAGGTCCACGGTCGCCCCCGGCCCCTGGGCGGCCAACTCGTCCAGCAGCTCGTCGGCCAGGGCCTGGACCCGGGGCTCGAGCGCCGCGACCCGCGAGGGCAGGAACGCCTTGGCCACGAGCCGGCGCAGGCGGGTGTGGTCCGGCGGATCGACGTTGAGCATGTGGCGGGAGAACGCCGGGCCGGGGAGGCCCTCGGCCACGACATCGGGGTCGTCGGCCAAGGCGGCGAGCATGTCCTTGGAGATCCGGGAGTCGTTGAGGGCCTGCCGGGCCGCCTCGTGGCCGAGGATCACCCAGGCGTCGTGGCCGTCCGACAGGCGCACCGGCTGGACCGGGCACGCGGCGCGCATCGCCGCGAAGTGAGGGAACGGGTCGTCACGGACGGCCGGCGCCCAACCGCCCCACGGAGTGGGTTCCTCAGCCATCGACCGGCTCGGCGAGGTAGCCCGAACAGAGGAGCGACAGCCCGCTCAGCCGGTCTCCCTCGAGGTCCCCGTAGGCCTCCTGTTCGACCACCCACCAGCCCGGACCGAGGCGTTCGGCCTGCAGGCGCACCCGCCACCGCAGGCAGAGGCGGGGGCCGATCACGCCCACCTCGGTGTCCAGGACCTCGAACGCCTCGGTGTCACCGAACCAGCGGGCGAAGGTCCTCTCGAGCTTGGCCGTCCCGTCCGCCTCGTGGAGTCCTCCGGGCAGGAGGGCGCGTAGGTGCACGTCATCGCTGAACACCGACGCCACGCGCGGGAAGTCCTGGGCGGCGAGGGCCGCGAGGAAGGTCTCGGCAACGGCGGCCATCGCCGCCTCCGGCCCTGAGGCCGGGACCGGCTCGCCGGCAAGCGTCGTCACCGAACCCTTGTACCACGACGGCGAGCTGTCCGGGAAGGCTGATGCAACACTCGGTTCGGTGCCGTGGCGGCTCGCCATCGAGCCGACCATCGCGCTCGGTGACGGGCGACCTCGGTGGTGGGGGACAATGGCGGGGATGACCACAGCGGAGGCGACGATGGACTTGGACGGCCAGGTGGCGCTCGTGACCGGGGCGAGCAGCGGGATCGGCCGAGCGGTGGCGCGCACCCTCGCCGCGGGCGGGGCTTCGGTGGTGCTCGCCGCCCGCCGGGCCGAACGCCTCGGTGAGCTCGCCGCCGAGCTCACCGAGACCGGCGCCGACGCGTTGGCGGTGCCCGCCGACGTCACCGATGAGGACGAGGTCGACCGGCTGCACGAGGCGGCCATCGACCGCTTCGGCCGCATCGACATCCTGGTCAACAACGTGGGGGTCGGGGCCTACGGGCCCCTCGGGTCCATGACCGTGGCGGACTACGACTGGATGATGCAGGCCAACATGCGGTCGAGCTTCTTGTGCACCCGCCGGTTCCTGCCGGCCATGCTCGACCGGGGCTCGGGCCAGATCTGCTTCGTCGGCTCGGTGGCCGGCCTGAAGGGCCTGCCCGGTGAATCGGTGTACTGCGCCTCGAAGTTCGCGCAGATGGGTTTCGCCCAGGCCCTCGACTACGAGACCCGCGAGCAGGGGGTGAAGGTCAGCGTCGTCGCGCCCGGCGGGGTCCACACGGAGTTCGCCATCGGCACCGGCCGGGTCGAGGGGGACCCCGCCCTCGACCGGATGCTCGACCCGGAGGACGTGGCCGCCGCGGTTCGCTTCGCCCTCACCCAGCCCGAGGGGTGCCGGACGTTCCTGATCGGTCTCCGACCGATGTCCGAGCCCCTCTGAGGGTCCTGACGGGCCCACGTCGCGGCCCGAGATCGGCCGGCGAGCGGGACGAATGGCCCGTGACAGATGCGGGATCCCGTGACACGGTCGTGGTCATGCCTGCGTCCCTGGATCCGGTGGTCCGCGAGGCCGACGCGTTCGCGCTCCGCATGGAGACCGACCCACTGCTGCGGTCGACCATCGTGGCCATCGCCCTGCTCGACCGCCACCCGGACTGGGAGGTGCTCACCGAGCGCATCGAGCGGGCCACCCGCCTGGCGCCGGGGTTCCGCAGCGTCCTGGCCGAGCCGCCGCTGAAGCTGGGGCCGCTGCGCTGGGTTCCCGACGCCGACTTCGACCTGGGTTGGCACCTGCGCCGGATCGCGGCGCCGGCGCCGCACACCCTGGCCACCGTCGTCGAGTTCGCCCGCACCGCGGGGATGACGGCCTTCGACCCCGCCCGGGCCCTCTGGGAGTTCACGCTGGTCGAGGGGCTGACCGACGGCCGGGCGGCGCTGGTCATGAAGGTCCACCACGCCCTCACCGACGGGATCGGCGGCATCCAACTGGCCCAGCACGTGGTCGACCTACAACGCGAGCCGGCCGACCTCGGCCCGCTACCCGAGGCCCCGCCGGCGCACCGGGTGAGCACCGCCCGCCTCGCCCTCGACGCCCTGAGCGACAACCTCAGCCGGTCCGTGGACCTGGCCACCGACCGGATCCGCCGCCTGCCCGGCGACCTCGTGGGCCTGGCCCGGGACCCGCTGGGCAACGCCCGCCGGGGCATCGACTTCACCGGCTCGGTCCGGCGCATGACCCAGCCCGTGACCCGCACCCTGTCGCCGGTCATGACCGACCGTCGCCTCGTGTGGGGCTACGAGCCCTTCGACCTGCCCTTCGCCGACCTGCGGGCCGCGGGCAAGAGCGCCGGCGGCACGGTCAACGACGCCTTCCTGGCCGGCGTCGCCGGTGGGCTGGCCCGGTACCACGCCCGCCACGACCAGCCTGTCGACCACTTGCGGGTGACCATGCCCGTGTCGCTGCGGGCCGCGGCCGACCCCGCCGGCGGGAACCGCATCACCCTGGCCCGCATCGTGCTCCCGGTCGGCATCCAGGACCCCGCCGACCGCATCCGGGCCATCGACCGCCTCAGTCGGGAGTGGCGCCGCGAGCCGGCCATCCCGTACTCCAACGTGATCGCGGGCGTGCTCAACCTGCTGCCCCGCAGCGTCACCGGGGGCATGCTCAAGCACGTCGACTTCCTGGCCAGCGACGTCCCCGGGTTCCCCGACCGGGTCTTCCTCGGCGGCGCGGCGGTCATGGGCTTCTACCCCTTCGGACCCACCATCGGTGCTGGGGCGAACGTGACGCTCATGTCCTACGCCGGCACCTGCAACATCGGGGTGACCACCGATGTCGCCGCCGTGGCCCGGCCCGAGCAGTTCAACGAGTCCCTGGTCGAGGGCTTCGAGGAGGTGCTCGCCCTGAGCGGGAACGCGGGCCTCACCGTGCTCCGGCCGACCTGACCCCATGGCCCGCGACGATCGGCCCCCGAGATGACTACGGGAGCGCCGGATCGAGCCGACGAAGGTGACCGGCGGGTGGGCAAGGCCTTCCTGGCGGCCAGTGCGATCGGCGCGGCGCGAACCGTCAACGCCTGGCACCCGGTGAGCCGAACGGGTCGGACCTCGGTCCTGGCGTTCGCCGGCGGCCTGACCGTGTCCGAGATGCCCTTGCACGCGCTCGCCTGGCAGGCCCTCGCCACCGCGGGCTTCGTGGCCGGCGGGAGCCTCCGGTCGCGCGCCGGTCGGGCCGGGCTGGCGCTGACCGCGGCCTCGTGGGCCGGACTCGTCGGCCTGGACCGGATCGCGGCCCGGGCCGACGAGGTGCTCGAGGCGGCCCTCGTCGAGGGCCTCGGCCCGGACTACCGGAGCCGGATGGCCACCACCTTCGCGCCCCCCGAGGACGTCCTCATCACGCGCCGGGAGGTCGCCAACCCCCTGCCGCCGTTGCGCCGCCGCTACGCCGCGACCCGCGACGTCCCCTACGGCGAGTTCGGGCGGCGGAACCACCTCGACATCTGGCGGCGGTCCGACCTCCCCGACGACGCCGGCGCGCCCGTGCTCATCCAGGTGCACGGCGGGGCGTGGATCACGGGGAGCAAGGAGCAGCAGGGTGCCCCCCTCATGGGCCACCTCGCCGAGCGCGGCTGGGTGAGCGTCGCGCTCAACTACCGCCTGTCCCCGCGCAGCACCTGGCCCGACCAGATCGTCGACGTCAAGCGGGCGATCGTCTGGGTGAAGAAGCACATCGCCGAGTACGGGGGTGATCCCGACTTCGTCGCCATCACGGGCGGCTCGGCCGGCGGGCACCTCTCGGCGCTCGCCGCGCTCACGGCGGGCGTGGGCACCTTCCAACCGGGCTTCGAGGACGCCGACACCGGTGTCCAGGCGGCGGTGCCCATGTACGGGATCTACGACTTCACCAACCGTGATCGCACCGGCCGGGCCGACATGGAGGAGATGCTCTCCCGGCTCATCTTCAAGTCGAGCCTCGCCGATGCCCGCGAGATCTGGGAGCAGGCGAGCCCCATGAGCTGGGTCGGTCCCGACGCTCCGCCGTTCTTCATCGCCCACGGGGCCAACGACGGCCTGGTGCCCGTCGAGCAGGCCCGGTCCTTCGCCCGGATGCTGCGAGAGACGTCCGACCGACCCGTGGTCTACGCCGAGCTGCCCCGCGCCCAGCACGGCTTCGACATGTTCTCCTCGGTACGGACCCTCCACACCCTCCGGGCGATCGACCGGTTCCTCGCCGTCGTCCGCACCGCCCACGGCGCCCGTGCCGTCCCCACCGATGCCCCCGAACCGGCGCGGCCGTCGCCCTCGTAGACAGCCCGTCCGCCGCCGCTACCCGGTGGGATCCGACGGGTCCACGATCGAGAGGAGCACCGCGAACTCGGCGTCGACGTCCTCGACCAGGTCGTGCAGGTCACCGACGGCGTCCCGGTCGGCGTTGAAGCCCCAGAAGAGGCCGCCGTCATAGCTCATGAGGGCGATGCCCAGCGCCTGGTTCGCCAGCACCGGGACCATGGGGTAGGTCTCGAGCTGGCGGGCGCCGAGCAGGAAGACCGGTACCCGCGGGCCGGGCACGTTGGTCACGATGAGGTTGGCCACCGAGCTGCGGGCCGCCCGGCGGAAGAGGGGGCCGACCAACGGGGCGGGGAGCAGCTCGACGACCTGGGACACGAGGTCGCCGGCGCCGGCCTGACCCGATGCCTTGAGGTCCCGGGTCGTCGCGGTGACGATCCGCAGCCGCGCCCGGGGGTCGTCCTCGCCCAGGGGCAGCCGCACGATCATCTCCGAGACACGGTTGCCGGGTCGGTCCCGTTCGGCTTCGGTGCGCATGCTGACCGGGACGACGACGCGGAACTCGAGGTCCTCCACCGCCTCGCCCCGCCGGCGCAGGAAGGCGCGCAGGGCGCCGGCGGCGATGGCCAGGACGGCGTCGTTCGCGGTTCCGCCGCCGTGGTGGCCGATCCGGTGCACCTGGTCGAAGGGGAGGCGGGTCCAGTCGAAGCGCCGGTGCGGCCCGATGTCGAGGTTGAGCGGCGTGGGCGACACGTGGTGGACGGCGTTGCCGAGCAACGTCCGCACCCCGCCGAACGACGGCGCCTGCGCCGGGGTCCCCTCACCGGTCGCCGCCGTCCCGCCGTGCAGCAGGCGCCACGGTGCGGTGAGCCGGTAGCGCAGTTCGTCGAGCACGAGTTGGCCCGCGGGCGGCACCGGTCGGGGCTGCCACGGGCCGGCCGGCTCGGGCCGGTAGTCGGGGTCGGGGCCCACGAGCAGGTTGCCCAGGGCCACCCCGGCCAGGCCGTCGGCCATGCAGTGGTGCACCTTGGAGATCACCGCGATGGCGTCGTCGGCGACACCGTCGACGAACCAGTAGCCCCAGAGCGGCTTGGCCCGGTCGAACTCCTGGGAGAACACGCGCCCGGCCAGGCGCTTCAGCGCCCGGAGGTCACCCGGGGGCGGTAGGGCGGTGTGGCGGAGGTGGAAGCGCAGGTCGAAGTGCTCGTCGTCCACCCACACCGGCTGGCCGAAGCCCGGCACCCACGCCAGTCGCTGACGGAGCCGCGGGAACTTGGGCAGTTGGGCCTCGGCGAAGGCCAGGACCCGCTCGATGTCGATGCCGCCGTGGTCGGCCCGCAGTGGCGCCGCGTCATAGAGCGAGACCGAGCCCATGTGCATGTGGGCCCGACCGTCCTCCATGGCGAGGAGACTCAGGTCCATCGCCGAGAGCCGCTCGGCCTGCGGTGGGGTCACGGCCCGGCGTCAGGAGGACCGGCTCGGGAGCACCACCCACCGGTGGTGGGGGTCCCCGTCGGCTCCGTCGTGTCCATGCCGGGGCGAACCTACCGACGACGTCGAAGCTGAGCCAGGGCCGTTGGACCCGACAAGGGCCTGCCCGGTGACCGCCCCTCGACCATGCTCGTGTTGGCGCCCCTACCGTCCACCACCGGGCACCGCTCCGGCTAGTGGCGTGACCACCACTCCGCGACCTTCGCGTCCCAGTACTGCTGCCCCGCGGCGCCACTCAGCGTTCGGATGGGAAGACCTCGCAGGTTGCCCGGGTAGGTGCTGCCTCCGCCCAGCCAGACGATGGTGGTCGGGTCGCCGGGGCAGCCGCTGTCGTCCACCGTGGTACCCACCGGCACCTCCATGCCGTCGGTCCCGCCGTCGAGCCGGTAGTCGGGCACGAGGAACGTCGAGCATCGAAGGACGAGGTCGTTGTGGGTCCTGGGCTCCCCGTCTTCCGCGCACTTGGCGAACTTGAAGAGTCGGCCGTAGCCGAAGCCCTCGTCCAGCTCGTAGGGGCGGAGCCTCAGCAGGAGGTGGTCGACGATCAGCTGTTCTCGGGGCGGCGTCACCCAGCAGCGACTCGAGGAGGGACGCTCAGAGATGCCCGTGTGACACCCGTCCCACAAGCTGTCGAGGATGACGCCCTCGGTGATGTAGTCGTTCTCGATGCAGTCGTCCATGATGTTCGCGAGGTAGGTGTCCGAGATCATGAACCGCGCGTTGTTGGGAGTCACGGTGGACCCCGACTGGTCCTCCTGGGGGCGGAACCCGTCCTGGACGCCTCGGCAGACCGTGTTGAGGATCTGGTACCAGTCCACCCCGACGCCCTTCACGCAGGCCGCGTTGTAGGTGTCGTGCGCGGTGCGCCAGTCGACGCCCGGAGGATCACCGAACCGGTCCCGAAGCTCTCCGCCCGTGAAGCAGGTGCGACGCGCAGAGTCCCCGCCGTCGTCACCCAGGCCGAAGCCGAACGGGTAAGAGCTCGACGGTTGGGCCGTCGAGGTCACACCCGTCAGGTCGTAGGTCGTGTCGTCGGTGGGAGCGTCTACCCGCCAGGCAGAGCTCCGGTTGGTCCCTGCGGGGAACGGTCGGACGACGGTGCGGCCCGGACCCGTACAGCTCGGGAACCCGTAGTCGGCCGGCGTCGGCACATCGCCGCTGGGCACCCGCGGCGGGAGGTCGTTCGCCGGCGGTTCCTCCGGTTGCGTGGCGCTGGTGCGGTATTCGAGGTGCAGGACCGGGGCGCGGCGCCATCAAAGGCTTCGGCGGTGCGCCGCCCGGTGCCGGTGATGATCAGCGCCAGCGCGTGGCCGGGGACCCAGCCGGGCCGGCCGACGATCTCGCCGATCACCGGCGACAGGTCCGGGGTGCGCTGGTCGGGACCGGCGGCGCCGACCTTGGGCCACGACGGCGGTATCCAGCGCACGGTGGCGGTGGTGCGGGCCCGGGAGGAGATGTTGCCCTGCCCGTCGGCGAAGGTCCGGGGGTAGTCGGCGGCCTGGCCGGCGATGGTGAGCGAGGCGGCGCGGTTGGAGGCCTCGTCGACCCGGAACTGGACCCAGGCCCTGGTGATGGCGGCGCCAGAGGGCACGGTGATGTCGGTGAAGCGCAGCCCGACGGTCTGCACGGTGGTGCCATCGGTGCTGAGCTCCAGGTCAGAGCTGGTCAGCGCCACCGACCGCTCGCCCATCCGCTGCTCCGCGTCGTCGGTACCGGTCCCGATGACCCGATCGATCGTCACCACCACTTCGGAGCTGGCCCCGGCCTCGGGCGAGCGGGGCAACGCGACGAGGGGCAGGAGGGCGAGGGAGACGGCGATCGCGGTCGTTCGGGCCAGAGGCTCCAGGCGACCAACGCGACGGGTCCGAGTCATCCGGTGCTTCATCGCTGCCCATCGGCCGCGACACCACCGAATGGAGCAGGCGCCGCCCTCCCCGTCGGGGCTCCGGGCGGCGCTACGTCAGCCCGTTCTCGGGCCCCCGCTCGAGGGAAGCCTTGACGTGCTCAGGAGGACCGGCTCGGGAGCACCACCGTCCGGTGGTGGCTGTCCCCGAGAGCGAGGACCTCGTCGAATCCGTCCTGGAGGCAGTCGAGCAGCACATCGGTGTCGGGGACCGCACCGACGTCCATGGTGACGCCCACGTAGCAGGTGCCGCAGTAGGAGATCAGCGTCACGTTCACCGCCGCGCCGATCGTCGGCCCGAACCCGTAGAAGCGGTCGACCTTCGCGCCGCCGAGGTAGAGCGGCACGGGAATGCCGGGCACATTGCTGGCGAGGAAGTCGACGTGCTTGAACATGCCGCCGACATAGCCGCTCGGCACGAGGTTCAAGGTGCCGGCGATGGCGTTGGTGAGAGGTAACGACCGCTCGGCCTTCACGGCCTCGCATCGCTGATGGGTCTGGGCGATCCGCTCAGCCGGATCGGTGATGGCCACGGGAACCGTGAAGCGCGCCAGCGTGATGCGGTTTCCGCCGATCGGGTCGTCGGCCTTGCGGATGCTGATCGGCATGGTCACGCGGAGCTCGTCGACCGAGGCGTCGTGGCGTTCGTGGTAGCGGCGCAGTCCCGCCGTCACCCCGCCGAGGAAGCCGTCGTTGAGCGTCGCGCCCACCGCGTGCACCGCGCGCCGGATGTCGTCGAATCCGAACTCGAGGACGTCGTAGTTCCAGGCCAGGTGTCGCTCGGTCATCACCGGTGACAGCGTCTCGGTCACCGGCTCCACCATCCGAGCGACCGATCGGCCGGTCTCGACGACCTCCGCCACGGTCTCGCGAGGGTGGCGAAGCACCTGCGCCGCCTCGCGCGGCGCCGAGCTGAGCACGTGCTTGGAGAACTCGAAGAGCCGTGACCAGTCGTAGGTGAGCGCGTCGCGGACGATGTCGGCCGTGCCGAGACGCTCACCGACGGGTGCGTCGGGCATCGGTCCGAGGTCGCCCGGATCCGGCTCGGTGTCGAACAGGAAGCGCGCCATCTCCATCCCGCCGATGCCGTCGGTCAGCGCGTGGTGGAGCTTCGAGACGACCGCCGTCTGACCGCCCTCGAGACCCTCGATGAACGTGTACTCCCACAGCGGCCGGTCCCGATCGAGACCCGCCATGCCCGTCTTGCGGGCGAACTCGAGCACCGTCGCCAGCGTCTTCGGCTCCGCCGCTTCGAACCGACGTACGTGCCACGACAGGTCGAAGTCCGGGTCGACGACCCAACGCGGCGTCGCCAGCCGCATCGGCGGTCGCACCACGCGATGCCGCAATCCGGGGGTCAGCCGGCTGGCCCGCTCGAGCCGGTCCCACAACCGGTCCCAGTCCGGCCGGGAGTCGAGGAGCATCACGCTCACCACGGTCGACCGCAGCAGCGGGTCCTGCTCCATGTACCAGGAGAAGGCGTCGCTGTCCCGCATGTAGACATCCACGTGCTCGTCCACGCGGGCACCCCCCTCTCAGCCCCACCGTCCGCCCCTCGTCGGCGGTTGTCAACCGCCGTCCTACGCCGGGGATCGACGAGACCCGGTCGATCCAGAGGCCCGAGGATGTCTTGTGGCGGGGATTTCGTCGGTCCTTCGGCCCCGTTTCACCGGGCATTCACCCGCACCGGGTGGGATCGATCCGGCCACCGAGACACGGGGCCGGACCCACCTGGAGGAGACGAGAATGGGAGTACCCAAGCGAACGGCGGCGGCGGCCACGACGGCCGCGGTCATGGTCGCCCTGCTTCTGCTTCGTGACCCCGACCGACGGCAACGGTCCTCGTGGTTACCGGTGGAAGCCGACCTGTCGGGGCCTCGAGGACCCGCTCGCCGGCGGCACCGTCATCCTGTGGCGCCACGGCAGCGAGGGTCCCGCGCCACCGGACGACCGGGACATCGACACGCCCGGCAAGGTCCTCATCCCCGCCGACTCCGGGGCGAACCCGCCCGTTGCCCGGATCATCGCCTACGGCACCGGTAACGGCGTCGGGCCGTGCCTGGTGCCCGGTCGATTCAGAGGCCCTGCGCTTCCCGGAGCGTCGTCGTCCACTCACCCAGGTCCCACAGGCTGTGGTGGCTGACGAACTCCAGGGTGCCGATCGCGAGGATGTCGGCCACGGCCCGCCGACCCGACATCTCGTCGGGGTACTCGATGACCGACACCAGCGCCATGTGGTCCCCCGAGAAGGCCGTGACCTTGATGTCGCCGCCGTTCTTGGCCACCGCGTCCAGGATCGCCGCGGTCTTGGCGTCGTTCTCCGCCTGGCTCAGGCCCTGCCATTCCCCGGGCACCGGCCGGGTCAACGCAAACGAGATGTAGCCCATCATTCCCCCTCTGCTTCGCGGGTCGGGACGACCCGAACGGGGACCGTAGTGCGGAGGGCCAGGCCACGCTCTGAAGACCCACCGACGGGTTCGACCGTGGTCACCTCGCTACGTCGAGCGGCCCTCACGCCGTCCGGGCCGAGGACCACCGAGCCGTCGACGACGAGATGGCGGACCCGTCGGTCCGGGCCCAGGGCCAGGCCGTCGAGGGGCTCGGGCAGGTCGTCGAGGTCGTCCGCCGGCCAGACCGCCAGGTCGGCGACGGCCCCCACCTCGAGTCGACCCAGCTCGGGGCGCCCGATGCACCGGGCGCCCCCGAGCGTGGCCAGGCGCAGGGCGTCGGCGGGCAGGAAGACGTCGGCCCGGCCCGCCCGGATCCGGGCCGTGTAGAGCGCCTGGCGGATCTCGGGGAACAGACCCCCGACTTCGTTGGACGCCACCCCGTCGACCCCCAGCCCGACGGGGCACCCGGCGGCCTCCAGGTCCGTGACCGGGCACAGCCCCGCGGCGAGGCGGGCATTGGACGACGGGCAGTGGGCCACGCCGGTGCCCGCGGCGCCGAGCCGACCGATCTCGGGCGGGGAGATGTGGATGCCGTGGGCCAGCCAGACGTCCTCGCCCACCCAGCCCCACTCGTCGAGCAGATCCACCGGCCGCCGCCCGAGGTGCTCGAGGCAGTACTCGGTCTCCTCCACGGTCTCGCACAGGTGGGTGTGCAGCCGCAGCCCGTGGGCGCGGGCCAGGGTGGCCGACTCGACCATCAGCTCGGGCGTGACCGAGAACGGCGAGCAAGGCGCCACCACGACCTGGCACCAGTCGGGATCGTGGAGACGGGCGATCACCGACTCGGTCGAGGCGAGGATGGCGTCACGATCCTCCACCACGTGGTCGGGGGGCAGGCCGCCGTCGCTCTCACCCAGGTCCATCGAGCCCCGGGACAGGACGAGGCGGATGCCCACCTCCCGGGCCGCCTCGGCGATGGCGTCGAACACCGAGTCGTCACCCCGGGGGACGAGGTAGTGGTGGTCGGCGGCGGTCGTGCACCCGGACCGGGCCAGCTCCCACAGGCCCCGTAGGGCCGCGGCGTGGATCTCCTCGACCGACAGCCGGCCCCAGACGGGATAGAGCTCGACCAGCCAGTCGAACAGGTTGCACCCGACGGCCCGGCCCCGGGTGGCCCACTGGTAGAGGTGGTGGTGGGTGTTGATCAGCCCGGCGGTGACGATGTCGCCGTCGCAGCGGAGCACCTCGTCGTCGGGCTCCGGGGCGACGGTGCCGATGGCCTCGATGCGTCCGTCGCGCAGGGCGATGTCGCCGGGATGCCGGGCCCCGCGGAGAACCAGTCGGCTCACGGCCGTGGCGCCACGATCTCGGCGTAGGCCTCGGGGTCGGTGGCCCCCTCGGTGGAGAGCACCAGCACCGAGCTCTCGGGGCCCAGCTCGGGACCCTCGCCGCTCGAGGCCACCACCTCGAGCAGCCCGCCCAGCGCGGCGGCCCCCGTCTCGCCGGAGACGATGCCCTCGCCGGCCAGCACCCGCATGGCGTCCCGGGCCCGGTCGTCTTCGATGGTCACCGTCCAGTCGACGCCCCGGGACACGAGGGGCCACGCCGTGGGCGACGGCGTCCCACAGGAGATGCCCGACATGATGGTCCGGGGCACCCCGGGCAGGGTGGCCACCCGGCCCGCGTCGAGCGAGTGCGGCAGGCAGGGCGCCCCGCTGGCCTGCACGGCGACGAGGGTCGTGGGGCCCGGGCGGAAGGCCGTGATCACGGCGGCGGCGAGTGCGCCCACCCCCACGGGGAAGAAGACGGCGTCGAACCGCCGGTCCCCCAGCTCGCGGAACATCGTGGAGTAGCCCTCGATCACCCAGGCGGGCGCGTCACCGGCACCGGTGTCGGCGATGACCACATCGCCCGCGGCGGCCGCCACGGCGACGGCGTCGTCGTAGGACCCCTCGACCACCACCACCTCGGCCCCTTCGGCCTCGATGGCCTCGATGCGGGCCGGGACCATGTCGTCGGGCACGAAGATGCGGGCGCCGAAACCCAACAGCGCGGCCATGTGGGCCACGGCCCGCCCATGGTTGCCGTCGGTGGCGGTGGTCAGGGTCAGCGGCCGCAGGGGGGCCAGCCGGTCGGCCAACTCGTCGACGGTCGTCCAGGCGGGCTCCTCGCCCAGCCGGCCGACCAGGGTCCGGTAGGTCGCCCACGACGCGCCCAGCATCTTGAACGACGGCAGCCCGAACCGGTTCGACTCGTCCTTGACGGCCACCGACCCCAACCCGAACCCGTCGGCCAGGGTCACGACCGGTGCCGGGGCGTACCCGGGCAGCCGCCGGTGGAAGGCGTAGGGCCCGTCGCCCGGCGGCGTCGGCGCCACCGGTCCCGCCATCGGGTTGCGCCGGATCACGAGGCGAACACGTCGATCATCCGGCGGACGTCGGGCCCGAGGGGGTAGAGGACCGGACAGGTGCAGCCCCGGGCGACGTACTCGGCCACCTTCTCCCGGCACTCCTCGGGCGTCCCGGCGGCGCAGATCATCTGCACGATGTCGTCGGGGACCAGGCGGGAGGCCGCCACCACCTGGTCGTGGGTGGCCGGCCAGGTCAGGACCCGACCGATCTCCTCCAGCAGCGACTCGGGCACCCCCGAGGCCTTCATGATGTGCGGCTGCTGGCCCAGGTACTGGGTGACCAGCAGGCGGGCGGCGTCCAGGGCCACCTGGCGGTCGTCGTCGACCGAGCACACGACCAGCTGCGGACGGTCGAGGTCGTCGAGACTGCGGCCGGCGGCCGTCGCGCCGGCGGCCAGGTGCTCCAGCGCCCGGTCGTTGTAGGCGGGCGAGACGAGGTAGTTGAGCAGGACCCCGTCGGCGATGCGGCCGGTGAGCTCCATCATCTGCATGCCCGTGGCCCCGATGTAGATCGGCACGTCCTTGGGGCGGCGCTCCTGGTGGACGTAGTCCAGCTCCACGCCGTCGAGGTGCACGAACTCGCCGTCGTAGGTCACGGTCTCGTCGGCCAGGAGGGCCCGGACGACCTCGACGGTCTCGCGCATGGCGCGCAGGGGCCGCGAGCGGTCGATGCCGACCTTGGTCGCCAGCGGGTCCCACCACGCCCCGATGCCGAGGATGACCCGGCCCGGCGCCAGGTCGTCCAGGGTGGCGAAGGTCGACGCCAGGAGGGCGGGGTTGCGGGTCCAGTTGTTGACCACCCCCGAGCCGGCCTTCAGGGTCGTCGTGTGGGAGAGGAAGGCGGCCATCGGCACGGTGGCCTCCCGCACCAGGCGGCTCTCGGCCTGCCACACCGCCTCGAAGCCCCGCTGCTCGGCGTAGCGGCAGATGTCGATGCCCTCCGGGATCGGATGGGCGTCCTGGAGGTAGATCGCGCGGCGCGGACCACCGTTCGGCGCGAGGGGGCCGGTCACGGCTCCATCCTCGCCCACAGCCGCCGGGCGGACTCGGCGGACCGGGCCCGGATCTCCTCCGCGTCGACCCGGGTGGCCCGGCCGTCGGCCCACACCACCTCACCGCCCACCTCGACCCGGAGCGGCCGGACGCCGGTGGTGAAGGCCAGGGCCCACGGATCGACGGTGTCCACGGACCACGTCACCCGGTCCTCGGCCGCTTCGGGGACCAGGCCCCGGCTCGCCTCCAGCCAGGACCACGGGGTCTCGGGGGTGGCCTGGACGTCGCTCTCCCGCTGCCGGGCGTACGCCAGCCGGAACTCCTCGAGCATGTCGGACCCGATGCCGTCGGTGCCCAGGGCGACCGGGTTGGCGAACCGGGCCGGGCGGGCGTAGCCGACGGCGTTGTTCATGTTGGACCGGGGGTTGTGGACGATGGTCCCGCGCAGGCCGTGGTCGTCGGGCAGGTGCACGCCGTGGACCAGCAGCCAGTCGTCATCGGCGTACGGGGCCAGGCGCCCGACCGCCTCGGCGTCCTCGGGGCCCTCGGCCACGTGGACGTGGACCCCGACCCCGTGATCGGTCGCCAGCGCCGCCGCCGCGGCGATGGTCTCGTCCGAACAGGTGAACGCGGCGTGCAGGCCGACCAGGCCCCGCCCCCCCTCGGCCAGGAAGCGGCGGTTCTCCTCCAGCCCCCGTCGGGCACCGTCGGGCCCGTGGCGATCGGTCACCCCGTAGGCGCACACCACGCGGACCCCGACGTCGGCGCAGGCGTCGGCGATCACGGTGAGGGAGCCCTCGATGGCCTCAGGCGACTCGTGGTGGTCGACGATCGCCGTGCACCCGGCTTCCAGGGCCTCCAGGGCGCCCAGCCGAGCCGACCAGGCGATGGTGTCGAGGTCCAGGGCCCGGTCCAGCCGCCACCACACCTGCTCCAGGATCTCCCGGAACGTCGTCGGCGTCTTCGGTGGGGCGGGCATCCCCCGGGCCAACGCCGAGTACAGGTGGTGGTGCCCGCAGACCAGCCCTCCGGTCGTCGCGCTCACGCCGACATCGGGAGGCGGTTGCGCCATCGCCCGTCCCGAGCGTGCAGCGCCGCGGCCACGGCGCCGGCGGTGGGGACGAGGCCGATCTCGCCGACGCCCTTGATGCCGTAGGGCGAGTCGGGCTGGGGGGACTCGACCAGGATCACCTCCACCGGCGGCATGTCCTTCGGCCGGATGATCGCCAGGCTGCGCAGCGTCATGTTGGTCGGCCGACCCTGGTCGTCGGCCGGGAACTCCTCGGAGAGGGCATAGCCCAGACCCATGTGGACCGCCCCCTCGATCTGGCCCTCGCACAGCACGGGGTTCACCGCCCGGCCGACGTCGTGGGCGGCCACGACCCGCTCGACCGCACCGGTCTCGGGGTCGAGGACCACGAGCTGGGCGGCATAGCCGAAGGTGGAGTGGATCACCGGCTCGTCGAGACCGTCCCCGAGCGAGTTGGTCCAGTCCACCCGGTACGCACCGTGGTGGTCGACCCCGGGGCGGCAGGCGGCGGCCCGGGCGGTGGCGCAGGCGTCGGCCACCGAGCCGGCGCACATGATGGTGCCGCGGCTCCCCGTCGTCTGGCCCGTGCCCAGGTCCCGGCTGGTGTCGACCACGACCCGGATGCGAGCCGGGTCGACGCCCAGCTCCTCGACGGCGACCTGGCGGGCCACGGTGTCGACGCCCTGGCCCATGTCGGTCCAGCAGTGGCGGATCTCGACGGTCCCGTCCTCCTCGAAGCGGACGACGGCCTTGGCCACCTCGACCAGGCCGTTGCCCAGCCCGGCGTTCTTCAGGCCGAGGCCCAGGCCGACGGGCCGACCCTCGGCCACGGCGGTGTCGTAGGCGGGTCGTACCGCGTCGAGGCACTGACGGGCCCCGAGGCAACCGTCGTCCATCCGCTGCCCCGGGCCCCAGAGGGACCCGGGCTCGACGACGTTGCGGGACCGGATCTCCCATCCGGAGATGCCCACCGCCTCGGCCAGGCGGTCCAGGACCCCTTCGGTGGCGAACTGGGCCTGGTTGGCGCCGAAGCCCCGGAAGGCGCCGCACACCGGGTTGTTGGTCCGGACGGCCACCGACTCGACGTCGATGGCCGGCCACGCGTACGGACCGCCGGCGTGCCCCGCGGCCCGCTCCAGCACCTTCATCCCCACCGACGCGTACGGCCCCGAGTCGCCGATCATCCGGGCCCGCAGTGCGGTCAGGCGGCCCTCGGTGTCGCACCCCGCCTCGTAGGTCAGGCGGATCGGATGGCGCTTGGGGTGGATGAGCAGCGACTGCTCGCGGGTGAGCGTGCACTTCACTGGCCGCTGCAGGAGGTGGGCCGCCAGCGCCGTCTGGGCCTGGTTGGCCATGTCCTCCTTGCCGCCGAACGCGCCGCCGTTGGACACCAGCGTCACCTCGACCCGGTCCGTGGGCAGGCCGAGCACCGAGGCGATCTGGTCCCGGTCGTCCCACACCCCCTGGCCGCCCGACCAGACCTGGAGGACGCCGTCGGGCCGGGGCGCGGCCAACGTGGACTCGGGCTCCAGAAATGCCTGTTCGACCCGCTGGGTCTGGAACGTCTCCCGCACGACATGGGCCGACGCCGCCAGCGCGTCGTCGATCGCCTCGCCCCGGGTGTAGGTGGACCGGGACAGCTCGTTGCCGTCGAGCCCCCACACGGCGTCCTCGTCGGCCGCCAGCGCGGCGTCGGGGTCGACCAGGGGCGCCAGGACGTCGTAGTCGACCTCGACCAGCGCGGCCGCCCGCTCGGCTGTGGCCCGGTCCACGGCCACGACCAGCGCCAGGACGTCGCCCAGGTAGGAGGTCCGCCCGCCCTCAGGGATGAACACCGGCCAGTCCTGGTGGATGAGCCCCACCCGGAGCTCGCCCGGGACGTCGGCCGCGGTCAGGACCGCTTCGACGCCCGGCGCGGCCGCCGCCGCGGCGGTGTCGATGGCCAGGACGTCGGCCCGGGCGTGGTCGGCCAGGCGGAGCACGCCGTGGAGGACGCCCTCGGGGGCCAGGTCGTCGATGAACGGCCGGCTACCGGCCGACAGGGCCGTGCCCTGGTGCTTGGCCGCCGACGCGCCCACGCCGCCCGCCAGCGACGGGGTCGGGGACTCGCCCCGGGCCAGCGTCTCGATGGCGTCGAGGATCTTCACGTAGCCCGTGCACCGGCAGAGATGGGCGCCGAGGTGGCGGGCCGCCTTCTCCCGGGTGAGCTCGGGGTCCTTGTCCAACAGCGCCTTCGTGCGGACCAGGATCCCCGGCGTGCAGAACCCGCACTGCAGAGCCCCCGCGGCGGCGAAGGCGTCGGCGTAGCGCTCCCGCTCCCGAATCCCCTCGAGGGTGACGACCTCCCGGCCCGCCACCTTCTCCAGCGAGACCTGGCAGGCCACGACCGCCTTGCCGTCGAGCAGCACGGTGCAGCAGCCGCACTGGCCGGACGGGGCGCAGCCGTCCTTGGTGGAGATGATCCCGAGGTCCTCCCGCAGCGCCACCAGCAGGTGGGCCCGGTCGTCGGGGACCTCCACCGCGGCGCCGTTCAGGGTGAAGGCCGTCATGGCTCGCAGATCCTCCCATAGACCTCCGGTCGCCGGTACCGGCCGAACTCGAACAGGGTCTCGCGGTAGTGGGCGCAGGCGGCGGGGTGCACGTCGGCCACCACGACCTCGTCACCGGTGGTCGTCGCCTCGGCCACGATCTCACCCGACGGGGCGATGATGCAGCTCTCGGCCAGGAGCTCGACGCCCTCCTCCATGCCCCCCTTGGCCACGCCCACGACCCACATCCCGTTCTGGTAGGCCCCCGCCTGCATGACCAGCCGGTTGTGGAACCCGGCCAGCCGGTCCTGGTCCGGATCGGGCGGGTAGTGGACCGGCGTGTTGTAGCCGATGAGCACCACCTCGGCGCCCTCCAGGGCCAGGACGCGGTAGGTCTCCGGCCACCGTCGGTCATTGCAGGTGGCCAGGCCCAGCCGGGCCCCGAAGGCGGACCAGGTCTCGAAACCGTCGCCGGGCTCGAAGTAGGCCCGCTCGAGGTGCTGGAACGCCCGCCAGGGCTCGGGCTCCTCGTGGCCGGGCAGGTGGACCTTGCGGTACCGACCGACGATCGTGCCACCGCCGTCGACCAGCACGGTCGTGTTGTAGCGGTGGCCATCGGTCAGCTCGGCGTAGCCGAGGGTGAAGCCGACCCCGAGGCGGGCGGCCTCGTCGAACAGCGGCTTGGTGTCGGGTCCCGGCATCTCGGTCTCGTAGAAGGCGTCGAGGTCGTCGCCCTCGAGCACCCAGCGGGGGAAGAAGGTGGTCAGCGCCAGCTCGGGGAAGGCCACCAGCTCGGCCCCGTCGGCCGCGGCCTGTCCCAACAGGTCCAGCAGGCGCTCGACCACCTCGGCGCGGCTCTCGTCCCGGGCGATCGGCCCCAGCTGCGCCGCCGCCACCCGCATCGTGGCCCGGTCCGATGGCCGGTCCGGGCCCCCGCTCGCGGTCGGCTCGCTCACACCCCGTCGTCCTCGGTGAGGGCCAGCAGGACCTGCAGGAGGACGTCGGCGCCGGCGTCGAGGTCGGCGGGCTCGGTGTGCTCGGCCGGGTTGTGGCTGATGCCGTCGTGGCTGGGGGTGAAGACCATGCCCGCCGGGCAGACGCCGGCCAGCAGGCCGGCGTCGTGGCCCGCGCCGGCGGGCAGGCGCAGGACCGAGTGGCCGAGGCGCTCGGCGGTGCCGGCGACCAGGTCGACCACCCGGGGGTCGAAGGTCACCGGCTCGAAGCGGGCGAGGGTGGCGGCGTCGACGGTGACCCCTTCGGCGGCGGCCACCTCCCGGACGAGGTCGGCCAGGCCGCGCTCGGCGTTCTGGAGGAGCGCCTCGTCGGTGTTGCGCAGGTCGACGGTCATCCGGGCCCGGCGGGCGACGACGTTGGTCAGGCCCGGGTCGAGGTCGATGACCCCCACCGTGCCCACCTGGGCGCCACCCAGCACCGTGACCAGGTCCCGGACCCCCTGGGTGATCGCGCCGGCGGCGAACCCGGCGTCGTGGCGCATGGCCATCGGCGTGGTGCCGGCGTGGTTGGCCTGACCATGGATGGTGAGCTGCTGCCACGAGATGCCCTGCACGCCGGTGACGGCGCCGATCGTCTGGCCCTGGCGCTCCAGGACCGGGCCCTGCTCGATGTGGAGCTCGACGAAGGCGTGGGGGACCGGTCCGGGCACGGGCACGGGGCCGCGGTACCCGATGCGGTCGAGCTCGTCGCCGAGGACGACGCCGTCGGCATCGGTGCGGCCCAGGGCCTCCTCGAGGGGCAGGCCCCCGGCGTAGGTCATGCTGCCGAGCATGTCCGGGCTGAACCGAGCCCCTTCCTCATCGGTGAAGAAGGCCACCTCCAGCGGGCGCCGGGTGACGACGTCGGCGTCGTTCAGGGTGGCCACCACCTCGAGGCCCCCGAGCACGCCGAGGTTGCCGTCGTAGCGGCCCCCGCTGGCGACCGTGTCGATGTGGGAGCCGGTCATGACCGGGGCACGGTCCTCCCGGCCCGCCCGGCGCCCGACCACGTTGCCGATGGCGTCGATGCGGACCTCGAGGCCCAGCTCCTGCATCCACTCCACGACCAGGTCCCGCCCGGCCTTGTCCTCGTCGGTCAGTGCCAGCCGGCAACAGCCCCCGTCGCCGGTGTCGCCGATCTCGGCCAGGGTGGCCAGCCGGCGTCGCAGCCGGTCACCGTCCACCCGGAGGTCGTCCAGCACCGGCCCAGTCTGCCCCTCCTTCTGAAATTGCGCCGATTTGTCACGCCAGGCGTGACAAATCGGCGCCATTTGGGCAGGGGGCGGGTCAGAGGCAGATGTCCTCGGGGCGGATGGGGACCCGGGGCAGCGCCCGACCGGTCGCGGCGCGGATGGCGGCGGCCACCGCAGGGGTCGAGGACAGGGTCGGGGGCTCGCCGACGCCCTTGGCCCCGAAGGGCGCGCCGGGCTCGGGCTCCTCGACGAGGGCGGCGATGCGCACCTCGGGGGCGTCGAGGGCGGTGGGGATCAGGTAGTCGGTGAACGTCGGGTTGAGGACCTGGCCCGCCGAGAGCTTCATCTCCTCCATGACGGCGAGGCCGACGCCCTGGAGCGTGCCCCCCTCGATCTGGCCCACGACCTGCAGCGGGTTCAGGACCCGGCCGACGTCCTGGGCCGTGGTCATGTCGACCACCTTGACGAGGCCGAGCGCCGGGTCGACGTCGACCACCGCCCGGTGGGCGGCGAAGGCGAACGACACGTGGGCGTCGCCCTGCCCGTCCTCGTCGAGGAGCGAGGTGGCGGCGTGGCGGAAGGTGACCTCCTCTTCGATGACCCCGGTGTCGCCGGCGTCGATGCGGCGCTTGACCGCCAGGCAGGCCGCGTGCACGGCGCCCCCCGACATCCAGGTCTGCCGGCTGGCGGAGGTGGACCCCGCCGAGCCGATGGCGGTGTCGACCGGCCCCAGCACGACGTCGTCGACCCCCAACACCTCGTGGGCGATCTGGCGCACCAGCGTCACGAACCCCTGCCCGACCTCGGCGCAGGCGCACGTGACGGTCACCACGCCGTTCTCGAGCCGGCAGGACGCGGTGGAGTAGTCGTCGAACCCCTCGGAGAACATCAGGTTCTTGAAGCCCACGGCGTAGCCGACGCCCCGACGGACGTCCTCGGCATCGGTGGTCAGGCCGGCCCCACCGGGTCGGTCGAGGGCGTCCCCGTCCGGGGGTGGCGGCAGCGGGTGTTCCGCACAGGCCCGGAGCAGCTCGGCCACGGGCGCGGCACCGGTGATGACCTGGCCGGTGAGCAGGGTGTCCCCCGGCTTCAGCACGTTGCGCAGCCGGACCTCGACCGGGTCCAGGCCGAGCGCGTGGGCCAGCTGGTCCATCTGGGACTCGACGGCGAAGGTGGACTGCACTGCGCCGAACCCCCGCATGGCCCCGCACGGCGGGTTGTTGGTGCGCACGACCTTCCCGTCGATCACCCCGTTGGGCACGAGGTACGGGCCGGCGGCGAGGCAGGTGGCGTTGGCCAGCACCGCGGCGGAGGAGGACTGGTAGGCCCCCCCGTCGAGCAGCAGGCGGGCGTCGACCCGAACCAGACGGCCGTCCCGGTCGGCCTCGTGGCGGTAGTGCATGCGGGCCGGGTGACGGTGGACGTGGCCGACGAAGGACTCCACCCGCGTGTAGCTCATCCGCACCGGCCGCCCGGTGCGCAGCGCCAGGAGGCAGGCGTGGACGTGGAGGCTGAGGTCCTCCCGGGCGCCGAAGGCCCCGCCCACGCCGGCGAGGGTCAGGCGGACCTGCTCGGGGGCCAGCCCGAGGCAGGCCGCGACCTGGTCCCGGTCCGAGTGCAGCCACTGGGTCGAGACGTAGAGGTCCACGCCCCCGTCCTCGGCCGGGACGGCCATGCCCGACTCCGGGCCCATGAAGGCCTGGTCCTGCATCCCGACCTCGTAGGTCCCCTCGACCACGACCTCGCCGTGGGCGTCGGGATCGCCGTGGCGGACGACCAGCTCCCGGAAGAGGTTGCCGAACGGGTGGATGGGCTCGGCCTCGAGCGCGGCCTCGGCGTCGATCAGCGGGTCCATGGGCTCGTAGTCGACTTCGAGGGCGGCGGCCGCCCGGCGGGCCGTCTCGGGGTGGTCGGCGGCGATCGCCGCGACCGCCTCTCCCTGGTAGCGGATGACCTCCGAGGCGAAGACCGGCTGGTCGGCCCGGTCGAGGCCGTAGTGGGCCTCGCCCGGGACGTCCTCGGCGATCAGCACGGCGTACACGCCGGGGACGGCCAGCGCGGGGCCGACCCGGACGGCGCGGATACGGGCGGCGGCGTGGGGGGAGCGCACCGTGCGCCCGAAGAGGGCGCCGTCGGCCCAGAGGTCGGAGCCGAAGGCGAAGCGCCCCCGGACCTTGGGGACGCCGTCGGGGCGGGGGACGCTGGTGCCGATGCGCGGCGGGGCGCCGGTGGTGGCGGTGTCGACGGTGTCGGTCACCGCGGGGAGCCTCGCTCCCGCGCCGCCACCCGGACGGCCTCGATGATCCGCCCGTAGCCGGTGCACCGGCAAAGGTTCCCGGAGATGGCCTCCCGGATCTCGAGGTCGGTGGGGTCCGACGTCCGGTCCAGCAGGTCGTCCACCGCCATCACCAGCCCGGGTGTGCAGAACCCGCACTGCACGGCCCCCTCGGCGACGAACGCGGCCTGAACACCGGACAGCACCCCGTCGTCCTCCTGGCCCTCGACGGTCTCGACCTCCTCGCCCGCGACCGACGCGGCGAGCACCAGGCACGAGCAGACGAGGGTCCCGCCGACCTTCACCGAGCAGGACCCGCACTCGCCCTCTTCGCAGGCGTTCTTGGTGCCGGGCAGGTCGAGCCGGTCACGCAGGACGTTGAGCAGGCTCTCGCCGAGCCATGCGTCCTGGACCTCGTGGAGCCGGCCGTTGACGTTCAGGGTGTAGGCCAGGTTCACGGGAACGCCCTCCGGACGGCCCGCTCGGCGAGCACCCCGACCGCATGGCGGCGGTAGGCCGCGGACGAGCGGTGGTCGTCGATCGGTCGGGCCGCCTCCGCCACCCGGGCGGGGAACGCCCCGCTGGTGGCCTCCTCGATGGTGGCCGTGACCCGCAGGGGGGTGGGCCCCACCGAGCCGAGCCCCACCGTGACCGTGCCCGCGTCGGCGTCCACCACCAGGCCCAGGGACACGACGGCGATGACCATGGCGTTGCGGGTTCCCACCTTGAGGTAGTGCTGTGGCCCCCGGGCCACGGGGACGGAGACGGCTTCGATCAGCTCACCGGGCGCCAGGGCGGTGCGTTTGACCCCGGTGAGGAAGGCGGTGACGGGCAGGTCCCGCGCCCCGGCGGCCGACCGCAGGTGCACGATGGCGTCGAGGGCGACGAGCACGGGCAGCAGGTCACCGGCGGGGGAGGCGGTGCCGAGGTTGCCGCCGATCGTCCCGGCGTTGCGGATCTGGGGCGAGCCGACCGTCCGGGCGGCGTCGGCCAGGGCCGGCGCCAGCGTGACGAGATCGGGCCGACCCAGATCGGTGTAGGTGAGTCCCGCGCCGAGACGGATCCGATCGCCGTCCCGTTCCCAACCGCCCAGTTCCGGTACCCGGGCGATGGCCACCACGGCGGTCGGTCGGCGCCGTCCGTGGTTGACCTCGACCATGAGGTCGGTCCCGCCGGCCAGGACGTCGGCCTCGGGATCCTCGGCCAGCGCGGCACAGGCGTCGGCCAGGCTGGTGGCGACTCGGACCGTCACGGGCCCCTAGTGGGTCGGTGCCGTCTCGGCGTCCATGAGACGTTCTGCCGTGACCCAGAGCACTTTCACCGCGATACCCGGAACGTCGCTCAGCAGCCGCCGGAACTCGCTGGCATGGAAGGCTCGGACACTGAGATCGTCGTCGGCCACCACCGACGCCGTACGCGGACGCTCGCCGATCAGGGCCATCTCGCCGAAGAAGTCCCCCGGGCCGAACTGGGCGACCTCCACGCCGTCCTTCACGCAGGTGGCCCGCCCGCTCATGACGAGGTAGGCGTCCCTCGAGTGGTCGCCCTGGGTCATCAGCCACTCGCCCTTCGGCACCGTCACCTCGGTGCCGAGAGCGGCGAGCTCGTTCAGCTCCTTGTCGTTGCACGCGGCGAAGAGGGGCACGGCCCGAAGTCGATCGAGGTACGCCTTCGGCGTCTTCTGGCTCTTCCTGCTCATCATCTACCTTCCGGTTCGAGCGGTTCAGGTGGTCTGCGGCGGGGCACCCCCACGTCGAACTGACCTGCAAAGCGGCTCAGCAGTCTGCCACGCGCCGGCGGTGACCTGGCGCTATCCGGCCTGCCCCCGCGCCCTCCGCAGCGCGCCGGCCAGTCCCGCGAGCAACTGGGCGTTGAGGTCCGGGAACTCACGGAGCAGCGTGCGGAACATGCGAACGCCGAGCACGGCCACCTCGAGCTCGGTCTCGGAGGTCACGGTGGCGGCCCTCGGCTCCCCGTCGAGCAGGGCCAGCTCACCGAAGTACTGCCCGGGACCGAGCGTGTCGGCCAACTCGCCGTTCACCGTGACCCGGGCATGACCATCCAGGATCACATAGAAGGCGTCTCCGGGATCACCCTGGCGGGTCAGCTCGACCCCGGGTTCGAGGCGAACGGTCTCGACATGACGGGTCACCGTCTTCAACTCGGCTCGGCTGCAGCGCGAGAACAGGTCCACCGCCGCGAGCAGCTCGGTCAGTTCGCGCTTCGATCGCACGGGCGCCGAAGGTAGCCGTTGGGCCCGCGTAGGGTCTGGCCGTGCGACGTCTGGCCCGCTTCGTCATCCTGCGGCGCTGGATCGTCATCGCCGTCGCGGCCTTCGTGGTGATCGCCGCCGGGCTCTTCGGCGCGGGGGTCGCCGATCGCCTCTCGCTGGGGGGCTTCGGTGACCCGTCATCGGAATCCGAGCGGGCGCTGGAGATCCTCGACGAGGAGTTCCCGAGCAGCACACCGGACCTCGTCCTGGTCGTGACCGCGGCCAGCGGCGACGTCGACGACCCCGGGGTCGTCGAGGTCGGTGAGGCCCTGACCGAGGACCTGGCGGCCGAGCCCGGCGTCACCGCCGCCCTGTCCCACTGGTCGATCGGGCTCGGCGAGCTGTCCCCCCTGCGCAGCGAGGACGGGACCCAGGCGCTGGTGTTCGCCACGCTGGAGGGCGACGAGAGCGACGTCGTGCACCTGTCCGGCGAGCTGTCCGAGACCTACTCGGGTGAGCGAGACGGCATCACCGTCGTCGCCACCGGCCGAGGGGAGGTCACCCGCCAGGTCAGCGAGCAGTCCGAGGAGGACCTCCAGCGAGCCGAATTGCTGAGTGCGCCGATCATCCTGGCCGCGCTCGTCATCGTCTTCGGGTCGCTGGTCGCCGCCTTCGTGCCCCTGGTGGTCGGCGTCGTGGCCGTGCTCGGCACCTTCCTCGTCCTCACCCTCCTCACGGGCCTGACCGACGTGTCGATCTTCGCCCTGAACATCACCACCGCCATGGGGTTGGGTCTCGGCATCGACTACAGCCTCTTCATGGTGTCGCGGTACCGGGAGGAGCTGGCCGCGGGCCAGCCGATGGAGGTCGCGTTGGCCCGCACGATGCAGACCGCAGGCCGCACCGTGGCGTTCAGCGGGGCGACGGTCGCCATCTCCCTCGCCGCGCTCCTGCTCTTCCCCGTGCCGTACATCCGGTCATTCGCCTACGCCGGCGTGGCCGTCGTGGTCCTGGCCGCGGTGAGCTCGGTGGTCGTGCTCCCCGCGATGCTGGCCATCCTCGGGCCCCGGATCGACAAGGGCCGGCTGTTCAAGCGCCGCGAGCCCGGGGGCCTCTGGCACCGGCAGGCCGTTCGGGTGATGAAGCGACCGTGGCCCTACATCCTGGCCGTCACGGCCCTCCTCCTGGCCCTCGCCGGCCCGTTCCTCGACCTGCGCACCGGCTCGGTCGACGACCGCGTCCTGCCGGAGACGGCGTCGAGTCGGGCGGCCCTCGACGACATCCGGGCCGGGTTCCCCGGCCGGGAGTCCTCCGCGCTGAGCATCGTGCTCCCCGGCGGCGCCGCCGACCTCGACGCGCTCACCGCCTACGCCATCGAGGTGTCGGCGCTGGACGACGTCGAGCGGGTGGACGGCGTCACCGGCTCGTTCGTCGACGGCGAGCAGCTGGCCCCGGCCGAGCTGATCCCGCCGGACCTCCTCGCCCGGTTCGAGAGCGCGGAGGACCCCGAGGACACCTGGTTGTCCGCCGTGCCCACCGTCGAGCCGATCTCCAGCGCCGGTGAGGAGCTGGTGGGCGCCGTCCGCGCCGTGCCCGGCCCGGTCGACGAGGTGCTCGTGGGCGGCACCTCGGCCCAGCTGGTGGACACCAAGGCCGCCATCAGCGATCGCCTCCCGTGGGCGGTCGGCCTCGTCGTCGTGGCCACCTTCACCCTCCTCTTCCTCATGGTGGGCAGCCTCCTGGTCCCGCTCAAGGCGCTGGTGCTCAACGTGCTGTCGCTGACCGCCACCTTCGGCGCGATGGTCTGGGTGTTCCAGAAGGGGAACCTGGCCGACACCCTCGGGTTCACCGCGACCGGTTTCATCGACGTGACCACGCCGCTGCTGATGTTCTGCATCGCCTTCGGTCTGTCGATGGACTACGAGGTCTTCCTCCTGTCCCGGATCAAGGAGGAGTACGACCTCGATCGCGACAACGAGCGAGCCGTGGCGATCGGGCTCGAGAAGACCGGTCGGATCGTCACCGCGGCCGCCCTGCTGTTGGCGATCGTGTTCGTGGCCATCGCCCTCTCCGAGGTGATGGTGGTGAAGCTCTTCGGTGTCGGGCTGGCGCTCGCGGTCCTGGTCGACGCCTTCCTGATCCGGGCGACCCTGGTCCCCGCCCTCATGCGACTGGCCGGCCGCGCCAACTGGTGGGCCCCCCGACCACTGCGCCGCTTCCACCTCCGCTTCGGCATCTGGGAGAACGAGCCGATCGACCTGCTCGACCGCCGGGACGGCCTGGTCGCTGAGGACGATCGCTGACCTCAGGTCACGGCGAGGAGCTCAGTCCCGCGCCCGGACCTCGTCCCACCAAGGTCCCAACGTGGCCAACCCCTCCCGATGACCGACCGCCACGAGCTCGTCGAAGCGGTCGAAGTCGAGAATGGGGAACTGCTCGACGTCAGGGCGCACCAGCACGTCGCCCCGGTCCGCCGTGTCGTGGCTGCCTCCGCCCAACTCGGTCAGCCGGGCCAGGAGGGAGACGATGCCCACGATCTCGGGTGAACGGCGGCCGGGATGGATGCGGTCCACGAGGATCCGCCATCCCCCCATGACCGTGGAGTCGGGGAGGTCGCCGGCCTGCAGCCCTCGACGCACCCCGACGTCGACCGCGATCGCGGTGATGCCGTCGTGGCCCCGCCGCATCTCGTCCACGGGCAGGTTGTCGACCAGGCCACCGTCGACGAGGACGTCGCCGTCCTGTGCCACGGGAGGGAACACCCCGGGGATCGACATGCTGGCCCGGATGGCCCGCCACGCCAGGCCCCTTCGGTGCACCATCGGCCCCATCCGGGTGAGGTTGGTCGAGACGCAGAAGAAGTCCAGCCAGAGGTCCTCGATGTCCGCATCCCCGGCCGCGGCCTGCAACCGCTCCGAGATCCGCCGTCCGGAGGCGATCGAAGAGACCGGAAGCGTCAGATCGAGCGGGTTGGACTCGGTCACCATGCCCCGCCGGAGCACGTCGGCGACCCCGTCGATCGGCCAGCCCCGGGCGACGGCGCCGGCGACGAGGGAACCCGCGCTGGTCCCACCGATGGCATCGATCGGGATCCCGAGCTCGCCCATGGCGCGGATGACACCGATCTCGGCCATGCCCCGGGCGCCGCCGCCCGAGAGCACCAGACCCAGGCCCCGGTCGGTCAGGAGCCGGCCGACCCGGGCGACGTCGCCGACGGCTCCTTCGCGGACGTGGTGGTGCCGACGCAGATCCCGGTCCACCAGCCACCGATGCGTGCCCGTCGGGACCTTCAGCTGAGGTGAGTGCACCAGGACCAGCTCGACGGCGACGGGCACCCGTCGGCGATGGTCGGCCAGCACCCGCTCCACAGGGGCAGGGACCGGTGGTCGAGCGCCGTCGCCCACGAGGAGCACCACATCGGCTTGGCGCAGACAGCGTCGGGTCCACTCGTCGTCATCCGTGCCCGCGAGGTAGAGCACGAGGTGGTGGTCGTGCTCGAGCGCGTTCAGCCACGCAGTGACCGACGGACCGGCCGGCGCGTCCTCGGCGGCGACGACGGCGAGCGACGGCATCGCGGTGGCCAGTTCCGTCGCCAGCATCTCCACGAACCCGCGGCCGCGGTCACCCTCGTGGAGCACGACCGCGGCGATCGTGGCCACGGGGCGGACGGAGCTCTCCCCCGCCGAGATCTTGCGCAGGCGCTCGATGACCTGCCCGGCGATGGGACGGAGCAGCATCGGGGACTGGGCCAGCAGCTCCTCGAAGGCCTCCACCGAGAGGCGGAGCACGAGGGAGTCGCGAAGCGCCACCACCGTCGCCCCCCGGGGCCGCGCGGTGAGCAGCGCCGCCTCGCCGACGACTTCACCACGACCGGCCTCCCCGATCACCGTGAGATCGTCATCGGCGCCCAGCCGGGCCTGCAGCCGCCCCGAGAAGACCAGGTAGATGCCGTCGGCGGGGTCGCCCTCGCGGATGAGGACCTCGCCGCCCTGGACCATCACCGTCTCGAGTCGGCCGGCCAGCAATTGCCGCTCCGCGTCGTCCAGGGCGCCGAACAGCTCGGACTCGGCCAGGAACGCCAGCACCTCCTCGGATGCCAGTTCGGCCTCGGCCATCGACGAGAAGGTAGAGGACGGCGCGCCCCGCCCGCGACCGCGGTCGGCCCAGGCCCTTCGCTCAGCGCCTCTCGGCGGCGATGCTGCTGGCCACCCCGTGGGCTTGGGGCGTCCCGGTCAGCGCCTCGATGAAGTCGGCCCGCTCCAGTGTCCAGAGCTCTCCGGCCGTCCGGGCCTCGACGGTGGCGTTGCGGGGCTCGTCGAGGAGCAGCGCGACCTCACCGAAGGAGTCCCCCGGGCCCAACTCGGCCAGGGACCCCTCACCGCGACGGACGCCGAAGACCCCCCGCTCGACGATGTAGAAGCGGTCCCCGACCTCACCCTCGGTGATGACCCGCTGCCCAGCGTCGACGCCGACGCGCTCGAGCCGCAGGGCCAGGCCCTCCATGGTCGCCGGGTCGAGGGCCCGGGTGATGGGCACCAGGCGTAGGAGGCCGAGTTGGCGCTCGGGGGCCGCCGTGCCCTGCTCCGCCCGACTGAGGACCCACCCCGACACCAGGGCGGCCACCACGGTCGCGGCACCGATGATCGCGAACGCCTGGGGCACGGTGAACAAGGAGTCGAGGGGCGCGGCGATGACCGCCCCGACGAACGTCGAGCCGATGAAGGCGGCCTCCGCCAGTCCGAGGGCGCGGGTGAGCAACGGACCGGGGACGAGCCGCTGCAGGAGGGTCCGGGTGGCCAGATCGGCGACGGCGGCCGCGGTGGCGGCCACCATCAGGACGAGGACAGCTGCGGCGAGATCGGGGGCATAGCCGACCGTCGCCAGCACCGCCCCCCACCCGACCAGACCCTGCGCCACCCAGCGACTCAGCCGGGCCCGACCGGCGAGGAGGCCGGCGGCGATCCCGCCGAGCACCAACCCGGCCCCGAGCCCGGCGCTGAGCCACCCCACGGCGGCGTCGCCGACGTCCAGCGTGTCGACGGCGAGCGGGACCACCAGCACGCGGGCGGCGCCCATCGCGACGTTGATGACCACGATGCTCCCGAAGGCGGCCCGGGCGCCGGGGCCCTGGCGCAGGACGCGGAGGCCGTCGCGCAACTCGCTGCGGGCGCTGGCCGGAGAGCGGGTGAGGGCCGGTCGATGATGGTGGTGAAGGGTGGCCAGTCCCAGGCCGGCCGGTACGAGGAGGGCCGCGGCGATGGCGAACACCGCGCCCACGGACATCAGGGCCAGGACCAGCCCGGCCAGGAGGGGGGCCACCAGGCTGCCGATCCCCTCGGCGCTGGAGAGCACGGCGTTCGCCGCCGTGAGGTCCTCGGGACCGTCGGCCACCTCGGGCAGGAGGCTGCGGTGCAGCGGTCGGGTGGCCGCCACGATCACCGAGATCAGGGCGGCGGCCACGTAGGCGACGGCCGGGGGCCCGTCGGCGAGCAGGACCGCGGCGCCGGCCGCGCACGACAACCCGAGGGCGAGATAGCGGCGCCGAAGGAGAACGGCCGGACCGTGGCGGTCACCGGCCGTCGCCGCCAACGGCGCGATCAGGGCGGAGGGTGCGAGTTGGATCGCGGCCACGAGCGCCACGGCACCGGTACCGCCCCGTTCGTAGGCGTAGACGAGAATGGCGATGTAGGTGCTCAGGTCGGCGACGACGAACACGACATAGGCCAGCGCCAGGCGGCGGAGGTCACGTGACTCCATGACCCGCCGCAGCGGGCTGTCTCGCGTGGCCACGGGCCGGAAGGTAACGAGCGAGGACCGCCGAATCCCGGGCTGTCAGATGCTCTTCACCGGCCCGTAACGAACGGGCCGGCCGCCTGTCCCGGGGCCCCGTCGGGCCGGTCGACGGCCCCAGAGGAAACATCTCGGCCACAAACGTCTCATGGTCGCGACAGCACCGGGCGAGCGGGGCCGCGGGACTGTCGCTGCGGCCCGAAGCGATGTACCTTCGAGCGCCAGATGCGGAAGGGAACCCCATGAACATTCGTCTACGAGCACTGATCGCGGTCGCCGCGGTCATCACGATGGTTGCGGTCGGCCTGACGACGGGCGGCGGATCCGATGCGGGCGCGACGTCCGGTGACCTACAACCGCCGGAGGGATGCATCGACGTCAGTCCGGAGACCGGCGAGGTCGTCTACAGCTGCACGATCCGAGGCCGGGCTTCTGCGCCTGCACCTCGGAACCTCCGACTACTTCCGGTTCGAGCCGGTGGGCCCCAGGACCGATCAACCAGGCGATCAGCACCTCCGGTTGCCGGGCGACCCTGGCCACGGCGAACCGACTGGTGACCCTCACCCCCGGTCCGTCCGGAGCGACGCTCGGGCAGCGACGGGACAGCCTCGGGACCCAGTTCAACGAGGGGAACGGCGAACCGTGCGCCCAGGTCAACAACACGGGTACGAACGGTCAGAGCCTGGTCCTCTCGCTCGGCTCCGGCATCGGCGTCGACGGCGCGCTCGTGGACTGGGCCGAGATCGATTTCGAACGCAAGTACGACGGTGTCGTCCGAGCCCAGTTCTTCGCGGGCGGCCCGCAGGGAACGTCGGTCGGCGAGCTGCTCCTCGGCTGCTCCGCCACCCTCAGCGACTGCGGGCCGGACTCCGGCGACGGTGACAACTTCCGGCTCGACACCCAGAACCCGCCCGGCGGCCAGCCCTCGCCGGAGCCGTTCGACACGATCGTCCTCAGCCTCGACGCCTCGGGCCCGTCCAACGGGGCGTTCTCCCTCGAGGGCGGGGCCGACGGCACCGCACCGGGACCGGTCGGCTCGACCCTGTCGGTGAACCCCAACGACTCGCTCTTCCACGTGATCACCCGCGAGACGATCACCTACGACGGGACGCTCGACTGCACCGACACCGCCACCGTCGACGTGCCGAGCGACCCGGAGAGCCCGGCCACGAGCTCCACGCGTCACCCGTATGGAGAACAAGGACGGCGGCTGCGCGCTCGTTCCCTACACCCTCGAGGCCGGGTACGACGGCGACGGCGAGCAGACGGTGGACTTCATCGTGGACCTGACCGGCCAGGCGACCGCCGAATTCGAGTGGCGCGTGGAGTGGGACCCCGAGCCCGCCACCTACCCGCTCACCAAGACGACCTCGATCGACTTCGGTGACGGCCCCAACCCGTTGCAGTGGTGCGGCGGCACCTATGACCCCGACGGGGCCACGCCCGACGACCGGATGGCGGCCGTCGTCCCCATCAGCGGGTTGAGCGGGTGCCTCGCCTACCAGCAGCAGGTCCTGACCGGCGGCCAGGTCCAGGTGACCGAGGTGCTCCTGCTCAGCGACGACCCACGCGTGTCCCGCTAGGCGTCACCCGCTGAGCTCCAGCGAGGCGGGTGGGCGCGCCCCCAGACGGGACAGCAGCTCACCCGCCTCCTGCCGGGCACCCGGATCGTCCTCGGCGACGGCGGCCCGGGCCGAGAGGAGCATCGCCAGGTCGTAGACGAGCTCCTGGCGCCGCGCCGTGGCGATGCCCTCGTCGATGCGCTCGAGCCCGACTCGACGGACCCCGCCGCGGCCAGGGCCAGACCCTCCACCCGGGCCAGCGCAGCCTCGAACATCGCCGTCCCCTCGCCGGCCACGCGCTCGGCCTCGGTGAGCCGGGTCAGCGCGGCGGCCGGGTCGCCGGCCACGAGGTCGCACTCGGCCCGGTAGATGGCGGCTTCGAGCAGGCTGCTGTCGAGCCCCATGTCGGCCACGTCCACCAGCACCTGGTCCAGGAGCCCGGTGGCCACGCCGAGGTCGCCGAGGGCGAGCCGGGCCCGGGCCAGGTTGATCTCCGCGTAGGTGGCACCGTCGACGAAGCCCGACGCCCGCAGCGTGCGCGCGGCCTCGGTCAGCGGCTTGACCGCGTCCTCGATCCGACCCTGACACACCCGGATCTCCCCCACGAAGGCGGTCGCCAGCGCCGACTGCACGGTGTCGCCGGTCCGCTCCGCGGCCGCTCGCGCCTGTTCGAGATGATCGAGGGCCCGATCCCAGTCGCCGACGTAGTAGAGCTCGAAGGCGAGGTTGTTGTGGACCTTGGACTGGCCCGTCAGGTCGCCCAACTCCTCGTAGATGGCGAGCGCCTCGAGCGTGTTCTGCTCGCCCGCGGGCCGACCGAGCATCCGGGTCATCCCGTCGATCATCAGCAGGGCCTGGGCGAGACCCTCGAGCTCGCCTGCGGCGCGGGCCCCCGCCACGGCGTCCTCGGCCAGCCGCAGGCTGTCCGCCGGCCGCTCCTGGGCACAGCGGATCCCGGATCGAAGCGCCAGAGCCCGGGCGGCGAGCCGGTCCGCCTCGACCGAGTCGACGTCGTCGAGCACGCTGACGACCTTGGCCGTGTCGCGCAGGGCGACGCTGAAGCGACCGGCCCGCTCGTAGGCCCGGGCCCGCTTGAGGATCGCGCCGGCCACCATCTCGGGGCCGACGGCCAGCCGGGCGGCCCGACCGTAGGCGTCGAGCGCCTCGTCGAAGCGCGCGGATGCGAGGTGCACGTCGCCGAGGTGCGTCCAGACCTCGCCGAGCTCGTCGAGCCCGACGGTGCCCAGCCGCCGGGCCGCCGCGAGCGCCCATTCGTAGTGCGTCGCCGCCGCCATGTTGGCCGCCGCGTCCCGGGCCCGGTCACCGGCGAGCCGGGCGTAGGTCCACGCCTCGGCGTACTGCTGGGCCCGGAAGTGGTGCAGCGACAGCAGGTCGACCATCCCGTCGAGGTCGTCGCCGCCGGCCTCGCGGGTGATCGTCGCCGCGCGCGCGTGCAACTGGCGTCGACGGGCGAAGGACAGCCTCTCGTAGGCCGCGTCGCGCACGACGGCCTGGCGGAACCGGATCCGATCGGGTTCCTCGGGTTCCAGGAACCGGGCGAGATCGTCGCGGGTCGCCTCATCGATGTGCACGGCGTCGTCGGCCAGCAACGAGTTCAAGGACGACAGCCGCATGCTCGTCCCGAGCACCGAGGCGTAGCGCAGGACCCGGTGGGGCAGAGGCCGCAGGGCGTCGATCTGGGTGCCGATCACCGCCTCCAGCGTCTCGGGGAGGTCGGCGCCGTCCGCGTCGCGACGGGCCTGGAGCAGCCCGTCGAGGTGCAGGGGGTTGCCGCCGGACTGCTCCACGAGGCGAGCCACGTCGTGGGGACGCAGCGGCGAGGCCGCGGTCGCCTCGTTGACCAGCGCGGTGGCGGCATCCTCCTCGAGCGGCGCCAGCTCGATGGTCACCGAAGAACCCAGCTCGACACCCGGCGTGTCGGAGCGGCGGGTGGCGATCACGAGCCAGCCCTGGTCGTGGGCGCGGGCGGCGATCCGCTCCACCAGGCCGACCGACGTGTCATCCAGCCAGTGGGTGTCCTCGGCCACGACCACCACCGACGACCCCGAGACGAGGCTCGCCAACTCGACGATGACGTCGGCCGTGCGGTCGGGCAGGAATCGGGGCTCGATGGCCCGGGACTCGGGGGTCGAGGCGACATCGATGTGGGCGACCCGGGCCACGAGCGGCAGGAGCGGTTCGAGATGGGGGGCGAGCGTCCGCACCCGGTCGCGGAGCGCGGCCTGTTGGGCCTCCGGGCCCCCTGCTCCCGCCCCCAGGATCCGCCGCACCGGGTCACGGAAGGCCCGGTAGGGCATGGCGCTGCCGTAGGACTCGCCGCGGATGGTGACGACCGGCATCGAGAGGCCGGTCGTCACCTCGTCGACCAGCCTCGACTTGCCCGCCCCCACCTCACCCACGAGTTCGATCACGCCGCCGACCCCGTCGGACACGAGTCGGTCCAGCGCGGTCTGCACGACGGCCAGTTCGGCGTCGCGGCCCACGAAGGGCAGCTCCTCGCTCGGCGGGTCTTGGCGATCACCGACCTCACCGCCCACCGCGTAGGCGTGGACCTTGGCGGACTTGCCTTTGACCGCGAACGGCTCGAGCTCGACGGTCTCGAACACGGTCGCCGACCGGTCGAGCACGGCCGGGGTGGCGTAGAGCTCACCCGGCGGGGCCGCGGCCATCAGCCGGGCCGCCAGGTTCACCGTGTCGCCCATGACGGTGTAGGCGGAGCGGAAGGGCGCGCCGATCTCGCCGGCGAAGACATGGCCTCGATTGACGCCGATCTTGATCGGGAGGGTGGTCGGGGCATCGACGACGGCCCGCAGGGCCCGCAGCATCCGCCGCTCGTCCTCCTCCACCGCGATCGGCACCCCGGCGGTGAGGATGAACTTGCCGCCGTCGGCGTCGATGTCGGAGGCGAGGAAGCAGATCCCCTGGCGCTCGGCCGCGTGCTGCACGACCCGGGTCACCTCGTCGAGGGCGGCGGCCACCGCATCGGGCCCGAGCCGGTCGTGCAGCTCGTCGACGCCCTTGTACTTGACGAAGGCCACGACGCCGACGCGGTGCTCGGGCTCGACCTCACCGGTCTGCAGGTGGCCGCGCAGGCCGACCGGGATGCAGCGCACCACCGCTTCGATCGGAACGGCGCGGCGGGTGCGAGGGCCGACGGGAGCCACCGGCGGCTTGCGCCACTTCAGGATCCAGCCGTCCCCCTTGGCGACGGTGGCCGCGCCCCGGGGGAGGGCGTCGCGGACGGCGGTGCTGACCACGATCTCCCCGGCGTCGGCCGTGCCCTCCATCTCGATGGTCCCGGTGGCGCCGGGGCCGGTGATGATCAGCTCCCGGTGGGAGTCGCCCACCAGGTAGGCGTGCATGGTGCCGGTGTGGAGGCCGATCGACATCTTCAGCGGTACCCGCCCGACCGAGGTGGCGATCCGAGCCGACTCCCGCAGCGCGGCCCGCATCTCCACCGCGGCCCCGCAGGCCTGCACCACGTGTCCGTCGCCGCGGAACAACAGGAGCAGGGCGTCGCCGCCGAACTTGACGAGGTTCCCGCCGCGCTCGTGGGCGAGCGAGATCATCGACCCGAACACCCGCCGGAGGACCTCGGTCAGCTCCTCGGCGCCGATCCGGCCCCGGGCGGCCAGCTTCTCGGAGAGGTTGGTGAAGCCGGAGATGTCGACGAAGCACATCGTCGCGTCGAGCTCCCGGTGGAGGGCACCCGGCGTGTCGAGGTCCCATTCCGCGGCGACAGCCGGCACGTAGCGGATCGCCGCACCACCGGTGTCCTCGCTCACCCGCGACCCGCTCCCGGCACGACCACCATTGTGGCGTGCCTCCGGGAGGGTGGTGATCGCGGGTGCTCGACCGGGCTCACTCGGCTTCGAGCTCGGCGGTGACGAGCGCGGCGAGGCGCCGCAACTCGGCCAGCTGGTCGTCGTCGAGCAGCCGGGGACGGCGGTCGACGACGCAGAGGGTCCCGGCCCGGGTGCCGTTCGACAGGGTCAGGGGGGCGCCCGCGTAGAAGCGGAAGCGGGGGCCGGACGCCACGAGGGGGTTGTCGGCGAAACGAGGATCCGCGTAGGCATCAGGGACCTGGAACACGTCGTCGCCGAGGATGGTGTAGGCGCAGACGGCCATGTCGCGGGGGGTCTCGGCGACCTCGACGCCGTGCCTCGACTTGAACCACTGGCGGTGCTCGTCGACCAGGGTGATCAGGGCGATGGGCACGTCGAAGGTCGAACTGGCGAGGTCGGTGTAGCGATCGAAGCGGGGCTCGGGGTCGGTGTCGAGCACCTCGAGATCGCGCAGGGCCTGCAGGCGGGCCGACTCGTCGTGGGGCAGGGGTGCGGTCTGCCACTGGCAGGCCCGACGCAGCAGCCAGGCCCGCAGCTTGGTGCGCACGTAGCCGGCGCTGGCGGGCCACTCCAGCGAGTCCGTGATGGCCACGTCGTCACCGCTCGTCGGGGGGTGGCCGGTGGCGGTGACCGCGATCAGGCTGATGTCGCCGCCCGGCCGCTTCTCCATGGCGCCGACGGCGTGGGCGAACTCGGCCAGCACCTCGCTGTCGTCCTGGTCCTCGAGGACGACGATCGCGGGGTGCTCCCGGCGGGCGATCTCGACGGCCTCGGCGGGGTCGGTGGTCTCCCAGATCTCGAGGTCCTCCTCCTCCGCCGCTTCCCGCAGGATCTCGGCGATCTCGGGGCTGCGCACGGCGAGCAGGACGCTGCGGGCCATGTGCTCGAGCCGCGGGACGGGGATCGGCCGGGCGGTGCCTTGGATGCCGGTGGAGGTACCCCGCAGCTCGATCGTCTCCCCCTCCGCGGCGGCGATGACCTCGCCGGCGAAGCCCCGCTCCGAGGCGAAGGCCCTGGATCGGGCGACGACGTCGTCGACGGCCTCGTCGGTACGGGACGGGTCGTGGTGGAAGAGGGCCACCTGTTTCACGCCCGCCAGGTCGGCGACCGAGACGACGTACTCCACGGTGCTGTGGCCCCAGCCCACCTTGCCGGGGTACTCGGCGGCGAGGTACTGGGCGTCGTGGATCAGAAGGTCGGCCCCTTGGAAGAGGCCGGCGTGGTCGAGGTCATGGCGGCTCGCCGCCGGGTCGCCGCCGGTGGCGAGGCGCCGGTCGTGGGGCTCGTGGTCCGTGGAGTACACGACGGTGGCCCCATCGACCTCGAGGCGGTAGCCGAGGGTGAGCGCGGGGTGGTTCAGATAGCGGCTGGTGACGGTGATGTCGTCGATGTCGAAGGTGCACTCGACCAGGTCGTGGTACTGAACGGTCGCCGTGAGCTGTTCGATCGCCACGGGGAAGTAGGCGTACTGCATCTGCCCGGCGAGGGTCTCGCTGAGCGAACCGGCCAGGCCCCGGGGCCCGTAGATGTGCCACGAACCGCCCGGCTGGAACAGCGGGGCGAAGAACGGCAGGCCCTGGATGTGGTCCCAGTGGGTGTGGCCGATGAGCAGGTGGCCCTCCATCGGTGCACCGCCACTGCGGGCGACGAGGTCCTCGCCGAGGCCATGGGCGCCGGTGCCGCAGTCGAGGACCACGATGGTCCCGGCATCGGAGCGGACCTCGACACAGGACGTGTTCCCGCCGAAGCGGAGCGTGGAAGGTCCCGCTTTGGCGATCGATCCCCGTGTTCCCCAGAAGGTCACCTGCATGCGACATGCACCGGGCCGACCGTAGCCAAGCGGGGCCTGCCGGACACCCGAGTCGTTCGCTGTCCCCGTCGATCTCGTGCGCCCCGTGACCGTCCGGTCCCTGGTCCCGGGCCGGTGGCGTGACGACCGATGCGGGTCGGGCCCGCCGGTAGGGTCCGCGCCGTCCCGTTCGTCCTGAATGGGCCCGAAAGGCGCATCGCATGACGGCAGTGCTCCCCCGCATGGTTCGGCTGTTCCTCGTAGCGCGGCTGACGGCCACCGGCGGGACTGACCCGTGGAGCGACTGAGCGGGCTGGATGCCAGCTTCCTGTACACCGAGTCGCCCACGGTGCATCTCCACACCCTGAAGATCGGGGTGATCGACCCGGCTGCCGCACCGGGTGGGTACGACTTCGAGCGCTTCGTCGACGTCCTCGAGGAGCGGCTCCCCCTGCTGCCTCCGTTCCGGCGCCGCGTGGTCCGGGTGCCGTTCGGCCTGCACCACCCGGTCTGGATCGAAGACGCCGACTTCGACATCCGTCGTCACGTGCGCCGGGTCCGCGCCCCCGCCCCGGGCGGGTCCCGGGAGCTGGATGCCTGCATCGCCGAGGTGGCGTCCACCCCGCTGCCCCGCGATCGCCCGCTCTGGGAGATCTGCGTCGTCGAGGGCCTGGCCGACGGCCGCGTGGGCTTCGTGGCCAAGCTGCACCACGCGGCCGCCGACGGGCTGGCGGCGGCCCGGCTGCTGGCCAACGTCATGACCCCGAGCGCGGAGAGCTCCGTCGCGGTCCCGACCCCGGCACCGCCTTCCTGGATGGGGGAGCCGGTGCCGGGCCGCCGACGGCTGCTGGCCGACGCCATCGCCGACCTCGGCCGACTGGCAATGGCCCTGCCCGCGCTGCTGGTCCGCACGCTCGGGCGGTTGCCGGGGGTCCTGCGGGCCCGCCGCCAGGCGACCGACCCTCCGCCCGGGGCCTTCGCCGGTCCCGCGACGTCCTTCAGCCGTGCGCTGACCGCCCGACGGGCGTTCGCGTCCTGTGCCCTGCCCCTCGATGACCTCCGGCAGGTCAAGGCCGCCTTCGGCGTCACCATCAACGACGTGGTCCTCGCGTGTGTCGCCGGCGCCCTGCGGGCCCATCTCCTCGCCGGCGGCGAGCCCGTCGACCGACCGCTGGTCGCTTCCGTGCCGGTGTCGACCGACGCCGCGGACACGTCGCGCCTCATCGGCAACCGGACGTCGAACCTCCTGACGGCGCTGCGGGTGGACCTGGCCGACCCGGCCGAGCGCCTGCGCGCCACGGGAAGGCTGTCGGCGTCCGCCAAGGCCATCCAGGAGGCCCTCGGCGCCGAGACGATGGCGCAGTGGGTCGAGTACGCCCCGCCGGTCGTGTTCCGCCTGATCTGGCGCCATCTGGTTCCCCGGATCCGCCGGCCCCCGGTGAACGCCATCGTCTCCAACGTCACCGGGCCTCGGGAGCCGCTGTTCATCGCCGGGGCCGAACTGGTGGCGCTGCAGAGCGTCGGTCCGCTGCTGGAGGACGTCGGCCTGAACGTGACGGTGTGGAGCTACTGCGGCTCGATGCAGGTCGCGGTCCTGTGTTGTCCCGACACGCTGCCGGACCCCTACGTCATCACCGACGGCATGCGCGCCGCCCTCGCTGAGCTCCTGGCCTGAGGTCGCGCCGGCCGCGAGCGGGTAGGGCCATTGGCCCCTGGCCCGGGTCGCGCGGTCGGGGGAAGATGGCGCGATGGCACCCGTCACCGACCTGTTCCGTCCGTACCTGCGCCTGCGCGCGGTCGAGCCATGATCCCCCGTCGGGTCGTGCTGGCCGTGGCCGTCGTCGGCGCGCTCCTCGGGGCCGCCTGCTCGGGCGACCGGGGCGTGGACGAGTCGGGCGGGTTGGGCGCGGGCGTCGAGGCCACGGCCTCCGCCGAGGAGGCCGGCGCGGGCGACTTCGGCGACCTGGCCGGCGTCTGCGGCCCGAACGAGGGCGGCGGCGCGGTCGCCGACGCCGGGCCCGAGGAGATCCAGGGGATCTCCGAGGACACCATCACGCTGGGCACCGTGGCCGATCCGGGCTTCGAGGGCCGCCCCGGCCTGAACCAGGAGATCTTCGACACCGCCGAGGCCTTCGTCGCGTGGTGCAACGCCGCGGGTGGCATCAACGGCAAGGAGCTCGAGCTCAACCTCCACGACGCCGCCATCACCGAGTACCAACCCGTGATGGCCGAAGCCTGCGCCCAGGACTTCGCCATCGTCGGGTCCGGTGCCGTCCAGGACAACTTCTGGGCCACGACCGGCGCGGCGTGTGACCTCATCGACATCGCCGGGTTCTCGGTCACCCCCGAGAAGGCGGGACTGGCCGGCCAGGACCCCATCGAGGCCCGCTCGGTCCAGCCCGTCCCCAACGCGGGCGACCGCTTCCAGGCCGGCGCGTTCCTGATGGTCGGCGAGGCCGCCCCGGAGGCCCAGGACCGAGCGGGCATCGTGTTCGGCGACCTGGACACCCTCATCTTCCGGAAGGACCAGGTGATCGACGCCCTCGAGCAGGTCGGGTACACGTTCGTCCACGAGTCGTCCTACAACCTCCTCGGCGAGTCCAACTGGGGTCTCTTCGCCGCCGCCCTCGACCAGGACCAGGTGGAGTACCTGCACTACGTCGGGGAAGGCGAGAACTTCGCGCTGCTCGCCCAGGCCATGGACGAGGTCGGTTACCGCCCCGAGCTGATGCTCATGGAGACCAACCTCTATGACGAGGGCTGGGTCGAGGCGGCGGGGGCCTCGGCCGAGGGGGTGTTCGTGCGCACGGTCTTCTGGCCCTTCGAGGAGGCCGACCAGAACCCGGCCACCCAGCAGTACCTGGACCTCCTGGAGGCCCAGGGGGGCAAGGTCGCCCAGCTCGGGGTCCAGGCCATGTCGGCCTGGCTGCTCTTCGCCCAAGCGGCCCGGGACTGCGACCGGGCCGACGACCTGACCCGCAGCTGCGTGCTGGAGGCGGCCGCCTCGGTGACGGACTGGACCGGCGGTGGGCTGCACGCGCCGACCGAGCCCGGGACCAACGAGCCCACGCCGTGCACGATCGTCCTCCAGGTCCAGGACGGCGAGTTCACCCGTTACGCCCCCGACGAGGGTTATGACTGCGGTGAGGAGAGCGACCAGCCCTACGTGGTCGAGATCGACGCCTGACCGTTGACGGCAGGTGGCGGCCGGCGTCGGGCCCCACCCCGCCGCTCGTCGCCGGCTCCTGGGCCGGCCTCCGCGGGTGATGACCGGACCGGCGCCCTCCTGGCTGACCCCTCCGGCGGGCTGAGGTCGCTTACGCTCTCGCCCTCGTCCCTACAGGAGCAGGCGGCATGACCCAGCCCCGGACGGTGCCCACCGGCACCGGCCCCATGAGCGAACCGCGCGGCGTGATCGTCTGGGCCCTGGCGGGCGTGGCCGCGGTGGGGACGGTCCTCGCGGGCGCGGAACCGACGGCGTCGCCCGTGACCGACGTCCTGGTAAACGGGGCGGTCACCGTGCTCGTGGTCGTCCTCTCCTCGCGGGCGAGCCCGTGGACATGGGTCCTCATGGCCGGCGTGGCCGCGGCCGGAGCCGACGGGCCCGGCCCGACCCTGGCCGGGGTCACTGCCCTCGTGGGCGCCTTCGCGGCGATCGCCTTCGACCGCCACGACCGATTCATCGGTGCCGCCGTGGGCGCCCTCGCCGTCCAGGGGCTGTTCCGCCTACCGGGGTGGGAGCCCCAGGGTCTGGCCACCGCGATGGCCGTGGCCGCCGTCGTCCCGGTGCTCGTCTCGGGCTTCCGGCGCAGCGAGGCCACCGTGCGCCGTCGTCTCGCCGTCGGAGCCGTCGTCGCCACCGTCGTCGCGCTCGCGTGCTCCGCTCTGGCCGTGGTGGTCGCCGTCGGGCAACGCTCGACCCTCCAGGAGGGCATCGACCGGGCCCGCGCCGGCCTGCGGGCCGCCGAAGCCGGTGACACGGGCGAGGCCACGACGCTGCTCCGCGAGGCCGAGCGGGCGTTCGGGGACTCCGCCGACGCCCTCGGGGCCCCCTGGATGGCACCCGCGGCGGCCGTCCCCGTGGTCGGCCAGAACGTGGATGCGCTGGCGGTCGCGGCCGAGCAGGGCACCGAGCTCGCGGCCACGGCTGCCGACGCGCTGGTCGACGCCGATCTGGAGGAGCTGCGGTTCGACGACGGCGTGCTGGACCTCGAGCAGGTCGCGTCGTTCGGGCCCCCGCTGGACCGGTCGGCCACCGCGCTGCACGCCGCCCTCGACGACCTCGCGGCGGTGAACTCGTCGTGGCTGCTGCCGCCGGTCGGGGACCGGTACCGCACCTTCAGCGCGGAGCTGACCGATGCGGCCGCGGATGCCGAGGTGGCCGTCGAGGCCGTCGCCCTGGCCCCCGCACTCTTCGGCGGCGAGGGCGATCGTCGGTACCTGATCCTGTTCACCACACCCGCCGAGATGCGGGGCCTGGGCGGATTCGTGGGCAACTACGGCGAGCTCACCGCGGTCGACGGCGACGTCGAGCTCACCCGCTCCGGTCGCGTCAACGACGTGAAACCCGCCGTCGGCGCCCCCCCGTGGACCATCACCGGCCCCGCCGACTACGTCGAGCGTTGGGGTCGGTACGAGGTCGGGAGGTACGTGCAGGACACGACGTACTCGCCGGACTTCCCCTCGGTGGCCCAGGTCTGGGAGGAGATGTACCCGCAGATGCCGGGCGGGGGAGCCGTCGACGGCGTCATCGTCGTGGACCCTTACGCCCTCGCCGCTCTCATGACCTTCACCGGCCCCATCGTGGTCCCCGGTTACGACACACCGCTCACGTCGGAGAACGCGGCCGACATCCTCCTCCGCGAGCAGTACCTCACCTTCGCCCAGGACAACGAGCAGAGAATCGACTTCCTCGACGACGTGACCCGCCTGACCTTCGAGGCCCTCACCACCGGTGACCTGCCCGGGCCCAGAGAGGTCACCGAGGTCCTCGGGCCCATGGTCGCCCAGGGGCGGTTGCTGGTCCACAGCGTCACGCCGGGCGAACAGGACTTCTTCACCGGGATCGACCTCGACGGCGCCCTGCCGGAGGTCGACGGCGACTTCCTCTCGGTCACCACCCAGAACTCCGGCAACAACAAGATCGACATCTTCCTCCACCGCCGGATCCGCTACGACGTCCGCTACGACCCGGACACCGGTCGGGTGGAGGCCGATGTCACGGTGACCCTCCGCAACGACGCACCGGCGTCCGGCCTGCCCAACTACGTGATCGGGAACCGGGACACCACCCGGATCCCGCCCGGAGCCAACCAGATGTATCTCTCCGTGTACACACCCTGGGACATCGTCGACGCCACTCTCGGTGGGCGACCCATACCGGTCGAACACGCCGAGGAGCTCGACCGTTTCGCCTACGCGCACCACCGTGCAGGTCCCCTCCGGCGGAACGAGGACGCTCGAGTTCCGCCTCCTCGGCTTCACTGATCCGGCCGTCGACTACCGACTGACGTTCGCGCCGCAGCCCCTCGTCCACCGCGACGACTTGACCGTCTCCGTGGAGCCCGCCGACGGGTGGTCGGTGTGTGGCGTCGACGGTTTCACCGACGACGGTTCGGGAGCGGGGGTGACCGTCGAGCCAGAGGAGGACGCGAGATGGACGGTCGAGTTCTGTCCTCAGTGACGTCGCCCGCCTTACATGCTTGCGCCGGCCCCCGTCGAACCGCTACAGTAACTGAAAGTCCTTGGGAGGGAATCCAATGAAGAAGCTCATTCTCGGTGGTGCGATAGTCCTGTTCGCCCTGCTCGCCTTCAGCGGGTCGGCATCGGCCCAGGCCGTTGGCCAGGTCTACTGCGGCCCGACCGTCGGGTACGCCGACGTCTGCCCTGACAACATCGAGCGCCCCTCTGGCGACGTGGATCCCGCCGCGGTCGCCGCCCTGCCCCGGACCGGTTCCGACAGCAGCATGCCATTGGCCCGTGCCGCCGTCGTGCTCATCGGTGTCGGCGCCGCGATGACGATCCTCGCCAATCGTCACCGCCTCCAGCGCGTCCCCTCCTGAACCTGGCCACCGTCCCGGTGGCAACCACATCGCCCTAGCCGGGTGGTACCGGTCCCCCGTTCGCGCGGCTGATTCGGGGCTGCGGTCGAGCCGGGGTCGATCCGACGGCTCGATCGACGGCACCCTGACCCCCCGTTGATCGGTCAGGCGGCGGTGGTCGCCGGGCCGGTGCCGACGTGGCGCTCGTGGCGCTGGGTCACGAACCGGAAGAGGCGGAGGCCCTCGGGCCAGGCGCGGGGGCCGCAGACCGGCCTTGAGCCAGAGGTGGTCGAGGAAGTCCTCGGGATGAGGGACCTGCTCCCAGACGCTGGGGAGGAACAGGCCCCGGCGCCGGCCGGCCTCGACCACCAGGCCGTCGTGGCCGGGGCGCAGGACCTCGAGGAGCTCGGTCCGGGACCGCACCGGGACGGGGGTGAGCGGCGACAGCAGCGACAGCTCGATGGTCAGGTGCGCACGATCCTCCGGGCGCAGGGCAGGTAGGCGGGGATCCTCGAAGGCGGCGGACAGGGCCAGGCGGGCGACGGCGTGGCCCAAGGGCTCGTGACCCTCGATCGTGCCGATGCAGCCGTTGAGCCGGCCGGCGACGGTGAGGGTGACGAACGCCCCGGTCGGCCGGTGCAGTTCGTCGGGCAGGGACCCCAGCGCCGGCAGGGCCAGGGGTCGGCCGGCCAGTGCGTCCTCCAGGGTCACCGCCGCGATGTCGAGCAGCGCCTCGGCCTCGACCGGCGAGACGGCGGGCTCAGGTGAGGGCGAAGGATCCATACCCGACCACCCTCTCCTTGTCGCCGGCGGTGTCGCCGGAGGTCCGCCGGTCGACCTCCTCGACCGTGAGGTGCCGCTCGTCGGCCACCCGCAGCAGCCCGCGCAGGGGCCGGGCCCCACAGGCGTCCCGGTCGCCGATGACCTCGGGGCGCCGGGCCACGACGGCGGCCGCCGTGCGGGCGTCGAGGGCCACCGCCTCGTCGTGGCGGTGGTAGTGCGACAGATCGGTGCTGACCACGACGAGGGTCTCGGGCCCGCCCCAGAGCACCTCGAGGGCGGCGGCGACCTCCTCGGTGGTGGCGTCGCCCACGACGACGGGGACCAGCGTGATCTCGTCCAGCACGGTCTGCAGGAAGGGGACCTGGACCTCGAGGCTGTGCTCGGGGGCATGGGGCCGGTCGTCGACGACGACGAAGGGGAGGTGGGCCAGGTCGTCGGCGGCCGAGTGGTCGACCGGCACGAGGCCGAGCGGCGTGGCCCAGGCATCGGCGCTGCTCAGGGCCAGCCCCCGGAGGAACATCCGGTGGCTCGGCCCGAGGAGGACGACCCGGCGGATCGACCCGCGGGCGGGCGCCACCCGGGCGTAGGCACTGGCCGCGATCGGGCCGGAGTAGACGTAGCCGGCGTGGGGCACGACGAGGGCCCGGGGCACGGCGGCGTCCGGGGCGGGGCGGACGGCCCCGCCGAACGACCGGCGGATGGTCTCGGCCAGCACCGCCGGATCGGCCGGGTAGAAGGCACCCGACACCGCGGCGGGGCGGACGGTCGTCGGTCGGGTGGTCACGGGGTCCCTCGCCGGCCCATGACGACCGGTAGCCGGGTGGTGCCCCACTCCCCGGCGGGGCCGTCGAACACGCCGGGCAACGTGGTGCCGCAGGTGCCGCAGGCGCCGGCGTCGTCGAGGCCGTAGGCGCCGATCGTGTACCAGTCCCGCTCGATCACCCGGCTGCCACACCCCGGGCAGTAGGTGCTCTGGCCGTCCGCGTCATGGACGTTGCCCACGTACGGCGTGGCGCACCCCGTTGTCGAGGGCGATGCGTCGGGCCCGGGCCAGGGTCGCCGGCGGTGTCGGCGGACGGTCGACCAGGCGGTAGTCGGGGTGGAAGGCGGTGAAGTGCATGGGCACGTCGGGACCGAGGTGCTCGACCACCCAGGTGGTCATCTCGTCCAGCTCGGCGTCGCTGTCGTTGAGGCCGGGGATGAGCAGGGTGGTGAGCTCCAGCCAGACGTCGGTCTCGTGGCGGAGGTACTCGAGGGTCTCGAGCACCGCGCCGAGCTCGGCGGCGCAGGTGTGCCGGTAGAAGTCCTCGGTGAAGCCCTTGAGGTCGATGTTGGCGGCGTCGAGGTGACCGAAGAGCTCGGCCCGCGGCTCGGGGTTGATGTAGCCGGCGGTCACCGCGACGGTGGCCAGGCCGAGGTCGTGACAGGCGTCGGCCACGTCGACGGCGTACTCGAGGAAGATCGTCGGGTCGTTGTAGGTGAAGGCCACGCTGCGGCAGCCCGAGGTCGCGGGCGGTGCGGGCGATGGCCTCCGGCGACGCTTCGTCGGCCAGCGTGTCGATCTCCTTGGACTTGGAGATGTCCCAGTTCTGGCAGAACCGGCAGGCCAGGTTGCAGCCGGCGGTGCCGAAGCTGAAGATCGCGGTGCCGGGCAGGAAGTGGTTGAGGGGCTTCTTCTCGACCGGGTCGACGCAGAACCCGCTCGAACGCCCGTAGGTCGACAGCACGATGCCGTCGCCCTCCCGGCCCCGCACGAAGCACACGCCCTGCTGGCCGTCCCGCAGCTTGCAGGCCCGGGGGCACACGTCGCACTGGACGCGACCGTCGTCGAGGGTGTGCCAGTGGCGTGGTGGGGACGGTGAAGCGGTCCACGAGCGGAGAGTCTACCACTAAGGCTCAAGAAACATGAGTGTTATCTTGTCAAGTTTCGACGGTCCCTCGACGAGACGAGCGGCCAGGACGCCAGCACACCCCCGGAGCAGATCCCGCAGCCGACGCCCGGCTTATGGCCAGCTCGTGCGGTTCCGCGTGGACGACGTCGGGTCTTTCGGCCGTAGGAGGGCCGTCACCGGCACGGGATGATGGGGGTGTGCCCCGGTTCGCGGGCACGGAAGGAGGTCGACATGACCTTCCGAACCTCGACATTCCGGTGGGGCGGGCACGAGCTCGTCTATGACGACTATGGCGATCCTGGCTCGGACGGGGTCCTGGTCTACATCCATGGCCTGATGCTCGACTCGGAGATCAACCGGGGCATCGCCCAGGCTCTGGCCGATCGCGGCCACCGGGTCGTGCTGATCGACCTGCTGGGCCATGGTCGCAGCGACAAGCCCGCGCACGCCTCCGAGTACCGGATCGACACCTACGCCGAGCAGATCGTCGGCCTGCTCGACCACCTGGAGGTCCCGTGCGCCGTCCTCGGCGGCATGTCGTTGGGCGCCAACGTCAGCCTGTTCACGGCCAGCCGCTACCCGGACCGGGTGGGGGGCCTCGTGCTGGAGATGCCCGTGCTCGAGTGGGCGGTCCCCACGGCCGCGCTGCTCTTCGCCCCGATGGTCCTCGTCGCGCACTACGGGCGCCCCGTGGTGGCCCGCCTGTCCTCGCTCCTCGCCCGGGTGCCCGACACCCCGATCGGGCCGCTGAACAGCTTCCTGCACGCGGCCTCGTTGCCGCCCGACAGCCTGGCCGCCCTGCTGCACGGCATCCTCGTCGGGCCCGTGGCCCCCACCGTCGAGGAGCGCAGCGCCATCGGGGCCCCGGCGCTCGTCCTCGCCCACCGCAACGACCTCATCCATCCCTTCGACGACGCCCACAACCTGGCCCGCCAGCTCCCGAACGGCCGGCTGGAACGGGCCCGGTCACCGGTCGAGCTGCGGCTGCGGCCTGACCGCCTCACCGACGTGATCGCCACGTTCCTCGACGAGGTCTGGGTCGGCGACGAGCAGGTCGGCACCCGCGCCGGCTGATTCGGCGATGGCCGCCGAACGCCTCAGCGCCCAGGACGCCACCCTGCTCTACGCGCAGGACCAGCGGGCGCCGCTGATCATCGGCGCGGTGTGCCGGTTCGAGCGGGCGCCGCTGGCCGACGCCGACGGCCGCCTGCGCACCGATGACCTCCGTCGCCACCTGGCCAGCCGCCTGCACCTCGTGCCCCGCTTCCGCCAGCGGCTGGCCCTCGTCCCCGGCGACTCGGGTCGGCCGCGGTGGGTCGACGACACCGACTTCGACATCCGGAACCACGCCCACGGGGCCCAGCTGCCGGCGCCGGGCGGGGAGCGCGAGTTGCACGCCTTCGTGGCCGAGCTGCTCGCCGTGCCCCTGGACCCCCGGCGCCCCCTGTGGGAGCTGTGGACCGTCGACGGGCTCGACGGCGACCGGGTCGCCGTCGTCCTGAAGGTGAGCCACGTGATGGCCGACGGCCTGGCGCTGCTGGGCTTCGCCCTGGCCCTGCTCGACTTCGAGCCCGACGTCGCCCCCGTCGAGCCGCCGTCGTGGGTCCCCGAGCCGGCGCCGTCCGGGACCCGTCTGCTGGCCGACACCCTCGTCGACCAGGCCCGGACGTGGCCGGGGCCGCGGTGGGCGCCGTCCGGGCACTCACCCGACCCGGCCGGCTCGCCGCCGACCTGGCCGCGCTCGGTCGGGCCGCGGCGACCATGGTGGGCCTCGCTCCTCGTCTGGCGATCAACGGCCCGGTCGGTGACCGCCGTGGCTTCCTGCTGCTGCAGCTCCCGGCGGACCAGTTCCTGGCGGTGAAGGACGCGGCGGGGGTCACCTTCAACGACGTCGCCCTGACCGTCTCGTCCCTCGCCCTGCACCGCTACCTGGGCGACAAGGGCGGCCATCCCCACGGGACCCGGCCCCGGGTGCTGGTCCCGGTGTCGACCCACGGCACCGACCCCGCGGGCGAGATCGAGAACCGCTTCTCCCAGATGGTCGCCGACCTGCCCGGCCCGGAGGTGCCACCGGCGGAGGCCCTGGCCCGGATCCACGCCGCGATGGCCCGCGCCAAGGCGTCGGGCCAGGCCGAGATGGGCCCGCTGGTCTACTCGGTCGCCGCCACCGTGCCGGGCTGGCTGCTCCGCCGGGTGGCCCCCGTGCTGCTGCGGAACCAGCCGCTCGTGAACCTCGCCGTGTCCGACCTCCCCGGATCGCCCGAACCCCTCCACCTACTGGGCGCCCGGATGCTCGACCTGGCGCCCTTCATCACCTGCACCGGGAACCTGGCCCTCATGATCGGCGTGCTGTCCTACGCGGACACCGTCGGCGTCGGGATCACCGTGGACCCCGATGTCGTGCCCGACGTCGAGGCCTTCGGTGATGCCCTGCGCTGGGCGAGCGGCGAGTTGGCCGACGCGGTTCTCGGGACGCCGCGGGCTACCGGCTGACGCTCAACCCCGACATGGAGGGCCGACGAGGTGGCAACGGGTATGGACGCCGACCGGCTCAACTCGGGTTCGGGAACGCCACCGCCGCCAGCGCCACCCGGACCTCGGGGTGCACCTTCACCAGCAGCAGACTCGGTGGCTGGACACCGAAGTCGGTGACGTCGAACTCGGCGGTGCCCCCGATCACCAGCTCGGCGTCGGCGTTCACGCCCACCGACAACACGCCCTTCAGTGAACGGGTGACACCGTGGAAGTCCAACTCGCCGACACCCTCGTAGCCACCGCCTGCGGCGGGGGACAGGGCCGCGAGGCGTCCCATCACCCTCGGATGGCGGCGGACGTTCAGACGGCGCTCGGCCTCACGGTCGAGGAGGGGGTTGCCCGAGCGCATGCCGCCGAGGTCGAACTCGACCCTCCCGTCGACCGGGGCGTCGGGATCGACACGGCCCTGGGCATCGAGGGCGACGTCGATCCAGCCGGTCACCGGGGCCCCCGTCGTGATCGGGTGGAGGCTGGAGGAGGCGTGGATCGAGATGCTCGACCGGTTCGGGTCGAGGTGGTGGCGCATTGGTGCCAGTGTGCCGGGGCCACGACCGTGCCGCCCGCCCCATCATCGTCGGCGGCCGACCTGCAGGCCGCCGGAGCGGGCGCAGCGTTTGCTTCGACCGGGTTTCGTCGCCCTGGCGGGCGGCCCGGCCCGCGGCCCGGCGCTCCCGCAGGCGGCGCCGCGGCAGTACTCCAGCGGGTCGAAGCCGTCGGGGTCGGCCGGGATCGCGGCCGGGTCGGCCAGCACGGTGCCCAGCATCATCTCCACCAGCAGCGGCCGGTCCAGGATCTCCCCGGCGCAGTGCACGCCGCCGACCATCGTCCCGGCGACGCCGTGGCCCGACGCGGTGTTGGCGCCCGACCAGCCACAGCCCGTCGATCTCGGTGCGGTGCTGGGGCCGGTTGGTCGCCGGACTGCTCCGGCGAGTGGACGTAGCCGTAGCTGGTGCCGCCGGTGGAGCGGGTGTAGCGCTCCTGGGACAGCGGCGTGGCGGTCTCGACGTGCACGATGTGGTCGCGCAGGCGCTCGCCGCCGAGCTGGTCGGCCAGCACCCGCTCGGCGGCGTCGAGCAGCGCCTCGGTGAGCTGCTGCTTGCGCTCCCGGTAGCGCTCGCCGCGGCGGTAGGGGCCGCCCTCGGCCGGTGACGTCCTCGACGCCCCACCACTCCAGGCCCCGCGGGCGCCAGCGTCATGATCTGCAGGTTGGTCTGCCCGTCGGGCACAGGTGCGGCGTTGCCGGGGTCCTTGCGCGACGCCATGGCGACGTAGGCGAACACGTCCGGGCCCTCCAGCTCGCCGGCGTCGAGCCCCTCGTAGAGGCCGTCGGTCTCGTAGTCGGGGAACACGAAGTAGTTGGTGTTCGGCCCGCCGGTGAGGTCGACGTCGACCACCAGGTACACGCACACCAGGCCCAGGGTCATCTCGCGCCTCCCGGGTCCAGCGCACCGTGGCCGGGTCCCAGTGCTCCTCGCCCACCAGCCCGAACACGGTGCGGGCGTGGTCGGCGTTGGAGATCACCAGGTCGGCGGCGATCGTCGGTGCCGTCCTCCAGCACCACGCCGGTGGCCCGCCGGCCCTCCACCGACGATCCGCTGCACCGGGGTCAGGGTGCGGACCTCGCCGCCGTGGGCCTCGATCACCTGGATCAGCCGGGCCGGGATCATCTGGCCGCCGCCCTCGGGGTAGTAGGCGCCCCGCATGTAGTGGTCGATGATCGACGGCGTGCATGGCCACCGCCGTCTGGCGGGGGCCGCCGGCGTACAGGCCCGACCAGTGGTCGAGCACCGCCCGGCACCGCTGGGACAGCTCGCCCTCGTCGAACAGCTCCGACAGCGGCCGGAACGCCCACCGGTCGAAGGTCGGGGTCTCGACGCCGGGGATGGGCCGGGCCCGGCCCTCCTCGGCCACCGCGTCGCAGCGTGCCGACGACCCGCTCGATGCCGGCCCGCTCCTCGGGGAACGCCTCGACCAGGCGGTCGCGGTAGCGGTCCCAGCCGGCCGGCACCACGAAGCTCCAGGTCCGGGAAGTGCAGCGTGTCGAACCCGTCGGGGTCGAGCGGCAGGAAGCGCATCCGGTCGCCGACGCCGAGCCCGCCGAAGATCGTGGGGAACAGCCCGCCCGGCCCGCAGTCGCCGATGTAGTGCACGCCCACGTCGAACTCGATACTCGGCGCCCTCGTGGTGGCGCGGAACACCTGGGTGTTGCCGCCGGCCAGGTCGTGGCCCTCGAGCACCAGCACCCGCCGCCCCGCGGCGGCCAGGCACGCCGCGGCGGTCAGCCCGCCGGGGCCGGAGCCCACCACCACCACGTCCCACGTCGTCGGCCACTCCGGCCCCGGGGCGATGCTCAGCGGCGTGGACTGGGGCCATGCAGACCAGTAGGCTGGCGGTGCCGCAGGCTGATGGCTAGGCGGGGCGGCGCGACGCCGCCGGCGCCGCTTCGAGCGAGCCTTGAAGAACGAGGCCTCGGCGGCCCGGCCCCCGGCGCAAGGGCTGTCGACCAGCTCGAGGGCGGCCTCCTCGTAGAGGTGCGGATGTCGTGCACGGTGCTGATCGGGTCGCCCCCCGGGCAGGCCGGCCTCGGTCCAGTCGGCTCCGTCGACGATGGCGCAGGAGGGCCGACAGCGCATCGGGTACCCCGTCGGGCCCGATCACCCTGCCGACCGACGTTCGGCCCCGAGCGGCCAACGACCGGTCATAGGCGTTGCGCAGGCCGCGGGCCTCGTCGACCGCGGGCGGCAGATCGGGGTCGAACGGGGCGGCAGGGCGCAGGCCATCGGGGTCTCATCGTACTCGAGGACCGTCGGGTGGTCGGCCAGCACCGGCCCGGTCGGCTCGTCGAGCAGAGCGAAGGCCCGAAGCAGCAGGTCCCGCTGGAAGGCGGCGTCGCCCGGCACGCCCAGCGGGCGGCCCAGGGGGAACTCGCCGTAGAAGGCCCGGGGCGGGTGCATCCGCTCGGCGACCGAGCGGACCGAGATCAGGGCCACGGTGGCGAGGCCTGACGGCTTCGAACACATGCGAGAGCACACACACGGTGCGCGAGCAGAGCGGTCAGACGGGGGTGAGCAGCACCACGTCGACGCCGTCGTGACGCAGGTGCCGCGGCGGCGGCCGGCCCGGAGTCCAGGCGGACGGTGGCCACGTCGTCGGGCTGGTTGCCCGCGAAGGACACGTGGCGGGGGCGACCCGGCCGATGACCCCGTCGGCGGCCAGTTCCTCGAGCCGGTCGATGGGGTAGACGACATCGAGGTCGGCGGCGAAGGCCGAGCGGTCGAAGTTGGGGCTCCAGTGGCCGAGGGCCAGGTCCCGGCGCTCCCGGTCGAGGAGCCGGAACCCGGTGTCGAAGCTGGAGAACCCCTCGTCGTCCATCGTGTGGATGGCGGCGGTGGTCACGATGGCCACGGTGGCCTCGGCCAGCGGTTTCGGGGCGGTGAAGGCCGTGGTGTCGAACTGGGGCACGGGCAGCGAGTCCGACAGGTCCCGCATCGCCTGATCTCCGGTGGTCACCGGAGGAGCTTGGCACACGGGGGAGGGCGCCCGGTCCGGCCCCTCAACGTGTCGTCGTGCGCACCCTGACCCCGATCATCGCGATACACCGCGAGTCGCGCCGGAGATGGGCCGGGAGGCGCTGAGCCATCGCCGTGATCGAGCTGCCGGGCGGCGCGGTCGAGGGGCCGGGGCGAGGGCGGGAAGTACGCTCCGGCGTCCGAGGTGATTCAGACGGAGGACCACGTGCAGACGTCGATGCGAGACGACCGTCCCCTGGCGCGACCCGGCGCCCGTGTGGGGGCGATCGTGGCCCTGGTGCTCCTCGCGGGTGCGTGCAGCAGCGCTGACCGTGCTGAGGGCAACTCGGATGCCGCCGCGAGCTCGACCTCCATGGCTGCGTCCTCGAGCTCCGATAGGCAGACCCCGGAGCCGGTGCAACAGCTCGACATCGACGGCACCGAGTACACCTTCGCCGTGAGCCCCGATCCTTCGGGCGGCCTGCACCCCGGTTGGACCGAGGTGCGGTTCGACAACGTCGGGCATGAAGCCCATCAGGTGATGTTCGCTCGCCTCAAGGACGGGGTCGACATGGCCGAGTTGGCCGCGGCCGGGGAGGGCGACTCCTCCGGCGCCTCCGCCATCGAGTTCGTCGACATGATCGGCGGGGTCAGCTACATCGACCCCGGGCGGGACACCTCCGCGTTGGTCGATCTCTCCGAGGGCACGGTGGTGGCGATGTGTTACGTACCGAACCCCGACGGGGTGGCCCACGCGCTCCTGGGGATGTCGACGATCCTCGCCGTGCCCCCCGCGGACGCAACGGTCCCGACGACTCCGGGGGCTGACCCAGCCCCGGCCGCCGCGGGGTCGACGCCGGCCCTGGAGGTCGGTGAGCGAGAGGTCGTCGGCACCATCGAGTTGGCGGCGGAGGGGTATCTCATCCCCGACGACCCGGGGCCGGGCTGGTACCACGTCGTGAACACCGACGTCGACGCCCCCGGCGGTGGGCTGCACGAGCTGTCGCTGTTGCGGCTGGAGGGCCCGGTCGGCCGCGGCGGCATCGACCAGGTCGTGGACGACCTGGCGAACAACATCACCCCGAGTGTGGGGCTCGACGCCGTCGGGGGCATGGGCGCGATCTCCGCCGGCTTCGACGGGTACCTCTATCTCGACCTCACCCCCGGCGACTACCTCGCAGTGGACTTCATGCCCGATCCTGGTGAGCCCCGCCCCCACATGCTCGACGGCTACTACGCCGAGTTCAGCGTGGAGGCATAGGTCGAGGCTGCAGTCGCAGGCGTCGACCGTGGGCCGGGGCAGACCCCTGCGGCCGAGCCAAGTGGTGATGTCGGACCTGGTGTCGGGCGGATCCCGCCGCTCTTCGGCGGAGTCCGTCGAGCGCCGTGCCGTCCCCTAAGCCAGGTGGGGGAGGACCTTCTCGCCGTAGGCGGTCAGGGTCTCGTCCTGGTCGTCGTGTTGGAGGTAGACGGCGAACTGGTCGACGCCCAGGCCCCGGAGCTCTTCCAGGCGCTCGATGTGCGCCGACGGAGGACCCAGGAGGCAGAAGCGGTCGATGATCTCGTCGGTGACGAAGTCGACGTGCGTCGACGTCGCCTTGCCGTGTTCGGCGTAGTCGTAGCCCTCGCGGTTCTCGACGTAGCTGAGCAGGGCCTCGGGCACGAGGTCCGTGTCGGCGCCGTAGCGCTTGACGAGGTCGGCGACGTGGTTGCCGACCATGCCGCCGAACCAGCGGACCTGGTCCCGCTGGTGAGCCAGGTCGTCACCGACATAGGCGGGAGCGGCCACGCAGACCTTGATCGCATCGGGGTCCCGGCCCGCGTCTGCAGCCGCGGTGCGCACGGCGTCGATCGTCCACTTCGCGATCTGGGGGTCGGCGAGCTGGAGGATGAAGCCGTCGGCCTGCTCGCCGCAGAGCTTCAGCGCCTTGGGGCCATAGGCGGCCATGTAGATGTCCAGTGACGACCCCCGGGACCAGGGGAACTGCTGGTCAGCGCCGTTGTAGGACACCGATCGACCCTCGGCCAGGCCCTTGATCACCGTCATGGCCTCGCCCAGGGTGGCCAGGTTCGACGGGGCGAAGCCGAGCACCCGCATGGCCGAGTCGCCCCGGCCGATGCCGCAGACGGTGCGGTCCCCGAACATGTCGTTGAGGGTGGCGAACATCGACGCCGTGACCGTCCAGTCCCGGGTCCCCGGGTTGGTGACCATGGGCCCCACCTTCATGGTGTGGGTGGCGGACAGGATCTGGCTGTAGACGACGAAGGGCTCCTGCCACAGCACGTGGCTGTCGAAGGTCCAGCCGTAGCCGAACCCGAGGGTCTCGGCCCGCCGGCACAGGTCGACCACCCGCCAGGCCGGCGGGTTGTTCTGCAACACGACACCGAACTCCATGGCCGTTCCTCGCCTCGTCGGGGTCCAGCTACTGCAGGTAGCCGCAGAGGCCCCGCCGCAGGTACATCCCATCGCCCTTGGCGCCCTCGTACTGATCGTTGCGCACGATCACCCGCCCCCGGGACAGCACCGTGTCGACCCGGCCGGCCACCTCGATGCCCTCATAGGCCGAGTAGTCCAGGCGCATGTGGTGGTTGTCGACGCTGATCGTCCAGGACCGGTCCGGGTCATAGACGACGATGTCGGCGTCAGAACCCGGGGCGATGACGCCCTTCCGGGGGTAGAGGCCGAACATGCGGGCCGGGGTCGTCGAGCACAGCTCCACCCAGCGGGGGAGGGTCAGCTCGCCGGCGGCGACGCCCTGGTAGATCAGGTCCATCCGGTGCTCCACCCCGCCGATGCCGTTGGGGATGGCCCGGAAGTCGTCCACGCCCAGCTCCTTCTGCTCCGTCATGCAGAACGGGCAGTGGTCGGTGGACACCACGGACAGGTCGTTGGCCCGCAGGCCCTTCCACAGGTCGGCGTGGTGGTGCTCGTGCTTGGTCCGCAGCGGGGTCGAGCACACGTAGCCCGCCCCGGCGAACCCGGGCGCCCCCAGGTGGTCCTCCAGGTTCAGGTACAGGTACTGCGGGCAGGTCTCGGCGAACACGTTGCCGCCGGCGTCCCGGGCCATGGCCACCTGCACCAGCGCCTCGCTGGCCGACAGGTGGACGATGTAGAGCGGCGCGGCGCCGACCTTGGCCAGCTGGATGGCCCGGTGGGTGGCCTCGCCCTCCAGCTCGGCCCGGCGCACGTAGCCGTGGTTGATCGGCGCCGTCTCGCCCCGTTCGACAGCCTGCTCGGCCAGGACGTCGATGGCGAGGCCGTTCTCGGCGTGCATCATGATCACCCCGCCGTTGCCCGCCGCCTGCTGCATGGCCCGCAGGATCTGGCCGTCGTCGGACAGGAACACACCCGGGTAGGCCATGAAGAGCTTGAAGCTGGTGATGCCCTCGTCCACCAGCACGTCCATGGCCTTCAGCGAAGCCTCGTCGACCCCGCCGATGATCATGTGGAAGCCGTAGTCGACGGCACAGTTGCCCTCGGCTTTGGCCATCCAGGTGTCGAGCCGCTCCCGCACGTCCTCGCCCGCGGCCTGCACCGCGAAGTCGATGATCGTCGTGGTCCCGCCCCAGGCGGCGGCCCGGGTGCCGCTCTCGAAGTCGTCGGAGGCCACGGTGCCGCCGAATGGCAGCTCCATGTGGGTGTGGGCGTCGACCCCGCCGGGGACCACGTACTTCCCCGTGGCGTCCAGGACCTCGTGGGCCCCCCGCTCGGCGGCCTCGGCCGGCTCCGAGCCCGGCAGCAGCAGGGCGATGATGGTCTCGCCCTCCACCAGGACCTCCATGGGCTGGGCCCCGGTGGCGGAGACCACCGTGCCCCCCTTGATCAGCAGCGCCATGTCGTCTCCTCGGTCAGAGGTCGGTGAGGGGACCGTAGGTCTCGGGGCGGCGGTCCCGGTAGAAGGCCCAGCCGGCCCGGACCTCGTCGATGGTGTTCAGGTCCAGGTCCCGCACCACCAGCTCGGCCTCCCGGTCCGAGGCGGTACCGCCGACGATCTGGCCCCGGGGGTCGGCGAAGTAGGACGTGCCGTAGAAGTCGTTGTCGCCCAGGTCCTCGACCCCGATGCGGTTGAGCGCGCCGACGAAGTACATGTTGGCGCAGGCCGCCGAGGTCTGTTCGAGCTGCCACAGGTAGGCCGAAAGGCCCCGGCTGGTGGCCGACGGGTTGAACACGATCTGGGCGCCCGCCAGGCCCAGGGCCCGCCAGCCCTCGGGGAAGTGGCGGTCATAACAGATGTAGACGCCGACCCGGCCCACGGCGGTGTCGAACACGGGGTACCCCAGGTTCCCGGGCCGGAAGTAGAACTTCTCCCAGAACCCCTTCACCTGCGGGATGTGGTTCTTGCGGTACTTGCCCAGGTAGGTGCCGTCGGCGTCGATGATCGCGGCGGTGTTGTAGAGGATCCCGGGCTGCTCCTCCTCGTAGACCGGCAGGACGAGCACGATCCCCAGCCGCTCGGCCACCTCCCGGAAGCGCTGGACCGTCGGTCCGTCGGGCACCGCCTCGGCGTAGGCGTAGAACTGGTCGTCCTGCACCTGGCAGAAGTACGGCCCGTAGAACAGCTCCTGGAAGCACACGACCTTGGCCCCGGCCGCGGCGGCCTCCTCGGCGTAGGCCACGTGCCGCTCGATCATCGAGTCCTTGTCGCCGGTCCACTCGGCCTGGACCAGGGCCGCTCGCACGGTGGTCGACGGGTCTCCTGCGGCCATGGCACGGCTCCTCTTCCGCCCGGCTCCGGGCAGGCCCGCAACCTACACAACGCTGACGGACGACCGCCGGGGACAGTGACCCGACCGAGGCTCCTGCTGACCGCCCCGCGCGCGGGCGGATCTGGGCCCTGCGGTGGATCAGCCGGTGAAGGGCGGGGTGGCGGCGACCACGTCGTCGTCCACGTCGGGCGGCGGTGGTGGCGGCGGCGGGGGCGGGGGCGGGGGCGGCTCTTCGGCGAAGGTGTTGGTGACGGTGATGGTGCCGGCGGCGCCGACGACCTCGCCGAAGCGCACGGTCTGGTCGTCGAGGCACTGCGCCGCGGGTTGGCCTTCGGCGCCGGCCGCGTCGACGGAGGGGATCACGACGTCGCAGGCGTAGGTGACCGTGGCACCGTTGGTCACGGTCTCCTCGGCGGTGCAGTCCGCGAACAGGCCGATGCCGAAGGTGTTCTGGCCGAGCGGTTCGCCGGTCTCGTCGAACTCCACCGTGACCGACTTGACGCCCTCGGCCGGGGCCGAGACGTCGAGGCTGTCGCAGCTGACGGTCACCTCGAACACCGAGCCGGCGGGCACCGGGCCCTCGACGACCTTGACCACCGTGAAGGTGTTCAGTTGCTGGCCGGCCGCCGGCGTGAGCAGCCCGACGCCCAGCGCGGCCATGGCGACCGCGACCATCCCGACAACGGCTTTGCTGCGCATCTTGGCTCCCGGCGTGGAAATCCTCCGGAGCAACCTACACCGCGGGGTACCCGGGTTACGCGCTTTCGCCCGGTCGGGCCGGGCCCGACCCGGCGTTGGCGCACGTCGAAGCGCGGGGCCCGGGCTGCCGTCAGGCGACGCAGGGCCAATGGCCCTGGTGTCGCGGTTCTTGAGGCAATAGGCCTGTCGGTCATGGCCATGAACGTGAACCCGATCCCGACCGTCGACGAGCGCATCAACGACATCCGGGGCCGCACCGCCGAGATCGTCAACGAGGACATCCTCCCCAACGAGCAGGTCCTCTGGCGTTCGACCGAGGACAGCACCTTCACCGAGCACACCGAGGCCCTCGAGCTGCGGGCCGCGATCAAGGAGCGGGTGCGCACGGCCGGGCTCTGGGCGCCGCACCTGCCCCAGGAGTACGGGGGCATGGGCCTGGACTTCCTGGCCCACGCCTACATGAACGAGGTCCTGGCCTACGCGCTGGGCGCGGCTTCGCTCTTCGGCGTGGTGGCGCCCAACAGCGGCAACCAGTCCATCCTCGTGAAGTACGGCACGGAGGAGCAGAAGCAGCAGTGGCTGCACCCGCTCATCGAGGGCGAGATGGAGTCGGGCTTCTCCATGACCGAGCCCCACAACCCCGGCTCGGACCCGCGGTCCCTGGACACCTCGGCGGTGCGGGACGGCGACGACTGGGTCATCAACGGCCACAAGTGGTTCACGTCCAACGGCATCGACGCCGACTTCTTCATCGTCATGTGCCGGGTCACCGACCCCGACGGCCCCGACGGGGGCCCCGGGCCGATGGTCCAGATCATCGTCCCCACCGCCACCCGGGGGGTCGACATCGTCCGGGGCATCGGGATCTGGGGGCGCAAGACCTCGGACCACTGCGAGGTGAAGTACGTCGACGTGCGGGTGCCGCTGGCCAACGCCCTCGGCGCCGTCGGGGAGGGCCACCAGGCCGCCCAGGACCGTCTCGGCGCCGGCCGGGTGTACCACTGCATGAACTCCGTCGGGCAGATGTGGCGGGCCTTCGACCTCATGGTCGAGCGGGCCCGTAGCCGAGAGGTCCACGGTGGCCTGCTCCAGGACAAGCAGTTCATCCAGGGCTTCATCGCCGATTCGTACATCGACATCCAGGCCGCCCGTCTGATGACGATCCACGCCGCGGAGAAGGTCGACCTCGGCATGCAGGAGGCCCGCACGGACATCTCGGCCATCAAGGTCTTCGTGCCCGCCGCCTACTCCCGGGTCGTGGACCGGGCCATCCAGGTGTGGGGCGCCGCGGGCGTCTCCAACGACCTGCCTCTGGCCGCCATGTACCAGGGCGCCCGGACCCTGCGCATCGCCGACGGCCCCGACGAGGTCCACCGCATCCTCATCGCCAAGAACGTGCTCGGCCGGTACGCCGCAGGTGAGAGCTGGGACTTCGGAAACTGACAGAGGCTGACACATCGGGACTTTGGTCCCTGGCCTGCTCGCGGCCCGACGCCCACATTGGTTGGTGCCGGCCACAGGCCGCGGTCGGCCAGGGACAGAGGAGCACGCCATGACGACCTGGATGCGACGGCTACCCCTCGTCGGGCGCCGGTTCCGTGAGGACATCGCCCCGCCCGGGGCCTGGTCCGGCCCGGCCGACGGCCGCCGCGTGCTCATCGAGGAGGACGACGGTGAGCTGCGCAGGGCCATGGCTGAGGCGCTGCGCGACGCCGGCTTCCAGACCGCCGAGTGCGCGGGGCCCGGGACCCACGGTGAGCGACGCTGCCCCCTGGTCGAAGGGCATGGCTGTGATGCGGTGGACCGGGCCGATGCGGTGCTGCAGGTCTTCGTGCCCAGCGACGCCGCCATGCGGGAGGTCCGGGAGGCCATCGCCGTCCACGACCCCGACAAGCCCATCGCCGTGATCGCCCCGGCCCTGACCGCGGCCCGTCACGCGGACCAGCTGGCCGACACCACGGTGTCGACCGAGCCGCTCACCCGCCGGGGCGTGGTGGCGGCGGCCGACCGCGCCGTCGAGGGCTGAGCCCCGGGCTCAGGCCTCGCGCAGCTGTTCGCGCTGGCCGCGGCGGATCGTGGTGGCCAGCTCGGTGGCCGACTCGAGCGAGTTGTCCAGGAGGCCCTCCAGGGCCTCCTTGCGGCTGCGCAGCCCTTCCTCGAGGGCGTCGCGCCGGTCCGAGCCCGCGGCGCTGACCGCTCGGGCGGCCTTGGTCCAGTTGGCGCGGAACATCCCGATGTCCAGGCTGCCGTCCTTCAGGCGGTTGCTGGCCAGCAGGGTGGCGGGCGGCGCCTTCATGTCCTTGACGATCCCCACCCAGCTCAGCGCCTTGAGGGCGTAGAAGCTCGGGTCCCACTCCCACCAGAAGAAGCCGTTGCGGCAGCTGCTGGGGGCGTAGTGGTGGTTGTTGTGCCAGCCCTCGCCCATGGTCAGCACGGCGATGAGCACCGAGTTCCGGCTGGTGTCCTCGGTGGCGTAGCGGCGCCGGCCCATCACGTGGGCCAGGGAGTTCACGAAGAACGTCGAGTGCCAGAGCAGGATGGTCGAGACGAAGAAGCCCACCACCAGGCCCGACCAGCCGCCGACCGCCAGGCAGCCGAGGGCCACCAGCACGGCGGCGAAGGTGTCGTGGCGGTTCAGGAAGCGCAGCTCGGGATAGGCGGCGAAGTCCTTGATGCGGTCGGTGTTGGTGGCGCTGTACTTGTCGCACAGGATCCAGCCCACGTGGCTCCACCAGAAACCCTTCTGGGGGGAGTGCACGTCCTGTTCGGTGTCGGAGAACCGGTGGTGGTCCCGGTGGTTGGCGGCCCACCAGAGCGGCCCCTTCTGCAGGGCCGACGTGCCGCCCAGGGCCATGAGGAACTGGGGCACCCGGGCCAGCCGGTAGGTGCGGTGGGAGAAGTAGCGGTGATAGCCGGCGGTGATGAAGAACATCCGCCCCCAGTAGGTGACCAGCCCGAGGACCACGGCCTCGGCCGATATCCCGGTCCAGAGCAGGAGCAGGGGACTGGCATGGAAGGCCAGGAACGGTAGAGAACTCAGCCAGTTCACCCGGTCATCCGGGCGACGGCGCATGGTGGAGAGCTGGGGGCTGGGGGCGGCTCCGGGGTCCATCGGCCCACCCTACCGACCAGTCGGTAGAGAGCTGCGAATCACCGCTGGGAAAGGTCGAACGGCACCCCATGGCATGGTTCCGGGCTGCGAAGCTGACCCCGATGACCCACGCCGCGGACCGCCCCCTCCGGCGCTCGAGCGAGGCGGTGCTGCTGTGGGTGGCGCTGGCCGGGCTGGCGCTCGGCACCGTCCTGCACCTGGCCGGGCAGGCCGACGCCGGTGACGCCGTCTGGGCGGTGACCGCCGGCCTCGGGGTGGTGGCGTCCACGGGCTGGGTCCTCGGCGCGGCACGACAGGGTCGCCTCGGCGTCGACCTCCTCGCGGTGGTCGCCCTGATCGGCACGCTCGCGACCGAGGAGTACGTCGCCGGGGCGGTGATCACCGTGATGCTGGCCAGCGGCCGGACGTTGGAGGCCCGGGCCGCGGCCCGGGCCCGCCACGACCTGAGTGCGTTGCTCGAACGGGCACCCCGGGTGGCGCACCGGTACGAAGCCGGCGAGTTGACCTCACCGAAACTGGCCGCGGTCGTCCCCGGTGACCGGCTCCTGGTCCAGCCCGGTGAGGTCGTCCCGGTGGACGGGCTGGTCGAGGGTGAGCCCGCGGTGCTCGACGAGTCGGCCCTGACCGGCGAGCCACTGCCGGTCGAGCGGGGCGAGGGTGACCCTGTGCGCAGCGGGGTGATCAACGCGGGAGGCCCCTTCGACCTCCGAGCGACCACCACGGCCGACGACAGCACCTACGCCGGCATCGTGCGCCTGGTCGCCGACGCCGAGGCCTCGAGTGCTCCGTTCGTCCGATTGGCCGACCGGTACGCCTCGGTCTTCCTCGTGGTCGGCTTCGCCGTGGCCGGCGCCGCCTGGCTCCTGTCCGGGGACCCGGTACGGGCGGTCGCCGTGCTGGTCGTGGCCACTCCCTGCCCGCTCATCCTGGCCGCTCCGGTGGCCATCGTCTCGGGCCTGTCCCGGGCGGCCAAGCGGGGCGTGGTGATCAAGGGTGGGGCTGCCCTGGAGAAGCTGGCTGACGCCGAGGTCCTGCTCTTCGACAAGACGGGGACCCTCACCCGGGGTCGACCGACCGTGGCCGAGATCGTGCCGGTGGACGCCGAGCGCATCGGCCCCGACGAGGTCCTCCGTCTCGCCGCCTCGCTCGACCAGGTCTCACCACACGTGCTCGCCGGGGCCGTGGTCCGGGCGGCCCGAAGCCGCGACCTGGCGCTCACGCTGCCCTCGGATGTCCACGAGCGCCCGGGTCAGGGCGTCGCCGGGCAGGTCGAGGGCCAGGTGGTCGAGGTCGGCAACGCGAACTGGATCCTCCCTGGTGCCCCGCCACCCTGGGCCCACGCCGTGCGCAGGCGGGCCGACCTCGACGGGTCCCTCACCGTGTTCGTACGGGTCGACGGCGAGCCGGCTGGCGCGATCGTCCTCGACGACCCCATCCGCCCCGACGCGGCCCGTACCATCCGGCGCCTCCGCCGGGGCGGGGTGCGCCGGGTGGTCATGGTCACCGGCGACCGGGCCGACGTGGCCCAGACCGTGGGCGCGGTCATCGGGGTCGACGAGGTGCTGGCCGAGCGCAGCCCCGGAGAAAAGGTGGAGGCGATCCGGGCGGAGGGCGACCGCCACACGATCATGGTCGGCGACGGGATCAACGATGCCCCGGCCCTGGCCCTGGCCGATGTGGGGGTGGCCATCGGGGCCCGAGGGGCCACCGCCTCGTCGGAGGCCGCCGACGTCGTCCTCACCGTGGACCGCCTCGACCGTCTCGGCGATGCCATTGCCATTGCCCGGCGGTCCCGGGACATCGCCCGGCAGAGCGCTCTCGCCGGCATGGGCCTGTCGTTGGTGGCGATGGGGGTCGCCGCGTTGGGGTACCTACCGCCGGCCTGGGGGGCGCTGCTCCAGGAGCTGATCGATGTCGCGGTCATCCTCAACGCGCTCCGGGTCCTGCAGGTGCCGGGGAGCGAGACCCGGGTGAACGCGGCAGAGGAAGCGCTGGTGCACCAGTTCAGCGGTGAGCACCGCACCCTGCGGCCTGATCTCGATCGGCTCCGGGTCGCCGCGGACCAGATCGGCGTCGTCGCCCCCGACCGGGCGCTGGCCCTGGTGCGCCAGGTGCACCGCTTCCTCGTGGAGGACCTCCTGCCCCACGAAGAGGCCGAGGACGCCATCCTCTACCCGGTGTTCGCGAGGGTCCTCGGCGGTCACGACCCGACCGGCACGATGAGCCGGGCCCACGTCGAGATCGCCCACCTCGTCCGTCGTATCGGCCGGCTGCTCGACGAGGCGGATCCCGCGCATCCCGACCCCGACGACCTGCTGGAGCTCCGCCGGGTCCTCTACGGCCTGCATGCCATCCTCGAGCTGCACTTCGCCCAGGAGGACGAGGGCTATCTCTCCCTGGTCGACGAGCCCGACGACCACGTCGAGTGACCGCGGAATCGGGACCTTGTCCCCTTGGGACAGGGGTGACAGAGGTCAGAATGGGCCCATGAGTGATCTCGTCACCGAACTCGGCGGCCGGGGGGCCTTGGACCAGATCGTCGAGGACTTCTACCTCCGCGTGCAGGCCGACCCCCATCTCGCCCCCATCTTCGCCGCCGCCGACCTGGACCGGCTGGTGGGCATGCAGCAGGAGTTCCTGGCCGCGGCGCTGACGGACTCAGGCCAACGGTCGGGTACCTCCCTGCAGGCCATCCACGCCGGCCGGGGCATCACGCCCAGCCACTTCAGCCGCTTCGTCGAGCACTTCGTGGACACCCTCGAGGACCGCTTCGTCGACCGCGACACGATCCAGGCGGTGACCCAACGCCTCGGCCTGTACCTCGACGACGTCGTGGGCGGCACCGCCGAAGCCGGCTAGCCGGGCCCGTGGACGGCACCGCACACCCCGACTTCGGAGGCGTGGCCCGCGAGTTCGAGCGCCAACTCGGCCGTACGTCGGGTGGGGCGGCGGTCACGGTGTTCCACCGGGGCGAGCCGGTGGTCGACCTCTGGGGCGGCCGGCGAACCGACGACGGTGCGCCCTGGGAGCGGGACAGCCTGGCCATGTGCTTCAGCACGACCAAGGGCGCGGCCTCCTTCGCCCTCCACGTGCTGGCCGACCGGGGCCTCGTGGACTATGACGCCCCCGTCGCCACCTACTGGCCCGAGTTCGCCCAGAACGGCAAGGCGGGCGTCACCGTCCGGCACGTCCTCAGCCACTCGGCCGGCCTGCACCGCCTGCGCAGCCTCATCGACAGCGCCCACCACATGCTCGACTGGGAGCACATGGTCGACGCCCTCGCCCGAGAGGCGCCGGCTTACGAGCCCGGGACCAAAGCGGGCTACCACGCGCTGACCTACGGCTGGCTGGTGGGCGAGATCGTCCGTCGGGTGACCGCCCTGCCGCTGTCCGAGGTGATCGCCACCGAGGTGGCCGGGCCGCTGGGCCTCGACGGGCTGTACCTCGGCTGTCCCCCCGAGGAGCGCCACCGGGTCGCGCCGCTGGAGCCCATCGGCTCGCCCCTTCGGCGGCTGCCCCGCCCGGTCCACTGGACCCAGAAGCGCATCGGCACCGCCGGGGGCAAGGCCCTCAGCCTGGTGCGCTCACCGGTGAACCCCCGCCGGATGATCAACGCCCTCGTGCCCCGCGGCATGGAGGACGTCCTGTGGGGGCCGGAGGTGATGGACGCCTCCATCCCGGCCGCCAACGGCTTCTTCACCGCCCGCTCGTTGGCCGCGATGTACGCCGTCCTGGCCGGCCGGGGCGCCTTGGGTGAGACCCGCCTGCTCGCCGAGGCCACCGTCGCCCGCATCGGGGAGGTCCAGAACGACACCCGGGACCTCGTCCTCGTGGTCCCGATGCGCTGGCGGCTCGGATACCACCGGATCCTGACCAGCCGGGGCCAGATCGCCGAGGCCTTCGGCCACTTCGGCTTCGGCGGCTCCGGTGGCTGGGCCGACCCGTCCCGGGACCTGGCTGTGGCCATGGTCTGCAACCGGGGCTCGGGCACGCCGGTGGGCGATCTGCGCCTGGCCCGTCTGAGTCACGAGGCCAAGACGGCCGCCGACCGGCGCGGGGCCGACGGCTCCGCCGCGGTGGCCTCCGAGCTCGCGTCCTGACCGTCCTCAGAAGCGGTCGAGGCTGACCCGTTCCCCGACCCGGGGGACGACGGCCAGGAGCCCGGACTCGGCGTCGAGGCGGTCGGCCAGCACCCAGGAGGCCTCCTCTTCGCCATGGACGACGAACACCGACTCCGGCGGGCGGGTGGCGGTGCCGATCCAGGCCACGAGGTCGTCCTGATCGGCGTGGGCCGACAGGTCCAGCTGCACGACCTTGGCCCGGACCCGCCGATAGCTGCCGAGCAGCTTGATCGAGGTGGCCCCCTGGGCCAGCCGGTCGCCGCGGGTTCCTCGGGCCTGGAAGCCGACGAGCAGGATCGTGTTCCGGCTGCTGCCGATCCGGGCGGCCAGGTGGTGCAGGACCCGTCCGCCGGAGGCCATGCCCGAGGCCGAGACCACGATGAAAGGCCCCCGGCGCGCGTTGATCTCTTTGGAGGCCTCCACGGTGGGTGTCTCCCGCAGGTCGAGATGGCCGAACAGGTCCTGGCCGTGGAGCTCCGGCCGCATCTCGGGGGAGCCGTCCGCCGCGGCCTCCCGGTAGACGTCGAGGGCTCGCAGGGCCATCGGGCTGTCCAGGAAGACGGGCAGCTGGGGGATGGTGCCCGCCGCGGTCAGCCGGTCGAGGTGCCACAGCACCACCTCGGTGCGGTCCACGGCGAAGGCCGGGATGAGCACCACCCCGCCTTGGTCGGCGGTCTCGGCCACGACCTCGGTGAGCACGCCTTCGGTGTCGTCCTCGGGGTGGCGCCGGTCGCCGTAGGTCGATTCGCAGAGCACGATGTCGGCGTCACCCAGCGGCGCCGGCGGCAGCAGCAGCGGGTGGGTCGAGCGGCCGAGGTCGCCGCTGAAGGCCACGGTGCGCTCCCCGCCCCGTCCGGTCACTCGCAGGGAGATGGTGGCTGCCCCCAGGATGTGGCCCGCCCGCCGCCAGGTCGCCCACAGCCCGGGACCGATCTCGACGTCCTCGTCGTAGGGGACCGCCGCGAGCTGGCCGAGGGTCCGCCGGGCCTGCTGCTCGGTGTAGAGGGGCAGCGCCGGGTCGTGGCGGGAATAGCCCCGCCGGTTGGCGAACGCCGCCTCCTCCTCCTGGAGGTGGCCGCTGTCGGGCAGCACGATGCGCACCAGCCGGGCGGTGCCCGCGGTGCAGAGGATCGGGCCCCGGAAGCCGCCGTTGGCCAGCCGAGGCAGCCAGCCGCAGTGGTCGACGTGGGCGTGGGTCAGGAGCACGGCGTCGATCGAGGACTCCGCCACCGGGAACGGCGCCCAGTTCCGCTCCCGCAGCTCCTTGGCCCCCTGGAACAGGCCGCAGTCGACCAGGACCCGGCTCCCGGTGTCGGTCTCGACGAGGAAGCGGCTGCCGGTGACGGTGCGGGTGCCGCCGTGGAAGCTGAGCGAGCTCACCAGCCTTCGTCCCCGACGAGGGGGACGAAGGCGACCGGCCCCAGATCCTCCTCCACCAACTCGAGCCCGCGGCGGCGGACCCGGACGAGCTGCTGGGAGCCGCCCCGGGCCCCGACGGGCATGACCAGACGCCCCCCGTCCGCCAGCTGGGCCACGAGCGAGGGGGGGATCCTCGGCCCGGCCGCGGTGACCACGATGGCGTCGTAGGGCGCCAGCTCGGGCCAGCCGACGCTCCCGTCGCCCTGGACCACGATCACGTCGCCGGCGCCGGTCGCGGCCAGGTTGGCCGCGGCCGCCTCGGCCAGGTCCGGGTGGCGCTCCACGGTCACGACCACGTCGGCGAGACCGCGCAGGACCGCGGCGCCGTAGCCCGAGCCGGCGCCGACCTCGAGGACGCGGTCCTCGACCTGGAGCTCGGCGGCCTCGGCCATGGCCGCCACGATGTAGGGCTGGGAGATCGTCTGACCGGCGGCGATGGGCAGAGCGGAGTCGTCGTAGGCGTGCTCGGCCAGCGCCGGGGGCAGGAAGTCCTCCCGGCAGACCTCGCCCATCACGGCCAGGACGGCCCCGTCCCGGATGCCCCGGCGGGCCAGGTCCTGGTCGACCATGCGACCCCGGCGCCGGGCCTGGTCCGGGCGGGTGGGGGTCAACGCCGGACCCGCCGTTCGTAGAGCTCGGCCACGCCGGCCTCGATGCCCTCGGCCAGCACGTCGATGTCGTCGGCCGAGCCACGGTCGCCGGTGATGCCGAAGTAGAGCTCGCCGTCGTAGGACAGGATGGCGACGGCGAAACGGACGCCGAAGGCCACCGGCACATACGGGTAATAGGCAACCATCCGGCGTCCGGCGGCGAAGAGCGGCCGCGGCGGGCCGGGGACGTTGGTCGTCACCGTGTTGATGCTGCGCTGGGGGTGGCGGCGCAGCACGGCGGCGACCACGCGGCTGCCGTAGGCCATGAAGGGCGCGGGCACCAGCTCGGCCAGGGAGGTCACGCTCTCGATCGCCTCCGCCTCGTGGGACAGCTTCAGCCAGCGGGTCTCGCTGCGCACCGCCTCGTAGCGCAGCTCGGGCACGGCGATCTCGACGGGGAGGTCGGCCACCATGGCGGACACCTCGTTGTCGAGCCGACCGTGCTCGGTACGCACCGATACCGGTACGAGGGTCCGGATCTCGGTGGCCTTCGGGTCCTCGCCCCGGCCCAGCAGGAGGTCCCGGAACCCCCGGGTGACCGCGGTGAGGATGACGTCGTTGACGGTGCCGCCCCGCTCGGTCCGGATCGCCTTCGCCTCGGCCAGCGGGATGTGGACGCCCCGCCAGCAGCGCTCGGGGCCGATGGTCCCGTCGACCGAGGTGGCCGGCGTCGGCCACGCCTCGCCCAGCCAGGAGCTGACCCCCGAGGTCAGGGTCCGCAGGCGACTGATCGCCTCGCCGGGCCGGGCCAGGGAGCTCAGGAGCTGGCCCGACCACCGGACGACGGTGGTGACCAGGTCCCCGAGGGCGTCGGCCACGAGGCGGGTCTCGGAGGGCCCGGGGGCCGCCGACCACGGCACCGCCCGCTCCGGGCCGCGCTCGGCGTCGGGCGTGGCGTCGAGGACCTCTTCCATGAGGCCCACCCCGGCCACCCCGTCGACCATGCAGTGGTGCACCTTGGCCAGGAGCGCCCACTCGCCGTCGGGCAGGCCCTCGACCAGCCACATCTCCCAGAGGGGTCGGCGGCGGTCCAACTCTGTGCTCATCACTTCGGCCATGAGGTCCTGGAGGGCCGCGTCGTCGGCGGAATCGAGCGTGTTGTGGGAGAGGTGCTGCGCGAGGTCGAACTCAGGGTCGTCCTGCCAGACCGGCCGGCCGAGCTGGAAGGGCAGGGTGTGCACCCGCTGGCGGTACCGGGGGATGCGGTCGAGGCAGCGGTCCATGAGGTCGAACAACTCGGCCTCGGTCGGTGCCGGGCCCTCGAATCGGGCACAGGCTCCGATGTGGAGGTGGTTGACCCCGTCTTCCAAGTGGAGGAACTCGGCGTCCAAGGCACTCATCTGGTCCACCACGTCATCCTCCCCGGTCACCCGGGCCCTGACCAGGGCCGTTGGGCCCTGCGGTCGGCTCAGACGGCCTGCGGCACCCGGATGGGCCGGCCGTGGGGCGGGCAGGCTCCCGCCAGCAGGTCCTCGAGGAGGAGCGGGGCGTCCACCCCGCCGGTGTCCCGATAGCCGACGAGCAGCACCTCGGTCACCGGCGGGTTCCCGCCGGCGACCGTGATGATGCGCAGGTTCCCTTCGAGCACGGTCGTCTCGCCGCAGCGCCAGGTCACCGGGACCAGCGCCATCCAGTCGTGGAGGCGGATGGGGCTCCCGAGCCGGGCCTGCGGCCCGTCGCCCGCCGGGTGGTGGAGCTGGAGGGCGTCCAGCACCTCGGCCGGGGTCATGCTCACGTAGCGGCTGACGTACACATCAGGCATCGTGATCGCCTCCTCTGCTCACTCAGCCTGCGCCGAGGCGCCCAGGTGGCCCAGGGTCGAAGGTCCCGGCCGGCCGTGTCCCGGCATCTACGCTCTGGGCACCGAGACCAAGGAGAGGGACATGATCGCACGCCAGACCCTGGAGGTGAGCCGATGACCGGTAAGACCCGCAGCCCCTGGGGGGTGTGGTTCCTGACGTTGATCACCCTCGGCATCTACGGCCTGTACTGGTGGTTCAAGGCCAACGAGGAGGTGGGCAACTACGACGCGAGTATCGACGTCAATCCCACCCTGTCGACGCTGGCCCTGTTCGTGCCCATCTGCAACATCGTCACGATCTTCCGCACGGGCGGCCGGATCGGCCAGGCGCAGCAGAACGGCCTGGGCGTCAACGCCACCAACGGCTGGCTGGGCCTCCTGTTGGCGCTGCTCGGCGGCTTCCACGTCGTCTACTACCAGTCGAACCTGAACAAGATCTGGGCCAACCCGGCCGCTCCCGCGGCCTGATGATCGACGCGGTCGCCCGGCCGGTGCTCCGAGCGCCGGCCGGGAGGGCCCGTCGGCGGTGACTGTCACCCCCCGCCGGTAGAACAGGGGCCATGGCGAGCGACCCCCGGCAGGCGACCATCGACGACCGGGCCGAGGGACCCCCGGCGGACCTCTTGGCCCGGATCCGGGCCCTGCTGGCCAAGGCCGAGTCCTCCACCTTCGAGGCCGAGGCCGAGGCGTTCACGGCCAAAGCCCAGGAGCTCATGGCCCGCCACCGCATCGACCGGGCCGTGCTGGCCGAGGCGGCGCCCGGGCGGCTGGCCGACGGGGTCGAAGGGCGTCGCATCACCGTCGACGACCCGTACGCGACGGCGAAGTTCCACCTGCTGGCGGGACTGGCCGAGGTCAACGGGGCGCGGGCCGTCTGGTCTCGGGCGGAGTCGGTGGCCACGGTCTTCGGCTTCCCCGTCGAGGTCGACATCATCGAGGAGCTCTTCACGTCGCTGCTGGTGCAGGCCACGGCCGCCATGCAGCGAGAGGGCTCCAAGCAGGACGCCTACGGCCGCAACCGGACCCGGGCGTTCCGGCGGTCGTTCCTGCTCGCCTTCGCCGACCGGGTCGCCCGCCGCCTCCAGGCGTCCGTCGACCGGGTCGTCGACGAGGCGGGGGCCGCCGCGGGCACCGACCTGGTCCCCCTGCTCGCCGCCCGCGACGAGGCCGTGGCGGTCAAGCTGCGGGAGACCTTCCCGAAGCTCGGGACGATGCGGACCTCGGTCAGCGACGCCGAGGGCCTCTTCGCCGGCCGCCTGGCCGCCGATCGCGCCGACCTGAGCGCCGGCCCCCGCCTCCACCGCTCGGCCTGAGCCCACCGCTCCCGGCCAACGTGCCGTTGGACCCTGGGTGGGGGAGTGGGTGATCGGGCAGTCTCTGGAGGTGGATTTCGTCCGTCACCACCGGGTGCTGATCACGATCGGGATCGTCGCCCTGCTCGTCGCAGGGGGGGTGGTCACCACGGTGTTGACCGTCGACACGCCGGGGCCGGCCTCGGTGGACGACGCGCTGGGCCGCTTCCGGGAGGACGGCGACGACGGGGAGCCGGACCTCCCGAGCAGTCGGCCGCCCGAAGGCGTCTACCTCTACGCAGGGGAGGGCGAGGCGGCCCTGTCCTTCCCTCCGCTGACCCAGCACGACGGTGCCGAGCTGCCGGCCACGGTCACCCACCGCCCCCGGGGATGCTGGACCCTTCGGGTCGACTTCAACACCGAGCACTGGCAGGAGTGGTCCTACTGCCGAGTGGGCGACGGCGTGGTCGAGACCCGGGGCCGCAGCGGTCAGGAATGGGACCTCGGCGTCAACTCGGCCGGCAACGTCAGCACCTTCCTCTGCCGGCCGCCCAATCCCGTCCTCGTCGCGGGGGCTGAGCCCGGCGACGAGGTCGAGCAGACCTGTTCGGGCAGCAACAGCGCCGTGGGGGGCACCACCACCAGCTCCGGGCCGTCGACCTTCGTCGGCGTGGAGACACTGGTCATCGGGGGGACCGAGGTGACGGCGAACCACCTGCACGGCGAGCGGACGCTCACCGGAGGCCAGGAGGGCGACGAGGTCATCGACGCCTGGTTCCGCGACGACGGCCTGCTCCTGCGCTACGGACGCGACATCGAGGTCCGCACGAACTCACCGGTGGGGGTCATCACCTACACCGAGGAAGGCGAGTTCGAGCTCACCGACCTGCAGCCCCAGACCTGACCGGAGCCGTTCGGTTCACCTCAGACGGCCGAGCCGCCGAGGCCGGAGTCCGGTCCGTAGGGGGTGTCGCCGTCGTGCCAGCGGCGGAGCGCGTCGAAGGGGTAGATGCCGGTGGCGTGGCCGTCGTTCCACGTCACGGCCAGGCCCCAGCCGCCGTGCAGGCCGGCCGTCGTGATGGCGAGCGGCTCGGGGCTGCCGGGGCGCGGCCAGGTCGGCTGGCCCCGGTCCCGCAGGGCACGGCAGGTCGCGCAGGGACAGCCCTGGCGCAGCTCGACCAGCTCGAAGCGGGCGACCTCGCCGTCCAGGAACTCGATGGTGACGGCTTCGGCCCGGTCGACGTCGATGGTGCCGGGCTCGTGGCGGTCGTCCCGCTCGGTCAACTGACTCCGAGGAGGTCGACCACGAAGACGAGGGTCTCGCCGCCCTTGATGACCCCGCCGGCGCCGGCCTTGCCGTAGCCCAGGTCGGGCGGGATGGTGATCTGGCGGCGGCCGCCGACCTTCATGCCGGCGACGCCCTGGTCCCAGCCCTTGATGACCTGGCCCTGACCGAGGCCGAAGCGGAACGTGTCACCCCGGTCCCAGCTGGCGTCGAACTGTTTGCGGGTGCTCCAGGCCACGCCGACGTAGTGCACCTCGACCTCCTGGCCCGCGGCCGCCTCGACGCCGGTGCCCTCCTCGAGGTCCTGGATCGCCAGATCAGCGGGCGGGGCCTCGCCCGGCGGCACGTACACGTGGGGCTTCTCGTTCTCAGCCATGGCCCGGGACCGTATCCGGGTGGTCAGGCGGTGCGATCGGCCTTGAGCTGCTTGCGGGCGCGGGCCCGGGTGGTGCTGTCCAGGTCGACCTTGCGCAGGCGCAGGCTCAGGGGGGTCACCTCGACGGCTTCGTCGGCGGCGATGAACTCCAGCGCGTGCTCCAGGGACAGGACCCGGGGTGGGACCAGCTTGACCGTGTTGTCCGAGCCGGCCGCCCGGACGTTGGTCTGCTTCTTCTCCCGGACGATGTTGATGTCCATGTCCTCGGAGCGGCTGTTCTCGCCCACGATCATGCCCTCGTACACGGGCTCGGTCGGGGCCACGAACAGGCTGGCCCGCTCCTGGATGCTCTCGATGGCATAGGGCGTGGCCTTGCCGGAACGGTCCGACACGATGCTGCCGGTGACCCGGTTGCGCAGCTCACCCTTCCACGGCTCGTAGCGCTCGAAGACGTGGTGGGCCAAGCCGGTGCCGCGGGTCTCGGTCAGGAACGCGGTGCGGAACCCGATCAGGCCCCGGGCCGGGATCAGGTAGTCCAGGCGGACCCAGCCGGTGCCGTGGTTGACCATCTCGGTCATGTCCCCCCGGCGGGCACCCATCATCTGGGTGACGGCGCCGACGTGCTCCTCGGGGATGTCCACCGTCAGGCGCTCGACGGGCTCGTGCAGGACGCCGTCGACCTCCTTGGTCACCACCTCGGGCTTGCCCACGGTGAGCTCGAAGCCCTCCCGGCGCATGATCTCCACCAGTACGGCCAGGGCCAGCTCGCCGCGGCCCTGGACCTCCCAGGTGTCGGGGCGCTCGGTGTCCAGCACCCGCAGCGAGACGTTGCCGATCAGCTCGGCGTCCAGGCGGTTCTTGAGCAGCCGGGCCGTGACCTTGCTGCCCTCCGTGCCCGCGAGCGGTGAGGTGTTGGTGCCGATGGTGACCGAGAGGCTGGGCTCGTCCACGGTGAGGACGGGCAGCGGGTCGGGATGGCCCGGGTCACAGAGGGTCTCGCCGATGGTGACCTCGGGCAGGCCGGAGAGGGCGATGAGCTCGCCCGGTCCGGCCTCCTCGACCGGGACCCGGTCGAGCTGCTCGGTCACGTAGAGCTCGGCGATCTTGGCGTTGACCACGGTGCCGTCCCGGCGGCACCAGGCCAGGTTCTGACCCTTGCGCATGGTGCCGCGGTGGATGCGGCAGAGGGCCAGGCGACCGACGTAGGGGTCGGCGTCGAGGTTGGTGACGTGGGCCTGCAGCGGACCCTCGGCGTCGGTCGCCGGCGGCGGGATGCTGTCGAGCAGGACCTCGAACAGCGGCTTCAGGTCGACGCCGGGCGTGTCCATGTCCAGCGAGGCCCAACCGTCTCGGGCCGAGGCGTAGACGACGGGGAACTCCAGCTGGTCGTCATGGGCGTCGAGGTCGATGAGCAGGTCGAGGACCTCGTCGGCGATCTCGTGGGTCCGGGCGTCGGGCCGGTCGACCTTGTTGACCACCAGGACCATCGGCAGGTTCAGGGCCAGCGCCTTGCGCAGGACGAACCGGGTCTGGGGGAGGGGACCCTCGGCGGCGTCGACCAGCAGCACCACGCCGTCGACCATGGCCAGGGCCCGCTCGACCTCACCGCCGAAGTCGGCGTGGCCGGGGGTGTCCACGATGTTGAGCTTGGTCCCGCCCCACTCGACCGAGGTGTTCTTGGCGAGGATGGTGATGCCCTTCTCGCGCTCGAGGTCGGTCGAGTCCATGACCCGGTCGTCGACCTGCTCGTTGGCCCGGAAAGCGCCCGTCTGCCAGAGCAGTGGCGTCGACCAGGGTGGTCTTGCCGTGGTCGACGTGGGCGATGATGGCGGCATTGCGAAGCGGGCGCGCGGACATGGCAGGCAACTCTTTCGGAAAGGGATTCGTCCCGGGGGAAGGACCCCTGCAGGCTACCGCCGTGTCGGCCCGGTCGTGAGCACCTCACCCGACACGACGTCCGGAAAACGAAGGAACCGCCCCCGAAGGGGCGGCTCCCGCGGTTCCGGTCGGCCCCGAAGGGCCCGAGGTCACTCGACGCCGAGCTGCATCAGGATGTCGTCCCGACGCTCCTCGAACTCCTCGCTGTCCAGCTCGCCGGCGGCGTGCTGCTCGTTGATGATGCGGAACTCCTCCATCAACGCATCGAGGTCCGGGGCTTCCTCGGTCTCGACGCCCTCTTCGTCCTTGTCCAGGCGGCGGGCGCGCTTGGCGGCCTGCTTCTCCTGGCGGGCCTTCTCGCGCTGCCGCTTGGCGAACGTCTCTCCACTTCGTGCCATGTCACACCACCCTCACGTTGCGGGCCTCGTCACCTTTTCGACCCTGGGCGATCTCGAACGACACCTGCTCGCCCTCGTCGAGGACTCCGCCGGTCACGGTCACGTTCGTGTGGTGCACGAACAGGTCATCGCGGCCCGGCACGGCGATGAAGCCGAAGCCGCGGCGGGTGTCGAAGAACTTCACCGTACCGGTCGGGCCACCGCTTTTCCGACCACCGTGAGGGCGCTCGGCCCGGGGCCGCGGGGGCTGGGTGTCGAGGGCTCCGGGGGCCGTGATGTCGCCCGGAAGACCCAGCTTGCGCTGCATCTTGCGGTTGTCGGACAGCTCCTCGCTGCGCACGAGGGAGACCACGACGCCGGTGGCGCCGGCCCGCGCGGTGCGGCCGGATCGATGCAGGTAGGTCTTCTCGTCCTCGGGCGGATCGAAGTGCAGCACGCAGGCCACACCGTCGACGTGGATGCCCCGGGCGGCCACGTCGGTGGCCACCAAGGCGTCCACCCGGCCCTTGACGAAGGACTCGAGGGCCCGGTCCCGCTGACCCTGGGAACGGCCGCCGTGGATGGCCGCGGCCTTCACGCCGCTCTTGGTCAGCTGCTGGGTCAGACGGTCGGCGCCGCGCCGGGTCCGGCAGAAGACGATCGTCGGGCCGGCGTCCTTGATGGCGTCGACGGCGTGGTCCTTGCGGTCCATGTGGGCCACCTTCCAGAACAGGTGCCGGGCCGTGGTGATGTCGGGCTCGACGTCACCCACCTCGTGGCGGGTGGGGTTGTTCTGGTAGCGGTCGGTGACCACTTTGACGTCGCCGTCCAGGGTGGCCGAGAAGAGCACCGTCTGACGGTCGTCTGGGGTGGCGTCCAGCAGGCGCTTGACCGCGGGCAGGAAGCCCATGTCGGCCAGGCGGTCGGCCTCGTCGATCACGACGATCTCGATGTCGGAGAGATCGACGTCCCGGGTCTGGATCAGGTCCTCGAGGCGGCCGGGGCAGGCCACCAGCACGTCGACGCCCTTGCGCAGCGCGCTGCGCTGGCCGCCGTAGCCGACCCCGCCGTAGACCGACACGGCCCGACGCTTGCGGAGGGCGAGCAGGGGGCTGAGCTCCTTGTGGATCTGCTCGGCCAGCTCGCGGGTGGGGGACAGGACCAGGGCGCGGGGGCGACGGGGCGTGCCCTTGCCGACGCGAGCGGCCAGGGGGATGCCGAAGGCCAGCGTCTTGCCCGAGCCGGTGGGGGCGCGGCCACAGACGTCGCGTCCGGCCAGCAGATCCGGGAGGGTGGACTCCTGGATGGGGAACGGCTCGTTGATGCCCTTGTGGGCAAGGGTGCGCACGACGTCCTCGGGCACGCCGAGATCGGCGAAGGAGGGGGACATGGGGGTACTGCTCCTGACTGCCCGCTTCGAGGCGGGCCGGCGCACGGGTGCGCCGCGGATCGAAACGGTGGAGAGGCGATCCAGCCGGAACGGGGGTGTATGGGGGGATGCCGTACCGGGGAGCTTCGTTGTGAACCTTGCCTCCACCCGGTGGCAGCGGCCCAGGGTATCGGCCCGGCCCCTGCCTTCCTCAGGTCAGGACGAGGGCGAGGATCAGCACCAGGAGACCCGTCGCCAGGACGAAGGGGGCGACCAGCGCGCTGATGCCGACCCGGATGAGCCGGGTGGGGCGCAGCGTCTGGAACAGGGCCGAGGCGGGGGCGATGCCGCCCTGGTTGAGGACCTCGACGTCAGAGCGCAGGGCCCACAGCGCCCGGCCGAGGCTCGTCACCCGGCCCAGGCCCTTCGCCTCCACGAAGTGGCGCTCGCCGGAGCCGAGCTTGACGGCCAACGTCCCCGCCGCTTCCCGCAGCTCGGCTGCGCTCACCTCGGGAAGGGCGCGCACCGGGCCCAGCGCCGAGCCGAAGCGGGCCAGGCTGAAGGGGGCGATGGCGGCGACGAAGGCGACCACGCCGGCGAAGACCAGGGCGTCAACGGACCAGCGGTCAGCCGCGCCGACGCCCACGACGAAGGCGACGATGCCGCCGACGGCGGCCACGGCCAGGACCCGCACCGTGGCCTGGATGATCCCGACGACGGCCGCGACCCGGGCCACCACCTCGTCGAGCAGGGTCATGGGGTCACCGTAGGTCCGTTCTGGCGCCCGATCTGCCGGTCACGGCCGGGAAATCGGGCGCCAGAAGGCAGATCAGACGTCCACGAAGAAGGTGGCGAGGGCCCGCTCGAGGGCCTCGACGTCGGCCTGCTGGGTGATCTGCACCCCGATGACGCCGTGGTAGCTCTGGTCGGGGGGCTCGAAGGCGACCCAGGCGAAGTCGGTCTCGGTACCCGCACAGTCCTCGAAGACCTCCGAGACGCCGCTGTAGGCGGGGTCGGCGTAGGGCTGGCGGCCGAGGGAGGTGCATTGACTGGCCTGCCCGGTGCTGACCGCGGTCAGGATCTCGTCGGTGGTCTGGTTGGTCTCGAGGCCCGTGGCCTGGAACTCCAGCCCGGACACGTTGTAGGTCTGGATCCACTCCTGGACGTTCGTCGAGGCGATGATGTCGGGGCCGAACAGGCCCTCGCCGCCGTCCACGTCGGTCCAGGCCGCGGGGACCTCGACGCTGAGCAGGCCGGAGTCGTCGGTGACGGTCACGTACTCGCCGTAGGTGGTGGTGTCGGTGGGGACGTCCTCCAAGTCGTCCTCGACGCTGTCGCCGAAGTCGCCGATGGCGTCGTCCCGATCGTCCTCGGCCACCTCGGTCGTGGTGGTCGTGGTCTCCTCGGGCTCGTCCTGCTCCTCGCCCTCGGTGGTGCTCGCGGTCTCGTCATCGCCGCCGCCGTCGTCACCACCACCACAGGCGGCCAACAACAGCCCGAAGACCATCAGGAGGGCGAGCAGGCGTAGGAACGTGCGGGTCATGGGGGGTCCTCTCCGACCGGGGACGAGCGGCGGAATCCTACGCCCCGGCAGCGATCTACGATTCCGACATCATGGTGAACGACGTCACCCACCTGCGTACCTGCCCGTTGTGCGAGGCCATGTGTGGCCTCGAGGTCACCGTGCGGGACGACCACGTCTCCCTCATCCGGGCCGACCGGGAGGACGTGTGGAGCCAGGGCTACCTGTGCCCCAAGGGCACGACCCTCGGTCACCTCCACGAGGACCCCGACCGGCTGCGGGCCCCGCTGATCCGGGACGGTGACGGCTTCCGGGAGGTGAGCTGGCCGGAGGCGTTCGCCGAGGTGGAGCGCCTGCTCGCCCCGGTCCTGGCCGAGGACGGCGTCGACGCCGTGTCCTGCTACATCGGCAACCCGACGGCGCACAACTTCTCCCTCGGCCGCTACGCCGGGGCCTTCGTGCCGATGAGCGGCATCACCCAGCTCTATTCGGCGGGCACGGTCGACCAGTGGCCCAAGAACGTGGTGGCCACGCTGCTGTACGGGGGCATGTGGGACATCCCGGTGCCGGACCTGGACCGGGCGGACTTCGTCCTCATGCTCGGGGCCAACCCGGCCGCCAGCCAGGGCAGCCTCATGGCCTGTCCGGACGTGCTCGGGCGCATCGACGCCATCCGGGAGCGGGGTGGCCGCGTCGTGGTCGTCGACCCTCGCCGCACGAAGACGGCCGACCGGGCGGGGGAGTGGGTGCCCGTCCAACCCGGTACCGACGCCCTCCTGCTGATGGCCATGGTCCAGGTGCTCTTCGCCGAGGGCCTGGTCGATCTCGCCCACCTGGCCCCCCTGGTCGACGGCGTCGACGAGGTGGCCCGGCTGGCGACGCCCTTCACCCCGGAGGCGGTCGCGGCCGCCACCCGCGTCCCCGCGGACACCATTCGGGGCCTCGCCCGCAGCCTGGCCGCGGCCCCCGCGGGCGTCGTCTACGGGCGCATCGGCACCTGCAACCAGGAGTTCGGAACCCTGGCCTCCTGGCTGGTCGAGGTCCTGAACATCCTGACGGGCAACCTCGACCGCCCGGGTGGCTCCATGTTCGCCGACCCGGCGAGCTGGTCGATCATCTCGGTCCGGCCGCCGGACCAGGCCGACGGTTGGGCCTTCAACCGGTGGACCAGCCGGGTGCGGGGCGCGCCCGAGGTCCTGGGGCAGTACCCGGTGTCCTGCCTGGCCGAGGAGATCGCCACACCGGGTGACGGCCGCATCCGGGCGCTGGTCGTGATCGCCGGCAACCCCGTCATCTCCGCCCCCGACAGCGACCGGCTCGACGCCGCCCTGCCCCAGCTCGAGGCCATGATCTCGATCGACAACTGGCTGAACGAGACCAGTCGCCATGCCCACGTGATCCTCCCGGGGCTGTCGGCGCTCGAACAGCCCCACTACGACGACCTCCTCTGGGGCTTCGCCACCCGCAACGCGGCCAACTTCTCCGAGGCCGTCTTCCCGCCTCCGCCGGACCGGCCCGCGGAGTGGGAGATCCTCCTGCGGGTGGCGGCCATCATCGGCGGCACCGCCGCGGTCGACGTGGATGTCGAGGGCTTCGACGACGGCTACTTCATGGGGGTGGTGATGGCCAACCAGGCCCAGCCCGGCTCCCGCATCGCCGATCACGACCTGGCCGAGGTCCTCGAGGCGACGCCCGGCCGAGGCCCGGAGCGGATCCTGGACTTCGGGCTACGGGTCGGTCCCCACGGCGAGGGCTACGGGCGAGACCCCGACGGCCTGAGCCTCGCCAAGCTGCGGGAGCACCCCCACGGCATCGACCTCGGTCCGCTCGAGCCCCGCCTGCCGGGGATGCTGACCAGTCCCGGCCGACGCATCGACCTGGCCCCCGGCTACATCACCGGCGACCTCGACCGGCTGTCGGCCCGGATCGAGCGGGGCGACGAGGGCCTGGTGCTGGTCAGCCGCCGTCACCTCCGGTCCAACAACTCCTGGATGCACAACGTGAAGGTCCTGGTGAAGGGCAAGGACCGCTGCACGCTGGAGGTCAACACCGACGACGCCGAGCGCCTCGGCCTGGTCGACGGGGCCCGCGCCCGGATCAGCTCCGAGGCCGGCTCACTCGAGGTCCCCGTCGAGGTCACCGACACCATCACCGCCGGGGTGGTGTGCCTGCCCCACGGCTGGGGCCACGACAAGGAGGGAACCCGGCTGGCGGTGGCCCGCGAGCACGCCGGGGTCAACAACAACGTGCTGGCCCCAGGTCACCTGGTCGACGTCCTCAGCGGCAACGCCGTGGTCAACGGCATCCCCGTCGAAGTATCCGCACTCTGACGCTCTGACCAGGAGAACTGCTGCGGAGTCGTAGCGGAGCAGCGCTGCCACCAGTTCGCCGATAGCTGCCGTAGGCAGCAGGAGCCGCGCAGGCGGCGACGAGGAATAGGGAGCAGCGCTGCCAATCGTTCGCCGATAGCTGCCGTCGGACAGCTTGGCCTCGCCGCGCAGGCGGCGACGAGAGATACAGACCTCAGCCGTAGCGGGCGCCGCACCGGGGCCAGTGGCCGAGGCCGGAGGCGACGCGGACCCGTTCGGCCACCCGGGCCTGCCTCCAGGCCTCCTTCTGGTGGGGCATGCCGCTGCCGCCATAGGCCTCCCAGGTCCCCATGGAGAACTGCAGGCCGCCGTAGTGGCCGTTGCCGGTGTTGATGTGCCAGTTGCCGCCGCTCTCACAGTCGGCGACGCCCTGCCAGCGGTTCACCAGGGCCCGGCGCTGGCGGTTGACCTCGAGCTGGTACAGGTACGCCCGCAGGTTCCGGGCCTCGCGCTGGTAGGCGGTCCAGGTGTGGCCCGCGGTGCCCTGCCCGCCGAGGAACTGGCGGTGGCCGTGGTCGGCGTGCAGCCGGGCGATGTACTCAGCGTTGATCGTCGTGGCGCGGCCGGCCCCGGCGGTGCCGGCGCCGGTGGCCAGGGCCACCGCCGGCAGGGCGAGGGTCAGCAGGGTGAGCAGCACGATGCGGCGCATGTTGTGGGGTGAGCCTCCTGGCGGCACCACCACGCGCGCGAGAAGCACGGCTGCGGGGGGAGGGAGTCGCCTGTCGGACCTGCGCTCGATGTGGTCGCGCCTGCGAATCGCCGGTTATCGGCGCACTCAGCAGGGGCCGTCGGCGCGGGCACTGTTCTTGGTCGTTGCCAACAGTGTCGTCATATTCGTCACCCAATTGAAACTTGCACCCGTGTGACTTGTGTCACTCACCTGTGACCGGCGTCACAACGCTCAGCCGGGAACGGTGCGCAGCGGGGGCCCGTCGAGGGGGCAGCAGAGGTCGGCCGGGGCGGCGTCGGCCGCCTCCGGGCCGGGGCCGGTCAGCGAGACGAGGGCCACGACACCGGAGGACGCGGCCAGCCCGCCGGCGATCAGCAGGGCGGTTTGGAAGCCCTCGGTGAAGGCCGCCGGGTCGCCGAAGTCGTCGGCCGCGATGCCGGCCAGTCCGGGTAGGGCGGCCACGGCGAGGAGGCCGGCGGTCCGAGCCACCGTGTTGTTGACGCCGGACGCGATCCCGGCGTGACGCTCGTCGGCGGAGGCCAGCACGGTGGCGGTGAGCGGGGCCACCGTGGCCACGAGGCCGAAGGCGAAGACCAGCACCGCGGGCAGGATGTCGCCGACGTAGGTCGAGCCCGCTTCGATCCGCGACAGCCCGACGAGGCCGACCCCGGCCAGGACCGGCCCGACGGTCATCGGGATGCGGGGCCCGATGCGCTGGCTGAGGTCGGCGGCGCGGGCGGACAGCAGGAACATCACCACGGTCAGCGGGAACAGGGCGGCGCCCGCCTCGACGGGCGAGTAACCGAGCGTGGTCTGGAGTTGGATCACCAACAGGAAGAAGGACCCCCCGAGGGCGAAGTAGAGGGCGAGGGTCACCACGTTGGTGGCGCTGAACCACCGATTGGCGAAGAGCTCGAGGGGCATGACCGGGTGGGGGCTGCGCGCCTCGATGACCAGAAAGGCCACGAGCGAGCCGACGCCGAGGACGGCCGCCGCGGGGACGCCCGCGGCCCCGCTGTCCCAACCGATCAGGGCCCACGTGAGGCCACCGAGGCCCACGGCGGCCGCCACGGAGCCGGCGATGTCGAGCCCCGGCGCCATCGTGGGGTCCCGGCTCTCGGGCACCCGACGGGATGCGACCAGGGTCATCGCCGCCAGGGGCACGTTGAGCAGGAAGATCCAGCGCCACGACGCGGCCGAGACCAGCCAGCCGCCGGCGAAGGGCCCGATGGCGGTGGCCACCCCGCCGAGGCCCGACCACGTGCCGATGGCCGCGGCCCGGTCCTCGGCCCGGAAGCCCGCTTGGATGAGGGCCAGGCTCCCTGGCGTGAGCAGAGCCCCGCCCACGCCCTGCAGGGCCCGGGCCGCGACCAGGACCTCGACGGAGGGGGCGAGGCCGCAGAGCAGCGACGAGCCCGCAAACCAGACCACGCCGATGACGAAGATCCGGCGGCGGCCGTACCGGTCGCCCAACGACCCGCCGAGCAGTAGGAAGGCGGCCAGGGTCAGCAGGTAGCCGTTGAGGATCCACTGCAGGCCGGCGATGTCGGTATCGAGGTCGTCGGCGATGGCCGGCAGAGCCACGTTGATGACCGTGGCGTCGAGGGCGGCCAAGCCGGAGCCCAAGACGGCGGCGGCCAGCAGCCACCGCGCATCGGGCGTCCCCCGGGCGATGCCGCTCAGGGGGCGTCCCCGTCGGGCCCGTCGCGGTCCTCACCGTCGTCGTGGCCGTCCTCCCGGGGGCGGACGACGAAGACCCGCAGCCGGTCGAAGCCCCGCAGGCGGCGGATCGAGTGGACCCGTTGGGTCTCGATCGACTCCTGGTCGGTCAGGGCCGTCGCCACCGTGGTGTCGACCAGCACGTTGCCGGACCGGGCGACGTCCACCAGGCGGTGGGCGAGGTTGACCGGACGGCCGAAGACGTCGCCCTGGCGCAGCACCAGGGGACCAGCCGCCACCCCGGCCCGCAGCGGCGGCAGGCCGTGGTGGTCACCGACCTCGGCGACCAGACGAAGGGCCGTCTTCGCGGCGATGACCGGGTCGGGGGAGGCGAACATGACCTCGTCGCCGATCATCTTCACGACCCGGCCGGCCTCCTCGGCCACGACATCGGCTGCGGCCTGCGTGAAGACCTCGATGAGCTCGGACAGCTCCCGCTCTTCCAGGTGGTTGGCCATCTTGGTGAAACCCACGAGATCGGCGAACCCGACGGCCATCGTCGACAGCGGGTGCTCGGGGTCGTCCCGGTCGAGCAGCACGGCGTTCTCGACCGCAGCCAGGAGGTGGCGGCGATAGAGGTAGACGAGCAGGTCGTCGAGGGCGGGGAGGACATCGATGACGAAACCTGCGAACTGGTCGACGTCGCGCTGGGCCGGCTCGGTGATCTCCAGGTGGGCGGCGGCGATGGTGGCGAGGGCCTGGCTCATCACCCGGGTCTGGGCCCGCACGGTCTGCTCGTCGAGGACACCGTCGGCCTGCAGGGCCAGTGCCGCCCGCAGGGCCGCCACGTCCCCGTCGGTGAACGCGACCTCGTCGTCGGGCATGTCCGGGAACCCCATCGCGCGCCAGAGCCCGTCGGCGGTGTCGTGGTCGCAATCGGCCAACGCGCAGACCTCGAGGGCCGTGTAGCGCCGCTCGCCTTCGAGCAGCGCGATGGCGGCGAGGTCGAGCAGGGCCTGGCGGTCGTCCTCCGTGGTCCTCGCCGGGGCGCCCATCGCGGCACGCTACCGGCCCCCTTGCGTCCCGGTCGGTCCCGCGACAGGATCGCGGCCGCTTCCCCGGTGCGTCGCTTCCCCGCGATCACTCCACCCGAATCGGGAGAAGCCATGTCCGTACACCAGCGCTTCGGCGCGGCCGCCCTGGCGGCCATCCTGCTGATCGGCGCCGCCGGTCTCCTCGCCCCGGCGCCGGCCGGGGCCACCACCGTTCACGGGGCCGTGGCCACACCGGCCAACTCCACCCCGCACCCCTGGCCCTACGACGGCTGTTCGGCCGCGCCCGAGCGGGGCCCGGGGTGGGACTTCCACCATGCCTGCATCCACCACGACGGCTGCTACCGGGGCCACTGGCAGAGCCGTCGGACCTGTGACGGCTGGTTCCTGCGGGACATGCGGGCCTCCTGCCGGGTCCTGCACCCGACGGGGGTCATCGGCCGGTGGGCCTGCAATGGCATCGCCGCCATCTACTACGCGGCCGTGCGGGCCTTCGGCGCCGGTGCCTACAGCCACCGCCTGGTGGGAGCGCCCGTGAACTGACCGGCTCCGCCGGTCGCTCGGTCGGTCAGGGGCCCCCGTGGGCCTCGGCCAGGTCGGCGGGGCGACCGGCGGGCGGGGCGGCCATCTCGGGCCCCCGTCCGGTCATCAGGCTGATGCCGGGCCGCTGGGCCTCCGCTCCGCTCATGTCACAACCTTCCTGCGTCGGTCACGCGCTTCAGGAACTGGCGGGTCCGTTCCTCGCGCGGCTCGGCGAAGAGGGCCGCCGGCGGGCCCTCCTCCAGCACGCGGCCCTCGTGGAGGAAGGCGACCCGGTGGGCCACGTCGCGGGCGAAGCCCATCTCGTGGGTGGCCAAGACCATGGTCATCCCCCCCTCGGCCAGGTCCCGGATGACGGCGAGGACCTCGCCCACCAGTTCGGGGTCGAGAGCGGAGGTGACCTCGTCGAGCAGCAGCAGCTCGGGGCCGGTGACCAGCGCCCGGGCGATGGCGGCCCGCTGCTGTTGGCCGCCCGAGAGGCGGTCCGGATAGTCGTCCACCTTGTCCCCGAGGCCGAGGCGCTCCAGCACCTCACGGGCCCGGTCGTCGGCCTCCTTGCGGCCCATGCCGTGGACCCGGCGGGGAGCGAGGGTGACGTTGGCCAGCACGGTCATGTGGGGGAACAAGTTGAAGGACTGGAAGACGATGCCGATGCGCTGGCGTACGGCGTTGGCGTTGACGCCGTGGCCGCTGACCGCCTCCCCGTTCAGCCGGATGCTGCCGCCGTCGATGCGCTCGAGCAGGTCGATGCAGCGCAGGAGGGTCGACTTCCCGCAGCCGCTCGGGCCGATCAGGGCCACGACCTCGTGCTCGGCCACCGACAGGTCGATGCCGTCCAGCACGACCTTGGGCCCGAAGGACTTCCGCAGATCACGGACCTCGAGGCGCCCGGCACGGGTCTCGGTCGGGGTCATGAGATGGTCTGGCTCCGGCGGCGACGGTCGCGGGCGGTGTACCAGTCCGCGAAGCGGGCGATGGGGATGCTGGCCAGGAGGAAGAGGACGGTGGCGGCCACGTAGGACGTGTAGTTGAACGTGCGGGACGTGTAGATCTGCGCCTCCCGGACGGCCTCCCGGATGCCGAGCACGCTGACCAGGGCCACGTCCTTCTGGAGGGAGACGAGGCCGTTGAGCAGAGCGGGGATGACGTTGCGCACGGCCTGGGGTAGCACGGCGAAGCGCAGGGCCTGCCACTGGGTCAGGCCGAGGGCCCGGGCCGCCGAGCGCTGGCTCTCGTGGACCGAGTCGATGCCGGCCCGGTACACCTCGGCGGTGTAGGCGGAGTAGGAGAGCACCAGGGCGGTGATGCCCCAGAAGACGGGATCGGTCGGCACCCCGTCGAGTTGCAGGGCGGGCACGCCGAAGCCGAGCAGCAGGATCACCAGCAGCAGGGGGATCCCCCGGAACAGGTCGATGTAGAGGATCGACAGGAAGCGCAGCGGGAAGAACGCCGGGCCCCGCAGGTTCCGGATCACCGCCACGACGAGGGCGAACGCCAGGATCAGGACCTGGGCGATGGCGAACATCTTCAGATCCAGCCAGAACCCCGACAGGACGTCGGGGAACGAGTCGACGAAGTCCTCGCGGTTGAGGAACTGGTCGCGGACCTGCGGCCAGGTCTCGCTGTGGACGACGACCCAGATGATCAGCCCGAAGACGACAACGGTGCTGACGAACGCGATGAGGGCGCCGACCGCCCCCTCTTCGCGGAACTCGGCCCGCAGCGAGGCGACCCGGCCCGGAGGCAGCGGCGGCCCGGAGCCCATCCCTTCGGCGAGGGCCGAGGGATCGGCTCCGGGCTCCACCGGGTGCACGGTTCAGTGCAGCGGCGTCACTCGGACAGCGTCGGGATGTCGCCGCCCGCGCTCAGCCACTCCTCCTGGAGGGCGGCGAGGGTGCCGTCGTCGCGCAGCGTGGCCAGGGCGTCGTTCACGCAGGGAATGAGCGGGCTGTCGGTCTCGAAGAGCATGCCCAGCGACTCGGGCTCGGCCCCGGACTGCGGCAGGACGCCGACGATCGTCGAGTTCGGGATCTCCGCCGCGGTGATGTAGTAGGCCGTGGGCAGGTCATAGACGATGCCGTCGACCTGGCCGGCGTCGAAGGCGGCGGTGGCCGCGGCGTTGTCATCGAAGACGGCGGCCTCGTTGTCGGGTTGGATCACCTCGTCGATGTAGTCGAGGCTCGTGGTCCCGATGGCGGCACCGAGGTTGTACTCGGCCAGGTCCCCGATCGACGTGGCGTCGGCGATGGGGGCGTCCTCGGCGGCGATGACCACCTGCTGGACGTCGTAATAGCCGTCGGAGAAGTCGACGACCTGGTCGCGCTCCTCGGTGATGCCGTACTGCTGGATGTTGAAGTCGTAGTCCTTCGGCCCCGGGGCGACGGCTTCGTCGAAGCCCGTGCGCACCCACACGACGTCCTCCTCGGCGATGCCCAGTTGGTCGGCCACGGCGTAGACCAGAGCGGACTCGAAGCCCTCACCGGTCGTGGGGTCGTCGTTGCCTTCGGCATCGACGCCCGAGACCCACGGCGGGAAGGCGGGCTCGCCGGTGGCCACGGTGAGGGTGCCCTCGGTCTTCAGGGGCAACTCGTCGCAGGCGCCGGCCGCGGCGGTGGTGTCGCTGCTCTCCTCGCCACTGCTGTCGTCGCTGTCGTCGCTACCGCATGCGGCGGCGAGCAGGCTGAGGGCCAGCAGGAGTGCGGCCAGGGTACGGAACGTCTTCTTCACGGTGTTTCCTCCCGGGTGAACGCGAAACCTTACTTAGCGGCTCGGATTTCGGCTTCTTCGTAGGTCACGACCGGGACGAAACCGAGGTCGTCGTAGAGGGCGCGGGCGCCGGCGTTCGCGATGCCGACGTTGAGGCCGACGACGGGGACGGCATCGAGCAGCCGGCGGGCGAGCGTGGCCATGAGGGCCCGGGCCAGGCCGCGGCGCCGGTAGCCGGGGTGGGTCAGGACGTTGCCCACCGCGGCCACTCCGTAGCGCTCGGACAGCACGTGGACCCCGGCGACGGCGGCCAGGACGCCGTCCACCCGGATGCCGCCGTAGTAGCCGGTGTCCAGGAGCGACGGGACGAAGAAGGCGCTGGCGTCGCCGCCGGTCTCCCGCAGGGCGACGACCTCGTCGGCGGCCTCCCGCGCCAACCAGGTGACCCGCGGGTCGGGGGGCGGGAGGTCCCGGTCGCGTGGGAGCCGCATCTTCACGTGGGGGATGACCCAGTCGGGGGCATACGCCGGGGCGAGGCGCTCGGTCAGGCCGAGGGGTCCGGTGATGACGAAGTGCTCGGGCAGGTCCGGGGCGAGGGCGGCGAGGAGGTCGAGGGTGGCCCGGTCCCCCTCGGCGTCGGCGGCCACGGCGTAGAGCACCGGCGCGCCCGAGCCCAGGTCCAGCACGCCCACCGCGGCGTCGCCCGCCCGGTACCAGGAGGACCGGCGCCACAACGGCTCCTCGAGGTCGGCCAGGCCGTAGGGGTGGACGTGGGGATGGCGGCCGTACAGCTCGGCCAGTTCGGCGGGATCGGCGATCCGGCGGGGCGCTTCGCTCACTCGGCGACGAAGCGGAACGTACCGCCGTGACGCACGACCCGGCCGACGGGGCGGCTCACCACTCCTCTTCGATCCACCACTCGGTGAACTCCCGGCAGCGGCCGTCGTCGGTGAGGCGGATAACCCAGAGGTTGCGGAAGTTGCGGCCCTCGGCCGCGTACTCGGTGCGGCCCCGGATGACCGACAGGCCCGGCGCCTCGACGACTGGCTCCCAGTCGAAGGTCCACGAGCCCGGCTCGTCGCCGATGTCCAGCCAGGTCTCGACGATGGCGTCGCGTCCGACCCAGGGCTCCTCGCTGGTCTGGGGGTCATAGACGGCGTCCTCGGTGAAGAGGTCGGCGATCTCCTCAGGGGCCGCGGACGTCCACGCCTTCAGGTAGCCGTCCATCCACGCCGCGAGGCTCATGGGCGAAGCCTCGCCCGAGCGCAGCGGGGCGTCAAACGAGGTGGATCAACCGGCGCGCAGGACCAGGCCCCACACCACCACGCCGAAGCAGCTCCCGGCCACCAGGGTGAAGGTGTGCCACACCTCGTGGTAGCCGAAGGTGGCGGGCCGGGGGTTGGGCCAGTTGGTGGCCAGGCCGATGGCGCCCACCGTGTAGGCCAGGCCGCCGGCGACGATCAGGCCCAGGTAGAGGGGGCCGAGGTGCGTGGCCAGCGAGGGCATGGACAGCGCCGCCGCCCAGCCCATGAGCAGGTAGAGCGTGGCGCCCACGCCCGGCTTCTGGGCGAGGCCGGCCAGCCCCAGCACGACGCCCAGGGTGGCCCCGGCCCAGATGCCGATCAGGGTCATCGTGGCGCGGCTGCCGTCGAGGCCGAGCACGCAGATCGGGGTGTAGGTGGCGGCGATGAGCACGAAGATCATCGAGTGGTCGAGGCGACGCATCCAGGCCCGGCCCCGCTCGGACCAGTGGCCCCGGTGGTAGGCGGCGGAGGTGCCGTAGAGCGCGCAGGCCCCTAGGGAGTAGACGAGGGCGGCCACCTTGGCGGCGGGGGTGTCGGCCACGGCGACGAGGGCGAAACCGAGGGGGATCGAGGCCAGGAACGCGACCTGGTGGAGCACGCCGCGCAAGCGGGGCTTGGTGGGCTGGAGCGGCGGGACCAGCGTGTCGACCATCGTCTTCCCGTCGGTTCCGGTCCCGGTCATGTGAGCCTCAGCGCGTCGCGTTGTGGTCGAGGCGCCGGTACTCATCGGACCGAGGCTACGGGAGGGGTCGGTGGTTACCGTCGCGGGGTGACCGACGTCCTACGGGTCGGGCGCCTGCAGGTGCCGCTGAGCGAGCTGACCTGGCGCTTCGACACGCCGGGCGGCCCCGGCGGCCAACACGCCAACCGGGCCGCCACCCGGGCCGAGGTCCGTTTCGACGTGGTCGCGTCGCCCTCGTTGACCGATGCCCAGCGCTCGCGCCTGTCGGCCCGGGTCGGCCCGGTCGTCGTGGCCGTATCGGCCGACTCCCGATCGCAGTCCCGCAACCGGGACCTGGCCCTCGAGCGCCTGCGCACGATCCTGGGTGAGGCGCTGCGTGAGGAGCGTCCCCGCCGCAAGACCAAGCCCAGCCGCGCCGCCAAGACCCGCCGCCTGGACAGCAAACGCAAGCGCAGCGAGGTCAAGAAAACGAGAGGCCGAGTCCACCCGGACGACTGACCGTCCGTGCGGGTCCGGGCCGGGGCCTGACGCCGGTCGGGGCCTACCCTCGTGGTCCATGTACCAGTGGAGTGACGAGCACCAGATGATGCGTGAGGCGGTGCGCCGCTTCGCCGAGGCCGAGATCGTCCCGTACATCGACGAGCTCGAGCACGGTGACACCCCGCCCTACGACGTCCTCCGGAAGCTGTGGTCCACGTTCGGGATGGACGTCATGGCCCGCGACCGCTTCAAGCGTCAGATGGAGCGGGAGACCGGTGCCGTTCCCGAGACGAGCGGCGAGGAGCGTTCCGGCGGGGGAAGCTCGGCCGCGATGACGATGATCCCGATCATCGAGCTCTGCCGCTACTGCCCCGGGATGGTCACCGCGATGGGTGTCAGCGTCGGGCTGACCGCGTCGTCGATCATGAGCAAGGGCACCACGGCTCAGAAGGAACGGTGGGCCCTCGACCTCCTGACGATGGACAAGGTCGGGGCGTGGGCCATCACCGAGCCCGATTCCGGCTCGGACGCCTTCGGCGCGATGACCTCGACCGCCCGCCGCGACGGCGACGAGTACCTGCTGAACGGCGCGAAGACGTTCATCACCAACGGCCCCTACGCCGACACCATCGTGTTCATCTGCAAGCTGGACGAGGGCAACCCGCCGGCCGAGCGCAAGATCCTGACCTTCGTGCTCGACTCGGGGATGCCCGGCCTCGAGCAGACCCCGCCTCTGCGCAAGATGGGCCTGCACTCCTCGCCCACGGGCCAGCTGTTCCTGTCCGATGTCCGGGTCGGTCGGGACCGGCTCCTCGGCGAGACCGAGGACGTCGCCGGCGGTGGCCGCGAGGGGGCGAAGGCCACCTTCTCCATGGAGCGGTCCGGCGTGGCCGCCATGGCCCTCGGGATCATCGAGCAGTGCCTCGAGCTGTGCGTGGCCTACGCCAAAGAGCGGGTCCAGTTCGGCCGGCCCATCGGCGACTACCAGCTCATCCAGGAGAAGCTGGCCCGGATGGAGGTGGCCCGCCTCAACGTCGAGAACCTGGTCTTCCGCCACCTGGAGATGTCGGCCGCAGGTGACGCGCTGACGCTGGCCGAGGCGTCCTCCATGAAGCTCTACTCGGCCCGGGCCGCGGTGGAAGTGGCCCTCGAGTCGGTGCAGCTCTTCGGCGGCAACGGCTACATGTCGGAGTTCCGGGTCGAGCAGTTGGCCCGAGATGCCAAGGTGTTGCAGATCTACGCCGGCACCGACGAGATCCAGATCACCCACATCGCCCGCGACCTGTTGAGTCGCTGAGAAGGAGTCCCCATGGGTTGCTGCGCACTCGTCCTCGCCAGTTGGATCTCGCCCCGCTTCGTCCTGTTCCTGATGTGGGTGTTCGGGGACCGGCTGGATGTCGCGTTCGACTCGTTCTGGGCCGGCTTCGCCGGCTTCTTGATCCTGCCGTGGACGAGCGTGTGCTGGGCCCTGGCCTACGCCCCGATCGGTGGGGTGAGCGGGATCGGCTGGGTCTTGGTGGCCTTCGGCCTCCTGGCCGACCTCGGGACGTGGTTCGGCGGCGGGCGGGAGGGCCAGCGCCGCTACGTCGACGCCTGACCAGGCCGGCCTCAGGCCCGGAGGCCGTCCAGCACCAGGTCGACGATGCGCTCGAGCTGCCGGTCGTCCGCGGCCCGGCGCAGCAGGAGGCGCTGGTAGAAGAGCGTGCCCCCCACGAGCTGGGCGGCCAGGTCGGTGTCGATCCCGGGGCGCAGCTCGCCCGCCTCGATGCCCCGCTCGATGATCGAGCGGACGGCCTCCCGGCGCTGGTAGGTGAAGGCGGCGGAGAGCTCGGCCAGCTCGGGGTCGGCCTCCGCGGCATCGATCAGGGTGGCCATGATCCGACTCCACTGGGGGTCCCGCAGCTTGGTCGCCAGCCCGCCGGCGATCGCCAGCAGGTCTTTGCGGACATCGCCCGACGGGGCCAGGTCGTGGTGGTCGACGCACCCGTGGAAGGCGTCCAAGAGCAGGAGGGCCCGGCTCGGCCAGTGACGGTAGATGGTGGTCTTGGCCACCCCCGACCGCTCGGCCACCGCCTCCACCGTCGTTCCCGCGTGGCCGACCTCGCCGAGGAGGTCGACGGTGGCGGCCAGGACCGCGGCGCGGGACCGGGCGACCCGGGGGTCGCAGGCCTCCTCCTCGGGGGTCACGGCGTGACCGGGTCCAGCGCGAGGTCCTCGGTCGGCTCGAACCCCGCCTCATGGGTCACGACCTCACCCCGGCTGGGCATGATGCGCAGGACGAGCCCGGCGGTCACCAGGACGACGGCGGCCGCGAACCAGAACACCGGGGCCATGGCGTCGGTGAAGGCCCGCTGGGCGGCGTCGACGATCTGGGGGGCGACCCCGTCGGGCGCCTGCTGGGCCGCGGCCAAGGCGGAGCCGACACCCTCGCGGATGGCGGCGGCGGCCTCGGGTGGGGCGGCGGAGAGGTCCAGGTCCAGGGTCGACCGGTAGCTCGAGGACAGGATGCTGCCGAGGACCGCAACCCCGAGGGCGCCACCCACCTCCCGAGCGGTGTCGTTGACCGCCGAGCCGACACCGGCCTTGCTGAGGGGCATCGACTCCATCACCGCGCCCGTGGCCGGTGCCGTGGTCATCGACATCCCGCCCCCCAGCAGCATCAGACCGATGGCCAGGTGGAGGTAGGGAGAGTCCACGGTCAGGAAGGACATGGTGAAGAGCCCGGTGGCCACGGTGGTGAGGCCGACGGCCATCACCTTCTCGCGACCCCAGCGCTCGGCGTAGCCGGCACTGCGGGGGGCGAAGAGGATCATCATCGCGGCCATCGGCAGCGTGGCCAGGCCCGCTTCCAGCGGCGAGTACCCCAGCACGAACTGCAGGTACTGCGTGGCGACGAAGAACGTCCCGAACATGGCGAAGAAGGTCAGGCCGATGGTGCCGGTACCCATGGCGAACCGGGCGTCGCCGAACTGCGCCATCGGCAGCATCGGCTCGTCGACCCGCTGCTCCCAGCGGACGAAAGCGGCGCCCAGGGCGGCGGCGAGCACGAAGAGGCCCACGGTCATCGGGTCGCTCCAGCCCCGCTCGGGACCCTCGATGATGGCGTAGAGCAGGGCGAAGAGCCCGACCATCGACAGCAGGCCGCCGACAGGGTCGAGACGGCGCTGACGGGGGTCCCGAGAGGTCGGGACCAACAGGGCGCCGGCCACGACGGCGACGGCCACGATCGGGAGGTTGACCAGGAAGACCGATCCGAACCAGAAGTGCTCGAGCAGGAAGCCGCTCAGCACGGGGCCGAGGGCGGCACCGGCCCCGGCGAAGCCGGCCCAGATGGCGATGGCCTTGGACCGTTCCTGCGGCGGGAAGACGTTGGTGATGATCGACAGGGTGGCGGGCATGATCATCGCCGCCCCGACGCCCATGACCGAGCGGGTGGCGATGAGGTGCCAGGGCTCGGTGGCGAAGACGGCGATGAACGAGCCGAGGGCGAAGATCCCGAGGCCGCCCTGGAGCATGCCCTTGCGGCCGAAGCGGTCGCCGAGGGCGCCCATGGGCAGGAGCAGGCCGGCGAAGACCAGGGCGTAGGCGTCCACGATCCACTGCAGCTCGGAGCTGGTGGCTCCCGTGTCCCGGACGATGGTCGGCAGGGCGACGTTGAGGGCCGAGTTGCCGGCCACGACCAGGACGAGGCTCAGGTTCATGACGGCGAGCACGGCATAGCGGCGGTCGTGGGTGGATGCGGGGTCGGTGGGTGGGGCCACGGGGCTTCTCCGGAGGGCGGGACGACTGATACTGCTACGCTACGGTAGCGTAGCGAAAAAGGCAAGATCCTCTTGGGGGTGACATCGGGCACAGCGCCGGTCACGGGGGCGGCGTACGTTCCCCGTGTGCGGGCGGCGGTGGTGGGGATCCTGGCGCTGGCGGCGGTGGCCTGCTCGTCACCGGAATCGTCGACCGACGCCGACGACCCCGTCGGTCCGACGGACCCGGCCTCGGTCCCGACGCTCACGGAGCCCGCCCCCGATCCGGGCGAGCCGGACGGACCGGCCGTCGACGCCGAGCGGGCCACGGTGACCGAGGTCGTCGACGGCGACACCCTCGAGGTCCGCCTGGCCGACGGCCGGGTGGAGCGCCTGCGCCTGGTCGGGATCAACACTCCGGAGGACGGGGAGTGCCTCGCCGATCAGGCGGCCCGGCGGCTCGAGGCAATGGTCGGCGACCGCCGGGTGCGCCTCGTCCGCGACGTCAGCGATCGCGACCAGTACGGCCGCCTGCTCCGCCACGTCCTGGTCGACGGCCGGTCAGCGGGCGAGGTCCTGGTGGCGGAGGGCTTGGCCCTGTCCCGGGCCTACCCACCCGACACCGGCCAGCAGGCGGCGCTGGACGCCGCGCAGGCCTTGGCCGCCGCCGCCGCAGCGGGGCTGTGGGCCCCGAACGCCTGCGGCCCTGCGACCGGAGCAGCCGTCGACGTGGGTCGGGTCCGCACGGACCCGCCCGGTGACGAGTCGCAGACACCCGACGAGGAGTGGGTCGAGGTGGTGAACCGCGGTGGACGGCCCGTGGACCTCACCGGGTGGGGAGTGCGGGACGAGTCCGCCTCACACCGCTACGAGTTCCCCGACGGCTTCCGCCTGTTCGCCGGCGCCACGGTCCGACTCCGCACGGGTTGTGGGCGGGACACCGCGACCGACCTCCACTGGTGTGTGTCGGGGTCGGCAGTCTGGAACAACGACGGCGACACGGTGTTCATCACCGATCCGAGCGGGAACATCGTCGCCCAGCAGCCGGTCTGACCTCCCGCCCGGTCAGGCGGCGAGGGGGAGGTGGGCGAGCGGGGCGAATCGCTCGTCGTCGGTAGCCAGGCCGTGGAGCCGGCGCCGGGTCCGGGAGACGACCTGGCGGACGGCCGCCGGGGTCATGTCCCGCAGGGCGGCCACCGTCACCGACGGCGACGGGTCGCCCAGGTCCGTCTGGACCGCGACCTCGAGGAGAATGGCGCGGTCCCGGGCGGTGGCGACCACCTCCAGGCCCTCCCGGACCAGGGCGATCAGCGGCCAGTCGGCGGCGAGGCCGTCGAGCACGGCCATGAGGTCCGGCTCGTCGCCCGCGGCCTCGGGCGGGGCGGCGCGGTCGAGCACGGCCTCGTCCAGCGCGTCGGCGTGCTGGCCGACGAACCGGCTCACCACCTGACGGACCCGGTGGTAGGCCCAGTGCCACGGGGCGGCACCCCCGTCGGCCCGCCAGGCCGCGGCCACGTCCGCCAGCACGATGCAGACGTCGATGACCATCGAGTCCAACTCGTCCCGCTCGACGTCGTGGATGCCCAGGTCGGCGAGGTGCGTCCGCACCGCCGACCCGATCGGCCCACTGAACTCGAATGCCAGGGCGCACGCGGCCCGACCCTCGCCGGACGCCAGCTGCGCCATCAGGTACTCCAACCGCTCACGCCTGTCCCTCTCCATGCCCCCATCTTCCGCAGGGGGGGTGACAGCTAAGCGTCCGGTCTCCTCAGAGGCTCGTGGCCGAGGGCGTCGAAGAGGCGGGTGATCTGGGCGATGGGGGTCGCCCGGCGGGGCGGTCGACGGGCCGTGGACTCCCGACCGAGGCGGATCGTCGGCCAGGCCGCCCAGACGTCCTCCCACCACGCCTCGGCGACGCCCTCGTCGTCGGTGGTGTGCAGCTCGAGGACCACGGGCGTGAGCATCGGGCCGTTCCACCGGTAACGACGGGCGGCGTCGACGCGCCGGTGCTCCACGTCGGCCTCGACCAGCGCGGCCCAGAGCGCTTCGTCGTCGGGCAGCGCAACGCCGCGGGCGGCCACGGCGTCCCGGAGGGGGCGGGGGGGCCGGTCGAGGAGGTCGAGGTCGCCAGTCACGTCGAGGAACGGACCCGCCTCGGCCTGGAGCCGGCAGCCGCTCGTCCACCAGGCCCGCAGCCGGCCGGACTCGACCACGTCGTCCGCCCACTCGTCCACCGTGGACCAGAAGCCACCGGGGGGCCCGGTGCGGATGGTGCGGCTCACCCTGCCATTTCACCCCCTGGACGGCCGCGAGCGCGAAGTCGCCCTTAGGCTCCCCGCCCGATGCGTGACGAGGAGCACTTCCGGGGCCTGCCCAAGGTGGTGCTCCACGACCACCTCGACGGCGGGGTGCGGCCGGGCACGGTGATCGAGCTGGCCGAGGCCCAGGGCCTCGAGCTGCCGGTGACGGGCGAGGTCGCCCTGGCCGAGTGGTTCACCCTGCGGCCCGGGATGCCGTTCCCCGAAGCCTGGTCCCGGTTCCACCTGGTCATCAGCCTGCTGCAGGACGCCGACGCCCTGCGTCGGGTCGCCCGGGAGGCGGTCGAGGACGTCGCCGCCGACGGCGTCGTGTACCTGGAGACCCGGTTCGGGCCCCTCAGCCACCAGCGCTCCGGGTTGACCAGTGACCAGGTCATGGCCGCGGTGATCGACGGCCTGACCGAGGGGGAGGCGGCCACCGGCACGGTCGCCCGGCTGATCGTGTGCGGCATCCGCGAGGACGGCCCGACCCTCGGTCTCGAAGCCGCCTGCCTCGCCGCGGCGTGGGCCGACCGGGGCGTGGTGGGCTACGACATCGCCGGTGGTGAGGTGGGCAACCCGGCGGCGGACTTCGCCCCGGCCTACTCGGTGGCCGCCGACGCCGGGCTCGGCCGGACGGTCCACGCCGGGGAGATGGACGGCGTCGACAGCGTGGCCTCGGCCCTGACCCTCGATCCCGACCGCATCGGCCACGGCTGGCGCCTGATCTACGACCTCCACGGTCCGGTGGCCCGCGAGGTGCGCGGCCGGGGCCTGCCCCTGGAGGTCTGTGTGACCTCCAACGCCTGCCTGGGCCTGCCCGTCGAGGACCACCCGGTGCGCCGCCTGGTCGAGGCGGGGTTCGTGGTGACGGCGAACCCCGACGACCGCGCGATCACCTCCACGACGACCTCCCGGGAGCTGGCCCTCTGGGCCGGGCACCACGGCTTCACCGACGCCGAACTGGCGGGCGTCCAGCAGGCCGCCGTCACCGCCGCCTTCTGCGACGAGTCGACTCGGGGCGCCATCGCGGCGAGGGTCACCGCCGGCTGGGGCTGACCCGCCGCGCAAACCGGCACCGATGCAGGGACGGGGGCGTGGGGACGGGTCGCTCCTCGTCGGGGGCGCCGGGCCTGAGATCTCACCGGCTGCGGTCGTTCCCCGTTCTGGCTCCCGATCCTCCGCCTATGACCGGAGGATCAGGAGCCAGTTCGCCGAGGCGGGCCCGGACCCGGCGATCCGGCCACGGAGGGTGGCGAAACAGGCCGAGCGGGCACCGAGGACCCGGGCGGGAAGGGGCCGGCCCCCGTGGTTGCCTCGGGTTCGTTCCTCCAGCCGCGCAGCCGGTTCGCCTCAGTTGGCGCCGCCGCGGCCGGCCTTGATCTGGTCGAGGACGGCCTTGCAGGGCTCGCACACCGGGTAGCGGTTGGGGTCCCGGGTGGGGACGAACACCACCCCGCAGAGGGCGGTGATGGCCTCGCCGGTGACGTAGGCCCGGTTGACGTCGGCCGCCGGGGCGATGTGGGCCACCTCGGGCTCGCTCGTGTCGGTGGTCGTCGGGTCCGGGGCGAGATCGGTGCTGCTCATGGTCACGCGGGCTCGACGAGATCCGTGGCCCGGGGCGGGAAGAACGGGACGAGGGCGATGTAGGGCTCGGGGTCGGTGACGGTCCAGGTCCAGGCCCGTACCTGGCCCGGGCTGCGCCGGCCGACCCGGGCCCGGGAGAACTCGAAGGGGTCCACGACCAGGGCGGCGACGGTGTCATCCTCGGCGAACACCACGGCGGTGGGGGTCAGGCCGGCCTTCTCGAACCGGCGCCCGGCGTCGGCCTGGAGGCGGTCGGCCACCCACGCCGCGATCGCGTCGTCACGCACGCCGGACCGGCCCACGGCGCCCCGTACGTCATGGTCGTGGGTCCAGAGGTCGATGACCATCCGGGGGTCGATGTCGTCGCCGAAGGGGGCCATGGCCTCGACCAGGCGGGGCGTGTCGGCCTCCCACTCGTCGAGGATCTCGGTCAGCGACCGGTCGGCCCGTTCGGCCACCTGGCGCTCGGTCCAGGGGTCAGTGGCCACCCCGTCGAGGCGGCCGCCCAGGACGTCGGCGGCGACACCGGCCTGGTGGGCGAAGACCTCCCGCACCGTCCAGTCCGGGCAGGCGGGCACGACGAACTCGGCCTCGGCGTCGGTCAGTTCCCGACCCAGCGCGCAGAGCGACTCCTGGCCCGCGGCCCAATGATCGAGGGGACCCATGGCCCCAACCCTAGGGTCTCGCCCCGTGGTGGCGGTCCTCCTCGGTCTGGCGGCCTCAGCGTCGTTCTCCTGCGCCGACTTCTTCGGCGGCGTGGCCGCGCGCCGCAGCAACGCGTGGCTCAGCGTGCTGGCCAACCAGGCCGTCGGCCTCATCCCGCTGACCGTCTACCTGCTCCTCCTGCTGGACGGCGGGCCGACCGGCCGGGACGTCGTGTTGAGCGTCGCCGCCGGCTTCGCCTCGGTCGCCGGCCTCGGCCTCCTCTTCGGTGGTTTCGCCGTCGGTCGCATGGCGGTGGTCGCCCCCGTGTCTGCCGGTGTCGGCGGCGTGATCCCGATCCTGTGGGGCCTCCTGCAGGGTGAGCGCCCCGGGCCCGTCGCCCTCCTCGGGGCGGCCATCACCCTCACCGCGGCCGTGGTCCTGGCCCGCTCCGAGGCCCCGGTCGCCGACGCCGAGGTCGACCTGCCCAGCGACGACACCAAGGCCGCGCTGATGGCGGTGGGCGCCGGCCTGGCCTTCGGGGTCATCCTGATCTGCTTCTCGGAGACCACTGAGGGTGCGGGGCTCTGGCCGCCGATGATCGGCCACTTCGTGGCCATCCCGACCCTCACCCTGATCGTGGTGGCCACCGGCCGGTCGTTGCGACCCCCGGCCGACGCCCGGCGGGTCATGGTCGCCAGCGGCTTCTTCGACGCGACCGCCATCACCCTGCTGGTGGTCGCCCTGCGCCAGGACCTCGTCTCCTTGGTGGCGCCCGCAGCCAACCTCTACCCCGCCGGCACCGCGCTGCTCGCCGCCTTCGTGCTGGGCGAGCACCTGCACCGGACCCAGGTCCTGGCTCTGGCCGCGGCCGTCGTCGGTCTCGTCCTGCTCGCCGTGGGCTGACCCGCCGGGTCAGACCTGGTTGACGACCTCATCGGCGAACTGGTTGAGGGCGTCGATCTTGTCCTGGAGCGGCTGGGTGTCCTGGGGCATCTGGTAGGCGTCCCGGAACCCGACGATGGCGTCGGTCACCCCGAGCTCCTCCAAACGGCGGACCCCGTCCACACTCCAGGCGTCGAAGCTGATCACGTGGATCTCGAAGGGGTCGTTCTCGCGACCCAGCGCCGTCCGGTACTCCCGCAGCTTGTCCAGGCAGCGGACCAGCTCGTCGGGGTCGCCGCCGGCATGCATCCAGCCGTCGCCCCGCTCCGCCGCCCGCTTCAGGGCGAGGTCACCGTGGCCCCCGATGAGGATCGGGATGGGCTCGGTGGGCGTGGGACTCATCTTCACCGACTGGAGCTGGAAGATCTCCCCGTCGTACGCGAAGAAGCCCTCGGAGGTCAGACCGCGGATGATGTCGATCATCTCGTCCATCCGCTTGCCGCGGCGCTCCCACGGGACGTCGCAGATGTCGTAGTCCTCGGGCCAGGGGCTGGTGCCCACGCCGAAGCCGAAGCGGTTGTTCGTCATGACGGCCACGGATCCGGCCTGCTTGGCCACCAGGACGGGATGACGAATGGGCAGCTTCACCACGAAGGTGGTGAATCGGAGGGTCTCGGTCACCGCGCCCATGGCCGGGATCAAGCTGAAGGGCTCGATGAACGGCTTGTCCTCGAGGAAGTCCCGCTTGCCGTCGGGGGTGTACGGGTAGGTCGAGTCCGACACCTCCGGGTAGCAGATGCTGTCGGGGATGATGAAGGAGGCGTAGCCCGCCGCTTCCACGGCCTGGGCCAGGGGCAGGTAGTAGCTGGGGTCGGTCATCGACTCCGCGTAGGAGAATCGCATGGGGCAGTGGTCTAGCCGTCGGCGACGGGCCGGAACCACATGCTCATGCGGGTGAGCCGGACATAGCCCATGCGCTCGTAGACGGGCTGCCCGGGATCGCTGGCGATGAGGACCGCCGGCAGCGCCGCGTCGGCCAGCGTGGCCGCCCACGTGAGAGCGGCGCCGTAGCCCTTGCCCCGGTCGGATCCGTAGACGCTGATCCACTCGACGTCGTTGAGGCCGTGGGCCACCATCACCCCGGCGGTGCCGACCGGTCGATCCCCTTCGTAGCCCACCCACAATCGGATGTCGCCGTCGAGGACGCGGGGGTCGGCGAGCACGCTGGCCCCGGCCGGCATCGGGTAGGCCTCGACGATCGTCCGGAAGAACGTGATCAGCCCGTCGGCGTCGGTCACCTCGCGGATATCGAGGCCGGCGTCGTGTCCCGCCGGCGGTGCCCCGACGGGCCGGAACATGAAGGGCGGGTGGCCCATGAGCGCGATGCCGAGGTCACCCCCACCGGGGATCGGCCAGGCCGAGAAGACCACGAACGGGGTCTCGGTCGGGAAGAAGGCCAGGGCCTCCTGGATCGTCGCCCGCGCCTCGTCGGCCGTCAGCGGCCGGGTGAACACCACGGCGTTGTCGAACAGCACGGGCGAACCGGCGTCGGCGAAGGTGGCCGTGTCGGTCACCTCGTACCGACCATCACCGGCCCGGGCCAGCTGCTCGCTGCGCTCGGCGGTGGCCAGGACGTAGGCCCTCAGCAACGAGTCCTCGGCGGGCACACCGTCCTCCCAGCCGGTGGTCAGTGCCCCGTCGGTCACGCCACCCCCTCGGCGACGGCGTCCAGCAGCGTTTGGCCCTCGCCGCCCAGCCGGGCGAGGAGGGCGTCGGCGGCGGGGTCGTCGACCTCCGCCGTGAGGCCGACACACCACGCGACGTGGCACTCGGGGCCGTCGTCACGGATGGTCAGGGTCTGCTCGACCCGCTCCACGCCCGGGACGGTGAGGCGCCGGACACGGCGCCACGGGGGCTCGACCGACAGGTCGCCGGCGTCGGATCCCAGCTGCTCGGCCAGCGCGTCCCACGCGGCACGCCGCGGCACGGCGAGGTGCCGTTCCCGCATCGTCGTGCGCCATGGCACGACGGCCGGCGCAGGGCTCGGGGCCATGGCCCGAGCGTAGGCCCCTACGCTCGACGCGTGCCCGAGCTGATCGCCCACCTGCCCGCGTGGGACGGCGACACGAAGGTGACCGACCGCGACCTGCGGGTCGGCGCCCTGGACCGGGCCTGATGGCCCGCGAGGTCCTGTTCCGGGTCGAGGACCCCTCACCGATCCTCGAGCGCATGGCTGAGCTGGCCGACGGCTCGGGCTGGATGGTCTTCGACGCGGCCGTGGCCGAGGACGACGTCCCCCCGCCGGCGGCCTTCGGCGGGCTGTTCACCGCGAAGGGCCCGGCGGTGCCCGAGTTGTCGTGGGTCCCCGGTACGCCGGGGGGCCGCCGCCGTGAGCCCCTGGCGGTGGGCATCCGTCACGGTGCCGGCCCCAAGGCGAAGCTGCGCCTGGCCGAGGCCGGGGTCCCGGTGCCCGACGGCTGGTACGTCATCCAGGACAACCCTCGACGCGGCTTCGTGGCTCAGGTCCCCGACACGGTGCCCGACGCCGACGTCCTCGACTGGCTGCTCCGGGCCGCCCCGGTCCTCGCCACCGTCCCCCTGAGCGGGGACTGGCGGGTGCTCATCCACTTCCGGTGAGGCCGTCCTCGGGCCTCAGGGCTCGAGGATCAGGGTGACGTTGTGGCCGCCGAAGGCGAAGGAGTTGCTCAGCACCGGCCCGGCCGGCACCTCGCGGGCTGCGCCGGCGATGACGTCGAGCTCGATCTCGGGGTCCGGGTTCTCGTAGTTGGCGGTGGGGGGCACGAGCCCGGTCTCGAGGCTGCGGACGGCGGCGACGGCCTCCACCGCCCCGGCGGCTCCCACCAGGTGGCCGATCGTCCCCTTGTTGCCGGTGACCGGCGGGACGTGGGCGCCGAAGACCTCTCGCAGGGCGAGGGCCTCGAGGCGGTCGTTCAGCTCGGTGGAGGTGCCGTGGGCGTTGACGTGGGCCACATCGCCGGGGGCCAACCCGGCGTCGGTCAGGGCCGCCCGCATGGCGGCGACGGCTCCCGCCCCCGTCTCGTGGGGGGCGACGAGGTGGAACGCGTCGGAGGTGGCCCCGTAGCCGGTGACCCGGGCCCGGATGCGGCCGCCCCGGGCCACGACGTGCTCCTCGGCCTCGAGGGTGACGAAGCCGGCCCCGTCGCCCATGACGAAGCCGTCCCGGTCGCGGTCGAAGGGCCGACTGGCCCGCTCGGGCTCGTCGTTGCGGGCGCTGAGCGCACCCATCCGGGCGAAGGCGGCGACGACGAGGGGATGGGTCAGGGCATCGGTGCCCCCCGCGACCGCGCGGTCGACGACCCCGGTGGCCACCAGACGGGCTGCATCCCCGATCGCGGCTGCGCCGGAGGCACACGCCTGCGAGACGGTGGACGCCGTCCCCGTCACGCCGAGCTTCATCGAGAGCCAGCCGGCCGTCGCGTTGGGCATGATCAGCGGAACCGTCAACGGGTTGACCCGCATGAAGCCCTTCGCCTCGAGCGTCTCGAGGGCCCCGACGAAGGGTCGGATCATTCCGCCCAAGCCGGTCCCGACCACGATGGCCGTCCGGTCGCCTCCGGGAGGTTCCCAGCCGGCATCGGCCACCGCATCCATCGCTGCGCAGATGCCGAGCTGGGTCGTCAGGTCGGTACGGCGGAGCTCGGGGTGTGTCAGATGGGCGCTGGTGTCGAAGTCCTCGGCCACCCGACATCCGATGTGGACCGGGCCGTAGGACTCGTCGATGTCAGGGAGGTCGGTCGTGAGCGACCGCCCGTTGACGAGTGCCTCCCACAGCCCGTCGACATCCTGGCCGCCGGAGGTGATGGCGCCGAGGCCGGTGACGGCTACCCGGCGCGTGCCGATCACCCCGCCAGTCGGGCGAGGACGTCCATGGCTTCCCCGACGGTTCGGACCCCGACGAAGTCCTGTTCGTCGGCCGTGAGGTCGAGCTCGTCTTCGAGCGCCATGACGATCTCGAGCAGATCCAGGCTGTCAGCCCCCAGGTCGTCGGTGAGGCTCGACGCTTCGGTGAGCCCGGCCGGCACTTCGCCCAGCACCTCGTCGGCCGCAGCCAGGAGGGCCTTCAGGAGCTCATCTCGCGACTGCACGGGGCGGGAGTGTACGGGGCTGTCCCTGCCGGGGCGCTCCTGGAGCATCGCCTCGAGCACCCCGCCGGCCCGGCCCGGGGATCGGTGCGAGGTCTGCTAGAGAGGCCGGCATGGTCATCGCCTCCACCCGCGACCCCGCCGTCCTCCGCGACCAGCTCACCGAGTGGTTCCGGGCCACGCTGCCCGCGGAGGCCGATCCCGAGGTGTCCGAGGTGTCCTCGCCCTCGGGCACGGGCATGTCGTCGGAGACCCTGCTCTTCGACGTGACCGCCACCCTGGACCACCAGCGTTCGACCCGGGGCTACGCGGCGCGGCTGCCCCCGGCCGAGATCGACCACCCGGTCTTCCCCAGCTACGACCTGGAGCTGCAGTACCGCTGCCTGCGCCTGGTCCGGGAGCACAGCGACGTGCCCGTACCGTCCGCGCCCTGGTGGGAGCCCGACGAAGCGCCGCTGGGCGCGCCCTTCTTCGTGATGGAGCGGGTCGACGGCATCGTCGCCTCGGACAACCCGCCCTACGTGTTCGGCGGGTGGGTGGTCGACATCGGCCCCGAGGGCCGAGAGGAGCTGGAGCGGGGGGTGATCGAGGTCCTCGCCGGCCTGCATGCCATCGACGTGGCCGCGGCGGACACGGCGTTCCTCGACCGCCCGGAGTACGGCGTCACCCCCCTCGACCAGCACCTCGGCTACCAGCGCTGGTACTACGACTGGGCCCGCGGCGACCGGAACTTCACCCAGATCGACCGGGCGCTGGCCTGGCTGGAGGCCAACCGACCCGACGACGAGGGCCAGACCGTCCTGAACTGGGGCGACGCCCGCCTGGGCAACACGATGTTCCGGGACGGGCGGCCGGTCGCCGTGCTCGACTGGGAGATGGCGGCCCTCGGCGCCCCCGAGGTCGACCTGGCCTGGGCCGTGCACCTGCACGACTTCTTCAAGGACCTCGCCGTGCGCTTCGAGCTGGATCCCCTGGAGGACTTCTTCCCCCGGGACCGGGTCATCGCGACCTATGAGGAGCTGTCGGGCCGCCCGGTGCGCAACTACGACTACTACGAGGTCTTCGCCGCCATCCGCTACTCGATCGTGTCGATCCGCACCGGCGAGACCTCCGTGGCCACGGGCACGATCCCCGAGCCCGACCACCACGACGGCCTCATCATGAACGGCCCCCTGTTGGAGGCCATGCTCGACCGTTTGGGAGCACCCTGACATGGACATCGGCATCTTCAGCTCGCCCCGGACGGTCGACGGCCTGGTGGCCGCCGCCCGGGCCGCGGCCGACGACGGCTTCGGCTCGTACTGGACCTCGCAGATCTTCAGCATCGACGCGCTGACTGCGATCGCCGTCGCCGCCCGGGAGGTGCCCGGCATCCGCTTCGGGACGGGGGTGGTGCCCATCCAGACCCGGCACCCGATGATGCTGGCCGGCCAGGCCCTGTCGGTCAGCCAGGTCAGCGGCGGCCGCCTTGACCTCGGCATCGGCCTGTCCCACCAGTTGGTCGTCGAGGGCATGTGGGGGCTGCCTTTCGACAAGCCCGTCCGTCAGATGCGGGAGTACCTGGAGGCGCTGCAGCCCCTCCTGGCCGGGGAGGACCCCCAGGTCGCCGGGGAGACGGTGACGGCCCGCGGAGGCCTCGACGTCCCGGCCGAGGCGCCGCCGGTGCTCGTCGCGGCCCTCGGCCCGCAGATGTTGAAGGTCGCCGGCCACCTGGCCTCGGGGACCGTGACGTGGATGACGGGACCCAAGACCATCGCCGAGCTGACCGGTCCCACCATCCGCGGGGCCGCCGAGGAAGCGGGCCGGCCCGAGCCCCGGGTCGTCATGGCCCTGCCGATGTGTGTGACCGAGGACGAGCCCGACGCCCGGGCTCGGGCCGGCGCCGAGTTCGCCATGTACGGGATGCTCCCGTCCTACCGGGCGATGCTCGACCGCGAGGGGATGGAAGGCCCGGCCGACCTGGCCTTGATCGGCTCGGCGGACGCCGTCGCCGGGCGCATCCAGGAGGCGGGCGATGCGGGGGCCACGACCGTGGTGGCCTCCGAGTTCGGTACCCCCGACGAGCGGGCCGCCACCCGCGAGCTGCTGAAGGCCCTGAACGGCTGACGCCACCGTGGCCGACCTCCGCATCGTTCTGGCGCCTGATTGCGGCGTGATGGCGCCTCGATCGGGCGCCAGAACGGGGTGATCTGACGTGGCCGACCTCCGCATCGACGTCGACGGGCCCGTGGCCGTCCTCACCTTGGACCGGGCTGAGCACCTGAACACCTTCACCGGGGCGATGGGGGCCGAGCTCGAGGCCGCCTACCGGCGCTGTGACGAGGACGAGGCGATCCGGGCGGTGGTGCTGACCGGCGCCGGGCGGGCCTTCTGTGCCGGGGCGGACTTCTCCGGCAGGGCCGAGGTGTTCGCCGCCCCCGATGGTGGGGGTGACGGCTTCCGGTCGGATCCCTTCGCCTTCCACGCCTGGGACGTGCGCAAGCCGGTGATCGCCGCGGTCAACGGTCACGCCGTCGGGATCGGACTTACCATGGCGCTGCAGTGCGACCTGCGCTACGTGGCCGCCGAGGCCAAGCTCGGGATCGTCCAGAACCGGCGGGGCATCAACCCCGACCTGCGCTCGCACTGGACCCTGCCCCGTCTGGTCGGTCATGGCCGGGCCACCGAGCTGCTGCTCACCGGCCGGATGTTCTCCGGGACCCAGGCCGCCGAGTGGGGCCTGGCCCTCGAGGCTCTGTCGTCCGGGGCCGCCGTGCTCGACAAGGCGATCGAGGTGGCGCGGGACATCGCGGTCAACGTCGCACCCCGGTCGGTGGCGGCGAGCAAAGCGATCCTCTGGCGGTCGCCCGCCCCCGACGCCGACGAGGTCGACACCTGGGAACGGGCCGTCCACCTCGCCCTCATGGGCACCCCCGACACGACCGAGGGCGTCATGGCCTGGGTCGAGCAGCGGGCCCCGCAATGGCAGGGCACCCTGGCCGACGGCTGGCCCCGCGACCTCGACGTCTGAGTCCACCGATCGCCGGACTCGGCCGCACTAGGTTGCGGCGACCACAGCCAGGACAGGACCACGCCGATGGCCGATGACGACACGCCCGAGAACCGCCGGATCGAACTGGTCGCCGCAGTGATCCTCGGCGTGGCCGGCATCCTCACTGCCTTCGCGGCGTACAAGGCCGCCCTCACCGATGGCGACGCCCTCAAGGGCTACACGGCGTCGGCCCGCACCACGGCGGACGCCAACGGGTACTACAACGAGGCCTTCGCCACCTACACCTCGGACCAGTCGCTGTTCCTCGAGTACCAGCTCCTGGTCGAGCAGGGCGACACCGACCTGGCCTTCGCCATCCGGGAGCGGCTGTTCTCGCCCGAGCTCGAGGCCGGGACGGCGGCCTGGGAGCTGATCCCGGCCGGGTCGCCCGACGAGCCGCCCACCCCCCTTCAGACCGAGGAGTACGTGATCCCGGCCCAGACCGAGGCCGTCGCCCTCACCGAGCAGGCGGCCGACGAGTTCACCGAGGCCCAGGCGTTCGACGACGCGGGCGACAAGTTCGAGCTGGCCGCCGTCTTCCTGGCCGTCTCCCTTTTCCTGGCCGGTGTCGGCTCGCTGTTCAAGGCCCGCAAGGTGCAGATCGCCATCCTCACGATGGCCGCCGTGATCATCGTGCCCGGCGTCATCGCCATCCTCCAGGGCCAGTCCGCCCTCTGACGGAGCACGAGCTGAAGGGGGTCCCCCCGACCGAGCGCCCTGACCGGTTCTGGGCATCCCCCTCTGTCGTGGAGAACAGAGGAGAGTGCCCGGAACCGGTGATCAGCCGGCGCGGACGGTGGTGGCGACCTGCTGCCACTGGTCGAAGGTGGCGTCGGCCCGCATCGAGTTGCCCGCGAAGTAGCAGATGATCCGCACGGGGTGCTCGACGCCGGCGTAGCGGTCGAGCAGGGCCGGGCCGAGGCCGTCCCAGGTGGCGGTGACGGCGAGCACGTCGAGCATCTGGTCGGTGATGACCGCGGCCATGGCGGGCAGGTCGCCGGCCTTCTGGTGCTCGTGGAGGCGCTCGGAGGTGCCGTCCCAGCCGTGGGCCTCGAACACGCCCCGGTAGGTCCGGGTCGAGCCGTAGAAGGCGAGCTGAAAGCGGGCCGCCTCCCGCCAGCGGGCCTGCTCCTCGTCGGTGTCGCCCACGATGGTGAGGACGGGGCAGGCGAGGGTGACGGCGTCCACGGGGCGGTCGGCGCCGGCCCGGCCCTCGGCCACGTTGGGCACGATGACCTCGTCGAGGTACTTCCGGGTGTGCAGGGGGTGCACGTGCAGGCCGTCGGCCACCTCGCCTACGGCCCGAAGCATCCAGGGCCGGACACCGGACAGGTAGATCGGCACGGCGGGGTGCTCGATGGGGCCCGGGCTCCAGGTCGCCGGCAGCAGGTCGAGGTCGTAGAAGTCCCCGTGGAAGGCCAGGTTCTCCTCGCCCTGGAACGCCCGGAAGATGGCCCGCAGGGCGAGCACGTACTCCCGCAACCACGGGCCGGGGTGCTCGTAGGGCACGCCGTAGCGGCGCTCGATGTGGGCCTTGACCTGGGTGCCGAGGCCGAGGAAGAACCGGCCGCCGGTGGCCTCGGCCAGCTCCCACGCGGTCGACGCGGTGATCATCGGGCTGCGGGGGAAGGCGACCGCGATGCCCGTGCCGATGTCCAGGTCGGTCGTGCCCAGGGCCGCGGCGGCGGCGCCTAGGTACGCGGTGCGCCCCCCTTCGGTGAACCACAGGCCGGCGAACCCGGCCCGCTCCACCTCGGCGGCCAGGGTCTGGGCCTCCCGCAGCGGCAGGCTCATGGCCATCGCGTCGAGCTTCACGTCACGACCTCCGTCGTGAGCAGGATCGGGACCTTTGGCCGTCGCATCGCTCCATCTTGGCCCCGTAACGTCGCCGCCATGAGCAGCTACGACGGCAAGGCCTCCCTCGTGTTCTCCTCCGGCGACTCGTTCGCCGAGTGTCACCTGGTCGCCTCGAGCGAGGGTGACGGCTGGACGGGCACCGTCACCGACATCCTCTTCCGCACCCAGATGGTCCCCACCCCGCTGAACCCGACCGAGCACCTCCGCCTCGACGACGCCGAGGGCCGGCCGGTGGTTCCCGTGACCGTGGACGCCCAGGACGGCGACACCGCCGAGGTCTCCGGCGAGGGCGACCCCTTCTAAGTCTCTCGCCGCCGCCGGCGCGGCTCCCGCTGCCTACGGCAGCTGTAGGCGAGCGGTTGGGAGGGCTGCTTCGCTCCGACTCCGCAGCGTGGCTGACGGCCGGAGACGTACTCTCGGGCAATGGGGGAGCACGAGCACGATCTGGTCGTCCGGGGTGGGACGGTCGTCGACGGGACCGGGGCGGATCGACGGGTCGCGGATGTCGCCGTGGACGAGGGCCGGGTCACCGCCGTGGGCGAGGTGCCCGGCGCGGGTCGCGAGGAGATAGACGCCGAGGGCCTGCTGGTCACCCCCGGCTGGGTCGACGTCCACACCCACTACGACGGGCAGGTCACGTGGGACCCGCTGTTGACGCCCTCGTCGTGGCAGGGCGTCACCACCGTGGTCATGGGCAACTGCGGGGTCGGCTTCGCCCCCGTGAAGCCCGACCGCCACGACTGGCTCATCGCGCTGATGGAGGGCGTGGAGGACATCCCGGGCACGGCGCTGGCCGAAGGCATCAGCTGGGGCTGGGAGAGCTTCCCCGAGTACCTCGACGTCATCGAGCGCCTGCCCCACGCCGTGGACGTCGGCGCCCAGGTGCCCCACGGCGCCCTGCGGGGCTACGTCATGGGCGATCGGGGGGCAGACCACGAAGCGGTCCCCACGTCCGTTGAGATCGAGACCATGGGGCGGCTGGCCGCGGACGGCATCCGCGCCGGAGCCCTGGGGTTCACGACGTCGCGGACGGTCAACCACCGCTCGTCGGACGGACGGCCGACACCGAGCCTCACCGCAACGGCCGACGAGCTGCTGGGCATCGCGCGGGGGGTCGGCTCGACGGGGGCGGGGGTGCTGCAGCTGGTCGCCGACCTGGTCGATCTGGAGACCGAGTTCGCCCTGATCCGGTCGATGGCCGAGGTCAGCGGCCGCCCCCTGTCGATCACCACCCTGTCCGAGCCCCACCGCGGCGACTGGAAGGCGCTCCTCGACCACATCAGCGCGGCCCAGGCCGACGGCGTACCCATCCGGGGCCAGGTCGCCTCCCGCCCGGTCGGGGTCCTGATGGGCCTGGAAGGTCGCCTGCACCCACTCGTGACCTCGCTCACCTACCAGGCCATGGCCAACGCCCCGCTGGGCGAACGGGTGGCCCGCCTCCGGGACCCCGAGGTGCGGGCCACGGTCCTGGGTGAGCTGGCCGACGGTGGCCTTGTGTTCGGCGCCTACGACGGGATCTTCCCGCTGGGTGACCCGCCCGAGTACGACCCGGGAGCGGAGCGCAGCCTCGAGGCCATCGCCGGCCGCGAGGGGCGGGCGCCGGTGGAGGTCGCCCTGGACGTCCTCCTGGAGCGGGATGGGCGAGGCCTGCTCTACCTGCCGTTCGCCAACTACGCCGACCAGGACTTCGCCACCATCCGGGCGATGCTCCTGCACCCCCACACGGTCCCCGGCCTCGGTGACGCCGGCGCCCACTGCGGGATGATCAGCGACGGCTCCATGCCCACGTACCTCATCGCCCACTGGGGTCGGGACGTCGCCGAGCCGCTGCCGCTGGAGTGGCTGGTCGGTCAGCAGACCCGCGAGACCGCCGCCCTGGTCGGGCTGAACGACCGCGGCGTGTTGGCTCCGGGCTACCGGGCCGACCTGAACCTCATCGACGCGGCCGACCTCGGGGTCCTGGTCCCCGAGATGGTCCACGACCTCCCCGCCGGCGGCAAGCGCTACATCCAGCGCGCCACTGGCTACCGAGCCACCGTCTGCGCCGGCCAGGTCACCTTCCGCGACGGCCAGTCCACGGGGGCCTTGCCAGGGAAGCTGGTGCGAGGGGCCCAACCCGCGCCGATCTGATTGCTTCTGGCCGGTGATTTCCACCCTCTGGGAGCGAAATCAAGGGCCAGAACGGGTGGTCAGCCGGCTTCGGCGGCGGCTTCGTCTCTCAGGTCGCGTTTGAGGATCTTGCCGCTGGCGTTCCTGGGAAGGCGCTCCTCGCGGATCTTCACGATGGTGGGGACCTTGAACCCGGCCAGGTGGCGTTTGAGGTGGGAAAGCAGGGCGTCGGTGTCCAGGACGGTGCCGGGGGAGGGGACGACGGCGAGGGCCACCTCTTCGCCCAGGCGCTCGTGGGGGACGCCGAAGGCGGCAGCCTCGGCCACGCCGGGGAACTCGTAGACGGCCCCCTCGACCTCGGCGCAGTAGATGTTCTCGCCCGCCCGCAGGACCATGTCCTTGGCCCGGTCCTCGACGTAGATGAATCCCTCGTCATCCAGCCGGCCCAGGTCACCGGAGCGCAGCCAGCCGTCGGGGTCGATCACCTCGGCGGTGGCTTCGGGCTGGTTCCAGTAACCCCGGATCACGTTCGGGCCCCGGAAGCAGATCTCGCCGACCTCGCCCGCAGGGACCGGGTTGCCCTCGTCGTCGACGACCTGGACCTCCATCACGGGCACCGCCCGGCCCGAGCTGGTGGGCTTCCGGAGGTAGTCGGCCCCGCTGTTGCCCGGCCCGTAGGCGTTGGTCTCGGTCATGCCATAGCCGATCTGGGGTTTGCCCTGCTCGAAGCCCTTGTCGACGCGGCGCACCAGCTCCGCCGGGGCCGGGGCCCCGCCGCCGCCGATGGAGACGAGGCTGGAGGTGTCCCGCTTCTCGAAGTCAGGCGACTCCAGCAGGTCCCAGGACATGGTGGGCACGCCGACGAAGGCCGTGACCCGCTCGCGCTCGATCAGCTCCAGGGCCCGCTCGGGGTCCCAGCGGTACATCATCACGAGCTTGGCCCCGGAGGCCGTGGTGCCGAGCATGACGGGGATCAGGCCCGTGGCGTGGAACAGGGGCACCACGAGGATGTAGGCCGTGCGGTCCCGGGGGCGCTCCTCCGCCTTCGCCGGCTCCATGAGGGCGCTGACCGCGGAGCGGGCGCCGAAGGCGAGCAGGCCGCTGAGCACGGCCCGGTGGGTCGAGACCGCGCCCTTCGGGTGACCGGTGGTGCCGGATGTGTAGAGGATGGTGGCGTCGTCGTCGGGGTCGATGGCCACGTCGGGCAGCGGGGCCGATGGGGCGAGCACGTCCTCCAGCCGGTCGACGCCGGGGAGGTCGTCGGTCAGGCGCACGCCGATGACCGACAAGCCGAGGCTCTCGCGCACCGGGGCCAGGCGTTCGGCCCGCTCCTGGTCGGTGAGGGCGACCTTGGCGCCGCAGTCCTCGAAGCCGTACTCCAGCTCGTCGGTCGTCCACCAGGCGTTGAGGGCCACGGCCACCGCCCCGATGGAGGTGATGGCCTGGAAGGCGACGATCCACTCGGGGTAGTTGCGCATGGCGATGGCCACCCGGTCGCCGTGGCGCACGCCGTAGCGGTCGTGGAGCAGGGCGCCCATGGCCCCGACCTTGGCCCAGACGTCGGTGAACGTCAGGCGCTCGTCCTCGTAGACGAGGTAGTCCTGGTCGCCGTGGCCGCTGGCCAGCTCGAACAGGAAGCGCAGCGACGGCGGGGTGTTGGCGAAGACCTTGTAGGTCCGGCCGTCGATCGTGGCGTCGACCAGCGGGTAGCGGCCGTCGGGACCGGTGACCCGGGCCACGGCTTCGTCCCAGGACAAAGGAGCGTCAGGCATCGGGGCGCATGGTAGGGATTGGCCCCGTGGGGGACCTCACCGTCGGCGTCGCCGACCACGTGGCGACCGTGACCCTGGACCGCCCTCCGGTCAACGCGATCACCCGCTCGACCATGGTGGAGCTACGGGAGACGTTCCGGACACTGGGTGACGACCCCGGTGTCCGCGTCGCCATCTTCACCGGGCACGGCGAGAAGGCGTTCATGGCCGGCATCGACCTCACGACCTTCGACACCGACGACACGGAGGCCGACCCCGATGACCCTGGTCGCCTGCCCCGGGAAGCCCTCGAGGCGGTCTACGACTGTGCCGTCCCCGTCATCGCCGCCGTCAACGGCCCGGCCCTCGGCGCCGGCCTGGCGTACGCCGCGGTCTGCGACCTGATCCTGGCCGCCGACCACGCCACCTTCGGCACCACGGAGATCAACGTCGGCCTCCTCGGCGCCAGCGCGCATCTGAACCTGCTGCTGGGCCGACCCAAGGTCCGGGAGCTGTTCCTGACCGGCGTCCCGGCCACAGCCGAGGAGCTGTACCGCCTGGGCGCGGTCAACCGCGTCGTGCCGCTCGGCCGGCTGGCGTCGACGGCGGCCGAGCTGGCCGCCTCCCTCGCGGCCAAGAGTCCCCTGGCCCTGCGCCTGGCCAAGGCGGCGCTGAACGAGACCGAGTTCCTCCCCCTGAAGGACGCCTACCGCACCGAGCAGACCTACACCCGCCGCCTGCTGCAGCACCCCGACTCGGCCGAGGCGCGGCAGGCCTTCGCCGAGAAGCGCGACCCCAACTGGACCTACCAGCCGGGGGACTGAGCCCGTCGTCGGGCTGGGGGAACGACGGCAGGGAAGGGGCGTGAGGTCGCGCCGCCGGTTGTCGGGGGCAGGTCAGCGGTTCTGGCGCCGATCTGTTGCGCTGGGCGCAACCAGACAGCGCAATTTCAGAGGGGGTCGGATCCGACCGGTTCTGGCGCCGATCTGTTGCGCTGGGCGCAACCAGCTGGCGCAATTTCAGAGCAGGGCGACAGCAGGTCCGCCGCCAACCGCCCGGCAGCGGCACCCGATGCCCCCTTGGCTGCGTCGGTGTCGTCCCCCCGGCCCGAGCGCGTTGCGGTTACCGCGGAACTGGAACGTGTTCTAGTCTCGGCGGCGATGAGCGAGAGCGACGTCCTCAGTGCGCCCCTCGTCGTCGAGTACCCGTTCACCCGGACGGTGGGCCCCGTGCAGTCGGCCTTCTTCACCGGGTTGCGCGAAGGGGTGCTCGTCGGCGTCCGGATGGCCGACGGCGGGGTGATGTGCCCGCCCATGGAGTACGACCCCCAATCCTCGGAGGCCCTCACCGAGCTGGTGCCGGTCGGCGACGCGGGCGAGGTGACGAGCTGGGCGTGGGTCGACGAGCCCCGCACCGGCACGCCGCTGGACGGCGCCTTCGCCTGGGCACTGATCCGCCTCGACGGCGCCGACACCTCGATGCTGCACGCCGTGGACGCAGGCACGCCCGACGCCATGAGCACCGGCATGCGGGTCAAGGTCCGCTGGGCCGAGGAGCGGGAGGGGTCGATCACCGACATCGCCTGCTTCGAGCCGGAGGCCGCGGGATGAGCGACGTGGTCGATCGGCGGGCCGATGAGGCCTGCACAGCGATGAGCCGTCAGGTGAGGAGCCGACGACGATGAGCGACATCGAGATCAGCCCGTTCCCCGAGGGCCTCTGGTCCCAGCCCGAGGTCGACGCCTCGGCGCTCCCCGCCCTCGAGGGCCTCGAACCGGTGAAGTCCATCCGGACCCCGGCCCGCCTCGACTACACGTACACCGCGGGCATCAGTCAGACCCGGTTCCTGCGGGGGATGGCCGAGGGCAAGCTCCTCGGCGAACGCTGCCCCAAGTGCCAGAAGGTCTACGTGCCGTCCCGGGGCGCCTGCCCGGTCGACGGCGTCCCCACCGAGGAGACGGTCGAGCTGCCGTCGGTCGGCACCGTCGTCAGCTTCTGCGTGGTGAACGTCGAGTTCACCGGCCGGGGCATCGAGATCCCCTACGCCTCGGCCCTGATCGTTCCCGACGGCGCCGACCTCGCCGTCTTCGGCCTCATCCAGGAGATTCCCCACGACCAGGTCCACATGGGCCTGCGCGTCAAGGCCAAGTGGAAGGACCCCGCCGACTGGGAGACCTCCTTCGAGAACATCGAATGGTGGCGCCCCAACGGCGAGCCCGACGCCGACTACGAGACCTACAAGGAGCACGTCTGATGAGGGACGTGGCCATCGTCGGAACGGCGCAGTCGGTGCACGCGCGGCGGGTTGACGACCGCAACGAGGTCGAGATGCTGATGCCGGTCCTCCAGGAGCTCAAGGACGGCCTCGGCGTCACCCAGGCCGACCTGGACTTCACCTGCTCGGGGAGCACGGACTACCTGGCCGGCCAGGGGTTCAGCTTCGTCGGCACCCTCGACGGTGTGGGGCCCTACCCGCCGATCAGCGAGTCCCACGTCGAGGCCGACGGGGCCTGGGCCCTCTACGAGGCGTGGGTGAAGATCCAGACCGGGGCGGCGGACACCGCGTTGGTCTACAGCTACGGCAAGTCCTCGCCCGGCGACCTGCCCCGGGTGCTGAGCCGCCAGCTCGACCCCTACTACTACGGCCCCCTGTGGCCGGACTCGGTCAGCCTGGCCGCGCTGCAGGCGCGGGCGCTGCTCGACTCGGGCAAGGCCACCGAGCGCGACCTGGCCGAGATCGCCGTCCGCTCCCGGGCCGCGGCCAGGGACAACCCCTACGCCACGATCAGTGGTGACTTCGACGTCGACGCCATCCTGGCCGAGGACCCGCTGGTCGCCCCACTGCGCAAGCACGACTGCCCGCCCATCAGCGATGGTGCCGTCGCCGTCGTGCTGGCTGCGGAGGACCGGGCCCGCGAGCTGAGCGACAGTCCGAGTTGGATCCGCGGCCTCGAGCACCGCATCGACGTGCACGCCCTCGGCCTGCGGGACCTCACCGACTCGCCGTCCACCCGCCTGGCCGCCCAGGCCGCCGGCGTGCATGACGGCCCGGTCGACGTGGCCGAGCTGCACGCCCCCTTCACCAGCCAGGAGGTCATCCTGCGCGAGGCCATCGGGCTGAGCGAGGACGTCGAGGTCAACCCCTCGGGCGGGGCGCTGGCGGCCAACACGATGATGGCGGCCGGCCTGGTCCGCATCGTCGAGCTGGCCAACCGGGTCTCGGCCGGTACCGCGGGTCGGGGGGTGGCCCACGCCACCTCCGGCCACTGCCTGCAACAGAACCTGATCTGCGTGTTGGAGGGAAACTGATGGGCGCCGAGCGAGTAGCCGTCGTCGGGTGTGGGCAGACCCGCCACCAGGCGACCCGGGGTGACGTCTCCATCGCCGGTCTGGTCCGGGAAGCGGCCATGCGGGCGCTCGAGGACGCGGGCATGACCTGGTCCGACATCGACGCCGTGGTCGTGGGCAAGGCCCCGGACTTCTTCGAGGGCCTGATGATGCCGGAGCTGTACCTGGCCGAAGCGCTGGGGGCGGTGGGCAAGCCCCTGCTGCGGGTCCACACCGCCGGCTCCGTCGGCGGCTCGACGGCCATCGTGGCCAGCAGCCTGGTGGCCTCGGGGATCCACAAGCGGGTCCTGACCGTCGCCTTCGAGAAGCAGTCCGAGTCCGAGGCCATGTGGGCCCTGTCGCTGCCGGTGCCCTTCTCCCAGAAGCTGGTCGCGGGGGCGGGCGGCTTCTTCGCCCCCCACATCCGGGCCTACATGCGCCGCTCGGGCGCCCCGGACGACACCGGGATCCTGGTGGCCCTGAAGGACCGGCTCAACGCCTGCAAGAACCCCTTCGCCCACCTGCACCAGCCCCACATCACCTACGAGTCCATCCGCGACTCGATGATGCTCTGGGACCCGATCCGCTACGACGAGACCTGCCCGTCCTCCGACGGGGCCTTCGCCATGGTCCTGGCCGACGAGGCCACGGGTGACGCCAGCCCCAACCCGGCCTGGATCCACGGCTCGTCCCTGCGTTCGGAGGCGACCATGGCCGCCGGCCGTGACCACGTGAACCCGCAGGCCGGCCTGGACTGCGCCGCCGACCTCTACCGGCAGGCAGGCATCACCGACCCCCGCCAGCAGATCGACGTGGCCGAGGTGTATGTCCCGTTCTCGTGGTACGAGCCGATGTGGCTGGAGAACCTGGGCTTCGCCGAACAGGGCGAGGGCTGGAAGCTGACCGAGTCCGGGGCCACGGCCATGGACGGCGACATCCCCTGGAACTGCTCGGGCGGCGTGCTGTCGACCAACCCCATCGGGGCCTCGGGCATGATCCGCTTCGGCGAGGCCGCCATGCAGGTCCGGGGGATGTGTGGCGACCACCAGGTGGACGGTGCCCGCACCGCCCTCGGTCATGCCTACGGTGGCGGTGCCCAGTTCTTCGCCATGTGGATCGTGGGCGCCGAGAAGCCCTGACCGACAAGGAGCACCGAGCCGATGAGCACCCCTGCGGGCTGGTACCCGGATCCCACGAGCCGTCACCAGAACCGGTGGTTCGACGGCACCGACTGGACCGACCAGGTGGCCGACGGCCAGACCGTCGGCGTCGACCCGGTCCATGGCGGTGGGGCCACGGCCGCGACGGCGGCCGGTGCCACCCAGGTCGTCCCGGCCACCCCGGCCCAGCCCGGCCCGCCCCCGGGCGCCCCTGGGGCCGCCCCGGCCGCCGGGACGGCCCCGGCCCCGCCCCCGGGCGCCCCTGGGGCCGCCCCGGCCGCCGGTCCCCCTCCGGGCGCGGGCACGCCGCCCCCGGGCGCCCCGCTCGGGACCTACGCGGGTCCGGGCGCCTCGGCCTCGGGGGGTCGCGGCAAGACCTGGCTGATCATCGGCGCCGTCGTCGTGGCGCTCGCCATCGTCGCCGGCCTGGTCGTGGCCCTCGGCGGGGGCGACGACGGCGACAGCACGGCCAGCTCCTCGGACCGCGGCGACGAGGCGGACCAGAGCGATGCCCCCGAGGACACGGTGGACGAGGACCCCTCGGCCTCGGACCTCTTCGACGACATGGCCGACGAGGGCGACCAGAGCGACGGCGACGTCTTCGGCACCGACGACGAGCCGGCCGACGAGCCCGCCGACACGACCGTGGAAGGGGAGTACCCCCAAGAGGTCATCGACAACTTCAACGACTCGTGCACGAGCGCGGGGAGCCCGGCCGCGTTCTGTGGCTGCGTGATCGACGAGCTCCAGGCCACCGTGCCCTACGACCGGTTCGTCGAGATCGACCAGGAGTTGGCCGAGAACCCCGACGACATCCCCACCGAGCTCACCGACGCCGCCGCGGCCTGCCAGTGAGCCACCGGCCGCCGTCCTGACGGTCCTCCGGGTTGTGTCAGGCTGAGGCCATGGCCCACCCGAGAGCCGAGATCGAGGCCGCCATCGAGCGGTACCTGGAGGTCCGTTCCGACGCCGAGGAGGGCCGCAGCGGCTGGGACGGGCTGGACGAGATGTTCACCGACGACGCCACGTTCATCGACCCCGCCTGGGGTCGGGTCACCGGCATCGAGAACCTCCGGGAGTTCTGGCGGGAGTCGATGGCCGGGCTGGACGACTGGCGGTTCCCCCACGAGTGGGCGTCGATCGACGGCGACCAGGTCGTCCTGCGCTGGTGGAACCGGCTGCCGGGTCAGCGGGCCGACGGCTCCCACTACGAGGTCCCCGGCGTCTCGATGATGACCTATGCCGGCGACGGGAGGTTCTCCTACGAGGAGGACATCATGAACATGGTCCACCTCTTCGAGGTGATCACCGAGAGCGGCTACCAGTTCGCCGAGAACATGAACCAGCCGCCCCGGAGCCCGCCCCGGTAGCGTCCGGCCGCAATGACCGACCACGTGCTGGTGCCCCCCCGAGCGGAGCGAACGGTGACCGTCGCCGCCGACCGCCGCTTGGGTGTGGCCGAGTTCGGCCCCGAGGACGGCCGGGCGATCTTCTGGTTCCACGGGACCCCGGGGGCCCGCCGCCAGGTCCCGCCGGCGGCCCGCCGGGTGGCGGACGAGCTCGGCGTACGGGTCATCGGTGTGGACCGTCCGGGCACCGGGGGCTCGACGGGCCACCTGTACCGGGACATCCGGGCGTTCGCCGACGACGTGGCCGTGCTGGCCGACGACGCGGGGGCGGAGCGCTTCGGGGTGATCGGCCTTTCGGGGGGTGGGCCCTACGTCCTGGCCTGTGCCCACGAGATGCCCGAACGGGTGGTCGCCGCCGTGGTCCTCGGCGGCGTCGCCCCGACGGTCGGCGAGGACGCGGCGGACGGCGGTGTGGTCGACCTGACCCGACTCCTGCGTCACCCGCTGACGCTGCTGCGCCAACCCCTCGGCATCACGCTGACCACGTTCGCCCGTGCGGTGCGACCGTTCGGCCATCAGGCCATGGGGCTCTACTCCCGGGTGTCGCCTCCCGGTGACCGGGAGGCCTTCGCCGCCCCGGGTATGGAGGAGATGTTCCTGGACGACATCAACACGGCGGCGGCGTCCGGCGGCTTGAACGCCGTGACCGCCGACCTGGCCCTCTTCGGCCGGCACTGGGGGTTCTCGGTCGGCGACATCCGGGTGCCGGTCCGGTTCTGGCACGGCGACGCCGACAACATCGTGCCCCTCCACCACGCCGAGGCCCTGGCCGCCCGAGTGCCCGACGCCGAGCTCCACGTGCGGCCGGGGGAGAGCCACATCGGGACCCTGGTGGTGGGTGACGAGGCCGTCCGTACGGTGGTCGCCCTCTGGAGGTGAGCCGCCCATGACCGAGACGGGGAAGCCCGCCTGGTACCGCCGTCCCGGCGTCCTGGCCGCGATCGGCGTGCTCCTCCTCGTCGCGGGGGTGGGCGTCGGCCTGTGGCTGTCCTACGACGACGACGACGGCACCCAGGTCGACACGACGGACACGACCGTGGCGCCGACGGTCCCGCCCACCACGACCGCGCCGCCGCCGACCACGGTGGTCACCACGACCACGGTCTCCTTCGCCGACCAGTGCGCGGCGGGCGACCAGGTGGCCTGCGACCAGCTCGACGACGACCAGCTCGATGCCTTCTGCGACGAGGGCAACGTGGACGCCTGTCAGGTGCTGCTGGCCCGCCAGGGCGACGGGGTGCCCGACGGGCCCGACGGCGAGGGCGCCTACGGCGGCGATGGTCGCTGACGGGGCAGGCGGGGAGGGCCGGCGATGAGGTGGAAGCCGGGCCGGGGCCGCAGTCAGCACATCGAGGATCGCCGGGGCAGCTCGGGTGGCGGGTTCGGCGGCCTCGGCGGCTTGCCCCTAGGAGGCAAGGGCGGGGGGATCATCGGCATCGTCGTGCTCGTGGCCGTGGCCTTCCTGGGCAAGAGCTGCGTCGGGGGCGATGGGAGCACGAGCGGGGACTCGGCTTCCGGGGGCTTCGGGATCGAAGACCTGGAGGACATCCTCGGCCAGTTCTCGACCGCCGGCGGGGCCGCCGGCGGCGAGGACCCGCTGGACCCCGCTGACGACCCCGATGCCACCACGGTGGAGTTCGTGTCCTTCGTGCTCGACGACGTCCAGGGCTTCTGGGACGGCCATTTCGCCGACGCCGGCCAGAACTACCCAGAGGCCGATCTGGTCCTGTTCCGCGAGGGGGTGCAGTCCGGCTGCGGCTTCGCCTCGTCGGCGACCGGGCCCTTCTACTGCCCCGCGGACTCGAAGGTCTACGTCGACCTCGCCTTCTTCCGGGAGCTGAGCCAACGCTTCGGCGCGCCGGGGGACTTCGCCCAGGCCTATGTCCTGGCCCACGAGGTCGGCCACCACGTCCAGAACGTGCTCGGCATCAACGACGAGGTCCGGCGCCTCCAGGCGGAGCAGCCCGACCAGGTCAACGCCCTGTCGGTCCGCCTCGAGCTGCAGGCCGACTGCCTGGCGGGGGTGTGGGCCCACGCCGCGTTCCAGCGCGACCTGCTGAGCGACGGCGACCTCGAGGAGGGCCTCGATGCTGCCGCCGCCGTCGGCGACGACCGCCTGGGGGCCGGCAGCGAGGAGAACTGGACCCACGGCGCCAGCGCCCAGCGGGTCCGCTGGTTCACCGAGGGCTACGAATCCGGTGACGTCGAAGCCTGCGACACGTTCAGCGTGGACGAGGACGAGCTCTAGAACCAACCGCGGCAAGCCCGGCTCGAGGGGGCGACAGGCGCTAGAGGTCGGGTAGGCCCATAGCCAGGTTGGGGGCTTCGAGACCGCCGTCGACTTCGACGACCTTGCCGGTGACCCAGGCGCCGGCGGGGGACGCGAGCCAGAGGGCGGCCGCGGCGATGTCGGTGGGGTCGCCGAGGCGGCGCAGGGGGGTGCGGGCGACCATCTCGTCGTGGATCTCGTCGCTGTCGAGCACGACCTGCAGGGCCGAGGTGGCGACCGAGCCGACGGCGATGCCGTTGACCCGGACCCGAGGAGCAAGGTCGGCCGCCAGGAGGCGGGTGAGGTGGGTCAGGGCGCCCTTGGCCGTGCCGTAGGCGGCGAACCCGCGGTCGGACAGGCGGCCGATGGCCGAGGAGATGTTGACCACCGAGGCCCCCTCGCGACCGAGCATGTGGGGTACGGCCAACTGGGTCAGGCGGAAGGCCGTGGTCACGTTGAAGTGGAAGGCCTTCTCGAAGGCCCGCACGCTGGTGTCCAGAAAGGCGTTGGGCATCGACCCGCCGGCGTTGTTGACCACGACGTCGACGCCCCCGAAGGCCTCGACCGTCCGGTCGACCAGGTTGTCGAGCACGTCGAGCTCGCTGACGTCGCACGGGATGACGAGGGCCTCACCACCCGAGGCCCGGACGTCGGCGGCCACCTCCTCCAACTGGGCCTCGGTCCGGGCGGCGAGGGCCACGTTGGCCCCCACTTCGGCGTAGGTCCGGGCGATGGCGGCGCCGATGCCGCGCCCGGCACCGGTGACGATGACGACCTTGTCGTCGAGACGGAAGCGATCAAGGATCATCTCGACACTGTGTCATGCCGATAGGAGCCCCGTGCCAATGGCGGGAAGTGCCGAGGAATACGAGAAGATGGCGCTCGCCTCCATGCGTCGCGCCTCGGAATCCGGTGGTGACTCCAGGTTCCACCACGCGCGCGCCCAAGTCTTCGCCACCCTGGCCGCGGCCGCCGCGAGCCAGTCGCCGAAGGCCGCCGACGACGGGTGACCCGGGTCGCCGGCCTGGTCGTCCTGGGCCTCTTGGCCATCGGGGTGGGCGTCGGTGAGGCCCTGACCCCGGGCACCGAGCACGTGCTCCTCGTCGGCGACTCCATCATGCGCCAGACGGGCCCCGCCCTGACCCGCCAGCTGGGCGACGAGTACACGGTGCACAACGAGGGGGTGAACGGCTCCGGCCTGCTGACCCCACGCTTCTTCGACTGGGCCGACCAGCTCGAGCAGGACCTGGTCCGCGTCGATCCTGACGTGGTCGTCATGCTGTTCATCGGCAACTACACCGAGGACCTCGCCGAGCTCTGGACGACACCCGAGGGCGAGGTGATCCGCAGCGTGGGCGCCCCGCACTTCGCCCGCGAATGGGGCCGGCAGGTCGACTCGGCGATGGCCGCCATCGCCGAGTCCGGTGCCCGTGTCGTGCTCGTGCTCCCGCCGCCCATGGTCACCCCCGAGCTGCAAGCGGTCGTGGACGGGCTCCGGGCCGAGTACGAGCGGGCCGCCGCCGATTGGGACTTCATCACCCTGGCCGACGCCGCCGATGCCGTGGGCGGCGAGAACGGGGAGTGGGTGGCCGGGCTCCCGGCGGGCGACGGCTCCCTCCGCCCCGTCCGGGTCCCCGACACCGTCCACCTCGCCGAGCACGGCCAACGCCTCGTCGCCCGCGAGATCGTGGGAGCGATCCGTCAGGCGGGGTAGACGTCGATGTCGGTGGCCTTGACGGTGGCCCAGACCCGCTCGCCGGCGCGGAGGCCGAGGTCGGCCACGGCGGCGGGGGTGATCTCGGCCACCAAGGGGATGGGACCGCCGAGCGCGACCCGCACCCGGTCGCCCACGGCCTCGAGGTCCTCGATCGGGACCGCCCAGGTGTTCCGGGGGCTGCCGTCCGGCCGACTGCGGTAGAGCGCGATGGAGTGTGGGGCCAGGGTGACCAGCACGGCGCCGGCGGCCGGGGTGGCGGTCACCAGGTCGGCCGGTCCGGGCAGGACCACCGTGGTGCCGTCGGCCCGGCCCTCGAGCAGGTTCAGGCCGACCAGGCGGGCGACGAAGGCCGACCGGGGGCGCCGGGTGATCTCGGTGGGCGGGCCGGTTTGGGTGACCCGTCCGTCTTCCAGGACCACCAGGCGGTCGGTCAGCGAGAGGGCGTCGATCGGGTCGTGGGACACGAGCACGGTGGCCCGGTCGGCCCGTTGCTCCTCGGTTCGCAGCAGCCGGCGCACCACGGCGCGGCCCTCCTGGTCGAGGGCGGCCAACGGCTCGTCCAGCAGGAGCACGTCGGGATCCCGAGCCAGGGTCCGGGCGATGGCGGCCCGCTGGGCCTGGCCCCCCGAGACGTCCCGGGGCCGGGACCGGGCCTGGTCCCGCACGCCGAGCTTCTCCAGCCAGGCCGTGGCCGTTGCTCGGGCGGCTTCCCTGGCCATGCCCGAGCGCCGGAGGCCGAAGGCGGCGTTGTCCCGCAGGTCCAGATGGGGGAAGAGCGTTGGGTGCTGCAGGACGACCCCCGTGGGCCGCTCGTCGGGTCGCACGTAGACCCCGGCTGCCGGATCGTCGACCACGATGCCGCCGAGGCGAAGTGTGCCCTCGTCCAGCGGGGTCAGTCCGGTCAGGACCCGTAGCAGCGTGCTCTTGCCTGCGCCGTTCTCGCCGAGCACCCCGACGACCTCGCCGGACTCGACCCGCAGGTCGAGCTCGGCCGTGAACCCACCGCGGGTCACCCGGCCCTCGAGGGCGATCACGACGATCCGCCCACGAGGCGGTCCCGGAGGAGGACGAGCACGAGCAGGGAGACGAACAGCAGCACCACGGACAGGGCCAGGGCGGCCTCCCGGTCGGTCTGGAGCGCGGTGTAGACGGCGAGGGGGAGGGTGCGGGTCCGGCCCTCGACGTTGCCGGCGAAGGTGATGGTGGCGCCGAACTCGCCCAGGGCCCGGGCGAAGGCGAGGGCGGCGCCGGCGGCCAACTGTGGGGCCAGCAGGGGGACGGTGACCCGCCAGAACGTGGCGCCCCGCCCCGCCCCGAGCGTGCGGGCCGCTTCCTCGTAGCCGGGGTCGAGCGAACGCAGGCCGGACTCGACGGTGATCACGAGGAACGGCAGGGCCACGAAGGTGGCGGCGATCACCGCCCCGGCGGTGCTGAACGGCAGGGTGAGGCCGAACCACTCGTCGAGGTACTGGCCGACCAGGCCCCGGCGCCCGAGGGCGAACAGGAGGGCCACGCCGCCGACGACCGGCGGCAGGACCATCGGCAGCAGGACGAGGGCCCGGACCAGCGCCCGCCCCCGGAAACGGCCCCGGGCCAGCAGCCAGGCCAGCGGCACGCCGAGGGCCGCGGCCAGGACGGTGGCGGCCACCGCCACGACCAGCGACAGGCGGAGGGCCGCGGTGGCCTCGGGCTCGGTGAGCAGGTCCCCCAGCTCGCCCCAAGGCGTCCGCTGCAGCAGGCCGATCAGCGGCAGCGCCAGGAAGACCGCGGCCACCACCCCCAGTACGGGCAGCACCCCGCCGGACGCCATCCGTCGTCGCCTTCTGGCGCCCGATTCGGTGGTCATCGCCGTCGAAACAGGCGCCAGAACGAGGGGCTCACGGGCGGAGGAAGCCTGCCGATTCGAGGATGGCCTGCCCTTCGGCGCCGGTGACGAAGGCGACGAAGGCCGCGGCGGCGTCGCTGTCCTCGACGGCCACGATCGGGTAGTCGGTGGAGACCACGACGTCGTCCGGCAGCGGGACGGCCTCGACGGCGTCGGACGCGAGGTCGTCGGTGGCGTAGATCACCCCGGCGTCGATCTCGTCGGCTTCCAGCTTGGTGAGCACAGCCCCGACATTCTCCTCGTCGGAGTCGATCTGGGGGTCGATGCCCAGCGCCTCGAACATGGATCGGGCCACGACGCCGCAAGGGACCTCCGGGGCGCAGACCGCGAGCACGATGCTGTCGTCCTCCAGGTCGCCGGGAACGGTCACGGTGTCGTTGCCGACGGGGTGGGCGAGGACCCCGGTGTTGGCGGCGAACAGCACGGGCTCACCCACCACCTCCCCCGAGTCCACGGCAGTGGCCATGGTCGCTTCGTCCGCCGTGGCCAGAACCCCCGCCGGAGCACCCTCGGCTACCTGGCCGGCCAGCGTGCTGCTGCTGTCGAGGGTCAGGACGATGTCGATGTCGGGGTTGGCGTCTTCGAACGCGGCCTCGATCTCGGTGAACGCGTTCGTGAGCGACGTCGCGCCGAGGACCAGCAGCTCGGTGTTGACCGGTGAAGCGGTCGTGTCGTCGCCGCACCCCGTGAGCAGTCCTGCCCCCAGGAGGACGATGACCAGGCCACGCTGCGCAGCGGAGCGGAGAAGCATCGAGCGCTCGCGGCGTCGGCGGCGCCGGCGTTCGTGAACGAAGTGAACGAACGCAGATGTCATGGCCTTTCCGGTATCTCGATGACGACATTGGTGGCCTTCACGCTGGCGACGGCGACGACGCCGGGCTCGAGGCCCAGTTCGTCGGCCGCCTCGCGGCTCATGAGTGACACGATGCGGAAGGGCCCGGCTTGGAGGTCGACCTGCGCCATGACCCCATCGCGCACGACCCGGGTGACCAGGCCCGTGAGCCGGTTGCGGGCCGAGGCCCCGGCGATGACGCCGGGCTCAGGGGCCGCGGCCAGCGCCGCGGCCAGGCGGGCCAGGTCGGCGGCGTCGACCAGCCGGTGCCCGCCCTCGGTGCGGGTCGTGGCCAGGCGCCCGTCGTCGGCCCACCGGCGCACCGTGTCCACGCTGACCCCGAGCAGAGATGCGGCCTCTCCCATGCGGAAGTCTTTCATCTGCAAGGTTTCTAGCAGGAATTCCCGGTCGCACGAGGGTCGGGGCCAGCGACGACGACGCCGAGGTCGCCGCGGGTGCGGGGGCGGGCGGCGTCGAGACCTTCGACATCACCCTGACCGAGTTCGCCGTCGACCCGCCGACCATCGAGGTGCCCGCCGGCACCGAGGTGATCGTGAACGTGACCAACGACGGGACGATGGCCCACGACCTGAAGATCAACGGTGAGGTCGGTACCGAGATGCTGGATCCGGGCGCGACCGTCGAGGGCGTCAGCCTCGGGGTGATCGACGCGGCGACCTCGGCCTGGTGCACCGTGCCCGGCCACCGGGAGGCCGGGATGGAGATGACCATCACCCTGCCCGGGACACCCCTGGCGCCGGCCGATGCGGCGATGGCGACCGATGACGGTGCCGTGATCGACCCGGAGGCGACACCCGAGGCGGACTGGGAGCCCTTCGACCCGACGCTCGCGCCCGCTCGTGGAGCCACCGAGCACGAGATCACCCTGCATGCCGTCGAGGCCGAGGTCGAGGTGGCGCCGGGGGTGACCCAGCAGGCCTGGACCTTCGTCGAGGGCGACGGGGCCGACCAGGGTGAGCCCCGCATGGGCGGGCCGATCCTGCGGGGCCACGTCGGTGACCTCTTCACCGTCACGCTGGTCAACGACGGCGAGGTCGGCCACTCGATCGACTTCCACGCCAGCCGGGTGGCCTGGGACGACGAGATGCGCACGATCGAGCCCGGCGAGAGCCTGCGCTACCAGTACCGGGCCGAGTACGCCGGGGCCTTCATGTACCACTGCGGCACATCGCCCGCCCTGCACCACATCGGCAACGGCATGTACGGCGCCATCATCATCGACCCGCCGGAGCTGGCGCCGGTCGACCGTGAGTTCGTCATGGTCCAGTCCGAGTTCTACCTCGGGCCCCAGGGCCAGCCCGGTGACTTCGACGCCATGGTCAACGAGGACTTCGACGCCGTGGTCTTCAACGGCTACTGGAACCAGTACGCCTTCCACCCGATCCGGGTCGAGGCCGACGAGCGGATCCGGGTCTGGGTGATCGACGACGGGCCGTCGGAGAACTCCGCCTTCCACATCGTGGGCACGATCTTCGACACGGTCTGGAAGGAGGGCACGTACCTCCTCCAGCCGGACGCCCGTCGGGGCGGGTCCCAGGTCCTGGACCTGCAGCCGGCCCAGGGCGGGTTCGTCGAGTTCAGCTTCGCCGAAGAGGGCTTCTACCCGATGGTGACCCACAAGTTCGCCAACGTCGGCAAGGGTGCCCTCGGGCTCTTCCAGGCCGGCGACGTCGAGCTCCCGGGCAGTGGTGGGGGCCACTGATCCGGTCCCCCGCCTCCGGCCCGGGCGCCGGAGGCGGGGGCGCTCCTGGTAGACGTGGGGTGTGCAGAGCAGCGAAGCCCTCACCGAGGCCTGCGGCGAGGATCCCGGCGTCGCCTGCCGGAACGTCTACGAGTGGACCGAGAACGAGAACCTCGCCGACCTCGCCGAGTGGATGGTCGACAAGCCACTGCGCATCGTGTGCATCCTGCTGGTGGCGTGGATCGCGACCCGGATCGCCCGACGCCTGATCCGCCACTCCGCCCGCCGGCTGGTGGCCAGCACTCAGGACGGGGCCCTCGGCCGGGTCAGCCAGACCGCGGTGGTCGGCGCCGCCGTCCCGGACCCGGCCCGGGCCCACGCCCGGATGGAGGCCCTGCAGAACGTGCTCGGCAGTGTCGTCAGCACGATCATCTGGGTCATCGCCGTGCTCGTGGCCCTGGGGGAGCTCGGCATCAACCTCGCCCCCCTCATCGCCGGCGCGGGCATCGCCGGCGTGGCCCTCGGCTTCGGGGCCCAGCAGATGGTCCGCGACTACCTGGCCGGGCTTTTCATCGTCTCCGAGGACCAGTTCGGCCCGGGCGACACCATCGACCTCCAGGACGTCAGCGGCACCGTGGAGTCGGTCTCCCTGCGGGCGACCAAGCTGCGCGACGTCGACGGCGTCCTCTGGACGGTGGCCAACGGCGAGATCCTGAAGGTCGGCAACGCCAGCAAGGGTTGGTCCCGCTCGAAGCTCGACGTCGTCGTCGCCTACGGCTCGGACCTGCGCCAGGCCATGGACGTCATCCAGGCCGCGGCGGACGAGCTGCGGGAGGACGACGACTGGAGCCGCGACTTCCTCGATGCGCCCGAGATGTGGGGGGTCCAGCAGCTGGCCGCCGACGGGGCCACCATCCGCCTCGTGGTCAAGGTGCGCCCCGGCCGCCAGTACGCGGTGACCCGTGAGCTCCAGCTGCGGATCAAGGAGGCCCTGGAGGCCGAGGGCATCGATGCGCCCGCACCGGCGGGAACGCTCTGGATGCCCCCGGCGGAGCAGGCGCCGGTCGCCGACGCAGCCGGCGAGGACACCGAGACGCCGGTGGACTGAACCGACCCGGTCCGGGCCCTCGGTGGGTCAGCCGGTGAAGCCGGGGGCGGCGGCGACCGGTCCCACGGGGGGCGGTGGATCCTCGGGGGCGACGACCTCTCGGGCGCAGCTGGGCATGACCCGGGGCGTCTCCCCGGTGAAGCCGACCCGGTTGGTGACCGGGCGTCCCTCGAGACGGTGGAGGATCCACCGGGCCCGGTCGTCGGAGGACACCGTCACGGTGGCCACGTGGTCCTCGTCGTCGTAACGCCACATGCGCACGTCGGTGCCGTTGGCCTGGAGGTCCCGGCAGACCCCATCGGCCAGGGTGACCAGGGCCTGCTCGTCGCTTGCGCTCTGCACCATCAGCACCGGGACCGGCACCGGGCGCTGGCCCGGGTAGTTGGCCTCGAACGCGGCCCGCCACGGGGGCACGTCCATGGGGTCGGTCGCCAGGTCCCGCTCCCAGTCGAACGACGGGCTTACACAGAACCCGTTCGGCCGGTCCCGCGCCGCGAACCGGTCGTAGGCCCGCTCGCCGGACAGGGTCAGGATCTGGGTCCGGTCCAGGTCCGGTCGCCCGGCGACGATCCCGGCGAGGACCTTGCCCAGGTACTGGTCCACCACAGGGAGGTAGCGGGCGGCGAAGGCGGCGCCGAACAGGCTCGGGGTCCCGATCGGGACCACCCCTCGAAGATCGATGTCGGGGGCGTAGGTCGGCCATTCGGCCCCCGCGAAGATGGCGGCTTGGCTCCCCTGTGAGAAGCCTTCGATGACCGCGACGTTCGTGGCCCCGAACGTCGCCGCCGCCCGGATCGAGTCGAGCACCGACCGTCCCTCGCCGAGCCCGTCGAGGTACGGGTGCAGCCCCGGGGTGCCGAGGCCCGGGTAGTCCGACGCGGTGACGATGTGGCCGGCGGCCAGGATCTGGTCGATGCGGTCATAGCTGTCGGGCGAGTTGAGCCGTCCCTCGTGCTGGGCGGAGATGGACAGCGCGCAGCCGTCGACCAGGCCCGCCGTGCCGTGGGCCCAGGCCACCACGGCCCGGCCGCCGGGGGGGACGGGGACACCGGTCGGCACCAGGATGTACCCGGAGACGGCGATGGCGGCGCCGAACCGATCGGTCGAGCGGAACAGGATCTGGTGGCCTTCCACCGCGAAGGGGAACGAGCCGCCCGGGAAGGGAGCCGATGCGATGACGTCGCCGGGAGCGCCCGGGGGCAGGGGATCGGGCACCGGCAGCAGGCCGGGCAGGGCCGGCGGCGGTGGCCCCGGTTCGGCGACAGGCTCATCCTGGGCCCCAGCCGCAGGGACGAGCAGGGCCAACGTCGCGAGCAGGGCGACCGGGATGGTCACTCGGCGCCCGCGCACCCGTCCAGTGTGGCCGTTCGGCCGACCTCAGTCCGGCGACGGTGGGGCGAGGGTGACGCTGACCGAGAACTCGTCGTCCTCCTCGGTTAGCAAGGCGGTGGCCTTGCCCGCGTCGCGGACGTCGTCGGCGGCCGCAGCGAGGGCGGCCAGGCGCTCGTGGGTGTCGCGCACCGTGACCGAGGCCACCTCGGCCCGCAGGGACGTGCCGGCCTCGGTCTTGGCCTTGCGGATCTCCGACAGGACGGCGCTGGCCACTTCGGTGACGAGGGGGTCGCCGCCGCCGGCGTCCATGACCACATCGGTGGGGTCGGGCCACGGCGCCCGGTGCACCGACCCCTCCTGCCACCAGGACCAGGCCTCCTCGGTGGCGTAGGGCAGGATCGGGGCCAGGAGGCGCAGCAGCACGCCGAGCGCCTCCTCGAGGGCGGCCCGGGCCGACGCGGATGCACGGTCGCCCTGGTTGCCGTAGGCCCGGCCCTTCACCAGCTCGACGTGGTCGTCGCAGAACCACCAGAAGAACGACTCGGTGCGCTCCAGGGCCCGGGCGTAGTCGTAGTCCTCGAAGGCGGAGGTGGCCTGGTCCACCAGCGTGGCCAGCCGGGCCAGCATCGCCCGGTCGACCGGGTGGTCGACGCGGGCGTCTCCGGGCGGCGGCGTGTCGCCCAGCTTGAGCACGAACTTGCCGACGTTGAGGACCTTGATGGCCAGACGGCGCCCGACCTTCATCTGGCCCTCGTCGAAGGCGGTGTCGGTGCCGGGGCGACCGTCGGCCGCCCAGTACCGGACGGCGTCGGAGCCGAACTGCTCGAGCAGGGCCATCGGCGTCACGACGTTGCCCTTGGACTTGGACATCTTCTTGCGGTCCGGGTCCAGGATCCAGCCCGACAGGGCGGCGTGGCGCCAAGGGGCCCCGTCGTGCTCGAAGTGGGCCCGCACGACCGTGGAGAACAGCCAGGTGCGGATGATGTCGTGGGCCTGCGGCCGCAGGTCCATCGGGAAGACCCGCTGGAAGAGGTCGTCGTCGTCGACCCAACCCCCGGCGATCTGGGGCGTCAGCGACGACGTGGCCCAGGTGTCCATGATGTCGGCCTCGCCCACGAAGCCGCCGGGCTCGCCCCGCTGGGCCTCCTCGTACCCGGGAGGCACGTCCGAGGTCGGATCGACCGGCAGGGTGTCCTCGTCGGGCACCAGCACGGTGTCGAAATCGGTCTCACCGTCGGTCCCGACGGCGTACCAGACGGGGATGGGTACGCCGAAGTAGCGCTGGCGACTGATCAGCCAGTCGCCGTTGAGGCCCTCGATCCAGTCCTCGAACCGGGCCCGCATGAACCCCGGATGCCACTCCAGCTCCCGGCCCCGGGCGATGAGCGCCTCCTGGAGCTCGTCCTCCCGCCCGCCGTTGCGGATGTACCACTGGCGGGAGGTGACGATCTCGAGCGGCTTGTCGCCCTTCTCGTAGAACTTCACCGGATGGGTGATCTTGCGGGGCTCGCCCCGCAGCGCCCCGGCCTCGCCCAGCAGGTCGACGATGCGCTCCTTCGCGCCGAAGAGGGTCTTGCCCGCCAGCTCGCCGCGGTAGAGGTCGGCGGCCACAGCGCTGAAGCCGTGGGGGGCGTCGGCCAGCAGCCGTCCGTCCCGACCCACGACGGACCGGACCGGTAGGTCCAGCTCCCGCCACCAGGTGACGTCGGTCGTGTCGCCGAAGGTGCAGATCATGGCGATGCCGGTGCCCTTCTCGGGGTCGGCGAGGCGGTGGGCCTTGACCGGGACCGACACGCCGAACAGCGGGGTCTGGACCTCGGTCTCGAACAGGGGCCGGTACCGCTCGTCGTCGGGGTGGGCGACGAGGGCCACGCAGGCCGGGATGAGCTCGGGGCGGGTGGTGTCGATGACGACGGGGTCGCCGTCGGCCCGGGCGAAGGCGATCTGGTGGTAGGCGCCGGGCTGGTCCCGGTCCTCCAGCTCGGCCTGGGAGACGGCCATCTCGAAGCGGACGTCCCAGAGGGTGGGGGCCTCGGACTGGTAGGCCTCGCCCCGGGCCAGGTTGTGCAGGAAGCCCCGCTGGCTGGTGCGCCGGGCCTGGTCGTTGATCGTCTCGTAGGTCTGCGTCCAGTCCACCGACAGCCCGAGGTGCCGGAACAGGTGCTCGAAGGCCTGCTCGTCCTCGGCGGTGAGGCCGAAGCAGAGTTCGATGAAGTTGCCCCGGGAGCAGCGCACGAGGTCGTCGCGGCGGTTGCCCTTCGGGGGCTCGGCCGGCGGCTGGAAGTCGGGGTCGTAGTGCAGGCTCGGGTCACAGCGCACGCCGTAGAAGTTCTCGACTCGGCGCTCGGTGGGCACGCCATTGTCGTCCCAGCCCATCGGGTAGAAGACCTCGCGGCCCCGCATGCGCTGGTAGCGGGCGATGGTGTCGGTGTGGGTGTAGGAGAAGACGTGGCCCACGTGCAGGGAGCCGCTCACCGTCGGTGGAGGTGTGTCGATCGAGTAGATCTGGCCCCGGGTCGTGGTCCGGTCGAAGCGGTACGTGCCCTGGTCCTCCCACACGGCACCCCACTTGACCTCGAGGCCCTCGAGGGACGGCTTGTCGGGGACGGACCGGGCGGGGCTCATGATCCGCCAAAGCTACCGGTGCGCGTCACGCCGCCCGAAGACGGAACCTCCCCGGCGCGGCCCGGGCGCCTCGGTACGGTCTGGCCCGTGCTCTCGCTGTTCGACACCGCCCGGGGCCAGGTGCGCCCCGTCGAGTTCCGTGAACCCGGCAAGGCGACGATGTACGTCTGCGGGCCCACCGTCTACGGGCCACCGCATCTGGGCCACGGGCGCTTCAGCCTGGTGTTCGACATCCTGCGCCGCTACCTCGAATGGTCCGGCGTGGACGTCACCTACGTCTCCAACATCACCGACATCGACGACGCCATCATCACCAAGGGCCAGGCCGAGGGCCGGGACCCCGCCGAGGTGGCCGTCGAGTACGAGGCGGTCTGGTACCAGGGCATGGACCTCATCGGGGTGAAGCGGCCCGACCACGCCCCCCACGCCACGGCCTACGTCGACCAGATGGTCAGGCTCATCGCCGACCTCGTCGCGGCCGATCGGGCGTATGAGACCACCGACGGGGTGTACCTGGCCACCGCGGGGGTCGAGGGGTACGGCACCCTCGCCCGCCAGTCCCTCGACTCGCTGCGCTCCGGCGCTCGCATCGAGGTCATCGAGGAGAAGCGCTCGCCTCTGGACTTCGTGCTGTGGAAGAAGGCCAAGCCGGGCGAGCCCACCTGGGACTCGCCCTGGGGCCCGGGACGGCCGGGCTGGCACACCGAGTGCGTGGTCATGTCGCTCGAGCTGCTGGGTGAGGGCTTCGACATCCACGGCGGGGGCCAGGACCTCGCCTTCCCACACCACGAGAACGAGTGGGCCCAGGCCAAGGCGCTGGGGAAGGACTTCGCCCACCACTGGGTCCACAACGGCTTCGTCGAGGTGGCGGGCGAGAAGATGTCCAAGTCCCTGGGCAACTACACCGACCTGCTGGACCTCGCCACCTCGGCGGATCCGCGGGCCTACCGGTTGCTGGTGCTCCAGGCCCACTACCGCTCGCCCGTGGAGGTCAACCGAGAAACCGCGACCTCGGCGTCGGCCGCGCTGGAGCGGTTCGACGCCCTGGCCCGCCGGATGGTCGGCGTGGCGGACGCGGCCGCCGACGACGGCGAGCTGGGCCGGTTCCGGGCGTTCATGGACGATGACCTGGACACCCCGTCGGTGGTGGCCCAGCTCTTCGGCCTCGCCACCGCGGCCAACACGGCCCTGGACGGCGGTGACCCGGCGACGGCGGCCACGGCGTGGGCCACGATCGGAGAGATCACCCGGGCCGTCGGCATCGAGATCCGAGCGGCCGGCGGGGAGGTCCCCCACGAGGTCGCCGCCCTCGCGCGGGAGCGGGACGAGGCCCGCGCTGCGACGGACTTCGGCCGGGCCGACGAGCTCCGGGATGCCATCCAGGCCCTGGGTTTCGAGGTCGAGGACACACCAGAGGGCACGAGGGTCCATCGAGCTTGATCTCCCTGACAGGTGGCCGACAGGAGGCCCATGTTGGGTGGCTACCGCGCGCAGGTGGGCATGGCCTTCGAGGCCATCGCCGAGGGCCTCGCGCCGTACGTCGACAGGCGGATGGCCGCCCACCTCGACGGCGGTGACGACTGGATCCTGGTCGCCTCCACCAAGCTCGGGAAGCGGCCCGACATCGCAGTGTCGCTGAGCGATCCCCAGTTCCAGCTGGAGGTCATCACCCGCTTCTGGGGCCCGGTGTTCGCCAAGGATCTCGCCCCCGAGCTCCGGGGCGTGGTCAAGGAACTGCTGCTGGCCCGGAACCACTGGGCCCACATGAGCGAGACCCAGCCCATGGACCTGCCCTTCGCCGAGCGGGTGCACGACCTGGCCCATGATCTCCTGGACGGCGTGGGCTCACCGCTGGCCGCCCAGGTGGACGACCTGCTCGACCGTCTCCGGTGGGAGGCGATCCAGGACGTCGCCGAGGCCGAGAACGTCGACGACAACACCGCGCTGCTGATGCGCCTCGGCCAGCTCGAGGGCGACCGGGCCGAGCTGACCCGCCAGCTGGACAGCGCCCGGGAGCAGGCGGCCAGCCAGACCGGTCGGACCCGGGCCGTGGCCCGTCAGCTGGCCGAGCTGCAGACCCAGTACGCCGCAGTGGCCGGCCTGAAGGATCGCTACGACCGCCTCGAGGTGCAGCTGGAGGAGGCCGCGGGCACGGGTGATCCGGAGCGGGTCGTGGCCCAGCTGGAGCACGCCCGCCGGGCTGCGGTGGCGCTCCGGGTCGAGTCCACCAGCCTGCATGCACAGCTCGCCGAGGCCCGGTTGCTGCTCGACGACCCCGTCGGCACCGAGGTGGGTCAGCGGGTGGTGTGGCTGATGGCGGCCCTGCTGGTCACCCTCAGCATGGTCATGGTCATGGTGACCACCTGGCTCTAGCGACACGGGGAGTGCTGAGGTTTCCACCTCTTGTTACCCGCTGGTAACTTATGGGGGTTCCCCCCGAGCTCCCCGAGGTGTCGCCATGACCTTTTCCCTCGAACTCAACGAGGACCAGATCCGGCTGCAGAAGTGGGTCCACGACTTCGCCGAGAACGTCGTCCGTCCCGTCGCCGGCGAGTACGACCGCAAGGAGGAGACCCCTTGGCCGGTCATCGAGGAGGCGGCCGCGATCGGGCTGTACAGCTTCGACTTCTTCGCCAATGCCTTCGCGGACGAGACCGGCCTGACCATCCCGGTGATCATGGAGGAGCTCTTCTGGGGTGACGCCGGCATCGGCCTGTCCATCGTCGGCAGCGTGCTCGGCGTGGCCGGGATCATGGCCAACGGGACGCCGGAGCAGGTCATGGAGTGGGTCCCGCAGTGCTTCGGGACCCCCGAGAAGGTGACCCTCGGGGCCTTCTGCGTGTCCGAGCCCGATGCCGGCTCCGACGTGTCGTCGCTGCGGACCAAGGCCGTCTACGACGAGGCCAAGGACGAGTGGGTCCTGAACGGGACCAAGACCTGGATCACCAACGGGGGCATCGCCGACGTCCACGTCGTGGTCGCCACCGTCGACCCCACGCTCGGGTCCCGGGGTCAGGCCAGCTTCATCGTGCCGCCGGGAACGGCGGGCCTGAGCCAGGGCACCAAGTTCTCCAAGATGGGCATCCGGGCCAGCCACACCGCCGAGGTGGTCCTCGACGACGTGCGGGTGCCGGGTTCGCTGCTGCTCGGCGGCAAGGAGAAGCTGGACGACCGGATGGCCAAGGCCCGTGAGGGCAAGAGGAGCGGCGGCCAGGCGGCCATGGCCACCTTCGAGGCCACCCGCCCCTCCGTCGGCGCCCAGGCCGTCGGCATCGCCCGGGCCGCCTACGAGTACGCCCTGCAGTACGCGCTGGAGCGCAAGCAGTTCGGGAAGGCCATCATCGAGAACCAGTCCATCGCCTTCCTCCTGGCCGACATGAAGACCGAGATCGACGCCGCCCGCCTGCTCGTCTGGCGGGCGGCCTGGATGGGTCGCACCGGCAAGACCTTCGAGGCGGCCGAGGGCTCGATGTCCAAGCTCAAGGCGGGCCGCACCGCGGTGTGGGTCACCGAGCGGGCCATCCAGATCCTGGGCGGCGCCGGCTACGTCGACGAGCATCCCGTCGAGCGCTGGCACCGGGACTCGAAGATCTACGACATCTTCGAGGGCACCGAGCAGATCCAGCTCCTAGTCATCGCCCGAGCCATCTCCGGCTTGCGAATCGAGTAGCGGGACCGGTCGCCGCCTGCGGCGTCGAAAGATCTCTACGACACCGGGCTGCGCCCAGAACGCGTCGGTCAGGCGGCGACGAGCACCTCGAAGGTGCTGTCCCGGTCGCCGCCGGTGCGGACCAGCACGACGATGCGGCCGTCCGGAAGGCGGGCCGATCCTTCGACCTCGACGCCTCGCTCGGCCGGGTAGTTACGGGTCAGCGGTGCCGCCCGAGCGTCGGGGAGGATCATGACCTGGCGCGGCCGGCCGAGGTATGGCTCTCGTAGCGGGTCGCCCGGACCGCCGCTGTCGTCATAGATCGTGAGGTCACCGAAGTCACGGACGACCCCGATGCCCCGACTCCCGTTGCCCACCAGTGACTGGTTGCTCTCAGCGAAGAACGAGGCGACGGTGAAGTCGGTGATCGGGGCGAGGGCGAACTCGCTGGGCAGAGCAGTGCGTCCGCGCTCCCGCCCGTCCAGGCCGACGACGCGCCAGACGGCCGTGGTGAGAGAGACATCCGTCTCGCCGACGATGACCATGGCGTCATCTGTGCAGCCGAGATCCTGCTGATGGGTGAACTCGACATCGTCGTACGCCGTCCACTCGGTCGCCGCCGGCGGGCGCACGGCCACGATGCTGGTCCCCGTGCTGGTCAGGGCCTCGCCGTTGCCGCCGGCGCCGTCGGTTCGGATCTCGCCGACGAGCGTGCCGGAGCCCGTCACACAACGGACATGGATGGCGTCTTGCCACCCGGCGACCTGTTCGACCGAGCCGTCGGCGTGCACCGAGTGGACGCGGTTGGGGTCGGTCCAGATGTAGACCTCGTCGCCGACCACCCCGATGGGTCCCAGCCCTGGCCCTGCGAACCCGTCCAGGGGGTGGGGCCCGATGGCGTCGGCCCCCGCGAAAGCGATCTCCGACCACTCGTAGGTGCGGTGGTCCAGTCGCCAGAGCCCCAGGCCGTCGTAGCCGTCGGGACAGGTCGGCGACGTGTCGGCATCCAGGTCCAGGTCCCGGGGGCACGGCTTGGCCACGACTACGACGTCGCGCCCGGCGGTGACTGCTTCGGGGAGGACCTCGCCTTCGATCGGTGGTGGATCGATCTCCTCCCAGTCCCCCTCGGAGGGTGAACCGACGAAGAACGCCACGGGCCGGAAGTCGTGGACCGCCCCCACCAGCACTTCGTCCGTGCCCAGCGCCGCAACGAGGTAGGTCGGGAACGACCGGCGGTCCTCGCCTTCCTGGGCCAGCCGGTCATCGGGCGGAGCGTCGAGCAACTGGAGGTCATCGGGGACAAGCGTGCTCACGGGAAGCCCGGCCTCGAACTGGCCTGCGCCCGGCCCGCCTTCCCCACAGGCGACGAGTGCGCCCGCAGCTGCGATCACCAGAAGCGGCCATCGGCGCACAGGCGCGAGGGTAGGCCGCCCCACGGGTGGAGCTGGGTCGGTGCGGCCGACCGTCAGGGGCGACGCCTCAGCGTCGTCGCATCGAATGGCCGGTCAGCGGTCCGCGGGGAGCGGGCCAGGAGCCAACCCACCGTCAGCGTCACCGCCGCCACGGCGGGGCTCAGGCGCAGCCCCAACAGGGCCCGCCCGCCGACCGTGAACGCCTCATCGAAGCCGGCGAGCGCGATGCCGGCCAGGCCCACGACCGCCAGGGCGGCACCGAGGGCCCGGGTGGTCACGTGCCCGGTCGCCCGCGGCGCCACGGACCACCGCTCCACGGGAGCGAACACCGCCACGAGGCCGATGAGCACGACGGTCGAGACGGCCACGGTCAGGGCCTTCTGGAGCCACCACCCCCCGGTCCCCACCTCGACCACTGGCAGGCCGCGGGCGAGCAGGACCGCGCCCGTGACCATGAACGCCGTCAGGTGCCACAGGAAGACGGTCAGGACCACGACATTGACCAAGATCGTGGTCCGCCAGACCCGGGGCCGCTGCAACCAGGCACCCAGCGGCCGCCGCACGGCGAGCAGGAGGGCGGCTTGGGCGACGCCGAGCACGAGGACGCAGACCGTCGGCGGGCTCATGTTGGAGATGCGCTGGCCGGGCAGCCCGATCATGCTGACCGGATACGGCCCGACTGTGGTCAGGGCGACGAGCACTGCGAGGGCCACGGCTCCCACCGCCAGGGCCCGCCGGGGCGTCACCGAGTCGAACCGGCCGTCGGCGTACGCGAACCCCAGGCCCTGGGCGAACAGGAACACCGCCAGGTAGTTCACGACCGCTGCTCCGGCCAACCAGTCGTTGAGCCGCAGCCCGTCGAACAGGACCACCAGCCCCGCCAGTCCGGCGAGGGACATGACCGGTCGGGCCCGGTGGGCCCGGAGCTGCAACGGTGCCGCCAGCACGACGAGCACGAACACGGCGAGGAACCACAGGGGTTGGGCGGCGATCCGGGTGATGTCCCTGACCAGGTCCGACGGGTCCGCCCGCCGTTCCAGCCAAGCGGCCACGACGAGCCACACACCCACGAACACCAACGTCGGCCGCAGCAGCCGGTCGTTCCGCCGAGCCAGGAACCCACCCGCATCGGCGCGCCCGTCGGCGTCGGCGTGCAGCGACCGCAGGTTGGCGAACCCCCCGACGAGGAAGAACACCGGCATGACCTGGAACACCCAGGTCAGCGGCCGCAGCCAGCCCAGCGCGGCCAGCGCGTTGGTGCCCTGCCGCTCACCGTCGACCTCCACCACCGTGGCGATCATCCAGTGCCCCAGGACGACCGCCAGGATGCTCGCCGCCCGCAGGAAGTCGACCACCCGATCCCGGTCCTCCGGCGTCGCCGCCACCAGCCCGGCCAGCCCAACGGGCCCGGTCACCACAGCGTCATCCGGGTCGGCCGTCAAGACCGGGCCTGTCGGCGCAGGACGAACGCCACGCCACTGGCCAGGAGGGCAGAGCCGACGAGGGTGAGGCCGATGCCGATGCCAAGGGGACTGACGGCCAGCGGCTCCTGTGCTGCGAACACCGGACCGTGTTCGGGTGGGGGCGGGATGTCGGGGGAGGGTGGTCGCCCAGTGCCGAGGAAGGCGGCCTGCTCGGCATCCTCAGCAGGCACGGTCCCGTTACAGCTGTTGGCCAGGAGCCCCCCGGTCTGGCGGGACGCATGGACGAGGTATGGCGTCCCGCGCTCCAACTCGAGCCCACAGGCGGGGCCCTGGGACGGGGACTGCACCTCGACCTTCGCACCCGTCCGGCCCTTGAACACCTCGTCGACGGTGAACCGGAACCACGCAGTGTTCTCGGTCGAGCCCACGCCGTAGGCCTCGGTCATCTCCCCGACGAAGACCAGGTCGGCGCCCACGTAGTGCTCTCGCGGGGTGGCCGGGACACAGGAGCAGGCCGCGGCGGGGGTGATGTCGGCGAAGGGCAGTACGGCCAGCAGGAGGACCATGGCCAGCACCCTGCCTTCGCGCACGGACGCGACGCTACGCAGGACGGGGTCGCCGGGGCGGGGATCGCCGCGGTGCGCCAGGGGCCGCGCCGGGTCAGGGCAAGGCGCGGTGGGAGTTGTCGACGGTGGCGCAACCGGTCAGGGTCGACATCGGTGGGCTGGTCGGGTGAACCGACGTCCGTCGGGTGCGATCGCGGTGAAGATCCCGTGCCGACGTCGCGTTCGAGGGTCCATCCGTTGTGGTGGATGAGGTTGTGGTGTCGCCGGCAGAGCAGGCACCCGTTGGCCAGGTCGGTAAGCCCGTCGTCCTCCCAGGGTCGGAGGTGGTGGGCGTCGCACCATTTGGGTTTGCGGTCGCAGCCGGGGAAGGCGCACCCGCCGTCCCGCACGATGAGGGCTCGGCGCTGGCGGGGGGTGAACTGGCGCTGCGCCCGGCCGTAGTCGAGGGGCTGGCCGGTCTTGGGGTCCCGGATCAACCGGTGTATCCACCCGCTGCACAACAGGGCGGCGGCCACGGCCCGCAGAGCGGGGGTGCCGTCGGGGTAGTGGCAGCGGCGGGCCTGACGGAGAGCGTCCTCGCCGGCGGCGTGGGGCCGGTAGGGGGCGAGGAGGTCGGCCATCGGGTCGGTGCCCTCGAGGTCCAGCGTTTGGGGGTCGGCCATGAGCTCAGCCGCGGTGTGGGCGTCGAGGATGATGTCGGCGCCGCCGGGGGTCATGGGTTCGTCGCCCGACTTGTCGGCCAGGGCCCGACGGAAGATGTCGATGACGATGTCGTAGTGGCGTTGCTGGCGGGTGCGGGGGCCTTCGGGGCAGTCGGTGGGGTCGGGGGTGTCGAGGGCTTCGATGGCGGCGCGGACGATGGCGGCGTCATCGGCGGAGCCGAACAGCTCGGAATGCGCCGATCCGCCGTAGGTGTCCGCGGAGGTGAACCGGCGTTTGGTGTCATCGGGTGGGGCCTGGTCATCGACCAGCTCGACCCACCGGCCCAGCACCTGGCCGAAGTCCTCGGTGGACAGGTCCTCGGCGAGCTCGACGAACCCGTCGACGGCGTCGGCGAAGGCGGTCTCGCGGTTCTGTTCGGCCCGCCACAACAGCCGGGCCTTGGCCACGGTCAACTCGCCGCCGTCCATGCCCGCCGCCACCGAGGCGTGCTGGGCATAGAGGCGGGCGACCCGCAGGAGCCCGGAGGCCTCGGTCCCGGTCAAGGGCGTGTTGTTCTTCAACCACGTCACCGGCGAGACCGCCCCGTCCTCGGCCCAGGTGGTGACCCGGTCCCAGCCGGCCAGGCCTCGGACCAGCTCGACCTGCATCACCTCGGAGAGGTCGACGAGGTCCCGGACCCGGTCCGACAAGGCGAGCGGTGTCCACCCGGCCCGGTCTTCTGCGGCGAGGTCCTTGACCCCACTCGCAGCTCGGCGACCACGTCCTGCATGCCCCCATTCTCCCCAGGGGGTGTGACAAGAACCCACCAAATCAGGCCCCTCTGACAGAGAACTCCTGCGGATTCTCCCGGGCGGGCGTCTCGGTCGGGTCCGGCCGGGTCGGGCGGCGGGAAACCAAGGCAAGCAGGGGGTGGTGGGCCGGTCCGGCCGGAGACATCCGGCCTGGTGGGACCGGACCGCCGTCCGGATGTCACGCTCCGTGGTCACGGATCGCTCAGGTCGGTCCCATGGGGTTCATTGGAGGCAATAGGGGGCGGAATCCGCCCCCTATTGCCTCCAATAGGACCTCGAAGGGCACGGTCCGTGACCTCCGACTCCGAATCGGGCCCAAGCAGGCCCCGAACCCCTCCGAGAGGGCCCGCCCCGGCACCCCCTACGTGCCATCGGTCGTGTAGCCGCCGAAGAGCCGCACCCAGGCGACGGCCCGACCCGCCGGGGGTGAGGCATGAGGCGAGGCAGCTCACGGGTGCTTGACAAGAAGATATCTTCCTATAAACTTCCTCCATGCGGAGGAAACCCGGTCAGCTGCTCGGCCTCGAGGCCCAGATCCTGGCCGTGGCCGTCGACCAGCTGGTCGCGGGGGACACCCCGGAGATCCACGGGTTCGCGCTGGCCAAGCGCCTTGCCGACCGCGACGACTCCAAGAAGCTCACCGCCCACGGCACGCTCTACAAGGCGCTCGCCCGCCTGGAGGACGCCGGGTTGCTGAGCTCCCGGTGGGAGGACCACGAGCCGGCCGAGGAGGCGGGCCGGCCCCGCCGCCGCCTCTACCGGGTCACCAGCGCCGGCCAGGCCGCCCTGGCTGTGCACGGCCAGGCCTCCGTCGAGCGGTCGCCCGTGCTCAACCGCAGCATCGAGCCGGCATGAGCCCGGTCGGTGACCGCACCGCCGAGGCCTGGACCGCCCTCTACACCAGAGGCCTACCTGACGAGGTGGCGGACCGCCGCCGCGAGGAGATCCGCTCGGACTTGTTCGAGCATGTCCACGCGGCAGGGGCCACCCCCGCCCAACAAGTCGACGTCCTCGGTCGGGTGCTGTGGGGCATCCCCGCCGACCTGTCCTGGCGGCGGGCCGCCCGAGCGCCGCGTGAGCGGCGCCTTGCGACAGGAGAAACCATGACCCTGCAGAAGTCCATGTTCGGCGCCGCGATCGCGGTGACGGTGATCTATCTCTGGTTCGCCCTCGGCTTCGCCTTCGGCGGGTACTGGGGCTCGCTGCTGACCCTCGCCGGTGCGGCCATGATCGGTGTCGGCCTCCGCGTCCGTGACGAGCACCCCCGTCCGTCGACGGTGCTCTACATCGTCGGCTTCCTGTGCGGCATGGTCTCGGCCTACTGGATGGCGGTGCTGCTGGTCCCGCTGTGGATCGCGTTCAGTGCCTTGGCCATCGCCTCCGAGCCCGGCCGTCGCACGCCCGCCGCGGCCGTCTGATCCCACAGCACCTGGGCGCCCGTTCGCCGACCCTCGCAGGGGACGGCGGCCGGGCGCCCGCTGTGTCGCCCCGTCAGGGGACCGCGATGGTCTCCAGCACCTTGGCCTCGGGCCGGCCGGAGAGGCCGGGGGAATTCTCCCGGACGGCCCAGACCGCCGTGGTCAGGAACCCGAGGAACGCCTCGGCCTCCTCGACCGTGTCGAACTCGAGGTCGACGACCACGAAGGCGGGGTCGTCTACCGGTCGCCGGACGCGTTCGGCCCGCACCCCCGCTTGGCGTCGGGCGTCGGCGAAGCCCACGAAGGCGGTGGTCCAGGTCGAGAAGTCGGTGACGGCGTGCTCGATGTGCAGGCTGGGCATGACGACCTCCGGGTGCGGGCTCGTCGCGGACGGTACGACGGGGCCGCCCCCGGGCCCATCCCAGGTTCCTGGGATCTTCGGCGTCGCGGCGCCGGGCCGTCGGGCGGCCTACGGTCCGGATCCGTGTCGGCCACCGATGCCGCCGGGCGGCGTGCCGTGGATCGGATCGCCGCGGCCGCCGGGGCCCCCGACGACGACCGGGTGCTGCGGGCCCGCGTACTCGACGCCATCGCCAAGGAGGCCCCCTTCGACGCCTACGCGTGGCTGCTCACCGACCCGGAGTCCGAGGTCGGCAGCTCGCCCCTGGCCGAGGTCCCGTCACTGTCGGACCTGCCGGAACTCATCCGGCTGAAGTACCTGACCACCGTCAACCGGTGGACCGCGCTGCCGGTGCCGGCCGCCGGGCTCCACCAGACGACCGGGGGTGACCTGGGTCAGAGCCTCGTGTGGCGGGGGGCGCTCGCCCGCCACGAGGTCGGGGACGTGGCGTCGGTGGTCTTCCGTGACCCTTTCGGCTGCTGGGGGTTCCTCGATCTCTGGCGCATCGGTTCCTCGCCGCCGTTCACGGCCCAGGAGATCGCCTTCCTCGCGGAGGCGGCGACGCCCATCACGACCGCCCTGCGCACGGCCCAGGCCCGCACGTTCGCGACGACGGCCACGACAGCGCGAGCGACCGGCCCTGTCGTCCTCCTCGTGTCCTCCGCGCTCGAGGTCCGGGGGCAGACGGCGGCGACCGACGACTACCTGCGGTTGCTCGTCCCGACCGAGGCCGACCGGCAGCCTGTCCCCGCCGGGGCCCTCAATGTCGCCGCCCAGCTCCTGGCCGTCGATGCGGGGGTCGACGACCACCCGCCGTCGACCCGCGTCCACCTCGGTGGCGGCACCTGGCTCACCCTGCGCGCCGCCCGCGTCGACCCCTCGGCGGCGGGCGGGACGGGCGACATCGCCGTCGCCATCGAGGCCACCTCCCCGGCCGACCTCGAGACGCTCTTCGGGCGGGCCCACGGCCTGACCCGGCGGGAGCGAGAGCTGCTGAGCCACCTCGTCGCCGGGGCCGACACCCGCAACGTGGCCGAGGCCATGTTCGTCTCCGAGCACACCGTCCAGGACCACCTCAAGTCGATCTTCGCCAAGACCGGCGTCCGCAGCCGCCGTTCGTTGCTGGCCCGGGTCACTGGCCACTGAGGCCGCCCCCGGTTCTGGCCGGAGGGGCCGCTGGTTAGGGTCGCCGGGTGCCTGTGGACCCGATCGTGGCCCAGCGGCTGTGGACCCAGCCGGAGTTGTCCGGCCTGAACCGGCTGCCGATGCGTCCGCCACTCGTGCCCTACCCGGACCTGGACCAGGCCCGGACCCATGACCCGTCCCACTCGCCCTGGTGGCGCTCCCTCGACGGGGACTGGCGCTTCCTGCTGGTGAACCGCCCCGAGTCCGCCCCCGACGGCTGGCACCAGGCCCGCTTCGACGACCACCGCTGGCGCACCCTCGCGGTCCCCGGCTGCTGGACCCGCCAGGACGTCGGCGACCCGCCGCAGTACACGAACGTCCAGATGCCCTTCGCCGGGGAGTTCCCGGATGTGCCCATCGACGACCCCACGGGCCTCTACCGCACCGAGTTCGCCGTGCCCGTCCCGTGGAAGGACCGCCGCGTGGTCCTGCAGATCGGCGGCGCCGAGAGCGTCGTCCTCCTGTGGCTGAACGGGACGTTCCTGGGGATGAGCAAGGACACCCGCCTCGCCGCCGAGTTCGACCTCACCCCCCACCTCGTCGACCGCACCAACGTGCTGGCCGCCATGGTCGTGCGGTGGTCCGACGCCACCTGGATCGAGGACCAGGACCACTGGTTCCACGCCGGGCTCCACCGTTCGGTCACCCTCCACTCGACCGAGGCCACCCACCTGGCCGACGTGGCCGTGACCGCCGGCCTGGAGGACGACCGCACCACCGGCACCCTCGTCGTCGACGTCCGCCTCGGCGGCCCGCCGGTCCCCGACGGCTGGACCGTCGAGGCCCGGGTCGAGACGGCCACCGACGAACCGGTCATCGAGCCCCTGGCTGACGCGCTCACCCCCTTCCGCGGTGACACCTTCGTCGACCGGCTCACTGGCGCAATGGCGTGGCCGGGCCCCGTGGCCCACCTCGAGGCCGCCGTGCCCGCCGTCCGGCCGTGGTCGACCGAGGTGCCCCACCGCTATCGCCTCCTGGTCAGCCTCCGGGACGACGCGGGCACGATTCGTGAGGCCACAGCTCAGTGGATCGGCTTCCGATCGGTGGAGATCCGCGACCGGGACCTCCTGCTGAACGGCGAGCGGGTCCTCATCCGGGGCGTCAACCGTCACGACCACCACCCGGACACCGGCAAGACCCTGACCCGGGAGGACATGGAGCGCGACGTCGTGCTCATGAAGCGCTTCGGGTTCAACGCCGTGCGCTGTGCCCACTACCCCAACGATCCCGCCTTCCTCGACCTCTGCGACGAGTACGGGTTGTGGGTGGTCGACGAGGCCAACGTCGAGAGCCACGGCCGTCAGGTCGCCCTGGCCCCGGACGCCCGCTACCACGCCGCGATCGTCCAACGGGTGGTGCGCATGGTCCAGCGCGACCGGAACCACCCCAGCGTCATCGCCTGGTCCCTCGGCAACGAGTCCGGGTACGGGGCCGGCCACGACGCCGCCGCGGCGTGGGTCCGCCGCACCGACCCCAGCCGCTTCCTCCACTACGAGGGGGCGATCATGCACACGTGGCAGACCGAGCCCGGCGCGGGCGCGGCGGTGACCGACGTGGTGTGCCCGATGTATCCCGAGATCGCCGACATCGTGGCGTGGGCCGAGGCCGGTCAGGACCGGCGCCCCATGATCCTGTGCGAGTACCAGCACGCCATGGGCAACAGCAACGGCTCCCTGGTCGACTACTGGACCGCCTTCGAGTCGACCCCCGGCTTGCAGGGCGGCTTCATCTGGGACTGGATCGACCAGGGCCTGACCTGGCTCGACCGCGAGGGGCGGCCGTACTTCGCCTACGGCGGGGCCTTCGGCGACGAGCCCAACGACGCCGACTTCTGCGGCAACGGCATGGTCGGTTCCGACCGGGTGCCGCACCCGGCCTGCCACGAGCACGCCAAGTTGGCCGAGGTCGTGCAGGTCGACGCCGTCGACCTGCACGAGGGCCGGTTCCGCCTCCACAACCGCCGGGCCTTCACCGGCCTCAACGACCTCGACGCCGCCTGGACCCTCACCGTGGACGGCGAGCCCGTGGCCGACGGCCGCCTGCTCCTGCCCGCCGTGCCGCCCCTCGGCCAGGCCGAGCTCGAGGTCCCCGTGGAGCGGCCCGAGTCCCTCGGACAGGGTCAGCGGTGCCACCTCACCCTGAGCTTCACGGTGGGCGAGGGCCACGCCTGGGCCCCCCGGGGCTTCGAGGTGGCCTGGGCCCAGTTCGAGATCCCCTGGGTGGCGGCTCGGCCCGCGCCCGTGGTGCGAGCGCGACCGGTGCGGGTCGCGGTGGACGTGGACGAGGGCACGGTCTCGGCGGGCGACCTCCTCGTCACCAGCCCCGCGGCCTCGTTCTGGCGGGCCCCCACCCAGAACGACGGCATCCGCGTCGGCGAGATGGGCGACCTCCGGCTCGGGGTGCGCGGGCGGTGGCTGCGGTGGGGCCTGGACCGTCTGGTGTCCGAGCTGGTCAGCGTGGTGCCCCGCGACGAAGGGGCCCACCCCTCGCTGACCGTGCACCGCCGGCTGGCCGGCGTCGACCCCGACGTACGGATCGAGCACCGGCAGGTGGCCATGCTGGTCGACGGCATGCTGGTCTTCGACGAGGAGATCCGCATCCCTGAGGCACTGGACGACCTGCCCCGGGTCGGCATCACGTTCAACGCGGCGGGGGCCCTCGAGCACCTGGCCTGGGTCGGCCTCGGCCCCCACGAGACCTATCCCGACCGCAAGGTCGGTGCCCGGTTCGGACAGTGGACGAGCACCGTCACCGACCAGTACGTGCCCTACCTGGTGCCCCAGGAGCACGGTGCCCATCAGGGTGTCCGCCGCTTCAGGCTCACCGGGGACGACGGTCGAGGCCTCTCCGTGTCGGCGGAGGCGCCGTTCTCGTTCTCCGCCTCCCACTTCGGTGCCGACGACCTGGGCGCCGCGGCCACGACCGCCGACCTGCAACCCCGCGACGAGGTGGTCGTCCACCTCGACGTGGCGATGCGGGGCCTCGGCACGGGGGCCTGCGGGCCCGACACCCTTCCCGGGTACCGGGTCGGCGGCGGCACCTACCGCTGGCGCTGGACCCTCACGCCGATCTGATGGCCAGCGGAGGGCGTCCGGCGGTGTCCCGGGCCACCGACCCGGTAGCCGTTCACGAGCCGCGGACACCCCGCAGGCCCGCCCACGCCAGCTCGGCCACCTGTCGGGCCAGCTCATCGGGGTCCTGGCGGAGGTCGTCGGCCAACCATCCCCGGCTGGCCCCCTCGGCCAGGCCGACCAGGCCGTGGGCCAGCACGGCCTGGTGAGCGGGGGCGATGCCCTCGACGTCGATCAGGGAGGCGATGGCCGCCGCGATCGAGGCCTCGGTGGCCGCGGCCTGGCGGGCGAACTCGGGATCCCGCCGGGTGTCACCGCCGAAGAGCACCTGGAAGGCGTCCTGGTCCACCGCGACGAAGCGGAAGTAGGCGCCGAAGCCGGCCTCGACCTGCTCCCGGGGCCCAGGGGCGCCGGCCGCGGCCTTGGCAATGGTCTCCTCCAACCGTCCGCCCACATCCTCGAGGACCTCGCGGTAGAGGTCCCGCTTGGACCCGAAGTGCTGGTACAGAACGGGCTTGGTCACGCCGGCGGCGTCCGCGATGTCGTTCATGGCGGTGGGGTGGAAGCCCCGTTCGGCGAACACGGTCCGCGCGGTGTCCAGCAGCTGCCGACGCCGGCGGGCGGCGGGCAGGCGGGGGGTCGGGGTGCCCACTAGAGGCCCCGCTCCACGTCGTCGCGCTCTGCGGCCCGCACGGCGTAGTTGAACACGATGGCCGGCGCCAGGACGATCGAACCGACCACCAGCGAGAGCACGATGACCGACACCAGGCCGTCGGTGTAGCCGATGATCAGGCCGACGACGAACAGCGCCATGGCGAGGAGGAACAGGCCATAGCCCAGCCGGAGCCCCAGGCTCACGACCTGGGCGATACGGGCCCGGCGCTCGCGTACGGGGTCGGTCACGGGAGCCAGCCTGCCCGATCCAGCAGCGCGCGCAGCGCTTCGGTCTGGGTCTCGAGGGACAGGTGGGCCGTGGCCACGGCCCGGTTGCGGTCCAGCACGGCGGGGTCCGGGACGGCCAACCAGGAAGCCAGCGGGGCCGGATCGTCGGCGGGGAGCCACTCGAACCCGAGCGCCCGCAACTCGTCGGCCACCGGGTAGTGGCCCACGACGGCCTGGCGACCGTGCAGGGCGGCCTCCACCGGGGGGTTCCCGAACCCCTCCCACGTGGAGGGGAACAGCACGGCGTCGGACGCGGCGTAGAGGTCGGCCCGGCCGGTCCAGGCCCGGTGGATCACCCGGCACCGGGCGCTCGCCAGCAGGGCTTCGAGGGTCGGCCCGTAGCCCTCCTCGGCTCCGCCCGGCAGCCAATAGGTCCCGCCCACCGCCGCGCACAAGTCGAGCGCGGCCGGCACGTTCTTGCGCTCGATCGCCCGAACCGGGTGGACCAGCAGCGGCTCGTCGGGGCCGACGCCCAGCGCCGAGCGGGTCCCGTCGCGGTCGCCAGGCGGCGGATCGGTGGCGAAGCCGTTGTAGATCGTCACCGCCTCGATTCCCCGCTCGGCCATCTCGGTCCGGGTCCTCCGGTTGATGCACACGTGGCGCCAGGCGGGGTCGTCGGGGGGCAGCTCGGTGATGTGGGCGAAGCGCTCCCGCTGCCAAGGGGGGTCGTGGTGGTGCAGGATCGCCGGGCGCCCGGCCAGCACCTGGGCGGTGACCCGGGCCGCGGGCAGGTTCAGGGGAATCGTGCAGAGGTTCTCGACCACCACGAGGTCGATGCCGGCCAGCGCCGCGGCCAGTGCGGGGGCCGCCGGCGGCGCCTCGGCCCCGAGCGCCAGGCCGGGGACCAGCCGGTCGACGGGCCCCTCGCCGGCCACCGTCGTCACGGTGAAGCCGAGCGACGCCAGCGAGTGGCCCCAGGCCTCGGCCACGATCGAGACGCCGTCGGTGCCACCGAGACGGAACGAGACGAGGGCGCAGGTCGGCATGATGGGACACGTGACGGTACCGGGGGAGGGCGACGCGCTCGAAGGCGCCTCGGTCCCGGTCCCCGCCGACGACCTGCGCGAAGCCGTGGCGACGATGATGTCGGCCCACTGGCGGGAGGGGGGCCACACCGTCCCGAACCGCTCCGTCTACCCGTGGCAGTGGCTCTGGGACTCCTGCTTCCACGCCGTGATCTGGGCCGAGTTGGGCGACGGCGACCGCGCGGTGGCCGAGCTGGCCAACCTGCTCGCCGTCCAGGACGAGCTGGGCTTCGTCCCCCACATGACCTACCACGGCGCCCCGTCGACCGGAGCCGCGTTCTGGGGCCGGCCGGGCACCTCCTCGATCACCCAGCCCCCGGTCTACGGCCACACCGTGGCGGAGCTCGTGCGGCGGGGGATCGCCGTGCCCGAAGAGGTGGTCGTTCGGGCGGTGGGCGGTCTGCGCTTCCTGTTCGACCACCGGGCCCGCACCGCTGAGGGCCTGGTCACCGTCGTACACCCCTGGGAGACCGGGTGCGACGACAGCCCCCGCTGGGACGGCTGGTGCCCCGGGGGCTACGAGCGGACCCGCTTCCGGGAGGTCAAGGGCGAGCTGCTGGACACGGTGGTGCGGGCCGGGGGCGGGGCGCCGCTGGCGAACCCCGCCTTCGCCGTGGCCTCGGCCGGCTTCAACGCCCTGGTGGCCTGGAACGCCCTCGAGTTGGCGGGGGTGGTCGACGACGAGGGCCTCGTCGCCGCCGCCGCCGAGCTGACCGAGGCCCTCGACCGACGCTGGAACGCGGACCTGGCCACGTGGACCGACGACGGCCCCCACGAGTCGGCCCGCGTGCGCACGGCCGACGCGTTGCTGGTGGCCCTCGTGGCGCCGCGGCCCGCAGCCTTCGCCGCGCTGGCCGACCGCCGCGGGCTCGGCGGTGCGTACGGGGCGGCGGGCACACACCGGCGGGAGCCCACCTACGACGCCGACGCCTACTGGCGGGGCCCCGTCTGGCCCCAGCTCACCTACCTGCTGCAGCGGGCGGCCCTCGCCGCCGGAGATCCCGTGGCCGGGGCACTGGCTGACGGCCTGCGGGCCGGGGCGGCGACCTCGGGCCTGGCGGAGTACTGGAATCCCGACACCGCCGCGCCGGGTGGCGCCGTGCCCCAGTCGTGGGCCGGCCTGGCCCTCCTGGTCTGATCCCGGCCGGGCCTCAGGCGTCCACGAGGACGCGCTCGCCCGAGCCGACACCGTCGTCAGCTTCGATGCCGTCCTCGAACTCGGGGGCCGGGAGGCCGTGGCCCCCCTCGACGTCCAGGTGCGGCAGCAGCCGGTCCAACCAGGCGGGGAGCCACCAGTTGGCGTCGCCCAGCAGGCGCATCGTGGCGGGCACGAGGATGACCCGAACGATGGTGGCGTCCACGAAGACGGCGGTGGCCAGGCCGAGGCCCATCATCTTGATGATCGGGTCGTCGCCGAGGACGAAGCCCAGGAAGACGCAGATCATGATGAGCGCGGCGGAGGTGATCACCCGGGCCGTGGAGGCGATGCCGGAGATGACGCTGCCCGTGTTGTCGCCGGTCTGCAGGTACTCCTCCCGTACGCGGGAGAGGAGGAAGACCTCGTAGTCCATCGAGAGCCCGAAGAGGATGGCGAACATCATCATCGGGACGAAGGCCACGATGGGCACCGTCTCCTCGAGACCGACGAGGCCCTTCATCCACCCCCACTGGAACACGGCCACGATCACGCCGTAGGCCGCCCCGATCGACAACAGGTTCATCAGCGCCGCCTTGAGCGGGACCAGGACCGAGCGGAAGACGAGCATCAGGAGGAGGAAGGACAGGCCCACGACGGCGCCGATGAACCAGGGGAGTCGGCTGGCCACCTGGTCGGACATGTCGACGAACGTGGCGGTCAGGCCCCCGACGTGGACGGGGGTGTCGACGGCCGGCAGCACGTCGTCCCGCAGGTGGTGGATGAGCTGAGACGTGCCCTTCTCCTGGGGGCCCGTCTCCGGCACCACGGTGACGATGGCGGCCTCGCCCTCGGGGGAGATGCGGGGCGGCGCGACGAGCGCCACACCGGGCTCGTCGGCGACGGTTGCGACCACCGCCTCGACGGTCGCCTCGTCACCGGTCTCGACGGCGAGCAGCAGGGGGCCGTTGGCCCCGGGTCCGTAGGCGTCGGCCACGATGTCGTACGCCTGGCGCTGGGTCGAGGTCTCCGCCGCCGTGCCCGAGTCGGTCTGCCCGAACCGGATGGAGAGCAGCGGCGCGGCGAGCAGCAGCAGGAACGCCAGGCTGGCGACCAGGTACGGCCACGGTCGCCGGGCCACCGCCGCACCCCAGCGGGACCACACCGAGACGGTGTCCACCCGTTCGGTTCGGGCCCGGAACACCCGGAACCGGTCGATGCCGTGCCCGGCGAAGCCGAGGAGGGCGGGGAGCAGGGTGATGGTCGCCAGCACCATGACGGCCACGACGAGGGCGGCCCCCATGCCCATGAGCGTGACCACGGGGATACCGGAGATGGCCAGGCCGAGGATGGCGATGACCACGGTGCCGCCGGCGAAGATCACGGCCTGGCCGGCGGTGGCGGTGGCCCTGGCGGCCGACTCGACCACGGTCATGCCGTCGTGGAGGTGCTCACGGTGCCGGGTGACGACGAAGAGGGCGTAGTCGATCCCGACGCCGATGCCGATCATCGAGGCGAGGATCGGGGTGTTGGTGGGCACGTCGACGACGGCGGCGGCCAGGCTCAACAGGAGCACGCTGACGCCGAGGCCGAACAGGGCGATGGCGATGGGCAGGCCCATGGCCAGCACCGAGCCGAAGGCCACGAGGAGGATGAACACGGCGGCCAGGAGGCCGATGAGCTCGGCGGCCTGGGTCTCGGGCTGCTCGACGTACTGGGGCAGTTCGCCGCCGACCGCGACCTGGATGTCCCGATCCGCGAGGGGCGCACCCGCCTCGAGCAGGGCGTCGAGGTCCTCGAGGCCCAGCTCGGTCAGTGCCACGTCGTACTGGACGACGGCCAGAAGGGTGGTGTCGTCGGGGCTGGGCTGGGTCATCGGGTCGCTGACCGAACCGACGTCGGCCAGCCCCTGGATCTCGGCGACGACGGCTTCGACGGCCCGGGCGTTCGCGGGGTCGGTCACCCCGCCGTCGGGGGCGTGGAAGACGACTTGGGCGGAACCTCCGGCGGCGTCGGGGAAGCGCTCCTGGAGCAGGTCGACCGCGGCCTGGGACTCGACGCCGGGCACCGTGAAGTCGTCGGAGTACTCGCCCCCGGCCCGACTGGCCACCACACCGAGGACGAGGACGGCGCCGAGCCAGAGCAGCAGGACCCGCCTCCGGTGCGTGACACACCAGCGACCAAGGCGGTGGAGGGCGAGGGCCATCCCGCCAGTGTGGCAGTAGCTGTCAAATGTCACCATGTGACATCCGTCATGGCCGGGGAGGCCGGGGGCGGCCGCCGGCCTGGGGCAGAATGACCGCCGGGGGTCCCTTTCGGATGAACAGCCTGCGAGAGCGCAAGAAGGCCGATACGCGCGAGGCCATCCGTGGTGCCGCGGTCGAGCTCTTCTGCACCCACGGTTTCGAGGCGACGACGATGGACGCCGTGGCCGCCTCGGCCGACGTCTCGGTGCGCACGGTGTTCCGCTACTTCCGCACCAAGGAGGACCTGGTCTTCGCCGACGTGGAGGCGGACCTCGCCGACCTCCGGGCCCTGCTCGACGCCCGACCCACCGACGAGCCGGTGATGCGCAGCGTGCGGGAGGTCGTCGAGGTCCTGGCCGGCCGGATGGAGAGCGGGCGGGAGGCGGACGTCCGCCTCGCCCCGCTGCTGCACGACGAACCCGCCCTCCGCCAGCGCTACCTGGGGGTCCTCGACCGGGTGGAGGAGACCGTCGCCGACTGGGCCCGCCTTCGCCTCGCCGCGGGGCCCGAGGACCTCCGGCCGGGCCTCCTGGCGGCCTGCATGGTGTCGGTCCAACGGGTGGTCGTCGACGCGATGATCCAGGGCGATCCACGGCCCCTGGCCGACCTCATCCGCGAGGCTGTGGCCCTCATCGGCCGGGGGTTCGACCAGCTCGACGGCTGACCCGCCCGTTCTGGGCATCCTCCTCCGCGTCCCACCGCGGGTGGGAGGGCCCAGAACCTGTCCGGTGACGAGCGGTCAGCCGCCGGGGACGTTCGTGACCGGTCGGTAGCGGCGGCAGGGCTGGGCCCGCAGCGCGCCGCAGGGCGGGCGCTCCGCGGGGGCCTCGACGCCGGCGACCACGCCGAGGGTCAGCGACGACGGGAAGTCCGACGAGCTGGCCACGAGGTTCGACTGGCCGGCGGCGTCGAGGGTGTCGAAGGCCCAGCGGGTGCGGTTGCCGCCCGGGGTGTCGATGTACAGCCGAAGCTGGGAGCCAGCCCGGAACACGTGGGCGAACGGGAAGATGTCCACCGGCACCGAGACGAACTCACCCTCCGCCAGCGGCTCAGCCGCGGCCTCGGTGTGCCGCGGGACGGGGTGGAGGTCCGTGGACTGCTCTTCGTCCAGCGCCCGGTGGCTGGCTCGCATCCAGCCCGACTGGACGTAGACCTCCCGCCCGTCGGGGGTCACCTCGGTCAGGGTCACCTCGAGGTCGGTGTCGGCGGCGCTGGACTGCACGAAGACGTCAGCCCGGGCCGAGCCGACCACCACCAGGTCCTCCTCCAGGCGCGGGGTGAGCCACGTCGCCACCTCGCCCTGCTGCGGGGACCGCCACCGGTAGGGCGGCTGGGAGGAGAAGTTGACCTCGTCGGTCTGGTTCTCCTCGGTCAGGGTGCGCAGCCGGCCCTGGTCGGGGTCCTGGGCGTACTCCGCGACCGACCCGTCCTCGCCGTCGGCCACGGTCGGCTCGGCCGGGTCGAGGGACCCGTCGGGCTGGAAGTACCAGGTGGTCGCCGCAGCCTCCGGCGGAGGCCAGGTGGCGAAGGTGGCCTCGACGGTGCCACCGGGGCCACCCGGGTGGTCCGTGCCCGCACCGTTCTCGAAGAGCACGGTGAACGGGTCATCGGCCTCGAAGGCAGCCAGGGCCTCGTCGTAGGAGTCGACGCCCGCGAAGCGGTCGGGGCCGAGGGGCTCGCCGACACCGAAGATGGCATCGATGGCCGCGGGTGCGCCGAGCCGGAACACCGCGGGGATCTCGGGGATCCGTTCGGCCACGTAGAGGTCCAGGAACTCGGTCCACACCTGGAGGCTCGGCAGGGTCAGCCCGTCGCCGTGGGGGCCGTTGGTCAGCCGCACGTGGAGCTGGTCGGTCCCGGTGAAGTCGTCGAGCATGTTGGCGAAGTGACCGCTGGTCTGCTCGTCCTGCCACTGGCCGGTGAGGAAGACCGGGACCTCGATCCGGTCGACCAGGCTGGCGGGGCTGACGGGGGCCAGGCGCTCCTCCTGGTAGTAGGGCTCGGCCTCCAGGCCGCCGACCAGGTCCAGGTTCTGGGAGCGCTGGGACTGGTTGGCGTCGCAGGTCTGGTCGCCCTCGTCGATCTGCTGGTTGACGTAGTCCTCGGCGTAGGCCTCCGCCGACTCGCTCACCCGGGTCGTCCACTCGGCGGCGAAGCCGCTGTTGAAGATGCCGCCCGGGTAGCCGATTCCGGCGTAGGCCTCGTCGATGACCGACATCGGCGCGATCCCGGCCAGGTGGGGCGGCCGGGTCGAGGCGACGAAGAGCTGGGTGATGCCCGGGTAGGAGATGCCGACCATGCCGACCCGGTTCCGGGCCACCCAGTCCTGGGCCGCGATGGCCTCGACCGCGTCGTAGCCGTCGGTGATCATGGCCCCCTCGAAGAAGGTCAGGGCGCCACCCGAGCAGCCCTTGCCCCGTACGTTGACCCCCACGGTGGCGTAGCCGAGGGCATCGGCCAGCTGCAGCTCAGGGGGTGGGCTGTAGGGGTTGGCCGGGTCGTAGCCCGACATGGTGACCACGGTGGGGTACGGCCCTTCAGCGGGGACGTCGTCGCGGGGGAAGCTGGGGAACCGGACCATGGCGGCCAGGGTCGTGCCGTCCCGCATCTCGATGTAGTTGATGCCTTCCACCAGGTCCTGGCCCTCGAAGAACGCGGACTCGGGGTGGTCCTCCCGGTCGAGCACGGCGACGGTCTCACTGGCCGCGAGGTCCTCCCCCTCGCCGGTGACCACCCGGTAGCCCTCGCCCGGGGCGACGCGGCCGAAGGTCAGCAGGCCCTCCTCGTCGACGGTCCCGGTCACGTCCACGCGACCAAGAGGGGTGAACCAGGCCTCGACCGGCACGCCGTCGGCGTCGACCAGCCCGAGCTCGGTGCCCGGGTCGGCCTCGCTCACCATGACATACTCGACGCCACCCTGCAGGCCGACCTCGAGCGGGGCGGCCTCGTCGAGGTCCACCGGCGCACCCTCGTCCCCGCCGCCCCGGCGGTCGTCCGAAGAGCAGGCGGCGGCGGCCAGGACGAGGGCGAGGGCCAGGGCGGTGAACCCGAGACGGGCGGGCCGGGACATTGGCGCCGCAGCGTAAACGACGATTCGGCACGGCCCGGAGCGGCCCTACTGGCGGGTGTTGCGCGCCGAGCCGGTGAGGGGCTCACCGTCCAGGCGGAACACGGCGCACACCACCAGCCGGTCTCCGTCGGCCCAGGACTCCGGCGACGGCCAGAGGGCGGCGATCTCGAGCTCCGACGAGGTCCAGGGCACACCGACGAACGCGCCGAAGCGATCCCGGCAGGTCTCCTGGGCCACAGTGCGTAACCGGCCGACGCCCGGGAAGCCCGCGTCGGGCCCGGCGGGCAGCTCGGTGCGGGCGTACGCCTCGGCCTGGTGGGGGAGGCCGCAGGGCACGGCCCGGGTCTCGGTGATCTCGTTGACCTCCTGACCGGTGAAGGCGCTGGCGTCCTCGATGCACACCCCCGGGGTCAGGTCGATCACCGCCAGCGCCCGCCCGGGCTCGGGCGTGGTGGTCGAGGGCACCGTCGTGGTCGTGACCGTCGTCGTGGTCGTCGGCGTGGCCCGGTCGACCAGCCATTCGGGCGGGTCGTCGTCGGAGCAGGCACCGAGGACGAGGGCGGAGGCGAGGACGAGGGCGAGGAGCGATCGGATGCGCATCAGTAGCTGGCCGGGAGGAGGTAGGAGAAGTTCTCGAAGAAGCCGTACAGCACGACGAGGAAGATCGGCAGGCCGATGGCGTAGACCGGCCAGCGCCGCCAGGCGCGACCCACGACCCAGGCGGTCATCCACACCATCGCCGCGGCGAGGCCCCAGACCACGGCCGGTGACTTCGCGTGCTCCTGGCCGTCGAGGTCCTCGGCGTCCTGGATGGCCACGGCCTGGCCGCTGTCGGGTAGGGCCACGAACGGGGCGGCCGGCTCCTGGAGGATGGCGGACACCACGATGCGCTCCGCCGCGCTGTACTCGGGGTGGCAGGCGGTGAGGGTGAGGCGGTTGTCGAACTTGGCCTCGAGCACGTCGACCCGGTCGGGGGTGACGATGACGGTGCTGTTGTAGACGTAGGTGAACTGCGAGCCGTTGAAGTAGCTGATGATGATCTCATCGCCCTCGCCGAGCTCGTCGATGCGGTTGAAGGGAGCGCCGTAGGTCGTGCGGTGGCCGGCAATGGCGGCGTTGCCCTCCTGGCCGGGCAGCGGCGTGCCCTCGTAGTGGCCCGGGCCGCTCGAGAGCACGTCGAGGCCGACGCCCTCGAAGAACATCTTGTCGACGCCGATCGACGGGATCTGGATCCGACCGATCATCTGGCCCCGCGGGGCGCGGGCGGCACCGGCTGGGCCTGCCCCGGTCGCACCGGTCGGGGGTCGGGGTGGGCGCGGTTGTACTGCTCGACCTGTTCGTCGAACTGGTCCCGGGCGTCGTCCTGGGCCTGGGCCGTGCGGATGCCGGTGCCCCACAGCTGGTACGCGACGAAGAGCAGGATCAGGACGCCGGCGGTGATCATCACCCGGCCGATCGCGCCGAGGGTGCGCGCCAGCTTCACCGGCCGGAGGGTACCGGCGGAGCGATCGCGCCCTGAAGCAGCCCCGTGGACGATCCACGACGGTGACGCCGGACGGGCTGAACGGAGTGAAGCCAGTCAGAAGTAGCGGCCCCGGTACCCTGAAGCCTGCTCATGGCACCCGTCGTCCGCCTCCGGGGTGCCGTCTCGCTGCTCGGACGCTTTCCCGCCCTCGCCGGTGTCGATCTCGACGTCGAGCCGGCTGAGGTGGTGCTGCTCCGTGGCCCGAACGGTGCCGGCAAGACCACCCTCCTTCGGGTGTGTGCCGGCCTCCTGCCGGTCACCAGCGGCACCGCCGAGGTGCTGGGGGTGGACCTGGTCGCCGACCGGCGGTCGGTGCGCCACCGGGTCGGCCTCGTCGGTCACGGCGGCGGCCTCTACGACGACCTCAGCGTGGCCGAGAACGTCGCCTTCTGGGGCCGGGCCGCCGGCGCCACCGAGGACGACGTCAACGGGGCCCTGGCCCGCCTCGGCCTGGATGGCCGCCTGCGGGACCTGGCCGTGGCCCGCCTGTCGGCCGGCCAGCGGCGCCGGACCTCCATCGCGGCGATGGTCGCCCGTCGCCCCCAGCTGTGGCTGCTCGACGAGCCCCACGCCAGCCTCGACGCCGACGGCCGGGACCTGATCGACGCCCTGATCTGGGACTCGGTGGCCGCAGGGGCCACGGTGCTGCTGGCCAGTCACGAGGACGACCGGGCCGCGGCGGTGGCCACCCGGGTGGTCGAGGTACGGGGCGGCACCACCGTGGGGGCGTCGGCGCCCCCGGCGGCCCCGGTCGCCGAGGAGGCCCCCCGTGCTGGCTGACGCCCGCCTGGTCGCCGGCAAGGACCTGCGCATCGAGCGCCGGGCCCGGGTGGCCACCAACCAGGTCGCCCCGTTCGCCCTGCTCGTGCTCGTGCTCTTCGCCTTCGCCCTCGACCCCGATCGGGGCATCCTCGACCGGGCCACGGCCGGCCTCTACTGGGTGGCCGTCCTGCTGTCGGCGGTGCTCGCGGTGCAGCGGGCCTACGCCCTCGAGGCCGCCGACGGCGTGCCTGACGCTCTGCGGCTCTCCGGCCTGGACCCGGCCGCGGTGTTCCTGGGCAAGACCGCCGCCCTCGCGCTCCAGCTCCTGGTCCTCGAGGCCCTCCTCCTGGTCGGCGTCGCCGTCCTGTACACCACCGAGCTGGCCGGTCCGGCGCTGCTGGCCGCGACCTGTCTGGCCGCGACCGTCGGCCTGGCCGCCGCCGGTAGCCTCTACGGCGTTCTCGCCGCCGGCCTACGCGTGAGGGAGACGCTCCTTCCGCTGCTCCTCCTCCCGGTCGTGGCCCCCGTGCTCATCGGGGCCACTCGGGCGTTCGAGGCGGCGCTGGCCGGAGCCCCCGGTGACGGGTGGCCCTGGTGTGGCCTGCTGGCCATTTTCGCGGCGATCTACGTAGCGTTCGGGATGCTCGCCTTCGGGCCCCTGATGGAGGAACTGTGAACCAGACCACGACGGCGGTGACGGGGGCACCGGCCCACACCGGCTCGCGGGGCAGCCGCATCGTGGGGATCCTGGCCGCCTGCGGGGCGCTGGCGCTGCTCGTGTTCGCCCTCGTGCTGAGCCCGGCCGACCGCGTCCAGGGCGAGGCCGTGCGCCTCATCTACCTCCATGTTCCCGCCGCCATCGCCATGTACGGCGCGGTGATCCTCCTCGGGGTGGCCAGCGCGATGTGGCTGCGCCGCAAGACCCGGGGCTGGGACGTCCTGGGCGCGGCCGCCGCCGAGGTCGGCCTGGTCTTCACGGGCCTCACCCTGGTCACCGGGATGCTCTGGGGCCGGCCGACGTGGGGCGTCTACTGGGTGTGGGACGCCCGGCTCACCACCACGGCGATGCTCGCCATCCTGCTGGCCGGCTACCTGGCCCTGCGGCGGGTGCCCGCCTCCGAGGAGTCGCGGGCCCGGCGGGCCGCCGTCGCCGGCCTCCTCGTGGTCGTCGACCTGCCGCTCATCCACTATTCGGTGAACTGGTGGCGCACCCTGCACCAGGACGCCACGATCTCCACCACCGACGTGAAGATCGACGGCCTGATGTTGTTCACCCTCTTCCTCAGCATGGTCGTGGCCGGCCTGGTCCTGACCTGGCTCCTCATCCACCGGTTCCGGCTCGCCTGGTTGGAGGCCGAGGTCGAGGACGGCGGCCTGGACCGGGCCTTGGCTGAGCGCCGGGCCGAGGCGGAGGTGTCGGCGTGATCAACGAGGGCTACGTCGTCGCCGGCTATCTGATCACCTTCCTCGGCCTGGGCGCCTACGCCGCGTGGATCCTGATCCGCGGCCGCCGCCTCTCGGCCAAGGTCCCCGAGGAGCGTCGCCGGTGGATGTGACCTCCACCGACGAGGTGGGTGGCCCCCCCGAGCTGGACCTCACCCCCCGGTCGACGGCCCCCCGGGGCCGTCGGGGCCTGGTGGCCTCCCTGGTGCTCGTGGCCGTCGTCGGCGCCCTGGCCTTCGTGGCGGTCAAGGCCCTCGGTGACGCCTCCCTGTTCTTCCTGAACGCCGACGAGGCCGTCGAGCAGCGGGCCGACCTCGGCACCGACCGGTTCCGGCTCCAGGGCACGGTGGTCGACGGCTCGGTCGAGGAGACCGACGCCGGGGTGGCGTTCGCGGTCGAGTTCAACGATGTCGTGGTCGACGTCGTTCACGAGGGGGACCCGCCCGAGCTGTTTCAGCCCGACATCCCCGTCGTGCTGGAGGGCAACTGGGAGGGTGAGGTGTTCGCGTCCGACCGGATCCTGGTGAAGCACTCCTCGGAGTACGAGGCCGAGAACCCGGACCGGATCGACGAGGCCGACCAGGGTGGAGAGAGCCACCCCGTCGAGCCGTGAGCCGTCGCACGGTCGCCGCCGGCGCGGCTCCGCGGCTTCGCCGCTGTCGGCGAACGTCCCGAGAGCCGCTTCGCTCCGCGCCGCGGCGTAGGCAGCCGTGAACGTCGCACTTGGATCCGCGGGGGTGATGCTCGGGCTGCTCGGTGCCCTGGGTGGGGCCGTCGTCGTCCTCGTGGGGCTGGTGCGGGGGCGGCCGTCGATGCTGCGCTCGGCCCCGGCCTACGGGTTGCTCGTCCTCGGTGGGGCCGTGCTGGCCACCGCGGCCATGGAGCGGGCGCTGATCACTCGGGACTTCACCGTGCTCTTCGTGGCCGAGAACGGCAGCAGCCGCACGCCGGCGCTGTTCAACGTGGCCACCCTGTGGTCGGCCCTCGAGGGCTCGATCATCCTCTGGGCGCTGGTCCTGTCGGGCTATCTGGTCGTGGTCCTGCACAAGTTCCGGGACCGACTGAGTGACCCGCTGGTGGGCTGGGCTCTGGTCACGATGTTCCTCACCGCGGCCTTCTTCTTCGCCCTGATGGTGGGCCCCGCCGACCCGTTCCGCAGCTTCGACCCCCCGGCCGGCTTCGACGGCCCCGGCCCGAACCCCCTCCTGCAGAACCACATCCTGATGGCGTTCCACCCGCCGATGCTCTACCTCGGCTACGTGGGCTTCACTGTCCCGTTCGCGTTCGCCATCGGGGCCTTGGCCACTGGACGGGTCGGAGAGGGCTGGCTGGTGGAGACGCGGCGCTGGACGCTGTTCGCGTGGGGCTTCCTCACCGTCGGCATCGTCCTCGGAGGGTGGTGGTCCTACGAGGTCCTGGGATGGGGCGGCTACTGGGCGTGGGACCCGGTCGAGAACGCCTCGTTCCTGCCCTGGCTCACCGGAACGGCCTACCTGCACTCGGTGATGGTCCAGGAGCGCCGGGGGATGCTGCGGGTCTGGAACCTCTCGCTGCTGTGCGCCACGTTCGCCTTGACCATCCTCGGCACGTTCCTGACCCGGTCGGGCGTGCTGGACTCGGTCCACGCCTTCACCGAGTCCGGCATCGGGCCGGCGTTCCTCATGTTCTTCGCGGTGATCGTCGGGGTCAGCGTGGTGCTGATCGGCTGGCGGGGTGACCGCCTGCGGGCCCCCGGGCGCATCGACTCCCCGTGGTCCCGGGAAGGGGCGTTCTTCGGGAACAACCTGCTCTTCGCCGCCTTCGCCTTCGTCGTGCTCCTGGGCACCGTCTTCCCGCTGCTGGTCGAGGCGGTCAACGGCGACCGGATCTCGGTCGGGGTGCCCTACTTCGACCGCATGGCCACGCCGATCGGCCTCGCCCTGCTCTTCCTCATGGCGGTGGCCCCCGTCCTGCCGTGGCGCAAGGCCAGCGGCGAGCTGCTGCGCCACCGCCTCTACTGGCCCGCCTGGGCCGGGACCATCACCTTGGTCGTCGCCGTCCTCCTCGGGGCCCGGGGCTTGGCGCCGCTGCTGGCCTTCGGTCTCGGCGGGTTCGCGGCGGGGTCCGCGATGCGCCAACTCGTGCTGGCGACCCGACGCCACGGGCGCCGCGGCCTGATCGGCCGGGCCAACGGCGGCATGGTCGTGCACCTCGGTGTGGTCGTCATCGCCGTGGCCTTCGCCGCCTCCCAGAGCTTCGCCCACGTCGGGGAGTTCCGCCTGGCCGAGGGGCAGTCGGCTGAGGTCGGCGGCCACACGGTCACCTACCTGGGCCTCGAGACCATCGAGCGGTCGGAGAAGACCGAGATCCGGGCCCGGGTCCAGGTCGACGACGACGGGGTCTTCACCCCGAGCCTGTCGGAGTTCCGCTTCGGCGGGCAGTCGATCGGCACCCCCTCGGTCCGCGTGTCGGCCGCCGACGACGTCTACCTCGCCCTGCAGGCCCTGCCCGAGGAGGGCTCCGACGAGGTCCTGCTCCGGGTCGTGGTGCAGCCCCTGATCCTGTGGCTCTGGATCGGCGGTGGCGTCATGGCGCTGGGGACGGTGCTGGCGGCCTGGCCCGGTGAGCGGCGCCGGCCGACCGACCCGACCTCGGCGGTGCTGCCGTCCGACGTCGCCGCGGGCGGCCCTCCCTCGCCGGATCCCGAGCCCGAGCGGGTCTGAGCATGGACGTCACCGAAGCCGTCGACCACCCACCCCGACGACGGGGCACGGTGCTCGGCATCGCCGTGCTCGTGGCCGTCCTCACCGTGGCCTTCGTCGCCGTGCTGGCCACCCGCGACCCGGCGCAGGACCGCTCGACCGACAGCCCGCTGGTCGGCGAGCTGGCGCCGCCGCTGGCCGGCGAGATGATCGCCCCGGCCGACTCGGTCGGCACCGCGTTCGACCTGGACCGGCTCCGCGGCCAGTGGGTGGTGGTCAACTTCTTCGCGACCTGGTGCGTGCCGTGTGTGGTCGAGCACCCGGAGCTCGTCGAGTTCAGCGAGCGCCATGCCGACGCGGGTGACGCCTCGGTGGTGAGCGTGGTCTTCGACGACAGCGCTGAGGACGTGGCCGCCTTCTTCGAGGAGAACGGTGGCGACTGGCCGGTGATCGACGGGGAGCGGGTCATCCTGGACTGGGCGGTCGCCGCGGTGCCCGAGTCCTTCCTCGTGTCCCCGGACGGGATCGTGGCCGCCAAGATCACCGGCGGGGTGACGGCGGACGCCCTCGACGACCTCATCGGGCAGGTCCAGAGCGAGTGATGCGCGGAGCCTCCTGGTTGGTCATGGGCTTGGTGCTCCTCGGCGCCCTGCTGGTGGGGCTCCAGCCCGACGACACCCCTCGCACCTCCGAGGACCGGATCTTCGCGCTGGCCGAGACGCTGAAGTGCCCGACGTGCCGCAGCCAGTCCGTGGCCGACTCCGAGGCACCGAGCGCCAAGGCCATCCGGGCCGAGATAGCCCGGCGCCTCGAGGCGGGGGAGTCCGAGGACGAGATCCGCGCCTACCTGGTCAGCCGCTTCGGTGAGGAGATCCTGCTCACGCCGTCGTCCTCGGGGGTCACGGCGCTGGTCTGGATCCTGCCGGTGGTCGCGGTGGCCCTGGGGGGCGCCGGTCTCTTCCTGGCGTTCCGCCGCTGGCAGCGGCGGCCCTCGGTGGCCGCGTCCGACGAGGACCGGCGCCGGGTGGCCGAGGCCCGGGGCGAGGGCCCGTGAGCCCGCGCCCGACGACGCCTGGGCCGGCGGACCCCGATGCTTACGCCGCGCTCGAGGAACAGCGGGACTTCCTGCTCGGCTCCCTCGACGACCTGGAGCGCGAGAAGGCGGCCGGCGACATCGACGATGTGGACTACGAGGCGCTCAAGGACGATTACACGGCCCGGGCGGCCGCCGTGCTCCGCGCCCTGGACGACGGCGGGGCCCGGTTCGCCTCGGCCCGCCGGCCGGGCTCGTGGCGCTTCGTCGCGGTGGTGGTCGTCGGTGTGCTGGTCGTCGCGGCCGGCGCCGGCCTGCTGCTGGCCCGCGCCTCGGGCACCCGGGCGGGCAACGAGTCGGCGACCGGCGACATCCGCCTCGGCACGCGGGAGGAACTGGCGCGCTGCCTCAGCCTGTTCAGCCAGCAGGACGTGCTCGAGGCGGTCATGTGTTACGACGACGTGCTCGCCGCCGACCCCGAGAACGTCGAGGCGCTGACCTACCGGGGCTGGGCCCTCATCCAGTCCACGCTCACCGACGAGGGCCTGACCTACCTCGACCGGGCGGTCGCGATCGACCCGGAGTACCCCGACGCCCACGTGTTCCGGGCCATCGCCTACCGGGACGAGGGCCGCCTCGCCGAGGCCCGAGCCGAGCTCGCCGCGCTCGACGAGCTCCAGCTCCCCGTGGCCATGGAGGGCCTGATCGCCGGGCTGCGTGAGGACCTCGCCGGCGACGGCTCATCCTCGGCGCCCGCCCCGACGGAGGGCTAGGTTCGGCGTCATGAGCGATCCCTCCTCCGCCCCGCCGCCGCCCCCGGCTTCGGGCGGTTTCGCGCCGCCACCCCCGCCCCCGGCCGGCGGGTTCGCCCAACCTGCACCCATGACAGGCGGCCTGCCCGGCGGCGGCCTCCAGCTCACGAGCAACGGCAAGCGCTTCCTCAGCTACCTGCTCGAGGGCCTGCTCATCGTCGTCACCCTCTTCATCGGCTGGTTCATCTGGTGGCTCATCGTCTGGGCCAGGGCCCAGACCCCGGCCAAGCAGCTCATGAAGATGCGGGTGGTGAAGATCGACGAGAACCGGCCGGCGACCTACGGCGAGATGGCGCTGCGGGAGCTGGTCGGCAAGGCCCTGCTCGGCTCCGTCTCCTCTGGGATCACGACCGTGGTGGGCGGGATCATGATCCTGGCCGACGACACGGGCCACCAAGCGCTCTGGGACAAGATCGCCGGCACCACGGTGGTCGACGACCCCAACAACGCCTTCGGCCTGTAGCCGGTCGCCGGCCTCAGGCGTCGTCCCGTTTCGGCGCGGGCAGATAGGTGCCGCGGGTGAAGGTGGCGCCGTCGCGTTCGAGCACCCAGGTCGATCCCTTCTTGGCGTCGCGTCCGACCGCCTGCAGGCCCTCGGCGATGAGCTGATCGATCAGGGCGGGGATCAGGTCGCCGTGGCAGCAGAGCACGGCGTGGTCGAGGTCTCCGGCCAGACGGCGCACCGGGGCCAGTGGCATCCCCTCCCAGAGGGCGTTGTCCTGGACCACCGTGAGGCCACGGGCCTCGGCCAGGGGCTCGACGGTCTGCAGGCAGCGCACCGCCGGGCTGGAGACGACGACCTCGATGCGCTCGTCGGCCAGGAGATCGACGAGGCCACGGGCCTGGGCGAAGCCCTTCTCGGTGAGGGGCCGGAGCCGGTCGTCGGGTCGCCAGCCGTGGCGACTCAGGGCGTCGGCGTGACGGACGACGAGGAGGCTCACCCGGCGCCCAGGGCCCGGAGCCCGCTCACCACCCGGGGCAGGGCGTCGAGGAAGGCGTCGATGTCGGCGTCGGTCGTGGACCAGCCCACCGACACCCGCAGCGAACGGTGGGCGTCCACCCCCATCGCCTCGAGGACCGGCGACGGCTCGAGGGCCTCGGAGGAACAGGCGCTGCCGGAGTGAACGGCGACCCCGGCGGCGTCGAGGCCGAGCAGGACGGCCTGTGGCTCCACGCCGTCGATGCCCAGGCACACGAGGTGGGGGAGCCGGTCCACCGGGTCACCGTAGGTCGGGACCCCATCCATGTCGGCGACCCCGGTCAGCACGCGTTCGGTGAGACGCCGGGCCCGGTCGGCCTCGTCGACCAGTCGCCCGTCGCCCAGAGCCGCGCAGGCGGCGGCGAAGCCCGCCAGCCCGGCCACGTTCTCCAGACCGGCCCGTCGGGCCCGCTCCTGGTCGCCGCCGACGAGGAGCGGTTCCAGGCGGAGGCCGCGGCGCACGAGCAGCGCGCCCACGCCGGCCGGCCCTCCGAGCTTGTGGGCGCTGAGGGACAGCAGGTCGGCGCCCAGCGCGGCGAAGTCCACCGGGTCGTGGCCGTTGGCCTGGGCGGCGTCGACGTGGACCAGCACGTCGAGGTCGGCGCAGGCGGCGACCACCTCGGCCACCGGTTGGCGGGTGCCGACCTCGTGGTTGCCCGCCTGCACGTGGACCACGGCGGTGTCGGGCCGGACGGCCGCGGCCACGGCCGCGGGGTCGACCCGACCGTGGCGGTCGACGCCGACGAGGGTCACCGCCCCGGCCCGCGCCGCGGCCCGGCGCACCGCCGAGTGTTCTACGGCGGTGAGGACCTGGTGGCCGCCCCGGGAGGCCACGCCGGCCACGGCGGCGGCGATGGCCTCGGTGCCGCTCCCGGTGAACACGACCTCCCGCGACCGGGCGCCGAAGCTCGAGGCGACCTGTTCCCGCGCCTGCTCGACGGCGACCCGGACGGTCAGCGCCTCCTCGTGGATCCGGCCCGGGTCCCCGACCAGGTCGAAGGCGGCCACCATGGCGTCCCGGGCTTCGGGCCGCAGCGGCGAGGTGGAGGCGTGGTCGAGATAGTGCCGCAAAGGTTCGGCGACTCGACTACTCGGCGACGGCGGTGACGCAGACCTCGTCGCCCGTGGGCCGGGACGACTCGGTCACCGGCGACGTGTCGCCGTAGAGGGCGCCGAGCATCCCCTTGACCATGCCCCGGTCCACCGCGCAGATCACCGGGTGCTCGACGGCGGCGCCGCCGAAGGGGCAGTGCTCGGACACGATGCGCAGCTCGTCGCCGTGCTTCTCGGCGTGGGCGGCGAACCCGTGGGCGGTCAGGGCGTCGGCCACGGCGTGCAGGGCGGTGCGAAACGACCGCGGGGTGTCAGCGCCCATGGCGGTGGCCATCGTGCGGCCGTACTCCTCGCCGACCTCCTCGGCCAGCGCCTGGGCCTTGCCGGGCGGCAGCGCCTCGAGGGCCCGGCCCAGCAGGGTGACGAGGACATCGTCGTGGCCGACGTTGATCTCGAGGCTCATCTCGGGCTCGGTGGCCCGGTAGCGTTTGGAGGGCCGGCCCGCGCCGCCGCCGCCAGCGCGCTCGATGCCGACTTCGAGGTAGCCCCCGGCGGCCAGCTTGTCGAGGTGGTGGCGAGCCACGTTGGCGTGCAGGTCGAAGCGCTCGGCCACCTCGGACGCGGTCACCCCGTCAGGGCGCTCGTGGACGTGGAGGAAGATGTCCCGGCGGGTGGGGTCGCCGAAGGCCGAGGCGATGGCGGTGACGGCCGACGCGAACTCGGTGGGCGACAGATCCACCCCGGTATTCTACCTACGCGCATAGGAGAAATTCCCGCAGCCCGGCGCGCAGAGGAGCAGATCGACCGCTGATGGCACCCACCAACGACGAGGTCCTGGAGGCACTACGCACCGTCGAGGAGCCGCTGCTGGAGCGCAACCTGGTCGACCTCGGCCTGGTCGAGGCCACCGAGGTCCACCGCGGCGGTCGGATCGTGGTGAACATCGCGGAGCCCGTCGAGGGCTACCCGTACCGCGACGAGCTGCGCCAGGCGATCAGTGCCTCGGTCGGCTCGCTGTCCGGGGTCAAGGACGTCCAGGTCGACGCCCGGGTGCTCGACGACGACGGCCAGGAGCGCCTCCGGCGACTGCTGATCGGCGACCCCGAGGCCACCGCCGGCAGCCAGGCGAGCCACGGCCACGCCGAGGGCCGGGCCATCCCCTTCGCCGATGTCGGATCCACCACCCGGGTCCTCCTCATCGCCTCCGGCAAAGGTGGCGTGGGCAAGTCCTCGGTGTCGGCCAACCTGGCCATCGCCCTCGCCCAGCGGGGAAGGCGGGTGGCCATTGTCGATGCCGACGTCTGGGGGTTCTCGATCCCCCGCATGCTGGGCGTGACCCGGCCGCCGGTCCTGATCGACCGCATGCTGGTGCCGCCGGAGGCCCACGGCGTGCGCTGCATCTCCATGGGGTTCTTCGCCGAGGAGGACACGCCGGTCATCTGGCGGGGCCCGATGCTGCACAAGGCCCTGGAGCAGTTCCTCACCGACGTGTACTGGGGCGAGCCCGACTTCCTGCTCGTCGACCTGCCCCCCGGCACCGGCGACATCGCCATCTCCCTCGCCGGCTTCCTGCCCCGGGCCGAGGTCTACATCGTCACCACCCCGCAGCCGGCCGCCCAGAAGGTGGCCCAGCGGGCGGCCTTCATGGCCGAGAAGGTGCGCCTCGAGGTGCGGGGCGTCATCGAGAACATGTCGTGGTTCACCGGCGACGACGGCCAGCGCTACGAGATCTTCGGCGCCGGTGGCGGCCAGGAGCTGGCCGAGCGCCTCGACGTGCCCTTGGTGGGCCGGGTGCCCCTCGTGCCTGACCTACGGGAAGGCAGCGACACCGGCCATCCGATCGCGGCCGAGTCACCCGACAGCGAGGCCGCTGCGGTCTTCCAGGCCATGGCCGCCAAGATCGACACCGAACTCGCCCCGACGAAGCGCTACCACCCCGAGCTCAAGATCACCTGAGCCGGCCGCCACCGAAATGAGGCAACCACGGGGCGTGGGGTCGGGCCGCCCGTCGTCGGGGCTATCGAGCCCTCCGTGCACCCCGAATCCCACTCGAGGTCGGTGGGCCAGGCCGAAGTTCGACCGATGCGGTCACGGAGGGTGGCGAAATCGCCGGGAACGGCGCAGCGGAGCCCGGCACGAGGAGCCCGCCCCCCATCGTTGCCATCGGTTTGTCCGGCCCGAGGACCAGTAACTACACGAGGGCGTCGAGGATCTCCTCGATGTGGTTGAGGGCGCCGAGGTGGCCTTCGCCGGGCCAGATGACCACCGTCGCGTCGGGGAGGCGCTCGGCCAGGGCGTCACTGTGACGGCGGGGGACCATGGTGTCGGCGTCGCCCTGGAAGATCGTCAGCGGGCCGGTGTGGCCGGGCTCGACGCCCCAGGGCCGGGCGATCGCCCGGTAGTCGTCCACGACACCTTTCGCCCCGCTCTGGAAGGCCCGGGTGAACAGGCGCATCGTCTCCGCCGGCGGCGCGTTCTGGGCCTCGACCACCTCCCGGTCGCTCTCGCTCAGCTCCTTCAGGAACGAGCCCATCGCCGCCTTCGGGCCCCGCTTGGCGAAGAAGGCGCTGCTGGCCAGCAGGAAACGAGCCACGTGGGGGTGGTGGGTGGTCAGGTCCAGGAACTGGCGGTCGGTCTTGGCGAAGTCGTTCGCCTCGGCCCAGACGCCCATCTGGCCCATGCCGGCGACGACGGCGGTGGCCGTCACCCGGTCGCCCAGCGCCGCAGCGCAGGCCACCGCGTAGGGGCCACCACCCGAGTAGCCCAGGACGGCGAAGCGGTCGAGGCCCAAGGCGTCGGCGAGGGCGGCGACCCGCTCGGGGTAGTCGGCCACGGTGCTCAGCGGCGGACCGCCGGACTTCCCGATCCCGGGCCGGTCGGGAGCCAACACCCGCTGACCGCGGGCCTGGGCGGGCCCGTCGGTCCAGTCGAAGCCGGCCCCACAGGACGGGGTCCCGTGGAAGGCGAAGACGGGGGAGCCGGACGGGTCGCCGTACTCATAGAGCCCGACGACGGTGCCGTCGGGCAGGTCCACGGCGCGGTCGTCTGCCGGTGGCGTGGTCACGGGTCATGTTCGCACGGGTGACCCGGGTGCGGATCACGGGAGCGCCCCTTCTACCCTGACCCGGCACCCGCACAGGAGGACCCGTGGACGTTCGTATCGGCGTGACCTACAGCCCCAAGGAGCTCGAGGTGGAGCTCGGCGACGAGGCCGACCCCGAGAAGCTCAAGGGGGAGATCGACGCCGCCCTCGGTGGGCAGGGCGCCCTCTGGATGACCGATCGTCGGGGCCGCCAGGTGGCGGTTCCGGTCGACAAGATCGCCTACGTGGAGATCGGCAGCCCCGACGATGCCCATCGCATCGGGTTCGGGGCCTGACCGACGCGGCCGGGTCGCCGCGAGCTGACGTGAGCGCGGACCCGGTCGACCTGCTCGACCGCAAGCTGGTCTTCGTCACCGGCAAGGGTGGCGTCGGCAAGTCAACCATCGCTTCGGCGCTGGCCCTCGTGGCCGCTCGCCGGGGGCAGCGCACGCTGGCCTGTGAGTTCGACGCCAAGGGGAACCTGGCCGACTTCTTCTCGGCCTCGCCCACGGGCTGGGACCCGACCGAGGTCCAGCCCAACCTGTTCGCCATGTCGATGGACACCGAGGAGTCGCTCAAGGAGTACCTGCGCCTCCAGGTGAAGATCCCCCTGGTCGCCCGGATCGGGCCACTGGCCCGGACCCTGGACTTCGTCGCCAACGCTGCCCCGGGGGTCAAGGAGATCCTCACGGTCGGCAAGGTGGTCTGGGAGACCAAGGAGCAGCACTACGACCTCGTCGTGGTCGACGCGTCGGCCACCGGGCACGTGGTGGCCCAGCTCTCGGCCCCCCAGGCCATCGGTGAGCTGGTCAAGGTGGGCCTGGTCCGGGACCAGACGGCCTGGCTGAGCGAGATCCTCGACGACCCGGCCACGACGGGGGCGGTCATCGTGGCCGCGCCCGAGGAGATGCCGGTCAACGAGTCCCTGGAGCTGGCCGAGCGCATCCGCACCGAGACCCGGGTCGATCTCGCCGCCACGGTGGTCAACCGGGTGCTGCCCGAGCTGTTCTCCCGGGACGAGGAGGAGGTGTTCGAGGCCCTGCGCCGCCCGGATGCGATCGCCGCCCTCGAGGCGGCCGCCGGTGGCCCGGTGGCCCCGATCCTCGACGCCGCTGAGCTGGCGGTGACCCTGCGCCGCACCCGCAGCGTGCACCTCGACCGCCTCCGGGAGGGCCTGCCGGGTGTGCCCCTGCTCTACGCCCCGGAGCTGTTCACCCGTAGCCACGGCATCCGGGCCACCAGCCAACTGGCCGACGCCCTCGCCGCGGAACTGGGGTACTGATGGCGGCCCGTCACCGGAAGGTCGGTGCGACCTCGACGTCGCTCGAGCAGCTCCTGGCCGCCAACGAGGTGGTGGTCACCTGTGGCTCCGGAGGCGTGGGCAAGACGACGAACGCGGCCGCGCTCGCGGCGATGGCCGCTGCCCACCTCGGCGGTCGGGTGCTGGTGCTGACCGTCGACCCCGCCAAGCGCCTGGCCAACGCCCTGGGCCTCGAGGCGTTCGGCAACATCGAGTGCGAGGTCCCCCGCTCGGCCTTCACCGACGCCGGCATCGAGCCCCGAGGTCGGCTGTTCGCCGCCATGCTGGACACGAAGGCCAGCTGGGACGACCTGGTGCGCCTGCACGCGCCCGACGAGGCCACCCTCGAGGCCATCCTTGCCAACCCGCTCTACCAGAACATCACCGGCAAGTTCGTCCAGAGCCACGACTACATCGCCATGGAACGGCTCTATGAGATCCACTCCAGCGGTCGCTACGACCTGATCGTCGTGGACACCCCGCCCACCCGCAACGCCATCGACTTCCTCGAGGCGCCGGACCGGATGGCGGAGTTCTTCGGCAGCCGCCTCCTGCGGTGGCTCACGGCCCCGGCTCGCTCCCGGGTCCTCAACTACGCGTCGAAGCCCTTCTACACGATCGCCGATCGCATTCTCGGCTCGCAGTTCCTCCAGGACATCGGGGAGTTCTTCCTCCTGTTCCAGACCATGTACGACGGCTTCGTCGAGCGGTCGCGGGCGGTCTCGCGCCTGCTGGAGGACCACGGCACGACCTTCGTGGTGGTCTCCACCCTGGAGCCGGCGCCGGCTCAGGAGGCCGAGTTCTTCGTCGAGGCCCTGTCCGAGCGCAAGCTCGCGCTGGGCGCCCTGGTGTTCAACAAGGTGCTGCCCACCGACCTGTTCTCGCCCGAGGCGGCCAAGGTGGCCGAGCGCCTCGACCGGGACGCCGGTCCGGTCGCCGCCGCCGTGGCCGACCAGGTGGCCGACACCGAGCAGGTCGCCCGGGTCCTCGACGAGGTGGCCGCGAGCTTCCTGAACTACCGGTTGGTGGCCTCGCGGGAGGCCGAGGAGGCGACTCGGCTCGGCGCCGCGGCTGATGTCGTCGCGACCGTGCCGTACCTGGCCGACGACGTCCACGACCTGGCGGGCCTGCTCACGATCGGGCGCCATCTGTGGTGAACCGTGCCGTCGCCGCCGGTGGGCACCGGGCCACGTGCGAGGCCGCCCTCCGGACGCTGGCGGCGGGTGGCAACGCCTTCGACGCCATCGTGGCCGCGGGGTTCGCCTCGGCCACGAGCGAGCCGCTCATGACCGGCCTGGGTGGTGGCGGCTTCTGCCTGACCCGCACGGCGGCCGGGGAGGCGACGCTGTTCGACTTCTTCGTCGACACGCCCGGGCGTGGCCTCGACCCGATGCCCGATCCCCACTTCTTCCCGGTCACGCTGAGCTATCCGGGGGTCGACCAGGTCTTCAACACCGGCCTCGGGTCCGCCGCGGTGCCGGGCACGGTGGCCGGCTACCTGGCCATCCACGAGCGGCTCGGTCGCCTGCCGTTGGCCGAGGTGCTGGCGCCGGCGGTGGCGCTGGCCGAGGACGGCGTGGTCCTCGACGACTTCCACGGCTCGGTGACCGATCTGCTCTGGCCCATCCTCCGCCTGACCGACGACGGCCGGCGGCTGTTCGGGGCCGGGGCCGGTGACGGCCCGCAGCCGCCGGGACACACGTTCACCAACCCGGACACGGGGCGTTTCCTGGCCGAGCTGGCGGCCGACCCCACCCACGACCTCTGGTCGGCGGGTCGCGGGTCTCAGGTCGTGGCCGACATGGCCGCGGGGGAGGGGTTGATCACCGCCGAGGACCTGGCCGCGTACGTTGTGGCCGAGCGGGAGCCGATGGCTGTCGCGTACCGGGACCGGACGGTGCTGTCCAATCCGCCGCCGGCCTTCGGTGGCGAGCTCATCGGCCGGGGCCTGGGCTTCCTGGCCGAGGAGCTGCCCACGCCCGGCACCTGGGGCGAGCCCGCCCACCTCGCCGCCCTGGGTCGGGCCCTCCAGGACCTGGAGGCGTCCCGGAAGCCGGGCGACGGACCGCAGTTCAGTCGGGGCACGACCCACGCCAGCGTGGCCGACGCCGAGGGCAACGTGGCCTCGCTGTCCACCTCCAACGGCGAGGCGTCGGGCTATGTGGTCCCCGGAACGGGGGTGATGCTCAACAACATGCTGGGCGAGGACGACCTGCATCCCGACGGCTTCCACGCCGCCCCGCCCGGCCTCCGGGTGTCCTCGATGATGGCCCCGACCGTCGTCCTCGGGCCCGGGGGCGACGTGGAGCTGGTCCTGGGCAGCGGGGGGTCGGCCCGCATCCGCACCTCGCTGCTGCAGGCCGTCAGCGCCGTGGTCGACTTCGGCCTCGACCCGGCGGAGGTGGTCGGTCTGCCCCGCATCCACTGGGACGGCGCCGCCTTCCAGGTCGAGCCCGGCTTCTCGGCCGACGCCGTCGCCGCCCTGGAGCGCCTCGGCCCGGTCAACCACTGGTCGGACCTCAACCTCTACTTCGGCGGCGTCCACGCCGTCTCCCCGGCCGGCCACGGCGGCGGCGACCCCAGACGCGCCGGCGCCTGCCTCACCGCCTGAGGGTCACCCGCCGAATTCGCAGCCGAGACGTTGGTCGGCGCCGGGCCCACCAAGGCAGGTGTCGATGCCCGGCCCGCCGTTGATCCGATCGCCGCCACTGCCGCCCCGGAGGGCGTCCGCGCCGCCGCCGCCACACACCAGGTCATTGCCGTCGAGGGCATTGATCACATCGGGTCCAGGCGTGCCGCTGATGACCTCGCTGCGATTCGTCGGCTGCTGACCGAGGCGCAGGTCGACCCGTACGGGGAAGCCTTCGCAACGGTTCGAGCCGTACAACGACCGGATCCCGGCGATGTCGTCCGGTGCGAGCGTGACCTGCTCCGGGTAGACGCCTGCGCACATGATCGGTCGGGATGAGGTAGGTGGCCCGGTGCAGAGCGTGCTGGTCGAGTGGTCGAGACCGAGCGAGTGCCCGACCTCGTGGAGGGCGACGGGCAGCAGCGGAAAGGCTGTTCCCGAGCCGACGGCCGGGTCGTCGGTGGCGGTGAAGGCCATGTCGATGTCGAAGTGCACATCGCCGGCGATGCCCACGGCCACCGCCGGTGACTGCATTGGGAAGAAGGCGTGGGCCGCCTCGACGGTGAACGGCGGGTCGAGCGCGAAGTTGCTGTGGGTCCCGCTGGCGAACAGCAGGCGGATGTCGGGGGTGAGACAAGACGCGTGGCCGACCGGTCGCCCGCAGTCGGCGACCCGGCGGAAGCGCAGGCCGCTCACGGCAGCCCACTGGTCAGCCACGTCGTCGAGAACGTCGAGGTGCTCGGCCTGGGTCATGTCCGGCCCGAAGTTGTCGAACCCGTAGGTGACGTCGAGGTCGGGCCAATACCCCCGGCCCAGCCGGTACTCCCGGGTGTCCGGCGTCGGGAGGCGGTCGACCACGAGCGGCTCGCCGACCGTTGGGTCGTCCGCGTCGGGAGGGTCGGCGTCGGCGGTTGGGCCGACGATGCCGATCGCGGCGGCCGCCGCGACCACGCTGATGAGGATCCTCCGTCGTCCTGCCATGCGTCCTCCGCTCGGGTCCGCTCCGGGCTTCCCCGGGGGGATCTGAGCGGGACGTGCACCCCGTAGTGTCGGCCAATGGCCGGACTGCTTGAGCTTGCCCGGGCGCACACGCCGTTGCGGGACGACCAGATCGACCACCTGCAGCGGCTGGCCGCCTCGTGGGGTCTGCTGGCCGACCTGTGCTTCGCCGACCTTCTGCTGTTCGCCCCGCTGGACCCGAAGGGCGACGAGGGCTTCATCGTGCTCGGCCAGGTCCGCCCGGGCACCAGTCAGACCCTCTACCGCTCGGACCTGATCGGCCAGATGGTCTCCGCCGAGGAGCGCGAGGTCGTCACCCGGGCCTTCAAGCGCGACGAGATGATCGAGGGCGAGGTCTCCAGTGCCGCCGTGCGGGAACTGGTCCGGGTCGAGTGCATCCCCGTACGGGCCGACGGCGAGCTGATCGCGGTCCTCACCCGGGAGTCGGCGTCTTCGGTCGGGCGCCTGCCCGGCGAGCTGGAACGGACCTACGTCACGATGTTCCACCGCTTCGCCCGCATGATCGCCGAGGGCAGCTTCCCGTTCCCCCGGGCCGACTTCGAGAGCGAGCTGGCCCCCCGGGTCGGTGACGGCGTGGTCCTCCTCGACGAGACGCGCCGCATCGAATACCACTCCCCGAACGGGGTGTCGGCCCTGCACCGCATCGGTGTGCACTCGGCGGCCGAGGGGCGGACCCTGGCCGAGGTCGGTCTGGACGACGAGATGGTCCGGGACGCCTACGCCTTCGGCATACCCGTGACCCACGAGGTCGAGCGGCCCTCCGGGGTCACCGTGGTCATCAGCTGCATCCCCCTGCTCGAGCGGGGCGAGGCCACCGGCGCCGTCGTGCTCATCCGGGACATCAGCGAGCTGCGCCGCCGGGACCTGCTGCTGCTGTCCAAGGACGCCACCATCCGGGAGATCCACCACCGGGTGAAGAACAACCTGCAGACGATCTCCTCACTGCTCCGGCTGCAGGCCCGGCGCATGGACTCACCCGAGGCCCGTACCGCCATCGAGGAGTCCGTGGCCCGGATCTCCTCGATCGCCATGGTGCACGAGATCCTCAGCCGTGGCGCGGGGGAGGACGTGCCCTTCGTGGAGGTCCTCCGGCCGCTCCTGCGCACGGTGGAGGAGGGCCTGGTGCCCCATGACTACCGGGTAAAGTTCCGCATCGCGGGCGACGCCGGAAAGCTTCCGGCGGCCATCGCCACCCCGCTGTCGATCGTGATCACCGAGCTCGTGCAGAACATCGTCGAGCACGCCTACCCGATCGAGGAGGACGGCGACACACCGGAGGGCGAGGTCATCGTGGAGGTGGCCAACGACGGCCACACGTTGGTGGTGCGGGTCACCGACGACGGCGTGGGCCTGCCGCCCGGCTTCGACCTGGCGACCACGACCGGCCTCGGCCTGTCGATCGTCCAGACCCTGGTCAACACCGAGCTCCAGGGCTCGATTTCCATGCACGCTCTGGCCGACACCGGGGACCACGCGCACGGCGCCGTGGCCGAGATCCGGGTCCCCCTCGTCGCCGACGAGGTCTTGAGTTAGCTGGCTCGGCGGGCGGCCTTCAGGCGGGCGACGTGCTGGCGCCGCAAGACGCGACGCTCCTCCTCGGAGGTGCCGCCCCAGACGCCGGAGTCCTGGTTGGTGATGATGGCGAACTCCAGGCACGCGGCTTGGGCCTCGCACTGGATGCAGACGGCCTTGGCGGCCGCGATCTGCTCGAGGGCGGGCCCGGTCGTCCCGACGGGGAAGAAGAGGTCCGGATCGGTGTCGCGACACGCGGCGCCGTCACGCCAGTCGTCGATCTCGTCTTCAGGGGTGAGGCCAGGTGCGTTGAGCGCTGGGAGGGCCACAAGACCTCCACGGTTGAGGTTGCAGGGGTAGGGGATGTCGTTGTTGCTGCGAGGCGAGGGACCCAGAGGCGGCCGGTGCTCGTGATTCCGTTCACATGCAGCGGGGTCACCCTACTCCCGAGTCAGAAGGTGGGCAACAGGTAGGTTTCACACGGATGTCACAGCCCATCGTGATCGCCCACCGCGGTGCTTCGGCCACCTTCCCGGAGAACACCATCGAGGCGTTCCTGGGGGCCGCCGAGCACGGGGCCGACTGGGTGGAGCTGGACGTCCGGCGCACCGCGGACGGGGTCCTGGTGGTCCACCACGACGCCCACCTGGCCGACGGCCGGGCCATCGTCGAGTCGCCCGCGGCCGAACTACCCGACGCCGTCCCGACCCTGGCTGCGGCCCTCGACGCCTGTGCCGACATGGGCGTCAACATCGAGATCAAGAACAACCACCCCGACCCGGACCTCGACCCCGACGACTACGTCGCCGAGCAGACCGTCGTCCTCCTCGCCGAGCGGGGCGGGCGTGACGAGGTGCTGATCTCCTCGTTCAACCCGGCGACCCTCGAGCGGGTCCGGGTCCGGGCGCCCCACCTGCCGACGGCCCTGCTCGTGATCGAACCCGAGGAGGGCATCGTCGAGGTGCTCCTCGCGTCGGGCCACTCGGCCCTGCACCCCTACGACTGGTTCGTCGACGTCGAGCTGGTCACCGCCTGCCACGAGGTCGGGATCGCGGTCAACGTCTGGACCGTCGACGACCCCGACCGCATGACCGAGCTCCTCGCCCACGGCGTCGACGGCCTCTGCACCAACGTCCCCCACGTCGCCCGAGGTCTCATCCCCCGTTAGACGCACACCGACGCAACCACGGGGGCTGGGGTCGGCCCGACGAGCCGCCCCCGCTTCGTTGCCATCGGTTCGCCGCCCGCGGGCGAGGAGTCGATTGCGGCACGGACCCCTACGGCAGTACCAGCCTCAAGGCGTTGGGCTCGTGCTTGAACTCGAGGCGGTCGACCTCGCCGAGGTGGTCGCCGTCGACCTGGTAGGGCATGGCGCCGTGGGCGACGAGTTCCACGGCCTCGACGTCGGTGCGGTAGTCGATGTGCTTGGACTTCCGCAGGCGTTTGCCGCTGCCGAGGGCGGAGGCGGCGATGTTGAGGAACGGCAGCACCTTCATGGTCCGCACCGTGACCACGGCCAGGCCCCGGTCGAACCCGGCGTCGGGGGCCAGGTTGAAGGGCCGGTTGCCCAGGTAGGTGTAGGGGTTCGTGTTGAGCACGACGGTCATGTAGCCGTCGGGTACCACCGAGCCGTCCGCGTGGTGGACCGAGAAGTGGGACTGACTGCGGTCGTAGTGAGCGAGGGTGGTCTCGATGCCGGCGTAGATGAACAGGGCGTGGCCGGCGTAGCGCTTCAGACCGGAGCGCTTCTCGACCTGGGCGACGATGGCGGCGTCGAAGCCGACGCCGGTGTGGAAGAGGAAGTAGCGGCCGTTGACGTTGCCCAGGCCGACGGGGCGGATGGCGTCCCGCGCCAGCGCGTCGAGGAGGTCGCTGGTGGCCTCGATCGGGTCGTTGGGCAGCCCGATGGTGCGGGCGAACACGTTGGTCGAGCCGCCCGGGAGGGTGGCGAGCGCGGTGTCGGAGCCGGCCAGGCCGTTGGCCGCCTCGTTCAGGGTCCCGTCGCCGCCGAGCACGACCACGACGTCCACCCCGTCATGGGCCGCGCCCCGGGCCAGCGACGTCGCGTGGTCCCGCCGGTTGGTCTCGGCCACCTCGACGTCGTGGTCGGCGGACAGCGCCTTGCGGATCACCACCCGGGTGCGGGGGGTGACCGATGACGCCGAGGAGTTGACGAGCAGGAGGATCTTCAGGAGGCCAGACGGTAGCCGCGGTCGATTTGGCCCCGGCCGGGGTAGGGACCGACAATCTCAGCCATGTATGCCCCCAACTGGAGCACTTCGTCGTGAACATCGTCGTGTGCGTGAAGCAGATCCCCGACCCGGCCGAGCCGGGCGCGCTGGATCCAGAGACCAACACGCTCAAGCGTGATTCCAAGCTGATCCTGGACGAGGCCGACTCGTACGGGGTCGAGATGGCCCTGCAGCTGGTGGACAACGCCGGTGGCGACGGCGAGGTCACCCTCGTCTCCATGGCCCCCAACAGTGAGAACAGCGGCCTGCGCACCGCGCTGGCCATGGGCGCCGCCAAGGCCGTCCTGGTCAGTGACGAGGCCCTCGCCGGCTCCGACTCGCTGAGCACCGCCAAGGTGCTGGCCAAGGCCATCGGCCGGGTCGAGGGCGTGGACCTCATCCTGACCGCCACCGAGTCGAGCGACGGCTACACGGGCACCGTGCCCGAGCAGCTCGCCGAGCTGCTCGGCCTGCCCTCGGTCACCTTCGCCAAGGAGATCGCCGTGGGCGACGGCACCGTCGAGGTCCAGCGCCAGACCGAGCTGGGCTACGACGAGGTCAGCTGCCCGACCCCGGCCGTGGTCTCGGTGACCGCCGGTGTGGTCGAGCCCCGCTACCCCTCCTTCAAGGGGATCATGGCGGCCAAGAACAAGCCCGTGGACGAGGTGACCGTCGCCGATCTCGGCCTCGACGCCTCCGTCGTCGGCTGGGCCGGCGCCCGCCAGGAGGTCGTGGACGTGAGTGCGGCCCCGGCCCGGGAGTCCGGCGAGATCATCGAGGACGAGGGCGAGGCCTACCAGCGGGTCGTCGCCTTCCTGGACGAACTGAAGGTGATCTGATCATGGCTCTCTCCCGCATCTGGGTGTACGCCGAGGCTCGTGACGGCGAGGTCCTGCCGATCACCCTCGAGATCCTTTCCAAGGCCAAGGAGCTGGCCGACACCGTCGAGTGCGTGTACGGGGGTGACGGCAGCGCCGTTGCCGCCACCCTCGGCGCCCACGGCGCGACGAAGGTGTACGCCACCGGGGACCTGAGCGACTCGCTCCAGGGCGTGCCCGTGGCCGCCGCCATCGCCGATGCCGTACAGGGCGGGGATGCCCCCGACGCCATCCTCTTCGGCACCACCTACGACGGCCGCGATGTGGCCGGCCGCCTGTCGGCCAAGCTCGATCGAACCGTATCGACCAACAACGTCGACCTGAGCGAGGACGGTGGCGCCCTCGTCACCACCGAGCCCATCTTCGGTGGCGCGACCAACATCCAGACCAAGCTGGTCGGCGACGGCCCGGCCCTGGTCCTGATCCGGCCGAAGTCCTTCGCCGCCGCGGAGGACGCGAGTGGCGCCGCCGCCGAGGTGGCGGACCTGGCCGTGCCCGATACGGGGGCGACCGGCACGGCCGTGGTCAAGGGTCGCCACGTCGAAGAGCGCGAGGGTCCGCAGCTGGACGAGGCGGCGGTCGTCGTCTCCGGTGGCCGTGGCCTGGGCGAGGCCGAGAAGTACGAGATGATCGAGACGCTGGCCAAGCTCCTCAAGGCGGCTCCGGGTGCGTCCCGGGCCATCGTGGACGCCGGCTGGGTCCCGTACTCGTACCAGGTGGGCCAGACGGGCAAGGTCGTGAAGCCGACCGTCTACATCGCCTGCGGCATCTCCGGCGCCACCCAGCACCTGGTGGGGATGAAGGGTTCCAAGAACATCATCGCCATCAACAAGGACGCCGAGGCCCCCATCTTCTCGGTGGCCGACCTGGGCATCGTCGGCGATGTCCACAAGGTGCTGCCTCAGGTGATCGAGGCACTGCAGAACCGGTAGTCCCGCTCGAGGGCGCCGTCTCCTCCGGGTGACGGCGCCTTCGTCGTTTTTCGGCTCCGGGGGCGGGGCAGCGGGTCGGGCCGGGGCGATGACTTCGGTGGTCGGGTGGGGTCCAATGGGTCGACACGAGCAGGGAGATGAGATGAGCAGGTTGTTGTATTCGGCGGGGATGTCGCTGGACGGGTTCATCTCGGGGGTGGGCGGGGACATGTCGTGGTTGGGGGACCTCATGGCCGAGGAGTCGCCGGAGGCGGAGTCGGCAGACGTCGAAGGGCTGATGGCAGAGATCGGGGCGTTGCTCATCGGGCGCCGGACCTTTGACGGCGACGACCCCAACAAGGACACGGATGCCGAGGGGGCCTTCGGGGGGCAGTGGCAGGGGCCGTCGATCGTGCTCACCCATGAGCCACCGGCGGAGCCGCCGGGCCCGGACGTGACCTTCGTCGGTGATCTGGACGAGGCCGTCGCGCTGGCCACGGAGGCCGCGGGCGGGAAGTACGTGAACGTCCTCGGTGCCGATGTGGCCCGACAGTGCCTCGAGGCGGGCGTGCTCGACGAGATCATGGTGTTCGTCGCCCCGGTGCTCCTGGGCGACGGGACCCGGCTCTTCGAGGTCGCCGGCGGGACCAATGTGCGCCTGGACCCGATCAACGTCGGGAAGCTCGGCCCGACGAACCTCTGGTACCGGGTCCGCCGCTGATCAGGTGGTGGCGTCTTGGGCGTTGAGGGCCCAGGCGAGGCCATCGACGGGGTCCTCGACGGCGAGGCGGAGGGACCAACCGGTGTCGGGCTCGGCGGCGTCCCACCAGAGCCAGGAGAGCTCGGCGGCGGCGGTTCCCAGTTCGTCGGGGTCGACCTCGTCGTGTTCGTCGAGACCGGTGAGGGTGGTGAGGGCCCACCAGGTGCGGGCCCGGCCGGTGGCGGTGCCCCGACGACGGCCGTGGGCGCCACCGGAGGCGGCGGCCCAGGCCATGTGGGCCATGGCCTCTGCGGCGGTGATCTCGACGGCCCGTCCTGACCGGAGGCCGAGGGCGGCGACGGCGCTGTGGGTGTCACCCTCGACGGCGACGGTCTCGATGCGGCCGTTGGACTCGGCCATCCAGGTGCGGGCCACGTCGACCAGGGCCGTGGTGACCGTGGAGTCCTCGACCCGTGGGGCGGGGTCCCCGAAGAGGGTCGGGAGCGGGTCCGGACGATCGGGGGCGGGGAACTCGGCCTTGTCCGGGTGGTACACGGCGAGGGTGTAGGCGGGCTCCCAGGGCTGGAGGACCGGGGGGAGCTCGAAGAGGTCGGGCAGGCCGTCGAGGCGGCCGGTGAGGTCCTCGCCCCGGACGATGCGCTCGTGGGCCGCCAAGGCCGCGGGGGCACCGCCGGGGTGGCGGTCAGCCAATTCGGCCCACTCGTGGGTCGAGGCCGCCACCTCGTGCAGCGGGCCGAGGCCCATGAAGCCCGACCCCTCGACGAGGACGGTGGCCGCCCACTCCCCGGGAGCCTCGAGGGCGAGCCGGTACTCGGCCCAGGAGGCGGCGGGCCAGAGTTGGTGGCCCCGTTCGATGGCGGCCTTGGCCTTGTCCCGGAGCCGGACCAGCTCGTCCCACTCGCGGGTCGAGCACAACCGGTCGACGTAGCGGACCAGTTCGTCCAGGTCCCCCCGCGCCGCCGCCTCGTCGACGCTCAACATCGAAGACCCCGTTCTGGTTGCTCTCCTGTGTCGTGGACAACACAGGAGAGCAACCAGAACCGGTGGGTGGCCGTTCTGGTTGCTGTGACGCCTCGTGGAGAACACGCGGGCGCAACCAGAGCGGGATCGGGGCGGGGGCGCGCCATGGGGGTCATACGAGGGGCCAGGGGTAGCGGTGACCGGTGTGGTCGTGGGGGAAGGACCCGGCCCGAAGGAGGGCGCCGGCCCGGGTGAGGATCGCGTCGCGTTCGAAGGGGTCGAGGAGCTCGGCGAACGGTCCGGGCAGACCGGTGTCGACCAGCGCCTGGAGATCGGCCGCAACGTCGTCGGGCAGGCGCTCGCCGGCGTAGTCCCAGATGACGGTCCGCACCTTGAACTCATGGTGGAAGCTCAGGCCGTTGTCGATGGCCCAGATGTGGCCCTCGGGGTCGATCAGGCAGTGGCCGCCCTTGCGGTCCGCGCTGTTGGCGACCAGGTCGAAGGCGCACAGGCGGCGGAAGGCGTCGTCGTGGGTCCCATCCTCCCGGAGGGTGAAGTAGTGCTCGCTGAAGTCGGCGTCGATGAAGCGCTGCACCGACCCCTCACCGTGGGGGCCGTCGCGCAGCACGGTCGGGGGCACGACGGCCCAGCCGAGCGCGGTGGAGAGCTCGTAGGCGGCGACCTCCCGGCGGGCCAGGCCGCTCGGGAAGTCCCAGAGCGGCCGTTCACCCCGCACCGGCTTGTAGATCGCCAGCTCGTTCGCTCCGCCGTGGTCCAGGCGGACCAGGAAGGTGCCGTTGGAGCTGTAGGGCATGCGCCCCTCGATGGCGATCTCGCCCGCCCGCAGGAGGGTGAGGTCGGCCTCGGCGCTCACCGGGACGTCACTTGTGGCCGTTGCTCCGGGGGCAGACGTGGCCATCGGGGTCCATGGGCTGGCCACAGATCGGACACGGCGGCCGCCCTGCCGCGATCAGGGTCTCGGCCAGCTCGCAGAAGGCCACGACCTGGGCCCGGGTGAGGTGGAAGCGGGCCAGGCCGCCCTCCTCCTCGTCCTCGTCGACCAGTTCGTCGGCCTGGAGGACGATGCGGTCGGCCTCCGTGTCGTAGGCCACCCCGAGGGTGCCCACCACCCACTCGGCGACGACGGGCTCGACGAGGTCCATGTCGGCCGGGCGCTCGGTGACCGGCACCACGGGCAGGTCGTTGAGCACACCCTGCAGGTACTGGCCGAGCGCGCCCACCTGCTGCTTCTCGAGGCGGAGGCTGACCACCTGGGTGCCCTCGACGGCCTGCAGGAAGAACACGCGGGCGCCGGGCTCGCCCACCGCACCGGCGGTGAAGCGGTCGGGCTCGCGCAGATCGAAGGTGCTCATCGCTGATGCCTCTTCGCCTGACGGCTCATCGGTTTGCGGGCCTCTTCGGCCCGCCGATCGGCTACGCCGCTCATCGCTGATGCCTCTTCGCCTGACGGCTCATCGGTTTGCGGGCCTCTTCGGCCCGCCGATCGGCTACGCCGCTCATCGGATCGGGCTCCTCGGGCGCGTCACGACGGGACCAGGCGCTTCAGGTCGTCCACCGCGTTCACGGCCAGCACCAGGGGCCCGTCGTCGGTGAGGGCCACGGCGCTGACCGAGCACGGCGATATCACGACCCGCTGGAAGAGGTCGAGGTGGGTGCCCATGGCGTTGGCCACGGCGGCCTTGATGGGATCGGCGTGGGAAACCGCCACCACCCGCTGGCCGGGGTGGCGGGCCCGGAGGTGGGCGAGGGCGTCGGTGATCCGGGCCTGCATCTCGCTGAAGGACTCGCCCTTGGGGAAGCGGAACCCCGAGGGATTGCGCTGCACTTGCTTCCATTCCTTCTTCTTGTAGAGATCGGCGAGTCGCTTGCCCGTCCACTCGCCGAAGTCGCACTCGTGGAGGTCGGCCAGGTTGCGCACCCGGTTGCCCGTGGCCCTGGCGATGGGGGCCGCGGTCTCGCGGGCTCGTTCGAGCGGGGAGGCGTAGACGGCGGCGACCTCGCCGAGGGGGGCGATGCGCTGGGCCACGGTCTCGGCCTGAGCCTTCCCGGCATCGGACAGGTGCAGCCCGGGCGCCCGACCGGGCAGTTTGGTGCCGGTCGTGGGCGTCAGCCCGTGGCGCACGAGCAGCACCAGGGTGGGTGGGGTGGGCGTGGTCGCCATGCGGCGGCCAACCTATCGGCGCCCCCCACCTACGCTCCCGCAGGCATGGACACCCTGGCGGCGCTGGAGGCCGAGGTCACGGCGTGTCGGGCGTGCCCCCGCCTGGTCGAGTGGCGGGAGCAGGTGGCGGCAGAGAAGCGGGCCGCGTACCTGGACTGGGAGTACTGGGGCCGGCCGGTCCCCGGCTTCGGCGATCCGGCGGCCCGGGTGGTGATCATCGGCTTGGCCCCCGCGGCCCATGGCGCCAACCGCACCGGGCGCATGTTCACCGGAGACCGTTCCGGCGACTTCCTCTACGCGGCCCTGCACCGCACAGGCTTCGCCAACCAGCCCACCTCGGACCACCGTGGCGACGGCCTCACCCTGACCGACGCCTGGATCACCGCCCCGGTCCGCTGCGCCCCACCCGCCAACAAGCCCACCCCAACCGAACGTGACACCTGCCGGCCCTGGCTGGAACGCGAACTCGCCCTCCTGGCCAACCTGCAGGTCTTCGTCGTCCTGGGCCAATTCGCCTACCAAGCCATGACTCACCACCTGAAGGTGTCGCCCCGCCCCAAGTTCAGCCACGGCGTGGAGGTGCCCGCCCCCACCGGCCAGACGATCCTCTGCTCGTACCACGTCAGCCAGCAGAACACCTTCACCGGCACGCTCACCGAACCCATGCTCGACCACGTCCTCCAACGAGCACGAGTCCTCGCCACCGGACAACCCGGGGGCAACCAAGGGGTCTGATCCCTGCGAGCGGAGCCCGGCAGGAGCGGAGCCGACGCAACGCCCGCCCGGCGGGGACCGGAGCGCCGCCGAAGAGGCTCCGGTCCCCGCGCCGGCCGGTTCGGTGAGGACTCGTCGTTGAGTCCCCGACAGAAGGGCCGTGCAGGCGCTACGTGAGAACAATCGGCCCTCCGAGGCGGCGACCACATGGGTCATCAGGCCTGTTTTTCGTTGCCTGGGTACGGTGCGCCCCATGGCCCGCCCGCACCCCCACGTCCGCCGGGCCGTGTTCGTGGTGGGTCTGCTGGTGCTGGCGGGCTGCAGCGACGAGGAGACCGCGGACTACGACGCCGCCTTCGAGGAGGACTTCCGGGCCGAGTGCACCGATGCCTTCGGCCGACCCGGCGCCCCGCAGGTGTGCGGGTGCTGGTACGAGGGCCTGGTGGACGCCGTGGTCTTCGAGGACCTGCCGTCCCTCGACGACCTCGTGGCCGACGACTTCGACATTGCGCCGACGCGGGTGCCGGGCGGCGAGCTCGACGTGCCCCTGGAGATCCTGGCCGACTGCGTGCGCACGGCCGGGGCGGCACCGACGATCGGCTCGGTCGTGCCGCCGCCGACGACGCCCCGCCCACCGACCACCCCGACCACCGGGACCACGGTGCCGCCGTGAGTACCGGTCGGGCCCGATGAGCTCCGGTAGCCGGCTGGTCGTCGGCGCCGCCGCGGCCGTGGTCCTGGCCGCGGTCGTCGTAGGTGGCATCCTCTACCTCCGGGACGAGGATCCGGCCACGGACTACGACGCCGCCACCGAGGACGACTTCATGACCACCTGCACGGCGGACGCGGAAGCCCAGGGCTTCACCCGCGCCGGGGACTTCTGCCGCTGCGCCTACGACGCCCTCCGCGCCGAGGTCCCCTACGACCGGTTCCTCGAGATCGACGCCGCCCTGGCCGCCGATCCGACCGCCGTCCCCGGCCCCATCGACCGGATCCGCACCCGGTGCTACCTCGAGGTCGAGGCCGCCGGCCCGACCATCGTCCCCACCGTCCCGCCCACCACTGTCCCCACCTGAGGCCCATGACCACCACCGAGTCCGCCCCCACCCGCACCCGCTGGACCAACCAGTGGAAGGAGCTCTACGAAGAGGTCATCGACTTCGGCCTCTGCACCGGCTGTGCGGGCTGCGTCATCGCCTGCCCCCACGACGTCATCGGCTACGACCACCAGTCCGGGGGCTACAAGCCCTTCCACCTCGAGGACGAGCTCGGCCCCGCCGACTGCGGCCACGGTCAGAAGGGCTGCACCAGCTGCACGCGGGCCTGCCCCCGCTTCAGGACCTGGGAAGAGGACGCCAATGAGCACCTCTTCGCCCAGGACCGGGCCGACGACGAGATGTCCGGCATCTACAAGGACGTGTTGCTGACGCGGGCCTCCGACGACATGGTCCACCAGATGGGCCAGGACGGCGGCCTCGTCTCGGCCCTGCTCATCTGGGCGCTCGACAAGGGCTACATCGACGGGGCCCTGACGTCGTTCCTCGAGGGCGACGGCTCCACGTGGAAGGCCATCCCGGGCGTGGCCGCCACCAAGGAGGAGGTCCTGGCCTCCGCCGGCAGCCGCTACACCTACTCGGCCAACCCCCTGGCGGTGACCGAGGCCAAGGAGCGGGGCCTGACGAAGCTCGCTCTGGTCGGCATGAGCTGCCAGTCCTCCATCCCGCCGGTGATGTGGCATCGCAAGGTCGGCAAGGCGGGCAAGCCCTTCGTCTTCAACATCGGCCTGCTGTGCTCCAAGACCTTCGACGACGCCATCTTCGAGGAGCTCTTCGAGGCCAAGTACGGCCTCAAGAAGGCCGAGATCAAGAAGGTCAACATCAAAGGCGTCTTCCAGATCTGGCTCCACGACGGCAGCTACCACGAGGTCAACCTCAAGGAGTGCCACGCCTGGACCCGGGAAGGCTGCAAGACCTGCCCGGACTTCGCCGCCGAGCACGCCGACATCTCCACCGGGGGCATCGGCAAGGACAACGACTGGACCCTGACCATCGTCCGCACCGACCTCGGGCGGGAGATCGTCAAGGGGATGCTGGCCGACGGGGTGATCATCAGCCGCCCCGGAGACAGCGACCCCGATGCCATCAAGCTGATGCGCCGCCTCTCCATCGTCAGTCGCCGCCGCTGGCCCGACAACGCCTGGGCCCCCGTGAAGATCGGCACCCCCCCGCCGAAGCCCAAAGCGACGTCCCGTGACACTTGACTGGCTTCGCTGCGCTCAGCAAGTCCGGCGCCGCCGAAGCTGCTGGTCGGAGCCGCTGCTCCGCTCCGACTGCGCAGCCTCACTGCTGGCTGGACGGATCTTGACCGTCTGGTCAGGATTCCCCTCATGGACCTGACCTATCCGCCTGAGGCCGAAGAGTTCCGGGGCGAGGTGCGGGCCTGGTTGGAGGAGAACCTGCCCGAGGGCTGGTTCGACGAGGGCTTCGAGCAGACGCCCGAGGAGCGCAAGGCCTTCAACCGGGAGTGGACAACCAAGCTCAAGGAGGGCCGCTGGCTGTGCGCCTCGTGGCCCGAGGAGTACGGCGGGCGGGGCCTGCCGACGATGCACGCCGTCGTCCTGGCTGAGGAGTTCCACCACGCCGGCGCCCCGATGCGGGCCGACTTCTTCGGCGACACCCTGGTCGGGCCCACGATCCTGCAGTGGGGGACCGAGGAGCAGAAGAAGGAGTTCATCCCCAAGATCCAGAGCGGCGAGATCTCCTGGTGCCAGGGCTTCTCCGAGCCCGACGCCGGCTCTGACCTGGCCGGCCTCAAGACCAAGGCCGAGCTGGACGGCGACGAATGGGTCATCAACGGCCAGAAGATCTGGACCACCCAGGCCGGCTTCGCCGACTACATCTTCGTGCTGGCCCGCACCGACCCCGACGCCCCCAAGCACAAGGGCATCTCCTACCTGCTGTGCCCGATGAAACAGCCCGGGATCGAGGTCCGACCCATCAAGCAGATCGATGCCTCGGCGGAGTTCTACGAGGTCTTCTTCACCGACGCCCGGTGCCCGAAGGAGAATGTCGTGGGCGGGGTCAACGGCGGCTGGAAGGTGGCCATGACCACCCTCGGCTTCGAGCGGGGGACCTCGGCGACCACCGGGTACCGCCGCTTCGAGAAGGAGCTGGAGGGCATCACCGAGCTGGCCAAGGCGAACGGGAAGGCCGCCGATCCCCGGATCCGCCAGGGTCTGGCCCACGCCTGGTCGATGGTGCAGATCATGAAGGTCAACGGCCTGCGCTCGCTGTCCTCGGTCCTGACCGGGAGGAAGGATCTCGGCGTGGCCACCCTCGGGGCCACCAACAAGATGTTCTGGTCCGAGTATCACCGGGACGTGATGGAGCTGGCCATGGAGATCGCCGGCATGGGCGGGCAGATCCTCACCGGCGACGCCGCGGCCGAGGAGGCGGTGCCGGGCTACGGGGCCCGCAAGACCAACGAGGAGTACCCGGCCAGCGTCCTGCAGTCGGCGTTCTTCTTCAGTCGCTCGGAGACCATCTGGGGCGGAACGGCCCAGATCCAGCGCAACATCGTCGGCGAACGCGTCCTGGGGCTGCCCAAGGAACCCCGGCCGGGCTGACGTGGACGCCGACGAGGCCCGGGCGCTCGTCGCCTCGGCCCGGGTGGCCCGCCTGGCCACCGTGAACCCCGGCCTCGGGGTCGACGTGGTCCCGATCACGTTCGCCCTGCTCGAGGGCGACCGGCTGGTGAGCATCGTGGACCAGAAGCCCAAGTCCACGACCCGCCTGCGCCGCCTGGCCAACATCCGGGCGCACCCCGAGGTCACCGTCCTGGTCGACCACTACGAGGACGACTGGGAGCGCCTCTGGTGGGTGCGGGTGCGGGGCCCGGCCAGTGTGATCGCTGATGGGCCCGCCTTCGACGAGGCCGCCGCGGCCCTGACCGCCCGGTACCCGCAGTACGTGGACGCCCCGCCGCCCGGGCCCGTGGTCTCGATCGCCGTCGAGGACTGGACGGGCTGGCGGGCCGATCCGAGGTGACGGGGGCGACATTGCGGTTTGGTTACAGAGCACTATCCTCCTGGCCGCATGGCGAAGCGCAGGCGCGGACGGCGCGCCGCTCGGGCCGACCGCTCACCGGCTGATCCTCCCTCCGCGTCGGAGGCCGCCTCCGCTCGCCCGCGCCGTGGCAGATCCTGGCGCCAGCGCACCCTGATCGGCCTCGGTGTGGTGACCTCCCTCTCCTGCCTCGCGGCGGCGGGGATCATCGGCTACGCCCGCTACCGCTTCGAGCAGATCCCCCGCTACGGCGACATCACGCTGGCCTCGGCGGCCACCGGCGAGCCCCAGAACTTCCTCATCGTCGGCTCGGACTCCCGTGAGCAGCTGGACGCCGACGCGACCGACGCCGACGCGTTCTTCGACGGCTCCGAGCCCGGCGGTCAGCGCTCCGACACCGTGCTGGTGGCCCGGGTCGAGCCCGACGCCGAGCGGGTCAAGCTGTTGTCCATACCGCGGGACCTGTGGCTGCCGATCGCCGGGACCGGCTCCGAGGACCGCATCAACACCGCGTACTCCGACGGGCGCCAGGTCCTGATCGACACCATCGAGGAGTCCCTCGGGATTCCCGTCAACCACTACATCGAGGTCGACTTCAGCGGCTTCCAGCGCCTGGTCGAGGCCATCGACGGCGTGCCGATGTGGTTCGACACGGCCATGCGGGACCAGCACACCGGGCTGGTCGTGAACGGCGCCGGCTGCGTCACGCTCGACGGCCAGCAGGCCCTGGCCCTGGCCCGCAGCCGCTCGCTCGAGTACGTGGAGGACGGTGACTGGAACACCGACCCGACCGGTGACCTCGGCCGCATCGCCCGCCAGCAGCAGCTGATGGTGGAGGCCGTCCGCCGGGCGGTGTCACTCGACCTCACCAGCGCCAGCCGCTTCAACGAGATGATCGACATCGGGGTGGACAGCGTCGGCGTCGACGAGGGCCTCGGCTTCGACGACCTGGCCGGCCTGGCCCTGCGGTTCCGTTCGATCGGCGAGGACACGGTGGTCAACCGGACCCTGCCGGTCGAGGACTACACCACCGACGGCGGGGCCGCCGTCCTGCGCATCGTCGAGCCCGACGCCGAAGAGGTCCTGTCGGAGTTCCGCGGCCATTCGACGGCGGACTACACGCCGGGCCTGGTTCAGGTGAAGGTGATCAACGGCAGTGGTGCCGAGGGCCAGGCCGAGGCGGTCGGCGAGGCCCTGGGCACGATCGGCTTTCAGTTCACCGGCACCGAGAACCTCGACGGCCTCCCCCTGGCCGTCACCCAGGTCCACTTCGCGCCGGGCGAGATCGTGGCCGCCGACGTCGTCGCCCGCCACCTCACCGTCCCGCCCGAGCTGGTCGAGAACGCCGATGTCGAAGCCGGCACCGTCGTGGTGGTCACGGGGATGGACTTCACCACCGTGCAGGAGAACCCCCGCCCAGCCGGCGACGAGCCACCGACCGTGGACAGGATGGGCACGGGTGACGGCATCGTCACCAACGGCGTCGTCGTCGACCCCGACGCGGAGGTCGATGTGGCCGACGGCAGCGAGGGTGACCCCATCACCGAGGCCATCGGCCGCCCGCCCAGCGAGGACGACCCCCCGGTGGAGTGCCGGTAGGGCCATTCGCAGGGGACCCCGTCGGGCGCCCCGTTAGGATCGTCGGCCCAGCCCTCGTAGCTCAGCGGATAGAGCATCGCCCTCCGGAGGCGTGTGCGCAGGTTCGAGTCCTGCCGAGGGCGCTCGTGTGAAGGCGTGGGTGGTCCACTCCCCGGGGCCGGTCGACGGTCACCCGCTGGCCCTGCAGGAACGGCCGCCGCCCGAACCCGTCGGTCGTGAGGTCCGGGTCCGGGTCTCGGTCTGCGGGGTCTGTCGGACCGACCTGCACGTCGCCGAGGCCGACCTCCCGGTCCACCGCCGCGGCGTCGTGCCCGGCCACGAGGTGGTGGGGGTGGTCGACGCCCTGGGCCCCGGGGCCCGGCGGTTCCGGCTCGGGGACCGCATCGGCATCGCGTGGCTGCGAGGCACCTGCGGGACCTGCCGCTTCTGTGTCCGCGGCGACGAGAACCTCTGCCTCGCCCCCCGCTTCACCGGCTGGGACGAGGACGGTGGCTACGCCGAGCACGCCGTGGTCGATGACGCGTACGCCTACCGACTGCCCGACGCCTTCGCCGATGCCGAGGCCGCCCCGCTGCTCTGCGCCGGGATCATCGGCTATCGGGCGCTGCGCCGGGCCGAGCTGCCGCCGGGCGGGCGGCTGGGGATCTACGGCTTCGGGGGTTCGGCGCATCTGGCCGCGCAGGTGGCGATGGCGGACGGCGCGGCGGTGTACGTGATGACCCGATCGGCGCAGGCCAGGGCGCTGGCCACCGACCTGGGGGCGACCTGGACAGGGGACACCTTCGATAGGCCCCCCGAGCCGCTCGACTCGGCCATCTGCTTCGCCCCGGCGGGTGTGATCGTCCCGGCCGCCCTCGAGGCCCTGGACCGGGGCGGCACCCTGGTCGTCGCCGGCATCCACCTCTCCGACATCCCGCCGCTCGACTACCGGCGCCACCTGTTCCAGGAGCGCCAGATCCGGTCCGTGACCGCCAACACCCGCGCGGACGGCGAGAGCTTCCTGGCCACAGCGGCCCGCATCGGCATCCAGGTCACGACCACGCCCTATCCCCTGGACGAGGCGGACCGGGCACTGGCCGACCTGGCCCACGACCGCGTCCACGGCGCCGCCGTGCTCCACGTCGCCGATCCCTGACCGGTTCGTTCCGGCACCGGATGCCGGGGTCAGGGCCCGGGAATCCGGTGCCAGAACGGTGGGGGGTGGGCCGTAGCCTTGCCGGATCGTGGTCACCGACTCGCTCACCGAGGCCCTCCGGGCCGCCCTCACCGCCTGCGGGCTGGACGCACCCGCCGAGATCCACCTGGAGCGGCCCGCCCGACGCGAGCACGGGGACTGGTCGTCCAACATCGCCCTGGTCACGGCCAAGGCGGCCGGCCGCAACCCGAGGGAGCTGGCTGCGGACCTCGTCGCCGCCCTCGAGGCCGACCCGGCGCCACACGTGGTCAAGGTCGAGATCGCCGGGCCGGGCTTCGTCAACTTCCATCTGGAGGAGGGTTGGCTGCACGACGTCCTGACCCAGGTCGTCACCGAGGGGCCCGACGGCTACGCCCGCCCCGACCTCGGCGGCGGCAAGAAGGTCATGGTCGAGTTCGTGAGCGCCAACCCGACCGGCCCCCTCCACGCCGGCCACGCCCGCGGCGCGGTCTACGGGGACTCGGTGGCCCGACTCCTCGAACGGACCGGCCACGTCGTGTCCCGGGAGTTCTACGTCAACGACCGGGGCGTGCAGATCCAGCACTACGCCGACTCGCTCGTGGCCCGGAAGGCCGGGGCGGAGCCGAGCGACGAGGGCTACCAAGGCGCCTACATCACCGAATGGGCCCAGGAGATGCCCGAGGGCGCCGATCCCCTCGAGTGGGGCCTGGCCCGGGCCCGCCAGGACCAGGTGGACACCCTGGCCGGCCTTGGCATCAGCTTCGACGTCTGGTTTTCGGAGCGGTCGATGGTGGCCACCGGGGCCATCGAGCAGGCGCTGGCCGACCTGCGGGAGCGGGGCGTGGCCTTCGACCGGGACGGGGCCACCTGGCTTCGGTCCTCGGACTACGGCGACGACAAGGACCGGGTCCTGGTCAAGTCCGACGGCGAGTACACCTACCTGCTGCCCGACGTCGCCTACCACCGGGACAAGTTCGCCCGCGGCTTCGAGCTGCTCATCAACGTCTGGGGCGCCGACCACCACGGTTACGTCCCTCGGCTGAAGGCGGCGGTCCAAGCCCTCGGCCATGACCCCGACGAGCTGGAGATCGTCATCACCCAGTTGGTGAACCTGGTCAAGGCGGGCGAGCCGGTGCGGTTGTCGAGGCGGACGGGCCAGATCGTCACCATCGACGAGATCCTCGACGAGGTCGGCCCGGACAGCGCCCGGATCACGTTCCTGTTGCAGTCGATGGACAGCCCGCAGACGGTCGACCTGGCCGAGGTGGCCAGCCAGGCCATGGAGAACCCGGTCTTCTACGTCCAGTACGCGCACGCCCGGATCGTCTCCATCGGTCGCAAGGTGGCCGAGCTCGGCATCGAGCGGGCACCGCTGACCGACGTGGACCTCGGCCTGCTCACCCACGAGCGGGAGCTGGAGCTGCTGCGTTCCCTCTCCGAGCTGCCCGAGGTCGTGACCGGCGCCACCCTCGGCCGGGCGCCGCACCAGGTCACCACCTGGGTCCGGGACCTGGCCGGGAGGTTCCACGGCTTCTACCACGACTGCTATGTGGTGGCCGACAGCGTGGATCCCGCGTTGACCCAGGCCCGGCTCTGGCTGGTCGAGGCCGTGATGGTGGGCCTGGCCATCGGTCTCGACCTGCTCGGGGCCAGCGCGCCCGACGAGATGTGAGCGCCCTGCCCCGGGCGCTCCTGCCCGACAACTCCACGGTGGCCGCCGACGGCCGCCTGAGCGTCGGGGGCTGTGACCTGCTCGACCTCGCAGCCGAGTTCGGCACGCCGGTGTTCGTCTACGACGAGGCCCATCTCCGCGCCCGGTGCCGGGAGGCGGTGGCCGCATTCGGGGACGGGGTCGCCTACGCCACCAAGGCCTTCCTGTGCCGGGCGATGGCCCGCTTGGCCCACGAGGAGGGGATGGTCCTCGACGTGGCCACCGGGGGCGAGCTGCACGTGGCCCTGGCGGCCGGCGTGCCCGCTGACCGCCTCGTCCTCCACGGCAACAACAAGTCCGAGGCCGAGCTGGCCCGGGCTCTGGCGGTCGGCGTCGGTCGCATCGTGGTCGACTCCTTCGACGAGGTCGAACGCCTCGAGCGACTGGCCCCCGGGGCTGTCCACCGGCCGCAGGTCCTGATCCGGGTCACGCCCGGGGTGGAGGCGCACACCCATGAGTACGTCCAAACCGGCCAGGAGGACTCCAAGTTCGGCTTCGGCCTGCGCTCCGGCGCCGCGGGCCAGGCCGTCGAGCGCCTCGGCGCCCTCGCCTCGGTCGACCTGGTCGGCCTGCACGCCCACATCGGCAGCCAGGTCTTCGTGGTCGACTCGTTCTTCCAGGCCGTCGAGGCCCTGGCCCCCTTCGTGAACGCCCAGGGCCTGCCCGAACTGTCCATCGGTGGCGGGCTCGGCGTGGCCTACATCGAGGGGGAGTCGGCGCCGTCCATCACCGAGTGGGCCCGCGCCGTGCGGGCGGCCTGTGTCGACGCCGGCGTCGCCGCCCGGGTCTCAGCCGAGCCCGGGCGGGCCATCGCCGCGGCCGCCGCTCTGACGCTCTACACGGTGGGCACGATCAAGCACCTTCCGGGCATCCGCACCTATGTGGCCGTCGACGGGGGGATGAGCGACAACCCCCGCCCGGTCCTCTACGGCAGTGGCTACGAGACATTTCTGCCGCGGGCCACCGACGCCGACCGGGCCCGTCCGGTGCGGGTCGTGGGCAAGCACTGCGAGTCCGGAGACCTCCTGGTGGCCGAGGCCCGCGTCCCCGCCGACCTGGCCGTGGGCGACATCCTGGCCACCCCGGTCACCGGCGCCTACGGCCACTCCATGGGCTCCAACTACAACAAGGTGCCCCGCCCCCCGGTCGTCTTCGTCGAGCACGGCGACGCCCGCCTGGTCGTCCGCCGCGAGACCGACGACGACCTCCTCCGCCTCGACGCCTGACCCTCCGTTCTGGCGCCCGATTTCCCGGTCCCGACCGGCAGATCAGGCGCCAGAAGGGAAGGATTGGAGCAGGTCGGCGAGGGCACACTCGTCGACGCGGGTGTCGGTCGAGTGGCGGGCGGTGCCGAAGCCGACCAGGACGGGCAGGCCGTCGGCGTCGAGGGCCACGTGCTCGGGACGGAGGGCGCCGTGGACGACTCCCGCGCGATGGAGTCGGTCGACGGTGGCCTCGAGGCGACGGGTCACCCCGTCCGGGTCCGGGGCCGCCCGCTCGGCCAGGGTCCCGGCGGGGACGAAGGCCAGGACGAGGGCCGTGCTCCCGCGCCGGTCGACCACATCGAGCAACTCGGCGATCCCCTCGCCCCGAACGGCGTCGAGCAGGCGGGCTTCCCGGCGAAGCGCGGCCCGGGCCGACCAGCCCGCCCCCGGTGAGGTGGCCTTCAGCACCACGGGGCACTCGATGCCGAGGCGGGCCCTCAGGACGATCCGCCCGGGTCTCGTGGCGAGCGTCGCCTCCGTGGCCCACGCCGCCAGGGCCTCAGCCATCGGCCAACGCCACCTGGACGACCTCGGCCGTGCCGTCGCTCACCAGTACCCCTCGGCCCGGGGGCGGCGCGGGGCCGATCGCGGGCAGGGGACAGGCCCAGGAATCGGCGTCGTGCACGGGATCGGGGCGGAGGGCGAGGCCGCAGCTCGCCGGACGGAGGCCGGCCAGCCAGGAGCCGTAACCCGTTCGCCAGGCGTCGGCCCGGACGGCCACCATCACGAGGGCATCCGGATGGCGTCGGGTGACCAGCGACCTGAGCTCGCCGTCGGGGTCCTCGATCCACTCGGCGTCGTCCACCACGAAGACGTGTGGCGCGGGCTGGGCCAACCAGGCCCGGATGGCCTGCCGCAAGCGGGTCGGATCGTCTCCCGGTCCGTGGTGGGTGAGGGGACGGTCCGGGGCCTGCGCCCGCAGCAGGGTGAGGGCCGTGGTCCGACCCGAGCGGGGCGGACCGGTCACCACGAACGGACCGTCGCCGCGGAGCTCGACCGTGGCCACGCCGAGGTCCCGGTCCCGCAGGCCGACGGTGGCCCGGCCCGGCCTGGCGGTCAACGTCCCGATGCCCACGCGGTGGGGCAGGGGGGCGGCGGGAGCCGGCCTCCTCCCCGCGGTGATCGGGCCGTGCCGGGAGGCCACCTGGGCCGGGCTGCGGTCGAGGCGACCGATCTGGAGCTCGTGGCCCTCGACGGTGCGGCCCCGCCCTGGCGGGCTACCCGTGGGCGGAGCTCGTAGGCCGAGGAGCCCGTAGTCCGCAGGGTCGTCGAGCCCGAGGACCACGAGGAGGCTCGTCGATGTCGCGAGCGACGGGGGCTGGAGCGACGGGCGGGAGCTGCTCAGCGCGAGGACGATCCCGTGGCGGGTTCCGTCCCGGGCGAGCCGGTCGACCGCACCGAGCAGGCGCAGCCCGTCGAGATCGTCGACGTCGGCCGCCAGCGCCTCGTAGCCGTCGAGGACGACCACCGTGAGGGGCCCAGCTGCGGGGCTGTCGACCCCGCCGAGGCGGGCCTCGAGGCGACGGACCAGGCGATGGACGGTGGGCCGGTCCTGTACGGCGACGATCGCCCCGACATGGGGTAGGTCGGCGAGGTCGTCGAAGGTGCCCGGTCGGGCCACGACGTACGCGTGGAGGGCGTCGGGCGGCCGCCCGGCGGCCAGGGCCAGGATGGCGGTGCGCAGGGTCGACGTGCGGCCCCGGCCGCGACCGCCCAACACCACGAGGTGCCCGTCGTCGGGTTCCCAGCCCAGCGGGGGTTGGGTCCGCTCGGCCGGCCGGTCCTGTCGACCGAGGACCACGGCCCCTCCTTCCTGGCCGACGGGGACCGTGAGGTGCTCGGGCAGGGGCGGGTGCCAGACAGGGGCCGGATTCGGGCGGTCGCCCCAATCGGCCACCGCGTCGTGGACCAGCCGGTCCAGGTCGGTGGGGGCAGGGTCGGACGCGGACGGCCAGGGCGCCCCGACCCGCCGGGCCACGACAGGGGGCAGGCGCTCCTCCCGGGCGCCGCTGTCGGCCACCTGGAGCAACCGGAGCCCGGCGCCGGTACGGACCCAGGCCCGGCCCGGGGTGCGGGCGGGCAACGCGGCGGCGTCCGGGCCGCCGATGACGTCCTGGGAGTCGGCGGGGTCCAGGGTGCGGAGGCACAGGCGCAGTGCGGTGTTGGCCCGGATGTCGTCGTTCACCGCACCGGCCGGGCGTTGGGTGGCGAGGACGAGGTGGATCCCCAGGCTGCGGCCGCGCCGGGCCACGTCGACCAGGGCGCCGAGGAAGTCGGGCAGTTCGGCCGCGAGCGTCGCGAACTCGTCGACCACCACCAGCAGGCGGGCGGGGCCGTCGCCGAGGTCCCGCAGGTCACCGACCCCTGCGGCCCGCAGCTGGGACTCGCGGTCGCGGACCTCGGCCCGCAGGCCGGTGAGCAGGCGCTCCCCCAGGCCGGCGTCCAGGTCGGTGACGACGCCGGTCACATGGGGGAGCTGGGCACAGGCGTCGAAGGCGCTGCCGCCCTTGTAGTCGACGAGGACGAAGGCCACCGCCGTCGGCGGGTGCCGGGCGGCGAGAGCGGCCACCCAGGTCCGGAGCAGTTCGCTCTTGCCGGCGCCAGTGGTCCCGGCGACGAGGGCGTGGGGCCCGTCGGCCACCAGGTCCACGACGACCACGCCCTCGGCGCCGACGCCGAGCGGTGCTCGCAGGCTGCGCCGACCGCTCGGGTCCGGGTCCTCCCGGTCCCCGGCGAGCACGCGTGGCAGTCGGACGTGGTCGGGGAGCGCGGTGTTCTTGGTGCCGGGGTCGGTCCACCGGGCCATCGCCCGCGCCCAGTCCTCGGCCAGGGTGGGGTCGGCCACGAACGGCCGCACCGCGATGGCCGCCTCGGTGAGACGGGCGCCCTCGGGGGACCAGGTCAGCACGGCCCGGCACCGGTCGCTGAGGGCGGAGACCTGGTCGGCGATCTCGATCCCGAGGCCGGTGTCGGCGCCCGTGGCCCCCACGCCGATGGTCAGCGGGGCACCGTCGCCTTCACGGTGGGGGACCCAGCGGAGGAACCCCCACGTCTCGTCCGGCCCGCCGTCGACGCTGCGCTCGATCGGTCCGCACCGACTCAACGCCTGGAGGACCACCCCGCGGGCGACGGCGTCGGCCCACGGCGTAGGGCCGGCGATGCCGAGGTGATCGCCCTCGGCCAGCGGGACGGTCACGGGTGCCATGGTGTGGTCGTCGGCCCAACCGACTCCGATCCGGTCGGCTGTGGGGTCAGGGGCCCGCACAGGCCACAGGTCCTGGCCCCGGTGGGCGCAGACCAGGGCGTCGACGGGGGAGGGATACCACCGTCGCTGGCCGGCGGCCGCTTCCCGCTGGTGGGTCGCGCTGGTCCGCAAGTGGGCGACGACTTCGACGTCGTGGGCTGCGTCGGCCCGGCGCCGGTCCCGGCGCCACCGCCGACGCGCGTCGAGGTGAGCGCCGACGGCGAGCAGCGGCATGGCCGCGGTGGCGAGCCCGGCCCCCGGGTGGACGGTCACGGCGAGGATCCCGCCGATGGCCACGGGCGCCACGAGGGTCAGGGCGCCCGGCGGCCGTGGCGCCGGGTCGTGGGTCGGTGGGTCGGGCGCCGGCCCAGGGTCGGGGCCGCTCGCGGCCCGGCTCCGCGGCGAACGGTGGACGGGCCTGGTCGGCGCCCCACCCCACGAACCCGCTCGTCGGTTCTGGTCATCCCCCTCTGTCGTGGAGAACAGCGGGGGATGACCAGAACGAGGGGGAGTGGGTGGGGGGACGAGTTGGAGGTCGACGGCACCGATCCCGATGACCGCGCCGGGGGCGAGCGGGGTCGTGCGGTTGACGGGGTCCCCGTCGACGCGCGTGGACGTGTCGGTCACGAGCGGGCACAGCCGGGCGCCACCGCCGGTGGTCTCGACCAGGGCGTGGGCCGGTGCCACCGAGGGATGGTCGAGGCGGAGGTCGCAGGCCGCACCGCGCCCGATCAAGACCGTCCCCCCGGCCCGCGCCCGGGAGGGGACGAGCGGGCCGGCGACCACGATCAGGTCGGGTACCGCCGGCGCCGGTGCCGTCCCGACGGTGACCGTCGAGCCCCGGTTCAGGCCGCAGTCGGCCAACGGCGTGGCGGGCTCGATCGGGAAGCCGTCGACCACGAGGTCGCCCCCGGGCACCGCGCCGGGCCAGGCGTCGGCCAGGTCCCGGGCGGTGCCACCGGCGTCGGGCCCGTAGCGGACCTCGACGTCGGGGCCGCCCCGGGCGTCGGCCAGCCGGACGGTGACGGGCGGACGGATCGGGGCGGCGGGGTCGGATCGGGGGCCCTGCCCCCTGGGAGGGGGCGGGCAGGTGTCGGGCAGGGCCCCTCGATCCGGATCAGACAGCCGTGCCGTTGAGGGCCTGGCTGATGTTCTGGCGGTTGCGCTCGACGTAGGTGGCCGACTCCCGCAGGGCGTCGGTCAGGCGCCGGAGGCCGGGGGCGAAGGTCTGGTTCCAGTCCTGGCGGAACCGGTCGGCGACCCGGCCGTCCCACCGGACCGAGCCCTGGCCACCGGCGGGGCCGACCGCGGCCGAGATCTCCTGGACGAGCCGATCCAGCTCGCCGGCGTCGCGCTCGAACAACTGCCGCAATGTGGCGAGCTGTCCCAGATCCGCACCCACCTGATCGAACGCCATGGCGGCGGTCCTCCTGTCGTGGTCCTCGCCCAGCGTGTGCTGAGCTGTTGACCATGAGCATTACATGAAACATCATGAAACGCAATGACTACGACAAAGAATGCTCTCGGAGCCGCCCCGGCGTCAGGACACGGCCTCGTCGGGATCAACCTCACCACGGCCGCGCACCTGGCCTCGGCGTTGGAGCGGGTCGCCGCGGAGCTCGACCACGCCGCGGGGGCGGCTCGGGCCGCGGCCACCGAGGGCCTCGCCCCCACCGCCGCCGTGCGCATCGGGCTGGCGGCGGTGTGGGCCACCGGTGAGGCCCTGACCCTGCGCTCGGTCATCGCCCGCCTGGACCGGGTCGAGGTCTCGGGGGTCGCCCGGTGGGCGGGTGGGGGCGCAGCGGCGTTCGGCGATCCCGTCGCGGCCCACCGGCTCGCCGGCCTCGTCGTAGAGGCGATCGACGGCGGGCGACTGACGGAGGCCCGGGCGCTGCTGGCCGCTCACGGCCGGGACCCGGTGCTGGCGACCGTGCTGGTCGCCGGTCTGGGGGCCGACGGCCTGGTCGAGCTCCTGCACCCGGCCGCCGAGCAGTGGGCCCGAACCGGCGGTGCCGCGGCCGTCGTGCGGGAGGTGGTCCTCGCCGTCGCCGATGCGTTGGCTCTCGCCCTGCGCCACGGCACCTCAGCGGTGGGCATGGTCGACCTGGCGGCGGAGGCCGGCCGCCGGGAGGTGCCCCTCTCGGCCCTGGCCCTGCTCTTGGTCGGCGGCGCGCGGTTCCCCGCGACCTTCCTGCGCGAGGCGGCCACGGAGGTCGTGGCCCCGCTGAACGCCCAACTCCGGTCCACCCCGGGCCTCGGCGTCGACCCCTGGATGCTGCCGGCCCGCGGCGAGGCCCTGGATGCCCGGGTGGTCCTCCTCCGGGCGGTGGCCCAGGACCACGAGGCCGCCGTCGAGGCCGTCGGGGCGATGGACCTCGACGATCTGCTGTCGCGCTCGCTGGCCTACCTCGACGGTGGGGTCGCCGTCGCCCAGCTCCTCCTGGCCGCGACCACACCTCTGGATGCCCACGGCGCCCCCGTCGTCGGTCCGTTGGTCACGGCATCGCCGGTGCACCCGGGCCGGGAGGGTGACAACGCCCGGCGGGTGATCGAGTGGATCGGTTCGCACCAGGAGGCTCCGCTCGCCGTGCAGGCCTCCCTGGGCCGGCTGGCCCGACCGTGGATTGGGGGCTTCCGGTCGCCTGGCTTCGACGCCGTCGTGGCCCGACCGGTGGTCATCGACGAGGCGCTGGGTCGCGCCTGCCTCACCTACGGGCAGGCTCTCGAGCACGTGGCCGAGGACCTGCAGGACGCGGCCTGGACGTGGGCGGCAGCCGAACTCGAGCCCCTCTCGGACGCGGACGTCCGCGGGGTCGGCTTCGACGCGGTGGGCAGCGTGCTCGGCATCGTGACCGTCACCGGACTCGACGCCGACGCGGAGCGAGCCGAGGCCCGGGATCAGCAGGTGCTCCGGGAGGGCGCGCTGTGGCGGCGGGTGACCCGTCTGGCCCTCGAGCGCCTGCCGTCGCCGCTCCGCCCGGTCGCGGGCCCGGTGGCCGACGCGGCACTGGACCGGCTCCTCGAACGCGCGGACCACGAGCTGCGCCACTGGTCCGAGCTACGGGACCTGCGGGTGGCCCACGAGTACCTCGCGCTGGACTACCTGGTGGCCTCGACGCTCTGGGTCCACCGCGACGAGAACGCCTTGGTGGCCCCACCCCCTGGTCTCCTGGCGGACCCGAGCCGTCCCGCGGCCGGCCTGCGCCACCCGCTCCACCTGGACGCGGCCGGTGTCGAGGCCTGGGCCCGCTGGCGGTCGGCGCAGGCCGACGGCGTTCCGGCGCCCCGACAACTGGCCGGCGACCAGTTCCTGGCCGAGGCCCGACAGTGATGCCGGACGATCCTCGCCGTCAGTCGAAGGTCACAGCGCCTTGCGGACGATCTTCTCCTTGCCACTGGTGTAGGGCGGGTAGAGGAGGGCGGGGTCGGGAAAGGTCGGCTTGCGCAGCACGGACTTCAGGTTGGAGAACGTGTCGAAGCCGCTGCGGCCGTGGTAGCGCCCGATGCCGCTCTCGCCCACGCCGCCGAAGGGCAGCTCGGGCGGGGTGATGTGCAGGATCGTGTGGTTCACACACACGCCCCCCGACGACGTCCGCGCCAGCACCGCGTCGACCACGTCGTCATCGTCCGCGAAGACGTAGAGGGCGAGGGGCTTGGGCCGGGCGTTGACCCGGTCGACGGCGTCGGCCACCGAGGTCACGGGGAGCACGGGCAGGAGCGGACCGAAGATCTCCTCGTGCATGATCTCGGCGTCTTCGGACGTGCCCACCAGCACCGTCGGGGCGATGTAGCGCTCCTCGGCGTCGGTGGTGCCGCCGATGGCCGCCTCGCCCCCGCCGGCCAGCAGGCCCGAGAGACGGTCGAAATGGCGGTCGTTGACGATGCGGGCATAGTCGTCGCTGGCCTGGGGGTCGGCGCCGTAGAAGTCGGCCACTGCCGTGCGGATGTGCTCGACCAGCTCGTCCTGGACGGATGCGTCGACGAGGACGTAGTCGGGGGCGATGCAGGTCTGACCCGCGTTGAGGAACTTGCCCCAGGCGATGCGGCGCCCGGCCACCTGGAGGTTGGCGGTGCGGTGCACGATGGCCGGCGACTTGCCGCCCAGCTCGAGGGTGACCGGGGTGAGGTGCTTGGCCGCGGCCGCCGCGACCACTCGGCCGATGCGGGTCGAGCCGGTGAAGAAGATGTGGTCCCAGCGCTGCTCCAAGAGCTCGGTGGCCACCTCGGGACCGCCCTCGACCACCTGGACGGCGTCGGGGTCCAGGTGGGTGCGCAGCAGATCACTCAGGACGGCGGAGGTGGCCGGAGCCAGCTCGGAGGGCTTGACCACTGCGGCGTTCCCCGCGGCGAGGGCGGCGGCCAGGGGCTCCACAAGCAGCTGCACGGGGTAGTTCCAGGGAGCGATGATCAGCACGGTGCCCAGGGGCTCAGGCTGGATCCGGCCCCGGCCGGGCATCGCGGTGAGGGGGAGGCCGACCCGCCGGGGCTTGGCCCACCTGGCCACGTTCTTGCGCAGGAGGCCGACCTCCGAGGCGGTGACCCCCAGGTCGGTGGCCCACGCCTCCATCGACGGCTTGCCCACGTCGGTGGCCAGGGCGGCCAGGAGCCGGTCCTCGCCCGCCTCCAGCAGGTGGACCAGGGCGTCCAACTGACGCTTGCGCCACTCGAGCGGACGGGTGACGCCCCGCTCGAAGGCGGCTCGGGCGGTCGTGATCGCCGCGACCGCGGCCGTGGTCTCCAAGGCGGCGGAGGCGTCTGATGTCTCGGTGACGGCGGGGTTGGTCTCCGTGGTGGCCATGACCAGATGTCTACCGCCGATCCGACCCCCTCGACCCGTTGGCCGGCCCGGCCCGGCCGGTGGTCGGAGGCCAGTCCCGTGTCAAGGGGTGAGAGCCCGGGCGGCGCGGAGGAGGCCGGCGCGGGCCTGCAGGAGGCGGGCGTCGACGGAGAGTTGGTCGGCTGCGGCCCGGAGCCAGGCTCGCTGCTCGACGAGCTCCTGGCCGAAACGGACGGCCCGGGCGCCCTGCCAGACGTCCGGGCGGTGGTAGGCCACGACGGGATCCAGGGCGGTGCCGACCGTGGCGGCCGCCGCGTCCAGCCGGCGGGCGAGGGCCTCCAGGTCGTCGGGGGTGGTCATGGGTGGAACATACTGAAAATGTATGTGAACGGCCAGGGCCGTCGCCGGGCGGGGGAAAGGGACGAGAACGCCGGCGGGGAGCGCCGGTAGCGTGGCCGCGTGCCCGAGGTCGAGGTGTCCGAGAGTGAACCGCGTGTGCGAATCGGGGTGCTCGGCTGCGGCAACGTCGGCGCCGCCCTGGTCGGCCTCGTCGAGGCCCAGGGCGACATGATCGAGGCCCGCACGGGCCTGCGCCTCGAGGTGGCCAAGGTCGCGGTGCGCAACATGTCCCGCGAGCGGCCGGTGGAGCTGGCCGACGGCGTCCTCACCAACGACGCCGCGGCCGTCGTCGAGGATCCCGACATCGACCTCGTCGTCGAGGTCATCGGCGGCATCGAGCCCGCCCGCGAGCTGATCGTGCAGGCGGTCAAGTCAGGCAAGCCCGTCGTCACCGCCAACAAGGAGCTGCTGGCCAACCACGGCGCCGAGCTCTTCGCCGTGGCCGAGGGGGCCAGCGTCGACCTGCTCTTCGAGGCCGCTGTGGCCGGCGGCATCCCCCTCATCCGACCGCTGCGGGAGTCGCTGGCGGGCGAGCAGGTCCACCGGGTGCTGGGAATCGTCAACGGCACGACCAACTACATCCTCACCCGCATGAGCGAGGACGGTGCCACCTACGGCGAGGCCCTCGCCGAGGCCCAGAGCCTGGGCTACGCCGAGCGGGATCCGACCGCGGACGTCGAGGGCTACGACGCCGGGGCCAAGGCGGCGATCATCGCCACGATCGCCTTCGGGGTGCGGGTCGTCGCCGGCGACGTGTACCACGAGGGCATCTCGGGCATCACCCCCGCCGACATCACGTTCGCCCGACGCCTGGGTTACGAGGTGAAGCTCCTGGCCATCGCCGAGGCCGGGCCGGGCGAGGACGGCGTGACCGAGGTCGCGGTGCGGGTGCACCCCGCGATGGTCCCGGCCCACCACCCGCTGGCCTCGGTGCGGGACAGCTTCAACGCCGTGTTCATCGAGGGCGACGCCGTGGGCGAGCTGATGTTCTACGGGCGGGGCGCCGGCGGCGGCCCCACCGCCAGCGCGGTCCTGGGCGATGTGATCGACGCTGCGGTCAACCTGCGCCGGGGCTCCCATGCCACGGTCGGGGCGCTGGCCCGGGCCCGCATCCGGCCCATCGACGACGTGACCTCGGCCTACTACCTGAACCTCGAGGTGGCCGACGAGCCCGGCGTGCTCGCCCAGGTCGCCGGCGTGTTCGGCGGCCACGGCGTGTCCATCCGCTCCATGGAGCAGGAGGGTCTCGGCGGCGAGGCCCGCCTCATCTTCATCACCCACGAGGCCGTCGAGCGCGACGTGCAGGCCACCCTGCACGACCTCCGGGAGCTGGACGCCGTCGACCGGGTCGGCACCGTCCTGCGGGTCGTCGGCGACGGCCCGAGCTGAGCGACCCACGGTGAAGTACGTCAGCACCCGGGGCAAGGCCCCGGTCCTCGGCTTCGGCGACGTCCTGCTCGCCGGCCTGGCCACCGACGGTGGCCTCTATGTCCCCGACGTCTGGCCCGCGCTCGGTGTCGAGGACCTGACCGACTGGTCCGAGCGCCCGTACCAGGACATCGCGGTCGAGGTCATGGCTCCCTTCGTGGAGGGTGACATCGAGCGCGAGGAGCTGGCCGACCTCGTGGCGCGGGCCTACGCGTCCTTCGACCACCCCGACGTCACCCCGCTGCGCGACCTCGGCGGCGGGCTCTGGCTGCTCGAGCTCTTCCACGGCCCGACGCTGGCGTTCAAGGACGTCGCCCTCCAGCTGGTCGGACCGCTCTTCGAGCGGGAGCTGGAGCGGCGGGGCGACCGGGTCACGATCATCGGCGCCACCTCGGGCGACACCGGCTCGGCGGCCATCGAGTCCACCAAGGACCGCGACGGCATCGAGATCGTGATGTTGCACCCCTACGGCCGGGTCAGCGACATCCAGCGCCTGCAGATGACCACCGTGGACTCGCCCAACGTCCACAACCTGGCCGTCGAGGGCACCTTCGACGACTGCCAGGACCTGGTGAAGGCCATGTTCGCCGACGAGTCCCTCCGAGCCGACTTGCGCCTGTCCGCGGTCAACTCCATGAACTGGGCCCGGCTGATGGCGCAAGTCGTCTACTACGTGTACGCCGGCTCCCGACTCCTCGGCCCCGCCACCCCGGCCGTGTCCTTCTCGGTGCCCAGCGGCAACTTCGGCAACATCTTCAGCGGCTGGGTGGCCCGGCGCATGGGCCTGCCCATCGCTCAACTCATCTGCGCCAGCAACCGCAACGACATCCTCACCCGCTTCTTCGCCAGTGGCGTGCTCGAGCTGGGCGAAGTGGTCCCCACCATCAGCCCGAGCATGGACATCCAGGTGTCCTCCAACCTCGAGCGCCTCCTCTTCGAGCTGCACGGCCGTGACGCCGAGGCCACGACCGAACTGCTCCACGCCTTCCGCTCCGACGGCCGAGCCCAGCTGGCGGAGACCCGCCTGGCCGAGGTCGACGAGGTCTTCGACGCCGGCGCTGTGGACGACGACCGCACCCGGACCGCCATCGCCGGGTGGGAACAGCGGGCCGGCATCGTGGTCGACCCCCACACCGCGGTCGGCCTGGTGGTCGGGGAGGCCCAGCGGCGCAACCCGGACCTGCCCCTGGCCTGCCTGGCCACCGCCCACCCCGCCAAGTTCGGCGCCGCGGTCGAGGCCGCCGTCGGCCACCCGGTCGAGCTACCCCCCCGCTTGGCGGAGCTGGAAGGCCGGCCTGAGCACTACGAGGTCGTCCCCAACGACCTCGACGCCGTCCGCGCGCGGGTTCGCGCCCTCACCTCGTGACCCGATCCCTCCTATTGGCGCCCGATTGCAGCGCCGGGACGCCTCAATCGGGCGCCAGAACAGGGAGAATGGGCTGGTGAAGTACGTCGTGTGTGTGCCTGACGGTTGTGCCGACGAGCCGACCGACCGCCTGGACGGACGCACGCCCCTGGAGGCGGCCGACCTCCCGACCCTGCGGGGCCTCGCCGCCCGGGGAACCGTGGGCCGGGCCGCCGTCATCCCGCCGGGGCTGCCGCCGGGCAGCGACGTCGGGAACCTCTCGATCCTCGGCTACGACCCCGCCGTGCACCACACGGGGCGGGCGCCCATCGAGGCCGCCGCCCTCGGGCTGCGCCTCGCCCCCGACCAGGTCGCCTTCCGCTGCAATCTCTCGACCGTCGGCGGCGACGGGACGATGGTCGACTTCGCCGGGGGCCATCCCTCCACCGAGGAGGCGGCCGAGGTCATCGCCGCCCTCCAGGCCGAGCTGGGCGGGGACGAGATCGAGTTCCACCCGGGCGTCCAGTACCGCCACATCGTCGTCGCCCCCGAGTCCTGGGCCGACGCCGAGTGCGTCCCGCCCCACGACCTGAGCGACAAGCCGATCGTGCTGCCCGAGGGACCCGCCGCGGGGAAGCTGATCGAGGTGATGGACGCCTCCCGGGCCGTCCTGCAGCGGTTCGACCTCGCCGCCAACCAGGTCTGGCTCTGGGGCCAGGGCCACCAGCCCCAGCTCCCCTCGTTCCGGGAGCGCCACGGCGTGGCCGCCGGGATGGTCACCGCCGTCGACCTGGTCCGTGGCCTCGGTGTCCTCACCGCCATGCAGGTGGTCGACATCCCTGGCGCCACGGGCTGGTACGACACCGACTACGAGGGCAAGCGGGACGCCGCCCTCACGGCGCTGGCCGAAGGCGCCGACCTCTTCGTCGTCCACGTCGAGGCCACCGACGAGGCCGGCCACGCGGGCGATGTCGAGGAGAAGGTCAAGGCCCTGGAGAACTGGGACCGCCGCATCCTCCCCGGCCTGATCGAGGGACTCGCCGCCATGGGTCCCTGGCGGCTGCTCCTGCTGCCCGACCATGCCACGCCGGTGGACCTCAAGACCCACACCAGCGGCCCGGTGCCCTACCTGCTGGTCGACTCCGCGGTCGACGGCCCTGGCGGCTCCTACACCGAACCCGGCGTGGCCGACGCCGTCATCGTCCCCGGTCACCAGCTCGTGGACCGCCTGCTGGGCCACGGCTGAGCGAACCGAAAACCGAGGCAATGACGGGGGCGTGGGGTCGGGCCGCTCGTCGTCCTGAGCGGGATCGACGTCGATCGCCACCTTCCCCGGCCGGGCGAGTTGCCCTCGAGGCAATACCTGTCGGAATCCGACAGGTATTGCCTCGAGAGTTGTCGGCGAAGGGTGCTCGGGCCGGATTCGGGTCGCCCTGTGTGGGAATCAGCCGGCGTGGGGCCCGCTGATCGCTCGAGTGCCCACGACGACCGGTAGCTCGTCCCCACGCCCCCGTGGTTGCCGCGTTGTCGTTACTCGACCTACGAGAACCGGGTCACGTAGCCGCGGTGGCGGAAGGTGCGGAGCATGGAGGTCACGTAGAGGACACCGAGGCCGGCGAGGACGATGGTGCCCGCCAGGGCATAGGCCAGCTGGTCCCAGGGCAGCGGCTGGCCGTCGATGACGGTTCGGGCGGCGGCGAAGACGTGGGTGGTGGGCAGGACCCGGGCGATGGGCTGCAGGACCGGGGGTAGGGCCTCCACGGGGTAGAAGACGCCCGACAGGGGCATCACCACGAAGAGGATCCCCCAGGCCAGGACCTCCGCGCTCTGCCCGAAGCGCAGCACGAGGCCGACGACGAAGAGCGAGATCGACCAGCCCGCCAGCAGGAGCAGCAGGCCGATCGGGATCAGGGCCCAGCCCACCGAGGTGATCGAGAAGGCGAAGAACGCGAATGCCGCCAATGCCACGACGGTCATGGCCACGGTGAGCTTGGCCAAGCCGAACAGGGCCACGCCGGCGGCGTACTCCAGCTCGGTCAGCGGCGTGGCCAGCAGGTTGAGCAGGTTGCGGGACCACGTCTCCTCGAGGAAGCCGGTCGAGGCCGCGATCTGGCTTTGGTACAGGACGTGGAAGAGCAGGATCCCGGCCAGCAGGTAGGTCACGCCCGCCTGCTCCGCATCCGAACTCTGGTCGGCGATGAACACGCCGAGGGAGCCCCACAGCAGCACGTCGACCACCGGCCAGATGAAGACGTCGAACCAGCGGTGGGGGCTGCGCATCAGCACGTAGGCGTGGCGCCGCGACACGGCCGTGACCCGGCGGGCGTTCACGACGCCTCCTCGGCCGGGCGGCCCCGGGCCTGTCCGGCGGCGAGGTGGAGGAAGACGTCCTCCAAGGACTCGTGGCCGTGCTCGTCGAGGATGTCGGCCGGGGTCCCGTCGTGCACCACCCGGCCGTGCTGGAGGAAGACGACCCGCTCACACAGGCGCTCGACCTCGTTCATGTCGTGGCTGGTGACCAGCAGGGTCGTGCCGTCCTCAGCGTTCAGTGCCTCGAGGGCGGTGCGGACCCGGAGGGCGACATCGGGGTCGAGCGAGGCGGTCGGCTCGTCGAGCACGAGCAGGGACGGCCGGTGGAGCACCGCTTTGGCGATGCCGATGATCGTGCGCTGGCCCGAGGACAGCTCCACGCACATCTGGTCGGCCAGGTGGGCCACGGCGAAGCGCTCGAGGGCCCCGGCTACGGCGTCCTCCCCGGCGGGGGCACCGCACAGGTCGGCGAAGATCCGCAGGACCTCCCGCACCCGCAGTCGGTCGGGCAGCGGGAGATACCCCGCGGCGAACCCCACGTGCTCCATGGCCCGGCTCCGGGCCTTGGGCAGGCGGTGGCCGAAGATCTCGACCGAGCCCTCGTCGGGGGTGATGGTGCCGAGGCACATCAGCAGCGTGGTGGTCTTGCCCGCCCCGTTCGGCCCGAGCAGGGCCACCCGCTCGCCGGGGCGCACCTCGAGGTCCACCCCGTCCACGGCGCGCGTCGAACGGAAGCTCTTCACCAGCCCCTCGGCGCGCAAGGCGGGCGGGGCGGCGTCCATGACTGCAGTCTGGGGCATGTCCACCGGTGACGCTCACTGATTTGGCGATCGTCGGTCGTGCCACCGCCCGTCGGGGCGGACCGCCGGCGGCCCGCCCCGGGTCCGATGCCGGGGCCATGGGGTCGACCGTGCGTGGGGGATGGTTGTTCCGTCGAACGCGTGTCGGTACGCTGGTCCATGTCGCTACCGGCGGCACCCACCGAATGCTCCGATGAACCCGTCTGCGGGATCCGGGGTGGGTGGCCCTCCGATTTCCCCCTCGGCTTCCCGTGTCGGGCGCTCGGAGGACGGTGACGGCAGTTCGGAACTCCGAGAGGCCGCGCTCGCGGCTGACGGTGCAATCCACCGGTCGAACGAGGTTTCCAATTTGAGCATCGCCACTGGCGAGACCGACCGCTCAGCGCTCGAGTCCAAGGACCGCCAACAGCTCGCCACCATCGCGCGGGCCCTGGGCGGCAAACCGACGGCTCGGACACGCAAGGACGAGTTGGTCGAGATGATCCTCGAACTGGCCGACGAGGGGGCGGGAGCCCCGGAACGAGATGGGGACACGATGAGTGACCAGACGACCGAGGACGCTCCGGCGACCACGGACACCAACGGATCACGGGACGCGGGGGACGCGTCCGTCGACACCGGGCGCGACGACGCCGGGGCCGGGAAGGCCGAGCGGGCCGACGGCGACCGGGACGACGCGCCCCGCTCCGGTCGTGGCAGCCGGCCCCGGGCCGAGCGGACCGACAAGGACGACGACCGAGCGGATGACGCCAAGGTCGAGGCCAAGGGCGGCGACCGCGGCGACAAGGACCGCGACCGCGGCGAGGCGAAGTCCGACGACGGCGAGAGCCGGTCCGAGCGCTCCGGCAACCGGGGCGGCGGCCGCAACGGCAGCGGCGACCGCGACCGGGGTGACCGCAACCAGAACCGCGGCAACCAGGGTGGCGGCCAGCGCAACCAGAACCGTGGCAACCAGGGCGGCGGTGGCGGTGGGAACCAGAGCGATGACGCCGAGCCCGGCAACCGCAAGCGGCGCCGTCGGGGCCGCAACCAGGGCCGAGAGCAGGAAGAGGAGAACGTTCCCGTCGCCAACTGGGACGGCGAGCCCGTCGACGTGGCCGGTCTGCTCGACCTCCGCGACGAGGGCTACGGCTTCCTGCGCCTGAGCGGCGCCCTGCCCTCCCGGGACGACGTCTACGTCTCGGTCAAGCAGGTCCGCCAGTTCGGCATGCGCAAGGGCGACCGGGTCACCGGCGCCAGCCGCCCGGCCAACCGCAACGAGAAGAACCCGGCCCTGCTGCGGGTGGACACGGTGAACGACATGGACCCGGAGAAGGCCAAGGCCCGCCCCCGGTTCGAGGACCTGACCCCCCTGTTCCCCGACGAGCGCCTGAAGCTCGAGGACGACGCCGATCCCGGCAACATGACCGCCCGGATCATCGACCTCATCTCCCCGATCGGGAAGGGGCAGCGCGGCCTCATCGTGTCGCCGCCGAAGGCGGGCAAGACCACGATCATGAAGCAGATCGCCAGGTCGATCGAGACCAACAACCCGGAGGTCAAGCTCATCGTGCTGCTCGTGGACGAGCGGCCCGAAGAGGTGACCGACATGCGCAGGTGGGTGAAGGGCGAGGTCATCGCCTCGACCTTCGACCGTCCCGCCGACGAGCACACCTCGGTGGCCGAGCTGGCCATCGACCGGGCCAAGCGCATGGTCGAGATGGGCCAGGACGTGGTCATCATCCTGGACGGCATCACCCGCCTGTCCCGGGCGTACAACCTGGCGGCCCCGGCGACCGGGCGGATCATGTCCGGTGGTATCGACACGGGTGCGCTCTACCCCCCGAAGCGCTTCTTCGGTGCGGCCCGGAACCTGGAGGAGGGCGGCTCGCTCACCATCCTGGCCACGGCTCTGGTGGAGACCGGCTCCAAGATGGACGAGGTCATCTTCGAGGAGTTCAAGGGCACCGGCAACATGGAGCTGCGCCTCGACCGGAAGCTGGCCGAGAAGCGCATCTATCCCGCCATCGACGTGGATGCCTCCTCCACCCGTCACGAGGAGCTCCTGTTCGAGCGCAAGCAGCTCCAGCAGGTCTGGAAGCTGCGCCGGGTACTCTCCGGTCTCGCCGACAGCGGCGGTGGCGGAACACAGGCCGGCCTCGAGCTGTTGATCGACAGGCTGAAGACCTTCAAGAACAACGACGAGTTCCTCGCCGAGGTGGCGAAGGGCCCGTCCATCGCCGGCTGAGGCCGGCATCGAGACACACGAAGACACGGAGACCGACATGCGCGCCGACATCCATCCCGAGTACACCGAGACCACCATCACGTGCTCGTGCGGCAACACCTTCACCACCCGCTCGACGGCGGGCGACTCCCTCCACGTCGAGCTGTGCGGCGAGTGCCATCCCTTCTACACCGGCAAGCAGAAGCTCGTGGACTCCGGTGGTCGCATCGACCGCTTCGAGCGCCGCTACGGCCGCCGCAAGAACGCCCCCACGGGCCCCTCGGAGTCCTGAGCTCCAGCTCGACCCTCCCGCCGGAGCAGCGGGCGGCGCTCCACGCCGCCAAGCTGCGGGCGCTGCTCGCGGAGAACGTCGGCGAGACCGAACTGGAGGCCAGCCCGTTCCCCGGTGGCGCCGCGGCGCGGGCCGGCGCCCGGGGCTGGTTCCTGGCCGGCGACGAGCCCGCCCGGGCGCTGGGCCCGGCCCTGGCCTGGGCGGTGCGCCACGACGTGGAGGACCTGAGCGTCCTCGCGGAGGACGCCACCGACGTCCTGGCCCGTCGGGCCGCGCATTTCGAGCCGGTCCCGACGGTCTGGCTCGTCGACGGTCACGGGCTGTGTGCGGTCACGGCCGTGCGGGCGCCGGATCCTCCGGACGCTCCGGCGCCGCTGACCGAGGAGTTCGCCCTCCTCCTCGCGGAGGCCGGCGCCGATGTCGTCGTCGAGCACGGCGTCGTGGCCGGTGAGGTCCTCGGCCTCGAGATCGCCCGGGTGGTCGTGGCCGAGGACGGCACCGCGGCCCTGGAGGTGGGCGTCGGGCGCCATGACCGCGAGGCCTTCACGATGGTCCACGGCGACCTCCCCACCCGCGACGCCCTGGCCCTGGTCGTCGCCACGGTGCGCCAGAACCGTCGGGCGGGCGCCGAGTCCCACCCCCTCAGCCGGCTCGCCCAGGAGCGCTGGGTCCGGGCCGTGTTGACCGAGCGACCCGACCTCGTGGGGGCGGCCCGTCTCGAGCCTGTCATGCCGTTGCTGCCCCGGGACTCGGTCAAGGACGTCGTCCCGGCCTGCCTGGTGGGCGAGGACCTGGAGGGCCTACCCCTCGTGGTCGCCTGCTCGGTGGGCATCGACCTCGACCTCGTCCCCACCGCGGCCGAGATCCGGGCCCATCACGCGCCGGGCGCCCGCCTCCTGCTGGCCGTGCCCGAGCGGGACGATCATCCCGTGACCCGCCGGATCGCCCGGCGACTGCGCGCGCCGGCCGAGATCGTCGTGCTCCCGGACGACTGGCGCTCCGCGGCCGTAGGTTGATCCCCGTGCTGGAACGGCTGGGCGACTTCGAGCGGGAGTTCGACGACGTCGAGGCCCACCTCGCCGATCCGGACGTGTTCGCCGACCAGGAGCGCTACGTCACCCTGACCCGGCGGCACAAGGAGCTCGACGCCATCGTCACGACCGGACGGGCGCTGCGCCAGCACCAGGAGGACCTGGTCACAGCCCGGGAGATGCTCACCGACGCCTCCGGCGAGGACCGCGAGATGCTCCGGGTCGAAGTCGACGACGCCGAGGCGGCCATCGCCGAGCTGTCCGAGCAGTACCGCCTGCTCCTGCTGCCCAAGGACCCCAACGACGACAAGAACGTCATCGTCGAGGTGCGGGGCGCCGAGGGCGGGGAGGAGGCCAACCTCTTCGCCCGGGACCTGTTCGAGATGTACCGGGCCTTCGCCCAGCGGATGGGTTGGGGCTTCGAGCTGCTGGGCAGCCAGCCCTCCGACATGGGCGGGGTGAGCGAGGCGTCGTTCCGGCTGGTCGGTGACGGAGTCTGGAGCCGGCTCAAGCACGAGGGGGGCACCCATCGCGTGCAGCGGGTCCCCGTCACCGAGTCCCAGGGGCGGATCCACACCTCCTCGGCCACCGTCACCGTGCTACCCGAAGCCGAGGAGATCGACGTCCGGATCGACCCCAACGACCTGCAGATCGACGTCTACCGGTCGTCAGGCCCAGGCGGCCAGTCGGTCAACACCACGGACTCCGCCGTGCGCATCACCCACAAGCCCACCGGCCTCGTCGTCGCCATGCAGGACGAGAAGAGCCAGCTCCAGAACCGGGCCCGCGCCCTGGTGGTCCTGCGCTCCCGACTGCTCAAGGCCGAGCAGGACGCCGCCGCGGCCGAGGCCTCGTCGGCCCGGCGCAGCCAGGTCGGCTCCGGGGGTCGGGCCGACAAGATCCGGACCTACAACGTCAAGGAGAACCGGCTCACCGACCACCGCATCGGCCTGACGATCTACAAGCTGGACAAGGTGCTGGCGGGGGAGCTGGACGAGGTCGTCGACGCGCTGGTGGCCGACGAGCGGGCGACGCAGTTGCAGGGTGACGGCTAGCGGCCTCACCTGGGCCTCGCTGCAGCGCGAGGTCAGGGGCCGGCTGCAGGCCGCGGGCCTGGCCACGGCGGCCCAGGAGGCGCTCTGGGTCTGTGAGGCGGCCTCGGGCCACGAGGGCGCGGACCACCTGGCGCTAGCGGAGGGCATCCCGACGCACCGCACCGTGGCCGCGGTGGACCGCATGGTCGGGCGGCGCCTGACGGGGGAGCCGATCCAGTACGTGCTCGGGAGCTGGGCGTTCCGCCGCCTGGACCTCTTCGTCGACCGCCGGGTGCTGATCCCCCGGCCCGAGACCGAGGTCGTCGCCGGCCTCGCCATCGAGGAAGTCGACCGTCGCCGGGCGGAGCAGGGGAACCGGGTGGTGGTGGCCGACCTCGGCACCGGCTCAGGGGCGATCGGGCTCGCGGTGGCCACCGAACGCGAGTGGGTCGACGTGTGGCTGACCGACGCCTCGCCCGACGCCCTCGCCGTGGCCCGGGCCAACCTCGCGGGCCTCGGTCGGCCCGCGACCCGGGTGACCGTCGCCGAGGGCGAATGGTTCGCGGCCCTGCCCCACGACGCCCAGGGCACCCTCGACGTGATCGTCAGCAACCCGCCCTACATCGCGGAGCACGAGGAGCTGCCGGAGGCCGTCGTTGTCTGGGAGCCGTCGGCGGCCCTCGTCGCCGGGCCGGTCGGCACCGAGGACCTGGACCACCTGGTGGACGAGGCCCTGGCCTGGCTGGCGCCGGGGGGTGCGCTGGTCCTCGAGTTGGCACCGCACCAGGCGCAGGCGGTGGCGGCCCGCGCTCGGGACCGGGGCTACCACGAGGTCGAGGTGCACCGCGACCTGGCCGGTCTCGACCGCGCTGTGGTGGCCCGGACTCGAGGCGCTATCGCGCAGGATCCGCAAGCTGTCGCCTCGAGGACAGCGGGGGAGGTGCTCGCCGGCGGGGGGTCGGTGTTGCTGCCGACCGACACCGTCTACGGCCTGGCCGTGCGGGCCGACCGGCCGGGCGCCGTCGACCACCTGGCCGCGCTCAAGGACCGCGCCGCCGAGCAGCCGGTGGCCGTCCTGGTGGCTTCGGTCCAGCAAGCCGAGGTCGTGGGCGTCCTACCCGACTGGGCCCGTCCGGTGATCGAGCGGTGGTGGCCGGGTCCCCTCACCCTGGTCCTTGCCCGCCGGCCCGGCCTTGCCTGGGACCTCGGCGACCCGCCCGACACCGTCGGTGTCCGCCTTCCCGACCACGACCTGGTCCGCGCGCTGGCCGAGGTCGTCGGGCCCCTGGCCACCACCAGCGCCAACCGCCACGGCGAGCCCACGCCTCCGACCGCCGCCGAGGCCGTCGCCGCCCTCACGGGGGCGCCCGACCTCGTGGTGGACGGCGGACCCTGCGTCGGCCAGGCCTCCACCGTCGTCGATGCCACCGGCCCGGAGCCGGTGGTCCTGCGGCCGGGCCCGATCGCCATGTCCGACCTCGGCCCCGGCTGAACCCGACGGTCGTCTACTGTCGGGCCGTTCCGAGGGTCGGGGGTACCGGATGTTCTCACGCAAGAAGGCCGAGCAGGAGGCGGCGGTCGCCCGGCTGGGTGACGTGGCGTTCTTCGAGGGGTTCACGCCCGAGGAGCTGGCCCGGGTGGCCGATCTGGCCGACGAGGTCGAGGCCGAGGCGGGGGCCGAGCTCATGGACCAGGGTCGTCCCGGCCTCGAGTGCTTTGTGATCCTGGACGGCACGGCCGGCGTGTACTTCGGTGGCGAGCACATCGCCACCCTCGAGACGGGCTCGATGGTGGGGGAGATGGCGCTGATCGACCACCGCCCCCGCTCCGCCACCGTCGTGGCCGAGAGCCCGATGCGCCTGCTGGCATTCGACACCCGCCACTTCCGCGCGCTCCTCGACGAGCTGCCCAAGGCCAGCCAGCGGGTGATGTCGCTGCTGAACGCCCGCGCCCAGGAGAACGCCGCCCGGAACGACACTTGACCGGGTTCGCTTCGATCAGAGGCTGAGGACACCCTCGGCGGTGCGGTGGGCGGTGTCGCCGACGTGCTCGGTCTCCTCGAGCAGGGTGGTCAGCACGGCAGCCTCGTCGGAGGTGGCCCAGGCTCGTGCGCCGTCCGGGGTGATGGTGGCGGCGATGGCCTGGACCGGGTTGCCGTCCCGGTCGTGCATGACCGTGTAGGTCTCGATGGTCACGGGGCCGTCGTGGTCGGTCACCAGTGGCCGTCCGGGCACCGCGTCGACCTCGTCCTGGGGTCGGGCCGACCGAAAGCCCTGACGCGGGGGGTCGGTGCCATAGACGCCGAACGCCTCCTTGCTGGCCAGGCCCCCGTTGGCCGACACCAGACCGAGGTCGCCCGGGTGTTCCCGGAGGACCCCCACCATCCCGGCCACCGCGTGGGTGACGTAGTTGTTCCACGGGCCGCCGGCGAAGCTCATCCCTCCGGTCACGGTCAGGTCCCGCTCCTCGGACACGCCGAGGGCCCGCGCGGCCATCCGGACCGCGGACGGGAAGCACGAGTACAGGTCGAGGTGGGCCACACCGTCGGCGTCGGTGTCGGCGAGCGCCAGTGCGGTGCGACCGGCGGTGGCCATCGCGGCGGACTCGTGGAGCGACCGGCGCAGCGAGACGTAGGGCTCGGCCGCCTCGGCCCCGCTGTGGGGGAACACCCAGCGGTCACGGCTGATCCCCAGCGCCTCGGCCCGTTCGACCGAGCAGCACACCAGCGCGGCGGCCTGGTCCAGCATCTCGTAGCTGTTCATGCGCTTGGTGTAGGGGAACCCGACCATGCGGTTGTCGGGGCCGGCCTCGGCGACCTCCTCGGCCGTGTACCGGGTGCGCTTCCACGCGTGGGGGTTGTCGGCGGCGATCTCGCTGAAGCGGGCGTAGAGCCTCCCGAGCGCGCCGCGATGGGCGGTGACCGTCTGGCCCTCCGAGGCCCGGAGGGCCACGTCGAAGAGGGGGTAGACCTGGATCGGCAGGCCGATGCCCAGCGCGATCTCGTCGGGATGGTTCATGTCCAGGTCGGCGCCGACCAGCTCGTCGGGCTCGGCGCCCGCCTGGTCGGCCCAGGCCGGCGTTTCGCCGGCCCGGCGGGCGGCCCGGGCGGTGCGCCAGGCCTCGGCCCCGCCGACCAGCACGGCGTCGGACCGTCCGGCGAGCACGTCCTCGGCGACCCGGTGCACGAGGGCCTGGGGCGTCTGGCCGCCGCCCGTGGTGTAGGTGGTGCGGGCGCCGGTCGCTCCCACCCGCTCGGCCACGAGGCGGCCGGGGTCGGTGTAGCGCCACGACAGGATGCTGACGACCCGGATCGAGTCGAGGCCGGCGAGCAGTCCCGTCACCCCCGCGTCGGCCTCGGCCCGGTGGGCGGCCTCGGCCAGGAGGTCGACCGGTTCGAGGGGCTCGGCACCGTGGTCGACCCGGTGGCTGAGCTGGCCGACGCCGACGAGGACGGGGGTACGGGGGTCGAGGGGCACGAACGGCAAGCTAGATGGCGACCTCGTGTCCGTAGAATCCGGACATCGACGTCCTGGTGCTCTGTACGGGCAACATCTGCCGCTCGCCGATGGCCGAGGTGCTGTTGGCCGACGCCCTGGGTCGCCGCGGCCTCGAGGTCACGGTGACCTCCGCCGGCCTGCTCGACGACGGCCGCCCGGCCAGCGCCCACTCGGTGACGCTCATGGCGGAACGAGGTCTCGACCTCTCGGGCCACGCCAGCCGGCAGATGACCACCGAGATGCTGGAGGCGGCGGACCTGATCGTCGGCATGGAGCGGCGTCACGTCCGTGAGGCCGCCGTGGCCGTCCCCGACGCCTGGCCCCGGGCCTTCACCCTCCCCGAGCTCGCCCGCCGGGCGACGGCCGCGGGGCCCCGCCCCGACGGCGTGTCGGTGGCCGACTGGCTGGCGTCGCTGGTCGAAGGCCGGACCACCGCCGACCACCTCGGCGAGGTCGCGGCCGACGAGATCGCCGACCCCATGGGTCGCAACCTGCGCGCGTACCGGAAGTGCGCCACCCAGCTCGACGAGCTGATCGAGGTCGTCGCCGACCACCTCGTGCCCGCTGTCCCGTCCGAGTCCACCCCCACCCTCAGGAGCACCACCGCATGACCTGGTCCACGGACCGTGACACCGAGCTGTTCGACCTCCTCGACCAGGAGTTCGAGCGTCAGAACACCACGCTGCAGCTCATCGCGTCGGAGAACTTCACCTCGCCCGACGTCATGGAGGCGACGGGCTCGGTACTGACCAACAAGTACAGCGAGGGCTATCCGAGCAAGCGCTACTACGGCGGCAACCAGATCATCGACGAGGTCGAGGACCTGGCTCGTCAGCGGGCGTGTGCCCTGTTCGGCGCCGACCACGCGAACGTCCAACCCCATTCGGGCGCCAACGCCAACGTGGCCGTCTACCTGGCCCTCCTCGAGCCGGGCGACAAGGTCCTCGGCATGAGCCTCGACCACGGCGGGCACCTGACCCATGGCTCGCCGGTCAACATCAGCGGCCGTCTCTACGACTTCGTCGCCTACGGCGTGACCGAGAGCGACGAGCGCCTCGACTACGACCAGATCCGTGACCTGGCCAAGGCCGAGATGCCGAAGATGATCCTGGCCGGGGCGACCGCCTACCCGCGGCGCATCGACCCTGAGCCGCTGCGGTCGATCGCGGACGACGTGGGTGCGCTGCTCATGTTCGACGCCGCCCACATCGCCGGGCTCATCGCCGGCGGCGTCCACCCCGACCCTGTGCCGTACTGCGACATCGTCACGTTCACCACCCACAAGACCCTGCGGGGGCCCCGGGGCGGCTGCATCCTGGCCCGCGAGGAACACGCGGCAGCCATCGACAAGGCGATCTTCCCCGGCCTGCAGGGCGGCCCGCTCGAGCACGTCATCGCGGCCAAGGCCGTGGCCTTCCGGGAGGCGGCCATGCCCGAGTTCCGGGACTACGCCGCGGCCATCGTGAGCAACGCCGCCGCCCTGGCCGCCGCCCTCGGCCAGGAGGGCTTCCGCCTGGTCTCCGGCGGCACCGACAACCACCTGATGCTCGTCGACCTCCGCAACTTCGACGCGGAGTTGACCGGCAAGGACGCGCAGACCGTGCTCGACCGGGCCGGGGTCACCCTGAACAAGAACACGATCCCCGACGATCCCCGCTCGCCGTTCGTCACCAGCGGCCTGCGCATCGGTACTCCCGCAGTGACCACCCAGGGCATGGGCCTGGCCGAGATGGCCCAGATCGCCGGCTTCATCGCCGAGGCCCTCCGTGAGCGGGAGGACGACACCGCGCTGGCATCGGTGCGCAGCCGCGTGGTCGAGCTCTGCGCCGGGTTCACCCCCTACTCCTGACCCCCGCGTCGCCGTCGGCCTCGTCACACTGCTCCGCTCCGCTCCGCCGGCTTCGCCGATCAGGGAGTGGTCTGAGCTGCTGCGCTCCGCTCCGCCGCGTCACGGCCGGGGCTCCCGATTTCGGGATGGGCGGCCGATCCGCGATCGTGTAGCCATGCCATCGCTGCGGAGCGGAGCGAAGCAGCTCGAGAGTCGTCCCACGACGACGGCGCCGGTGGAACGACAGCGGAGCAATGTCACGTCGTGAAAGCCAAGCTCGTGGTCCTGGGCGTGGCCTTCACCGTCACCTTCTTGCTCACCCCGGTCGTGCGCCGGATGGCCGAGCGCTACGGAGCGGTCGTGGCCCCCGACGAGCGTCGGGTCCACTCGGTGCCCACCGCCACCGTCGGCGGGGTGGCCATGTTCGCCGCGCTCGTGGCCTCCTTCGCCGTGGCGTGGCAACTGGACGGGTTCGCCGCCGTCTTCGAGGGCTCCAGTCAGCCGCTCGGCGTGCTCCTGGCCGCCACCGTCATCTTCGCCGTCGGCCTGACCGACGACCTCCGGGAGGTGTCGGCCCCGGCGCGGGTGGCGGGCATGGTCCTGGCGGGATCGATCCTGGTCCGCTTCGGCGTGAGCATCCTTTTCCTGCGCATCCCGCTCTACGACCTGGTCCTGCTGTCACCCGACCTCTCCGCCCTCATCACGGTGTTGTGGGTGGTGGGCATGGCCAACGCGGTCAACCTGGTCGATGGCCTCGACGGCCTGGCCGCCGGCATCGTGGCCATCGCCTCGGGCTCGTTCTTCCTCTACAGCGAGCAACTGGTCGACGCCGGGGTCATCGGCGAGAACAACATCGGCCCGCTCGTCGCCGTCATCACCCTCGGCATCTGCCTGGGCTTCCTGCCCCACAACTTCAACCCGGCCAAGATCTTCATGGGCGACGGCGGGGCGTTGCTGCTCGGCCTGCTGATGGCGGCGTCGACCATCTCGGTCGGGGGGAGCCAGAACGAGCCCTTCAGCGGGCAGGTGTACTTCTTCTTCGCCCCGCTGTTCATCCCCCTCTTCATCCTCGGGGTCCCGATCATCGACACCCTGTTCGCCATCATCCGCCGGGCGTCGCGTCGCTCGGGCGTGGCCACCGCGGACAAGGAGCACCTGCACCACCGCCTCATGCGCCTCGGCCACGGCCAGCGCCGGGCAGTGCTCATCCTGTGGGCCTGGACCGCCGCGTTGTCCGGTCTCGTGCTCTACCCGGCCTACACCGGCAAGGGCGACGCGGTGCTGCCGCTCGCCGTGCTGGTGCTCGGATTCGGGCTCTATGTCTTCTTCCACCCCGGCACCCGGAAGGCGAACGGCGACGCGCCCGCGGCGGTCACCTCGGCACCCGGCGACGACGTGACCTAGTGTCCCGGCGATCCGAACCGCCTGTTCCCTCCGCGGAATTTGCGCGTTCCCGAGGCCGTGGATAGATTGAGAAAGTATTCACAAGCTCCCCGACGGCGGGGAGCTAGCGCCGCCAGTGCCGCCGACGCCGACCAGGACATCCCGTGGAACTGAACCCCTTCCGAGACCAAGGAGCCCGCGAGGGCGACGGCCTCGTCTTGGCGTTCGAGCTCGTCCTGACGACCACGATCTTCGCCGCCATCGGGTTCTGGATCGACAGCAAGCTCGGCACCACCCCGTTCCTGACCATCGTCCTCGGGGTCTTCACCCTCACCTACGAGGTCTGGAAGATCGTCACCAACTACGACTCGACCATGGCCCAGCACGCCGACCGGCGCGAGCCGCTGCGGCGGGGACCGGCCCGATGACCGTGACCGAGACCCCCGACAGCGTGCTTCCCGACGCCGGCGCCGCCCCTGAGGCCGACATCGCCCGCGACCTGCTGCGCCGCCTCGTCTGGGTCGCCCCCCTCTTCGTGGTCGGCGGCTTCATCGGCTGGGGCACCGACGGTGCCCTCTCCGCCCTCTTCGCCCTCGGCCTCGTGGCCGCCAACTTCGCCGCCGCCGCCGCTCTCATGGGCTGGGGCGCCCGCACCTCGCCCACCGCTCTCGGCATGGCGGTGCTCGGCGGCTACGTCGTGCGCCTGAGCGTCCTGCTCGGCGTGCTCTGGTACGTCCAGGACCTGGCCTGGGTCGAGATGGTCCCGCTGGCCATCACCCTGCTCGCCACCCACCTGGGCCTCCTGCTCTGGGAGACCCGGTACGTCTCGCTTTCACTCGCCTATCCCGGCCTCAAGCCCGGCACTCACACGGAGGGTCAGAAGTAACCGTGTTCGCCATCGACTTCCCGCCCGTCAGCCACGTCATCGAGTGGCCGGAGTTCTTGTTCGAGGGCACGCCCTTCGCGGTCAGCAAGGTCGTGGTCCTCATGTGGATCTCGGCCCTCATTTCGGTCGGCTTCGTGATCCTCGCGGGGCGCAACTTCAAGATGGTCCCGAAGCCTCTCCAGAACGTGGGGGAGTCCTTCTACGGCTTCATCCAGAACGGGATCATCCTCGAGACGATGGGTCCCGACGGCCTCAAGTACACCCCGTTCCTGGGCTCGCTGTTCATCTTCGTGTTGAGCTGCAACTTCTGGGGGATCATCCCGGTCGCCCAGATGCCGGTGAACGCGCGCATCGCCCTGCCGTTCTTCCTGGCCCTGCTCGTCTGGGCCATCTTCGTGGTGGTCGGCATCAAGAAGCAGGGTCCCTTCGGCTACCTCAAGAACACCGGCTTCCCGCCCGGGGTGCCCAAGGCCCTCTACCTGCTGGTCACCCCGATCGAGCTGGTCTCGACCTTCATCGTGCGACCGCTGTCGATGTTCGTCCGGCTCTTCGCCAACATGCTGGCCGGCCACCTGCTGCTCACCAGCTTCGCCGTCATCTGCGCCGCCCTGTGGGCGCTACAGCCGACGGTGGTCATCCTGCCCTTCTCGTTCGCCCTGCTCGTCGCGCTCACCGGGTTCGAGATCCTGGTGATCTTCCTGCAGGCGTTCATCTTCACCATTCTCGCTGCCGTGTACATCGGCAGTTCGATGCATCCAGAGCACTAGGAGGAACCGTGCTGGACATCCTGACCATCGCCGCCCAAGCGGAAGGCGAACTCGAGGCGGGCCTGACCGCCGTGGGACGAGGCATCGTCTACGGCGGCGCGGCCATCGGCCCCGGCATCGGCATCGGCATCGTGGTGGGCAACGCCATCACCGCCATGGCCCGTCAGCCCGAGGCCGCAGGCACGGTGCGCACCACCATGTTCCTGGGCATCGCCTTCACCGAGGCCCTCGCGCTGTTCGGCTTCGTCCTCGCCTTCATCATCACCGGCTGAGGTCGTGATGCGAACCCGACTGCTGCTGAGTGGGGTGGGGCTCACCCTGGTCGCCCTCTTCGGGTGGACCGGGACGGCCCATGCCGTCAGCGAAGAAGAGCTCCGCGAGGAGTGCATCCACATCCTCGAGGAGGGGGGACGGCCGACGACTGCCATGAGGCACCGAGTCCCATCCTGCCCGAGGCCAACGAGCTGATCTGGGGCGCGCTGTCGTTCCTGATCGTCTTCGGACTCCTGGCCAAGTTCGGCTTCCCGGCCATCAAGAAGGGCCTGGCGGACCGCGCCGAGCAGATCCAGTCCGACCTCGACGAGGCCGAGTCGGCCAAGGACGCGGTGACCAGCAAGGCGGCGGAGTACGACGCCAAGCTGGCCGAGGCCCGTCACGAGGCGGCCCGGATCATCGAGGAGGCCCGCCAGGACGCGGACGCCTATCGGTCCGACAAGCGGACCGAGGCCGACGCCGAGGTCGCCCGTCTGCGGGAGCAGGCCCAGGCCGACGTGGAGGCGTCCCGCACCCAGGCCATCGCCGACATCCGCTCCGAGGTGGCCACCCTGGCCATCGGCGCGGCCGAGCAGGTCGTCGGCCAGAGCCTGAGCAACGAGGCCAACGTCGCCCTGGTCGAGCAGTTCATCGACTCGGTCGGGGCCAAAGGCAGCAACTGATGGTTGAGGCCAACCGCACCCAGGCCTACGCCGCGGCGATGTACGCGGTGGCCAACGCCGAGGGCCAGCTGTCCTCGGTGGGCGACGAGCTCTTCACCGTCGCCCGGGCCATCGAGGACAGCGACGCGCTGCGGGACGCCCTGGGCGACCCGCACCTGCCGGCGGACCGTCGGCAGCAGATCATCGAAGAGCTCTTGGGCTCCCGGTCCTCCGACGTGACCCTCGCCTTGGCCTCCCTGGCCGTGGCCGCGGGTCGCGGGCGGGAGCTCCCGGCGATCGTCGATGCCCTCCTGTCGATGTCGGCCACCGAGGACGGCCGGCAGGTGGCCGAGGTGCGCTCGGCCATCGCCCTGACCGAAGACCAGCAGCAGCGGCTGGCCGTCTCGCTGACCGCGGCCACGGGCCACGACGTCGACGTCCGCGTCGTGGTCGACCCCACGGTGGTCGGCGGCCTGGTTGTCCGCGTGGGCGATCAGGTCATCGACGGCTCCATCCGTCACCGCATGGCCCAACTCCGCGACTCACTGTCCGCCCGCTCCTGATCGTCACTCCTGACATCGCACGAGGAACCAGAGGAAAGACGCCGACATGGCTGATCTGAACATCGACACCACGGACATCACCGCCGTCCTGCGCAAGAACCTCGAGGGGTACGTCCCCGATCTCGAGGTCACCCAGGTCGGTCGCGTCCTCGAGGTCGGCGACGGCATCGCCCGGGTCTCCGGCCTGCCCGACGCCGCCGTCAACGAGCTGCTCGAGTTCGAGGGCGGCACCATCGGGCTCGCCCTGAACCTGGACGAGGAGTCCATCGGTGCGGTGATCCTGGGTGAGGGCGAGGAGATCGCCGCCATCGAGGAGGGGTCGCCGGTCAAGGCGACCGGCCGCATCCAGACCGTGCCCGTGGGCGACGGCCTCATCGGCCGCGTGGTCAACGCCCTCGGCGTGCCCATCGACGGCAACGGGCCGCTGAACACCGACCTCACCCGCCGCATGGAGATCCAGGCCCCGGGCATCACCCGGCGCAAGCCGGTGCACGAGCCCATGCAGACCGGGATCAAGGCCATCGACGCCATGACCCCGATCGGTCGGGGCCAGCGCGAGCTGATCATCGGCGACCGCAAGACGGGGAAGACGACCATCTGCATCGACACGATCCTGAACCAGGCCGGTCAGGGCGTGAAGTGCATCTACGTGGCCATCGGCCAGAAGAGCTCGACGGTCGCCCAGACGGTCAACACCCTGCGCGAGCGCGGCGCCATGGAGTACACGGTCGTGGTCAGCGCCCCGGCCGCCGACCCGGCGCCCTTCAAGTACCTCGCCCCCTACGCCGGCTGCGCCATGGGCCAGCACTGGATGGAGAACGGCGAGCACGCCCTGGTCGTGTACGACGACCTCTCCAAGCAGGCTGAGGCCTACCGCCAGATGTCACTGCTGCTGCGCCGCCCGCCGGGCCGCGAGGCCTACCCGGGCGACGTCTTCTACCTGCACAGCCGCCTGCTGGAGCGGGCCGCGAAGCTGTCCGACGCCGAGGGCGCCGGTTCGCTGACTGCCCTTCCGGTCATCGAGACGAAGGCGGGCGACGTCTCGGCCTACATCCCGACCAACGTGATCTCGATCACCGACGGCCAGGTGTACCTCCAGGACGACCTGTTCAAGTCCGGCGTCCGGCCGGCGGTCGACGTGGGCATCTCGGTGTCCCGCGTGGGTGGTGACGCCCAGATCAAGGCCATGAAGTCGGTCTCCGGCACGCTGAAGCTGGACCTGGCCCAGTTCCGTGAGCTGGAGGCCTTCGCCACGTTCGGTTCGGAGCTGGACAAGGTCTCGGCCGCCCAGCTCGAGCGGGGCTACCGCCTGACCGAGCTGCTGAAGCAGAACCTGAACTCACCCATGCCGGTCGAGGAGCAGGTCGTGTCGATCTTCGCCGGGACCAACGGCTACCTCGACGTCATCCCGGTCGAGGACGTGAAGCGCTTCGAGACCGAGCTGTTGGACTTCCTCAAGGCCCGCCACGGCATCGTGCTGGAGACCATCCGGGACAAGGGCACCCTGCCCGAGAACGACGGTCTCGACGCCGCCGTCACGTCCTTCGCCGAGCAGTTCGAGCCCAGCGTGGAGGTCGTGGCCGAGCCCGACGCCGAGGAGCAGGCCGAGGCCGAGACGACCGTCGCCGGCGGCCGGGCCGAGGCCACCCTCCCGGAGATCGAGATCGAGCGCGACGACGAGGACGAGGACGAGTAGGCCCTCATGGCTGGTGGTCAGGAACGGATCCTCCGACGCCGGATAAAGAGCGTCCAGTCGACGAAGAAGATCACGCGCGCCATGGAGCTCATCGCCGCGACCCGCGTCGTGCAGGCCCAGGAGCGCACCCGTAAAGCGCGCCCGTACGCCGAGCAGATCACCAACGTCATCCTGGACCTGGCCGGGGCCGGGGCGTCCACCAACCACCCCCTCCTGGCCGAGCGAGAGCAGGGGGGCAAGGCCGCCTTCGTGGTCGTCACCTCCGACCGGGGCCTGGCCGGGGCCTACAACTCCGCGGTAATCCGGGCCGCCGAGCGCGAGATCCAGGCGGCCCGCAGCGAGGGCCTCGACTACTCGCTGTTCGTGGTCGGCAAGAAGGCCCTGACCTACTTCCGCTTCCGGGGGTTCAAGATCGACCACGTCTTCCTGGGCAAGACCGACCGCCCGACCTACGAGGACGCCCGCGAGATCGGCCGGGCCGTCGGCACCGCCTTCGAGGCCGGTGAGCTGGCCCGGGTCGACCTCGTCTACACGCGGTTCCTGTCCGCCGGCAGCCAGAAGGTCGTGGTCCGCCGCTTCCTGCCCCTCGAGATCGACGACGCCGACCCGACCAACGACGGCCTCCGGGCCGACTTCGAGTTCGAGCCGTCCCCCGACGGCATCCTCGACGTCCTCGTACCCCGGTACGTCGAGGCCCGCCTCTACGCCGCCCTGCTCGATGCCTCGGCATCGGAGCACGCGTCTCGCCAGCGGGCCATGAAGGCGGCCACCGACAACGCCGAGGAGCTGATCATCAGCCTCGCGCGGGCGATGAACCGGGCCCGCCAGGACGCCATCACCACCGAGATCATGGAGATCGTGAGCGGGGCCGAGGCGCTGTCCCAGAGCGGTGCCGGGGAGGACGACCTCCTGCCCGACCACGTCCTGGGTCAGCACCTGTTCCCATCCCACCTCTCCCGCCAAGAGCTCTTTCCCCAACCCCATCACGCCGCGCCCGCGCCCTCGTGAGCACCGCCCCAGAGGAGACCTGAACCGATGACCGTGACCGAGTCCAACCCCGGGACCGCGCTGAAGGAAGGCCGCATCGTCGGCATCGCCGGCCCCGTGATCGACGTCGAGTTCCCGCGTGGGCACCTGCCCGAGATCAACACCGCGCTCGAGCTCGACGTGACCATGGACGGCGAGGCCACCAAGATCGTGGCCGAGACGGCCCAGCAGATCGGCGACAGCCGGGTGCGGGCCATCTGCCTGCGGGCCACCGACGGCCTGACCCGGGGCGCCCCCGTCCGCAACCTGGGCCACGGGATCCAGATGCCGGTCGGCGAAGCCGTGTTGGGTCACGTGTTCAACGTCATCGGCCAGTCCCTGGACGTCGAGTCCGTCGACGGCATCGACGACTACTGGCCCATCCACCGGGATGCTCCGTCCTTCGACTCCCTCGAGCCCAAGGCCGCGGTGTTCGAGACGGGCATCAAGGTCATCGACCTGCTCACCCCCTACGTGCAGGGCGGCAAGATCGGCCTGTTCGGCGGCGCCGGCGTGGGCAAGACGGTCCTCATCCTCGAGCTGATCAACCGGGTCGCCACCCAGCACGGCGGGGTGTCGGTGTTCGCCGGTGTCGGCGAGCGCACCCGGGAGGGCACCGACCTCTGGATCGAGATGCAGGAGTCGGGCGTCATCGAGAAGGCCGCCCTGGTCTACGGCCAGATGGACGAGCCGCCCGGCGTGCGCCTCCGGGTCGCCCTGTCGGCCCTGACCATCGCGGAGTACTTCCGGGATGTGAAGCAGCAGGACGTGCTGCTGTTCGTGGACAACATCTTCCGCTTCGTGCAGGCGGGCTCCGAGGTGTCGACCCTGCTGGGCCGCATGCCCTCGGCCGTGGGCTACCAGCCCACCCTGGCCGACGAGATGGGCGAGCTGCAGGAGCGCATCACCTCGACCCGGGGCCGCTCCATCACCTCGGTCCAGGCCGTGTACGTGCCCGCCGACGACTACACCGACCCGGCGCCGTTCACGACCTTCACCCACCTCGACGCCACCACGGAGCTGTCCCGCCAGATCGCTTCGCTGGGCATCTACCCGGCCGTGGACCCGCTGGCCTCGACGTCCTCCATCCTGGCTCCCGAGATCGTCGGCGAGCGCCACTACGAGGTGGCCCGCCGGGTGCAGGAGGTCCTCCAGCGCTACAAGGAGCTGCAGGACATCATCGCCATCCTCGGCCTCGACGAGCTGTCGGACGAGGACCGGGTCATCGTGGACCGGGCCCGGAAGGTGCAGCGCTTCCTCTCCCAGCCCTTCAACGTGGGCGAGGTCTTCACCGGCCTCAAGGGCATCCACGTGCCCACCGAGACCACGGTCGACTCCTTCGAGGCGCTGGTGGACGGCGAGCTGGACGACCTGCCCGAGCAGGCCTTCCTGAACGTCGGTGACGCCGACAGCGTCCGGGCCAAGGCCGCCGAGCTGATGGGCGACTGACCGTGGCCCTGCAGGTGGAGCTGGTGTCGCCCGAGGAGATCCTCTTCTCGGGCGAGGCCCAGATGGTGGTCGTGCGCACGATCGGGGGCGGCGAGGTCGCCTTCCTGACCGGCCACGCCCCGTTCCTGGGCGCCCTGGACGAGGGCGAGGCCCGCATCCACGGCTACGACGACAGCGTCCAGAGCATCCACGTCAGCGGCGGCTTCGTCGAGGTCAGCCACGACAAGGTCACCATCCTCAGCGATGAGGCCGAGGTCGTCGGCGCCTGAGCCCCTCCGGCGCCCGATCGCGGCGCCGGCACCGATCAGGTCAGAGGCACTGGGCGGTGGTCAGCGGGAGGATGACGAGCAGGCCCTCCTGGGTCAGCGCGTCCAGGCCCTCGCACACACCGGCGAGGTACTCCTCGCCGCAGCCGGCGGTCGAGGCGATGCCGTCGAACTCCGACAGCCGGGCTCGCACCTCGTCGACCAGTGCGTCCGAAGGGGTGCCTTGGGTGTCGAACATGCGGCGGGCCTGGCGCACGTAGCGGTCGGCGAGATCGGCACAGGCGGCGCCGCCGTCGGTGGGCCCGACCGTGGTCCCGGTCGACTCGGCGACGCTCGTGGCCGTCAGGTCGGCGGGGTCGGCGGTGATCTCGCCCTCACCGCCGTCGTCGCCGCAGGCGCCCAGCAGGAGCGCCACGGCCAGCAGGGGGAACAGGAGACGGACCTTCACGGGTTCGGCAACCTAGCGCCCCTACCGTGGCGGGATGCCGCGCCGCCGCCTCGGGGTCGTCCTGCTGGTCCCACCACCGGTCGCCCATGAGGTCGACGGCCTGCGCCGGGCCCTGGGGGACGGGGTGTGGGGGCGGGTGCCGCCGCACATCACCCTCATCCCACCGGTCAACGTCCGGGAGGACGAGCTGGGTGCGGCGTTGACCGTCGTGCGGGCAGCAGCCGCGTCGACCGGCGTCCTGACGCTGGACCTGGGGCCGGTGGAGACGTTCCTGCCGGTCAACCCCGTCGTCTTCCTGGCCGTCGGCGGGCCCTCGTTGCCGACGGTGCATGCGCTGCAGTCGTCGTTGCACGAGGGGCCACTGGCCCGACCGCTCAGCCACGACTTCGTGCCCCACGTGACGGTCGCCGACGACCTGGACCCGGAGCGCATCCCCGAGGCGATGTCGGCCCTGTCCCGCTACCGCCACACGATTGTGAAGGTCCGGCACCTGCACGTTCTGGAAGAGGTGCGGGACGAGGAGGACCAGCGGGCCTGGCGGCCCCTGGCCGGGGTCGCCTTCGGCCGGCCGTCGGTCGTGGGCCGGGGCGGCCTCGAGACCGTCATCGAGGTCCACGACCGGGTGCCGCCGGACGCCGGTGATTTGGGAGCGGAGCGGGAGCCCGCCGATGTCGTCCTGGTGGCTCGGCGGTCCGACGTGGTGGTGGGCCTGCTCGGCGGGCGGGTGCGAGGGGCCAAGGCCTGGCTGGAGTGGGTCGAGGTGGATCCGGGCGTCGAGGGCGAGGGGGTCGGCACCCAGCTCCTGGCCACCTACGAGTCCGTGGCTGCGGACCAGGGGGCCGAGCGGGTCTACGCCCGGGCCGAGCCGGGAGAGCGGGCCGAGTCCTTCCTCGCCGGTCGCGGCTGGACGAGAGAGGACCCGCCGCCCATGGTCCGCGGCCGGATCGGCCCCGTGGGCTGACGGGGCCGGCGTCTACGTTCTTGACCCGTGACCGACGACGAGATGCTCGATGTGATCACGGCACAGCGCCTGCGCCTGATCGGCCGCCTGGAGGCCCTCGACGAGGCCCAGTGGGTCACACCGTCGCTCTGTGCCGGTTGGCGCGTACGGGACGTCGTCGGCCACCTGGTGAGCATCCTGGACCTCCCACTGCACCGGTTCCTGCTGGGCGTGGCCAAGGCCCGCGGCTTCGACCGCTTCGCCGACCGGGCGGCCCGGGAGTACGGCGGACAGGATCCGGCGGCGCTGACCGCCCGTTACCGCGAGCTGGCGCCCAAGCGCTTCTCGCCGCCGGTCGTCGGCCCCATCGCACCGCTGGTCGACGTCTTCGTGCACACCCGTGACATCGAGCGCCCGCTCGGCTTGCCGGCGGAGCTCGACCCTGACGGGATGCGGACCGTGCTCGACTTCGTCTGTGGCAGCAAGGCCCGAGGTTTCATCCCCGCCAAGCGGACGGCCGGCCTCCGGTTCGCGGCGACCGACCTCGACTGGACGCTCGGGGACGGGCCGCTGGTGGACGGTCCGGCGGAGGCGTTGATGCTGGCGGTGAACGACCGGTCGGTGGCAACGGCGGACCTGTCTGGTGACGGTGCCCAGGAGTTCCGGGCGCGGATGGAACGTCACTGAACAGACCGAACCGACGATGAGGCAACCACGGGGGCTGGCCTGCAGGGCTGGAGGTCGGGGCGCCTGCCGACGTCATTCGGCCACCCTGTGTGACCTAGTTCCGCTGATCTGCGGCCCCTCACGTTCTGGCCCTTGATTTCACGCCCAGAGCAGCGAAATCAAGGGCCAGAAGTGAGGGCGGTCACGCGGGATGGCGTCCCCGACCGGGCAGGTCGACCGCGACGGAGCGGCCGTCGAGGCGGGGCAGCAGGAGGTCCCAGCAGCGATGGTCGAAGTCACCGCCGTGGACGAGGACGAGGACGAGGGGGACATGGTCGCCGCATCGTAGAACGACGGGGGGAGCGGGTCGGCCCTGGTCCCAACCGGCCGTTCGGCCCGAGCTGGCAGTAGCGTCGCCCGCCGTGAGCACGACGTGGACGCGAGCCCTGGTGACCGGCGCCTCGAGCGGGATCGGGGAGGTCCTGGCTCGGCGGTTGGCGGCAGAGGGGACGGATCTGGTCGTCGTGGCCCGGGACCGCAGGCGACTGGAGGCCCTGGCCAAGGAGCTGACCGGGCGCGACGGCGTCGAGGTCGAGGTGTTGCGGGCGGACCTCAGCAAGAAGGCCCAGACGGCGGCCGTGGTCGAGCGTCTGCAGGACGAGGCGTCGCCTATCGACCTCCTCGTGAACAACGCCGGGTTCGGGACCTATGGGCCCTTTGTCGAGATGGATCCCGACGAGGAGGAGCGCGAAGTCCAGGTCAACTGTCAGTCGCTGGTGCGGCTCTGCCACGCCGCGGCGCCGGGGATGGTCCGGCGCCGGTCGGGGACCATCGTCAACGTGTCTTCGTTGGCATCCCGGGCGGCGGCGCCCAACAACGCGGTCTACGCGGCGACGAAGGCCTTCGTGAGCCACTTCTCCGACGCCCTGCACGAGGAGCTGCGGGGGAGCGGCGTGACGGTCACCGTGGTGGAGCCCGGCTTCACCCGGACCGAGTTCCAGGAGCGGGCCGGCCTCACCGAGAACGCCGGGATGCCCGACTTCGTCTGGCAGACGGCCGAGGAGGTCGCCGACGCCACGCTGGCGGGCGCCCGCAAGGGGCAGGCTCTGATCGTGCCCGGCACCCACAACCGGGTCGCCGCCGGCCTGTCCGCCCTGGTGCCCAGGAACGTCAAGCGCCGAGCGGTCGGGATGATGTCGGGCCGCTTCTGATTCCTGGCGCCTCTCGGCGCCGCCCCTGACGAGGACGAGGGTCAGAGAAGGTGATCCAACGGTCCGGCCTGAAAATCGGCCGCATGTCCACGGCCGAGACCGGTGCCGCTCAGTGGCCGAGGGCGGTGTACTCCTTGAGCTTGGTGGCCCGGTGGCGACCGTTGACCCGGCGGACGGTGCCGCTGCGGGAGCGCATGACCAGGGAGTCGGTGAACACGGCGTCCGCCCGGAACTGGACGCCCTTGAGCAGTTCGCCGTCGGTGATGCCGGTCGCCGCGAAGAAGCAGTTGTCGCCGGCGACCATGTCGTCGATGGTCAGGACCCGCGCGAGGTCGTAGCCGGCGTCCAGGGCGGCCTGGCGCTCGCCGTCGTTGCGGGGCCACAGGCGCCCGTACTGCTCGCCGCCCATGCACTTCAGGGCCGCGGCGGTGATGACGCCCTCGGGCGTGCCGCCGATGCCGAAGAGGATGTCGGCGCCCGAGTCGGGCCAGGCGGTGGAGATGGCGCCGGCCACGTCGCCGTCGGGGATCAGGCGGATGCGGGCGCCGGCCTCGCGGATCTCGGCGATCAGGTCGGCATGGCGGTCCCGGTCGAGGACGACCGCGGTCACCTCCCGGACCGACTCGCCCTTGGCCTCGGCCACGGCCTTCAGGTTGTCGGCCACCGACAGTTCCAGGGACACCCGGCCCTTGGCTTCGGGGCCGACCGCGATCTTCTCCATGTAGACGCACGGACCGGGGTCGAACATGGTCCCCCGCTCGGACACGGCGATCACCGCCAGCGCGTTGCCCCGGCCCAGCGAGGTGAGCGTCGTGCCGTCGATGGGGTCCACCGCGATGTCGGTCTGGGGCGGCGAGCCGTCCCCGATCGCCTCGCCGTTGAACAGCATCGGGGCCTCGTCCTTCTCCCCCTCGCCGATCACCACCACGCCGTCCATGGGCACGCTGTTGAGCACGTGGCGCATCGCGTCGACCGCGGCGCCGTCCGCGCCCTCCTTGTCGCCATGACCCACCCAGCGGGAGGCGGCGAGGGCAGCGGCCTCGGTCACCCGGACCAGCTCGAGGGCGAGGTTGCGGTCGGGCAGTTCCCGTCGTTCATCGGCCATCCGGCGACGTTACCGTCCACCCCCGTATGGAAGACCAGCCGACAGCCGCGGGACCCGACGATCCGACGGACCCGAACCCGCACGGAACCGAGCTGAGCTACGAGCTCGACGAGTGGTCCACCGAGTCCCGGGAACTGCTCGACCGGCTCCTGACCACCAACGACGTGACCCACGCCTGGCAGGGGGGAACGCTCTCGGTGGCCGATGACGACGAGGGGCTGGTCGACGAGCTCATCGGCGAGGTCGAGGCCACCCTGTTGCCGGCCCTCGACCCCCAGGCCGAGAAGGTCGTCTACGAAGTGGCCGAGTGGTCGCCCGAGGATCGGGCCGACCTCACCGACGCCCTGGTCGAGGAGGGCGTGCGCTACGTCTTCGACGACATGGGTGACCTCGTCGTGGTGGCCATGGACGAGGACCGGGTCGACACGATCATCGACGAGCTCACCGACGAGGAGGACGAGGCCGACGACGGCCCGGTCGCCACCGACGTGCTCTCCGAGCTCTTCGTCGCGGCCGACAAGCTGCGCAAGAGCCCCCGGGACGCCCGAGCCATCACCGACGCCCGGGACCAGGCCGCCGCGGTCATCGCCCTGCCGCCGCCCTACGGCTTCGAGCGCCGGACGTGGGCCCAGGTCGGCCTGCGGGCCGGCGCCCTGCGCAAGGCCCTGGAGGACGACGCCCCCGACGACGACGTCGTGGTCGAGGCCGCGAGTGAGTTGCGGGACCTCCTCCACCCGATGGTCTGAGGCGACAGATGGGTGCTCCCGGCCAGGGGTAGCGTGACCCGGTGATCCTGGCGGAGTTGGAGGTCTTCCACTCCCGGCCGATCGCGCCCACGCGGCGGGTGGCCCTGGGACGGCGCCACCTCCCGCTGCACCCCGCGCCCGGCTTCGGCGGGATCCTCCTCGGCGGCATCGCCGCGGTCCACGTCGGTGACCTCGACCCCGACCTGGTCCCCGACCTGTACCGCCTGATCGACGATGTCGAGTACGGCCGGCGCGTGCCCCAGCCCCGGCTGCGCTACCGGTTCCAGACCGATCGCATCGGCCTGACCAAGAGCCGGCTGCGCCTGGTGGGCGACGGCGAGTCCATGCGATTCGACTTCGATGCCAAGGGCGCCCCCGCCCAGTACCTCCTCGGCGCGGTCTACGCCGGTGCGGCCCTGGCCTTCAGCGACCGCCGAGCGGTGCTCAACGCGGTGCGCAAGGGCCTGCGGTGGTCCGGCACCGTCGGTGCCGGGCTCATCGCCCACCTCGGCGGCGCCGCCGGGCCGGGAGCCTGGTCCCCTGAGGCCTTCGAGGACCCGGTGCGCTGGGCGCTCGGGGTCCTGGGCTTCGCCGACGGCCCCGACGGGGCCCTGGACCGTCGTCGCATCCAGAACCGCTTCCGCGAGCAGGCCCGCAGTGCCCACCCGGACCACGGCGGCACCGCGGTCGGCGCGGCCGAACGGCTCTCGGACCTGGCCGAGGCCCGCCGGATCCTGCTCGAGTCAGCGTGACGCCCGGCGCGCTGCTGCTCACCCCGGGCGCCGGATCGAACCGGGACAACCCGTCGCTGGTCGCCATCGAGGAGGCCGTCGCTCCGCTACCGACCGCCCGCGTCGACTTCCCGTACCGCAGGGAGGGGCGGAAGGCCCCGGACCGGGCCCCCAAGCTGATCGCCTGTGTGAACGAGGAGGCCGCGGCCCTGGCGGTCTCGGCGGGCGTCGAGCCCGGGAGCCTGGTCCTCGGGGGTCGCTCGATGGGGGGCCGCATGTGCTCCCTGGCGGTGGCCGCAGGGCTGCCCGCCGCCGGCCTGGTCCTGATCTGCTATCCGCTGCACCCGCCGGGCAAGCCCGAGAAGCTACGGGTCGACCACTTTCCCCGACTCGACCTGCCGTGCCTCTTCGTCTCGGGCACCAAGGACCCCTTCGGCACCCCGGAGGAGTTCGGGGCCCACCTGCCCGCTATCCCCGGCGACGTGACCGTCCACTGGATCGAGGGCAAGCGCCACGACCTCAAGAACGCCGAAGTCGAGATCGTCGGGGTGGTCACCACCTGGCTGGCCGGGCTGACCTGAGCCGACCGCTCCTCAGCGGTCCTCGGGGTTGATGTCCTCGAGCTCCAGGTGGGCCGTCTCCGGATAGGCCACGACGATGAGCACGGCCAGCAGGGCGGGGCCGAGGGCCACCACCGGCATGGCCGCGGCCAGGCCGCCGGACCGGTCCGAGAGGGCGCCCACGACCAGGAGGCCGACGGCCGATCCTGTGACCCCGAGGACGGTGATGAGCCCGTTGGCCCGGCCCCGAGCGGTCGTGGCGAACAACTCGGGTCCGTACACCCCGAGGGCGGGCACGGCGGCGGCGCCGATGATCGTGGCCGCGATCGAGAAGGCCCACAGCGCCCAGCCCTGGCTCAGGTACATGGCCACGGTCAGGCCCACCCCGCCGGCCATCGCCACGGCCCCGACGATCCGCCGGCCGCGGAGGTCGGCGAGACGACCGCCGATCACGATGCCGATGAACCCCGGGGTGTTGGTCAGGAGGGTGAAGGCGGTGATGCGGGCGGCGGAGAAGCCGAGGTCGTCGCGGAGGAAGTCATTGAGGAACTGCGAGGCGGGCGCGAAGAAGACCGAGGCGAGGAAGGCCGAGAAGGCCAGCAGCCAGAACCGGCGGCGGTGGGCGTGGGCCCGGGGGCGCTCGACGGCCGCCTCGAAGCGGGCGGACTCGGGCAGGCCCCGCAGGACCACCCGGGCGAAGGGGATGCCGAGCAGGGGCACGACGTAGAGCAGGCGCCACGACCAGGCCCCCAGGTCGGCCAGGGGCAGGAGCCACACCGCCATGCCCGAGCCCAGTGCGGCGGTCAGGGCCAGGATGCTCACGGTCCAGGCCCGGGAGTTCCGGGGCACGTGTTCGGCGGCCAGGATGGCGATGAGGAGACCCAGCGCGGTGGCGAGGCCGCGGGCCACGGTCTGGCTGACCCCCAGCCAGGCCAGGTTCGGGACCAGCGCCCCGGTTGCGGTCGCCGCGCAGACGCCGTAGGCGCTGATCCGGATCATTCGCCGCCGACCCAGGCGGTCGGCCGTTGCCACCAGCCCCAGGGCGATCAGCACGCCGACCCGGACCGTGGCGAGGGCCGTGCCCTGGGCCTTGTCGCTGGCCCCGAACTCGTCGGCGGCGAAGGTGATGGTCTGGGCGATGAGCGTGCCGGTGTACCCGGCGATCAGGGTGAGGGCAGCCAGTGCGCTGAGGGCGACGGAGGTCGGGGCGTCGAAGCGGTCGGGCGGCATCCACCACGCCGCGTCCGCCCGGGGGTTCCGGAGCCGGTGGCGGACCGGCCAGCGGAACACGGCCCCCCAGCCGGGCATGGCCAGCTCGTAGTCGATGGTCTCGGTGACCTCGAGGCCGTCGGTGACCTCAGCTCTGGTCAGGGTCCGCTCATAGGCGAAGAACGGGCCTTCGGCGCAATCGAAGTGGTCCTCGCCCGTGGCCTCCTCGGCCACGAGGTGGTCGTGGCGGGGGGCCCGGAGGGCGGCCAGCCGCTCCCGGTCGGCGGGGAGGTCGGGATCCAGGCGGTGAACGGTCGTGACGGTGCTGACGGTCGGGCCCCCGGATGATGCGGCCCGGGACGGGTCGCGACGGCCGGGAGCATACTGGTGGGGTGAGTTCGCTGATCGTCCGTCCGAGCGGCCCCCTCGAGGGCACCATCCCCATCGGCGGCGCCAAGAACTCGGTGCTCAAGCTGATGGCGGCGACCGTCCTGGCCGAGGGCGACTACGTGCTGCGCAACGTGCCCGACATCGCGGACGTGGGTTGGATGGGCGAGTTGCTCGAGCACATGGGCCTCACCGTCGAGGTCGGCGACCACGAGCTGGCGATCCACTCGCCGGCCGACATCACTCCCGAAGCGCCCTACGAGCTGGTCGAGAAGATGCGGGCCAGCATCGTCGTCCTCGGCCCGCTCCTGGCCCGCTTCGGCGAGGCCCGCGTCGCCCTGCCGGGCGGTGACGACTTCGGCTCCCGCCCGATCGACATGCACCTGAAGGCGTTGGAGGCGTTGGGTGCCGAGGTGGAGATGGAGCACGGCTACGTGACGGCCCGGGCCGCCCAGCTGACCGGCGCCCGCATCCTGCTCGAGTTCCCCAGCGTGGGCGCCACCGAGAACGCCCTGATGGCCGCGGTCCTGGCCAAGGGCACGACGGTGATCGACAACGCCGCCCGTGAGCCCGAACTGGCCGATCTGGCCACCCTCCTGAACCGGATGGGCGCCCAGATCCGGGGTGCCGGCTCCTCCACGATGACCGTGGAAGGGGTGGAGGCCCTGCACCCGGTCGAGCACACGGTCGTCGCCGACCGGATCGAGGCCGCCACCTTCCTGGCCGCGGTGGGCATCGCCGGGGGTGAGGTCATCCTCGAGGGGGCCGTGCCGGACCACATGACCATGCTCGTGCAGAAGGTCGGCGAGATGGGCATGCGTTGCTCACCCGACGGGGGCGGGCTGTGGGTGCTGGCCCGGCCCCCGTTGCGCTCGGTCGACGTGTCCACCCTGCCCTACCCCGGCCTGGCGACGGACTACAAGCCGCTGCTGGTGGCCATGCTCACGGTGGCCGACGGGGTGGGCATCGTCACCGAGAACCTCTTCGCCGGACGGTTCCGCTATGTGGACGAGCTGGTGCGCATGGGGGCCGACATCCGCACCGAGAGCCACCACGCCGTCGTGCGCGGCGTACCCCGCCTGTCGGGCGCCCCGGTGCGGGCTCCTGACATCCGCGCCGGTGCCGCGCTGGCCCTGGCCGGCCTGGCGGCGGAGGGTGAGACCGTCGTGGCCGACGCCGACCACATCGACCGGGGCTACGAGGACTTCGTCGGCAAGCTCACCGCGGTCGGCGCCGACATTCATCACACTTGACTGGCTTCGCTCCGCTCAGCACGTCGGGCGCCTCCCTCGTGGAACGTCGTGTCTGCTGCTCCGCTGCGCAGCGTCACTGGGGGAGTCAGGGGTCGGGGTCCTGGGCTGCCTTCTGGCGGGCCTGTTCCTGGGTGGCGCGGCGGTTGGCCACCACGAGCAGGACGGCCACCAGCAGGAGGGGGACGGCGACCATTGCGATCTCGTCCCAGCCGCCCTGATGGGCCAGTGTGACCACGTGCACACCGTACGGGGGGAAGCGCACGGCCCCGTACTCGGTTGCAACAGGGGCACACCCGTACACTCGTCGTGACGTCTCGAGGAGCGCCCCGTGTCCGACAACCCGCTGGATGAGAAGGTCCGCGAGACCATCGAGGCCATCCGCCCGGCCGTGCAGGCCGACGGCGGCGACATCGTGTTCCACGGCGTGGACGAGAACGGCACGGTGAGCGTCGAGCTGGTGGGGGCCTGCGTGTCCTGCCCGGCCTCGACCCTCACCCTCAAGGCCGGCATCGAGCGGATCCTCATGGACCGGGTCGAGGGCGTGACCGCCGTCCGGGACGTCGCCGAGGACGACGAGACCCTCCTCAGCCTGTAACCGTGTGGGTGTGACGGGGGACGCGGCGCAGCTGCTGGAGCGGGCCCGGGCCGGCGACCGCTCGGCGTTGGCACGGCTCCTGTCGGTGGTGGAGCGGGGCGGCGAACGCGCCCGCCTCGTCGGCCGCCTGGCCCATACGGCGACCGGTTCGGCGCACACCGTCGGCGTCACCGGGCCGCCCGGGGCGGGCAAGTCGACGCTGACCTCGGCCCTCGTGCAGGTCGTCCGCGACGCCGGCCACCGCATCGCCGTCCTGGCGGTGGACCCCTCCTCGCCCTTCACCGGTGGCGCCATCCTGGGCGACCGGGTGCGCATGGGCGACCACGCGCTGGACGACGACGTCTTCATCCGGTCGATGGCCTCTCGGGGGCACCTCGGGGGCCTGTCGCTGGCGGCCCCGGAGGCCGTCCGGGTGCTCGACGCCGTCGGCTTCGGGTTCGTGGTGGTCGAGACGGTGGGGGTCGGCCAGGTCGAGGTCGAAGTGGCGGGGGAGACCGACACCACCGTGGTGGTCGTCAACCCCGGCTGGGGCGACGCGGTGCAGGCCAACAAGGCCGGCCTGCTCGAGGTGGCCGACGTCTTCTGCGTCAACAAGGCCGACCGGCCCGGGGCCGCCGAGGCCCGTCGGGATCTGGAGCAGATGCTGGACATGAGCGCCCAGGGGGACTGGCGCCCTCCGGTCGTGGACACCGTGGCCACCGACGGCACCGGCGTGGCCCACCTGTGGGCTGCGGTGCTGGCCCACCGGGACGCCATGACGGCCAATGGCCGACTCGACCGGGAACGGGCCGAGCGGGTCCGGGTCGAGGTCCGGCGCATCCTGGCCCGCCGCCTGATCGAACAGGCCGAGGCCCGGGCCGTGGGTGATGCCTTCGATGCCGCCTGCGCGGCCGTGGTGGCGGGTGCGGTCGACCCCTGGGAAGCGGCCGACCGCCTGCTCGCCGACTAGTTCCGGAAGCGGTTCGGTCGGTCGTCGCTGGCTAGCGTCCGGCCATGACCGAGACGCCCGAGGAGCTGGTCCACGTCGAGCGGGGCGACGACGGTGTGGCCGTGCTCACCCTGCGCCACGGCAAGGTGAACGCCCTCAGCGTCGCCCTCCTGCAGCAGCTGCAGGCCGCCGCCGAGGGCCTGGCCGCCGACCCCCCCGGAGCCGTGATCGTCACCGGCGGCGACCGGATCTTCGCGGCCGGGGCTCAGATCACCGAGTTCCTGGACGACGCCGACGCGCTCCCGTCGCGGGTGGCGGACCGCAACCGCCTCACCGCCCAGGGCCACGCCTTCCTCACGGCCCTCAACGCGGTGGCCGCGATCCCCCGGGCGACCATCGCCGAGGTGGCGGGCTTCGCCCTCGGTGGCGGCTGTGAGCTGGCCCTGGCCTGCGACTTCCGCATCGCCTCGGACCGGGCCAAGCTCGGTCAGCCCGAGATCCTCCTGGGGATCATCCCGGGCGGTGGGGGCACGCAGCGCCTCGCCCGTCTGGTGGGTCCGGCCAAGGCGAAGGACCTGGTCTTCACCGGTCGTCAGGTGGGCGCCGAGGAGGCCCTGGCCATGGGCCTGGTCGACGAGGTGGTGCCCGCGGCGGGGCTGTCCGCCCACGTCCGGGCCAAGGCGGCCGAGTTGGCCCGGGGGGCGGTGGTCGCCCAGGCCCTGGCCAAGCGGGCGATCGACGAGGGGCTCGACCGCAGCCTGGCCGAAGGCCTCACCCTCGAACAGGAGCTGTTCCTGGCCTCCTTCGCCACCGACGACGCCGCCACCGGGGTCAACAGCTTCCTGGAGCACGGTCCGGGCCAGGCCACCTTCACCGGGACCTGACGGGTCCCCGCGTACTGGCGCCCGATGTCGGGCCGGGGCACCAGGCTGAGGCGCCAGAACCGTGGTCAGACGTTGATGTTGATCGCCTTCACGATGCTGGTGCCGACGGCGTTGACGGCCCGGACCTCGATGCGCCGGGGCCCCTGGGGCAGGTTCCGCAGGCGGAACGAGGCCTGGTTGCCGAGGACGCCGTGGTCGCGTCCCAGCGAGGGCACGGCGACGCGGAAGCGGGTGATGGCCGTGCCGCCGTCGAAGACCGGCGGGCGCCAGGTGATCCGGAACGAGTTGCCGGAGACCCGCTGGGCCCGCACGTTGGTCACCGGGTTGGGCGCCGTGTCCGGGTCGAGGTAGGGGTTGATGAAGCTCGTGTAGTGGGCGAGGCGCGTGTAGACGCCGGGGAACTTCGCCCGCGCACAACCGACACCCCAACTGACCACGCCCACCTGGATCCAGTCGGGGCCATCGGGCACGAAGAACGGCCCGCCGCTGTCGCCCTGGCAGCTGTCCTGGCCCCCGCCGAGCTCGCCGGCGCACAGCATCTGGGTCGCGTTGTAGGTGAAGGCCTGGTAGGCCGACGCGCAGTCGGCGTTGGTCCGGATGGGGACCTCGACCTCGTGGAGGACGAAGGGGAAGTTGGAGCCGTTGGCCGACGCGGTTCCCCCAGCCCGTGACGGTCGCGATCGTGTCCTGGTCCCAGAGGTCGGCCTGGCCGGCCTGGACGGTGGGAATGACCGCCTCGGCGCGTTCCCCGCCGAGCTGGATGATGCCGACGTCGTTGGCGTAGGTGTCCGGGTTGAAGCCGGGGTGGGTGCGGATGCGGCGGGCCGGGAGGCGGGCGCCGCCCCCGCCGGGAGCCAGCGTGTGCGTCCCGACGAGCACGTCGATCTGGGTCGCGGTGAAGTCGACGAGGCAGTGCGCCGCAGTGAGGACGGTGTCGGGGGAGATGAGCGAGCCGCCGCAGAACTGGGCCTGGTAGCGGTTGCTGATGCGACGCTGGAGCAGCGCGACCTGGAAGGGGTACTCGCCTTGGCCGGCGGGCTGCCCGCCGACGATCTCGGTGTCGTCGCTCGGGGCCGGAGCCGGCGCGGCCTGACCCGAGGCCGCGGCGGCGGGGAGGAGCAGAGCGAGGACGAGCAGGGGCGCGAGCAGGAGGCGGGAGCGGCCGGTCACCGCGGAGATCATGCCAGGGAGTTCGACCGAAGTCCGACCGTCGACCGCGATCAGACGGTGAGGTACACCCCGCGCCCGATGCTCAGGCCGACCTCGTTGACGGCCCGGACCTGGACCAGGTGCCGGCCGGTGGGCAGGTTGCGGAGCACCGCGTCGGTCCGGCTCCCGGGCACCGACAGCGACCGGCCGAGGCCCGGCAGGTCGATGCGGTAGCGCAGGATCCGGGTGCCCCCGTCGAAGAACGGGGCCTGCCAGTCCAGGAACCCGGTGCCGAAGGCGGCGCGACGACGGAGCCCGGCCACCGGGTCCGGGACGCGGTCGGGGTCCAGGTACCGCTGGACGAACGCGTAGGCCGCGACCTCCGTGTAGATCCCGGGGAAGCGCCGGCGGGCACAGTCCGTGCCGGTGCTGACGATGCCCACCTGGACCCAGTCGGGGCCGTCGGGGGCCAGCAGCGGGCCGCCGCTGTCGCCGTAACAGGAGTCCTCGCCGCCGTCGACGAGGTCACCGGCGCAGACCATCCCGGGGAACAGGCCGACGGGATACGCGGTGGCGCAGTCGCCGTCGGCGACGATCGGGACCTCGACCTCCCGGAGGTGGAGCGGGTAGTCCTCGTTGTCGCGGGCGATGTCGGTGTCGCCCCAGCCGATCGTCGTGACCATGGTGCCCGGCGGGTACAGGCCGAGGTCGCCGGGGAGCGCGGGCCGCACCGTGCCGTAGGGCAGGTCCTGGCCCAACTGGATCACGGCCACGTCGTGCTCGAGGGTGACGTCGTCGTAGCCGGGGTGCAGGCGGATCCGTCGGGCCCGCACCCGCGTGCCGCCGCCTCCCGGGGCCAGCGAGTGGGTGCCGGCCAGGATGTCGATGTCGGCCGCGACCGCGCCGACGACGCAATGCCCGGCGGTCAGGACCGTGTCGGGCGAGATGAGGGTTCCCCCGCAGAACTGGGCGGTCGAGCGGGTGGCGACCGCGTGCAGCAGGAGCGCCACCTGGAACGGGTACTCACCGGGATCGGCGTGGTCGCCGCCGATGACCTCGCCGTCGGGGGCGGCCTCCTGGCCCGACACCGCGGTCACGGGCAACAGGGCCAGCGTGAGCACCAGCGGAGCGAGCCGGCGTCGTGCGATCATCGGGGATCCTCTCTCGGTGGCGACGGTGCCCGGGCCCTAGGAACCCGGTGAACCGCTCGTGCGCTCAGGCGGGGACGCGGACCGCCCGGGCCGGGCCGATGCCGACCGCGTTCTTCGCGGCGACCGTGACGGTCAGCGCGCGGTCGCCGGCCACGTTGCGGATGCGGACCTGGGCCCGTTCCCGCTGGTGGTCGAAGCCACCGTCCGCCCCGGGACTCGGCCCGACGACGATGCGTCGGTTGCCCGGCTCGATCGTGATCACGTGGTAGGTGACGGCCGTGCCGCCGTCGAAGGGCGGTGGCCGCCACGACACGTGGAGAATCTCGCCCTCGGCGCCACGGCGCACGGCGTGGAGGTCCTGGACGAGGCCGGGCACGGTGTCGGGATCGAGGTACGGCCGGAGGAACGGGCGAACGGCGTCGACCTCGGTGAACACCGCCGGGTAGTTGGGGTCACCGCAGCGGAACCCGCCCAGGACGAGCCCGATCAGCACCGGTCGGCCGCCGTCGAGCACGGTGAGGGGGCCGCCGCTGTCGCCGAAGCAGGGGCTGACGTCGCCGCCGCCCGGGCCCAGGTCACCGACGCACAGCATCGTGCGGCCCCGGAAGAAATCGCCATAGCGGGCCTTGCAGTCGGGATCGGCCACGATCGGGGCCTCGGCCTCCTGGAGACGGCTGATGGGCTGACCCCGCTCGTCGGCCCCCCACCCGGTGAAGCGGGCGGTGTCCCCCGGCTCCCAGAGCGGGGCGTCGGCCGGGGCCACGAGGTCGATCGGGGTCACCGGGACCGATGGCGGGGCCACGAGCTGGATCGCGGCCACGTCGTAGAGGTCGGTGCCCCTGCGTCGCCCGGGGTGGATCCGGATGTTGCGCACCGCGAGGCGCTCGACCTCGGCGGGGAGCAGGTTGATGCTGCCCACCACGATGTCGAGATCGGAGGGACTGGCCCCCTCGACACAGTGCGCCGCAGTGACGACCGTGTCGGGTGAGATGAACGACGCGCCACACACGAGGCCGGCGAAGGGATTGGACACGTAGCGCTCGTCGAGGACGAGGGCGGCCATCCAGGGGTCCTCGCCCGGCTCCGCCGGGTCGCCGCCGACCACCTCGGTCGGCCCGTGGTCGGGCACGGGCCCCACCTGGGCGGCGACGGGGTCGGGGCCCAGCAGGCCGACGAGGACGAAGGCGGTGAGCAGCAGCGCTCGCATGACGGATCACTCCAGGGTTGTCGGTCGCTCGCGATCGAGGTCAGGCGGGCCGGATCCGGACTCTAACTCCCGGACGGTCCCCCGGCGGGTTCGGCCTCGGCGGCCGCCAGGTTGAGGGCGCTGTGGATGACGCCGAGGTGGCTGTAGGCCTGTGGGTGGTTGCCGAGGGAGCGTCCGGTGGCCGGGTCCACCTCCTCGGAGAGCAGGCCGGTCTGGCCGGCGGCGGCCACCAGCCCGCCGAACAGCTCCCGGGCCTCGGCCACCCGGCCCGTGGCCAGGTAGGCGTCGACCAGCCAGGCGGTCATGAGGTGGAAGCCGCCCTCGGTACCGGGTAGGCCGTCGTCGCCCCGGTAGCGGAACACGGTGTCGCCGTCCCGCAGCTCGCGCTCGACGGCGCCCACCGTCCCGAGGAAGCGGTCGTCGGAGGGCTCGACCAGCCCGTAGAGGCCGACGGCGAGCACCGAGGCGTCCACGTCGGTGCCGTCGTAGGCCGCGGTGAAGGCCCCGACATCGTCCTTCCAGCCCCGGGCCAGGATGTCGTCGCGGATCTGGTCCCGCAGCAGCTCCCAGTCGTGGTGCTCCCCGTCGACGAAGTCGGCGGCGACCCGGACTGCGCGGTCGACGGTCACCCAGCACATGACCTTGGAGTGCACGTGGTGGCGGGGGCTGCGCCGCACCTCCCAGATGCCGTGGTCGGGCTCCTGCCAGCGCTTCTCGACCGCGCCGACCATGGCCTGCACCAGCTGCCAGTGCTGGCCCGACAGCGGGGCCCCTTCGGTGGCCAGCAGCCAGATCAGGTCGACGATGGGGCCGAAGACGTCGAGTTGGACCTGGCGCTCGGCGGCGTTGCCGACCCGCACGGGCCGGCTGCCGGCGTAGCCCGCCAGTTCGGCGATGTCGGCTTCGGGCGGGAGATGGCGACCGGTGACGAGGTACAGCGGGTGCAGGCGCTCAGGGTCGTCGCGCTGCTCCAGGATCCCCAGCACCCAGTCCAGGTAGGCCATGGCCTCGCCGAAGCTGCCGAGGCGGACCAGCGCCCCCGCCGTCATCGCGGCGTCCCGCAGCCAGCAGTAGCGGTAGTCCCAGTTGCGGATCCCGCCGACCGACTCGGGCAGCGAGGTCGTGGCCGCCGCCAGGATGGCGCCGGTGGGGCCGTGGCAGAGGGCCTTGAGGGCCAGGGCACTGCGGCCGACCAGCTCGGACTCGACCGGGGGGAGCGTGAGCTCGTCGGCCCAGCTCTGCCAGAACGCGAGGGTGTCGGTCCGGCGCTCGTCCTCGGTCCGGGAGTCGGCCTTGGTGCTGGCGGTGCCGTAGCGGAACTCGAGGACCACCGGCTCGCCGGTCAGCTCGAGCTCAACCCGGGCCGTGTGGTGGCGACCGTCGTCGGTCAGTTCCCACTGCACCCCGGGGGAGCGCAGCACCATCAGGTCGGCGGTGTCGACCACCTCCACGCCGCCCTCGCGGATGGCCAGGCGGGTGAGGTGGCGGCCGAAGTCGAGGCGGGGGGCGAACTCGACCAGCACCCGCCCTCGGCCCTCGATGACCCGGAAGAGGTCGCTGCGCCCGGCCAGGCGGTCGGGCCGACCCCCGGAGGCGTCGAGGTAGTCGGTGACGGTGAACCCGTTCCACCGGGTCTCCAGCACCATGGTGTCCTCGACGTAGCGCTGCCCGGTCGGCTCGCTGCGGTCGGCCGGGGAGACGGCGAAATATCCCGCCGCCGGACCGCCGACCAGCTCGGCGAAGACCGCCGAGGAGTCGATGCGGGGGGCGCAGTACCAGGTGATGCGCCCGTCCGGGGTGACGATGGCCGCGGTGCGCTGGTCCGACAGCAGCGAGTGGTCGGCGATGGGCACGGCGCCCGAGCCGGTGACCCACTCGGTGCGCAGGCCGGCCAGGCGGGCCAGGGCCTCGGCGACCCCGGCGGTGTCGACGACGTGGTGGCGGGCCGCGGTGTCCCCCGGGCCGACCCGGACCCCGACATCGGGGCCGCGCAGCGTGGCGAAGGCGTGCTCGTCGGTGGGGCTGTCGCCGAAGAAGAGCACGGCGGAGGCCCCGACCCGGTGGCGCAGGGACTCGAGGGCCCGGCCCTTGTCGGTGTCCACCACCAGGAGCTCCACGGCCTCGACGTTGTGGTGGGTGTGGACGCCGTCGAGCGCCGCCGGGCCGGCCTCGATGTCCTCGAGGGCGTGGCGGAGGTCGGCCCGATCACAATGCCGGTAGTGGAAGGTGACCGCCGCGGGCTTGACCTCGAGCTCGGCGCCCGGGGTGCGGCCGGCGATCTCGCTGAGGTCGGCCTTGATCCTGGCCCGGAGGTCCAGCTCGCGGGGCGACAGGCGCTTGCCGAAGCCGAGGTCGAACTCCCCGCCGTGGCTACCCACCAGGTGGATCTCGGTGGGGAGGCGGGAGAGGCCGGCCAGGTCCCGCAGCGAGCGCCCCGAGATCACCGCCACGTGGGTGTTGGGCAGGGCGGCCAGGGCCCGGAGGGCGACCACGGTGTCAGGTCGGGGATGGGCCGCCATCGGGTCGTCCACGATGGGGGCGATGGTGCCGTCGTAGTCGCAGGCCACCAGGAGCTGGGGCGTGCGGGCCAGCAGCCCGAGCTCCGCCTCCAGGTCGTCGGTGGCGGTGCCGTTCATGAAGGCAGGACGTTACCGCCCGGTCCGACCGCGGTCCTCGGCCGGAACCCTGCCGGTAGCGTCCCCCCGATGCGCGCCGACGCCACCTGCTACCGGCACCCCGATCGCCGGGCGTCGGTGGCCTGCCAGCGCTGTGACCGGCCGATCTGCACCGACTGCATGATCCAGGCCTCGGTGGGCTTCCACTGCCCCGAAGACGCCAAGGGCGGCAGCCAGCAGGTCTACACGTCCCGCACGCTGTTCGGGGTGGGCCGGCGACCCGTGGTCACCCTCACCCTCGTCGCCATCAACCTGGTCGTCTTCGCCGTCGGCCTGACGATGGGGGAGAACGCCCTGTCCGGCGGCAGCGACCGCCTCACCATCGACGGTGGACTGTTGGGCGCCGGCTTCCTGTCATCCGGGGAGTTCATCGGAGTGGACGCCGGCGAGTGGTACCGCATCGTCACCGGCGGGTTCCTCCACTCGGGGATCCTCCACGTCGGCTTCAACATGTACCTGCTCTACATGTTGGGCCAGATCCTGGAGCCGGCCCTGGGCCGCGTGCCGTTCACGGTCGCCTACTTCTTCTCGCTGCTGGCGGGCGCATTCGGTGTGCTGCTTCTCGACCCCACCGCCCTGACCGTCGGGGCGTCGGGCGCGGTCTTCGGCCTCATGGGCGTGCTGGTCGTGTACCAGCGCTCGCGGGGCCAGAGCATCATGGACTCCGGTCTCGGTGGCCTCCTGATCCTGAACCTGGTCCTCACGTTCGCGGTGAGCAACATCTCCGTCGGCGGTCACCTCGGCGGTCTGGTCGGCGGCCTGATCGCGGGCTGGATCTTGATCGAGCTGCCTCGCCAGTCCCGGGCCCTGCCGGCCTTTCTACCCTCCCTGGCCGTGATCGCCCTCGGCGCCGGGACGTTCTTCGGCTGTCTCTGGGCCGCGTCCCAGTGGATGGACCCCGTCTTCTAGCTCGAGCCCGAGACCGACACCGATGGCAGGGATGGGGGCGTGGGGTCGCGCCGCCCGTGGTCGGGGGCGGAACCACCGGTTCCGCCACGCCGGGTGACCGATTTCTGTTCTGGCGCCTGATTCGGGCCCTATAGCACCGAAATCAGGCGCCAGAACGGGGGGAGCCCCCGGATCACCGCGAAACGGTCACGCAGGGTGGCGAACGGATGTTGGTTCGGGCCCGGTTGGCTCCAGCCCGACGAGCCAGCCCCCATTGGTGCGTCGTTCTCGGTTCTCGATTCCCGTCAGGGCCCTTCGACCAGCGCCTTCAGGCGTTTCAGGTTCTTGCGCCAGATGGCCTTCAGCACGGGTGCGCCGAGGGCGCCGCCGACGGGGCCGCCCATCCACCACGGGAAGCGCAGCTGCTCGGCCCAGGCGAACCGGGTGCGACCCTTGCCTTCGGCGGTGAGCGTGAAGCGGCCCTCGCCGGTGACCAGGCCCTCGTGGCGCACGCCCATGGACCGGCCGGGCTCCCATTCGGTGATCGTCATGGCGTCGGTCAGCTTCAGGGGGCCGACCTTGGTGTCGCAGTCGAAGGTGGTGCCCACCCCAGAGGTCTGGTTGGAGGTGAAGCGGATCGCCTCCGCGTCGGCCATCCAGTCGACGTGGGTGCCGACGTCCTCGATGTGGGCCCACACCGCGTCCGGTGGGGCCTCGATGGTGGTCGCGACCTCGATCCGGGGCATCGGAGGTGAGGCTACGGGTGGGGGCCTTCGTTACTGTCGGCCCATGGCCGCCTCCGACCCGTCACCGACCCCGAACCCGAACGCCATGAAGTTCACCCTCGACGTGACGCTGCCCGAGATGCTGGACGTGCGCAGCGCTGAGGCGGCCGCCGGCAATCCCCTGGCCGAGCGCATCTTCGCGATCCCGGGTGTGGTGATGCTCTTCGGCACCGCCGACTTCCTGACGGTCAGCCGCGAGGAGGGTGCCGATTGGGACGCCATCGTCCCGGCCGTTCAGGCTGTCGTCGCCGACGAGCTCTGAGTCCGGATCCACCCGTTCTGGTCCCAGCAACGGCCACTCCAGCGCGCGTTGCTGGGACCAGCACGGTCGTGGTCCCGGTGACTGTCACACCCCCTGGGCAGACTCGGTCGCATGCGATGCCACGAGTGTGACCACGGGCTCGAGTGCTGCCACGGCACCTCGATCCTCCATGCCGACGGCACCTCCGAGTGCCTCGGCGACGAGCCCTGCAGCCTGGCCCACGGCCTGCACCGCTGGGCCGGCGAGTGTGACGAGACGGGTTGTGCCTGCCGGTGCGAGGGGGCCGAGCCGCTCGCCCTGCCGCGGGCGGCCTAGGCCCCGGCTCCGGCCTGGCGGGCCAGCTGCTGTGCCGCCAGCTCGGGGGCCACGATGTTGATCAGCGCCCCGGTGCCCTGCTCGAAGCCGGCCACGCTGGTCACCCGAGGGACCACGTGGACGTGCCAGTGGTACGGCCCGGCGTGGCCTCTCGGCGTGGTGTGCAGGATCAGGTTGTAGGGGACGTCGCCCACCAGCGCCCGCACCCGGCGCAGGCCGTCCCGCACGGCCCGGCCCACCGCGACCACGTCCGGGGGGTCCGAGTCGGTCACGGCCGACCGGTGGGTGGTGGGGAGCACGAGCAGCTCGTAGGGCGACCCGGCCCAGTAGGGGCTGAGGACCACGGCGTTGCCGCTGTCGTCCACAAGCCGGTGACCCTCCGACCGCTCCTCGTCGATGGTGGTGCACAGGAGGCAGTCGCCGTGGGCGTGGTCGGCGAAGGCAATGGCCTCGTCGGCCACGACGCGGGAGACGAACGGTGTGCCCAGGAGCTGGCCGTGGGGGTGCTGGAGGGACGCTCCCGCCTCCCGCCCGTGGTTGACGATCACCAGCGAGTGGCGCACCACGGCGTGGCGACCGTGCTCCTCGACCCGGTCCCGCAGGGCGGCCATCACCAAGGCCACCTGACGGTCGTCGAGGTCGGCCCACGCCCGGTGGTGGTCGGGGGAGAGGACCAGGACCTCGTGGATGCCGCTGGCCGGGGCCTGGGTGAACACGGGGCCGAGGGCGGTGAGGTCGAGGGGGGCGACGCCCCGGAAGGCCGGGTACTTGTTGGGCACCACCCGCACCCGCCACTCGCCGTCGCGGGCGTAGGACTCGAGGGCCGCCGGGAAGTCGTCCTCGTTGCCGGGGCAGAAAGGACACGGTCGGCCAGGCTCGGCCTCGACGGGCAGGAACCGGGAGGCGAAGTCCGAGGGCCGAGCGGCCCGCTCGGTGGCGATGGTGACCCACTGGGCGGCGAGGGGGTTCCAGCGGAGCTCGTTCATGCGGCGTAGACCGACACGTGGTTCGGGCTGTCGACGGTGAACGGGTTGCCGTCCCAGTCCGCCCAGCGGTCGACGAGGCCCAGGCCGGCTGTCGCGGCGACGGCGTCGAGCTGGTCCGGGTAGAGGTAGCGGATTTGGTAGGGCCGCAGGCGGACCCCCGCCTCGCTGATGTCCACGAACTGCCCGGTGATCGTCTGCCCGGAAGTGTCCCGGGCGGCCACGCTGAGCACCACCCGGTCGGGCTCGATCGAGCGCACGGTCACCGACCCGCCGGGGCCCTCGTCGGCGTCGGTGGGCACGAATGCCTCGATCGCCAGCCGGCCGTCGGGGGCCAGGGCGTGGGCCACCCACGCCAAGCACGCCCGTTGGGCGCCCGGGGTGTCGAGGTTGAAGAAGGTGTTGTAGGCGCAGAACACGACGGCGAAGCGCCCATCCGCGGCGAGGGCGGGTGCGGCCATGTCGGCCAGCACCACCCGGACGCCGTCGCCGCCCGGCTTGGCCCGGAGGTGCCGCAGCATCGGGGCGGAGGCGTCGAGCCCCCAGGTCGGCACGCCGGTTCCGGCCAGCGGGAGCGCGAGCCGGCCCGTGCCCACACCCAACTCGAGGACCTCGCCGTCGCCGGCCAACGCGCGGACCCGGGCGACGGTCGCGTCCACGTCGGAGATGCGCTCGTACCACTCGTCGTAGACATCCGCGAACGCGTCGCCGTAGGCCGCCGGCGCGTACCGCGGCTGCTCCGAGGGCGCTCCGCTGCCGCCCGTCGCCCCCCGGAGCTCATCGGCCCGCTGATCGGCTGCGCCCCCCACCTGACGCAGTCTGGCAGTCCCGGGGCGGGGTGCTCCGATCACCGACGGCCACGGGACGACACGCCGCGTTCCCGGGCATCGTCCCCCGGGGTGGGACGCGGGTGGGAGTGCCCAGGACGGGTGCTGGGGTTGGTCCGTAGCCTGGGGGGCGTGCACGAGACGGCCTACTTGGACTGCGCGGCGTCGATGCCGGTGCGGCCGGAGGCCGTGGCCGAGCTCACCCGGGTGTTGACCGAGCTGCCGGGCAACCCGTCGGGCTCGCACGCCTCCGCCCGAGCCGCCCGCCGGGTGCTGGACGACGCCCGGGACGTGCTGGCCGAGGTGCTGGGCGCGGGGCCCGGCGACATCGTCTTCACCGGCGGTGGCACCGAGGCCGACAACCTGGCCGTGCTCGGGACTCACGCGGCAACGGGCGGCGCGGTGGTGATCTCATCGGTGGAGCATCCGGCGGTCCGGGACCCGGCGCTCGGCTTGGGCGCGACCGTGGCCCCGGTCGATGGATCGGGTCGTATCGACCTCGACGCCCTGACGGCCCTGCTCGACGCCACCGACGACGTCCGCCTCGTGTCGGTCATGCTGGTCAACAATGAAGTCGGCACCATCCAGCCGCTCGGCGCCGTGGCCGACGTGGTCCGGCGGCACGCCCCCGATGCCATTCTCCACACCGACGCCGTCCAGGCCCTGTCGTGGGTCGACGTGGCCCAAGCCGCCGCCGGGGCCGACCTGATCTCGGTGAGCGCCCACAAGTTCGGCGGCCCCAAGGGGGTCGGCGCCCTCGTCGTCCGTCCCGGCGTGGCGCTCGCCGCCCGCCAGATCGGCGGGGGGCAGGAGCGGGAGCGGCGCAGCGGCACCCAGAACGTGGCCGGTATCGCGGCCATGGCCACGGCGGCCCGCATCACCGCCGACCGGCGGGTCGAGGACATCGCCCGCATCGCCGCGCTCCGGGACCGTTTGGCCGACGGCGTCCTGGCCGCCGTCCCCGACACGGTCGAGACCGGCATCAGCGACGGCGACCGCGCCGATCGGGCCGCCGGGCTCTGTCACCTGTGCTTTCCCGGGGTCGAGGCGGAGGCCCTGCTGTTCCTGCTCGACGAGGCCGGGGTGGCCGCCTCGGCCGCGTCCTCCTGTGCCAGTGGGGCGGCGGAGCCTTCCGCGGTCCTGGCGGCCATGGGCATCCCCCGGGAGCAGGCCGGAGGCTCGCTGCGCTTGTCGCTGGGCTGGGCGACCACCGACACCGACGTGGACCTCGCGCTGGCCGTCGTACCCGAAGCAGTGGAGCAGTTGCGGGCGCCCCGATGAGGGTGCTCTGCGCCATGTCCGGCGGCGTGGACTCCTCGGTGACGGCCGCGCTCCTGGCGGAGGTCGGCCATGAGGTCCAAGGGGTGACCCTCCGCCTCTGGGGTGGTGAGGCCGACCAGGGCTGCTGTTCGGTGGCCGACGTGGAGGACGCCCGCCGGGTGGCCGACCACCTGGGTCTGGACCACCACGTCTTCAACTTCGGTCCCGACTTCGACCGCCATGTCGTCGAGCCCTACGTCGCCGCCCATGCCGCGGGCCGCACGCCGAACCCGTGCATCGAGTGCAACCGGCACCTCAAGTTCGACCGCCTCCTGGAGCGAGCGGAGGTCCTCGGCTTCGATGCCGTGGCCACCGGCCACCACGCCCGGGTGGTCGAGCGCCCCGACGGCACCCGCCGCATCGCCCGGGGTGCGGACGGCGCGAAGGACCAGTCCTACGTCCTGTACATGCTGGAGCAGGCCTCCCTGGCCCGGGTGCTCCTACCGGTGGGGGACCTGACCAAGGCCGAGGTACGCGACCGGGCCGCCGACCTCGGCCTGCGGACCGCGGTCAAGCCCGACAGCCAGGACGTCTGCTTCATCCAGGCCACGGCCGGGCGCCGGGGCTTCCTGGGCGACCGCATCCCGCTGACCCCCGGCCGGGTCGTCGATGACACCGGCCGCCGGGTGGGCGAGGTCGATGCCGTCGAGCTGGTCACCGTCGGCCAGCGCCGGGGCCTCGGCCTGCGGGCCCAGCACGGGCCGAGCTTCGTGACCTCGGTCGACGTGCCCACGGCCACCGTCACCGTCGGCCACAAGGAGGACCTGCTCGACGACGAGGTGGCCCTCACCGACCTCGTGTGGGCCGACGGCCCGCTGACCGGCCCCGTCCTCGCCCAGTGCAGCGCCCACGGCGAGCCCCGCTCCGGGTCGCTCGCCGGCTCAGTGCTGAGATGGGACACGCCCCAGCCCCGGGTCGCCCCGGGCCAGAGCGTCGTGTTCTACGACGGCGACGAGGTCCTCGGCGGCGCCATCGTCCACTGAGCCCCGGGAGAACGACAACGACAACGAGCAGGGATGGGGGCGTGGGCTCGGGCTGCCGGTCGTTCGCGGCGCTGGAGCGTGAATTCTCACCCTGCGTGGCGAGCCGCGGGTCAGCTGCCCTCTTCTGTCGCCACTGGAGGCAATAGGGGGCGGAATCCGCCCCCTATTGCCTCCGACGAAAAGGGGTGGCCGCGCTGGGTGGGATTCGGCCGCGATCGAGCCGACGACGCTCGCCCCCGACCCCTCCGTGCCATTGGTCGTCGGTTGCGGTCGCGGTCAGCGCGAGACGGGCAGGTTCCGCTCAGTGGCGTCGGCGAGGAAGGCGGCGGTGCGGGTGGGGGCGACGAGGACCGCGGCGGTGGTGACCGCCCGGTCGGGGGCGCGGCCGGGGCGGCGGCGGACCAGGTCGGCGGGCTGCTGGAGGCGCAGTTCCATCACCAGGCCGCCGGCGCCCATGGTCAGGTCCTCGGCGTCGGAGTCGGCGGGAGCGGGGCCGACCGAGGCCAGACCGCCTTTGGGCAGCAGGACGGGGTCGACGATGGTCAGGGGGTCGTGCACGACGACCCCACCGGGCACGAAGACGAGGAATCGACGCGACAGGGCGTGCAGCGACCGGGCCGCGAGGAACGCGAGGCCGCCCCCGACGACGGTTGCCACCAGCCCGGCGACCCACTGCGCCGAGGCCAGGAGGAGCGGTCCGACCGAGATCCCGGCCAGCACGATTGCGACGGCCAGGGGGGCCGGGCCGAGCGCGAGACTCGGGGGCACCCGGAGGGGCAGGCGCCGTTCGGGGCCGTAGGAAGACCCGTCGACCAGCTCGGCGCCCACCGTCGGCCAGGCGGCCATGACGAGCACGAGCGCGGCCACGGCCACGGCCAGCAGGTCCAGACCGTCGACCCCGCCCCGTACCGCGGCGAAGACGGCGACCACCGCCACCCCCGGGGCGCCGACCCGCAGCACGGTCAACGAGACGACGCGGGGCACGAGCAGGGCGAGGAGGGCGGCGGCCCAGGCCAGCCAGAGACCGACGGCGGCCACCCACGCCACAGGGGACGAGACGCCGCGGAGGGCGTCCTCGACGGCCGGGCCGACGGTCACCGGGAGGGACAGCCACAGGAGCCGTAGCAGGTTCAGGGCCCCGGGTCGCACCCGGGGAGATTTGCCGATGGCGACCGTCGGTGGCTATTCACGACGGTGTGGGGGAGACCGAAACCGACAGCGGCGCGGCCCGCGACGCCGACTTCCTGGTCGCCACGGGCACGGCCACGGCCATCGGCAGCCTGCCTCTGAGCGACGCCGACGAGGCCGTCGACCTCGTGCTCTCGACCCTGCCCCGACTGCCGGCGGCGCCCTCGCTGCCCACCGAACACCCCGTCGAGGGGATGCTGGCCCAGGCCGCCTGGGGCCTGCGCGGCGTCGAGGTGGCCGACGACGGCACGCTGAGCGTGGCCCCCGACCAGCTGGACCGCCATCACCCCTATGCCACCGACGACGGGGCGGGCATCGGTGGGCCGCCGTTCGCCACGCTGCAGACCTTCCTCCGGGCCGTGCAGGGCCGCCCCGGCCCGGTCAAGCTGCAGGTCACCGGCCCCGTCACCCTGGGTCGGGCCCTCCACGACGGCGGTGCCCCCGCCGACCTGGCCTTCCCGGTCGCCGGCGCCGCTGTACGGGAGCGGGTCGAGGCCCTCCTGGCCGCCGCCCGCCACGTGCTGCCCACCGCCCCGCTCCTCGTGTTCCTGGACGAGCCGGGCCTGAGCGGCAACGAGCACCCCCGCTTCCCGCTCTCGAACGAGGCCGTCGTCCAGCTCCTCTCCGAGTCACTGGCGTCGGTCGAGCTCGACGCCGTCAGCGGCGTGCACTGCTGTGGCGCCACTGACTGGTCGCTCGTCACTCAGGCCGGGCCCCGGGTCCTGTCCCTGCCGGTCACCGCATCGCTGGTCAGCCACGCCGGGACCCTCGGTCGCTTCCTCGAGCGGGAGGGCTGGATCGCCTGGGGTGCCGTGCCCACCGACGAGCCGGTCGGGGAGTCCGGCGACGGCCTCTGGCGCCGCCTTTCGGACCTGTGGTGTGCCCTGGTGCGGGAGGGCTGCGACGCCGGCCGCCTGCGCCGTCAGGCGCTGGTCACCCCCGCCTGCGGCCTCGCCGGCCACGGCTCCAGCCAGGCCGACCACAGCCTGCGCCTCGCCGCCGAGCTCGGTCGCCGGGTCCTGGGCCAGGCCATCGGTGTGCGCCTCCAGGTCGGGGCCTGACCCGGCTGACGCCGTCACCGCGCGCCGGTAGGTTCTGACGGTGCCCAGCGATCCCACTGCCGACGACCTCATCGCGGCCGACCGGGCCCGGGAGCTGGCCGAGCAGATCCGCTTCCACAACGAGCGCTACCACACCCTCGACGACCCTCTGATCAGTGACGCCGATTACGACGCCCTGGTCCGGGAGCTGAAGGCGCTGGAAGCCGAGTACCCCGAGCTGGCCACGCCGGACTCGCCCACCCAGGAGGTCGGCGGCGCCCCGTCCACCACCTTCGCCCCGGTCGAGCACGCCGTGCGGATGATGTCGCTGGACAACGCGTTCGAGCTGGACGAGCTGCTGGCCTGGGGCGCCCGCCTCCAGCGCCGCCTCGGGCAGGCCGAGGACGCCCCGCTGGACTACGTCTGCGAGCTGAAGATCGACGGCCTGGCCGTGTCCATCCGCTATGAGCAGGGTCGCTACGTCCAGGCCGCCACCCGGGGCAACGGCCGGGTGGGTGAGGACATCACCGCCAACGTGGCCACGCTGGCCCAGGTCCCCGACCGCCTCACCGGCGACGGGCCCGACGTCTTGGAGATCCGCGGTGAGATCTACCTGCCGATCACCGAGTGGCACGCCCTCAACGAGGAGCAGGAGCGCCAGGGCCTGGCCCGCTACGTCAACCCCCGCAACACCGCAGCGGGCTCCCTGCGCCAGAAGGACCCAGCCATCACCGCCACCCGGAACCTGGCGCTGTGGACCTACCAGCTGGGCCAGGTCCAGGGCGGTCCCACCTTCACCACCCACCACGAGACCCTCGAGTACATCGGGTCGCTGGGCCTGCCGGTCAACCCGAGGATCGAGGTGCTCTCGGGCCTGGAGGAGATCCACCGGTACTGCCGGGGCTGGCAGGAGAACCGGCACGACCTCGGGTACGAGATCGACGGGGTGGTGGTCAAGGTCGACGCCCTCGCCCTGCGCGATCGCCTCGGCTCGACGGCCAAGGCCCCCCGCTGGGCCATCGCCTACAAGTTCCCGCCCGAGGAGCGCACGACGCGGCTGAAGGACATCATGGTGTCCATCGGTCGCACCGGGAAGGCCACGCCGTTCGCCGTCCTCGAGCCGGTGTTCGTCGGCGGCTCGACCGTCGGCCTGTCCACCCTCCACAACCAGGACCAGGTGGCGGCCAAGGACGTGCGCCCGGGCGACACGGTCACCGTGCGCAAAGCGGGCGACGTCATCCCCGAGGTCGTCGGCCCGGTGCTGGGCCTGCGCAAGAAGGGCCTCCGGAAGTGGACGTTCCCGACGGTGTGCCCGGTCTGTGTCGGTCCGCTGGTGCGCCTCGACGGCGAGAGCGACACCTTCTGCACCAACATCGACTGCCCGGCCCAGATCGCCGGCCGGATCGAGCACTTCGCCTCCCGGGGGGCGATGGACATCGAGGGCTTCGGTGAGCAACGGGCCCAGCTCTTCACCCATCTCGACCCGGAGACGGGTACCCGCCTCATCACCGACGTGGGCGACATCTACACGATCGACTGGGACGTGATCCGGGGCATGGAGGGCTTCGGCGAGATCGCCGTGCGCAACCTCCAGAACGCCATCGAGGCCTCGAAGACCCGGCCGCTGGCCAACCTCCTGGTCGGGCTGAACATCCGCCACCTGGGCGGCACGATGTCGGAGATCCTGGCCATGGGCCTGGGTCATCTCGACGCCATCATGGACGCCTCCGAGGAGGAGCTGGTCGCCGTCGACGGCGTCGGGCCGATCATCGCCCGCAGCGTCCACGAGTTCTTCCTGAGTGCGGCTAACCGGGCCGTGGTCGAGAAGCTCCGGGCCGCCGGCCTCAACTTCCAGGGCCCTGAACGCCCTGATGTCCCCCAGACCATGGAGGGGATGTCGGTCGTGGTCACCGGCACCCTCGACGGCTTCACCCGCGAGGAGATCGAGGACGCGATCAAGGCCCGCGGCGGCAAGTCCCCCGGCAGCGTGTCCAAGAAGACGACGGCCGTCGTGCTGGGTCGCGACCCGGGTCAGTCCAAGGCCACGAAGGCCGTCGAGCTGGGCATCCCCACCATCGACGAAGCCGCCTTCGTCGCCCTCCTGGAAACAGGGGAGCTCCCGACCTAGTCAGAGTTGCTGACGCTGCGGAGCGGAGCGCAGCAGCTCTGCGGACTCCCCTGATCGGCGAAGCCGGCGGAGCGGAGGCGGAGCAATGTCACGGAGCGCAGCAGCTCTGCGGACTCCCCTGATCGGCGAAGCCGGCGGAGCGGAGGCGGAGCAATGTCACCGAGCGGAGCAATGTCACGTGACGTTGAAGCACCAGTCGACGCTGCGGGAGTCCGCCCGGGACTCCTCGACCCGCCAGACGACGGCCGTCACGCAGTTCTCGCCCGCCTCGTACTGCTCGACGGCCTTGCCGTCACCCGGCGTGAAGAAGACCTGGCCGAGGGACTCGAGGTTGTCGAGGTCGAGCTGGTCCTCGGGGATCTCCACGCCGTTGACGATCAGCACGCCCGTCCAGCCGGGCCGGAGATCCACCCCGGTCACGTCCTGGCGGAGGATCTCGCTGTTGCGGGGTGGGATGAGCTGCTCGACGGGGCCGGACTCGGTGACGGCGAGGTCGTTGGTGCCGTCGTCGCGGTTGACCTGGCTGAACGCGAACACCACGCCCGCCAGGCAGCCGATGACGAAGAGGGTGACCACGGTCCGACGTACGATGGGACTCACCCCGACAGTGTGCCGCGACCCCGACCACCCCAGCCCTTAGCCTCGGCGGCGTGTCGATGACCCGCATGAACGACCAGATCGGTCGCGTCCTCGCGGGTCGGTACCGCCTCCTGGCTCCGATCGGGGCAGGAGCCTCGGCGCAGGTCTTCCTGGCCGAGGACACCCGCCTTCGACGCCGGGTGGCCATCAAGCTCCTCCACGAGTCCTACGCGGACGACGCCGCGTTCATCCGCCGATTCCGTTCCGAGGCCCAGACGGCCGCCGGCCTCAACCACCCCAACCTGCTCGCCGTCTACGACTGGGGCGAGGACGACGTCCCGTTCCTGGTCACCGAGTTCATCGGCGGCGGGTCGCTGCGGGCCATGCTCGACCAGGGCCGTCGGCTGAGCATCGCTCAGACCACCCTGGTCGGCCTCGAGGCGGCTCGGGGTCTGGACCACGCCCACCGCCAGGGCCTCGTGCACCGTGACCTGAAGCCGGCCAACCTGCTCTTCGGCGACGACGGCCGCCTCCGCATCGCCGACTTCGGTCTGGCCCGGGCCCTGGCCGACGCCGCGGTGACCGAACCGTCGGGTGCGGTGCTGGGCACCGCCCGCTACGCGTCCCCCGAGCAGGCCCAGGGTCGATCGCTGTCCGGTCGCAGTGACGTCTACTCCCTGGCCCTGGTGCTCATCGAGGCGGTCACCGGTCACGTGCCCTTCTCGGTGGACACCACGATCGGGACGCTCATGGCCCGGGTCTCCGAACCCATCCCGGTCAGCGCCCGGCTCGAGGTGCTGCAGCCGGTGCTGGAGGCCGCGGGCCAGGTCCAGCCCGAGGACCGCCCCGACGCCGCCGCATTGTCCAAGCTGTTCCTCCGGGCCACCGAGCAACTGGATCCGCCCGCCCCCCTGCCGCTGGCCGGCGCCATCGTCCTGCCCGACGCCGCCGTCGAGGTCGACCGGGACCCGACGATGCTCCCCGAGCCCGCCGAGGCCGGCGCCTCGGTGTTCACCGGCGTGGAGGGCCCGGCTGTGGCCGATCCGACCCCCGGGCGGCTGGCCCGGCGGCGACACCGACGGGCCGCGGAACGGGCGGTGCGCGAAGAGGCCGGCGGTCGACGCCGGGGCCGGGTGGCGGTGCTCGCGGCCCTGGGCCTGCTCCTCCTGGCCGCCGGCGGGTTGGCGGCCTACCTGGTGGCCTTCCCGGAGCACGAGGTCCCCCGACTGGAGGCGCAGAGCGTCAGCGACATCGACGGCCTCGTCGGCGACCTCGGCTTCGACGTCCAGCTCGTCGGGACCCGCCGCACCGGCGTCCCCGCCGGCGAGGTCATCGAGCAGGTCCCGGACGCGGGCGAGATGCTCCGGGAGGGCCAGACGTTGACGCTGACGGTCAACCGCGGCCCGGCGTTCGTCGAGGTCCCGACGAACTTGACCAACGTGCCGGTGGCCCAGGCCCGCCAGGCCCTCGAGGCCGCCAACCTGCGGGTCGGGTTCGTGTCGGAGAAGTACAACGAGCTGGTCGTGGCGGGCACGGTGCAGAGCGTCCCGTCGGCCTTCGAGGAGATCCCCCGCAACAGCGCGATCGACCTGGTCGTGTCCCTGGGCCCCCGCCCCCGGACCATTCCCGAGGACGCGGTGGGCCGTCCCTACGACGACGTGGCCGCCGAACTGGAGGAGCTCTCGCTGGAGGTCGTACGGGTGGAGGAGCCCACCCTCGACCAGGCCGAGGGCACCGTCACCCGCGTCGAGCCCGGGCCGGGCACGACCGTTCCCCGTGACTCGACGGTGACCGTCTACGTGGCGGTGGCCCAGATCGAGGTGCCTGACGTGTCCGGCCTCGCCGTGGACGAGGCCGCAGACGAGTTGGCGGCCGCCGGCCTGCGCGTGTCCGGGGTGCAGGGCTCACCCCTCCGCGACGTGACGAGTACGGATCCCGCGGCCGGGACCTTCGTGGACCCCGGGACCTCGGTCACGCTCATCACCCGTCCCAACCGCTGAGCGGACCATCCACCACTGGCGATCGCGGCATCCCTAGCGTTCGGTCCCGAACCGGGACCGGCTGGGGCGGCGTAGGCCGTGACGCTCCCCAGCCGCCACGACGTTGCCACCCCAGCCGGCTCGGTTCCCTGACCCGGGCCGTGCGCGGCCGTCGTTAGCCTCCGGGCGGTGACTCCCGAACGCCCGCCCGACCTCGTGGTCGAGGCCCCGGGGGTCAGCGAGGAGAGCTCGGTCCCCTGGCCCCTCCTGCTCGGGCAGCGGGTCACGACCAAGGCGGAGGACAAGGGTTGGTACCCCTGGGTCGTCCTGGCCACGACGCTGTTCGGCCTCCTCACGATCACCTTCACCATCACCATCCTGGCCGTGTCGATACCCGGCATCGCCGAGGACCTGGACACCAGCGAGAGCACGCTCACCTGGGTCATCACCGGTCCGCTGCTGGCCTTCGCCGTCGTCGGCCCCGCGGTGGGCAAGCTGGGCGACCGCAACGGCCACCGCCGCATCTACCTGATCGGCATGGCCGGTGGGGCCCTGTTCGCCGCGCTGTCGGCCCTGGCCTGGAGCGCCCCGGCGCTCATCGTGTTCCGGGTCCTCGGGGCGAGCATCGGCGCGGCGACCGGCCCGGCCTCCATGGCCCTGATCAACACGACGTTCCCCCGGGAGCGGAGGGCCCAGGCCATGGGCTACTGGACCCTCGTGATGGCGGGCGGGCCGGTCCTCGGTGTCGTGATCGGCGGCCCGGTCGTGGAGCACCTGAGCTGGCGGCTGATCTTCGTGGCCCAGGTCCCCATCGCCCTCATCGGCCTGTTCGTCGCGTTCGTCCTCCTGCCGGACACCGAGCGTGAAGAGCCGGCCCCCTTCGACCTCAAGGGCACGTTGTTGCTGGCCGGCGCGGTCGGCGGCGCCCTGCTGGGGCTCAACCGGGGCCCGGTGATGGGTTGGACCAACCCGCTGGTCATCGCCGGCTTCGTGCTCGCCCCGCTGCTGCTGTGGGTCTTCGTGCAGGTGGAGCGTCGGGCCGTGGACCCGTTGCTGCCGCTGCGCTACCTGACGAACAGGAACGTGCGGCTGCCGTTGGTGGTCGAGTTCACCAACAACTTCGCCTACATGGGCGGGTTCATCCTCACCCCGCTGCTGCTCGAACAAGTCCTGGGTTACGGCGAGACCAAGTCGGGACTGCTGTCGATCGCCCGACCCCTGTGCTTCTCGATCGCGGGGCCCCTGGCGGGCTACCTGACGGTGCGCACCGGCGAGCGCAAGGCCGCCACGTTCGGGACCCTCGCCATCGCGTCGTCGATGATCGGGATGTCCCTGGTGTCACCCAGCACCACGGACCTGTTGATCGTGGTGTCCCTGGCCCTGTCGGGCATCGGGGCGGGGGCGACGCTGCCCGCGATGGCCTCCAGCATCGCCAACGCCGTCGACGATCGGGATCTCGGGGTCATCGGCGCGGCGCAGCAGATGGTGTCCCAGTTGGGGGCGGTCGCGGGCATCCAGATCCTGCAGACGGTGCAGACCAGCCGCGAGACCACGGTGGGCGAGGTGGACGCCTTCGGCAACGCCTTCCTCACCGCCGCCGGCGTGGCCCTCGTCGGCACCGCCTGTGCCCTCGCCGTGAGATCAACGCCACGACATCCGACTGGCTTCGCGGCGCTCAGCCAGTCCGGCGCCGCCGAAGCTGCCGGCCCCTAGCGCTGCTCCGCACCCCTACTATTCCGTGATCTCCTTGATCTTGTCCTGGATCTCGGTCTGGACGGGGTCGGTGGGGGCCTGTTGGAGGAGCATGAGCTTGCTCATGTCGCCCTGGACCTTGACCTTGCCCTGCATGAAGGCCTGCATCCCGGCCTGAGCGTCGCCGTCGACGGTGATGGCCTTCGCCGTGGACCAGTCGGTGGTGACCGTGAGGTCCGGGTTCTCGAGGTGACCCATCTCCATGACGGCCTCGCCGCCCGACGTGTCGAGGTGGGCGTTGACGGTGCCGTCGCCGAAGGGGACGTCGGTGACGACCTGGTTCATGCGGATGGCGTGCGCCGGCGCGCTGACCTTGTCGGCGTACTCGTCACGGATGACCTTGGCGGCCTCCATCCATTCGTCGGACAGGAACGGGTACTTGGCCACCGGGAACTCCTCGGTCGTCGAACGTCGTGAGCGGCGGTGAAACTAGCCGAGTTGACCGGGCGGTCAAGCGGGGCCGAGGGGGTCCGGGGCTGAGTAACCTGCCGCCCGTGTCGGCCGGGAACCGTGACGAACGTCTCGTCTCCCGCGAGCGCAACCCCAAGTGGCAGAACGTCCCCCTGCTCATCGACATGTCGATCTGCATCAACTGCGACACGTGCATCCGCTGGTGCCCGCCGCAGTTCGGCGCCATCTTCAACCATGGCATCGACGTGGTGATCATCCCCGAGCTCTGCTCGGGCTGCGGGAAGTGCGTGGAGCCCTGCCCCGTGGACTGCATCTTCGATGACCCGGAGTGGACGCCCGCCCCGGCCGACTGGTGGGAGGAGCCCGCAACCGATGACCCCTACCGATGATCGACGGCGTCGATCGGCGGGCCGAACAGGCCGGCAGAGCGATGAGCCGTCAGGCGAAGGGCCATGACCCCTGACCGCTGGCCGCCCGTCGGGGCCACGGTGACCCCCGGGGCCGAGCCGTGGTCGGCGGCGGGCGGACCTCACGGCGCCCTGGTCCTGCACGGCTACACGGGGAATTGCGCCGGGGTCCGGCCCCCGGCCGAGGCCCTCCACGCCGCAGGGTTCGCCGTGGAGATGCCCCTCCTCCCCGGCCACGGCACCCAGGTGGAAGACCTGCTCCCTTTCGGCTTCGACGACTGGTACGAGACCGCCGAGGAGGCACTGGGCACCCTGGCCCAGCGGGTGGACCGCATCGTGGTCGTCGGCCTCTCGATGGGCGGGGCCCTGACGTGCCTGTTGGCGATCGAGCATCCCGAGATCGCCGGCATCGCGTGTGTGAACCCGACCACCCAGGTCAACGACGAGATCCGGGCCACGGTCGAGGCCGTGCTGGCCGACGGCAGTGACTTCATCCCGCCGGTCGGCAGCGACATCGCCCTCGAGGGGGCCACCGAGAACGCCTACCCCGCCACGCCGGTGCCGCCGCTGCTCACCATGTTCGACGCGGCCGACCGCTTCGCCGCCCGACTGGACGAGATCACCTGCCCGACCCTCGTGCTCACCAGTCGCCAGGACCACGTCGTGCCGCCGTCGGACAGCGAGTTCCTGGCCGGCCAGGTGGCGGGCCCCGTCGAGCACGTCTGGCTGGAGCAGAGCTACCACGTGGCCACCATCGACCACGACGGGCCCGAGGTGTCCCGCCGCATCGTCGAGTTCGCCCAGAAGGTCACCGCCTGAACGGGCGAACTCCCGTCGTCACCGACGGCGGCGTCAGGACGAGGGCGCCACGATGATGCCGGCCGGTGCGGTCGCGCCGCCCTTGGGGGCGCCCGGGTGCTCGCCCCTACGATGCCCCGGTGCCCCGCATCACCCCTGACGACGTCGCGCATGTCGCCCGGCTGGCCCGCCTGCACCTGACCGACGACGAGCTGGTCACCTTCACCGGCCAGCTCGACGCGGTGCTCGGCCACGCCGCCGACGTCGAAGCCCTGGACCTCGACGACGTGCCGCCCACCTCCCACCCGTACCCGCTGACCAACGTGCTCCGGGACGACGTCGTCACCTCCAGCCTCGACCGCGCCGAGGTGCTGGCCCAGGCCCCCGCCGTAGAGGACAACCAGTTCAAGGTCCCGCCCGTGCTCGGGGAGGCCCCGTGACCGCCGCCCTCGACATCGCCGCGGCTGTGCGCTCGGGCCGGCGCTCGGCCCGGGAGGTCCTCGAGGAGCACCTGGCCGTCATCGACGCCCGGGAGGCCGAGCTCCACGCGTTCAACCTGGTGCTGGCCGACGAGGCCCGGGCCGCCGCCGACGCCCTGGACGCCCGGGTGGCCGCGGGGGAGGACCCCGGGCCGCTGGCCGGTGTGCCGGTCGTGCTCAAGGACAACCTCTGTACCCGGGGCATCGCCACCACCTGCTCCTCGAAGATCCTCGAGGGCTGGCAGCCGCCGTATGACGCCGCCGTCGTCGAGCGTCTGGCCGGTGCCGGGGCGATCCTGGTGGGCAAGACCAACCTCGACGAGTTCGCCATGGGCTCCTCCACGGAGAACTCGGCCTTCGGCCCGAGCCGCAACCCCCACGACCCGACGAAGGTGCCCGGTGGTTCATCGGGCGGCAGCACCGTGGCGGTGGCTGCGGGCATGGCGTCGATCGGGCTCGGCTCCGACACCGGCGGCTCGATCCGTCAGCCCGCCGCCCTGTGCGGCGTGGTCGGGATGAAGCCGACCTATGGGCGGGTGTCGCGCTACGGCCTCGTCGCCTTCGCCTCGTCCCTGGACCAGATCGGCCCGATCACCACCACCGTGGCCGACGCCGCCACCGTCTTCGAGGTCATCGGGGGCTACGACCCCCGGGACTCGACCTCCATCCCGGAGGGCCCACCGGTCGTCCGCCCCACCCTGGCCGACGGGGTCGCCGGGCTGCGGGTCGGGCTGGTCACCGAGCTCATGGAGGCCGAGGGCATGGCCCCCGACGTCCTGGCCCGCACCCGGCAAGCCGCGGCCGCACTGGAGGCCGCCGGGGCCACGGTGGGCGAGGCCTCCGTCCCCGCCGCGGTCTACGGCATCACCGCCTACTACCTGGTGGCCCCCGCCGAGGCCTCGAGCAACCTGGCCCGCTACGACGGCGTCCGGTACGGCCTGCGGGTCGACGCCGCCAACACGGCGGACATGAACGAGGCGAGCCGCACCGCCGGGTTCGGCGACGAGGTGAAGCGCCGGATCATGCTCGGCACCTATGCCCTGTCGGCGGGGTACTACGACGCCTACTACGGCAAGGCCCAGAAGGTCCGCACATTGCTCATCCAGGACTTCGAGCGGGCGTACAGGGACTTCGACCTGCTGCTGTCGCCGACGACGCCGACCACGGCGTTCCCGCTGGGAGAGAAGACCGCCGACCCCCTCACCATGTACCTCAACGACGTGTGCACGATCCCGTCGAACCTGGCCGGGCACCCGTCCATGTCGGTCCCGTTCGGCACGGGCGACGACGGCCTGCCCGTCGGGGTCCAGGTCCTGGCTCCGTCGCTCGGCGAGGCGACCATGTTCCGGGCCGCGGCCGTCCTGGAAGGATCCGTACCGTGAGCGAGCCCACCGGCATCGAGGGATGGGAGACGGTCGTGGGCCTCGAGGTCCACGTCGAGCTGGCCACCGAGACCAAGCTCTTCTGCGGCTGCCGCAACGCCTTCGGGTCCGACCCCAACACCAACGTGTGCCCGGTCTGCCTCGGCCTCCCGGGCTCCCTGCCCGTGCTCAACCGCACGGCCGTCGAGTACGCCATGCGGCTGGGTCGGGCTCTGGGCTGTCGGGTCGAGCCGTCGACCTTCGCCCGCAAGAACTACTTCTACCCCGACATGCCGAAGGACTACCAGGTCAGCCAGTACGACCTGCCGGTGAACGTCGACGGGGTGCTCGAGCTGCCCGACGGCTTCCGGGTCGGCATCGAGCGGGCCCACATCGAGGAGGACACGGGCAAGTCGACCCACGTCGGCGGCGGCGGGCGCATCCACGACGCCGCCCACTCCCTGGTGGACTACAACCGGGCCGGCGTCCCCCTCGTGGAGATCGTGAGCCGCCCCGACGTGCGCACCGCCGAGCAGGCCCGGGCCTACGCCAACGAGCTGCGGGGGATCCTGCTGGCGACCGGCGTGTCCGATGCCCGCATGGAGGAGGGCTCGATGCGGGTCGACGCCAACGTGTCGGTGCGCCGCGTCGGCGACGGGACCCTGGGCACCCGGGCCGAGGTCAAGAACCTGAACTCCATCCGCTCCCTCGGCCGGGCGATCGACTACGAGGCCCGCCGGCAGGTCGACCTCCTGGAGGCCGGGGACCGGGTCGTGCAGGAGACCCGCCACTGGAACGAGGAGGACGGGCGCACCCACACCCTCCGCTCGAAGGAGGAGGCCTACGACTACCGGTACTTCCCCGAGCCCGACCTGGTGCCGCTGGTGCCCGACGCCGACTGGGTGAACCGCATCGACGCCGAGCTCCCCGTCCTGCCCGCCGCCCGCCGGGCCGCGCTGGCCGGGGCCGCAGGCGTGACCACGGCCGACGTGGCCATCATCGTCGACCGCGGGCACGACACCCTGGCCGCCGGCGCCATCGCCGCGGGGGCCGACGCCCGCACCGTGCTCAACCGGGTGGGCAACGACCTGGCGGGGGACTTGGGCGCGCTGGACGCCGCGGGCCTCACTGCGCTGGTGGCGATGGAGACCGGCGGCGAGCTGACCGCCACCCAGGCCAAGCAGGTGCTGGCCGAGCAGGTGGCCAGTGGTCGGGCCCCGGCCGACATCGCCGCCGAGCTGGGCTTCGAGGCCATGGACACCGGGGCGCTGGAGGCCGTGGTCGACCAGGTCATCGCCGAGCACCCCGGGGACTGGACCCAGTTCGTCGAGGGCGACGACAAGGCCCGGGGCAAACTCACCGGGTTCTTCGTCGGCCTTATCATGAAGGCGACCCGGGGCCAAGCCGACGGCAAGGCGGTCACCGCGCTCCTGCGCCAGAAGGCCGGCTCATGAGCCAGCGGGGCACCGCGGGGCCCGCCGGCCCCGCGGCGTGACCGCCAGGAGCGGAGGCTCAGCCGTGGCGGTGCAACCGCCCCCCGAGCGGGTCGATGACGTGTTCGCCGCCTGCGTCCACGGTTTCGGCGCCACCCGCTTCAGTCCGGAGTCGGCCGAGCGGGAGAAGTCCGTCTGGGAGCTGGAGCGCACGTGGGTGGTCGAGGACGGCGACGAGTACGTGGCCACGGCCACCTCCTATGCCTTCGAGATGACGGTGCCCGGTGGCGCGCGGGTCCCCGTGGCCGGGGTGGCCCAGGTCGCCGTCCTGCCGACCCACCGGCGCCAGGGCCGGCTGCGGGACGTGCTCGGCGCGGTCCTGAACCAGGCCGCCGAGCTCGGTGATCACTACGCCATCCTGAACGCGTCCGACACCGGCATCTACGGCCGCTTCGGCTTCGGCCCGGCCGATCGGGTCCTGCGCATCGAGCTGGACACCGACCACGTCGAGCTGGTCCTGGCCCCCGCCTCGGGGCGGATGCGCCTGGTCGACGCCCATGACGCCCACGAACTGGTGGCCGGCCTCTACGAGCGTTTCGGTCGGCAGCGCCCAGGCGCCGTCGGCCGGTCGGCGGCCTGGTGGACGCTGGTGCTGCACGACGAGGCCTCGTGGCGGGGGATCGGGAACCCCTTCGTCGCCGTGCACGAGGACGAGGCGGGAGTGCCCGACGGCTACGCCATCTACCGCTCCACCGAGCGGTGGGACCGGGGCCACGCCAACGGCACCATCGAGGTGCGCGAGCTCGAGGCCGCGTCCTCGGAGGTCGAGGCGGCCCTCTGGCGCTTCCTCTGCGACATCGACCTCCGCACCCGGGTCATCGGCTACCCGCGACCGTCCGACGACCCGATCCGCTGGCGGCTGACCCGGCCGCGTCGGGCCTGGGTGACCGAGACCCTCGACCTGCTCTGGGTCCGGCCCCTCGACGTGGCGGCCTGTCTGGCCGGCCGCCGCTACGCGGTCGCCGACGAGCTCGTGCTGGCCGTGACGGACGAGACCCGGCCCGACCAGGCCGGGATCTATCGGGTGGCGGGAGGCCCGGACACGGCGGCCGCCGAGCGGGCGGACACGGCCCCCGACCTCACCCTCGACGTGTCGGCCCTGGGTTCGATCGTCCTCGGTGGCATCGACGTCGGCGAGCTGGCGGCCGCGGGTCGGATCACCGAACGCACGTCGGGGTCGGTGCGTCGGGCCGAGCGGTTCTTCCGGTGGCGTCCCGCGGCCTTCTGCAGCACGACCTTCTGACTTGTCCCGAACGGGACCTTTCGCCCTACAGGCGACCCGCCGGGGTGCGTAGCGTCGGGGAATGGCCACGACCCTCTGTCTCGACGGCAACGACGCGGTCGCCCGGGTGGCCCATGCCCTCTCCGAGGTCATCGCCATCTACCCGATCACGCCGGCCTCCCCGATGGGCGAGGCGGCGGACACGTGGAGCGCGGCCGGCCGTACCAACCTCTGGGGCGGGGTCCCCGAGGTCATGGCCATGCAGTCCGAGGCGGGGGCGGCAGGGACGTTGCACGGCGCCAGCCTGAAGGGCGCGCTGGCCACCACCTTCACGGCTTCCCAGGGTCTGCTGCTGATGCTGCCCAACCTGTTCAAACTGGCCGGCGAGCTGTCCCCGGCGGTGGTGCACGTGGCCGCCCGGGCGGTGGCCACCCACGCCCTGTCGATCTTCGGAGACCACAGCGACGTGATGGCCGCCCGCACGACGGGCATGGCGATGCTGTGCTCGTCCTCGGTGCAGGAGGCCCACGACTTCGCCGCGGTGGCCCACGTCGCCGCCCTCCGGTCGCGGGTCCCGTTCCTGCACTTCTTCGACGGGTTCCGGACCTCCCACGAGATGAACCGGATCGAGGTCCTCGACGCCGGGGACCTGCTCGCCCTCGTGCGCGAGGAGGACATCGCCGCGCACCGCCTCCGGGGCCTCGACCCGGACCGGCCGGTGCTGCGGGGCAGCGCGCAGAACCCCGATGTCTTCTTCCAGGCCCGGGAGGCGGCCAACCCGTTCCACGCCGCGGTGCCCGAGGTGGTCGAGGAGGTGTTCGGCGAGCTGGCCGACCGGACCGGCCGGCGCTACGGGCTGGTCGAGTACCGCGGCCATCCCGAGGCCCAGCGGGCCCTGGTGATGATGGGCTCCGGCGTCGGGGCCGCGGGCGAGGCGGTGGACGCCCTGGTCGCCGCCGGCGAACGGGTGGGGCTGCTCACGGTCCGCCTGTACCGGCCGTTCCCGGCCGACGCCCTGCTGGCCGCCCTCCCGCCGTCGGTCACCCGCCTCGGGGTGCTCGACCGCACCAAGGAGCCGGGCTCGGTCGGGGAGCCGCTCTACCTCGATGTGGTCTCGGCGCTGGTCGAGGCCCACGGGGCCGGGCTCCGGGAGGGGCTGCCGCGGGTGATCGGGGCCCGCTACGGCCTGGGCTCCAAGGAGTTCGCCCCGGCCCACGTCAAGGGCCTCCTCGACGAGTTGGCGGCCGACCACCCCCGTCCGCACGTGACGGTGGGCATCGTCGACGACGTCACCCACACCAGCGTCGACCCCGACCCGGCGTTCCACGTCCCCACGGGCACGGTCCAGGCGGTCTTCCACGGCCTGGGCAGTGACGGCACCGTGGGCTCCACCAAAGCGACGGTGAAGATCTTGGGCGAGCACACCGACCTGCACGCCCAGGGCTACTTCGTCTACGACTCCCGCAAGGCCGGGGCGGTCACCGAGTCCCACCTGCGCTTCGGCCCTGATCCCATCGCCTCGACCTACCTCATCGACGACGCCGACTTCGTGTCGGTCTCCCAGTTCGCCTTCCTGGAACGGCGGGACGTCCTCGCCCGGGCGCGGGCCGGGGCCACCGTCCTGGTCAACAGCCCGTACGGCCCCGACGAGGTGTGGGGCCACCTTCCGGTCGAGGTGCAGCAGGAGGTCATCGACCAGGGGCTGGTGTTGCACGTGGTCGACGCCGACCGGGTGGCCCGGGAGGCGGGCATGGACGGCCGCATCAACGCCGTGATGCAACCGTGCTTCTTCGCCCTCTCTGGCGTGCTCGAGCCCGAACGGGCCCTCGCCGCCATCCGGGCCCAGATCGAGCGGACCTACGCCAAGGCCGGTCCGGCGGTCATCGAGCGCAATCTGGCCGCGGTGGACGCCGCGCTCGGCGCGCTGGCGCCCGTGCCCACTCCCGTCGCGGTGACCGCCGGCTTCGCTCGACCGCCCGTGGTCCCCGCCACGGTGCCGGACTTCGTCGAGCGCGTCACCGCCCGGCTGCTGGCCGGCGAGGGGGACCTGTTGCCGGTCAGCGCCCTGCCCGTCGACGGGGCCTTCCCCACGAACACCGCCCGCTGGGAGAAGCGGGCGCTGGCGTCCGAGTTGCCCATCTGGGACCCGTCGCTGTGCATCGACTGCGGCAAGTGCGCCCTGGTCTGCCCCCACGCCGCCATCCGGATGAAGGTGATGCCGCCCGAGGACCTGGCCGGGGCGCCCGACGGCTTCCGGGCCAAGGACTTCCGGTCCCGGGACCTGCCCGACCACCGCCTCGTCATCCAGGTGGCACCGGACGACTGCACGGGCTGTGGTGTCTGCGTTCAGACCTGTCCCGCCCACTCGAAGGAGCAGGTCAAGCACAAGGCGCTGAACATGGCCCCGGCCGCCGAGCACCGGGAGGCCGAGCGCCTCGCCTTCGACTTCTTCGTCGAGGTGCCCGAGCTGCCGCCGACGGCGCTGTCGCCGGCCACCGTCAAGGGGGCCCAGGTGCGCGAGCCACTGTTCGAGTTCTCCGGGGCGTGCGCCGGTTGTGGCGAGACCCCGTACCTGAAGCTGCTGAGCCAGCTCTTCGGGGACCGGATGGTGGTGGCCAACGCCACCGGCTGCTCGTCGATCTACGGCGGCAACCTGCCCACCACGCCATGGTCGACGAACGCCGACGGGCGGGGCCCGGCCTGGGCCAACTCGCTGTTCGAGGACAACGCCGAGTTCGGGCTCGGCTTCCGCCTCGCCCTCGACCAGCACGAGCGCGAGGCCCACCGCCTGCTCCAGCACTTTGCCGCCCACCTCGGCGACGACCTGGTGGCGGCGCTGGTCGGGCCGACCGGTGGCGACGACGCATCGGTGGCCGCCCGTCGGGTGGCCGTGGCCGAGTTGCTCGGCCAGCTGGACGGCCTCGACGGGGCCGAGGCCGACCGGCTGCGCGCCCTGGCCGGGGACCTCGTGGCCCGCAGCGTCTGGATCGTCGGGGGCGACGGCTGGGCCTACGACATCGGCTTCGGCGGGGTCGACCACGTGCTGTCCAGCGGCCGAAACGTGAACCTGCTCGTGCTCGACACCGAGGTGTACTCCAACACCGGTGGCCAGGCCTCGAAGGCCACGCCCCGCGGCGCGGTGGCCAAGTTCGCCTCGGCGGGCCGTCGCACGGCGAAGAAGGACCTCGGCGACGACGGCCGGGCCTACGGCGACGTGTACGTGGCCCAGGTGGCCATGGGGGCCAACGACGTCCAGACCGTCAAGGCGCTCCTGGAGGCTGACGCCTGGCCGGGGCCCTCGCTGGTCATCGCCTACAGCCCGTGCGTGGCCCACGGCATCGACATGAGCCAGACCATGGTCCACATGCGCGATGCCGTGCACTCGGGCCACTGGCCGCTGTACCGGTACAAGCCGGGCGCCGACGAGCACGAGCACCCGTTCCAGCTCGACAGCCATGTCCCCGACCGTTCGTTCCGGGAGTTCGCCATGACCGAGGGGCGCTTCGCCATGTTGACCCGCAGCGATCCCGAGCGGGCCGAGGCCCTGTTCGCCGAGGCCCAAGCCGACGTCGACGAGCGCTGGCGCTACTACGAGCAGCTGGCCGGCGTCGAGCGGACGATGACCACGCCGGCCGAGGAGGAGGGTTCGTGACCGACCTGACGACGTACTACCTGGGCCTGCGCCTGCGTTCGCCCATCGTGGCCTCCTCCAGCCCGGTCACCGGCGACCCCGGTGCCCTGGTGGCCCTCGACGCCGCCGGGGTGGGCGCCGTGGTCCTGCCCTCCCTCTTCGAGGAGCAGGTGGTGCACGAGGCGCTGGAGGTCGACCGGATGCTGGCCACGGGAGCCGAGGCGTTCGGTGAGGCGGCCGGTTACTTCCCGGAGCTGGACACCTACAACACGGGCCCCGACCACTATCTGGCCCGGGTCAGCCAGGCGAAGGCGGCCTTGTCGGTGCCGGTCATCGCCAGCGTGAACGCGGTCAGCGGCGGGGGCTGGGTGCACTACGGCCGGATGCTGGTCGACGCCGGGGCCGACGCCCTGGAGCTCAACGCCAACCTGGTGGCCACCGATCCGGCCGTTCCCGGCGGCCGGGTCGAGGACGACCTGGTGACCATGGTGGGTGAGGTCGTCGGCGCCGTCGACGTGCCCGTCGCGGTGAAGCTCGGGCCGTTCTGGTCGTCGTTGCCGGAGTTGGCGGTTCGTCTCAGCGACGCCGGGGCCGCGGCGCTGGTCCTGTTCAACCGGCCCTTCGCCCCCGACCTCGACCTCGACCAGCTGACGGTGGTCCCGACGCTGACGCTGAGCGAGGCCGACGACCTGCACCTGCCGTTGCGGTGGATCGCTCTGCTGGAGGGGAGGGTCGACACCGGCCTGGCCGTCACCACGGGCGTCCACGACGCCGCCGGGGTGGCCAAGGCGCTGCTGGCGGGTGCCGACGTCGCGATGATGGCCTCGGCCCTGCTGCGCCACGGCCCGGGCCTCGTGGCCACGGTGCTGGCCGACCTGCGGTCCTGGATGGCCGAGCGGGAGTACGACTCGGTCGACCAGCTCCGGGGCTCGGTCTCGGCCCGCGGCGTGGCCGACCCTGCCGCCTACGTCCGCTCGAACTACCTCCAGGCCCTCACCAGCTACGCCTCCAGCTTCCCCACGTGAACGACGTGGCGTGGTCAGTCGGCGCCCAGGCGCACCCAGTCGTCGCCGTGGAAGCGGCGACCGAGGACGACCGCCCGGGAGAGGAAGAGCAGGGCCAGCGCGGCCCACAGCCAGTCGATGCCTAGGTCGAAGACCAGCACGGCGACGGCCGCAGGGGCGAAGACCAGGAAGGCCAGGAGCATCGCCCGCGCCAGGAAGGCCAGGTCGCCGGCACCGATGAGGATGCCGTCGAGGGCGAACACGTAACCGTTGAGCGGCTGCAGGACGGCCACGTAGAAGATGAGGGTGCCGGTCAGGGCGAGCACGGCGGGATCGTCGGTGAACACCTCGCCCAGCACGGGCGAGAGCACGGCCAGCACCGCGCCGGCACCCACACCGGCCACGACGGCCCACTCGATCATCCGCCTCCCGGCGGCGCGGGCGGCCACGGCGTCGCCGGCTCCGAGGAAGCGGCCGGTCATGGCCTGGCCGGCGATGGCGATCGCGTCGAGGGCCAGGGCCATCAGGTACATCAGCTCGAACGCGATCTGGTACGCCGCCAGCTCCGCGGTGCCGATGCGGGCGGCCACGGCGGTCGCCAGGGTGAAGGCCCCCCGCAATGCCGCCGTGCGCAGGAACAGGCTGACTCCGGCCCGGCCGAGGCCGGCGATGGTGCGGGCGTGGGGCCACCACGGCGTCCGGTGCTCCCGTGTGGCGCGGCGGATCATCGTCACGTAGATGGTCGCGGCCAGGAGCTCGGCGATCACGGTGGACAGGGCCGAGGCGCCGATGCCGAAGCCGAGCCCGAAGATCCACCAGACCTCCAACGCCAGGTTGACCAGTGCGGTCCCGATGGCGACGAACAGCGGGGTCCGGGTGTCCTGCAGCCCCCGGAGGTAGCCGGTCCCGGCGAGGATCACGAAGGTCACGGGGAGGCCCAGCACACTGATCTGCAGGTAGACCCGGGCGTTGTCGGCCACGTCGCCCTCGCCCCCGAGCAGCCGGATCAGCGGGTCCGCGGTCACCCACAGGACCGCCGAGAGGGCGACGCCGAGGCCCACCGCCAGCCACAGGCTCTGGACGGCCTGGTGGGCGGCCCGACCGTGCTCGCCGGCGCCGATGAGGCGGGCCACGGCCGAGGTCGTGCCGTAGGCCAGGAAGATGAACACGGCGAAGCCGGTGGCCAACACGGCGTTGGCGATGGTCATGCCCGCCAGCTCGTCGGTGCCGAGGTGGCCGACGACGGCGGTGTCGGTCAGCCGGTAGAGCGGCTCGGCGACCAGCGCCCCGAGGGCGGGCAGTGCGAGCCGGTAGATGTCCCGGTCGAACGGGCTGCGCTGCAGCACCCCCCGGATCACGGGAGGGGGATCGGCACGAGGGTGGGGGTGGGGCTGTCGCCCTGGATCACGTAGAGCTCGATCACGTCCCCGCCGTCGTCCCGCAGCAGGTCGGGTGGCACCAACCCCCAGAACCGGCGCTCGCCCGGGTCGCCGGTGGTCTGCAGCTCGGCCCAGGCGCCGATGCGGCCGTTGACGGCGATGGCGAGGTCCAGTGGCTCGCCCGTCGCCACTGTCCCGGCGACGTAGACGTCCTGCTGGGCGGTGGCCGAGCTGCGGTAGCCGCCGTCCCCGTCGAGCGCGACGGTCAGGTCCCGCCCCGTGGTCGACGGGAAGTCCTCGACCGCCCGGCCGACGAGGTCGCCGTGGCGCCCCCAGCGATAGAAGCGCAGGTCGGGGTCGTCGCCCTGACCGGGCGGCGGCTGGGCCAGGAGGTCCTGGAAGCCGGTCGTGCCGTCGATGAGGCTGTAGCCGTCCGCGTTGGGCTCGAGGCGGTTGAAGCCCCAGTCATAGACGCGACGCTCGTCGGGGCCGGGCCCGGGCCCGGTTCCCAGGAGGGACACCCCGTCGACCTCCTCGGGCAGGTCGAGGGCCAGGATCTCCGCCATCGTGGGAAGGACGTCGATGGTGCGGGCGGGCCGGTCGTCGATGTGGCCGTCGCCTTGCCCCGGTGCCTTCACCAGGAGCGGCACCCACAGCACGCTGTCGGCGTTGGCCGCCGACACGCCCCGCAGCGGCTCGCCCACCTCGAACGCGGCGCCGTGGTCGGCGGTGACCACGATCAGGGACTGGTCATAGGTCCCGAGCTCACGCAGCCGGGCCAGCAGGAGCCCGACCATCACGTCCGCGTTGCGGGCCTGGAGCAGGTGACGCTGGCGGCCGGTGTCGGCGGCGAAGTCGTTGATCCAGGCGTACTGGGCGTACTGGTCGAGACCCTCGGCGATGAACGGGGCCTCGTAGGTGAGGCCCGACGGCAGGTGGTACCAGGGCTGGTGGGGGTAGACGGTGTGGAGGACGTCGAGGGCCGGCTCGTCGCCCACCGTCATCCCCGCGGCGAACTCGTTGATGGTGGTGGGGGCGTCGGGGTCGGACTGGCGTATGGCGAAGTCGACCTGGCGGTCGTCGGCCCCGCCGAACAGCTGGCGCTGCCAGAGGTCAAGAGCGTCGAGGGCGAGCTCGCGGATCGGGTGACCCGGGGCGAGCGACCCCTGCCCGCACAGTCCGCCTGGGCACAGCGCCGTCACCGATTCCTGGACATGGAGGTCGTAGGAGCCCTGCAACAAGGTGAAGACGTTGTCGGGATGCTCCTCCGCGGTCGGCAGGAGGCCGACGCCGTCGGGGTAGCGACCGGTCAGGACGGGCGGCACCGCCTCGGGAGTGGTGGGCGAGACACCGGTGGTGTTGCGGTACCAGGTGGCGTCCTCGGCCAGCCGCGCCAGGTTCGGGAACTGCTGGGCGTCGATCCGGTTGCCTTCGTCGAGCAGGGAGGCCAGCGGCAACTCGTCGAGGACCACGAGCAGGACGGGCGCCGGGTCACCCACCGACGCGGACGCACCGGAGGCGGCATCGACGTCGATGACCAGGCCCCGGACCGGATCGGTGGCCAGGAACCACGCGCCCAACACGAGCGGGAAGAGCCCCAGGTACTGCAGCCAGAGGCGAACACCGGCCCAGCGGCTGACCGCGGCCCAGAGGGTGATCCCGCCGGCGACGGCCAGGGCCACCGTGAGCGGACCGGCCAGGCCGGACTGGCCCACCAGGCGGATGACGACCAGGACCCCGAGGCCGCCCAGCAGCACCCGGTGGGTGCCGTCGCGCCAGGCGGGGCCCCGCCGGCGACCGACGAGTCCGACCAGCTCCTCGAGCAGCAGGAGGGCCAGGGGCAGGCCGAACAGGATCAGCAGCGTGAGGCCGACGACGTCGACGCGGCCGGCCCGCCGGGTGACGAAGACGTCCGCACCCTCCCGCAGCGCGGTCAGGACCGGTTCGGCCAGGATGATCCCGCTCAGGCCCAGCAGCTCGGCGAAGCGGCGCGCCCGACCGGGGGAGGCGGTGGCGGCGGGCACGGCGGGAAGTTACCGGCGGGAGGCCGGGGGACGGTGGTCGCTAGCCTCACGGCCGTGAGCGACGAGAGCGTTGTCGGGGGCTTGAAGCCCCGTTCCCGAGAGGTCACCGACGGCTACGAGCGGGCGCCGGCCCGGGCCATGCTGCGGGCGGTCGGCATGACCGACGACGACTGGGAGAAGCCCCAGGTGGCGGTGGCGTCGTCCTGGAACGAGGTCACGCCCTGCAACCTGCCCCTCGACCGGTTGGCCAAGCGGTCCAAGATCGGGGTGCGGGACGCCGGTGGCTTCCCGCTGGAGTTCACCACCATCGCGGTGAGCGACGGCATCTCCATGGGCCACGAGGGCATGCGGGCCTCCCTGGTCAGCCGGGAGGTCATCGCCGACTCCGTCGAGGCCGTGATGCACGCCGAGCGCTTCGACGGGTTGGTCACCTTCGCCGGCTGTGACAAGTCCCTGCCCGGGATGCTCATGGCGGCGGCTCGCATCAACCTGCCATCGGTCTTCCTCTACGGCGGCACGATCCTGCCCGGCCAGCACAACGGTCGGGCCCTGGACATCGTGAGCGTGTTCGAGGCCGTCGGCTCCTTCGCCGCGGGGGACATGGACGAGGAGGAGCTCGGTCAGATCGAGCGCAAGGCCTGCCCGACCGAGGGGTCCTGTGCCGGCATGTTCACCGCCAACACCATGGCCTCGGTGGCCGAGGCCATCGGCATGTCCCTGCCCGGCTCGGCCTCGGTGCCCGCCGTCGACCGCCGGCGGGACGACTTCGCCTACGCGTCGGGCCAGGCGGTGGTCGAGCTGCTGCGCCAGAACGTCCGGCCCCGTCAGATCATGACCAAGGAGGCCTTCGAGAACGCCATCGCCGTGGTCATGGCCCTCGGGGGCTCGACCAACGCCGTCCTGCACCTGCTGGCCATCGCCCACGAGGCCCAGGTCGAGCTCGAGCTGGAGGACTTCAACCGGGTGGCCGCCAAGGTCCCCCACATCGCCGACACCAAGCCGCACGGCAACTACCACATGACCGACGTGGACCGCATCGGCGGTGTCCCCGTGGTCATGGCCCACCTGCTCGAGGCCGGCCTGCTGCACGGCGACTGCATGACGGTCACCGGCAAGACGGTCGCCGAGAACCTGGCCGAGATCGCCCCACCCGCGCCGGACGGCACGGTCATCCACCCCCTGAGCGACCCCCTTCACGACCGGGGTGGCATCGCCGTCCTCCGCGGCTCGCTGGCCCCGCAGGGCTCGGTGGTCAAGGTGGCGGGCATCGACGTCGACCGCTTCGAGGGCACCGCCCGGGTCTTCGACGGCGAGGCGCTGGCCATGGAGGAGATCCTCCGGGGCGGCATCAACCCGGGCGACATCCTGGTCATCCGCTACGAGGGCCCCAAGGGCGGCCCCGGCATGCGGGAGATGCTGGCGGTGACCGGCGCCCTCAAGGGCGTCGGCCGAGGGGCGGACACGGCGCTGATCACCGACGGCCGGTTCTCGGGCGGCACCCACGGCTTCTGTGTGGGCCACGTCGCCCCCGAGGCCGTCGACGGCGGCCCCATCGCCTTCGTGGCCGATGGTGACCGGATCACCATCGACACGGTCGGCCACGTCATGGACCTCCACGTCGACGAGCCCACCCTGGAGGCCCGCCGGGTCGCCTGGAAGCTCCCCGAGCCCCGCTACACCACCGGCGTCCTGGCCAAGTACGCCGCCCTGGCCCAGGGCGCCGAAAAGGGCGCCATCACCATGCCGTAGGTCGGACCACCGACAACGAGATGCAGGGAGGGGGCGGGGGCCGGGTCCTCCCGGTGGGGTTCGTTGGTGCCCTCCATCGGTGGCAGGCGGGGGAAGCAAGGCAGGGCGGGGGCGGCAGCGCGTTGTCGCCCGTTCTCGGTGTTCGCCGGGACCCGTCGTAGCGCCAGATAGCACTCGCCGTGACCAGTCAGCCGACCTCGAGGCAATACCTGTCGGAATCCGACAGGTATTGCCTCGAGTTGCGGGATCCGGGCCGAGGGCCTGGATGCGGCCACGGAGCGTGAGATCCGGGCGCCGACGGGCCGGGTCTCCCGTCCGCAGCCGCTCGCCACCACCCCTCACGTGCCTCGGTTCCTCCGGCGGGCCGTGCTCGAACCCGTTGAAGATCGGACCCGTCGCCGACGAGGCAGAGCTCAGTCCCAGGCGCCGATCTCCCGCGCTTCGGGGGCCATCCAGTCCTTGCGGCCTTCCCGCACGGCGGTGGCGGACACCTCGGTCAGGTGCAAGGTCACGTCGAGGCGGTGCTCGTCGGGGACCGACCAGGGGGGCCGGGGCACCACGAGCGGGGTCGGCAGCTTGGCCAGCGCCTCGGCGTGGGCCTCGGGGGAGGGGTGGTAGGCGGGGTCGTGGAGCTGGGCCCACTTGTCGGCGCCGACGATGACCACGTCGTAGGGCTCGGCGATGTCAGAGACGAGCTGCAGCTCGGTGACCACGATGCGGAGCCAGGGGCGGGTGTGACCGGCCAGCTCGATGGCCCGGACCCGCGCGTCGAGGCGGACACAGGCCCGGTCCTCCTTGCCGATGGCCACCTCGGAGATGACGAGGTCGACCTGGTCCAGGCCGTGGGCGGACCGTGCGGTCTCGGCGATGCCGAGGTGGGCGATCGTCAGGGGATCGAAGGACCCGGGGTAGGCCGCTCGCCCGGGCATCCGTCGCGCCCGGCGCTCAGTCCTCGACGACCTCGCCGTCGATGCGGCGCACGTGGTCGAAGTGGAGCCGGTGGATGTAGACCTTCTGGCCGTCGGGCAGGACCACCTTGTAGTGGACGCCCTTCGGCGGGCCGATCGCCGTGTCCCGCGGGTAGGTGGCCAGCAGCTCGCCCGGGGCGATCGTGCTGCCCTTCTGGCTCGAGTCGATGTCCAGGAGGCGGATGTCCTCGTCGGTCGCGGCCAGGATCCTCGGCTTGCCGAACAGCCACCCGAGGAACCCGGCGCTGACGAGGGGGTGACGCCCGTAGACCAGGAGGGCCACCTGCACGTGGGCGTCGGTGCCGACGAACTCCTGGGTGAGCCCGGTGAGCTCGGCGACGGATCGTTCGGCGATCGACATGCCGGAAGTATTGCCCTTGTCCACCCCGAGTTCCCTAACGGCTTGCCCGCGGGCGGCCGACCAGGGATACGATGCACCTGATGTCCCGCCCCCTGCCCCTCGTAGTAATCACCTAGCGCACGCCGTCTCTCACCTCGCGTGCGCTCACGACCTCCCTACGGGGAGGTCGTTGCAGTTTTCGGCCCCACTACCCTTCGGATGCGCTCATGACCAGCAACACCAGCAACAACATCGCCAAGGAACAGCTGAACGGCGGGCAGGCCCTGATCCGTTCCCTCGAGCTCGAGGGCGTGGAGGTCATGTTCGGCCTGCCCGGCGGCGCCATCCTCCCGGTCTACGACCCGATCATCGACTCGCCGATCCGCCACATCCTCGTGCGCCACGAGCAGGGTGCCGGGCACATGGCCGAGGGCTACGCCCATGTCACCGGTCGCCCCGGCGTGGCCATGGTGACGAGCGGCCCGGCCGCCACGAACATCGTCACCCCCCTGTGTGACGCCTTCATGGACTCGATCCCCATGGTGGTCATCACCGGCCAGGTGCCGACCGCCGCCATCGGCAGCGACGCCTTCCAGGAGTGCGACACCACCGGCATCACCCAGTCGGTGACCAAGCACAACTTCCTGGTGACCGAGGCCGCCGACATCCCCCGGACCATCCGGGAGGCGTTCCACATCGCCACCACGGGCCGGCCCGGCCCCGTCCTGGTCGACATCCCCAAGGACATCGTCGACCCCCAGCACCCCAACGCCGCGATGGAGTGGTACTGGCCCGACGAGCTGGATCTGCCCGGGTACAACCCGACGACCAAGGGCCACCCCAAGATGATCCGCCAGGCGGCGGAGCTCATCAGCCAGGCCCACCGCCCGGTCATCTACGCGGGTGGCGGGATCCTGAAGGCCCGGGCCGCCGATGCCCTCAAGCAGCTGGCCGAGCTCTGTGAGCTGCCGGTCGTCACGACGCTGATGGCCCGGGGCGCGTTCCCCGACAGCCACCCGTTGTGTCTCGGCATGCCGGGCATGCACGGCAACTACACGGCGGTCACCGCCATGCAGAAGTCGGACCTGCTGATCGCCCTGGGCAGCCGTTTCGACGACCGGGTGACCGGCAAGCTGGACGGCTTCGCCCCCGACGCCAAGATCATCCACGTCGACATCGACCCCGCCGAGCTGGGCAAGGTCCGGCGCCCGGACGTCCCGATCGTGGGCGACTGCCGCCTCGTCATCGAGGAGCTGGTCGAGGTGCTGAAGGCCAAGGGCGGCCTCGCCTCCCAGCCCGACCGCACCGAGTGGAAGTCGACGCTCAGCGGCTGGCAGGAGAAGTACCCGCTGACCTACCAGCCCGCCGAGGCGGGCGAAGGCCTCAAGCCCCAGTTCGTGCTCGAGCAGCTCCGCGACTTGGCCCCCGAGGGCACGATCGTGGCCTCCGGGGTCGGCCAGCACCAGATGTGGACCAGCCAGTACTGGAAGTTCGAGGAGCCCTACACCTGGGTCAACTCGGGCGGCCTTGGCACCATGGGCTTCTCCATCCCGGCGGCCATCGGGGCCAAGGTCGGCCGGCCCGACAAGACGGTCTGGTCCGTCGACGGCGACGGCTGCTTCCAGATGACCGCCCAGGAGCTGGTCACCGCGTCGGCCGAGCGCATCCCGGTCAAGGTGGCCATCCTCAACAACGCCTACCTCGGCATGGTCCGCCAGTGGCAGGAGATGTTCTACGACGAGCGCTACAGCGAGGTGTACCTCTCGCCGGACCTGCCGGACTACGTGAAGTGGTCCGAGGCCATGGGCTGTGTCGCCATGCGGGCGGAGTCCCCCGAGGAGGTGGCGCCGATCATCGAGAAGGCCAACGCCATCGACGACCGGCCGGTGGTCATCGACTTCCGGACCGACGCTCGAGAGAAGGTGTACCCGATGGTCGCCGCGGGGACCACGAACGACAAGATCATCGTCGACCCGACCCAGGGCGAGGGTGGTCACTGATGCCCGCGCTCACCCACACGGGCGACGCCCGCACCCACACCCTGTCGGTCCTGGTCGAGAACCGGGCCGGTGTGCTGACCCGGATCGCCGGCATGTTCGCCCGCCGGGGGTTCAACATCTACTCCCTGGCCGTCGCCCCCACCGACGACGAGCGCTTCAGCCGGATCACCATCGTGGTCGACGTGGAGTCCAAGCCCCTCGAGCAGATCACCAAGCAGCTCCACAAGCTGATCAACGTCATCAAGATCAGCGAGCTCGGTCCGGGTGAGGCCGTCGAGCGGGAGCTGATGCTGGTCACGCTGAAGGCACCGCCGGAGACCCGGGGTCAGGTCATGGAGCTGGCCCAGCTCTACGACGCCGAGGTGCTGGACGTCGGCGCCGACTCGATGACCCTCAGTCTCGACGACGAGCCCGGTCGCATCGACGACTTCGAGGAGCTGTGCCGGCCCTACGGCATCGTCACCGTCCAGCGGACCGGCCGGGTCGCCCTGCCGGTCCTCACCAAGGCTTCCCGCTAGATCATCATCACATTCGCTCGCCTCCGGCTCGCCGGCTCCGCCGATCGAGTCGGTCGCTCGCCGCTGCTCCGGCTGGCGCCTGCGCAGCCTCACTGACCACAATCACCATCACCATCTACAGGGAGAACCCAGTGGCAACCGTCTACTACGAGAAGGACGCCGACCGGTCGTTGATCGCCGACCGCAAGGTGGCCATCCTCGGCTACGGCTCGCAGGGCCACGCCCATGCGCTGAACCTGCGGGACTCGGGCATCGACGTGCGGGTCGGCCTACGCGAGGGCTCGTCCTCGAAGGCCAAGGCCGAGGAGGCGGGCCTGAAGGTCCTGTCCATGGCCGACGCCGCGGACGAGGCCGACCTCATCATGTTCCTGCTGCCCGACACCGAGCAGCGGGCGGCCTACGAGGAGCACGTGGCCCCGCACCTGCAGGACGGCGACGCCGTCTTCTTCGCCCACGGGTTCAACATCCGTTTCGGCGAGATCACCCCGCCGGCCGACGTCGACGTGGCCATGGTCGCCCCCAAGGGCCCCGGCCACCTCGTGCGCCGCACCTACGTCGAGGGCGGCGGCGTCCCCTGTCTCATCGCGGTCGAGCAGGACGCTACGGGCAAGGCTCGGGACCTGGCCCTGGCCTACGCGGACGCCATCGGCGGCACCAGGGCCGGGGTGCTGGAGACCACGTTCACCGAGGAGACCGAGACCGACCTGTTCGGCGAGCAGGTCGTGCTCTGCGGCGGGCTGACCTCGCTGGTGCAGGCCGGGTTCGAGACCCTGGTCGAGGCGGGCTACCAGCCCGAGTCGGCGTACTTCGAGTGCCTCCACGAGGTGAAGCTGATCGTGGACCTCATGTACGAGCAGGGCATCGCCGGCATGCGCTACTCGATCTCGGACACGGCCAAGTACGGCGACCTGACCCGGGGCTCCCGGGTCATCACCGACGCCACCAAGGCGGAGATGAAGAAGATCCTCGGCGAGATCCAGTCCGGCGAGTTCGCCCGGGAGTGGATCGCCGAGACCCGCAGCGGCCGGGAGAACTACACCCGGATGCTCAAGGAGGGCGAGGAGCACCAGATCGAAGAGGTCGGTGCCGAGCTCCGCGGCATGATGCCCTGGATCTCCGCCGGCAAGCAGTCCGTCCAGGAAGCCAGCGGCGGCTGAGCCTCTGTTCGGGCCTCCGATCTACTCGCTCCAGGCAGTAGATCGGAGGCCAGTTCGCGTTTCGGGCCGGTGGGTCAGCCCGTCGAGGACTCGAGCGGAAGTTCGTAGACGAACAGGGCCATGGCACCGCCAGTGCCGCGGGTGGTGGAGCCGGCGTAGGTGAACGGGTCGACCATGACCAGCTCCATCTCGGTGCCCGTCGGAGCGCCGAAGATCTGGTCGACGAGGGCGCGGGCGGTGGGGTCGTCACCGTCGACGAGGGCGCCGTGGTTGGCGATGTGGGTGACGCCTTCGGCCCGGAGGAAGGCGCCGCCCCGGCCGTCGGCCATGGCGTCGGCGAACTCGCCGCTGTTGACCACGCCGTCGAGGTTGACCACGGGCTGGTCGGTGAAGCTGCCGAGGACACCCGCGTCCCACGAGGCGATGACGGCGTCGTCGGGGAGGTTGGCGCTGATCCAGGCCCCGCCGTCACGGTTGGCCTCCTGGATGGAGCGCAGGTCCGGATCCACGAACTGGCGCCCGAGGAACAGGAAGCCGCCGAGCAGGGGGAGCAGGAGGATGGCCTGCACGGCCCGCAGTGAGGTCGACCCTTCCTGCGCCGCGCCGTCGAGGAGGTCGGCGGCGCCGTGGAGGAGGATCGCCGTGCCGTAGAGCGCAAGGGGGGCGAAGTACCAGAGCCAGGTCTGGGACGAGAGCAGGGTGTAGTAGCCGACCAGGCCGATGCAGAACGGGGCGTACCAGCCGGTGGCGACCAGGAAGGTCGTGACCCGCTCGAAGCGGGCGTTCGGCTCGAGGCGTCGCAGCGACCGTCCCACCGCGAAGGCGACGAGGCCGGTCACGAGCACGCTGACGACCACGGTGGGGGTGAGGTCGACCCGCTTTACGTCGCCGCTGATCTGCAGGGGACGGCCGAAGACGACGAGGTTGGCCGTGACGTAGACAGCAGCGGTGATGGCCGGCGCCGCGACGAGCTGGCCGAGGCGGCGCACCCCCTCGACGCCGAGGCGGCGCACGTCGGGCAGGACCCAGGCGGCACAGATCATCGTGAGCAGGGCGGCGTCGGTCCGGGCCAGGAAGGCCAGCGCCAGCAGCGCCCCGAACCGCCGGCGTGCGGACGGGGCGACGGTGGTGACGTCGAGGTCGGCGGCCCGGGTCAGCAACAGCGCCCCGACGAGAACGACCAGCCCCGACTCCAGCCCGCTGACCACGCAGCGCAGCAGGTAGGGGTTCCCGGCGACGAGCACGACGACCACCGGGAGGAAGGGGGAGGGGCGCCGGACCCGGCGCACGAGCAGGACCACGGCCGTGACCCAGCACCCGAGCGCGATGGCGAGCTGCGCCCGCATGGCCGCCGTTTCGTCGAGGCCGATCACGCGGGGGAGTACGCACACCGCCTGCCAGAGCGGGTGGTACCCGTTGGTGGCGTTGATGGTGTCGAACGTCGAGCCACGGCCCGCGGCCAGGTTCCGCCCGATCTCCCCGTAGTACCAGGCGTCGTCGAAGGTCAGCGCGAACGGTGCATCCGACCAGACCAGGATCACGACCAGCCACGCCAGCCCCGCCCCGACCGCCGCCAGCACCAGCGGCCGCGTGTCGGAGTCCGCCCGCGTCGGGGCCACGGTGATCGCCACGAGTACCCATCGGCGGCTCCGCCCCCGGCGTTACGCGTAACGCCGGAGACCGACCCCTGGCCGTTCGGAGCGATCACCCGGGATTGACGGCGGCGGCCCTCCCCGGGAGGAGGGCCACCGCCGCCGCGCCCTGCCCGCGCTCAGGCGACTCGGATGCTCGCCACTCGGTTGGCCGAGCCGGGCTGGAAGAGGTGCCCAGCACCGTCGATCGACGCCAGGTACGCGGCGTCGGTCGCTACGGCCGCCGAGGCCCGGTCTGTGGCGGCGGCGTCGTCGTGGACGGCGACCCAGGTGACCTGGCCGAAGGGGCCGTAGTCGTCGGCCAGGAACGCGCAGCCGGTGCCCGTGGCTGCGGTGTACGCGTCGGCGATCTCGACGCCCCACGCCATCGCCTCGCCGATCTTGCCTTCGGCCGGCGAGGCGGTGGTGACCTCGGCCCAGCCACCCATCGGCGGCGGGCCCTCGGTCTCACGGGTCATGTGCACGACCGAACGCAGCGCATCTTCGAACGGCGTCGTGGCGAACGCCTGGCCGGCGCCGGCCAGGTCGAGGAAGGCCGAGTCGACGGCCAGCTTGGCGGTCTGCTCCGCCAGGTGGGCGCGGGACTCGACCATGGCCGACCACGCCACCGTGCCCAGCGGATAGCCGAACATGCCCTGCCAGAGGCTCACCTCGACGTCCATGATCTCGTTGACCTTGCCGGTGATGTTTACCGCCCATTCGACCGGTTCGGCCGGCCCACCGGTCAGTGTGGCGACTCGCGAAAACAGGTGCATGTCATTTCTCCCCCGAGTTCCACCCGCAACCCGAGTTGGCTGCTGCCGATGGTTCCCCTATCGGTCACCGTCGCGCCGATCACACGAAAAGGAAAGCCCAGCCGTCACATCCGGGCTGTGACCACGTTCACATGGTTTCGGAGAAGGAGACCTCGCCCTCGCCGCGCAGGACGTTCTTGAGGAGCTTGCCGCTGGCGTTACGGGGCAGCTTGTCGTGGGTGAGCTCGACGTACGCGGGGACCTTGAAGTTGGCCAGGCTCTCGGCCACCCACTCCTTGACGTCCTGCTCGGTCAGCGCGGCGCCGGCCTGGATCTGGACGACGGCCTTGACCTCCTCGCCCAGCTCGTGGTGGGGGACACCGATGACCGCGGCGTCGGCGACGGCGGGATTCTCGACCAGGCGCTGCTCGATCTCGACGCAGTAGATGTTCTCGCCACCCCGGATGATCATGTCCTTGGCCCGGTCGGTGATGAACAGGAAGCCGTCCTCGTCGAGATAGCCGATGTCGCCGGTGTGCAGCCACCCGTCGATCACGGTCTCGGCGGTCGCCTCGGGCTTGTTCCAGTAGCCGGGCATGATGATCGGCCCCTTGATGAGGACCTCACCGGTCTGGCCCCAGGGGACCTCGTGGCCGCCGGGGTCGACGATGGCCAGGTCGACGACCGGAACGGCGGGGCCGACCGAGTCGGGGCGCTCCTGGGCGTCCCGGCCGGAGATGACGGTGGCCACCGAGCTGGACTCGGTGAGGCCGTAGGCGTTGGAGGTGCTCTTGACGTTGGGGAAGGTCTCCCGGACCTTGCGCTGGAGCTCGTCGGCGGAAGGGGAGCCGCCGAAGGCGACCGAGGTCACCGTGCTGGTGTCGTAGTCGTGGCGAGCGGGGTGCTCACAGACCCGCCAGACCATCGTCGGGACCGTGGCCCAGATGGTCACGCCCTCGTCCTGGATGAGCTGCAGGGCGTGGTCGGGGTCGAAGCGGCCCTCGGGGATGACCAGCTTCACGCCGGCGATCATCCCCACCACGAGGCTGCTGTGGCAGCCCGAGACGTGAAACAGGGGTGAGGTGAGCAGGCCGACGGTCTGGCCGCCGCCACTGTCGATCGGGGACGCCTCGGGGCTGGCCATCACCGTCGCGATGGAGTTGAACAGGGTGTTCTGGAGGTTGGCGACCATGTTGCGGTGGGTCGAGATGGCGCCCTTGGGCCGGCCAGTGGTGCCCGACGTGTAGAAGATGACGGCGGGGTCGTCCTCGGCGATGTCGGTGTCGGGGAACTCGTCGCTCGGCTCGTCCAGGAGCTCGGCGAAGGCGCGGATGCGGGGGTCCTCGTAGTCGGCCGGGTTCCCGTCGATCAGGAAGATCCGCTCGAGGCCGGAGGCGTGGTCGAGCTGGTCGGCGATGCGCTCGAAGCGCTTGGCGTCGGCCACCAGCACCTTGGAACCGCTGTCGTCGAGGCCGTAGAGGATCTCGTCGGTCTTCCACCAGCCGTTGAGCCCGACCAGGATCGCCCCGAGGTCGACCGTGGCCCAGAAGGCCACGCACCACTCGGGGTTGTTGGCCGACAGCACCGCCACCCGGTCGCCGTGGCCGACACCGGCGTCGCGGGCCAGAGCGTGGGCGGCACCGTTGGCCTGACGCACGAAGTCGGCGTAGCTCCAGCGCTGGTCGCCGTAGACGAGGAAGTCCTGGTCACCGCGGTTGATCGCCGCCTTCGGCACCTCCCGCAGGGAAGGCATCCGATCCTTGTAGACCTTCATCTCGACCCCGTCGACCACCTCGGCCACGACCTCGAACGGCCCCCCCGTCCCGGTCAACTGCGCCCGCACGTCCCCCAGCGATGTCATGCCGCCATTCTGCCGACTTCGCGGCAGATCCCGAAAAGGTCGGTCAGAGGGCGGCGACGACGTGGTCGATGCAGGCGGTGAGTGCTTCGATGTCGGCCGGGTCGATGGCGGGGAACGTGGCGATGCGGAGCTGGTTGCGCCCCAACTTGCGGTAGCTCTCGGTGTCGACGATGCCGTTGGCCCGCAGGACGGCGGCGATGGTGTTGGCGTCGACGCCCTCGAAGTCGATGGTCCCGACGACGGGCGAGCGCATGGCGGGGTCGGCCACGAACGGCGTGGCGAAGTCCCGGTCCTCGGCCCAGCCGTAGAGCGTGCGGGCCGACGCCTCGCTGCGACCCGCGGCGAACTCGAGGCCGCCGTTGTCGGCCACCCAGCGGGCCTGGGCCTCGGCCAGGAAGATGGTGGCCAGCGCGGGTGTGTTGTAGGTCTGGTCCTTGCGAGAGTTGTCCAGGGCGATCTTCAGGTCCAGGGACGCCGGGATCCAACGCTCCGACGCGGCCAGCCACTCGATGCGTTCGATGGCGGCGGGTGAGCAGACGGCGATCCACAGCCCGCCGTCGGCGGCCAGCGCCTTCTGGGGGGCGAAGTAGTAGACGTCGGTGACCGACAGGTCGACCCGCATCCCGCAGGCCGCGGACGTGGCATCGACCAGCACCAAGCCGTCCTCGGCGGGACGCGACAGCGGCATGGCCACGCCGGTCGAGGTCTCGTTGTGGGTCAGGCAGTACGCGTCGATCCCCTCCTCGGCCTCCGGCCGCGGGTGGGTGCCGGGGTCCGAGGCGATGACCGTCGGGTCGGCGAGGTGCGGCGCGGCGGCTACACCCGAGGCGAACTTCGACGAGAACTCGCCGAAGGACAGGTGCTGGCTGCGCAGGTCGATCAGCCCGAAGATGGCGGCGTCCCAGAAGGCCGTGGTCCCGCCGTTGCCCAGCAGGATCTCGTAGCCGTCGGGCACGGCCAGGATCTCCGCCAGCAGGTTGCGCAGGCTCCCGACGACGAACTGGACGGGCGCCTGCCGGTGGCTGGTGCCGAGGTAGTCGGTCCCCGTCGCCGCCAACGCGGAAACGGCGTCGAGGGGGACCTTGGAGGGACCGCTGCCGAACCTCCCGTCCACCGGTTTGATCGAGTCGGGGATGGTGATATCTGGGGTGGGTCCGCTCACGACCTGTCACTATCGCGGCGACATCCCGAAAGGACCAATCCATTGAGCGAAGCGAGGGCCTCCCGACCAGGTGGGGTAGCCACCACGAGCGGACACTGATGCCGTCCGAACGCCTCTCGAGCCGGGTCAGTGCCATCGCCCCCTCGGCCACCCTGGCCGTCGACGCGAAGGCCAAGGCCATGAAGGCCGCCGGCGAGGACGTCGTCGGCTTCGGCGCCGGTGAGCCCGATTTCCCGACCCCGGCCCACATCGTGCAGGCCGCGATCGAAGCCGCCACCGACCCCGCCACGCACCACTACTCGGCCACTCCCGGCCTGCCCGCCCTGCGCCAGGCCATCGCCGACAAGACCCTCCGGGACTCGGGCTACGAGATCAGCCCCAGCCAGGTGGTGGTGACCAACGGAGGCAAGCAGGCCTACTACGAGGCCATCGAGTCGATCGTCAACCCGGGCGACGAGGTCCTCCTGCCCGCCCCGTATTGGACGACCTACCCCGAGCCGGTCGCGCTGGCCGGGGGCACGTCGGTCGTGCTCCCCACCGATGAGGCCGCCGGCTTCCGGGTGACCATCGACCAGTTGGAGGCGGCCCGGACGGAGCGGACCAAGGCGATCGTCTTCGTGTCGCCCTCGAACCCCTCGGGCGCCGTGTACCCGCCGGCTGAGGTCGAGGCCGTCGGCCGCTGGGCCGTCGAGCACGGGGTCTGGGTCATCACCGACGAGATCTACGAGCACCTCGTCTACGACGACAACGAGTTCGCCTCGCTGCCGGCCCTCGTGCCCGAAGCGGCGGACCAGACCATCGTCCTCAACGGCGTGGCCAAGACGTACGCCATGACCGGCTGGCGCGTGGGCTGGCTCATCGGCCCCGCCGACTTGGTGGCGACGGCGTCGACGCTGCAGTCCCACCTCTGCGGCAACGTGGCCAACCTGTCCCAGTGCGCCACCATCGCCGCCCTCGAGGGCGGTCTGGAGGACGTCGCCATGATGCGGGCCGAGTACGACCGTCGGGGCAAGCTCATCCACCGTCTGCTCAACGACATCGACGGCGTGAGCTGCATGCTCCCGCAGGGCGCGTTCTACGCCTACCCCTCCTTCGAGGGCGTGCTCGGCCGCGAACGGGCTGGCCAGACGCCGACGAACACGCTCGAGCTGGCGGACCTGATCCTCGCTGAGGCCAAGGTCGCGTTCGTGCCCGGCGAGGCCTTCGGGTCGCCGGGCTACGGCCGCTTCTCCTTCGCCCTCGACCCCGATGCCATGCAGGAAGGCATCCGCCGCATCGCTTCGTTCCTCGCGTGACCCACCCCCTTCTGGCGCCCGATCTCCCGCCTCTGACCGGCAGATCAGGCGCCAGAACGGCGTCGTCGCGCTACTGGCGCCCGATTGCGGCGCCGGGGCCCCTCAATCGGGCGCCAGAAGCGGGGGCAGGGCGGGTGCGCTCCTATTGGCGCCTGATTGCGGCGCGATGACGCCTCAATCAGGCGCCAGAACGACGGCGTACGGGGCGTGGGCGTCGCCGATCTCGACGGACCTGCTGGTCGCGGGCGCGGTCGGGTTGAGCGAAGTCCAGGCCGACGGCGATGACCTGTGGTGGTCCGAGGGCCGCCCCGAGGAAGGGGGCCGGATCCAGCTCGTCCGGCGGACGCCCGACGGCACGTCCACTGACGTCCTGCCCGACGGCTTCGCGGCCCGCACGCGGGTGCACGAGTACGGCGGCGGCGCCTGGCGGGTGCACGACCGTGTCCTGTACTTCAGCAACTGGTCGGACCAGCGCCTCCACCGCCTCGACCCTGGCGGCGCACCCGTCCCGCTGACCCCCGAGGGCTGCCGCTACGCCGACATGGACGTCGCCCCCGACGGCACCTGGCTGGCTGCCGTCCGGGAGGACCACCGCGGCGAGGGTGAGGCGAAGAACGAGATCGTCCGCATCGACACGACGACGGGCGACGAGATCGTGCTGGTCACCGGCCCCGACTTCGTGGCCTGTCCCCGCGTGGCCGACTGGCACCGGCTCCGTCTGGCCTGGACGCAGTGGAACCACCCGGACATGCCCTGGGACGCCGCCGAGGTGTGGGTCGGCGTGCTGGACGCCGAGGGTGGGCTGTCGCGGGCCCAGCGCCTCGCCGGCGGCCCCGACGAATGGGCCGCGCACCCCACGTGGGCCGGCGGTCGCCTCTGGCTCACCTCGGATGTCGACGACTACGGCGAGCTCTCGAACCGATCCGACGGGACGGTCCGTCGGCTCGTGCGCCGTGAGCCCTGGTGGCGTCGTCTTTGGGCCGGGATGTGGTCCGAGGGAGCCAGCGCGCCCGAGCGTGCCGCGCCAGTCGAGGGCGAGCCGGGGCACGGAAGGCGGTTCGCCGAGGTCTACCGGTGGGACGGGGGCGATCTCGAACCCGTGACCTTCGGCATCGACGGGGACGTCGCCACACCGCCCTGGGTGTTCCGGATGAGCCGGATCGTGCCCGACCCGGAGGACCCGCGGCAGCCAGGCGGGCCCGAGGGGCCGCCTCCCGCAGATCCCGACTCCTTGGAGTGGGAGCCGCACGGCACCGTGGCGGTGAGTCGGCAGGGTGTCGATCACCTTGTACGCATCGACGGCGACGACGGAATCGAACTGACGACCCCCTACACGGCGTGGTCGTCACTCACGCCTACGGCAGGCGGGCTCGCCGCCGTGGCCGCGTCGTTCGCCTCCGAGCCGGCGATCGTGGTCGTCCGACCGCCGTCGCGGATCGAGATCGGCGACTCCGGGGAAGCGGTGACCTCCGAGGACGGCCACGACATGGTCCCCCTGGCCTCGGATGCCCCCAGGAGACTCACCATGGCGGTCGAGGCGCCCCGACCAGGTGAGGTCAGCATCGAGGTCATTCGTCCACCGCGGGATCTCGGGCTCGCCCCCGAGCAGATCAGCCTCCCCGAGAGCATCGACTTCCCGTCCGCCAACGGGCGCACGGCGTACGCCCTCTTCTACCAGCCGACCAACCCGGACCACGTCGGGCCCGACGGGGAGAGGCCGCCGCTGCTCGTCGACATCCATGGGGGCCCGACCAGCGCCGCCCGGAGCCAGTTCCAGCTCGGGGTGCAGTTCTGGACGAGTCGGGGCTTCGCCGTGGTGGACGTCAACTACGGCGGATCGACGGGCTACGGCCGGGAGTACCGGGACCTGCTGAAGGGCCAGTGGGGCGTGGTCGACGTCGAGGACTGCGTCGCCGCCGCCACGTACCTGGCCGAGCGGGGCGACGTCGACCCCGACCGCCTGGCCATCCGGGGTGGGAGCGCCGGGGGCTTCACCACGCTGGCCGCCCTCGCCTTCCACGACACCTTTGCCGCCGGGGTCAGCAAGTACGGCGTGGCCGACCTGGCGGTGCTGGCCCGGGACACCCACAAGTTTGAGTCCCGCTACCTCGACAGCCTCATCGGCCCCTGGCCGGAGGCCGAGGCCCTCTACCGGGAACGCTCACCGCTCTTCCACGCCGACCGGATCAGCGTGCCGCTGCTCGTCCTGCAGGGCCTGGAGGACGAGGTCGTGCCCCCGAACCAGTCCGAGCTCATCGTCGAGGCGCTGAAGGCCAACGGCGTCCCCGTGGCCTACCTGGCCTTCGAGGGCGAGCAGCACGGGTTCCGGAAGGCCGAGACCATCGTCCGGGCCGCCGAGGCCGAGCTCAGCTTCTACGGCCAGGTCTTCGGCTTCGACCCCCCGGGCGTCACCGACCCCGTCGAGCTCACCTGGTCTCGTTCTGGCCCTTGATTTCGCCCCTATGGCCGTGAAAACAAGGGCCAGAACTGATGAGGACGGGGTCAGACGCCGGCGAGGGTGTCGAAGAGCGGGACGTCGATCCGGCAGGCCTCGTTGCCGTAGGCGATGAGGAGGGTGGCCCCCTCGATCGCCGCCGTCTGGATGGCTTCGGCGTCGTCGGCGAGTGCGTCCGGGTCGGCGGCGGCGTCCACGGCCAACTGGCCGAACGCGGCCACCGCCTCCAGCGGCTCGGCCACGCCACTCGGTGCGGTCTCGGCGACGGCCAACAGGCGGTCGACCTGGGCCTGGGTGGGGTCGGCGTCGGGATCGATGTCGGCCAGGCCCTCGAGGTCGGCGCACAGGGCCTCCACGTCCTCGGCCACGAATGTCGAATCGACAGGCCGGGCCTCGGTGGTCGTCGTGGTGCCGTCCGCCGAGGAGGTGGTGGTCGCGGCCTCGTCGTCAGTCGACTCGCCGACGTTGCTCCCGCAGGCGGCCACCACCAGGCCCCCGGCGAGCACGGTCAGCAGCAGTCGGCGCACAGCAGGTCCTCCGTCGTCGGGCCGGGGACGGTACCGGCGGGCTACTCCGTGAACGAGCTGAACAGGGGGACGTCGATGCCACACTGGTCGGCGGAGTACGCGACGAGGGCCTCGCCTGCGGCGGTGACCTCGGGGCTGGTGGTCGCCGCCGTGAGCTCGTCGAACGCCTCGGGATCGTCGAGCGCCGCCTCGCTGGTGTCGGCGATCAGCTGACCGATGTCGGCCAGGGTCGTGAGGTCCTCCTGGATCTCGGGTGGGGCAGCCTCAGCGACGGCGGTGACCCGGTCGATGTCCGCTTGGGTGGGCAGGGCCTCAGGGTCGATGTCGGCCAGGCCAGCGAGCTGGGTGCAGACGTCCTCCGAGGGGCCGTCGTCCGCGACGGTGTTCTCACTGGGGACGGTCGTCTCGGCTGGAGCGGTCGTGTCGGTTGGGGTCGTCTCCGTGGCGGCGGTCGTGACGTCGGACGCCGTGTCGCCGTCGTCGCCACCGCATCCGGCGAGGAGCAGTGCGCTCAGGGGCAGGGCCAGCAGGAACGAGCGCACAGCGGTGTCTTTCGTCGTCGGTGGTGCCGTCAACCTACTGACCCCCGGCGGACCTGGGAGGATGGGCTCCGTCGACCCGGCCGGGGCGAAGGAGAGACATGAGCGACCTGGGTTTCCGTAGTGCCACCGACCTGGTGCAGGCCATGAAGGCCAAGGAGGTCGGCAGCCGCGAACTGCTCGACCACCTGCTGGCCCGGGTCGACGAGCACAACCCGGAGCTGAACGCAGTCATCACCCTGGACGCCGAGCGGGCCCGGGCCGCCGCGGACGCGGCCGATGCAGCCACGGTTCGGGGGGACGACGTCGGCCCGCTGCACGGGCTGCCGATGACCGTGAAGGACGCGTTCGAGACCGAGGGCCTCCTCACCACCTGCGGTGCCCCGGACCTGGCCGACCACGTCCCCACCGTTGATGCCACGGCGGTCGCCCGGCTCAAGGCGGCCGGGGCCATCGTCTTCGGCAAGACCAACACGCCGACCTACACGGCGGACCTGCAGACGACGAATCCGGTCTTCGGCACCACCAACAACCCCTGGGACCTGACCTGCAGCCCGGGCGGGTCCTCCGGCGGTTCGGCGGTCGCCCTCGCCGCCGGGCTCACCCCGCTGGAGTTGGGCAGCGACATCGGCGGGTCCATTCGCAACCCGTCCCACCAGTGCGGCACCGTGGGCCACAAGCCCAGCTTCGGGGTCGTGCCACAGCGGGGCCACATCCCGGGCGCGCCCGGCTCCCTCAAGACGGAGGACGTGAACGTGTGTGGGCCCATGGCCCGCACGGTCGAGGACCTCGTCCTGGCCTTCGACGTGTTGGCCGGCCCCGACGTCCCCGACGCCGCCGGCTGGCGCCTCGACCTCCCGCCGGCCCGCACCGCTCAGCTCGGCGAGCTGCGTGTCGGGGCCTGGCTGGAGGAGCCCGCCCTGCCGGTCGCTCCCGACGTCGCCGAGGTGCTCTCGGCCGCGGCCGACGCCCTCGCAGTGGCAGGTGTCGCCGTCGACCGGGCCGCCCGACCCGCGGTGGACGTGGCCGAGACCATCCACCTCTTTGAGCAGCTGGTGTGGACCGTCATGTCCGCCGACGTCGATGCCGACACCTGGGAGCTGTCCAAGGCCGTGGCCGACGCCCCGCCGGCCGACGACGAGCCTCTGCTCTTCCGCGGTGGGCGGGCCACCGCCCTACGCCACAAGGACTGGATCGCGCTGGATGAGGCCCGCCAGCACCAGCGGATGGCCTGGGCCGAGCTGTTCACGACCGTGGACGTCCTGCTCTGTCCCGTGTTCCCGGTTGCCGCCTTCCCCCACCAGGTCGACGACGACCCGTTCGGCATCCTCAACCGCACGTTGGCGGTCGGTGACCGCAACGTGGCCCACGGTGAGCTGACCCACTGGTGCGGCGTGGTCGGCGTCTCCTACCTGCCGTCGACGGTCGTGCCTGTGGGCTTCACCGCCGACGGACGCCCCGTCGGGATCCAGGTGGTGGCCGACTTCCTGCAGGACCGCACCGCGCTCACCGTGGCCGCCCGGCTCGGCGAGGTGCTCGGGGGGTTCCAGCCGCCACCGGGCTACGGGGCATGATCCCGGGGTGACCGAGGGCCGCTACGTCGTCACCCAGCTCCACGAGCCGACGACCGAGGCGTTCTTCGCCGCCCTCGACTCGGCGGGTCTCGCCTGGGAGTACGAGGACCTCCTCGAGCGCCACCAGCACCCGGGCATGCGCGCCTCGGACGGCACGATCGCCCTCATCCTGCACACGGTCCGCTTCGACGAGGCCGCCGACCGGATCGACGTCGTCCAGGTGGCGATGGTCCTCGGCCCGGAGCACGGCGTCATCGCCCGCTGGCCCGAGGACGGCTTGGACGATGCCTTCGAGCAGGGCATCCACGCCCGCAAGGACCTCATCCTCGCGCTCATCGAAGCGGTCCACGACCTCGACACCGTGGCCATGGGCGCCATCGAGGAGCGGGTCGACGACTGCGAGCTGGAGGTGCTTGACGCCGACGGCCAGGGCACGAGTGCGCAGTCGATCTACCACCTCGAGCACGAGCTGCTGAAGGTCCGGCGTTCGGTGAGCCCGATGGTGGCGGTCATGGACCGCCTGGGACGGAAGGGTGATGACGCCGATCGGCTCCTGCTCGGCGAGTGGCGGGACCGGTATCTGCGCCTCGTCAGCCAGATGGAGGACATCGACAACCTCCTGACCAGCGTGCTCAGCGTCAACCTGACCCTGGTCAGCGTCCGCCAGAACGAGGACATGCGCAAGATCGCCGCCTGGGGTGCCATCGGCATCGCTCCCACGGCCATGGCCGGCATCTGGGGCATGAACTTCGAGCACATGCCGGAGCTGGCCTGGACCATCGGCTACCCGGTTGCCATCGCGTCGATCGTGGCCGTCTGCGTGAGCCTCTACATGTTCTTCCGTCGTTCCGGCTGGCTCTGACAAGGCCGAGGGTCGACGTCACCGGGCGTGGTGACGACGGCGACGTTGGCGCGGGGCGTCGCCTCCGACAGGATCTAGGGGTGCCCCGTGTCCTCGTCACCGAGAAGATCGCCGATTCCGGCCTCGACCGCCTCCGGGAGGCGGGCCACGACGTCGATCTCCAACTCGACGCGACCCCCGCGACGCTCCCCGACCTGGTTCGGGGCGCGGCGGCTCTGATCATCCGCTCGGCCACCCAGGTCACCGCCGAGGTCCTGGAGGCCGGCACCGACCTGGTCGTGGTCGGGCGGGCCGGCATCGGTCTCGACAACGTGGACACCGAGGCCGCCACCCGCCAGGGCGTCATGGTCGTCAACGCCCCCCAGTCCAACGTGCTGTCGGCCGCCGAGCACACCATGGCCCTGCTGCTGGCCCAGGCCCGCAACATCCCTGCGGCCCACGCCGCCCTCGTGGACGGTCGGTGGGAACGCTCGCGGTGGGAGGGCGTGGAGCTCTCCGACAAGACCCTCGGCATCATCGGACTCGGGCGCATCGGCCGTCTCGTCGCCCAGCGGGCGCTGGCCTTCGGCATGCGTCTGATCGGCCATGACCCCTTCGTCACCCCCGACCGGGCCCGGCAGATGAGCGTCGAGGTGATGGACCTCGACGAGCTCCTGGCCCGGGCCGACTTCTTGACGCTGCACGTGGCCAAGACCCCCGACACCCTGGGGATGATCGGTGTGGAGTCCCTCAAGAAGGTGAAGCCCGGCATCCGGATCGTCAACGTGGCCCGGGGCGGCATCGTCGACGAGCAGGCCCTCGCCGACGCCGTTCTCGACGGTCGGGTCGCCGGTGCGGCCATCGACGTGTTCGCCGAGGAGCCGACGACGACCTCACCGTTGTTCGGGGTGCCCGGCGTCGTGGTCACGCCCCACCTGGGCGCCAGCACGGCCGAGGCCCAGGACAAGGCCGGCCAGACGATCGCCGAACAGGTGGGCCTGGCCCTGGCCGGCGACTTCGTCCCCTTCGCCGTCAATGTCTCGGCTGCCGAGGCGTCGGAGACCGTGCGTCCCTTCCTGCCCCTGGCGGAGCGCCTGGGCGGGCTCTTCGCGGCGCTCCTGCCCGAGCTGCCCGACGAGCTGCGGGTGGAGTACCACGGCCAGCTGGCCGACTACGACACCCGGATCCTCACCCTGTCGGTGCAGAAGGGCTTCTTCGGTCGCCTGACCGACGAGCCTGTCTCGTATGTGAACGCGCCGGCGGTGGCCGAGATGAAGGGCCTCACCGTCACTGAGTCCAAGACCAGCACGACCCAGGACTTCGTGAACCTCATCACCCTCCGGGGTGGGGACCACGCCATGGCGGGGACCCTGACGGGCCTCCAGGCCAAGCCCCGCATCGTGATGGTCGACGACCACGCCGTCGACGTGCCCCCGGCGGCCCACATGCTGGTCGTCCGCAACGACGACAGCCCGGGGGTCATCGGCCTGGTGGGCACGGTCCTCGGTGACGCCGGGGTCAACATCGCCGACATGGACGTGGGTCAGTCGCCCGACGGCGTCGCCGCCCTCATGGTGCTGGCCCTGTCGACCGAGGTCCCCGACCCGGTCCAGGACGAGCTGCGGGGCGACGCCCGCATCCAGGGCGTTCGCAGCCTGGGTTAGCGCGGTACCCCTCGTCGCCGCCGGCGCGGCTCGTGCCGCCTACGGCCGCTGTCGGCGGCCGGTTGTGAGCGCCGCCTCGCGCCGCCTCCGTAGCCTCACGGCGGGCTGAGGGTCATCGCAGCGATTGACGAAAGCCGTCGGCGACGGCGGCTTCGGCGGAGGCGTAGCAGCGGTCGGGCACGGTCTTGTCGAAGAGGACGCCGCCGGGCACGTGGAAGATCTTGCTGCTGGACTTCGCCTTGACCGGATAGCCGTCGGGGCAGCCGCCCCCGGCCGTCGGCTCCGCCCAGGCGGCCGCCGCCTCGTCGGCCACCGGCGACGGCTCCGCTTCGGGGGCCGGCGGCGTCGGCTCGGCCTCGGTGACCGTCGGCATCTTGGGCATGGTCGGCATCCGGGGCTCGGGCGCCGCGGCCTTCGGGGCCACCGGCGTGGGGGGTGCGGTGGGCGAGGCGCTCGGCGGGGCGGGGCGGCGCTTGAGCAGGGCGGCCACGGCGGCGATGACCGCCGCGATCGTCAGGAGCTTCACGAGGCGCTTCATGGCCGCAACCTACCCAGCCGGGTCAATCGCCGCGTTCGGCGACGAGGCGGAGCATCTCTCGCGACCATCGGGCCGGCGTTCTGGTTCTGGCCGGTGACCAGGTCGCCGTCGACCACCCAGTGGTTGGCGAAGGGGTCCCGGAACCGCGTCGCCGACTCGAACCGGGCGCCGGCCTTGCGCAGCTCGGTCTCGGGATGGAACGGCGTGGCGGTGATGCCCAGTTCCTGGACCTGCTTGTCGGTCACGCCGCTCACCCGTCGGCCCTCGACGAGGGGCCGGCCGTCGGGGGCCTTGGCCCGGCACAGGCCTAGGGGGCCGTGGCAGACCCCGCCGAGCACGGCACCGGCGGCCACGGCCTCGGTGACCTTGTCGGCCAGGACCACGGACGGGCCGAAGTCGAACGCCGCGCCCCAGCCGCCGGCCAGGAACACGATGTCGTAGCCGGCCATTTCCAGGTCGCCGATCGGCAGGGAATCGGTGACCTTGGCCCGGAGCACGGTGTCACCCAGGAAGCGGTCGTCCTCGGGGCAGCGGATGACCGGCTTGAGCGACATCGGGTCGACCGGGATGACCCCACCCGCCGGACTGGCCACGTCGACCTCGAGGCGGGCGTCCAGGAAGTGGTAGTAGGGCACGGTCATCTCCGAGGCGAAGACCCCGGTCGGCTGGCCCACGTCGAGGACCCCGTGGTTGGTGGCGACCACGAGGGCCCGGCGGCCCGGCAGGTCGAAGGTCCTGGGGTCGGGGTCCTCGGGATGCAGACCGAGCCGCTGGACCACGCGGCGCAGGATTCGGGCGGGCCGGGGTGGGGTCACGGGCTCGACGCGGGGGCGGGACCGGCGGGCGACGTAGGGACGGGGCTGGTTGCGCTCGGGCACGGCCGCGGCCCGCTCGTCCTTCAATCGGCGCCGGAGGTGGGCCAGCACGTCGGCGGCGCCGGGGTCCTCGACCCGGTTGACCGCTTCGACCGGGTCGGCGTCGAGGTCGTAGAGCTCCCACTGGTCGGGCAGGGGCTCGGTGCGATAGGCGGGGCCGCCGAGTCCCGTGGCGGCGAGGTGCCGGACCTCGGGCTCGGTCCAGGTGGCCGGGTCGTCGAAGGTGCGAACCAGCTTCCAGCGGTGACCCTCGCCGGCCGAGGTGTCGGCGTCGGTCACCCGGGTGACCAGGCCCTCGAAGTTCGACCCCACGTGGGCCGGGACCTGGATGCGCAGGGGGGCCGGTGGGTGGGCGGTCCGACCCAGCCGGCGAGCCACGCCGGAGGCCCCGCTGTCGCCCTCCAGCATGTTGTCCCGGGTCATGAGGTAGACGGCCCGGTCCGGGTCCGCGGCGCCGCCGTCGACCACGGCCAGGAGGTCGACTCCGGGCAGCGGGTGGACCTCGCTGAACTCGGCCGCCAGCTCGGCGGCCAGCACCGAGGCGTCGAGCCCCGCAACCGAGAGCAGGGTCGGGACCAGGTCCACGTGTGAGGTCGGGTCCTCGATCCGGGCCGGCGCGGTCGCGGTCGAGCCGACCCGGGCGATGGTGAAGGGCACCCGGGTGGCTTCGTCGTAGAGGTTGAACCACTTCTGGTGCAGGCCGCCGTGGGCGCCCAGCAGCTCACCGTGGTCGGCCGTGCGCACGAGGACGGCGTCGCCGGTGGTGCCCTCGGTGACGGCCCGGCGCACCCGGTCGACGGGGCCGTCCACCTCGGCGTGCAGCCGGTAGTAGAGGTCCCGGTAGGCCTGAGCGTTGCGCGAGTAGATGCGGGCGACGGCGGCGGGCGGGCCGTATCCCGACGGATAGGCCGCCCGGTAGGCGATCTGGGCGGCGGGCTTGGTCGCCAGGTCCTCGTGCTCGGTCGGGGCCTCAGGTACGCGCGGCGGGTCGAGGGGGGAGGGGCCGTCGCCCAGTGGCTTGCTCCGCACCCACAGGGGGAAGAGGACGATGTCGTGGGGGTTCACGAAGCTGGCCACGAGGCAGAACGGCCGCTGGGCCTCGACGTCACCGGCTCGGCGCCGGGCGTAGCGGTCCTCCAGCCAGGCGACGACCCGGTCGGCGATGAGCGGGTCCCGGACCAGGCCGCTGTTGGCCATGGACGGCCCGTGGGGCTCGGGGCCGATCCACCCGGAGAAGCCATACGGACCGAGAGGGTCGGCGTCGAGGTAGGCCTCGACGGCGCTCGGGTCCACGACGCCCACGTCGGTGTTGGTGGCCAGCGCCTTGCCCGTCGCGGGATCGCTCAGGTCGGCGTGGCTGATGTGCCACTTGCCGTCGTAGTGGGTGTCGTAGCCCCCGGCCCGCAGCCAGTTGCCCAGTGTGGGCACCTCACCGGCGGGCAGCCAACGCATCCGGGAGTCGTCGGCCATCTTGCCGAGGCCGTCGGTCTGGGTCACCCCGTGCAGGTCCGGGTACTGGCCGGTGAACAGGGTCGGGCGGCTGGGCACGCAGGCCAGCGAGCCCGTGTAGTGGCGGGCGAACGTGACGCCGTGCTCGGTGAACCACCGCTCGCCGGCCAGGGTCGCGCGCCGCCAGGCGGCGACGGCGGGGTCCTCATAGGGCGGGGCGGCCCGTTCCTCGTCGGTGAGGATGACGACGATGTCGGGGTGGTCGGTCATCGCTGATGCCTCTTCGCCTGACGGCTCATCGGCTTGCGGGCCTGTTCGGCCCGCCGATCGTCTCCGACGCTCATCGCCGTCCTTCCTGGAGGTGGTGGGCGAGGCCGGCGAGCATGCCGTCGGATGCCTTGGCCAGGCGGCGGGCGAGGAGCGGGGCGACCAGCCGGCCGGGAGGCTTGCCCCCGGGGTCCACCGTGCTGGTCAGGGTGACGGCGGTACGGTCACCGGTGGGCTGCAGGGTCCAACGGTTGGTGGCGCCACCGACGACCGGGGGCAGGCCCTCGAGGGCGTAGGCCAGGGCCGCCGGGGGGTCCCATTCGGTCACTCGCTCGACCAGGACGGTGCGTCCCACCTGGACCCGGCGCGCGCTCCCGATGCCCTCGGTCTGCTCGGTCAGATAGGCCGAGTGCTCGACGTCGTCGGCCCAGGCGCTGATGCGGTCGAAGGCGGCCAGGACGGCCCACACCGCCTCCGCCGACGCGACCACCGTGATCGAGCGCTCCACGACGGCGTCTCCCATGCGTCCTTTCTAGCATTATGGCACTCCGGGTGTCAGTAGATCGGGGGTTGACGTTTCGGGCCGAGAGGGCGACACTGCCCGGGATGCGTTTCGACCGTCGCGCCCTGGACCTCCTTCTTACGTAAGGCGAGCGCCCCCATATCGGTGCTCGTCTCACCTCCTGAACCCGGAAGGGTCAGGGGGTTTTTCGTTTTCGAGCCCGGAGCGCACGGTCGAGACCGTCACCCCCGAACCCCAGAAAGGCAAGCCCATGAGTGACAGCAAGCGAGTCGTGATCTTCGACACGACGCTGCGGGACGGCGAGCAGTCGCCGGGCATCTCGCTGGACGTCGGCGAGAAGCTGGAGATCGCCGAGCAGCTCGCCCGTCTGGGGGTCGACTACCTGGAGGCCGGCTTCCCGGTCGCCAGCCAGGGTGATTTCGAGGCCGTGGAGGCCATCGCCCGGGCGGTGCGGGGCCCGGTCGTCACCGGCCTCTCCCGGACGGCGCTGAAGGACGTGGACCGCTGCTGGGAGGCCGTGCAGCACGCGGAGAAGGCGCGGATCCACGTGTTCATCGCCACTTCCGAGAACCACATGAAGAACAAGCTGAAGATGACCCCGGACCAGGTGAAGACCGAGGCCGCCTCGGCCGTCCGTCACGCCCGGGGCTACACCGACGACGTCGAGTTCTCGCCCGAGGATGCGTCCCGGTCGGACTTCGACTTCATGTGCGAGGTCCTGCAGATCGCGGTCGACGCCGGGGCGAGGACCCTGAACATTCCCGACACGGTCGGCTTCGCCATCCCCCAGGAGTACGCCGAGCGCTTCCGCGCCATCCGGGAGCGGGTCACCGGTGACTACATCCTGTCCGCCCACTGCCACGACGACCTGGGCATGGCCGTGGCCAACTCGCTGGCCGCGGTCGAGGCCGGCGCCCGTCAGGTCGAGGTGGCCGTGAACGGCATCGGGGAGCGGGCGGGCAATGCCGCCCTCGAGGAGATCGTCATGGCCCTGCGCACGCGGTCGGCATACTTCGGGGGCCTGGACACCGACGTGCGGGCCGAGGAGCTGGCCAAGACCAGCCGCCTGGTCAGCCGCCTCACCGGCTATCCCGTCCAGTACAACAAGGCGGTCGTCGGCCGGAACGCCTTCGCCCACGAGGCGGGCATCCACCAGCACGGGATGCTGGAGGACCGCACCACCTACGAGATCATGGACCCGAACGCCGTGGGCCAGGACACGTCCCTGGTGCTGGGCAAGCACTCCGGCCGCCACGCCTTCAGCGACGCGCTGGAGAAGATGGGCTTGAGGGTCCAGGGCGACGCCCTGAACCAGGCCTTCGCCCGCTTCAAGGAGCTGGCCGACCGGAAGGTGGAGATCACCGACGCCGATCTGGAAGCCATCGTGGCCGCCGAGCTCAACGTGGCCGCCTCCGACGCCTTCGAGCTGTCCAGCATCGAGTTCCGCGGCAGCAACGTCGGCCCGGCCAGTGCCCACGTGGTGCTGGTCCGCGCCGCGGACGGCGAGAAGGTGGAGGCCGCCGGCGAGGGCGACGGCATGATCGACGCCGCCGGCCAGGCCATCCGCGCCGCCACCGGGATCGACGGTCGCCAGACCGACTTCAACGTGTCGTCGGTGACCGGCGGCGTGGACGCCCTCGGCGACGTGGTCATCCAGTTCGAGTCCGAGGGCTCGAAGGTGTCGGGCCGGGGTGTGTCGACCGACGTCGTCGAGGCGTCGGCCCGAGCCCTCCTCAACGCCATCAACAAGATCGTGCGGATCAGGGACCGCGCCGAAGTTCGGGACCTCGAGACCGGGCCGTGACATTCGGCTGACCTCGCTGCGCTCACCAAGCCCGGCGTCGCCGTCGTGGAACACCGTCGGCTGCGGGGCCTTACGGCGAGGCGGGGGGGCCGAACCAGGTTTCAAGGGCGCTTGGGAGAGCGTCGTCGGTGAGGGTTCCGGTCCAGGCGACGTGGCCGTCGGGGCGGATCAACACGGCACCAGGTGTCTCGATCGGGCCGAGGACGGGGAGTTGGCACTCGCCGGTGTGGGTGCCGTGGACCAGATCGACGCGGTCGGCCCAGGGGGTGATGTCGAAGGTGCCGGGTTCGGCCAGGTCGAGGAGCACAGGGTGGGCGTCGTGCAGGAGGGCGAACACGCGCGTCGCGCCGTCCGCGGTGTCCAGGTCGAGGTCGGGCATGCGTCGACCGAGTAGCGGGTGGCCCTCGCCGAGGTCGTAGTGGATGTCGAGTCCGGAGAGCATCCCGGCGATGCTCCGGCGGGGCTCATCCATGCCCAGCAGGTCGGTCATGGTGTCACGGAGGGCCTGGTGACGGTCGTCGGGGGTGCCGAGCGCGACCTGCGCCCTGGTGTTGTGCAATACGCGGGCCCCGACCGGATGCCGTTCGGTGTGGTAGGTGTCCAACAGGCTCTCGGGTGAGGTCTGGTTGATCACCTGGGCCAGCTTCCATCCCAGGTTCACGGCGTCCTGGACGCCGGTGTTGAGGCCCTGGCCGCCCTGGGGGGGATGCACGTGGGCGGCGTCCCCAGCCAGCAGGACCCGGCCCTGGCGATAGGACACCGCCTGCCGGGTGATGTCCGTGAACCGGGAGACCCAGGTCGGGCGGTGCGCGCCGAAGTCCGTCCCGTACACGGCGACGAGTGCATCACGGAGCTCCGACAGTGTGGGCTCGCTGGTGTGTTCGACGTGCTCCTCGAACAGGACGACCCGGAACGGCCCGCCGCCCTCCGGGTCGACGGGCCCGATGCCGCCACCCTCGGGGCGCATGCCGATCTCCGGCTCCTCATCCATCTCGACCTCGGCGATCAACCAGCTGGTCGAGGCATCCACGCCGGCGAAGTCGATGTCCGCAGCCGTGCGGACCAGGCTGCGTCCCCCGTCGCAGCCGACGAGGTACGCCGCCCGCCGCGACGGGTGCCCGGACACCTCGACGTCGACGCCGGTGTCGCCCTGGGTGAAGCCCACCACCTCGCGGTCACGAAGGATCGGGACCCCGAGCTCGGCGACCCAGTCGGCCAGGATCGGCTCGAAGCGGCTCTGCCACAGCGCGAGCACGTAGTTGTGGCGGGTGGGGAAGTCGCTGATGTCCAGGGGGATCCCGGCGTACCCCAACGCCGGGACGACGTAGCCCGCGTCGAGGAACCGTTCCGCGACGCCCCGCTGATCGAGGACCTCGATCGTGCGGGCGTGGAGCCCGCCGGCTCGTGAACCGTCGACGTCCTGATCGGTCCGTCGTTCGACGACGACGACATCGATCCCCGCCAACGCCAGCTCCGCGGCCAGCATCAGCCCGGTCGGACCCCCACCTGCGATCACTACATCGTGCTCGGTCATCGCCGCTCCCTGCCTTCATGGGTTCTGGCCGTGATCGGCTCAGCGAAGGGTCATGGTGAGCACGTCCTGGTCGTTTGCAGCAAGCCCCCTCCCGCGCGTTACGTTTCGGATGGCGGCCCTAGAGGGCCAGTTCGTGGAGGGGTTCGAGCGTCTCCAGCGAGCTGGTGGTGAGGGTGTCGGCGCCCAGGGTGAGGAGGCGCTCGCCGACGACGATGTTGCGGCGTATCTCTTGGCCGTCCTGGACGTCGATGCGGCCCTGCTCGTCGACGTGGTCGGGGCCGACGGACAGCACGAGGGACCCGGTCCAGATGGGGACGACGGCCTGGCCGGTCGGGGCCCAGTAGAGGAACGCGTGGTGATCCCACTCCGCCTCCGAGCTCTCGCCCGGGAGGACCAGTTGGTCGACCCGGGTGGGGTTGGTCGGGTCGGTGACGTCGAAGACCGAGGCCTGGAGGCCGAGTGTGCGGCCGTCGGCGTCGGCGTCCTGGCCGATGCCCAGCAGGTGGCCCTCATCGATGGGGTGCAGGTAGGCGGAGTAGCCGGGGATCTCCAGCTCGCCGCGAAGGACCGGAGCGGTGGGGTCGCTCAGGTCGACCACGAACAGCGGGTCGGTCTGGCGGAACGTCACCACGTAGCCCCGGTCGCCGATGAAGCGGACAGCGTAGATCTGCTCGGTTCGGCCCAAGCCCTCGACGGCGCCGACCTCGACCAAAGCCTGGCCGTCGGTCTCCAGCACGGCGACCCGGCTGGCGGCCCGCTCGCTGCTCTCCCAGGGCGCCCCCTCGGTGGTGGCCACCCGGAGCCGCCCCTCGTGCTCGGACAGCGAGAACTGGTCCACGAGGTGCCCGGACACCGTGCCCGAGGCGAGGTAGGTGGCCTCGCCGGAGCCCGTGATGTCGAAGCGATGCAGCGCGGTCTCGTACGCCTCGCCGTTCCAGGGTGGGACGGTCGTCCCTGACGGGCCGGGGTCGGCCTGGGCGACGACGGGCGGGGGACGGCTGGTGGCGACGTAGAGGCTCTCGGTGGAGGCATAGACGGTCTGGCCGTCGGCCATCACGGTTGCGGACGGGGGCACGGCCAGCGGCTGGGTCATGTCGACGGTCAGCACGGACAGGAACCCGAAGCCGGAGAAGTCCTCGGGACGTCGCACGGTGGCGCAGTCCACGACATCGACGTCCTCGTCATCGAGGGTGGCGCCGGGGAGCCAGTCCTCGAGGGTCGCCTCCTCGATCACCCGGCGGTTCGCCTCCTCGGCGATGGTCCGGGCCTGGGGGCTGTCGCCGCTGGGGTACACGAACGGGAAGGCCGGGTGGGCGGCGGACATGACCACGCGGGCCGTCTCGCCGACGAGGCGGGCGCTCAGGTAGCCGCTGTCCAGCTCGAGGGAGTGGACGATGGTCGGGGCGTCGGGATCGCTGATGTCGATCTCGCTGAGGACCGAGCTCACCGGGCCGTAGGGGGCCCAGGTCGTGGCGACGTCCTCGGCGTAGTACGCCTCCTCGTTGCTGCCGATGGCCAGGACGCGGTTGTCCATGACGAGGATCTGCTGGCCCCAGCCGGGAAGGCGGACGGTGCCCCGGGCGACCGGCTGGTCACCGCTCAGGTCCACGATGCGCAGGACGTCGTCGTCCACCAGCACCATCCGGTCGGCGGTGACCTTCACGATGTCGGGCTCGTCGACGAACGCCTCCTGGGTGTTGGTCCCCGACGTCGGGATCGTCGACGTCGGTGTCGGCGAGCCGGGGAGGGCCTGGCTACGGATGGCCCCGTCCTCGGCCCCGGCCATGTCCCCCTCGGAGAACTCGTCGAAGGCGATCGGCCCGTAGTACCCCTCGCCGTCCAGCCCGTACGGCCCGACCCGGTCGAGGGCCTCGGTCCGCAGGTGGTCGAGGAGGGCGTCACAGCTCTCGAACGGCGTCAGCGCCGCCGCCAGACTCACCTCGCCCAGGTCCACCCCCTCGGCCCTCGACTCGGTGTCGTCATCGGCGCGGCAGCCCGCCGCGAGCAACGCAGTGGCCAGGAGGATGAAGGTGATCCGTCGAACCATGTGGGGTCAGACGACGGCGGCCCGTCTCCTGGTTCCCGTGCGACGAGGACCTCAGGCCAGGATCTCTGCGACGGCTCGTTCGGCGGATTCGACGGCGCCGTCGATGTAGCCCATCCAGTGGGTGGCGGTCTCGGTGCCGGCCCAGTGGATCGGCCCCACCGGCTGGCGGAGGGCCGGGCCGAAGCGGGTCCAGGTCCCCGTGGGGAAGTGGGCGCCGTAGCAGCCGCGGGTCCAGGGCTCGGCGGTCCAGTCGCGCTCGACGTAATCGATCGGCGTCGCCGCCTTCGGCCCGAACCAGCGCACGAGGCAGTCCACGAAGGCCTGGCGGCGGGCGGTGGGGGACTTCTCGCCCCAGTAGAGGGCGTGGTTGCCCTCGTAGAAGCCGACCAGGATCCCGGGGTCATGGCCCGGGACGGAGTTGTCGAAGGTCAGGCTGACCGGGCCGACGGTGGAGGCGGCCTGGCCGCTGAGGCCCTCGGTCCGCCACCACGGGTCGTCGTAGGCCACCATCACCTTGATGACCTGGCCGTGGGGGAGCTGCTGGGTGAGCTGGTCGCGGTGCGTCGGGAGGGTCGGCTGGTAGTCGATGCGGCCCGCCAGATTCGGTGGCGCGGCCACGATCGCCCGATCGGCGGTGAACGAGCCGGCGTCGGACTCGACGGTCACCCCGTCGTCGCCCCAGGCGATCCGGCGCACGGGGGCCGAGAGGACCACGGCGTCGCCGAGGTCCTCGGCCAGGCGCTCGCTGACCCGCCAGGTGCCGCCGACGACCCGGTCCTGTTGGGCCCCGCCGTGGACGCGGACGATCCGCTCGAGGCCGTTGCCGGAGGCGATGTAGGTCAGCCAGTGCAGCAGCGAGATGGTGTCCGGCTCGGTGGCGAGTGCGGCGGCGGTCACGATGTCGTGGAACGACCGGGCCTGGTCCGTGCGGAGTCGGCGGTCCAGCCACGAGGCGAAGGTGATGGCATCGAGGGCGGCGGCCTCGGGCGTGGCCCAGGGGGCGGCGAGGTCGACGGTGTCCACCAGCTTGTCCAGGGCCCGTTGGGCCTGGAAGAGGTCGACCAGGGCGAGGGGGCTGAACGGTGGGGTCTCGCCGCCGTATCGCTTCACCTTGCCCTCGGCCAGCTCCACGAGGCCATCGCCGTCGTCGTGGGTGGGGTGCCGCTCGAGGCCCAGTTCGTCGATCAGGGCGTTGATCCGGTCCTGGGTGGGGCCGACCCACTGCCCCCCCACTTCGACGGTGACCCCGGCGATCTCGTCGTTGAGGGTGCGGCCCCCGACCCGGTCCCGGGCCTCCAGCACCACGACGGACCGCCCCGCAGCCTGCAGCCGTCGGCCGGCGGTCAGGCCGGCGACCCCACCCCCCACCACGACGACATCGGTTCGCTCAGGCACGCACCGACGGTAGCCAGGTGGGGCGGGACGTCTCGTAGGTGTCGATGTCGGTGACGTGCCGGAGGCTGAGGCCGATGTCGTCGAGGCCGTTGACCAGGCGGTGTCGGGTGTTCTCGTCCATCTCGAAATCGGCCTCGATGCCGGCCGCGGGGGCAGCGACCGTGCCCCGCTCGACGTCGATGGTGATCTCCAGGGTCGGGTCGTCTTCCACCGCCCGCATGAGGGCCTCACCCACCGCGGCGTCCACCGGCACGGGCACGAGCCCACACTTGGTCGCGTTGTTGCGGAAGATGTCGGCGAAGCGGGGGGAGATGACCGCCCGGAACCCGTAGTCCTGGATGGCCCACACGGCGTGCTCGCGGGAGGACCCCGTGCCGAAGTTGGGCCCGGCGACGAGGATCGAGGCCCCCGCGTACTGCTCGTCGTTGAGGACGAAGTCCCGGTCGTCGCGCCACTCCGAGAAGAGGCCCCGACCGAATCCGGTGCGCTCCACCCGCTTGAGCCAGTCGCTGGGGATGATCTGGTCGGTGTCCACGTCGGACCGGTCGAGAGGGACGGCCGTCCCCGTGACCACGCTCACGGCTTCCATCAGTTGTCGCTCCTCAGTTCAGGTCGTCGGGGGTGGCGAAGGTGCCGGCGATCGCGGTGGCGGCGGCCACGGCCGGGGAGACGAGGTGGGTACGCCCCCCCCGGCCCTGGCGACCTTCGAAGTTGCGGTTGCTGGTGGAGGCGGCCCGCTCGCCCACCGCCAGCTTGTCGGGGTTCATGGCCAGGCACATCGAACAGCCCGGCTGACGCCAGTCGAAGCCCGCCGCGGTGAGGATCCTGTCGAGGCCCTCGGCCTCGGCCTGCTCCTTGACCTTGCCCGAGCCGGGGACGACCAGGGTGCGGATCCCGTCGGCCACGTGCCGGCCCTCGGCCACCGCGGCCACGGCCCGGAGGTCCTCGATGCGGCCGTTGGTGCACGAGCCGATGAACACGGTGTCGACCTTCACGTCCCGCATGGGTGTGCCCGCCTCGAGGCCCATGTAGGCCAGCGCCCGTTCGGCGGCGTCACGCTCGGACGCCTCGGCGAAGTCGCCGGGGGAGGGCACCGCGGCGTCGAGGGGGATGACCTGGGCCGGGTTCGTACCCCAGGTCACGTGCGGCGACAGGGTGGCGGCGTCGATCGCCACCTCCTTGTCGAAGACGGCGTCGTCGTCGGTGACCAGGGTGCGCCAGTCGGCCACGGCCTGGTCCCAGGCCGCCCCGGTCGGAGCTGACGGGCGACCCTCGAGGTAGGCGAAGGTCGTGTCGTCGGGGGCCACGAGGCCGGCCCGGGCGCCTGCCTCGATCGACATGTTGCAGACGGTCATCCGCCCTTCCATCGACAGGGCCCGGATGGCCGAGCCCCGGTATTCGATGACCGAGCCGATCCCGCCGCCGGTGCCGATCCGGCCGATGATGGCCAGCACGACGTCCTTGGCCGTCACGCCGGCGGGCAGGGCGCCGTCGACGGTGACCGCCATGGTCCCGGGGCGACGCTGGGGGAGGGTCTGGGTGGCCAGGACGTGCTCCACCTCACTGGTCCCGATGCCGAAGGCGAGGGCGCCGAAGGCCCCGTGGGTGGAGGTGTGGGAGTCGCCGCAGACGATGGTCATGCCGGGCTGGGTGAGACCCTGTTCGGGGCCGATGATGTGCACGATGCCCTGGCCGGGATCGCCCATGGAATGGAGGCGGATGCCGAACTCGGCGGCGTTGGCCCGCAGCGTCTCGACCTGGGTCAGCGAGATGGGGTCCTCGATGGGGCCGAGGGTGGTGGGGACGTTGTGGTCCTCGGTCGCCACCGTCAGGTCCGGGCGGCGCACGGGGCGGCCGGCGATGCGCAGGCCGTCGAAGGCCTGCGGGGAGGTCACCTCGTGGACGAGGTGCAGGTCGATGTAGAGCAGGTCGGGCTCACCGCTCGCGCTGCCGTAGTGCACGACGTGGCGGTCCCAGACCTTCTCGGAGAGCGTCTTGGCCATCGGGGATCCTTCGGTTCCGGTCGCTGTCTCGAATAGTGAGACTAGAATCTTGCTTTGTGGAACCCAGGCTAAGCGGTGTCGGCACGATCGACAAGGGGGTACGGGTCCTGGCCGCCGTCGAGGCGGTCGGGCCCTGCGCCCTCGCCGACCTCGTCGAGGCCACCGGCCTGTCCAGGGCCACCACCCACCGGCTGGCCGTGGCCCTCGAGACCCACGGCCTCCTGCGTCGGACCACTGACGGCCGGTTCGCCCTCGGCCTGCGTCTGGTGGGCCTCGGGCGGGCGGCGGCCGACGGCCTGCCCCTGGCCGAGGTCGCGGGGCCCGCCCTCCTCGCCCTCCGGGACGCCACCGGCGAGAGCGTGCAGCTCTACGTCCGCGCCGGCGACGAGCGGGTCTGTGTGGCGTCGCTGGAGTCGCCCCACGGCCTCCGTACCATCGTGCCGATGGGTGCCGCCCTCCCGCTCGACCGGGGCTCTGCCGGCCGGGTGCTGACCAGCGTCACCACCGGTTGGGTCGACAGCGTCGAGGAGCGCGAGCGGGGTGTGGCCTCGGTCAGCGCCGCGGTTCGGGGTGCCGACGGCCAGGTGCTGGCCGCGGTCAGCGTGTCGGGCCCCATCGAGCGCACGACCCGCTCGCCCGGCGAGCGCTACGGCGCGGCCGTCGACGCCGCGGCGCGGGCCATCGAGGCCGCCTCCGCGTGACGGGCCACCCGTGACCGACGCTCCGCTCCTGGCGGCCATCGACATCGGCACCAACTCGGTGCACCTCGTCGTGGCTCGGGCCGTGGCCGCCGACCGCTTCGAGATCGTCGCCCGCGAGAAGGACATGGTCCGCCTCGGCCACGGCGGCGGCGAGATGAAGCGGCTGGAGGACGACGCCATCGGCCGGGCCGTGGCCGCCCTCGGCCGGCAGCGGGCGATCGCCGAGGCCCACGGGGCCGAGGTCCGGGCGGTAGCGACCAGCGCGGTGCGCGAGGCGGAGAACCGTCACGTCTTCCTGCGCCGGGCCTCGCTCGAGGCCGGCGTCCGGGTCGAAGTCATCTCCGGGTTCGAGGAGGCCCGCCTCATCCACCTCGGCGTGCTCCAGGCAGTTCCTGTCTATGACCGGCGGGTGCTGGTGGTGGACATCGGCGGGGGGAGCACCGAGATCGTGCTTGGTGAGCGGGACGAGGCCATCGTCGCCCGCAGCCTCAAACTCGGGGCCATCCGGCTGACCGACCGCTTCTTCCCGGATGATGTGATCAAGAGCAAGGCGGTCACGCGTGCCCGGCACCACATCCAGGGCGTCCTGGCGCCGATGCGGCGGGAGATCGACCGGTTCGACGTGGCCGTCGCCAGCTCGGGGACGGCGCAGAGCGTGGCCGCCATGGCCCTCGCGGCGCGGGGGGTGGATCCCGTCCAGAGCCTCAATCAGGTGGTGATCAGCGTCGCCGAACTGGCCGGGGTCGTCGAGTCCCTGCTGGCGGCGCCCACCGTGGCCGAGCGTCGGAAGATCCCGGGCCTCGACGCCGGCCGGGCCGACATCGTCGTCGCCGGGGCCCTGGTGCTCGAGGAGGTCCTCAGCGCCTTCGGGGCCACCGAGGTGATGATCTCGGAGTCGGCCCTGCGGGAGGGGGTCCTGGCCGACACCTACCGGCGCACCCATGGCGGGTCGCTGCACCACCTCCGCGACATCCGTCGGCGGGGCGTCCTGCACCTCGCGGAGCTCACCGACGACGACCCCGAGCACTCCGAGAGGTCAGCCCACCTCGCGCTCCAGCTCTTCGACCAGCTCGCGGTCTGGCACGGTCTCGACGACGGAGCCCGGGAGCTGCTCGAGGCCGCCGCGCTGCTGTGCAACGTCGGCCTGTTCATCTCCCACTCCGGCCATCACAAGCACAGCTACTACGTGATCCGGAACTCCGAGCACCTCACCGGGTTCACCGATGCCGAGATCGAGCTCATCGCCCAGGTGGCTCGCTACCACCGCAAGAGCCCACCCAAGGCCAAGCACGAGACCTTCACCGCGCTGGAGGACGCCGATCAGCAGGTGGTCCGCACCCTGGCCGGGATCCTGCGGGTGGCGATCGGCCTGGACCGGGCCCACCGCGGCAGCGTCGGAGCCGTGCAGTGCCTCGAGGAAGCGGACGGCCTGGTCATCGAGATCGAGCCCGCGGCCGGCGCGGACACCACCGTGGAGCTCTGGTCGGCCGACGAGCGCAAGGGCCTGCTGGCCGACGTGCTCGACCGACCGGTCGAGGTCAGGACCGCCGAGGCGCTCAGCGGGCGTTGACGGCGCGGCCGGCCACGTCCCGGGCGGCGGCCACCAGCGCGGGGACGAAGACCTCCGGCTCGACCACACACCCACCGTGGTCGATCGGGACCGGGTGCACCACAGCCTCGGGGATGGCTGCCGCCAGCTTGGCCTGCCGCGACGGCGGGACGATCCGGTCCGCCTCGGTCAGCACCACGGAGGTGGGGACGTCGACGCCGCCGACCCACGCGTGCGAGGAGAAGGCGCCGATGGCCTGCCCGGCCTCGAGCACCATGCGGGGGTCACCCGCCTCGAACTCGTCCCGGGCCCAGTCCGACAGGCCGGGTCGGCGCCCGATGACCCGGCGGGCGGCGCGTCGCTGGGCCGTCTCGGGCACGACCCGGGCGGCGGCGGCCATGGCCCCGAGGGCGGCGAACCCGCCGACGGCAGACCGGTTGCCGCGGAAGTTGCGAGCCGTCGCGCCGAGCACCAGGCCGTCGACCCGGTCGCGGTGGCGATGCCAGACGAGCTGGGCCACGAGGCCGCCCATCGAGTAGCCGATCGGGATGAACCGGTCGATGCCGAGGGTGTCGGCCAGGGCGACGGCATCATCCGCGCAGTCGGCCAGCCGGAAGCGCCGGTTGGTGCGGATGCCCCGGCCGTGGCCCCGGTGGTCGAGGGCGACGACCCGGAAGTGCTCCGCCAGCGGCTCGTAGGCCGGGAACCAGTTGAGGTCCGCGGTGGCCGTCCAACCGTGCAGGAGGAGGACGGTCGGCGCCCCGTGACCGGCCCGGCTGGGCCGGTCACGATGGAACGTCGTGCCGCGCCCGGGCAGGTGGATCGGCCCGCCGGGAGGGAGCGAGGGCGTGCTGATGGCGGTCACGCCCGTTTGCCTCTGGCTCGCCGGCGCCGCCGATCCCGCGGCCGCGGCCGGCCGCCCCACGCCGTTGCGCAGCGTCTATGCATCCACCGAGACGATCTCGACGCGGAGGGTGCCGCCGGGAGTCTCCGCCTCGACGGTGTCGCCCGCTTCGGCCCCGAGGAGGGCCCGGCCGATGGGGGAGCCGGGCGACATGATCTCGATGCCGTCCCGCTTCTCCTCGATGGAGCCGAGCAGGTAGGTCTCGACGTCGTCGTCGCCCTCGTAGCGGATGGCCACGAGCGAGCCGGCGGCCACGGTGCCGTCGCCCGAGCCGCCCTCGACGATCTCGGCCCGCTCGATCATGGCTTCGAGGTCCCGGATCCGGGCCTCGGTCTGGCCCTGTTCCTCCTTGGCGGCGTGGTAATCGCCGTTCTCCTTGAGGTCGCCGAGCTCGCGGGCGGCCTCGATGCGCTTGGCGATGTCGATGCGCCAGACCGTGGTCAGGTGCTGGTGCTCCTCCTTCAGCCGGTCGAACGTGGCCTGGGTGAGCGGGATGTTCTCAGCCATCCCGAAAGGCTAGGAGCATCCGGAGGGCCGGGCTACCGCCGTGCCTTCTCGTGTTCGCCGAGGTTGACGATCGGCGGTCGACCCCCGAGACTGGAAGACGTGAAGCGCCACCTCGCGCCCATCATCCTCATTCCCTAGCGCGCGCCGTTCCCGGCACGCGCTCCTCGACCGTCCACCTCGGTGGGCGGTTTCTTCGTTCCCGAGCCGGGTTGGGACCGCCCCGACCCAGGCGCAGAAAGGACCTGACAACGTGACCCACCGCATCGGTGTGATCGGCGGCGACGGCATCGGCCCCGAGGTCGTGGCCGAGGGGCTGAAGGTCGTGCGGGCCGCGGGCGTGGAGCTCGAGACCGTCGACTACGACCTCGGCGGCGCCCGCTACCTGCGCGACGGCGTGGTCCTGCCCGACGAGGTCCTCGAGGAGTGGCGGGGTCTCGATGCCCTCTTCCTCGGCGCCGTGGGCACGCCCGACGTCCCGCCGGGGGTGATCGAGCGGGGCCTCTTGCTGAAGATGCGCTTCGCCCTGGACCTCTATGTCAACCTGCGTCCCTTCCTGCACCCGCCCACCGTCGACTTCCTCGTGGTGCGGGAGAACACCGAGGGGACCTACGCCGGCGAGGGCGGCTTCCTACGCAAGGACACGCCCCATGAGATCGCCACCCAGGGCTCGGTCAACACCCGCATGGGGGTCGAGCGGGCCGTGCGCTACGCGTTCGACCTGGCCCGCAGCCGTGACCGGCGCCACCTCACCCTGGTGCACAAGACCAACGTGCTGACCTTCGCCGGAGACCTCTGGGAGCGGGCCTTCAACGAGGTCGCGACCGAGTACCCCGAGGTCGAGACGGCGTACCACCACGTCGATGCCGCGTGCATCCACTTCGTGCAGGACCCCGGCCGGTACGACGTCATCGTCACCGACAACCTGTTCGGCGACATCCTCACCGATCTCGGTGGCGCGGTGTCCGGGGGGATCGGGCGCGCCGCCTCGGCCAACCTGAACCCCGCCCGCACCGGCCCCTCCATGTTCGAGCCCGTTCACGGCTCGGCCCCCGACATCGCGGGGACCGGGACGGCTGATCCCACCGCGGCGGTGTTGTCCGCGGCGATGATGCTCGAGTACCTGGGCGACGCCGACGCCGCCGTCCGGATCAAGAAGGCGTGCGCCGAACCGGCGCCACAGGGGAGCACCGCCGACATCGGCGATGCCATCGCAGAAAGAGTCTGAGATGCCGATCGAGACCGTGGACAAGATCTGGATGGACGGCGAACTCGTCGCCTGGGAGGACGCGCAGATCCATATCCTCACCCACACGCTGCACTACGGGTGCGGTGTGTTCGAGGGCATCCGGGCCTACGAGACGTCGCGCGGGCCTGCCGTGTTCCGCCTGGACGACCACATCGACCGCCTGTTCGACTCGGCCGCCATCTTCATGATCGACGTGCCGTTCACCCGCGAGCAGCTGGTGGCGGCCACGGTCGACACCATCCGGGTCAACGCGGTCCCGTCGTGCTACATCCGGCCGCTGGTCTACCTGGGCTACGGCGAGATGGGCCTCAATCCACTCCCGTGCCCGGTCAACGTGGCCATCGCCATCTGGCCGTGGGGCACCTACCTCGGCGACGAGGGCATCAAGAACGGCATCCGCCTGAAGATCTCGTCGTGGCGTCGCCACGACCCGAACATCATGCCGCCGGCCGCCAAAGGCACCGGGATGTACATCAACTCCTCGATGGCCAAGGTCGAGGCGCTCAAGTCGGGCTACGACGAGGCCGTCATGCTCTCGCCCCAGGGCCACGTGAGCGAGTGCACCGGCGAGAACATCTTCATCGTGGAGAAGGGGGCGATCATCACGCCCCCGACCTCGGCCGGAGCCCTGCAGGGCATCACCCAGGACTCGGTGCGCCGTATCGCCGCCGACCACGGCCTCGAGTACCGCGTGGAGCACCTGCTGCGCAGCGACCTCTACACCGCGGACGAGGCCTTCCTCAGCGGCACGGCGGCCGAGATCGTGCCCATCCGCTCGGTGGACGACCGCGAGCTGGGCGACCCCGGCCCGGTCACCCGCCAGATCCAGGAGACCTACTTCGCCGCGGTGCGCGGCGAGGACGATCGTTACAAGGACTGGTTGACCTATGTCGATGAATGAGATGCGGAGCAGATCGGCGGGCCGAGTAGGCCCGCATCGCGATGAGCCGTCAGGCGAAGAGCCATGAGCCCCAACCCCGTGACCCCGCCGACCGAGCGTCAGCCGGCGGCGGTGGAGATCTACGATACGACCCTGCGCGACGGCAGCCAGCTGGAGGGCATCTCCCTCACCGTCGACGACAAGCTGCGCATAGCGGAGCAGCTGGACTTCCTGGGCGTGCGCTACATCGAGGGCGGCTGGCCGGGGGCCAACCCCAAGGACGACGAGTTCTTCCGGCGGGCCGCCACCGAGCTGGAGCTCTCGACCAGCGAGCTGGTGGCCTTCGGCTCCACCCGCCGGGTGAAGGGCAAGGTCGACGACGACCAGACCCTGGCCAACCTGTTGGCGGCGGGCACCGGCACCGTCTGCATCGTCGGGAAGTGCTGGGACTACCACGTCACCGAGGCGCTGCGCACCGACCTCGACGAGGGCGTGGCCATGGTCAGGGACTCCGTCGAGTACCTCGTGGCCCAGGGCCGGCGAGTGTTCTTCGACGCCGAGCACTTCTTCGACGGCTACAAGGCCAACCCCGAGTTCAGCCTCCGGGTGCTGGAGGCCGCGGCGATGGCCGGGGCCGACTGCCTCGTGCTGTGCGACACCAACGGCGGTTCGCTGCCCTTCGACGTCGAGCGCATCGTGGGCGAGGTCGTGGACTACGTGGACACCGAGGTCGGCGTGCACCTGCACGACGACACGGGCTGTGGTGTGGCCAACGCCCTCGCCGGCGTCCGGGGTGGCGCCACCCAGGTCCAAGGCACGATCAACGGCTACGGCGAGCGCACCGGCAACTGCAACCTGACCACGATCATCGCCGACCTCAGCCTGAAGATGGGGGTGGCCACCATCCCCGAGGACCGCCTGGAGCGGCTGACCCCGGTGTCCCATCACGTGGCCGAACTGGTCAACATCAGCCCGGATCCCCAGCAGGCCTTCGTCGGCGCGTCGGCGTTCGCCCACAAGGCGGGTCTCCACACCAGCGCCATCGCCCGTCGCCCCGACGCCTACGAGCACATCGACCCCGACCGGGTCGGCAACGGCACCCGCTTCGTGGTGTCCGAGCTGGCCGGCCGCTCCACGATGGAGCTCAAGGCCCAGGAGATCGGGGTGGAGATGGACGGCCCAGCCCTCTCCGAGGTGGTCGACCGGCTCAAGCAGCTCGAGTACGAGGGCTTCCACTTCGAGGCGGCCGACGGCTCCCTGGAGCTGCTCATGCGCGACGCCACGGGGTGGAGCCAGCCGTTCTTCCGGCTGGAGTCGTTCCGGGTGACCGTCGAGCACCGGGCCCCGGCCGACGGCTCCAGCGGGGTGCAGGGCGCCGAGATCGTCACCGAGGCGACGGTCAAGGTGGAGGTCGAGGGCCAGCGGGTCATCGCCACCGCCGAGGGCAACGGCCCGGTCAACGCCCTGGACGAGGCGCTGCGCAAGGCCATGGCCATGGCGGGGGCCCACCACGTGCTGAGTGGCGTGCACCTGACCGACTACAAGGTGCGCGTGCTGGACACCCAGAAGGGGACGGGGGCCGTGACCCGGGTCCTCATCGACTCGACCGACGGCGAGCGCTCCTGGTCGACCATCGGGGTGAGCGAGAACATCATCGAGGCCTCTTGGCAGGCCCTGGCCGACTCCATCATCTACGGCCTGCTGCACCACCGGGCCTAGAGTCGCCCGGCGATGGCTGCTCCCGAGTACGTCCCCGTCCCGGCGATCGACGACACCCGTATCTACTCGGCGCCGCCGCGGGTCCTGGGGTCCTGGGTGACCGACCGTCCCGCCGAGCTGCACGCCGGCCAGGAACGGGGCGCCCGCCTCGGCAGTCCCGGCCCGGACCAGGGCTTCGGGCTCACCCTCGCCGAGCGGTTCCGGGGCAAGCTGGCGCTGCGCCCGGGTGAGCACGAGGCCGACGCGCTCGCCGGTTGCCTGACGGTGGCGCTCAAGCGGGCGTCCCTGTTCGGCCGGGCCCCGGTGATCCATGACCTGACCATCGCCTTCACCCTCTTCGGGTTCCTGGACGAGCAGGCGCCCGACGAGCTGGTCGCCGTGCGGCGTTCGTACTTCGAAGAGGCGGCCAACCCGCACCACTACGTCGAGCAGCGCCGCATCGCCGACCTCGTCCCCGAATCCACCCTCCGCCTCAGTCCCGCCGAGGTGGCGGCGGGTGGCTGGAAGGCCCTGCTGACCCTCACCTGACGGCCGGGGTTCACCCCCGATCCGAAATTGCGCCGATTTGTCACGCTGAGCGCTACAAATCGGCGCCAGAACCGTCGGTAGGGGGCCCTGAGGACGCAGTCGGGCGCCAAGCGAAAGGCTGAGCGATCCAGGTACTACCGTCGCCCGTCGTGCAGATGCCGGTGGGTCCGCTGACCTTCGATGTCACGGTGGCCGGGCCCGAGGACGGGCCGGTCGTCATCCTGCTCCACGGCTTCCCGCAGGTGTCCGCCTGCTGGCGCCACGAGGTGCCGGTGCTGGCCGACGCTGGCTACCGGGTGCTGGCCCCGGACCAGCGGGGCTACTCACCGGGCGCCCGACCCGAGGGCGTGGCTGCCTACCACTCGACCGAGCTCACCGCCGACGTCCTGGGGTTGGCCGACGCCGTCGGAGCAGATCGGTTCCACCTGGTCGGCCACGACTGGGGAGCAAGCATCGCCTGGCAACTGGCGGCCCGCCACGGGGACCGTCTCCTGTCGCTCACGGCCCTCTCGGTTCCTCACCCGCTGGCCTACGCCACCGCCCTGGCCTCACCGGCGACCGACCAGGAGGAACGGTCGTCCTACTTCCCGATGTTCCGGGCCGAGGGGGCAGAGGACGGCCTGCTGGCCAACGACGCCACCGGGCTGCGCATGATCTACGCGGCCAGCGGGCTCACCGACGAGGAGGCCGCCCCGCATCTGGCGGCCCTCTCGAGGCCCGACGCCCTCGGTGCGGCGCTGAACTGGTACCGGGCTGCCGGTGGCCACCTCATCGAGGGCCTGGAGCCGATCACCGTGCCCACCCTCCACGTCTGGAGCACCGCGGACCAGGCCCTGGGACGGGAGGGCGCCGAGGCGACCGGCGCCCAGGTCGAGGGCCCGTACCGCCTGGTCGTGCTGGAGGGCATCGACCACTGGATCCCCGACCACGCCCCCGACGCCCTGAACGAGCTGCTGCTGTCACACTTGAGTGGCTTCGCTCGCGGTTCTTGAGCGGACGGGGCCTCGCTCAGATCCGGCCCGGCTCGCCCACGGGCGAGGTCGCTCGCTCAGCAACTCGGGCGTCGCCCTCGGGGGACGCCCCTCGTGCTGCTCCGCTCCGCTGCGCCGCGTCACGGTTGGTCGAGGGGCCTACGGTGCGGGGATGCAGAGCGTCCGGTCCCGCAGGGAAGCCGTGGTCCGGGAGCACATGGAGGCCGAGAACCGCCATGACTTCGACGCAGTCATCGCCACCTTCGACCACCCTCGTTACGAGCTGATCGCCACCGGGCAGATCCATGACGGTGAGGAGGCGGTCCGGGCGTACTTCGCCGCCACCCGGGGAGCGTTCCCGGACCAGCGCAACGAGCTGATCGCCCTGCACTCGACCGACGACGGGGTCTGGGCCGAGTTCGACTTGCTGGGCACCCACGAGGGCCCGTTCCTCGGCTTCGAGCCGACGGGCCGGGAGTTCCGGTGCCGGATGGCCGCGTTCTTCGCCTTCGAGGACGAGAAGATCGTCGCCGAGCGCGTCTACTTCGACTCGATGACCATCCTGAGCCAGCTCGGTCTCCTGAACGACGACGTAAGTCCCTCCTGAGGCTGCGCAGCGGAGCGGAGCAGCATGGTGGACGTTCCACGACGGCGACGCCGGAGTTGCTGAGCGAGCGACCGGGTCCTGGTCCGACGCCGGGTCGGATCTGATCAGCGCGCTCGTGGCTCCGGACCGCGAGCGAAGCCACTCAATGCAGCAGGGGGAGCACATCGCGGCCGAGGGCCGCGAGCTGGTCGCAGAACTCGACCAGGGTGCGGCTCCGCGGCCGGACCTGCACGTGGCTGATCCCGAGGTCCTTGAACTCACGGATGCGCTCGGCCACCCGCTCGGGGGCGCCGTTGATGGTCCAGGGCCCGACGTCCCAGCCCGGCTCGCCGACATAGAGCGGTTCGCAGATCGTGCCGAGGTCGATGGGGTCGTCGCCCCGAGCGGCCTTCCGGTGCTCCCTCAGGTAGTCGATGGCCCCGGCCAGCTCGTGACGGGGCGTGCCCTGGGGCAGCCAGCCGTCGCCGCGGGCCGTGGCGCGGCGCAGGGCGGGCTTGGACGAGCCGCCGACCCAGATGGGCAGGACCTCCTGGCGGGGCCGGGGCTGCAGGCCGACACCATCGACGGTGAAGTGCTCGCCACGGTAGCTGGGGTACTCGTCGGTGAACGCGGCCCGCAGGACGTCGATGCACTCGTCGGTGACCGCACCGCGGTGGGCGAAATCGGCCCCGAGCGCCGTGAACTCGCCTTCGACGTGCCCGGTGCCGACACCCAGGATGGTTCGGCCGCCGGACAGCTCGTCCAGGGTCAGGAAGGCCTTGGCCGACGCCAGCGGGTGCCGGTAGGCGGGGACGAAGACGTGGGAGAGCAGGCGCAGGCGCTGCGTCCGCGCGGCGATCCACGCCAGGGTGGCCACGGTGTCGTACCAGATGGTCTGCATCCGTTCGGCCGGCTCGCGGGGAACGGCGATGTGGTCGCACACGGCCACGTAGAAGAGGCCCGCGGCCTCGCAGGCGTCGACCACCGCGCCCAGCTCGTCGGCGCCGGTGCCCTCCTCCCAGGGTTCGGCGTAGATGCGGCTCTGGGACTGGATGGGCAGTTGCAGGCCGACCTCGAGTCGGCCGGGGGTGATGATCGAGGTCACGCCGGGATCGTGCCACAGGGACCGACCCTGGCCCGCAGCCGCTCGGACTCTCCTGCGCCCGCCCCGCCGGCCGGACGCCCTACGGGAGCGGCGGGTCGTCGGCCAGGTCCTGGTCGGTGGCCCGGGGGTACCACGTGTCTAGGTGCTCGGCCCGGTAGGTCTGCCAACCGAGGTCGCCATCGGAGAGCACGCGGATGCTGAGCAGGATCTGGTCGGTCGCCCGGTCCACCTCCACGATCAGCGCCGTGTTCCGGTCCACGGTCTCGTTGACGACCGCCCCGTGGGTGATGAGGACATGGCTCCCGCCGATGTTGTCGGCGTCACCGAGGAAGTCGGCGTAGACCGGGCCTGCGGGCGTGTCGATGCGGTGCTCCCACACCTGGCGGGCGGTCCAGGTCGACGGCGGGCCGGAGCGGTCCAACTCGTAGAGCACGGCTCGGCTGTACGGCGCGGGGGCCTCGGACTTGTCGTCGGTGGCCACGGGGCGCTGGGAGCCGTTGTCATACAGCAGGATCGTGCCGTCCGGCTGCACCTCGGGCGCGTGCTGGCGGTAGAACCACTCGCCCTCGGTCAGCTCGAAGTCGAGGCCGGGACCCAGTTGCCAGAGGACCTCGCCGGCGGGGCCGGCCTCGTCGGCCTCCCACCGCAGCGCCATCACCGAGCTGAGGTTCCGGGCCGACACCAGGACGGTGTTCTCCGCCTCGAAGAGGGTCGCCGAGTTGCCGTGGGACCAGTCGACGAAGACCCGGTCGCCGGTGGCGATGGCGTCGGTCTTCAGATTGCACTGCTGGGACCCGGGCTGCGCGCGGGGGTCGATGGCGTCGAAGAGGCTCACCGCGTGGACGACCTCGCCCGCCGCGGTGTACTCGATGACGACATCGCCGCGCTGGGGCCGCACCGTCGGGTCGTCGAAGGGCTCCGGTGGGCACCCGGGGTCCTCGAAGCCCCGGTAGGTGCGCACCTCCTGGCTGAGGGCGAGGAAGTTCCCGTTGGGGAGGGGCGACGCCACCTCGTGGTGCAGGCGGGGGGTGTCGATCACCACGGCGCCGTCGACATAGGTCGGGTGGCCGAAGCGGTCGACCTGTCCGGCCCGCACCCGCGTGGTGGTCGTCCAGTCGCGTACGACCCGGCCCAGCACGTCGATCTCCCGAGCGCCGATGTTGCCGACGTTGAACAGCAGATCGCCGTCGGGCAGTTGACGGGCGTCAGAGATGAGCTGGTCGTCCTGGTGGTACCAGACGACCTCGCCCTCGTCGTCGACGGCGATCAGGTTGCCGGGATGGTCCACGGAGAGGTCCGAGGGGGTGGCGTTGAACAGGGTGACGCCGGGGCGGGGTTCGCCGTCGAGCTGGGTGTCGACCACCGGGAGGTCGGCGGGCAGAGAGCCGGTGCCGAACCGGATCTCGCCGTCGAGGCCGGCCAGCGCCGGGTCACCCCGGAGCCGGAGGTCGTAGGTGGTCTCGGGCCGTAGCCCCACGAGCGCGAGGGTGTGACGGCGGCGGGACCGACCGGACGCCGGCACCACCACCCGGTGCCCCGCGGTGGTGGCGACGAGCCGGACGCGGGTCGGCCGGTCCGCGTCGACCCGGACGACCGCGGTGAGGACACTGTTGGGCCCCGGCTCGACCGTGACGCTGACGCCATCGCCCCTGACGGTGACCGGCTCGGAGGGGACGACGGGCCGCGGCGCGTCCGGCTCGGCGTCGTCCCCGCCGGTGCAGCCCGCCATCGCGGCCAGGAGCAGGAGGGCGGCCGATGCCCGCCGAAGGGTCACGGACGCGAGAGGGTAGGACCATGAGCGAACGCTTCGAGGATCGGGTCGCCGTGGTCACCGGGTCGGCGTCGGGCATCGGGCGGGCCACCGCCGAGCGGTTGGCCGCCGAGGGGGCGACGGTGGTCGCCGTGGACCGAGACGCCGCCGGCCTGCAGGCCACCGTGGCGGGGATCGTGGACGGCGGCGGTCGGGCTGAGGCCCGAGAGCTCGACGTGTCGGATCCCGACGCCTGCGGCGCGCTGGTCGACGGGGTGGTGGGCGATCACGGGCGTCTCGACGTGCTGGCCAATGTGGCCGGGGTGCTGAGGTTCGCCCACGTCACCGAGCACACCCGGGCCGACTGGGAGCAGACGCTGGCGGTGAACCTCTCGGGCCCCTGGTTCCTCATGCAGGCCACCCTGCCCCACTTGGAGGCGACCCGGGGCAACATCGTCAACGTGGCCTCGGCCGCCGGGTTGGTGGGCCAGGCCTACACCTCGGCCTATTGCGCATCGAAGGGCGGCCTGGTCCTGCTCACCAAGTCGGTAGCGGTCGAGTACGCCGCCCGCAAGGTCCGGGTGAACTGCGTCTGTCCGGGCCAGGTCGACACCAACCTGCTGGCCGACTTCACGTTCCCGGAGGCGGCGGACCAGCGTTTGCTGGACAAGCTCCTGCCCCTCGTGCGGGGGGCCGCGTCGGAGGAGATCGCCATCCTGATCGCCTACCTGGCGTCCGACGACGCCCGGTACGTCACCGGTGCGGCCTGGCCGATCGACGGCGGCCAGACCGCGGGCTGACCGCCGGTGTCAGCCGGCGGCGGGGAGGGCGCCCGGTGCGCGGTCTCGGCGGCGTGGGCACCGCCGAGACCGGCCCGTAGGTCAGGCGTTGACGACGCGCAGGACGACGTGGCCCGCGCTGGCCGTCTGGCCCGTCTGGCCCGTGTAGCGGAAGCCGTCGACGGCGATGCGGTAGCGGTTCCCGGCGAAGGCCCGGAACTCCACCCGGCTCTGAAGGTTGTTGGCGCCGGGGGTGTCGTCGTTGGACGCGATTCGGCGCAGCGTGCGCAGCGTGCGGCCGCGGTAGACCCCGAGCAGGGTGTCGAAGTTGCTGTCCCGGGTCGTGATGACCACGTCACGCGTGAAGGCCGCGGTCCAGGTCCACCAGACCGAGTGACCGCCCGCGTTCTGGGACGCGTGACGGGGCTCGTTGGGCTGGCGGGTGGCGCCGACGGTCGTGCCCTCGAACCGCCCGGGGCGGGGGATGGTGGTCGCGTTGGCGAAGTTGTCGTTCACCGGACGGGCCACCTCGGCTGCGCTGGGAACGGCGCTCCGATCGTCCGGGAGCGGTTCGGCCGCCACGGCGGGCGCCGCCGTCAGGGCCATCACCACCGCGAGAATCAGGGACAACGGTGCTCGTAGGTGCTTGCTCATGGCTTGCCTCCACTTCCTCGTCGGGAGCCAACGGTAGGTCCGACGTCTCCGAGAAGGACAGGGCCTTTGGGCCCGTCGCGACCGGGACTGCTCCCGGTGCGGTCCCTGCGGCCTAACCTGACGACCCGTCAGATCCACCACTCCGGGGGGCATCGCAGATGAGGGCCATCGTGTTCGACGGCAGGACCGCCGCCGTCGCCACCGACGTCGAGGTGCGGGCCACCGCACCCACCGAGGTGAAGGTGCGCATGGTCTCGGCCGGCGTGTGCCACAGCGACCTGTCGGTCATCGACGGCACCATCCCGTTCCCGCCCCCGGTGGTCATGGGCCACGAGGGCGCGGGAATCGTCGAGGAGGTGGGCTCGGAGGTCACGGGCCTCGCCCAGGGCGACCACGTGGTGATGACGACGCTCGCCTATTGCGGCTCGTGCTCCGCGTGTGACACCGGCAACCCGACCTGGTGCCGGGGGAGCTTCGGCCAGCTCAACCAACCCTTCACCGTCAATGGGGAACCGGCGTACCAGTTCGCGGCCAACTCGGCCTTCGCCGAGTACACGGTGGTCAGCTCCCGGCAGGTGGTGAAGATCGACGACAGCGTGCCCCTGACCTCGGCCTGTCTCATCGGCTGCGGTGTGATCACCGGGGCCGGGGCCGTGCTGAACCGGGCCAACGTCCTGCCGGGCCAGGACGTGGCGGTGTTCGGCGTCGGCGGTATCGGCCTCAATGTCATCCAGGCCGCCCGCATCCGCAACGCGGGGCGCATCATCGCCGTGGACACCCTCCCGCAGAAGGAAGAGCTGGCTCGCACCTTCGGGGCCACCGACTTCGTTCTCGCCGGTCCGGACGCCAACGCCGTCAAGGCGATCCGGGACCTGACCGGTGGCGGGGTCGACTGGTCCTTCGAGTGCGTCGGCCACCCGGCGGTCATCGCCGACGCGGTGAAGTGCCTCGACTGGGGCGGCAACTGCGTGATCATCGGCGTGCCCGGGCCCGAGGCCGAGCTCACCGGTATCCGGGTCAACCACCTCATGCAGATCGACCGGGGGATCATGGGTTGCCGCTACGGCTCGACCAAGCCCCACCGCGACATCCCGCTGTTCATCCAGCTCTACCTGGACGGCCGACTGAAGCTCGACGAACTGGTCACGCAGACCTATCCGCTGGAGGAGTTCGAGACCGTGGTCCACGACATGCACGAAGGCAAGCTGGCCCGCGGGGTGCTGACCTTCTGATGACGACCTCCTACGACCGCTTCACGGACAAGGTGGCCATCGTCACCGGGGCGGGCTCGGGCATCGGCCAGGCCGTGGCCGAGCGCCTGGCCGCCGAGGGGGCGACCGTGGCCGCCTTCGACCTCAACCACGAGGCCACCGAGGCCACCGTGGCCGGCATCACGGCCGCCGGCGGGACGGCCACGGCCCACGCCGTCGACGTGAGCGACGAGACCTCCGTCGCCGAGGGGGTCGCCGCGGCCGTCGAGGCCCACGGCCGGCCCCACGTGGTCTGCAACATCGCCGGGATCGGTACCTTCGCCTGGACCCATGAGATGTCCCTCGACCTGTGGGACCGGATCATCGGCGTCAACCTCACCGGCACCTTCCTCATGTGCCGGGCCACCATCCCGCACCTGCTGGACGGTGGCGGGGTCATCGTCAACACGGCGTCGACCGCGGGCCTGTTCGGCCAGCCGTGGAGCGCGGCCTACTGCAGCTCCAAGGGCGGGGTCATCCTCATGACCAAGGCCCTGGCCACCGAGTACGAGGCCACGCCGCTCCGGGTCAACGCGGTGGCCCCCGGTGGGGTCGAGACGCCCATCCAGAAGGACTTCTACGACGTGCCCGAGGGAGGCGACGGCAAGAAGCTCTTCAAGATGATGACCAAGAAGGGCATGTGCACACCCGACGAGGTGGCTGCGACGTTCGCCCACGTGGCCTGCGACGAGTCGGCCTACATGAACGGCTCGATCGTGGTCATCGACGGCGGCATCACGGCCTAGGACGGCCTGAGGGCCGGGGGGACAGACATGGGCACCTACTGCGTCACGGGCTCGGCCCGGGGCATCGGCGGCGCGATCCGCGCCCGCATCGAGGCCGAGGGCCACTCGGTCATCGGGGTGGACCTGGCCGACCAGGAGGTGACGGCCGATCTGTCCACCCCGGACGGCCGGGCGGCAGCCATCGCCGCCGTCGAGGCCGTAGCGGGTGGCGTCCTCGACGGGCTGGTGGTCTGTGCGGGCCTGCCGCCGACCTTCAAGCCCACCGAGACGATCGCCCAGGTCAACTACTTCGCGGCCGTCGAGGTGCTCGACGCCCTGAAGCCGATGCTCGAGCGGGCCGACGCCGGCGCCGCGGTGGCCATCTCCTCGAACTCCCTCGGCACCGTCCCCGAGGCCGACGAGCCGCTGATGGGCCCGCTGCTGGCCGGGGACGTGGACGCCGCGGTTGCCGCGGCGTCGACCCTGCACGGCATCGAGGTCTACGGGATGTCCAAGCGGGCGCTGGCCCGGGCCGTGCGCCGCCGGGCCCCGAGCTGGGCCGAGTCCGGGGTCCGACTGAACGCCGTCGCGCCCGGCGCAACGCAGACCGCGCTGTTGCAGGCCACCATCGACGATCCCGAGGTGGGGCCGTTCGTCGAGGACTTCCCCATCCCCGTCGGGCGACGGGGGACCGTGGATGACATCGCCGAGGCGGTGTGGTTCGTGCTCGAGGCGTCCTTCATGGTGGGCTCGGTGGTCTTCGTCGACGGCGGCAGCGACGCCCAGATGCGCCCGGACGTGGTCTGAGTGGTGCGCCTCTCGCTGACCATCGCCGGCCTCCACCGGACGTTCGGCCCGGAGCTGGACCACTACCTCGACCTGGCCAAGGCGGCCGACGAGGTCGGGATCGACCAGATCGTGCTCGCCGACCACGTCGTCATGGGCCGGAACACCGACGCCTACCCCTACGGTGACTTCGCCTTCGCCCCCGACGAGCCGTGGGCCGACCCCCTGGCGCTGCTTATCGCCATCGCCGCCGTCACCTCGCGGGTGCGGCTGGCCACCGGCATCCTCATCACCCCCCTGCGGACCCCGGCCTCGCTGGCCAAGAGCGTGGCCACCCTCGACGCCCTCTCGGGCGGGCGGGTCGACCTGGGGGTCGGGGTGGGCTGGCAGCGTGAGGAGTACGCCGTGGCCGGCGTCCCGTGGGAGGAGCGGTGGGGCCGCCTGGACGACGGCCTGCGGGCCTGCCGCGCCCTGTGGTCGGAGTCGCCGGCGTCGTTCGCGTCGCCCAGCGTCACCTTCGAGGAGATCTGGTGCGAGCCCCGTCCGACCCAGGCCCGGCTGCCGCTGTGGCTGGGGGCCAAGGCCACCGTGAAGAACTGCGCCCGGGTGGCCGACTGGGGTGACGGCTGGATGCCGCTGGAGGCCCGGACGGCCTCCGACGAGCTGTTCGAGGGCATAGCCCGCCTGCGGGCGGCCTTCACCGCGGCGGGTCGGACCGAGGACGACCTCCTGGTCCGCGCCGGCATGCCGTTCGTGCGGGGTGACGACGGCTTCGACTTCCCGGCCACCCGCGAGGCGGCCCTGCGGCTGGCCGACGCCGGCGTGACCCACTTCTCGGTCAACCTCCGGCGCAGCATCGCCTCGGCCACCGACGCCCGGGCCTTCCTCGAGCAGCTGGCCGAGGGCCTCCACGGGTGACGACGGTGGCGCGGGGTCCCTAGCCTGCCGCAGGTGTTCCGGCGGACCCTTGCGATCGTCGTGCTGCTCGCCGCCCTCGGGGCGGGAACAGCCGCGGCCGGCGCGACCGAGCCGTTGCTCGGCTTCCACGGGGACTCGATGGGCGCCCAGGCCCGGGAGCAGATCGCGGTCCGGCTCGACCAGCACTACCGACCGGTCGTCCGCACTCGGGAGCGGGCCGTGATCGACACGATGGTCCCGGGCATCCAGGAGCTGGTCGAGCGGCCGGTCCCACCGGAGATCGTCATCGTGGAGCTGGGGTCCGGGGATGCCAACGCGCGCCACACCGACGCCGAGATGCGGGCGGACATCCGGCGGGTGCTCCACCTGACCCGGGGCGTCCCTTGCGTGCGTTGGCTGAGCCTCAAGGTGGCGGGGGTCAACCCCTTCTACCAGGGCTATGTCGACCGGGTGGACGACTTCAATCGCATCCTGGCCCACGAGGTGGCCCGACACGCCAACGCCCGAGTGGCGCCTTACCGGCAGTGGGCGGCGGCCCATCCGGGCAGCTTCAGGGCCGACGGTCTGCACCACACGGAGCCGGGAAAGACCCGCTTCGCCGCCTTCATCGACGGCGTCGCCGGCAACTGCCCCGGCTGAGCCCGGCCCCAGGACGGGCGACGCCGGGCGAGCGCAACCACGCGGTTCCACCCCCGCTGGTCCGGGGGAGCGCCCGCTTCGTACGGATCTGACACTCCGTCAGGACGACCCCTAGCCTGCGGGGCGATGGACCTCCGGTACACCGATGAGGAAGTCGCCTTCCGGGACGAGTTGCGGGACTGGCTGGCCGACGCCGTGCCCGGGGCGGGATCGCCGCCGGACGAGGACGACTGGGCCGCCACCCGGGCCTACGACGCGGCCTGGCAGCGCACCCTCTACGACGCGGGCTACGCCGGGATCAACTGGCCGAAGGACTACGGCGGACGGGGCGCGTCGCCCGTCGAGCACCTGATCTTCCTGGAGGAGACGGAGCGGGCCGGCGCGCCCTACGTCGGCACCAACTTCGTGGGCCTGCTGCACGCCGGACCGACGATCATGACCGAGGCTTCTGAGGCCCAGAAGCAGTTCCACCTGCCCGCCATCCTCAAGGGCGACCACTGCTGGTGCCAGGGCTTCTCCGAGCCCCAGGCCGGCTCCGACCTGGCCAGCCTGCGCACCCGGGCCGCACGGGACGGCGACGAGTACGTCATCAACGGCCAGAAGATCTGGACCAGCCACGCCCACGTGGCCCAGTACTGCGAGATGCTCGTCCGCACCGACCCCGACGCGCCCAAGCATCGGGGGATCTCCTGGGTCATCGTCCCGATGGACGCTCCGGGGATCGACATCCGCCCCTTGGAAACGATCCGGGGCGGCGCCGAGTTCAGCGAGGTCTTCTTCGACGACGTGCGCATCCCGGTGGCCAACCGGGTGGGTGAGGAGAACGACGGCTGGCGGGTGGCGATGGTCACGTTCAGCTTCGAGCGGGGTACGGCCTTCGTCAGCGAGATGCTCTACTCGATGCAGCTGGTGGCCGACCTGGCCGCCTTCGCGAAGGCCGCCACCAGCCATGGCGCCACCGCATGGGACGACCGGGGCCTGCGCCGGGAGATCGGCCACCTGGCCGCCGAGCTCGACGCCCTCTGGGCCCTGACCCGTCGCAACATCAGCCAGGCCGCCCGCGACGGCGTGCCCGGCGTCGGGGGCTCGGTGTTCAAGCTGGCCTACTCCGAGGTCCGCCAGAAGCTGGGGGACGTGTCGGACCGGCTGCTCGAACGGGCTGCCCTGTCGATGGACGACCTCGACGGCCTGACCAACGGTCGGCACGTGCAGGGCCGGCTGCACGCCCTGTCCATCTCGATCGCGGCCGGCACGACCCAGATCCAGCGCAACATCGTGGGTGAGCGCGTGTTGGGCCTCCCGAAGGAGCGTTGATCCGTGGACCTCGAGTTGAGTGAGGACGAAGCCGCCCTGCAGGAGGGTCTCCGGTCGTTCCTGAACGGCCGCTTCGACATGGCCACCGTGCGGGCGCAGGCCGACGGCCTCGATCGCGGCCGGTGGACCGAGCTGGCCGAGACCGGCGTGTTCGGCCTCCGCCTGCCGGAGAGCGAGGGCGGGGTCGGCCTCGGGATGACCGAGGCGGTGCTCGCCTTCGAGGAGTTGGGCCGATCCCTCGTGCCCGGCCCGGTGCTGGCCAGCCACCTGGCCGCCGGCCTAGTCGACGGTGCGGCCGACGGCACGGCCGTCGTGGGCCTCGTCGAGCGTCCCGCCACGGTGCTCCTGATCGAGCACCGGGACGCACTCGACGCCCTCCTGGCCGTCGACGACGAGGGCATCTGGACCATTGACCGCGATGACCTCGTCGCCGAGCCGGTCGCGCGACCCCTCGACGTGCTGACGCCGCTGCACCGCGTGGCCGAGCTCCCCCAAGGCGAGCGGGTGGCCGGTCCGGAGGTGACGGCCCGCTGGCGCCAGGAGGGCGCCGTGCTCACCGCCGCCGCCCTGCTGGGCATGGCCGCCCGCACGACCGAGTTGGCGGTGGCCTACGCAGGCCAGCGCGAGCAGTTCGGCAAGCCCATCGGGTCCTTCCAGGCGGTCAAGCACATCTGTGCCGACATGCTCACTCGGGCCGAGCTGGCCCGGGGCGTGGTCTACGCGGCCGGAGTCACCCTGGACGGTCGAGGCGTGGATGACCCCGACCGCATGGTGGCCGCGGCCAAGATCACCGCCGGCGACGCGGCCAAGGCCAACGGCAAGGCCTGCATCCAGGTCCACGGCGGCATGGGCTTCACCGCCGAGGTCGACGCCCACCTCTACCTGAAGCGGGCCATCGTGCTCGACACCTGGTTCGGCTCCGTCGACGCCCACAGCGAAGCCGTCGCTATGACACTTTGACCGGCTCCGCCGGTCCGGCGTCGCCGATGCGGCGGGTCCTCGGTGCTGCTCCACTCCGTTGCGCAGCCTCTCTGACACTTGTGCGGCTCCGCCGGTCCTGCGGGCGCTGCGTCCTGCTCCGGCTGGCGCCTGCGCAGCGTCACTGTCAGCCGAGGTCCTCGGCCGCGGTAAGGGTTCGGTCCGCGGTTCGCGAGCGGCGGCGAGCCTCGATGCGGTCCCACAGGAGCACGACGAAGGCGACGTAGCCCCAGCCGATGAAGATGTCGATGAGGTAGTGCTCGGCGGTGAGGACCAGCACGAAGGCCATGCCCAGCGTGTAGACGAGCAGGATCGCGCGCCCGATCCGGCCGCAGGAGGGCCACAGCGCCCAGGCCACCAGGGCCGTGTAGCCCGCGTGCAGTGACGGGATGGCGGCCACGACGTTGGCCGTGCGCTGGCCCAGTTCGACCAGGTCCTGGGCGACGTCCAGGTTGAGCTTGGACCAGCCCCGGGGTGCGGTGCGGACGAGGGGGTCGAGCTGGCCGGTGCGCGAGGCCAGCCACGGGGGGACGGCGGGGAAGAGCACGAAGGTGACCGCGGCGAGGAAGCTGAGGCTCACGAAGCGGCGGATGTACTGCCAATACCGCTCGCGGTCGCGGACCCAGAAGACGGCGGCCACGACGAACGGCACGAAGAAATGGGAGAGGTAGGTGAGGGTGACGGGGACCTCCCACCACTGGACCGGGCCCGGGCGGTAGAGCCACGCCTGCAGGCGCACGGTCGGCACCTCGCCGAGGCCGAGCCACTGGTCGACCACCAACTGGGGCCGGACATGGGCCGAGATGCCCAGCAGGTCCTCGGCTGCGCCCCGGGTGAGGTCATAGAGGATGAGGACGAGCACGACCGGGAGCCAGTCCCGCAGGACCCGCCAAGGACCGCCGCGGGGCGAGCCCACCGAGATCACGACCAGGCCGGCAGCCAGCCAGAGGATGATCTGCTCGCGGTCCAGGGGGATGCCCGTGGTGGCCCACCAGGCGACGAGGGCCCCGGTGTACAGGCCGATGGCGACGGCGCGGGCCACCCGCAGCCACTCGGGCCGTGTCGACCCCGCGACGGTGGGCGGGCCGGGAGGGGGCGGGGGGAGGTCCCGTCGGTCGGTGACGCTCATGACCAGCCCGGGATCAGGAGACGGAGGTCGGCGGGGCCCTCCGTCAGGGCCTGACCGGTGAGCAGGGGGTAGAGGAAGGCGAACGCGACGACCGAGCCCACGGCCAACGCCGGGGCGACATACCGGCGGACGCGAGGGAGCCGGTCGAGGGCCAGCACGGTGGCGAGGGCCAGCAGCGGGACGAGCGACACGGCGTAGTAGGAGTACACCTCGCGCCCGGTCAGCATCCAGGGCAGCCACTGGGCCGCGGCCAGGGCGAGCAGGGTGCCCGCGGCGTCGTCGCCGCGCCGGACCGCCAGCCCGGCGAGGGCACCGAGGGCGAGCAGCCCGGCGAACCACGAGACCGGATTGGCCAGGGCGAGCAGGCGGGCCTCGCTGGGCCCGTCGGCATCAGTACACACCCCGTCGTCGAGCGCGTCGGGCGACGCCGTCATCTCCGGGAGGCACGGCTTGCTGAAGAGGTTCGCTGGGTGGGCCTGGGCGGCCCACGACCATGCGGGCGCCGCCTCGGGGTTGTCGGTGTCCAGGCCGGCGTGGAAGTCGACCAACGTGCGCTGGTGGTCGACGAAGACCACGATCCGTTCGGTGAAGCCGAGCCGGCAGGGGGACTCGCTCCCGCAGTGGGCCAGGCCGGCCCGGGTGTGCTCGGCCTGGAAGAACCACGGGCCGTAGGCGGCCACGTACAGCCCCACCGGGACGAGCGTCAGGACGGCGAGCGCCGTCACCGTCACCCGGCGCCGCGAGGCGCCGGGTGCGGCCGCTCGGCGCTCGAGGCTGACCAGCACGACGGCCGCGACGGGCCAGGTCCAGACCGCTCCCCACTTCATAGCGGTGCCCAGGCCGAGGAGCACGGCCACCCCCCAACGCCAGCGGCGGAGGCGGTCCGGGTCGCCCCGGTCGACGAGGGCGCCGAGGACGCACCACACCGCCCCGGTGGTGGCGACGGCGACGAAGGCGTCCAGGAGGGCGAGACGTCCGGTCACGAACGCGATGCCGTCGAGGGCGACGAGGACACCGGCGAGGAACGCCAGGCCGCCGTGGTCGGTGACCTTCCGGGCGGCCAGCCACGTGACGAGCACGAGGGCCACCCCCGCCAGGAGCGCGGCCGAGCGCCACCCGACCGGCGTGAAGCCGAACACCCGGATGCCCGCCGCGATCAGCCACTTGGCGAGCGGGGGATGAGCCGGGGAGGACTCCACCCCGTGGCGCAGCAGGTCGGCGGCGTCCAGCGCGTAGTACACCTCGTCGAACACCATCGCCCGGGGCCGCCCGAGGCGCGGCAGTCGGGTGACCAGGACCAGGCCGACGAGGGCCAGCGGCGCCACCGAGGTCCGGAGGCGGCCGGCCACCGCCCTGCTCACGGCTCGAGCCGGCGGCAGCGTTCGACCAGCCGGGACGCCGGGGACACCGGTGACGGCCCGTCACCCGGGCCGAAGGCGGCGTCGGCCAATGCCGCGTCCAACGTGGCGTACCAGGTGCCGGGGTCGGTCAGGAGGGTCAGGGGTGACAGCCCGTCCTCCTTGTCCGGCTCGGCGTCGGAACCGTCGAGGACGCCGGCGTCGCCGAGGGCCCGGGCGGCCACCCGCTCGCGAAGGCTGGCGCACGTCCGTCGCTCCTCGGCGGCCTGCTCCCGGTCGAGATCGGGCGCGGCGCAGGAGGCCAGCAGAGCGGTCGCCACCAGGGCCGGAGCCAAGGCGCGCCGGAGCCGGAGGACCGAGTGGACGCCGATGCGGGGACCCTAGCGACGGGTCCGGTCCGGTCGTCAGCGGCGCCTGCGCCGTCGGGCGAGTCCGCCTTCGGTGGGGAGATCGTCGCGGGCTACGGTGCGGAGGCGCCACGGCCTCCCGGCCCGGCGCCGGTCCGAACGACCCAGGAGAGGTACGAGATGAGCGATCAGGGCGGTGGCGGAGCCGGCTGGCAGCCGGATCCGCACGGGCGACACGAGTACCGCTACTGGGACGGGACCGCGTGGACCGACCAGGTCTCCGACGGCGGGGTCGTCTCCACCGATCCCCCGGGTGACGCGCCGACCGATGTGACCACACCGGGCGCCGGTGGCGAGACCGTGGCCCAGCCCGTCGTGGGCCCGCCGATGGCCGGGACCCCGACGGGTCCGCCCGCGGCCGACGGCCCGTATGTCACGCCGACCGAGCCGAGCAAGGGAAAGCTGCCCGTGGGCCTCCTGGCGTTGGCCGGCCTCGCGGTGGTGGCCGTGGTGGCCGCCCTCGTGATCTTCCTCGGCGGTGGCGACGACGGGGGCGAGACCGACACCGCGAGCACCGACGACCTCTCGGAGCTGTCGGACGTCCCTGATGCCTCGGACCTCTCCGATCTCTCCGATCTGTCAGACCTCACCGACTTCACCGACTTCTCCGACCTCTCGGACCTCTCGGACTTCACGGACCTCTTCACGGACTTCTCGGACTTCTCGGACTTCAGCTCGGACTTCAGCTCGGACTTCTCCGATGATGTGTCGCTGGGTGACCCCGAGGACCCCTCGTCGTTCATCCCTGACTACGGGTCCGACACCCGGTTCGACGACTTGGCCGACAGCTGCTTCTCGGGTGATCTGGCCGATTGCGACGAGCTCTATCGGGTCACACCGGTCGACTCGTCCACCAACTCCTACGAGGGCTACGGCGCCACCTGCGGGGGTCGACTCCCGGTGGAGCGCCCGGGTCAGTGCCAGACACTCGGCTGATCACCCGCTGACCGCACCGGCTTCGGTGGGGGGGAGGCCGGATGACCGCACCGGACCCGACGGCGTTCACCACCCATCGCCGCGAGGTGCGGGACGGGCTGTCGTTGGCCTACGTGCGAGAGGGCGTCGGCGGCTATCCGCTGGTGCTCCTGCACGGGTACCCGGAGACCAAGCGCATCTGGTGGCGCAACATCGCCCCGCTGGCCGCCGCGGGCTACGAGGTCATCGTCCCCGACCTGCGGGGCCACGGCGAGAGCGACGTGGACCCCGGGGACCGCTACGACATCGTCACCTACAGCCGGGACGTCGAGGTCCTGGTCCGTGACGTGCTCGGCCACGAGCGCTTCGGCGTGGTGGCCGGCGACGTGGGCGCGGTGGTGGCTTACGACCTCGCCTTGCGGGTCGAGGGCCTCGTGGAGGCGCTCTGCTGGTTCAACACGGCACCGCCTTTCCTGATCGAGGAGTACCAGGCAGCCGGCATCGTCATGACCGGGTTTGCGGACGTCCACGCCCGGCCGGAGACCGACTACCAGTTCCGCCAGGGCCAGGAGCCCGACGCCTTGGCCGCCGAGCTCGACACCGCCGAACGCCGGCGCCGCTACATCGCCGACTTCTACGGTCATCGCCTGTGGGGCAGCCGGGGCTCGTTCACCCCGGCCGACGTGGACTTCATGACCGAGCCCTGGTCCGAGGAAGCCCGGCTACGGGCGGGCTGGGCCGTCTATCAGCTCGCCGGGGGGTCCCGGGTGTCCGAGGAGGTCCCGCGCCTGTTCGAGACGATGCCGGTGCCCACGCTCCTGCTCTACGGGCCCGAGGACGAGGTCGTGCCCGAGCAGTTCATGGCCTGCTGCGAGGTAGCGTTCACCAACCGGGTCGGGCCGGTGATCGTCCCCCGGGCCGGCCACTTCCTGCAGTGGGAGCGCGCGGATGTGCTCAACGGGCTGGTGGCGGGCTGGTTCTCCCAGTTCCGGTGAAGCGGTGGGCCGGTGCCCTCGCGGCGTCACTCCTCCTGCTGGGCCCCGCCTGCGGGTCCGACGACGGACCGTCGGCCGGCTCGCCCCCGCCGACCGAGCTGTCGGCCACAGCGACCCGGTCCAGCCTCTTCGACAGCCAGCGCACCTTCCGCCTCGAGCTGACCAACGACGGTGAGGACGTCGTGACGGTGGCCTCGGTGCAATTGGCCTCCCCCCTCTTCGCCCCGGTGCCCGCCAGCCGGCGGGACACCCAGTTGACCCCGGGGCAGCGGCTGCTCGTGCCCCTGCCCTACGGGGAATCGGTGTGCCCGGCGGCGGGGCCGTCCGACCTGGTCGTCGAGGTGGCGGGCGCCGAGGCCCGGCTGCCCCTGGCGCAGTACCCGGACGGGGTGATGGAGGCCCTGCACGAGGTGGAGTGCCAGGAGGCCGCGGTGCGGGCGGCGGCCGACCTCGCATTCGCGGACCTCGTCCCGATGGGCCCGCGGTCGGTCGAAGGGAACCTGGTCGTCACGGGCCGGGGCGACACCGCGGTCACGGTGGATGGTGTGCGGGGCAACATCGTCTTCGGTGTGCGGGTCGCCCCCGGGCCGGATCTGGTGACCGTGGCGGCCGAGGGAGAGGTCGGGCGGGTCCCGGTGGAACTGGTCGTCGACCGCTGTGACACCCACGCCCTGATAGAGAGCAAGCGAACCTTCAAGTTCCCGCTGGCGGTCCGGCTGGACGGGGGTCCGCCGGCCCCGGTCGTGCTCGAGGCACTGGGCCCGACCCGGGACGTCCTGCAGGGCCTGATCCAGGCCTGCATCGGCTGACGGTACGGTCGCGCTCCTACGGCACTCCAGGGGGACGAGATGGACCTGATCCTGCGCAACGGGACCGTGATCGACGGGACGGGGGCGCCCCGACGGGACGCGGACGTCGGCGTGGCCGACGGGCGCGTCGTCGCCGTCGGTGACGTCCCGGCGGCCGAGGGGGCCGAGGAGGTCGATCTCGGCGGACTGGTGCTGGCCCCCGGCTTCGTCGACATCCACACCCATTACGACGCCCAGATCCTGTGGGACCCCGACCTGACCCCGTCGTGCTGGCACGGGGTGACCAGCGTGGTCGTGGGCAACTGCGGCTTCGGCATCGCCCCGACGCGGCCCGAACACCGCGAGACCATCGCCCGCACGTTGGAGAACGTCGAGGGCATGGCCTTCGACGCCCTCGTCGAAGGCATCGACTGGACCTTCGAGACCTTCCCGGAGTACCTGGCCGCGCTCGACGGGCTGGCCAAGCGCCTGAACGTCGGGGTCCTGGCCGGACACACACCGACCCGGCTGTACGTACTCGGGGACGAGGCCTCGGACCGGGAGGCCACCGAGGCCGAGGTGGCCGAGATGGCCGAGATCATCAAGGAGGCGCTGGAGGCGGGGGCCATGGGCTTCTCGACGTCGGGGGCGCCGACGCACTCGGGGGCCTACGGCAAGCCGGTGCCCAGCCGCCTGGCCGCCTACGCCGAGATCGAGGCCCTCGCCGCGACCATGGGCGAGGTCGGCCGGGGGGTCATGCAGGCCACCGTCGGGGCCAACCTGTTCATGGACCAGTTCGCCGAGATCTCGATGTCGACCGGTCGGCCCGTGTCATGGACGGCTCTGCTGTCAGGCATGTGGGGCGAGGGCGGTGCGGCGTCGATCGTGGAGGCCACGGCGGCCCGCGGCGGCGAGGTCTGGCCGCAGGTGGCGTGCCGACCCCTGGTCATGCAGGTCACGATGGCCGATCCCTTCCCGATGGCCACCATGGACTGCTTCCAGGAGGTCCTGGCGGTGCCCCACGACCAGCGGGCCGACGTCTACCGGGACCCGGCCTGGCGGGAGCGCCTCCACGCCGACCGCTCGCTGTGGGGGGACCGGCTCACGAACGCGACCATCCAGGAGACGAACCGCCATCACGACCTGGTCGGCGGGCCGACGATCGCCGAGCTGGCCGCGCAGCGAGGGGTGGATCCCTTCGACCTGATGATCGACCTGGCGCTGGAGGACGACCTCACGACCCGGTACCGCATCGTCCTGGCCAACGACGACGAAGAGGAGTTGGCCGCCCTCCTGCAGGACGAGCGCACGGTGCTCGGCCTGTCCGACGCCGGGGCGCACGCCAGCCAGCTCTGTGACGCCAACTTCTCGACCCACCTGCTCAGCGTGTGGGTCCGCGAGCGGGGGGTGCTCAGCCTGGAGCAGGCCGTCTGGCGCTTGAGCGGCCAGGCCGCCGACGTGTTCCGGCTCGAGGGCCGGGGCCGGATCGTGGAGGGCGGGGCCGCCGACCTCGTCGTGTTCGACCCCGACACGGTGGCGTCCGGGCCCCAGGAGCGGGTCTGGGACCTGCCGGCCGGCGCCGACCGCCTCATCGCCCGCAGCCGAGGCATCGAGCACGTCTGGGTCAACGGCACGGCGATCCGCCGGGACGGCGAGGACCTCGACGCCCGTCCGGGTGTCCTGCTGCGCGGCGGGCCCTGAGCGCCGTGCCGGGCAACGCAACGGTGGTCCGACGGTGCATCGGAATTGAGTAGCGACTACTCACCCGTCCGGTCGGGCCGCTGGGCGATGATGGCGCCATGAGCACCTCCATCCTCATCATCGTCGTCTTGTCCGTGGCGATCCCCCTGATCATCACGGTGGTGGTCCTGAAGAACGTGCGGTCGGCGTTCGGGGGGTCCAAGGAGAATCAGGCCATGGCGCAGAACCTCGTGGCCACCGGGTCAAAGGCCCGGGCCATGATCCTGCGGATCCAGCCCACGGGGATGGTGGTGAACATGATCAACATCCAGTGCCTGGTCGACTTCCAGCTCGAGCCCCTCGGCGGTGGGGCGGCGTTCAACGGCCAGAAGAAGATGATGATCAACCAGACCCAGATGCCGCGGGTCGGTGACGTCTGGCCCTGCTGGTACAACCCGGCCGACCCGACCCAGTTCGCGGTCGGCATGCCCGATGGGGCGTCCCCGGACCAGATCCCGGTGTTCCGCGAGTTCGGTATCCCCCATCCGCTCGATCCCAGCACCGGCGGGGCTTGATCCTTTGCCTTGAGCAGACCTCGTCGGTCCGCTCAGGTCCACGTCCGCGCGCGGGTCACGGGGCGGTCGGGTTGGTGGCCGTGAGGTCCCGGGGGATGATCGAGAACCCGCTCCAGTGCGGATGCATCCGGTCCTCGTCCTCGTCCCGGGGCAGGTGGTGGAACGAAGTGCCATACCAGACGACGGTGTCCTGGTTGGCGAGCCCTTCCCCGTTGGCGAAGCCGGCCACGCTGTTGGGGGACCCGGCACAGCTCTGCACGTTGTGGCTGGCGAAGCGCTCGCAGGTCCGCTGTCGGGTGACGTAGAGCTCGTTCTGGGTGAACGTCTCCGGCCCCCGGAAGATGTTGTCGGTGTTGGGTACGAGCTCGACCGAGATCGGGTGGTTGTCGGCATTGACGATGTTCAGGTCGCGGATCCGCCAGCTGCGAAACGTCTGGGGTGCCACGCGGCGGGCGGTCTCGGTGGTGAACGCCCGGCGCACGTTGCGGCGCTCGGAGCCCCCAGCCGCGGGCAGCGCTTCGAGCTCCTCGACTCGGTCGTCGAAACGGGTGCCACCGAGGTCGAAGTCCAATCGCCAGTAGAAGTTGTGCATGTGGGCGACGGCGACCCGGCTGCCGCCGACCGGCCAGCCAACCGAGTTCGGGCCACCGAAGTTGACGATCTGGAGCTGGCCGGTGGCTCCCACTTCGGGTCGGATCGTGCCGTCGTCGTCGAAGTTCCAGGCGACGACGTAGTTGTACGCCCCGATGTGGCTCACGCTGAACAGGTTCAGGGAGGTGGACTGGGCCTGCTCCCCGTAGTACTTGTAGGCATAGCCGTTCGCCGCCTCGGTCTGGCAGAGCACGCTGTAACCGCCGTCGGTGAGACGCGTGCCGTCGGGGCAGTCGCCGGCCTGTAGATCGTTCATGTTCGGCCCGGAGTACTGCGAGTCCAAGTCGTCGATCGTCCCGAGGCCGTAGTCCGAGAGGTCGTGGAATCGAGCACCGTTGTCGTCGTAAGGCACATGGATCTGGGCCAGTGCGGCCCGACCGAGGATCTCCACCGCGGTGCCGCCCGGTGGTGTGTAGGTGACGTCGTGGAAGACGATGCCCTCGGCGGCCCGTCGCTCCCAGCACATCTGCCAGCGGGCGCCGTTGTCCATCACCTGGTCGATCTGGTACTCGACCGAGCAGTTGAAGTCGAGGGCGGCGTCGGCGACCACGTTCATGGCGACGGGTACGGCCGCGCCGAGGAGGAAGATCGCGACTGCGGCCCCGACGACCCGGAGGCGACGGATGGTGTGGACGGCGGCGCTCATGCGAAGAAACCAGTTCGGCTGACGACCCGACCGGTCGAGAGATCAACGATCGGGAGGAGGTCGACGAGAAGGTCGTCGGTCGACTGGATGAGGAGTTGGGCGCAGCGGTGGCGACCGCACGCAGTGGCCGCCCCGGCCGTGTCGGGATTGTCTCTGGGGTGGATCGGCATCGCCAATATTCCCTCGTCCTGCTTCGCGGCGGCCTACCTGCCGGATGAGGGTTTCAAAGCTGTATTCACGGCCAATAACAATCGCGTGACGATGGGCGGCCAGTTCTTTCCCAACGGCATGGGCGACAGACTGTAGCGGCGGCTACAAGGTCACCGGCAAGTGGCAGTTCGGCAGCGGCACCGGCCACTCCGAATACGTGTGCGCCGGTTTCCTGCCGATGGACAACGGCCAGATGGTGATGGCTACCGATGTCATGCCACAGATGATGGTGGCGATTGTGCCGCGCGAGCAGGTGACGTTCACCGATGGCTGGCATGTGCAGGGACTCAAGGGCACAGGCAGCTACGACTACGAATTGCATGATGTCTTCGTGCCGGCGTCGCATACCTATTCGTTGATGACGCGCACCCCGCTGCGCGGCGGCCCTATTTACCGCTTCGGCGTAATGCCACTCACCGGCTGTGGACACGCGGCCTGGGCGCTGGGTGTGTCGCGCAGCGCGATCGACGATGTGCGCCAGCTCGCCATCTCCAAAACCCGCATGGGCGAGACCACGTCCGTCGCGCACCGCCTGACCTTCCAGCGCAATCTCGCGCACCATGAAGCGATGTGGCGCGCGGCGCACAGGCTCGTGGTCGACACGTTCACGGAGTTTGAAGCCCGCGTTGCCGCGGGCGAGGAAGTCACGCCGCTGATGCGTTGCGACATGCGCGTTGCGGCAACGTACGCCACGGAAGCGAGCCGGGAAATCGTGCAGTGGGCGCATCTGGCCGCCGGCACCAGCGCTATACGCGAGGGCAGCCGGCTGGAGCGCGCATTCCGCGATATGTACACCGGCACGCAGCACGCCTTCATCAGTGAGAATATCTACACCGAGGCCGGCAAATTCATGTTGGGTCTTATCGAGGACAGCCCTGCGCTGTAGTGTCGCACGGTAAACACAGGCTAAACCGTCACAGGCCAGGCGCATGAAAGATTTCCACGGAAAAACCGCAGTGATTACCGGCGGCGCCAGCGGCATCGGGCGCTCGATGGGCGAGTTGTTTCTCGCCAACAGGCATGCAGGTCGTTCTGGGGGACATCGAGAAACAGGCGCTGGATGCCACCGTCGCTGAGTTGTCCGCCAGCGGCGGCCGCTGTATCGGAGTGGTTGCGGACGTGTCAAACGCCGACGATGTGCAACTACTGGCGGATGCGGCGCTGCGCGAATTCGGCGCCATCCATATCGCCTGCAACAACGCCGGTGTATTTGCCGGTGGCCTGCTGTGGGAAGAGAGCCTCGCCGATTACCAGTGGCAGCTCGGCGTCAACGTGTGGGGTGTGATCCACGGCATCCGCACCTTTGTCCCGATCATGGCCGCGCAGGACAGCGAGTGCCATATCGTCAATACCGCATCGATGGCCGCCGTCACTGCCATGCCGTATTCCGGTATCTACCATATGA